>CAVVYO010000015.1:0-22656 GCA_963752515.1 Candidatus Glassiibacteriota bacterium | reverse complement strand
ACCTTCTCCAGGTAGCGCTGGCCCATCGCGCCCATCGCGGTGATCAGCGCCAGCGGAACCGGGGTCACCGAGCTGGTGTCCAGGCCCGCCAGCTCCATCAGCGAGGATGCGCTGGACCGATGCCGGGCGCCACCCCGACCAGCACCTCGGTCTTGCGCCCTTTCCGGGTACTCCGGTCGTACCAGAAATCGTAAGCCAGCAGCTCACCGCCGGCCGCATCCGGCACGATCTCTTTCAGCTCGCGCCGGACCAGGGCCTGCATCTCCCCCTTGGCCAGCACCGGCAGGCTGATCTGGCGCAACTCGGCATCCCGGGTCACCACCACGGCCTGGACCTGCCGGGTGGAAATCCCTTTCTCGTGCAGCAGCCCCAGCAACTGGTCCGCGGCCTCGGCCGGGTTGTCCATCAACGGATCGATCGAGAAATTGACGATCCGGGGCAGCCGGCCGCTGCGGTCGATCTCGACCACCCGCAGCAGGTCCGCGGCGGCCTGGAGCCCGATCAATCCCCGGCCGCCCTTGCGGGCCAAGCCGAGCCGTTGGGCCAGTCCCTGCCCGGGAGGCGATTTTCGCGCCGGTTGCGGCCGCGCGCCTTGCTTATCCGTCATCTGGAGTCCTTGAAGGTTCGTTCCGACAGTCCGATGCGCTCCGATCGTCCCGGCCGGCCGGGGCTCAGGGCCGTTGCCGCAGCCGGATGCCTGACCCTGCTCCCGGCCCGGCGGCGCCCTGGCTCAGGCCGATGGTCCTGTTCCGGCCCTGGCGCTCCAGCACCACCGAGCTGCCGCTGATCTCGGCGATCCGCTCCTCGCCGAGGGTGTCGCCGCGATCGAAGACCCGGCCGTCGATCACCGCCCGGAAATCCCCGGTCACCGTGTTGCGGAAGGTGCCGGTGAGCCGCAGCTCCGGCAGCGGTCCCCCGGCGGGCGGGGCCTCGGGCGCGGGCGGAAATTCCCGCTGGAACTCCCCGCGCGCGATCAGCTCGATCTCCTCCGGGCTCAGAAACGGGTCGCGCCCAAGCCCTCCGGCAACTGCAGCTTCGGGCGGGCGGGCGGCGCGGGCTGGTCCGCCGCCGGGGAGGCGGGCAAGGCGGCTGTCGCGGCGGGGTCCGACGGGGAGCCGGCACCCTCCGGCGCGGGAGCGGGACGACTGCCTGGAGCGGCTCCCCGGCCACCGCCGGAGCCTGGTTCCGGAAGAAATTCATCCAGTTCCAGGCGCCGAAGCCGATCCCCACCGCCGCCACCACCGCCAGGATGATCCGCTTGGGATGCATCGGGGCCTCAGTTCCGGGTGATAGTGAACGTATGTCGTATCCTGGGCGCCGCCGGGGTTGGTGACGTACACCGGCACTTCCCGGTCGATCAGAACGTTGGCGCAATCGGCCTGGAAACGCAACTCGGTCGGGCTGATATAAGTGTACGAATCGATGGTCAACTGGGTTGCCCCGGAGGTCACCTGCGATCCGGCCAGGAACCCGCTGCCGGTGAGGGTGATCTGCACGTTCTGGGTTTGCCGCCGCGCCTGGGCCGGGTTGATCAGTGCGATGTAGGGCCGGACCGAGGTGACAGTGAACGCCGATTCGGCGAACTGGCCGCCGGGGTTGGCGAGCCGCAGGGTGCCGGCCGAGGGCGTGGCGCCGGGCGAAATGTTGATCGTCACCGAAACCTGGCTGGTGCTGACAAAGCTGGTGCTGACCACGCTGATCCCGGTGTTGCTGAAAGTCACCGCGCAGCCGCTGATGAAGTTCTGCCCCTGGATCGTCACCAGCAGCCCGCTTTCGCCCTGGGCCGCATTGGCGGGCACCACCTGGCTGATCAGCGGACTGGGGGTGCCGCCGGCGGCGAGCACCTCGAACTTGTTGTTGCCGGTGCCGGAGGCTCCGCCCGGGTTGGTGACGGTCACGTTGCGCAGGCCGGTCGGGGCCCCGGCGGCGATGTCCACGTTCACCTGGATCTGGCTGCCCGAGACCCAGGTGGGAGTGCCGATCACGGTGATTCCGCTGCTGGAGAAGTTGACCGTGGCGTCGATGAAGAAATACTGCCCGTCGATGGTCAGCAGCATGTTGGTGGCGCCCTGCTGGCCGAAGCTGGGGGTGACGTTGCTGACGATCGGAGCCACGCCCGAGCCGCCGGGATTGGAAATCAGCGGATTGAGCGAGTCCGGGTCGATCGCGTTCGGCGTCCCGTCCCCATCGATGTCGGGGTCCATGCTGTTGGGAACCCCGTCGCCGTCGTTGTCCTCCATCCGGTCCGGGATCCCGTTGCCGTTGATATCGGTGTCCGCGCGCAGCGGGTAGTCGGCATCCTCCAGGTAGACCTGGACCCGGCTGGTGCTCCCGGCGAGGATCGTCACCCGCTGGATCACGCTGGTGGGCGGGTCGACCACGGCCTTGGCGGCGTTGACGCTCAATTCGTGGATTCCCTGGTGCAGCGGGGCGCTCAGCCCGAACACCATCCGGCTGAAGTCGAAGAGCAGGATCATCGTGGTCTGGACACCCAGGACGTAATAGGAAATCTGGGCGCTGACCTGTTCGGAGGTGGCATCGGTGATCAGCCTGCCGTTGATATAGACCTGGACCTCGAGCTGGCCCTTGAAGGTGCTCAGGGCGTTGTCCGGGTAGAACCGGTCGTCGCCCCCGCCATCATTGTCCGCCCCATCGGCCCCGAAACTGCGCACCCTGATCTGGACGGTGTCCACCACGTAGGGGTTGCCGTAGAGGTCGCGCGGGCTGAGGCTGGCGCCGCGGGACAGGTAGGGGCCGTTCCAGCCCGGGCCCAGGCCGACACTGTCCAGCAGTTGCGGGACCGAGTCCGGCAGGCCGCCCACATCGCCGACATAGCCGAAGTAGTTCTCGCTGGGCGAGCCCATGGTCGCCTCGTAGATCGCCTGCAAATCCTGGCTCATCCGGGTGAAACGGGCCTGGTCGATCTGGCGGAAAGCCAATGGGACGATCGCCGCGGCCAGGATGCTCATCACGGCGATGGCGACGATGATCTCCAGCAGGCTGAAACCGCGCCGGTCGCTCCTCATGGCAAGCCCTCCTAATGGGCCAGTTGCTGCAGCGACATCATGGGCAGAATAATCGAAAGAACGACGAAAAGAACTACGACACCCATGACCACCATTATGGCGCTTTCGAGCACCGTGAACAGCCTCTTGACGGTCTGCGGCACCTCGCGGTCATAATAATCGGCCACTTTCTGAAGGGTTTCCTCCAGATTACCGGTACTCTCGCCTATCACGACCATACGCACCACCATCGACGGGAACTCGCTACTCTCCCGTAGCGCTCCGGAGATACTCCGACCAGTCCCCACCTGTATGCGCGCACGGCGTATCACTTCGGCCAGCACCGCGTTATCCACCACCCGCTCCACTACTTCCAGGGCATTGAGGATATTTACTCCCGCGCCGAACAGGGTTGCCAGGTAGTGGGCGAACCGGCTGAGCGCGATCTTGCGGATCAGATCCCCGAAAACCGGAATTTTAAGCTTGAACCGGTCCATCGCCATCCGTCCACCGGGAGTTTTGTTCGCGGCCCGCAGGCCGATCACGCCGCCGATTATGGCCGCCAGCATCAGCCACCAGAAATTCTGGAAGATCCCGCTGATTACAATCACTACCCGGGTGGGCAACGGCAACGGCATGTTGAAACCGTCAAAAATGCCGAGAAAGCGTGGCAGGACAAAGGTGAACATTATGCCGATCAGGCCGGAGACCGCACATATCATGATGATAGGATAAGTGGTAGCCTGCTTGATCGTGGCGATCAGCTCGCTCTGCCACTCCAGAAATTTGACGATCTCCTTGAGCACGTCGTCCAGCCGGCCTGTGCTTTCACCGCTCTTGAGGATCGCGATATACAGTTCGCTGAATATATCCGGGTACTGGGAGAAGGCCTCGGAGATACCGCTGCCGTCCTGCACTGACTGGCGGATTCCACGGACCACCCGCGGAAACGCGGATTCTCGGTCTCCTCGATCATATCGTCGAGGCCTTGCAGGATAGGCACTCCGGCGCCGATAATCGTGGAAAGATGCACAGTGAACGCGATCAGCTCCTGGCGCTTGACCCTGGCCCGGACTACCCGATGGCCGCCGCCATTGCCGCTTCGCGGGCGGAACCGTTCGACTTACCGCTGGACTCACTGGCCGATATCAGATAGAGGCTGCTGTCCGCCAGCTGGTTTCTCGAGGTGTCCTCGCTCTCGGCGGTCAGTGTGCCCTTGACCGTCTCGGCCGCTCTCTCCGCCGCCTTGTACTGGTAGACAGGCATCCAGCGCCTCCCTTGTCATTCAATACCGGCGTAGGTAACCCGAAGTACTTCCTCTATACTGGTCTGGCCGTTAACCGCCTTTATCAGGGCATCGTGCAACAGCGTCGTCATCCCCTCCTCGATCGCGGCAGCCTTGATCACCGGGCTGTCGGCCCGGCTGAGCACCAGTTTTTCTACCCGCGGAGTGACGCTCAACAGCTCGTAGATCGCCACCCGGCCACGGATAGCCCGTCCGACTGCACTCCTCGCAGCCCTTGCCGGCAAAGAATTTATACTTGCGGCCCTTTTCCTCCAGCCCGAGCTTCCGCAGGTCCTCATCGGTGGGCTGGTACTCGCTCTTGCAGTCGGGACAGACCTTGCGGATCAGGCGCTGGGCCGTACGCAATTGACGCTAGCTGGAGACCAGGATACGGCTCGATTCCCATGTCGATCAGCCGCGGGAAACGCCCCGGCCGAATCATTGGTGTGCAGGGTGCTGAACACCAGGTGGCCGGTCATCGCCGCCTGGATCGCGATTTCGGCGGTCTCCTGTCGCGGATCTCGCCCACCAGGATCACGTCCGGGTCCTGGCGCAGGATCGCGCGCATCCCGGCGGCGTAGGTGAAGCCGGCCTGGATGTTGATCTGGCCCTGGCGGATCAGCGGGATCTCGTACTCGACCGGGTCCTCGAGGGTCATATTTTGCGCTCGGAGTTGTTGAGGATAGGTCAGGGCGGCATAGAGGGTGGTGGTCTTGCCGCTGCCGGTGGGGCCGGTGACCAGGATGATGCCGTTCGGGCGGGAGATGGCGCGCTTGAAGATTCGAGGTTCTTGGGAGTGAATCCCAGTCTGTCCAGCCCCAGGATCACCTTGGATCTTATCGAGCAGGCGCATACCACGTTCTCACCGTTGACCGTAGGCAAGGTCGAGACACGCAGGTCGATCTGTTTGCGCCCCATGTGAAACCGTATCCGGCCATCCTGGGGCAGCCGGCTCTCGGCGATGTTCATGTTACTCATCACCTTGAGCCGGGCGATCACCGCGATTGAAGCGACTTGGGAAGAGAAGGGCCCTGCTGCAGGATCCCATCGATCCGGAACCGCGTGCGGACTGTACTGTCGTCCGGCTCGATATGAATATCGGTGACCCCGCCCTCGACGCGCCGCGGAGCAGCAGCTGCTCGACCATCTTAACCGCGGCGACTCCTCGGCGTGCACCTGCCTCATCCCGGTGCGCCGCGTCTCGGCGGCCAGGGTAGCTTCTCGATCACGTCATCCTGGCTGACTCGCCGCTCGTAGAATCGCTCGGTCGCCGCCGGATGTCGCTCTCGGTGGCCTGCACCACGTTGATGAATTTCCCGATGCGGCCCTGCAGCCGGTCGATCAGCATCACATCGAATGTATTGTCCATCGCGACCGTCAGCTTATCGCCGCTCAACTAAGGGGACCAGCCTGTTGTCGCTTGGCGAACTCTTTGTCGATCAGCTGCATGGCGGCGGGTCCGGCCGGCGGTGCGACAGGTCCACCATCTTCACCCCGGCCTGGCCCGCCACCGACCTGCGAGATGTCGCACTCCTTGCAGAAGCCCAGGCTCACCAGCACCTCGCCCAGCCGTTTACCGGTACGCGCCTGCTCCTTGACCGCCATCGTCGAGCCTGGTCGCGGGTGATCAGTCGCTGTGAGATCAGGGTTTCGCCCAGGGGCTGGGCCGAACGGAGCGCCATGCGGGTCTGCCCTCGCGAACTGGTGGTGGGGGAAACGCCGGTCGGATGCGCTGGCACGGATTTCGCATCATCCGGGCCTGGGGCGCCGGGCCCCGGCCTCGCGCTTGAAAAACCCGTGCAACGGAACTGCAATATATTAGCACAAACTATTCTCTTTTTCAAGCAATTACGGTGTTCGAACGCGAGGCCGTCTTGACAGCGGGCCCGGCCCCGCTTATACTCAGGCCGACCGCGGGCCGGCCTGGTTTTCTTGCGCCGCCCGCGCCATCGCCGAGCAATCTCCCCCCAGCCCCGAGGCCGCCATGCCGGACCCTGCCGCCGCCTGTCCCGCGCCCCTGGCTGAGCGTGGTCATCCCGATGTACAACGAGGGCGAGAATGTCCGCCGGACCCTGGATTCGGTCCTGTTCCGTGCCGATGGCCGCCCGGAGCGCGGGCTTGAGCTGGTCTGTGTGGATGACGGCTCCACGGATGACACGCGCGAAGCCCATTCGAACTTACGCAGCCGAGGGCATACCCGATTGCGGCTGGCCGGCCATTCCGTCAACCGTGGACGCGGCATGCCCTGAGGACGGGTTTCGCCGCGGCTTCGCGGAGAATTATCGTCTCCATCGATGCCGACATGAGCTATCACCCGCAGCAGATCCTGCGAGCTTGTCGAGCGGCTCGAGCTGAGGATGCACCCGGACATCGTGCTGGCCAGCCCATACATGCCGGGCGGCCGCACCGAGGGAGTGGACCCTTCCGCCTGCTGATCAGCCGGGCGGGCAACATCCTGCTGCGCCAGGCCATGGGCAAGCGCTACTGGACCCTTACCGGAATATTCCGGGCCTACCGCCGGAGGTATTCGACTGCATCGAGCTCTACAGCGACAGCAAGGAAATCCACCTCGAAATAGTAGCCAAGGCCGAGGCCTCGGGCCTGCGGATCGTGGAAATCCCGGCAGTGCTGGCCGGCCGCAAACACGGAAAGAGCAAGCTCAGGTTCAGGATGACCGCTTTGAGCCACCTGATGTTCTCCTTCTACGAGCGCCCGATCCTGCTCTTCGGAGTGGTCGGCCTGGGGCTGACCTGTTGCCGCGCTGCGGGATTGCCGGATATCTGTTCTACCTGTACTGGATCGAAAAACTGAACCCCACCCGCCCGATCGTCTGGCTCAGCGTCATTCTCCTGCTGACCGGTATTCAGATCGCGGGTTTCGCCTTCATCAGCACCCAGGTCTCCCTGCTCAAGCGGGAGCTGTTCCGGACCCAGAAAGAAGTGCTGCTTCTGCGCCGTCAGCCACCCCGGAAATGACAGGCTGCGACATGTCCCGCCCCGTGCTCGTGATAACCAACGCCTGGCCCGACCATGCGGATTCATACCACGGGTATTCATCCGGCGGATGGCGCTGGACCTGGCCGAGCGGCTGGCGCTCCCATGTCCTGGTCCCGCGGATCTACCGCGAAAGCCTTCCTCGTGAACGCCATGAGCGCTACACAGTGTCGCGCGTTTCCCCTTTCTTTCCGCCCAAAAACTGCTGATCGAATACGAACGCCTTCCGTATATCCGCCTTACTTCCCTTCTGCGATGGGACTGTCGACGCGCGCGGGTCGGCACCATAATCCGGGAACGCTGTTCGCTGGTCCACGCCCACTGGGCTTTCCCCGCCGGGCTGATCGGCCTGGCCGCGGCGCGTCTGACCGGCAAGCCTTTTCTGCTCACCGTTCATGGCTCGGACCAGCGCCTGGCCGCGGAGCGCGGGGGGATCGCCGCGTGGCTCTTCCGGACTGTCGCGCGCGGGGCCGACCGGGTGCACTGTGTTTCGACGCCGCTCGCCGCCGCCCTGGAACGGCTGGGGGTGCCCGCGGGAAAAATCCTCACCCGGCCGATGGGGGTCGATTTATCCCTGTTCCATCCCACTGCGCCCGAGACCACGATGCAGTCCCGGGCGATCTGCACCCGCAATCTGCTGCCGCTCTACCGGGTGGGCGAGCTGCTGGAGGCCGTCTCGCTGGTGGCGCAAAAAATCCCGGAGCTGCAGCTGACCCTGGCCGGGGAGGGCCGCGAGCGGGCCGCGCTGGAGGCTCGGGCTGAGGAAAAAGACCTAACTGGCCGGGTGACTTTCACCGGCCGGCTGGAGCAGCCGGAGTTGGCGCGCCTGCTGGCCGCGCACCCGGTGTACCTGTCGGCCAGCCCGGCCGAGGGCGCGAGCCTGTCGCTGCTGGAGGCGATGGCCTGCGGCTGCCTGCCGGTGGTGACCGACATCCCGGCCAACCGCGACTGGGTCGAGGATGGCGTGGGCGGCCTGCTGTTCCCGCCCGGGGATGTCCCCGCCCTGGCCGCGGCCCTGGAACGAGCGTTCACCGACCGCGCCCTGCGCGAGCGCGCCGCCCGGCTGGGCCCCGCGCTGGTGGCCGCCCGCGGCTCGCGGGAGGCGCTGGCGGACAATCTGGAGCGCATCTACCGCGAGCTGATAGGGGAGCTGTTACCGGCTCCCGCGTGACTTGCGCCGGCGGTTGTTCGGACCAAAGCCTGCGCCATCCACCCGCTAGCGACAAGTCACACACCCCGGTCCCCCGACTGCATCGGGGGACCACCCCTCTCATAGAGGGGATTTGCGCGCGCCCCGCTTCGACTGGGGTTTTGAGATAAACGATTGAGTGGAAACGGTTTCGATCCCCCTTGAGAGGGGTGGCCTCGCCCTCCGGGCGAGGCCGGGGTGTGTGCCTTTAAGAACGGCAGGAGTCCGGCCCCCTGCCGTTCCCGTGACCGGTGGAAAAACCAAAGGCCGCGAGCGCTCGATGCGCCCGCGGCCTTTGCTCATTCACGCTTGCCTGCGGCCCTACTGCACCCGGAAGCCGATGTCATCGCCGACCAGAGAGGCCGAGGCTCCAATCGACCCGGAGTCCGGCATGGTGGTTTCCAGCATGCCGTTAGGCCCGGCCGAGACCACCCACACTGGTACGCCGGGATTTCCCAGGGCCGCAACATTGCAGATGTACTTGTTGCCCCAGGGATCGGTCGGATCGGAGTTCATCAACTGGCCACGGAAGCCGATCGCGTTCGGGTCATCCATCTGAGCGGGGTCAACCCGCGTGTACATGCTATCGGCTCCGGCCGCGTGACTCAGCCCCCGAATCAGGTGCCGCTCGAACTCTTGGCAGGAACCAGTATTCACCTCCACTGCGCTGGTAAAGACGGCTGGCCACTCGGCCCCTGTCACCTGAACCGGCCAGTTATCATTCCCTCCAGTACCAGTCGCCAAAAAGTCAATCTGGTTTCCGGCAGTATCCGGCGCGGTCGCCGTGGCCAGGCGCGGGTACTTGCCGGTGTCGCCGCGGAAACGGGCGACCGCCTGGGCGATGGTCTGCACATCGCTCTGGGCCCGGGCGAC
The DNA here is from genome assembly GCA_963752515.1 of Candidatus Glassiibacteriota bacterium. GTDB lineage: Bacteria > Gemmatimonadota > Glassbacteria > GWA2-58-10 > GWA2-58-10 > CAVVYO01. Next base: position 13,311 of record CAVVYO010000015.1, on the reverse strand, counting down.
CCGGCCCTGGGCGATGTTGTTGATGACGCTGGGTGCGATCGCCGCGGAGAGGATCGCCACCAGGGCGACCGCGACAATGATCTCGATCAGGGTGAAGCCTCTGCTGCTGCCACGCATATTGCCTCCAGGGTAGGGGGTTGGTACTCGCAATATTTTCCCTCAAATTGTCGATTTTGTCAAAACAAAAAAACAGGATTTCCCGGATTGATGCTCAAAGCAATATTTGTACCTAATTTTCACATCGAGTGCCGCTGATGTTCACGTATCCCGTTCTCTTTGTTTTGCAACCAGTTACCGCCGGTTTGCCCTTGATGGCCGGAAAATGCCCGCTCCCTGACCGGAACCGATTAGGTGAAAAGCCCCAGGCCCTGACGAAAATTGTGTGATTTCACACAACAACCATTCAGCCCGCGCGGGCCTTGGCCGTCAAACCCGCGCCCGGCAAGGCCGCCAACCACTCCCGCGCCGTCGCTCCCGACCGCAGGGCGGCGAAAATCTCCTTGATACTGATAGTTGCGTTCGAGTTGTGACGACGGAGTATTGCCGGGTTTGCCCCCTGATGGCTGCGCGCTCAAAAATTGTCGAACCAGCGAAAAAGTTTGGGAAAGAGGAAAGGGGGTTCGGGGGGAGGGAGAAAACCTTTTCCAAAAGGTTTTCTCCCTCCCCCCGGAAAGCCCGGTCCGGAAAAAAGTTGTTCCGCGGCGCAAGGACACTTATCTTAGGCACTTATTCCCGCCGGGAATCGCCCGGCGCCGGTGCTTGCCCCCAACTGGAGATGGCGCGTGGCCGGAATCCGGAAAGTGGCGTGTTTTGGCCCGGTGGTTTGGGGCGGGGTCTGGGGCCACGGCCCGGAACTTGCACGCCTGCTGGCCGGAAGGGCGCGGGTGGTGTACCTCGACCCGCCGGTGCCGCGCGAGGCCGCCGCGCCCTCGTTCCAGGGCGGCGAGCGCTACGGCTGTCCGGAGGGCCTGACCGTGGTCCGCCGGTCGAGCCGCCGCCGGGTGGGGATCGGCTGGGGGCTGGAAATGGAGTGGCGCAACCTGTGGGCGCTGTGGCGCTCCGGGGCGGATTGCCTGGTGAGCTATTATCCGCTGGGCTCGCTGCTGGCCCTGGCCTGGTGCCGGCTGACCGGCAAGCGGTCCTTGCTGGTGGTGGCCGATCACCCGCAGATCCTGCGTTCCCGTCTGGCGGGCAATTTATTGCGGACTGTCGGCCTGCCTTTGGCGGCCCGGCTGGCCCGCGGGTGCCTGGCCACCAGCAGCCTGCTGTTAGAGGACCTGCGCCGCCACACCCGCCGGGCGATCATGGTCCCCAACGGGGTTGACCTGGCAAAGATCGCGATCCTGCGGCGCGAGCTGGAACGTGGGAAACGGCCGCAGGGACAGCCGTTCACGGTCGGTTTTGTCGGCTGGTTCGGGGAGTGGATCGATTTCCCGTTGGTGATAGCGGCCGCCCGGCAGTCGCCGGAAGCGCGTTTCCAGTTGGTGGGCGATGGCCCCGCCCGCGCGGAAGCCGAGCGCCTGGCCGCGGGGCTCGCCAATGTCGAGTTCACCGGAGCGCTGCCTCACGCCGAGGTTTTCCGCCGGATCGCCGGGTTCGACCTCGGCCTGGTGCCGTTCCGGCTGAATGAGCTCACCCACCGGGTCAGCCCGGTCAAGCTGTTCGAGTACTGGGCGATGGGCCGGCCGGTGGCGGCCACGGCCTGCCAGGAGTTGCTGGCCACCGCCGAGCGCTCCGGCGGCGGGCTGTTTTTTGTCACCACGCCCGGGACCCTGGCCGACCTGATCCGGGAGCTGCGGGAGGACCCCGCGGCCCTGCGGAAAGCCGGGCGGCGCTCGCTCGCGGCGGTCGCCGAGTATGACTGGGAGCGCCTGGGGGAGCGGATCATCACTTTTCTGGAAGCTCAGCGCCAACGGCCCGAGGCTCGGGCCTGATCGCCATCAACAGCGCACCACGCCGGCCGTGGGGGCAGCGCCCCGCGCGCCAAGGAGAACCGACCCGATGCTCAAGTTTGCCCTCATCGGCTGCGGCCGGATCAGCCGCAAGCACATTCAGGTGCTCCAGGAACTGGACCGGGCCCGCCTAATCGCGGTCTGCGACTGTGTCCCGGAACGGGCGCGGGCGGCCGCCGAGCCATTGGGCCTGCCCTGGTACACCGACTATCACGAGATGCTGCGGCGGGAGCAGCCGGAGGTGGTGAACATCCTCACCCCCAGCGGGCTGCACGGCCGCCACGTGCTGGACTGTGTCCCCCACGGCGCGCACATTGTGGTCGAGAAGCCGATGGCGCTGACCCTGGAGGACGCCGACCGGATGATCGAGGCCTGCGACCTGGCCGGAATCAAGCTGTTCGTCGTCAAGCAGAACCGCTACAACCTGGCGGTGCAGCAACTGCAAAAGCGCGATCGACGCCGGCCGCTTCGGCAAGCTGGTGCTGGGCACGGTCCGCGTGCGCTGGTGCCGGCGGCCAGGACTACTACGACCAGGACCACTGGCGCGGCACCTGGGCGATGGACGGCGGCGTGCTCACCAACCAGGCCAGCCACCATGTCGACCTGCTGGAATGGTGCATGGGCCAGGTGGAGAGCGTGTTCGCCCGACCGAGACCCGGCTGGTCAACATCGAGGCCGAGGATACCGGCGTGGCGGTCCTGCGGTTCACGAGCGGCGCCCTGGGGATCATCGAGGCCACCACCGCCGCCCGCCCGAAGGACCTCGAGGGCTCGATCTCGATCCTCGGCGAGCGGGGCGCGGTGGAGATCGCCGGGTTCGCGGTCAACGAGATCCGCACCTGGAATTTCGCCGATGCCGCCCTGGGCGAGGCCGAGCGGATGATCGCCGAGTGCAGCCAGGACCCGCCGAAAGTCTACGGCTTCGGCCACAAGTTGTTCCTGGCGACGTGATCGACTCGATCGAGAACGGCAGCCGGGGGCTGGTGGATGGGCTGGAGGGGCGCAAGTCGCTGGAGCTGATCAACGCGATCTACGAGTCGGTGGAGACCGGCCGCGAGGTCACCCTCAAGTTCCGTCCCCGGCGCTGCAAGCTGGGCCGGACCGGCCAGGCTCCGGCCTGACACTGCCTTGACGGCAACTTTTGCGCTGGTTTGATGCTGGCGATCAGCCAGCAAGTCAGCCTGAACCCCGGGCCGCCGGAGAAGCGATGGAACGCCGCGCCGCACCCTGATGGTTTTCCCCAACGATCCCCTCTACCGTTACCAGGCCAAGGGCGAGGTCAAGCCGCGTTATTTCAACCCGGAGGACTTCTTCGACCGGGTGGCGGTGGTCACCCTCGCCGACGCGGACGATTCAGCCGAGGCCGCCCGGGTGATGTGCGGCCGGGCGGAGTTTTCCCTCCACCCGCTGGGCCGCCCCGGCCTGCTGGACCTGCCCGCCCTGGTGCGCCGGGCAGAAGACCTGGCCCGCCGGCTCCAGCCCCAGGCGGTGCGCGGCTACAATCCCCTGCTGATGGGCTACCTGGCGGTGCGCTCCGCCCGGGCCTGCGGCGCGGCCGGCGTGGTTTCGGTGCACGATGACTACAGCCTGCGGCGCTCGGTGGGGATCTACGGCCTGCGCTACTTCCTCGGCAGCCGCGGGGCCTACCACCTGCTGCACCAGCTCTCCGGGATGAACCGGGTCAGCCTGGGGCAGGCCGATCATGTGATCTGCGCCTACCGTTTCCCCTGCCGCCATGTCGCGCGCTGGCGATGGCGGGAGCTGTCGGTGATTTACAACCGGGTGGACCTGGCGCGCTTCCACCCGGCGGAAAGCCGCGACAGCCGCGAGGACTTCCGCATCCTCAATGTCGGACGCCAGTTCGCGGGCAAGGACCCCGCGCCGCTGGTGGCGGCCCTGACGGGACGTCCTTTCTGGCGGCTGACCCTGGTCGGCGATGGCCCCTGTCACGCGCGGCTGGTGGCGCAGGCCCGCGCCCTGGGAGTGGACTCCCGGGTGGAGTTCCTGCCCCGGGTCGGCCACGCGGAGCTTCCCGCGCTCTACCGCGGGCACGATGCGTTCGCGATGCGGATCGACCAGCCGGGAGTGTGCATCCCGGTGCTGGAGGCCGCGGCCAGCGGGCTGCCGGTGGTGGTGAACCAGCCCCGCTGGGAGGAGACGCCCGAGGTGGTGGGCGAACTGGCCGAGGTGGTCCCGGCCACCGCGGCGGGCTACCGCCAGGCGCTGGACCGCCTGGCCGAGGACCGCTCCTATCGCCTGGGCCGGGGGACAGCGCTGCGCGAGCTGGCCCTGCAATACGATGGCGGCCGGATGGAGCAGGCCGAGCGCGAGCTGTACGAGCGCCTGATCGCCGGGCGGTAAATGACAATCTGACGACAAATACTTTTTCCGGGGGGAGGGAGAAAACCTTTTGAAAAAGGTTTTCTCCCTCCCCCCGGACCCCCTTTCCACTTTCCCAAACTTTTTCGCTGGTTCAAGGCTAGGATGGAACCCTGGCCGGAGGATGCGACCCTTGCTCGACCGGATACGCCGGGAACTGGGCTTCCTGTACAATCAGCGCTCGCTGGCGATCGGCCGGGATGAACTGGCCGCGATCATTGCCGAGCGGCTGGGCCGCCCGGTGCGCCTGCGAAGGTTCATCCGCGGCCGGGGCTGGGGGCTCAAGTATCTGGTGCTGGAGGGACAGGACAAAAGGCCCTCCTGGGTGGCCAAGGTCGCCAGCCTGGGAATGGAGCGCCGCCTGCGGCAGGCGGTCCCCCGGGAGTACCGTCCCCACCCCGAGCGGTTCCATCGCGAGGCCGCGACCCTGGAGGCCCTGGCCCGGCTGGGGCTGGGCCCGGAGGTGCTGCTGGTCCACGAGCATTTTTTCGTGCGCCGCTGGCTGATCGGGCTGCCGCTGGATGAGCTGCCCCCGCTCGGGGCGGCGCTGGCCCTGCCCCTGGCGCTGGAGGCGCTGGACCGCGCCTGCGCCGCCGGAGTGCTGCACACCGATCCCGCTTCCGGCAATCTGCTGATCGACCCCTCCCAGGGCCGGATCAGCCTGATCGACAGCGAGATCCCCGGGCCGGACCATCGCCCGGGCGAGCCGTTGAGCGCGGTGGAGAGAAAGTTCTGCCATGAGCGCCTGCTCTGGACCCTGGGCCGGGCGCTGCGGGAACGCGGCCGAAAACCCGAGCGCGAGGGGGTGCTCCAGGCCGCCCGCGGCTGGTATGGCCAGGCCGGGGCGCCGCTGGAGCCGGAGCGCGCCGCGGGCCTGCTGACCGGACAAATTTCCCAGATGGAGCTGCCGCGGCGATGAAACTCACAGTCAGGGTGGAATTGCAACTGCCGGGCCATCCGGCCCCGGCGACCGCCGAGCGCGAGCTGGGGGCCCAGGCTTTCCCCTCCCTGGCCGCGGAGCTGGCGGGACAGCTCGGGCCCGACCTCGCCGGCCGGTCGGAGCTGCTGGCGCGCCTGGCCCGGCTCGATCCCCGGCTCACCCGTGATTTCCTGCGACCGCTATGAGCTACCGCCAGGTCCATCTCTGGCTGCGCCATCCCTGGGCGCCTGCTTTAAGCGACAAGTGCCTGCTCTGGCTGGCGAGCCTGCTGGCCGCGGAGGGCCTGCCGGTGGAGGCTGCGGTCGGGACGGTCAATCCGGGCCCGGGCGAGCTGCTGCTCACCAACCAGCCTCGGAGTCGCCTGCCGCGCCGGGCGACCGGCGAAATCCTGCGCCTGTCCTCCCCCACCGATCGCCTGAACCGCCTGATGCTGCTGGCCGGGAACCTCTATGGCCGCACTCCGTTGTTCCATGGCCACGAGCGCCGGGGCCTGCCCGCCGCGGTCGAAGAGCTGATCGCCTGCTTGCGGCGGCCATTCCGCGCCGGTCTCCCTGCCGCCGGGCCGGAGCCTCCCCTCCCGAGCGAGCCGCCACTGATCCCGGCCGGGCGAAAAATCCTGGTGCGGATCAACCTCGACTGGGATGAGCAGGGCTTCCGCCTGCTCGAGCGCTGGTGCGACCAGTACGGCCTGCGCCCGACCCTGGCCGCGGCGACTGTCGAGCTGCGGGGCCGCGAGCGGCGTTTCGCCGCCCTGGTGCGCGATCACGACCTGGACCTGGCCAGCCACTCGCACTCGCACCATGTGGTCCTGCCCGCTCATGGGCGCGCCCGCCAGCGAAGCGAAATCGCCGACAGCCGCGCTCGGCTGGAGGACCTGGCCGGACGGCCGGTCATGGGCTTTGTCGCCCCGTACCTCAAGTATGATCGCCGCACGTTCGCCCTGCTGACTGAGCAGAATTTCCATTGGCTGATCCGCAGTTATCTGGCCGCGCCCCTGCCGATCGCGGGCTATCCGCTCACCGACCTGGGGATGAATTTCAGCTTCGCCCCGGGCTGGCGGGAGGAGCTGCTGCCGCGCCTGGCCCTGGGCGACCTGTCGCTGCAGCTCCACCTGCCCGACCTGCCGGCGCTGGAGCCCCACGCCGACCTGCTGTTCCATCAACTGCCGGAGCAAGGGGCGCGGCTGGTGGACTGCGCCACCCTGCTGACCGAAACCCGCGGAAACGAGGCCCCCCGATGAGCGCCGCGCAGCAGCCGGGCGGAGCTCCCTGGCGGGAGCTCAAACGCCATCGCTATGAGCGCGAGGACTGGGGCGAGGGCTACGATCTTCGCTATGCCGCGGGGCTCAACGAGCTCAATACCCTGGTCGAGTGGGGCTGGATCGCCGCCCGCCTGCCGGAGGGGCCGATGCTCGATGCCGCGGCCGGGACCGGGCGGTTCGCCCTGCGGCTGCGGGAAACCGGCCATCCGGTGCTGGCGCTGGATGGCTCGCCGAAGATGCTGCAGACGATCCGCGGCAAGCGCCCGGACCTTCCGCTGCTGCGCGCCGACCTCTACCGCCTGCCGCTGGCCGATGGGACATTCGCCGCGGTGACCTGCATGCACGCGCTGTTCCACCTGCCGGACTGGCCGCTGGTGCTGGGCGAGCTGGCCCGGGTGCTGCGCCCCGGCGGGCTGATCTTTTTCGAGATGCGCTCGGGCGAGCATGTCCGCCTGGCCGAGCGGACTTTGCGCCTGCTGCGGCGGCGGGACCCGCGAGCTGCTTCCGCGAACGATCCGGCCGCGGCGACTGTCCATGTCACGCGCACCCAAGTGTTCCAGGCGCTGCGCGACTGCGGCCTCGCGCCGGAGGGCGCTTTCAGCTATGACCTCGGGCATTCCTACTGCCTGCGCCCGCTGGCCGGGCTGCTCGAACGCTTTCTCGGAAAGCATCGGGCCGCCTGCCGACTGGCGGCCGCGCTGGAGCTGGCCCTCGGGCGATGGCTTCCGCCCGCTCTGGCCTATCGCACCCTCTACCTGGGGAGGAAACGATGAACCTCCCCGGTCAGCCCGATTCGACCCGGGCGGTGGTGGCCCGCGGCGCGGCGCTGATCCTGGCCGGGCTGGCGGTCCAGCGGACCCTGAGCTACGCCTACCGCATCCTGCTGGCCCGCTCCGGCGGGCTGGAGGAGTTCGGAGTGCTGTTCCTGGGGATCTCGACCGTGATGGTGGCCGGGAGCCTGGCCGGGCTGGGGCTGGACCTGGGAGTGGCGCGGTTTGTTCCGTTTTACCTCGGGCGCGGGGAGCAGGAGCGGGCGCGAGGGGTGTTGCGCTACGCCCTGCTGGCCTCGCTGGGGGCGGGCCTGGCGGGCTGCCTGCTGGTCGGGCTGGCCGGACCGCCATTGGCGGCAGGTCTGCTGGGCAACCAGCCGCTGGCCGAGGTGCTGCCGGTCTGCGCGGTGAGCCTGCTGTTCTTCATCCCGGGAAGAGTGCTGGTCAAGGCGGTGGTGGCTTTCCAGCGGATCGGCTACCGGGTGAGTGTCAGCCAGGTGCTGAGCCCGCTGGTGCGCCTGCTGCTCACGTTCCTGCTGCTGGCGCTGGGGCTGGGGGTGAAAGGCGCGCTGTGGGCGTTCGCCGCCGGGGAGGCGGTCGCCGCGCTGGCGCTGCTCTACCTGCTGGAGCGCAAGGTGTTCCCGGTGTTCACCGCCTCCGGAGCAACCCGCGCCGCCGCTTTCGACCGCCGGGTGTTCCTGGCCTACAGCCTGCCGCTGTTCCTGGTGGGGATCATCGACCTGGTGCTCAACTACACCGATGCCTACATGGGGGCCTATTTCCTGGACAACACCCGGGTGGGGATCTACGGCGCGGCGGTGACCCTGGTCTCGCTGGTGGCGCTGGGCAGCGAGCTGCTCAACCCGATGTTCCTGTCGCTGATCACCGGGGATTTCGCCCGGGGCAACCTGGAGGGGGTGGTGGCGACATTCAACGGCAACAACCGCTGGTACTGGCTGATCGCCCTGCCCCTGGCGATGCTGCTGGCGCTGTTCGCCGCCGAGGGGCTGGTGCTGCTGTTCGGCCCGGAGTACGCCGCCGGGGCCGGGACCCTGGCGATCCTGACGGTGGGTCGTTTCGGCTACTACCTGGCCACCACCGGCGCGTTCGTGCTCTCGATGCACGGGCTGGCGCGCTACATCCTGGCGGTCAACCTGGGCACGGCCCTGCTCAACATCCTGCTCAACTGGCTGCTGATCCCCCGGCTGGGGATGTTCGGGGCGGCGCTGGCCACCACGATCTCGCTCAGCCTGCAGTCGCTGCTGTTCATCGCCGGAGCGCTCTGGCGCCATCGCGGCCAGGGCATGCGGGTCTTCTATCCGCGGGTGCTGCTGGCCGGGCTGCTGGCGTTGCCGCCGGTCTGGCTGCTGGACCGGGCGCTGGCGCTGCCGCCATTGGCGCGGGTGGCGCTGGGCGGCTCGCTGTATCTGGGGCTGTACCTGGCCGGGCTGCTGCTGCTCGGAGCATTCACGGCGGAGGACCGGCGAATCTGGGCGGCGCTGCGGTCCCGTTTCATGCCAATTTAAAGGCCATTTTTCCGGGGGGAGGGCGAAAACCTTTTGAAAAAGGTTTTCGCCCTCCCCCCGGGCCCCCCTTCCACTTTCCCAAACTTTTCGCTAGTTGAGCACTGGAGGCCAAACCAATCGTAGGGGCGCGGCATGCCGCGCCCTTGGGAAATGGTGATCCGATCCAGGCGCAGGGGCGACCCCCTGTGGCATCTGTTCCAACAAAATCGGCGATAAGTGGGATTGGCTCGACCGGGGGGTTGGGTCAGCACCTACCGTCGGGGCCGGCCCCCGTGCCGGCCCGGAAAAACACAACCCCCTGTTTCCCCCTTTGCTAAGGGGGATCAACCGCACTGCCGGCCCGCTGGTCTCCCACGGGCGCGGCATGCCGCGCCCCTACGATGGATTCCGGGTCGGCTGCCGCAACCTCAAGTTATGCAGCATCAATGGGATCGAGCGTAGGGGCGTCCGGCCGGACGCCCCAGCCGCCAAGGCGCTTTCCCCCGCTGCACGGTTTCCTGCTGATCGATCGTGGAAATTATCTCGGTATCAGCGGCTGCCCTGCGGCCGGGGCTCGATGCCGGGATCGGTTTGCCCCAGCCGCCCGGCCAGCTCGCCCATGGTCAGCGGCTCCAGCCGGTCGGCCATCTCCCGTACCGTCTCCAGCACCTGGCGCACCTGCTCGAACTCCCGCACATCCCGCGGATCGAGGTAGAGGTTGAGATGGCCGCGGGAGCCGGCGGTGAGTCCGGCCGCCTCGCGCACCAGAGCGGCGAACCCTCCCGGGGCGGCATGGCGCTCCCTGCGCAGGGCGTGCCAGCTGTCCAGCACGGCGAACGGGTGCTGCGGGCAGCAGGAGACCGGCAGCTCCAGCACCCCATCCGCGGCCGCGAAGGGCAACCCGAGCTTTCCCCCGCGCCAGGCGACAGTCGAGCTGGACCAGCGGTAACCCAGCTCCGCCAGGATCCCGTAGAATCCACTCCCGCGCACATTGCCGAAATGCGGCGCCCGGAAACCGGCCGGAGCGACTCCGAGCAGCTCCAGGCAGGCCTGGTGGCAGCGCTCGACCTGTTCCCGCTGGCTCCCGGGAGCCAGCTCATCGAAACGCTCGTCCGGGTGGAGGAACTCATTGTCGGGGTGGCTGTAGGTGTGGTTGACCAGCTCATGCCCGGCCTGGACGATCAGCCGGTGCTCGGCGGGATAGATCTCCACCAGCCGGCCGACCACCGCGAACGAGGCCCGCAGGCCCAGCCGCTCCAGCCGCTCCAGCAGCCCCCCCAGCGCCTGGACATCCTCCGGGTAGTCCACATCGAACGACAGGCTCACCACCCCGCGCTCCCAGCCATCCCCGAGGCCGCCCGCCCGGGCCTGTGCCCGGTGGAGCGCCCGGCTCAGCAGCCTTCCCGCCCCCAGCCCATACACCGCGCCCGCCACCACCCGGCCGCCATTACCAGCGGTACGCTCCGTCAGCCAGCTCCCCAGCGACAATGTCCACGATCCTTTCTCCGGCCCGGCCATCACCGAGCGGGTTTTCCCAGCCCCCGCGGCGCTCGAGCATTTTCTCCGCGGCGGCGAGGATCGCCTCGGGCTCCACCCCGGCCACCAGGTTGGCTCCCACCGCGACAGTCTCGGGCCGCTCGGTGCTCAGGCGCACCGTGACACAGGGCACCCTTAGCACGCAGGCCTCCTCCTGCACCCCGCCGGAATCGGTGACCACCAGCCGGGCCCCACGCTCCAGCGCCAGGAAGCTGAAATAGTCGGCCGCCCCCAGCGCCAGGAACGATCCCGGCAACCGCAGCCCGAACTCCTCCAGCCGCGCCGCGGTGCGGGGGTGGAGCGGGAAAACCGCCGCCAGGCCATGCCGACCGGCCACCCGGTCGATCGCCGCCAGGATCCCGGCCAGGGTCTCGCGGTGATCGACGTTCTCCGGCCGGTGCAGGGTCACCAGCAGGTAATCCTTGCCCGCCAGGCCCGCCGGTGGCGGCATCGGCCCGGGCGGGCCCCCCTCGGCCGACAGTTCCCGCAGCACATCGACAATCGTGTTGCCGGTGACATGGATCCGGGCGGCGGGCAACCCCTCGCCAAGCATGATCTGTCGGCAGCCCTCGGTGGGGGCCAGCAGGAAATCCGCGAGGTGGTCGACCAGCCGGCGGTTGGCCTCCTCGGGCATCCGCCGGTCATAGCTGCGCAGGCCGGCCTCGACATGGGCCAATGGCAGCCCCAGCCGGCTGGCGATCAGCGCCCCGGCCAGCACCGAGTTGGTATCCCCCTGGACAAACACCGCCTCCGGGGCGTACTCGCGCAGCGCGGGCTCCAGCCGTTCCAGCATCTGTCCCAGCTGCCGTCCGTGGCTGCCGGAGCCGACCCCGAGGTTCACCTCCGCCGCCGGCAGGCGCAACTGCTCGAAAAACACCGCATCCAGGGCCGGTGAGTAGTGCTGGTTGGTGTGGATGATCCGGAAGGGAAACCCGCGCGTCAGGTGCGCCCGGATCACCGGGCACAGCTTGATGATCTCGGGGCGGGTGCCCAGGATGAAAGCTGATTTCACCGCGCTCTCCGCAGAGGGTGGATCGCCGGGAAAAGATTATGAAAGAAAAAATTACCACGCTGGAGGGCGGCAGTCAAAGATAAAATACGGCCTGAGAGGGCGGGAAACTCCGGGCGGCCGTCAGCCGATCACTGGCCGGTTTCGGGGGACCCGGGTTTGGGCTTGGGCTTGTTGACCTTGCTGCGCTCCTCCTCGCTCTCCTCCCGCCCGGACTTGTTCAGATGTGCAGACGTTCGGTGAGGGTGGCGCACTTGCGGAAAGAGCGGATCTTGCCGGACTGAGGTAGATTTCGATGTTGACCTGGCCCATGTGCTCGCACTGGAATTCCGAGTCGGTGCTGTTGTTGCAATAGACCGTGCGCGGCAGGGTGTTGCCGCCGGCGTGGGGGAAGCCACCGCGCAATTGAACGGGCAGAAATCGAGGATCAACTGCAGCTTCTCCTCGTAGCCCTCGACCAGCAGCTCATCCATCGAGAACAGGCTGACCAGGCTGTTGACAATCTGCCAGGCGAAACCCTTACCCTTGTGCAGCTTGATCAGCGCCAGCAGCACGTTGACCAGCCCGTTGCGCCGCCCGAAACGCTCCCCCAGCTTCTTGATCTGTTCCGGACTGAAATTGAAGCGCATCCGGTACGGCATCGGCGAAATCATCTCATCCACCAGCTCGGCGAAATAGAGCAGGATCGAGGTCTTGTGCTGCAGGTCGTTCAGGTCCGGCCGGTGGTGGTTGGCGATCATGTGCAGGATTTCCTGCTTGGTGAACGGCAGCAGGGTGACCTGCCGCTCCCCGAACAGCTCGACACTGAGCTTCTGGTGCTCCTCGACAAACGCCTCCAGCTCCGAGGGCAGCAGGTCATCCAGTTTCTTCGAGCTGGGGATAGACCTCGGTGCGGATGACCCCCATGTCGTGAAGGATCCGCCGCCATCCCGACATTGACCAGCGAGATGATCGACCAGCGCAGGTGCAGCCCGAGGGCGATCGCCAGCAGGGTGACCCGGATACTGTGGTTGTGGAGCTGTTCCAGCGGGGAGAGCTTTTCGGTGGAGCTGACCTTGAACTCGTACATGCTGCGGATCAGGTCCGGGTTGGAGATGAGCTTCTCCATGATCCGCATCACCTTGACCCGCAACTCCTCATCGTGCAGAAATTGGGATACTCCTGCCCTCGCTCACCCGGTCGGCGATCGCGGTCACATCCCGTTCCAGGATCACCTTGAGCTGCTCGACGCCCGCTCATCCGCCTTGATCCCGACCATAACTCTCGGGCGACAATTGGGCGGCGAACCGGCGGATCGACTCGATGACCTTCTCGTTGAGCCGGCCATCGGGCAGCTCCTTGCGCGTAATCAGAAAGCTGCCCGCTTTCAGGCGGACATCGCTTTCCAGCTTCAGCCCCGGGACCAAATGATCCACGTGCATCAACATCCGCAAAATCCTCTCGCGCTTGTTCCCGGGTTGAACCGCCGGTGGTCGTGGCTTAAGACCAGCCCGGTCGGAAGACCCTCCGCTCAACCGATTCCCTAGACTCCGCCTGTCGCTTTCCGCTCCGCGCCGTTGATCGCCGATCATCCGGCATAGCGCTACTATTTTGCTTTTTCGGATGCAGATTGTCAAGTCTTTTTCAAACTTGCAGCGCTTATCGCGTTTTCCCCGAGGAAGACACACCGAAATCCGTTAGCAGGGAAAGGCTTGTCCCGACTCAGGAAATTATCGCACGGCGCAAGAAAAAAATCAAGAGTGTCAGGAAATAAATTGAAAAAAAGACCACAGTAGGACCACTCCGAAGCAGAAGATCCCCACCAGGGACCTCTTCGGGTGGTGATTCGGGGGGATGTTTTAACCGATTCAGCGGCCGAGCAGCTTTTCCAGCTTCCAGTCGAGCGCCAGCTTGACCAGGCCGGCGCTTTTGTGCTCCAGCAACAGGAAGCCCTCCCGCAATCCATACTCGAAAAGCCTGG
>CAVVYO010000014.1:0-24950 GCA_963752515.1 Candidatus Glassiibacteriota bacterium | reverse complement strand
GCCACTACATCGACAGCATGGGCTGGGTGCTGTTCAAGCTGAACAATCCCCAGGAGGCCCTGAAGTACCTCCAGCGCTCGCTGGACATCCTGGGCGAGCACGCCGAGGTGCTGGAGCACCTGGGGGATGTCTACCACGCTATGGGCAGCCACCGGCAGGCGCTGGAGGCCTGGAACCGCAGCCTGGCCCTGGATGGCGAGAACCAGGACCTGCGGAAAAAACTGGAAGAGCTGCAATCCTCCGATGACCGGGGAGAGGAAGGGAGACAGTGATCAACGACCGGCGGTCGGGCCGGGGCGGGCTGAGGGGTGAGCGCGGCCTGCTGCCGGCGGTGATGGTGCTGCTGCTGTTGCTGCTGCAGGGTTGCGGGGTGGGCCTCAGAAAAGAGCTGCCCGGGGCGCCGGCGCACCCGGAGGAGGTGGCCGCGCAGCTTGGCCGCCTGGGCGATGGCCTGCGCACCGACAAGCAGATCTTCCGGGTGCGCCTGCTGGACAAGGGCCGCAGCTTCAGCGGGGATGGCGCCCTGTACTACAAGCAGCCGGACTCGGTCCAGTTGCAGATCTACGGGCCGCCGTTCAGCACCCTCTGGCTGCAGATGCTTTCGCTGGGGGATTCGCTGGTGGTCTACCTGCCCCGCGAGGACCGGGTGGTGCGCTCCTCGCGCCAGGAGCCCGGGGAAGTGGCCCGGCTGGCCGGCAGCGAGGGACTGACCGATGCGGTTTTCCTGGGCGGGGTGACCGGGGTCTTCGACCTGGAACGCTTCCGCCTCCCGGGGATGACCGAGACCGCCGCCCGCGAGGGCGAGCTGTCCTACCTGCGCCTGGTGCTCGGGGAACTCACCTACGAGTTCATCTACGACAGCCGCCAGCAGGCGGTGGTCGCCTTCCGCCATTACCAGCAGGGCCAGAAACGACGGGAGATTGTCCGCAGCGGGTTCCGCCAGGTCGAGGGACTGCAGCGCGCCGGCCACGTGGTCTACCGCGATTACCTGGAGGACCGGGAGATCACGGTGGATGTCGCCAAGGAGGAAGTCAACGATTCCCTGCCCGCGGGCGCTTTCGCCCTGCCCGAGGCGGTGCGGGAGCGATGATTGACCCGCGCCGGCCGAGGCATTATCATTGAGACTATGCCACTTGCCATGAATCGCATCAAGCCGGAACACCGCAGCTGCTGTCCCGCGGGGCTGCTCGCCAGGCTGCCCGCCGCGCCGCTCGCCGCCCTCCTCGCCGCGCTCGTGGCGCTTGCCCCCGGGTGCTCGCACTACAGCACCACCGGACGCCTGCCGGCCCACATCCGCACGGTGTACATCCCCACTTTCGAAAATTCGACCGCGGAGTATTTCCTGCCGCAACTGATCACCGATGAAGTGATCGACCGTTTCCTGAGCGAGGCCAACCTGCGCCTGGGCGAGAGCGAGCAGGCCGATGCCGCGCTGACCGGCACGGTGCGCGCCTACTATGAGGAGGCCGAGACTTTCGGCCGCCAGCAGCAGCTCTCGGTCACCAGCCGGAGGGTGACCATCGTGCTGGATGTGGAGTTCGCCGACCGGGTCGAGAGCGAAACCCTCTGGCGCGACCGCAATTTCTCGCGCTGGGTGGTCTACGAGCCGGAGCAGGAGAGCGAGGAGGAGGCGGCGCGACGGGCGGTCCTGTTGCTGGCGGATGACCTGATTTCCGCCGTGCTCCAGCAGTGGTAGGATCGGCGGGATGCTTGTCCTTATTCGGATGGCGGTCTACTTCCGACCAGGGGAGCCGATGCTGAATGCCCAGGTACTGGTGCTGAACAGCAGCTTCCAGCCGCTGCATGTCTGCCAGGCTCGGCGGGCGTTGCTGCTGGTGTTGCAGGACAAGGCGGAGGTGGTGGAGTATTACGAGCACCTGCTGGTCCGCAGTGTCAGCCGCGCCTTCCGGCTCCCCTGCGTGGTGCGCCTGCGCGGCTTTCTCCAGCCCAGCCGTCGCGGGGTAGCCCTCAACCGGCGCAACCTCCTGCGCAGAGATGGCTGCTGTTGCCAGTACTGCGGCTCCTCCCAGGAACCCCTGACCACCGACCACATCATCCCCCGCTCCCGGGGCGGCGCCGACAGTTGGGAAAACCTGGTCACCGCCTGCGTGCCCTGCAACAACCGCAAGGGCAGCCGCACTCCCGAGCAGGCCGGGATGCAGCTGCTGACGCCCCCGCGAAAGCCGGGCTTCTACTCGTTCATCCGCTTCTACCATCCCCACTCCCATGACAAGTGGCGGCCCTACCTGTTCATGGAGTGATCCCGAACCGCAGTGCGCCCCCTGGCCTCGAACCAGCGAGAAAGTTTTGGAAAGTGGGAGGGGGTCCGGGGGAGGGAGAAAAACCTTTTTCAAAAGGTTTTCTCCCTCCCCCGGAAAAGAAGAGCAAAAGGGGCCGCTCCCCGTGCGGAGAGCGGCCCCTTCGTGTTATCGTTGCGGTATGCGCAGCCCTACCGGGACTCCTCGATCCACTCGGTGTGGAACGGGCCCTGGCCGGGCTTGTCGGTCCGGAAGTAGGTGTGCGCGCCGAAATAGTCGCGCTGGGCCTGGATCAGGTTGGCCGGCAGGCGCTCGGCGCGGTAGGAGTCGAAATAGGCCAGCGAGGCGCTCATCGCCAGGGTCGGCACCCCGCACTCGATCGCGGTGGTGAGGACATGGCGCCAGGCCTGCTGGCGGCTCTCCACTTCCTGGCGGAAGAAATCATCCACCAGCAGGTTGGGCAGGTCGGGACGGCGGTCGAACGCCTTGCGGATCAGGTCCAGGAACCGGGCGCGGATGATGCAGCCGCCGCGCCAGATCCGGGCGATCTCCTGGTAGTTGAGCTCATATTTGTACTCCAGGCTGGCCTGGCGCAACATCGCCATCCCCTGGGCGTAGGAGCAGATCTTGCTGGCGTAGAGCGCCTGGCGCACGCTGTCCACCAGCTTGTCCGGGTTGCCGCTGTAGGAGCACTTCGGGCCCTTGAGCAGCTTGCCGGCCGCCACCCGCTCATCCTTGTAGGCGCTGATGATCCGGGCCTCCACCGCGGAGTTGATGGTCGGGGTGGGGCTGCCCAGGTCCAGGGCGCTCTGGCTGGTCCACTTGCCGGTGCCCTTCTGCCCGGCCTGGTCCAGGATCAGGTCCACCAGCGGCTGGCCGGTTTCCTTGTCCTTGACCTTGAAGATGTCGCGGGTGATCTCGATCAGGTAGCTGGAGAGCTCGCCCTGGTTCCACTCGGTGAAAATCTGGTGCAGCCGGTCGGCGGAGAGCCCCAGCACCCGGTGCAGCACGTCGTAGGACTCGGCGATCAGCTGCATGTCGCCGTACTCGATCCCGTTGTGGACCATCTTGACATAGTGGCCGGCGCCGCGCGGGCCGATGTAGCTGACACAGGGCTCGCCATCGACCTTGGCCGAGATTTTCTTGAGGATCTCGGCGATCTCATCGTAGGCATCCCGCGGCCCGCCGGGCATGATGCTCGGGCCCTTGAGCGCGCCCTCCTCGCCGCCGGAGACCCCGGTGCCGATAAAGCGGAAGCCCTCGGCTTCCAGGCTCTTGCTGCGGCGCTCGGTGTCCGGGAAATGGCTGTTGCCGCCATCGATCAGGATGTCGCCCTGGGCCAGGTAAGGCTTGAGGCTGTCGATCATCTGGTCGACCGGGGCCCCGGCCTTGACCATGATGATCACCTTGCGCGGGCGCTCCAGGTTGTCGGCGAACTCCTGCATGGTCAGGCAGGGAATGATGTTCTTGCCTTTGGTCCGCTCGGCGAAGCTCCGGGTCTTCTCGGTGGTGCGGTTGAACACCGCCACCGTGTAGCCGTTGCGCTCGATGTTCAGCACCAGATTTTCGCCCATCACCGCCAGGCCGATCAGCCCGATCTGCGCTTTTGCCATTGTGCCGCTCCTGCGGGAAAGCTTTGGGAATTGGGGAAGATTGGGGAATTGTCCGGGAGCCGGGCGTGGACTTTTTTGCTCCACATTTCGGCCGAGTCTTTGTAAATTGACGATCTCACTGCCTCACAATATACCGGGGACAGGCCGCTTTTTCAAGCAAAAAGCAACCGAAAGCGAATGCAACCAATCGAAAGGAAGCGCGGATGATCATCGTCGCGGACGAGAATATGCCGTTCGCCGCGGAAGCCTTCTCCGGCCTGGGTTCGGTGCGCCTGCTTCCCGGCCGGAAAATTACCCGCGCGGACCTGGCCGACTGTGAGCTGCTGGCCGTGCGCTCGGTGACCAAAGTGGGACCGGAGCTGCTCGCGGGCACCCCGGTGCGTTTTGTCGGCACCGCCACCATCGGGGTGGACCATGTCGACACCGGCTGGCTGCGGGAGCAGGGGATCGGCTTCTCGGCCGCCCCGGGCTGCAATGCGATCTCGGTGGCGGAGTATGTGCTGGCCGCGATCGGGGTGC
Organism: Candidatus Glassiibacteriota bacterium; assembly: GCA_963752515.1. GTDB lineage: Bacteria > Gemmatimonadota > Glassbacteria > GWA2-58-10 > GWA2-58-10 > CAVVYO01. Next base: position 20,560 of record CAVVYO010000014.1, on the reverse strand, counting down.
TGGGCGAGCGCCACGGCTTCGACCCCGCCGGCCGGACCCTCGGCGTGGTTGGGGTGGGCAATGTCGGCAGCCGGGTGGCCTCGCGGGCGCGGGCGCTGGGGATGCGGGTGCTGCTGTGCGACCCGCCCCTGGCGGAGCGCACCGGGGACCCGGCCTACCGCCCGCTGACTGAGCTGCTGGCCGAGTCCGACCTCATCACCCTGCACGTACCGCTGGAAAAGAGCGGCTCCCACCCGACCCTCGGGCTGGTGGATGAGTCGTTCCTGGCGCGGATGAAACCCGGGGCGTTCCTGTTCAACACCAGCCGGGGCAAGGTGGCCAAGGGACAAGCGCTGCTGGCGGCCCTCAAGTCGGGAAGGCTGGCCGGGGCGGTGCTGGATGTCTGGGAGGGCGAGCCGGAGGTGGACCCGGAGCTGCTCGCGCGGGTGGAGATCGGCACCCCGCACATCGCCGGGTATTCGTTCGATGGCAAGGCGCGCGGCACCTGGATGATCTACCAGGCCGCCTGCCGACAGTTCGGCCAGGCCCCCTCCTGGGAGCCCTGGGCGCTGCTGCCCCCGCCGGAGGACGGGACCCTGCTGCGGCCCCGGGCCGGGTCGGTTTCCCGCTCCGAAATCCTGCGCCGGGTGATCCGCTCCGCCTATGACCTCCCGGCCGATGACCGCCGGATGCGGGAACTGGAGCGGGTGGCCCCGCCCGAACGCGGCGCGTTTTTCGACCGGCTGCGCAAGGAGTACCCGGTGCGGCGGGAGTTCTACTCGCGCACTGTCGAGCTGCCGCCCGAGCTGGGCGACCTGGAATCGGCTTTCCTGGGCTTGGGCTTCCGGGTGCGCCGCGAGCAGGCGGCCATCGCCCCCGCGCCCTAACCCTGATCGGATAAGTGCTAACGACAAATGCAATTTTCCCGGGGGGAGGGCGGAAACCTTTTGGAAAAGGTTTTCCGCCCTCCCCCCGGCCCCCCTCCCACCTTCCCAAACTTTTTATTGGTTCAATCCTGCTTGATGGTCGCAAGTTCGGTATCAAACGAAGCCAGGAGGAGAGCCGGATGAAAGCGAGCGCGACAGCAGCGACGGCGGAGAGCGCCCCGCGGGTGAAACTGCCCCCGACCGGGCTGGCGATCCTGGCGATGATCGGGCCGGGGCTGGTCTGGGCCGGCGAGTACATCGGCAGCGGCGAGGTGATCCTCTGCACCCGGCTGGGAGCGGTGCTGGGGGTGGCGATCCTCTGGGCCCCGATGATGGCGATTTTCCTCAAGTACGTGATCGGCCTGGCGGGAGCGCGCTACACGGTCTGTGTCGGCGAGGGGATGATCGACATGTTCGGCCGGGTGCCGGGCCCGGGCAAATGGGCGGTGTGGGTGGTGCTGATCGGCCAGTTCAGCGCCGGGGCGGTCTCGATCGGAGCGCTGGCGGTGACCGCGGCCACTTTCATCGGCGCGCTGGTGCCGATCGACACCCAGTTGCTGGCCTGGGGAGTGACCCTGTTCAACGTGGCGATTGTCTGGACCGGCCGTTTCGACTTGCTGAAATATTTCTCCTCGGTGCTGGTGCTGGTGATGGTGATCGGGGTGATCTATGTCGCCACCCGGGTGATGCCCGGGCTGGGAGAGACTGTCGCCGGGCTGTTCGGCTTCCGGCTGCCGGCGGTGCCGCAATGGGCGCTGGCCAGCGGGGCCGCCGGGCCCAATGTCTGGGCGGAGGTCCTGCCGGTGCTGGGCTGGGCCGCCGGCGGGTTCGCCAGCCAGGTCTGGTACTCCTACTGGGTGCTGGAGTCCGACCTGGGCAAGGCCGGCAATGCCCGTTTCGGGCAGCCGGCCGATGAGGCCGCGCTGAAAGTCATGGATGGCGAGACCGCCCGTCGGCTCAAGGGCTGGACCCGCGTGGTCTACGCCGATGGGACCAGCGCGCTGGTGATCGGCACCCTGGTCACCAGTTGCTTCATTGTCGCCGGGGCGGGGGTGCTGGGCGTGGCGAAACTGGCCCCCAGCGGCTCCGCGGTGGCGCTCGAGCTCTCGGAGCTGTTCGGCCGGTTCTGGGGACCGACCGGGGCGGTGCTGTTCCTGCTGGCCGGCAGCGCGGCGATGGTCAGCACCAACCTCTGCCAGCTCGCCGGCTGGCCGCGGATCATGAGCGACTGCCTGCGGATCCTGTTCCCGAAGGTCAACACGCGCCACTCGCCCCAGACCATCCGACGGGCGTTCGTGCTGGTGTTCCTGGCCAGCAACATGCTGATCATCACCCTGCAATATCAGCCGGTGCCGCTGGTCAAGCTGGGGGCGCTGCTGGATGGCCTGCTGCTCAACCCGCTCCAGGCGCTGATCATCGCCTGGGCGCTCTACCGGCTGATGCCCCGGATGCTGAGCCCGGAGGCGGCGCGCATTCTTCGCCCCGGCCCGCTGTTCGCGGTCGGGCTGGTGCTCTCGGCGCTGGTGTTCGGCTACTTTACCATCGCCAAGCTGCCGACCCTTTTTGAGGCCAATTTTTCCGGGGGGAGGGAGAAAACCTTTTGAAAAAGGTTTTCTCCCTCCCCCCGGACCCCCTACCCACCTTCCCAAACTTTTTCGAAAGTTTCACGCGGGGTAACTGGCAGCGTGCCGGCAGTGGGTCGAATCACAGGGGATTGTATCGGCTTTAAAGTCCCCCCTGGAGGGGGGACTGTTCCCGCTTCGGCCGAGCGCTGCCGCAACCGGTCGGGCGGCTGTGAAATCCCCCATAGCAAAGGGGGACACCGGGGGTTGTGTATTCCTGAAGTCCCCTTAGAAAAGGTCATCCGTCTGTTCCGGGGAAAGCTCCAGCCCGCTGCTAATCCCGTAAATCCTGCGGATTTTTCTACTTCTGTGACCAGAAGTAGCAAGAGTCTTTAAAGGCCAAGGCCGCGAAGCTGAAACAACATCAAGGTCTTGAATAGACGGCGGTGTGCCTGAGGGGGTCAGCCGCTCGTTCCGAGGTCGCCGCGTTTCGCGCCCGCATGATACCGGGGCGCTGCACGCATGGCCTGCCGGGCCGTGACATTCCATGGCGGCCGCGATGGAAATTACGCGGCATTGGCTCCGCTTCCCTTTGCCTCCAGCCGCGGCCCGCAAGCCCCCCGCCCAAGAACAAGACGCTCTGGTCATTGACGTGTCTTTCATCCCCCAGCGCCCCGGGCGCCCCGCGGCAGCAACTGGATGAGCCACTCGGGAGCAGCGGTTACAGCACGCATCATCCCATGATGAACTGTAGGGGAGGCAAGAACCGACTGGCAGATGCGCGTCAGCGCTGCCCACCCGCAGGGGTAGCGTTTCGATACCGCGCTTACCAGTGGCCAATTGAAGATCATCAATGGGGGGCGAGTTTTGCGCCGCACAGACTCTTGCTTCTTCTGGTCACAGAAGAAGAAAAATAATGTTAATCAAAGAACTAGCTGCACCGCCGGGAATTTGTGTCCCCAATGCCCGGGAAGGGTCTATTCCGGCTCCCCGGCCGGCAGAAGCTCTCACCCCGGAATAAACGGATGAACCTTACCAAAGGGGGACACCGGGGGTGGTGTTTTTCCTGCATTTTACAGCTCGCCCGATTTCGCTGGTCGATTGCCGGTCATCGCGCGGCACGCCAGCACCAGGCCCGCGCCTTGACTTTGCGCCCGATGGGAGCGACCTTCTAAGTATGAGGCCGTGACAATCAGGCCATGGCCGATCCCCCCCGCGCGCGGGCGGTCAGATCCTCACCGGAGGGAACGAGCGCACCATGTGGAACAAGTCGCTGCAGTGCTGGGACAACCAGTACATCATCATCACCGAGGGCACGATCTGCTCCTCGCCGCGGGAGTTGATGGCGAGCGAGATTTTCGTCCGGCTGGTGCGGGAGTTTGTCGTTGCCTTGCGCCGCAATGACTCGGTCGCTTTCCGTGAGCTGTTCGGCTCGATGAGCACCAGCACCGCCGCCGATCGCGCGGTGCGCCTGCTGCGCCTGCTGGCCGATCACCCGCTGGAGGGCCTGCTCGATGAGGTGCCGCTGGCCCGGGTCTTCCGGGGCAAGAACGATCAGCTGGTGGATTTTGTCGAGGAGCTCTACAACTTCTGGCGCGAGAAAGAGCGTTTCCTGCTCTGCAAAAGCGACCAGGGCCCCTGGGCCTACGATACCCGGCCCTACCGCACCTTCAACGCCACAGTCGAGCAGCTGACCCATGTCGTGCGCGCCACCTACCGCGACATCCTGGAGAACATCACCAGCGACATCCGCCGGGTCTACCGCCAGGTGCGGGCCGGGGCCCAGGCCGGGGTGATCGCGGTCCCCAAGCCCTGGAACAATCCCGGCGGACCTTACGCCCAGTTGGCCGGGGTGCCGTTCGTACGCCAGGTCTGGATCTCCCCGCCGATGATCATCGATCCGCCGGTCAACAAGCGCACCGGCCAGTTCGAGCGGGTGGAGCGCAATCCGCTGGAGGGGCTGCGGATCGACCCGGACCAGTGGCTGTGTTTCCCGGTCCAGGTCGGGCCGCTGGTGATGTTCGTCTACTTCCACCTGGAGTTTTTCGGGCTGGGGCTGTCGCTGGCCAACCTGTTCGAGCTGGCCAACGATGAGGAGATCGAGCGCGGGCCGGATGCGGTCTACCTCTACGGGGCGGACCCGGAGCACATGGCGGCGTTCGGCGATCTGCCGACTGTCTTCCACGAGGACTTCGAGCACGGGCTGCTCGCGGCGGCGATCCCGCGGGAGAAGCGTTTCGGCTACTTCGGCTACCTGAAGAAAATGGTGCTGACCCTGCACAACGTGGTGATGATGCGGCGGGGGATGATGCCCTACCATGGGGCGATGTGCCGGATCCTGCTGCGGGGGGGCAGTTCCGCCAATGTCGTGCTGATGGGCGATACCGCCACCGGCAAGAGCGAGACCCTGGAGGCCCTGCGGGGCCTGGGCCGGAGCCGGATCCAGTCGCTGAAGATTGTCGCCGATGACATGGGGACCATGGCGGTGGATGAGGAGGCGGGGGTGCTGCGCGGCTATGGCACCGAGATCGGCGCTTTCATCCGTCTGGATGACCTGCAGGCCGGCTATGCGTTCGGCCAGATCGACCGGGCGATCATCATGAGCCCGCACCGCACCAACGCCCGGGTGGTGCTGCCGATCACCACCATGCGCGAGGTGCTGCGCGGCTACCGGGTGGACTACCTGCTCTACGCCAACAACTACGAGCCGGTGGATCAGGCCCATCCGGTGCTGGAGCGGTTCGAGGACCGCGAGCCGGCGCTGGAAACTTTCCGCCGCGGCCGGGCGATGGCCAAGGGCACCACCACCAGCACCGGGCTGGTGGAGAGCTACTTCGCCAACATCTTCGGGCCGCCGCAGTACCGCGAGCTGCACGACCCCCTGGCCGGGCGGATTTTCGACTTCGCTTTCCGCCACGGGATCTGGGTGGGCCAACTGCGCACCCGGCTGGGGTTGGAGGGCTGGGAGACCAAGGGGCCGGAAGCCTCGGCCCGCGAGCTGCTCAAGCTGATCGGCGCGCGAAAGAAAGCCCCGGCCGGGGCCTGATGGCAGCATGCTTCAAGCCACTGCCGGCAGGCTGCCGACTATCCCGCGTGAAACTTTCGAAAAAGTTTTGGAAAGTGGAAGGGGGCCCGGGGGAGGGAGAAAAACCTTTTCCAAAAGGTTTTCTCCCTCCCCCGGACTCAGTTGCCTTTGCCGTTAAATCGGTATCAGTACTCGATCCCCTCGCGGGCGGGGCGCGCGGCGGGGAACTTGATCGGTCGGATCTCGGAGACAATCTCCGCGGCCGCGACCAGGCCGGGGCTGGCTCCCCGGCCGGTGATCACCAGGCTCAGGCGGGAGGGCCGGCGGCGGATCAGCTCCAGCACCTCCTCTTCCGGGACCATCCCATCGCGCACCAGGTAGGTCAGCTCATCGAGCACCACCAGTTCCCAGCGGTCGCTCAGCACTTCCTCGCGGGCGATCTGCCAGGCCGCCCGGGCCGCCTGGAGGTGCTCCTCGCGCTCGCCCTCCCAGGTGAAGCCCCGGCCGAGGGTGCGAAACCGGAGCTGGTCGCCGAAACGTTCGGCCAGCTTGCGTTCGCCGGTGGGCCAGCCCTCGCTCTTGATGAACTGCAGGAAGCAGACCCGCCAGCCCTGGCCCAGCGCCCGGAAGGCCTGGCCCAGCGCGGCGGTGGTCTTGCCCTTGCCATCCCCGGTGATCAGGATCACCGTGCCCTCGGCCATCGTGGGCCTCCTTGCGCTCTGGGGTGCGGCGGCCGGCGGATTGTCGCAGCTGCCGTCTCAACAATAACGCCTGTCGACAGGGGACTCAAGGGGCGAGAAATTCCGGCTCCCTGGTCCGGCCAAGAAGATTGCGCACCCCCTGTCGGCTGCGCGGCCGCCCCTCTTGCATCGCAGGGGATTTAAAAACATGCCGCCCAACCGGTTGCAGCATTGCCACGGCGGGATGGGAAAATAAAAAAGCCCGATCCCCCTGGGGGACCGGGCCGGGCGGCCGTTGTCCGCGGCGCGCGCCTACTCGTCGATCGAGATCGCCTCGGAGGGACAGCTCTCCATCGCCTCCTGGACATCATCCTCGGAGCCGGCGGGGACCTCATCCCCGATCACTGTCGCCACATCGCCTTCCATCTCGAACACTTCAGCGGCGATGTCGGTGCACAGTCCGCAACCGGTGCAGTTGTCGGCGTCGACTTTGGCTTTCATGAACAACCTCCTCTGGTGCAGTGTATGGAAGGACGGCCGGGTTGTCAGAGGTGCCCGCAACAAAGGGCAACATAATAAAAGACCGGGCCGGAAAACGCGAGTTTTTTCTGGCGGGTCGACCTGCAAAAGATGAGGAGCGGAAGATGGAACCATCGGCTGTCGGCGAGATGCTGCGCGCCCGGCAGGAGCGGATTGTCGGGTGGCGGCGGCGCTTCCACCGCATCCCCGAGCTGGAGCTGGAGCTGCCCGAAACCACCGCCGCCCTGCGGGAGATCCTGGCGGAGCTGGGGATCGAGACCGACTCCCGCTACCGCGGCCCCGGGGTGATCGCCCTGCTGCGCGGGGGAGCCGGCCCCGGTCCGGTGGTCGCCCTGCGCGCCGACATGGACGCCCTGGAGATCGAGGAGCAGCCGGGAAGGGAGTATGGCTCGCTCCACCCGGGAAAGATGCACGCCTGCGGGCACGATGCCCACCTGGCGATCGCCCTCGGAGCCGCCTCGTTCCTGGCCGAGCGCCGACAGGAGTGGCCGGGGATGGTCAAGCTGCTGTTCCAGCCCGGCGAGGAAAGCGCGATGGGCGCCCAGCGGATGGTCCAGGCCGGGGCGATGAACGATCCCCGGGTGGATTTCGTGCTCGGGCTGCATGTCGGCAACCTCTGGGAGGAGGTGCCGCTGGGGGCGGTGGGCCTCGCCGAGGGGCCGCTGATGGCCGCGGCGGACACTTTCGAGTTCGCCCTGACCGCGATCGGCGGGCATGGGGCCGCGCCCAACCGCAGCCCGGACCCGGTGCTGGCCGCGGCCCAGACCGTCACCCAGCTCCACACCCTGGTCAGCCGGGAGATCGACCCGCTGGTGAGCGCGGTGGTGACGGTCGGCGAGCTGCGCGGCGGCAGCGCCTTCAACATCATCCCCACCCGGGTCGTGGGCCGCGGAACCGTGCGCACCCTGGATGAGGCCACCCGCGGCCTGCTGGAAGAGCGGATCGGCGAGGTGGTGGAGCACAATGCCCGGGGGATGCGCTGCGGTCATGAGTACCGTTACACCCGGGGCGCCGCGATGGTGCAAAGCGATCCGGCGGTGGTGCGGGTGGTCGAGCGGGCGGCGCTGGAGCTGCTCGGGGAGAAGGGCGTGCACCGCATCCGGCGGCCCTCGATGACCGGCGAGGATGTCTCCTGCTTCCTGGCCGAGGCCCCGGGCTGCTTCTTCGCCCTGGGGACCCACCACCCGGAGGCCGGCTTCCGCAGCCTGCACCACAGCCCGGTGTTCGACCTGGATGAGTCGGTGCTGTGGCGCGGCAGCGCGGTGCTGGCCCTCTCGGCGCTGCGGCTCACCGGGCGGGAGGCGCTGGAATGACCGGCCCGGGAGCAGCGAAAAATCTGGTCAAGCGGCCCCCGGGCTGTTAAATTCCCGCATTAAAGATTTGCTTGTCAGATGGTTATCCCGCAGGCTGATTTTCAACCCCTTCGCAGAGGATCTGTTCATGTCCAGGTTCGGCCGGTTGGAAGTGCTCAACAGCATGGTGGAAGTCGGCGTGATCCCGGTGTTCTACAACGGTGACCTCGAGCTGGCGCGCGGGATCGTGCGGGCCTGCGCGGAAGGGCGGGGCCAAGTGCGTGGAGTTCACCAACCGCGGCGACCTCGCCTACGAGGTCTTCGCGAAGCTGGAGTCCGAGCTGCGCCAAGGAGCGACCCGGGCGTGCATGCTGGGCGTGGGCTCGATCGTCGACGCCCGGCACCGCCGCGCTCTACATCAACTCCGGCGCGGCTTTCGTGGTCGGCCCGGTGCTGAACCCCGAGGTGGCCCGCGTCTGCAACCGCCGCAAGATCGCCTACAGCCCCGGCTGCGGCTCGGTCTCCGAGATCGGCGCAGGCCGAGGAGCTGGGCTGCGAGATCGTCAAGATCTTCCCCGGCGGCCAGGTCGGCGGCCCGGCTTTCGTCAAGGCGGTCCTGGGCCCGTGCCCTGGACCAGCATCATGCCCACCGGCGGCGTCGATGCCACCGAGGAGAGCATCAGCGCCTGGATCGGCGCCGGCTGCGTCTGCCTGGGGATGGGCTCCAAGCTGATCACCAAGGACCTGGTGGCGGCCAAGGATTGGGATGGGATCGCCCGCAATGTCGCGGGTGCGATCGCCCTGGTGAAAAAAGTCCGGGGCAAGTAAGCAGGCTGTTCCGCGCGGGCGGCGGTCCGGCTTCGGATCGCCGCCCGTGGCGTGAAGCGCTTTCAGGCGGTCAGTTCCCCGCCGCGCGGGGGCCGGTCCCGGCCAGCTCGCGGATGCTCCCGATACAGGAAGGATACTGTCCGGCCTGCTCCAGGCGCTCGGCCAGCTCCAGCGCCTCCTCCCGCCGCCCCAGCCCGGCCAGCGACAAGCCCAGTCCGCATGACACCCGCCAGTCGCCGGGCGTGGCCCGCAGCAGGCGGCTGAAGTAATGCTCACTCCGCTCCCAGTTCTTTTGCCGCAACGCGCCCTCTCCCAGCCAGAGCATCACCGCCAGGCTGTCGTAGCCCATGGTCCAGGCGGCCAGCAACTCCTGCTCCCCGCTGTCGAACCTGCCGCGCTGGAGCAGTTGCCGCCCGTTGTTCACCACGTGCCCGAGCGCGGTCTGCCGCAACTCCAGCTTGGTCTTGTCGTCCCAGCTTTCCGCCAGCTCGAGCAATTCCCGGCTGGTCTGCCCCTGCCGGATCAGCTTTTCCTGCCAGTCCGGGGCGAGCATCCGGGCGTGGAACAGGCAGGCGGCCGGGCGGTCGATCCGCTTGTAGTAGATCGCCAGGTTGAAATTGGCCACCAGCAGGCCCGGTTCTTTCAGCCAGCTGCGGCGCAGGTAGTAGATCGCATCGTCCCGGCGGTCCTGGTCGAGCATCGCGGCGCCGATGTTTCCCAGGTCGAGGCTGGAAAACTGCTCCCGCCAGCGCCGCTCCAGCTCCACCAGCTTCCGCCCGTCATTGAGTTCGCTCAGCCGGTAGATCAGGAACCTGCGCGCGGTGCTGTCCCGATCGAAAAATTCCAGCAGGTACTCCGGGAAATAATCCTCCCCCACGCAGTAGAGCGCCAGGCGGGAACCCAGCATCTGGCGGCCCGCGGAGGAAACCGCCCGCTCGGACCGGGAGTAGGCGGTCAGCCGCCGCAGCAACGGCTCCCGCTGATGGAAAAACATGGTCAGCAGCGCCAGGTGCGCCAGTCCCAGCGGCAGCAGCAGCGCCACCGCCCGCGCCAGGGCAGCCGAGGGGAACCGCCGGGGCGCGATGGCCTGCCAGACCCGCCAGGCCGCCAGCGGCAGCAGGATCCCCACCGGCGCGAAGATATCCCAGTCGCACAGGCTCCCCAGCAAGGGATTGAACACGGCCAGCTCGGCCAGGTAGGCCCCCAGTGTCAGCAGCAGCGCCACCGCCAATGGATCGCGGAGCACCGGCCTGGGGAAAGCCGCAACCCCAACCGCCACGACCGTCAGCAGCAGCAGGTTGAGCGGGCTGTGCAGCAGGTAGACATTGGCCAGCTCCCACAGGTGGGCCGGGGACAGCAGGCCCGGCCCGCTGGTCGCCGCCTGGGGGGCCGCGCCCTCCCCCGCGGAAATGGTCTCCACTCCGCTGACAAACTGGCCCAGCCACTCCGGCAGCCCGGTCAGCAAGCTGATCGCCAGCAGGAACAGCCCCAGCGGGACCAGCAGCGAGAGCGCCCGGGACAGCCGGCTGTCCTGCCTCGCGCCGCCAGTAGAGCCAGACCAGCGCGGGGGCCAGCGCCACCGCCGAGGCGTGAAATCCCAGGCAGAGGAAAAACGCCGCCGCGGGCTGCCAGAGCGGAGCCTCCCCGCGCCAGGCGGCGACCAGCGCCAGCAGGTACAGCGCCAGCAGCGCGCAGCCCAGGACAGTCACCTCGATGTAGCCGCTGAACAGGGCGGTCGTTCCGCCGGCCAGCACCAGCGCCAGCGGGATCAGCCGGTCCCGGCGGCTCTCGCCCAGCCGGGCGGTCAGCCCCAGCAGCGAGTACAGGAAAATCCCCGCGCCCAGCGCGGCCACCAGCGACCAGATCAGCCGGGCCTGCGCCGGAGCCATGGACCCGGTTTCTCCCGCCTCTGGCAGGAAGCCGATCGGTGGCGTGAACCAGCAGCTTGAACAGGGCGGAATGGAATGGGAAATGGCGGTGGACCGGCTCGCCGTGTTGCGTGGCGTAAATCATGGTCGAGGCATCGCCCATGATCGGGCAGGCGACTGTCAGCAGCAGCGCCGTCAGGGAGGCCAGCAGGGCCAGCGCCAGGGCGTGCCGCCCCAGGAAGCTCCGACAGCGCGCCTCCGCCCGGGCCGCCGGGCGCGAGCAGGTCTCCGGCGTGCTTGCGCCACCAGGGCAGCAGCCCCGCCAGCGCGAGCGCGAAAAAGCCGATCCGCGCCGGCCAGGAAAACAGCTCCGGCAGGCTCAGGCCCCAGCCGGCCACCGGGGCCAGCGCCGAGCACAGGGCGACCGCTGTCAACACCAGTCAGCAGGTAGCAGGCGGCGGCCTGCTCCAGCGGCCAGACCGGTGCGGGCTGTTCGGATTTTCTGCGGGCCTTCTTCACGGGAGCTTTCCGGGGGATCGGGCGGGTGGGAGCATCCGGCGGGAGGCTCGATTTAATGTCAAAGGAGGAGACAAGTTAATTACTTCCGGATAGCGGGTAAAGAAAAAAGCTTCCCGATCCGTGGACCGGGAAGCCCTTTCGTTTCAATCTGTCATTGATTGCCGGGCGGCGCTCAGGCCAGCAGGTCCTCCAGCATGCCCTCGGCGATGCGCTCCACCGCCTGGGGCGAGCTGTAGAAGCCGGACTCGATCCGCTGGCGCAACTCGGCCAGGCGCTCCGGGTCCAGCCCGCCCTCGCGGCCGGCGGTCGAGGCGGGCGCCCGACTTGAGCTTGCCGGCATCCACCAGGTCGGACAGTGCGCCGCTGGAGAGGATCGACTCGGCGGTTTTCCCGATCACCTCATCCGAGAGCAGCTTCACCGCTGGCCAGCCTGGCCCGCGCCGCCTCGACCTTGTCCTGGCGGATCGGGGCCTCGGCGGCGGACTCCAGCTCCTGCTTCAGGCCGGTCAGCTCGGACTGGGTGCGCTGCAGCGAGCGCGCCTCCTCGGAGATGCTGACCGTATCCAACAGCGGGCGGCCGCCGGCGCCCTGGCTCTTGCCGGAGCCGGATTCTTTGGCGCCCTCGGTCTTGGACTGCTGCTTGAGCTCCTGAGCCTGGGTCCGTTGCAAGCCGGGATCGATCTTCATGCGCTTACCCCATCTGATTGGAGCCGCCGGCCCTCTTCCCCGGAAGGCACACAGCGGCTGTGCGAACCACCATTCCCTCGGCGGTCCGGGCACGATTACCTACTGACTATATCGGCCCGGGACCGGGGAACTTTAGCGACTCTCAGGTCCGAAGGTCCTTGAACCGGGCCTTGGCGCTGGCCGGTTCCCGCTTGTAGTCGCCGGACCAGCTTGCGGCCCTGGCGCAGCAGCCGGAGCTGTTCGGCCATCCCGCTGCGGATCGCGGCAGCCTTTTCCAGGCACAGCGTTTCCTGCCCGGCAAAATATTCCAGCCGTTCCCGGAGCACCGACACCAACTCCCGGGACAGCGCCGCCCGCGGCTGCTCCTCCCGGGCCGCGGCGGCCGCCAGCGAGGGCAGGCGCGTGATCTCCCGCAACTCCTCCAGCAAGCGGTCCTTCTTGTCCAGCACCCGGACCAGGCGCGGGTAGTCTTCTTCCTCGATCAGCCGGACCTGTTCCCCGGCCAGCCGGCCGTAGCTCTCCAGCAGGCGGAGCTGGCGCTCGACCGCCTCCGACAGTTGCTCGCCGGCGCGTTTTCCCTCCAAGCTGCCCCCTTGCGGACCTCGAGTGGCGGCCATCCTTGTGGTACTCGCCCCGGTCATTGCAAGTTCCGCGCCGGGTCCTCAGCCGAGGGGATCGCTCCCGGCGATCGCCCGCTCGAGCACCGCGCGACGGAGCTGGTCATCCAGTGGCCGCGGGTTGGTGCGGATGTCGGTGGCTTTCTTGCTCAGCTCGAGGATGCGGTCGATGTCGCCGGAGGTCACCCCCAGCTCGCCCAGCGAGCCGGGCAGGCCGAGCTGATGGTCGAACTCCCGGGTCCGACGCACCATCGCCCGGGCGAGCGCGGCCTCATCCCCATTGCCGTGGACCCCGAAATGGAAGGCCAGCTCGGCGATCTTGCGGTCGGCATACCCGAGGTTGGCCGCCAGGGCGTAGGGGGTGAGGATCCCCACCAGCGAGCCGTGGGAGATCTTCTTGAAGCTGCCCACCGCCATCGCCAGCTCATGGCCGAGCCCGACCCCGGTGCCCATCGCCACCCCGCCCTGGAATGCCGCCAGCAGCATCTCGTGCCGGGCCTGGAGGTCCTCCCCATCGCGCACCGCCGACGGCAGGGCGCGGTGGATCAGCAGCACCGCCATCGAGGCCGCGGCCGCGGTGAAAACATTGCCCCTGGTGCTGAGGTAGCCCTCGATCGCCTGGCCCAGCGCATCCAGCCCGGTGTCGCGGGTGATCTCCGGCGGCAGGCCCTGGGTGGCATGGGCATCGAGCAGGACCACGGTCGCCACCATGTCCCAGTTGTAGATCGACTTTTTCACCCCCAGCCGGGGGTTGGTCATCACGCTGACCTTGGTGGCCTCGCTGCCGGTGCCCGCGGTGGTGGGGATCGCGATCACCGGGCGGGAGGGTCGGCTGAACTGCGCCCGGCCGAGCTGGAAATCCTCGGCGAGGTGCCCCTCGTGGTTGGCCAGGATCGCCGCCAGCTTGACCGTATCGATCACGCTGCCGCCGCCCAGGGCGATCAGGGTCTGGCAGCCCCGGACCCGCACCCGCTCGGCCCCCCGGTCGGCCACCTCCAGGGTCGGCTCGGCCGGGATTCCCTCCCAGATCTCGTAAGGGATCTGCTCCCGCTGCAGCACGTTCTCCAGGCGGGCCAGCAGCCCGCTCTTCTGGGCCGAGACCCCTCCGACTCCGACCAGCACCTTCCCGCCGCCCAGCAGCCGGGCATAGCGTCCGGCCGCATCCAGGCAGCCCGGTCCGGCCTCGATCCAACGCGGCTGGGCAAACGGTTCCACCAATCCTTCCATCGCCGGCTCCCCTTTTCGTTCGGGTTAGATGCGCCATCAACCGCCGCCGGTGGCGCATCCTTTACTTTTTCCCTTCCACAGCTTAAAGTTTGTCACGCCGGGGAGAATTATTCAAGTGTTTTGGTTTGAAGCTCCTGCGTCCCTCCCGACCGGGCGCGCCGCGGGGGCCGGCCTCCCCCTCTCCCATCGCAAGAGGAGCATCAATGGCGAGCATTACCATCATCGATGGCGGCCCGGGGGAGCATCCCGGGCGGCTCGGGACCTGGCTGGAAAGCCTGACAGCGGAGCTGGAGCGCCGAGGCCACCGGGTACGGCGCTTCCCGGTCGAGGAGCTGAAAGTCCGTCAATGCCGGGGCTGCTGGAGCTGCTGGGTCCGCACCCCCGGCGAGTGCGTGATCGAGGATGATGGCCGCGAGCTGGCCCGGGCGGTGGTCGGCTCGCACCTGGTGATCGGCGCCGCGCCGCTGGTGATGGGTTTCCCCGGCTACCGGCTCAAGCGGGCCCTGGACCGGCTGGTTCCGATCATCAGCCCCTATGTCGAGCTGGTCGAGGGCGAGTGCCGCCACGTGCCGCGCTATGAGCGCTACCCCGACCTGGCGCTGGTGCTGGAACCGGAAACCGACACCGACCCCGAGGACCTGGAGATTGTCGAGGGAATCTTCCGCCGCAGCGCCCTCAACCTGCGGGCCGCTTTCCGTTTCCTGCGCCTGACCGACACTCCGCCTCGGGAGGTAGCCGATGAAATTGGCGCTGCTTGAGGGCTCGCCGCGCGGGACCCGCAGCAACACCCAGTTCCTGCTGAACGCTTTCCGCGAGGGCTGGGAGCAAACTCACGGGCGGGGGGAGAACGGCTGCGAGGTCTTCCAGCTGATCGATGAGGAGCAGTCGGGGTTCGCCGGGGCGCTGGCCGCTTTCGAAACCGCTCCGGTGGTGATCCTGGCGTTCCCGCTCTATGTCGACAGCATGCCGGCGGTGGTCAAGTGCTTCATCGAGCGGCTGGCCCCGTACCGCGGAAAGCCGGGGCTGCCGGCCCTGGGCTTTGTCGTTCACTCCGGCTTCCCCGAGGCGGCGCAATCATACCCGGTCCGCCGCTACCTGGAGCGGCTCTGCCGAAGGCTGGGCCGCCATTGCCTGGGCACCGTGATCAAGGGCGGCAGCGAGGGCCTGCAGGTCCAGGCGCCCCGGATCATCCGCAAACAACTGGCCCCGTTCCGACAGCTCGGGGCGCGTTTCAGCCTCGAAACCGGCTTCGATCACCAACTGATCACCAGCATCGGCCGGCCCGAGCGCTTTCGCGGCCCCGGGCTGGTGATCGCCCGGCTGATCCTCAAATACCTGCTGCCCTGGTACTGGAACAGCCAGCTCAAAAAGCACGGGGCCTACGGCCGCCGGCTGAACCGGCCCTACCAGCTCCCGGCGGACTGACGCCCATTCGAGGACAACAGACAGCTGCTCCGGGGGAGGGAGGAAAACCTTTTTATAGGTTTTCCTCCCTCCCCCGAACCCCCTCTCACCTTTCCAAATTTTTTCGATAGTTTGATGTGCAGGTGGAATCAGCATGTCAGGATGGGAGACAGTCTTTTGCCTTTGCCCGCACATCTGTTCCAACAAATTCGGTCGGGAGTGGTGCGCCATCCCGAGGCTTGCGCCGCAGTAGTCGTAGGGGCCGGCCCCTGTGCCGGCCCTGAAACACAACCCCCTGTTTCCCCCTTGCTAAGATCACAGCACTCCCCGCCTTCCACGGGCGCGGCATGCCGCGCCCCTACGATTGGCTCCGGGCCTCCACGCCAGCCTGCGCTCTGGGGCCTGCCCTACCTTTGTTTTTCACCCCCAGGCGGCCGGAGGCCGCCCCTGCGGCAGCAACTGTATGAGCTATGGGGGAGCAGCGGTTACAATGCTCGCTATCCCATGAGCGGCATTCGGGGAGGCAGGAACTGACCGGCAGATGCGCGTCAGCGCTGCCCACGCTTAGTGGTAGCGTGTAGCGAAGCCGGATACCGACCAGTCGACAGACTACCAGTGGTGGGCGAGTTTTGCGCCGCACAGACTTTTGGTTCTTTTGGTCACAAAAGAACAAAAAAATAAAGAAGTTACGAGCATGGCAGGGAGCCAGGGAAGTACCGGCAGGAGGCCGTGCCTCCTCACCCCGGCGCTCAGCGATCCTTCACCTTCTGGAGGCAAAATGAAAAAAACTCCCGGCAGGACTTCCGCCCTCAACCGCCGCGAGTTTGTCGGCGCGCTGGCCGGGGCCGCCACCCTCGGGCTGGCCATCGGAAGGGCGCCGGGCCAGGCATCCCGCCAACTGCGGGTCGGGGTGATCGGCGGCAGGTTCGGGGCCGGCTTCCAGTGGCACGAACACCCCCAGGCTGTCGTCACCGCGGTCTGCGACCTGCGCCAGGACCGGATCGACACCCTCAAACGCACCTACCGCTGCGACACCGCCTATTTCGACTACAAAAAACTGATCGCCGACCCCCAGGTCGAGGCGGTCGCGGTGTTCACCCCGGCCCCGTTGCACGTGGCGATGGCGGTCGAGGCGCTGGAGGCGGGCAAGCACGTCATCAGCGCGGTCCCGGCCGGAGTGAACGAGCAGGAGTGTGTCCGCCTGCTGGAGACAGTCCGGCGCACGGGGCTCAACTACATGATGGCCGAAACCAGCTACTATCGAAGGGAGATCATCAGCGCCCGGAAGCTGGCGGCGGAAGGGGCGTTCGGCGAGATCATCTTCTCCGAGGCCGAGTACCACCACGATGGCCTCGAGGCCCTGGCAGTGGAGGAGGGCCAGCGCACCTGGCGCTATGCCTACCCGCCGATGCTCTACCCCACCCATTGCACCGGGATGATTGTCCCGGTCACCGGCGAGCGCCTGGCGCAGGTCACCGCGGTCGGCTGGGGGGATGACTCGCCGATGCTGAAAGAAAATGTTTACGCTAACCCGTTCTGGAGCCAGACCGCGTTCTTCCGCACCTCCGGCGGCCATGCCGCCCGGGTGGCGGTCTACTGGAAAGTGGCCGCGGGCGGGACCGAGCGGGCCCAGTTCCTGGGCAGCGCGGGCTCGTTCTTCATGCCCCGGCCCGGCGAGGTGCCGGCGATGATCTCCCGCCGCGACCAGGGCCTCACCGAGCAGAACCGCTACGCCGAGAGCAACGTGGTGACCGAGGTCTTCCCGGTGCCGGACCACTACGAGCTGCTGCCCGAGCCCCTGCGCCACGACAGCGGCCATGGCGGCTCGCACCCCCACCTCACCCACGAGTTCGTGAGCAGCGTGCTGGAGCGCCGTTCGCCGACCGTGAATATCTACGAGGCGCTGGCCTACACCATCCCGGGAATCTATGCCCACCGCTCCTCGCTGGAGGGCGGCAGTTGCCTGCGATCCCCGACTATGGGCGAAGCTGACAGCTCGATGGGGGGAGGGAGGAAAACTTTTAAAAAAGTTTTCCTCCCTCCCCCGAACCCCCTTCCACCTTTCCAAACTTTTTCGAAAGTGGCTCTGTCTCCCTTTACGAACGGGAGAGGAACCTCCAGACCCTTCGCCATCCTCACAAGCCTTTCAGTGGCGGCTATAAAATCCCCCCTAACAAAGGAGAAAACAGGGGGTTGTGTCTTTAAAGTCCCCCCTGGAGGGGGGTGGTCCCGGTAACACCGGGACCGGGGGGTGTGTCTTTAGAATCCCCCTTAATAACAAAGGGGGACACAGGGGGTTGTGTTTTTTCGAGTCTTTGCTGCTGGGTATAGCAGCCGGTCAACACAAGACGGGTGGCGGCAGGGCCGCTGCTGAACGTCATGAACTGAGCGCCGCTTTATGTTCCCGCCGGGCGATCGTTCTCCAGGCTGAACACTTCCTCCACCGTTTTCCCGAACGCCCGGGCCAGCTTGAACGCCAGCGGCAGGCTCGGCTGGTACTTGCCGGACTCAATCGCGATACGGTTGTGGACGCCCCCCGACCCGCTCGGCCAGTTGCTGCTGGGTCAGCTCGCCGTGGTCGAACCGCAGACGGCGGATGCTGTTGGTAACCCGTTCCTCGCCCATCAGCGTTCCTCCGCCTGCCGGCGGCCGCCCCGGAGCAGCATCAGCAAAGGCTGGGCCAGCAGGCCCGCGACAATCGCAAAATACAGCACCACCGGGGCCAGCACCGGCCGGAACGCCCCGGCCGCATAGATTCCCGCCAGCACCAGCCCGGCCAGGCTCAAGGCGATCAGCAGTACCCGGTCGGCGGTGCGGATGACATTGAAATAGGAGGCAAATTCATCATAATTCCGAATTAACTTCTGCAGTGAAACCCGTCCGAGCAAGTAAATAGCTCCCATCACCCCGCAAACCGCCCAGCCCTCCGCCACGGGTAGGAGCTGACCGGCTCTCCCAGGAACTGGGTCATTCGTATGGCGAACACCACGGTGATACCCTGCGACGCAGCCAACCGCATGATTTCCCTTCTCGGCAGTTCTCCCATCAGCCGCAACCGGTCCACCAAGGTCATGCGTTCGCTGCGCTCAGCCCGGTAGATTGCCAACACCGCGATAGAGAAAGCCGTGATGAAAACGACCATCCCCAGCAGCACATAATTGAGCAGGGTCTCCCTTGGCACACTCGAAACGGAACTGAAAACCACAGCCAGAAGACCGACAACCAGGTATCCCCAGATTGCATGCACGGCCACTCCGGTCGCCTTGCGATTAACCTCCCGGTCGCGCTCGTCCGTGCGCTCGTCCTTTTTCCCAACCCCGATGATCGCCCCGAAGCCCAGTAAACCGAGTAGGCCGGACGCTCCCAGGGAACCCGCCGGATGGTGGCTAACCGCGAAAAGCACCAGATAGGCAACCAGCGTCAGCCCCACCACCGCCAGGTTGAACCAGGCCATGCGTTCCTGCGGGTGCATCGGCTTCCTCCGCGCTGAGGTATATGTGACATTACAAAATGTATAGTTTGCTTTACATTGAGAATGTACCACAGCGCCCCATCGCCTGTCAAGACTTTTAGTACTGGAAGCGGAAAAAAACACAACCCCCTGTGTCCCCCTTTCGTAAGGGGGATCAAAACCGCGCGAGACCAAGCAGCACGTTGCTTTCCCAACCCGTCGCCGTCTTCCCCGCGCGAAGCTCCACAAAACGTTTGGAAAGGTGGGGGGTCCGGGGGGAGGAAAACTTCTTTAAAAGTTTTCCTCCCCCCGAAGCATTTGCAGTTGCCTTGCCGGGGGATCGAAACTAAATTGGGCTGCATCCTGCCGGAGC
Organism: Candidatus Glassiibacteriota bacterium; assembly: GCA_963752515.1. GTDB lineage: Bacteria > Gemmatimonadota > Glassbacteria > GWA2-58-10 > GWA2-58-10 > CAVVYO01. Next base: position 1,582 of record CAVVYO010000014.1, on the reverse strand, counting down.
ATCTCATCCCTCGCTCTCACCCCCGCGGAGGCGCAAGTGGGCAATGGTTTCATGGCGGCATTCACCGAGGTCTTCACCACCCTGAGCAACTTTGTCTGGGGCCCGCCGATGCTGGTCCTGCTGGTGGGCACCGGGATCTACCTGACGATCATCCTGAAAGGTTTGCAGTTCCGCACCCTGCTGCCGAGTCTGCACCTGGCGCTGATCAAGCGCCGGGACAAGGGCAGCGCGGGCGACGTCAGCCAGTTCGGCGCGCTGGTCACTGCGCTCGCCGCGACGATCGGCACCGGCAACATCGTCGGCGTCACTACCGCCGTCGCCGCGGGCGGGCCGGGAGCGTGCTGTGGATGTGGCTCACCGGGGTCTTCGGTATCGCGACGAAATACGCCGAAGCGCTCCTCTCGGTGAAGTATCGCGTGGTGGGCGGGGGGGACGGATCTCGGGCGGGCCGATGTACGTCTCGAGCACGGCCTCAACATGCGATGGCTCGGCATGGTCTTTGCGGCACTCACCGCCATCGCGGCGTTCGGCATCGGCAACATGGCCCAGGCCAACTCCATCTCGTCGCTCTCGGCCGAGGCTCTTCGGGGTCTCCCCCTGGATCACCGGCGCCGTGCTGACCGTGCTGACCGCGGTCGTGATCCTCGGCGGGATCCACTCGATCGCCCGCGTCTGCGAGAAACTCGTCCCCTTCATGGCGATCTTCTACGTCTCGGGTGCCTGGTCCTGCTCGTGATGGGCTGCGGAGACGCTCGGAGACGATCGCTTGATCCTCAAGACGGCGTTCACCGGCCAGGCGGCCGTGGGCGGGTTCCTCGGGCCGCCGTGAGAGGCGATCCGCTTCGGGATCGCGCGCGGGCTGTTCTCCAACGAGTCGGGGCTGGGCTCCGCGCCGATCGTCGCCGCCGCGGCCCAGACGAGAAACCCCGTGCGCCAGGCGCTGGTCTCCCTCGACCGGGACCTTCTGGGACACCGTCGTCGTGTGCGCGATCACCGGGCTCGTGATCGTAACACCGGCGACTGGACGCGGGCTGAAGGGCGCCGCGCTGACCCACGCCGCGTTCGAGTGAGTTCCCCGTCGTCGGCCCGATCGTGTTGACCGTGGGCTCCTGACGTTCGTCTTCTCGACGATCCTCGGCTGGTGCTACTACGGCGAGAAGGCGGTCGAGTACCTGATCGGCCACCGCGCGGTGAAGCCGTACCGCGTCCTCTGGGTCGGGGCCGTCTTCGTCGGCTCGGTCGCAGCTCCCCGCGGTGTGGGCGTTCGCCGACATCGCGAACGGTCTGATGGCCGTCCCGAACCTCGTGTCGCTGCTGCTGCTCTCGGGAGTGGTGGTGCGGGTCAGCCGTTCCTACTTCCAGAGGCCGGGTGGGACAAAGGGCTACGATGCGCTTTGACCAGGATGTTGCGCCCGCCGGCCTCGCCGCCGGCGGGTGCGCTCCCATCGAACAGCATCCGGCAGGGGAACTCGGAGCAGGTAGGAGATTTCTTTCTCGCTGAAGCCCGAGCCGCCGGCCTCCGGGGGCTCCAGCTCGCCGAACAGCCCGCGGTCTCCGCCCATGATCCGGCGGTACCAGGGCG
>CAVVYO010000013.1:47500-173135 GCA_963752515.1 Candidatus Glassiibacteriota bacterium | reverse complement strand
TTTTGCACGAAACGACGATTATGGAAACAAGCAATGCAATTAAAAAAACCAAAACTGCCGTGCGCATAATGCCAAACGTCTTGAATGTCCTCATATGCACTTCCTCCTGTATTAATATTTTAATACTTTAGAATTCATTCTATAGAAAATTTTAAACGGTTTCAAGCCGATTCTGCGCCTGTTACAACCTGCAAATTTATGTCAAGCAGCGGATTCAGAAGAAAACGAAAAAAAGGAACTTAAAACAGATCCGATAAAGCTGCGACAGAGAAGGGGAGTAGAGCACTATGTACAATACTCATTCCTGAACACCTGCTCCAGGTTCAACATTTCCCTTTTCCGTTCTTTCCGAAAATGCTATAGTCCCTGCCATGATCGACTTCGAAAGATTCCCGCATTCCCATTCCATTACGCCTGGGTGATCGTGATAACGGGCATGCTCTGCATCGTCGCCTGTCTCGGCTTCGGCCGGTTTGCGCTCGGCATGCTCCTCCCGTCCATGGCATCGTCCCTTGCGCTCTCCTACTCCCAGATCGGCTTCATCAGCACCGGGAACTTCATCGGCTACCTGATCGCCGTGCTTCTGTGCGGGCAGATCGCCAGGAAGATCGGCTCCCGCCGCCTGATCGTTGCCGCCCTCCTTGGCATCGGCGCTTCCATGGCGCTGATCAGCCAGTCACACAGCTTCATAGCGGTACTGGTCCTGTATTTCATCACCGGCCTGGGAAGCGGTGCGGCCAACGTTCCGGTCATGGGGCTTATAACCGCCTGGTTCGACCGCTCCATACGCGGGCGCGCAGCCGGGTTCGTCGTGATCGGGAGCGGCTTCGCCATCATCATCTCGGGAAAGCTGATCCCCTACGTGAACAGGCTTGTCGGTCCGGAAGGGTGGAGAATGAACTGGCTGATCCTTGCCGGGTTCGTGACACTGATCGCCGTCATCGGCCATTTTTTTCTCAGGAACAAGCCCGCAGAGCGCGGCCTGGAGCCGCTCGGCAGCGAAGGAATGGAGATGCCGAGCATTCCGCTGTCGGCAGACGGGCGCGAAGAGCATCTACCGGAACAGAACGCTCTATCTCCTGGGCGCCATCTACTTTCTGTTCGGGTATACGTACGTGATCTACGCGACGTTCATCGTGACGACACTCGTGAAGGAACGCGGGTTCTCGGAGGCAATTGCGGGGAACTTCTGGTCCTGGGTGGGGTTCCTGAGCCTCTTCTCGGGCCCGGTGTTCGGTACGCTTTCCGACAAGATAGGCAGAAAGCGCGGGCTCATGATCGTCTTCTCGCTCCAGATGCTCTCGTACCTGCTGGTCGGGGCCGACCTCCCGCCGGTCTTCCTGTACCTTTCGATCATCTTCTACGGCATTGTTGCCTGGTCCATCCCGTCGATCATGGTCGCGGCCGTGAGCGAATACGTGGGGATCGACAAGGCATTGGCGGCCTTCGGCTTTATCACGTTCATCTTCGGTCTCGGCCAGATCACCGGCCCTTCCATTGCCGGAATCCTGGCTGAACGAACCAACAGCTTCTCGTCCAGTTTTTTGATGGCTGCAGGGTTCGCGGGACTCGCCATCGTACTTACCAGTTTCCTCAGAAAGCCGCACGAAACAGCCTTTTGAACGCACGTTCGATCGATATTTCGTATTCGTATACCTTACCGGTTCGATCCACCCGAACGCAAATTATCTCTTGACCGGGTTGAACGGCTGCCCTATACTTGCATTCTTACTGATCGATAGAACATGCTGCAGGTGATTCGGGAAATAGAGGGGCCATGACTGACATCCCGATCGACAAGTACCGCCTGAAGTTCCAGGGAGAGCTCGAAGAGATATACCAGAACGAGACCTTTCAGAACTCCCTGAAACAGCTTCGGATAAACATCATCGTTGTTGGCGTGATCTATGCGCTTTTCGGCATCGTCGATCACGTGGTAACGCCCTATGTCAGGGAAAAGGCGTGGTTCATCAGGTACGCCGTCGTCCTCCCGGTCACCATTGCCGTACTCGCCTCCTCCTACTCGTCCCGTTTCAGAAGATCCCAGCAGCTCCTCGTGTCCTTCCTTGCCCTGGTCGGCGGCGCCGGCATCGTCGTTCTGATCGACCTCACGCACGGCCAGGCGCCGTTCCTGCATTTCGCCGGCCTCCTGCTCGTATTCATGACCACGTATACGGCCTTCAAGCTGCGGTTCCTCTATGCAACGGCCGTGGGCTGGACGATCATCGGCATGTACGAGGTCTCGGCTGTCTGGCTGCACCCCCCGGCGCTGCCTGTTTTTCTGACTGACAATTATTTCTATATCTCCGCGAACCTGATAGGCATGTTCACGAACTATCAGCGCGAACTGTACAGCCGCCGGGAGTTCCTCCAGGGCCGGCGCCTGCAGGAGATCGAGCAGCAGAGACACGCGGTCGAAAAGGACCGGCTGAACGATGCTGTCGACAAGGCGGTCAGGTCGCTCAAGGAAAGCGAAGCGCGTTTCCGCACACTTGCGGAAACCACGGCAGCTTCGATCATAATCCACCGGGGCAACCGTTTATTGTACGCCAATCCCACGGCGCTGCGGATGACGGGGTACGGTCCGGACGACTATGCAGAGATGGAGTTCTGGACGATCGTGCACCCCGACCACCGGGAACTGGTGCGGGAGCGCGGCAAGGCGAGGATCTCCGGCCAGGACGTGCCTCGGGAATACGAGTTCAAGATCGTGACCAGGGGCGGTGAAGAACGCTGGGTCACCGCCACGGCGGGGATCATCGATTATGAAGACACGCCTGCCGTGATCGCCACCCTCTTCGACATTACGGACCGCAAACACGCGGACGCGGAGAAGGTCCGGCTCTACGAAGAACGGATACGGGAGGAGGAGCGTCACGTCAGAGAGAAGGAAAACATCATCATGGAGCTGCATGACGGGGTGGGTGGAATAATCACGAACATCGGGATCATCGCGGAGCTTGCGCGGAAGGCGAGCGACCTTGACGGCGCACGGAGCAAGCTTTCGACCATATCGTATCTGGCCCGGGAAGGCGTTACCGAGATCCGGAGCTTTATGGGGAGCATCGATACGCGCGGCCTGAACTGGCACATGCTGGCTGCGGAGATCAGAAGCCAGGGGAACACCCTGCTCGAGCCGCACAATATCGGCTTTAGTCTCGAAACCGCCATCGCAGACGATGCCGCCGGGGAGCCCGGCAGTCTTATCTGCGTCAACCTGTTCAAGATCTACAAGGAATCGCTTACGAATATCATCAAGCATGCCCGCGCGACATCTGCCGCGGTTCTACTGGTCGTGAATCCCCGGGAACTGCGATTGACGATCGCCGACAACGGGATCGGATGCGAAGGGAAGGCATGCGGCGGGCGGGGTCTGGCAAACATGCGCAGGCGTTCCGCGGAGCTGGGAGGGTCAATAACGCTCTCGTCCGGTTCCGGAACGAACCTCGAGCTCAGGATCCCCCTGCCCCCGAATATTCTCCAGCAAAGAAACGCGTGATCATTTGCGGGAGGATTGCCCGCCCACTGGCTGCCGGGCGACCTTGGTCTCGTTCACCTTCGCCATGTAGTTCGCGGTAAAGATATAATCGTCAAGGCTGTCCCGTTTCCCGTCATGGTTCAGATCGAACCGGGGTGCACTCGCCGTTCCCTTCTCCCGCAAAAACAGCTTAAAGTCCTCCTCTGTTATCTTTCCCGATCCATCGAGGTCGATATTCACACTGGGAGCAACCGTAAGGGGAAAGACCATCAGGATATCTCCCTGGGGCACGGATAAGGTCGATCGGTATCCATCCTTCTCGGGGAGCGCTTCCGCTATCCAGGTATTGCTGTATTCCGGATCGGGCAGGAGCGATAGCAGCCTGGCTCCCATGATCGCGATATCCGTTGATGTCCGTGCTCCGGGCATTGCAATGAAAATTGCTTTGACCTTGTTTTTCCCGTCGCTCAGCGCTATTTTCGGCTCCTGCCGGAACCCGATCATCCCTTCCTCCTTGAACAGGTCCAGGTACGCCTTGATGCCGGCTTTGCCCTTGAACTCCCGGAAGCGGTCGACCATGCTCTTTTGAGAATAGACGGTTCTTCGCTTGGCCTCCGGCACGCGCTCCGGCTGGATTGCGGGAGCAGCATCCCGTGATGATTTCAGTGCAACGGTTTCCTGTTGCGCCCGGTCCTTTTCAGGCTCCTGCACGGTCTTTTCAGCCGGCTTTGCTTCCTCTTCCTTGTTCCTTCTTAGTTCGACAGGAAGCCCGCCGGGAAAATCCGCTTGTTTGACGGGAACTAAACCGGGCGAGACAGCGGGAGCAGAAGTGGTTGCCGGCTGGTCTTGATTGGATCCCCCGGACGTCGGCTGAGGAGTTGCGGCGACCGCAACCTGAACAATTGCGGGAAGCTGCTTGCCTTCGATATCCGTCAGCCGGGCAGTGAAGGACTTTATCCCGGACGACGGAGCTGGAAGTCCGGTCAAAAAGCACGGAAGCAATGACGCCGTTCCCCATCATAGGCGTCGTCCTGATAAGAGCCACGCGTATAAGCCCGGGCGTCTGCGTGTTGACCGCCATCATTGCTCCGGTCGCCAGGGCCCCGAGCTCGACGCGGGGGTTCGACAGGATCGACGGTTCATAGGAGATCGAGCATTCGGCTGCGGCCGCGGATTCGATCGTCGTTGCCTGAAGCGCCATGCTCTGCCCGTCGGCGCCGGTTAAGGTCAGCTGTGATGTTGCGTGGGCCGTGGCCGCATACCCCAGCACAGAGACAATGACTATGCACAGGCCGTATGAACGTAAATTTAAAAGCACTTCCTCTGCCTCCTTGCGTCGCCTTCTTTAAATTCCGGCTCTCCCGATATAGGTTCTATTGCTTCATGAAGGCAGCAGTTTAGCGCAACCAAGACGCGTGGGGTAAGCGAAACTTCACGAGGACAGCCGTAACATTTTTTCAACTTCTTCACATGACACTAATTTTCACTTGTCTGACGCCCGAGACCGCTACCGTCGCTCCCGGGATAGCCGTGGGCGTGAGGTCGCTCACAAGCGCTGACTGAATGATGAAGTCCGTGACCGTCGGCGTCGTACCGGACGCGAGCTCGCAGTTTATCGTAACGAAATCGCCGGACGCGAAGCCGGTCGCGCTGACCAGAACGATCTTCACGGTCCCGGCCGTTCCTCCCGGAAGCTGCCGTATAGTTGCCGACCAGGATGGAGCCCGTAGCTGCCCCCGAGGCAACCAGGACACCGCTGTCGGTCGCGGGAGGACTCGCCGTGCTCTTGAGCGTTACGCCTGCGGGGAGGGTGATCGTCGTGTCAACGCCTCCGATCAGGGTTCCGCTGCCGCTGGTCGAAAGCGTTACGACCGCCTGGGCCGTTGTAGTACCCCCCGTGGAGAGATCTGGGGTGGATTCGGTAGTCCCGGTGGTTCCGCCGGTTATCGGAACCACCGTGTCATTTCCGCACCCGGAAAGAGCGCTCACTGCTATAGCGAACATGAAACAGAACGACGATCTTTTTGTTCATGAAGGAAGCCTCCTTGTAAAAATTGTATTATCTACGACCGGCTCATGCAGCTAGAAGCTCGGCAGCCCCGCGCTCTTTCTCAGGATCAGGATCACGTCGTTGATGTCGATCTTCCCGTCGGAAAGGGGCGTGCCGTTCACGAGCGGCGCCACATCGCCGTGCGTCAGGTCATTGGCCGTTGGTTGTATCAATCCCGCTGCTATCCGCAGTGCCCGAAGCGCATCGGTCACGGTGACGTTGCCGTCGTAATCAAGGTCGCCGTCTGCCACGGGAAGCTAATGAGAAGACGGCCGTAACCGTGCAATCGCCGGTGATCGGTCCGGTCGTATAGATGTTCCCCAAAAGGCTCCCGCCGCAGCCCGTGACCGTAGCGATCTGGTAGCCCGCGTCCGGGCGTGACCGTGAAGCTCGTGGTCTGGTTGTAGTTCACGTTCTGGGCCCGTTCGGACTGATGCTCCCGCCCGCTGCCGGCCGCGGGCGTTACCGTGAACGTGTCGATCGCGAACCCGGCCGAAACCGTACAGTCCGCCGTAACCGGACCCGTGGTGAAGACGTTCCCGGAAAGAGCGCCGCCGCACCCGCTGACACGGGCGATGCGATGTGATACCCCGCGTCCGGCACGATCATGAGGCTCGTGGTCCCGCCGTAGTTCACGGGCTGGGCCGTATTCGGGATGATCCTCCCGTTCGCGCCCGCGGCCGGCGTTACCGTGAAGGTCTCGATCGTGAAGATCGGCGTAACCGTGCAGTCCGAGGTTATCGGCCCGGTAGTGTAGACGTTCCCGGCGAGGCTGCCGCTGCACCCGGTCACGCTGCCGATCTGGTAGCCCGTGTTCGGGGTGATCGTGAAGCTCGTGGCCCGTTGTAGTCCACGGTCTGGGGCGTGTTCGGGCTGATCGTGCCGTTCGCGGCCGCGGCCGGCGTGACCGTGAAGCTGTCTCCGGCGAAGACTGCGTTCACCGTGCAGTCCGCCGTGATCGGGCCGGTGGTATAGATGTTTCCGGAGAGCGTGCCGTTGCAGCCGGTGACCGACACGATGTGACTGCCCGCATTCGCCGCAACGAAGAAGCTCGCTGTCCCGTTGTAGTTCACGGTCTGGGCGCTGTTGGGGCTGATGACGCCGTTCGCTCCTGCCGCGGGCGTTACGGTGAAGGTATCGATCGCAAAGGTCGCGGTGACCGTGCAGTTCGTCAGTTGCCGGACCGGTGGTGTAGGTGTTCCCGTACAAGCGTGCCGCTGCAGCCGGTCACCGAGCGCGATATGGTAGCCCGTGTTCGGGCGTGATGGTGAAGCTCGCTGTCTGGTTGTAGTTCACGCTCTGGGCCGCTGCCGGACTGATGCTGCCGTTCGGGCCCGCGGACGGCGTGATGGTGAGGACGTCGATCGCGAACACCGCGGTTACCGTGCAGTCGGCTGTTACCGGGCCGGTGGTGTAGATGTTCCCGGAAAGCGTGCCGCCGCAGCCCGTCGACCGAGATCGATATGGTAGCCCGCGGCCGGCGTGACCGAGAACAGCGCGTCGTGCCGTTGTAGTTCACGGTCTGGGCCGCGCTCGGGCTGATGCTTCCGTTCGCTCCGGCGGACGGTGTTACGGTGAAGGTGTCGGTCGCGAACGTTGCGCTTCACGATGCAGTCCGCGGTCATCGGGCCGGTCGTGTAGGTGCTGCCCGTAAGCGTCCCGCTGCAGCCGGTGACCAAGGATATGTGTAGCCCGTGTTCGGCTGCGACGTGAAGGTTTGCGGTCCCGTTGTAGTTCACGGTCTGGGACGGTGTTCGGGCTGATGCTGCCGTTCGCTCCGGCCACGGGCGTTACGGTGTACGTATCGTTCGCGAACGTCGCGTTGACCATGCAGTCCCCCGTCACCGGGCCGGTCGTGTAGACGTTTCCCGACAAGCGATCCTCCGCAGCCGGTGACCGACGCGATGTGGTAGCCCGGTGTCGGGAGTTACGATGAATAACGTTGTGTTCCGTTATAATTCACGGCCTGGGCGCTGTTCGGACTGATGCTCGCCGCCCGCTCCCGCTGACGGAGTGACCGTGAAGGTGTCGAGCGCGAACGTCGCATTCACCGTGCAGTCCGCGGTCGCCGGGCCGGTCGTGAAGGTGCTGCCCGAGAGCGTTCCTCTGCAGCCCTCGACCGAGACGACGTGGTACCCCGCGGCCGGGATGACCGCGAAGCTCGTTGTTCCGTTGTAGCTCACGGTTTGGGCCGTGGTCGGGCTGAGGCTGCCTCCCGTTCCCGCCGCCGGCGTGAAGATGAACGTGTCGCTCGCGAACGCGGCGGTCACGAGGCAGTTTGCCGTGATCGATCCGGTTAGTACAAGTTCCCGGTGAGCGTCCCGCTGCAGCCCGTGACCGAGGCAATGTGATAGCCGGCGATCGGCGTGAACGTAAAGGATGCCGTGTTCCCGTAGGTCACGGCCTGGACCGCTGAGGGATTCGCGCCGCCGTTCCCGTCCGTGACCGGCGTCACGCTGTAGGAATCGATCGCGAAGGCCGCCGTTATTGTGCAGTCGCCCGATGCCGGACCGATGGTGTACGTGGAGTTCGCGAGCGTTCCGTTGCAGCCGGTCACCGACACGAGTGATAGCCGGTATCCGGCGTCAGGGTGAAGCCCGGGGCGGAACCATGGTTCACGCTCTGCGGCGTGTTCGGGCTCATGCTCCCGTTCGCTCCGGAGGACGGTGTGATCGTGTATACGTTGACGGCAAAGTTCGCGCTGCAACCAGAGCCTGCGGGGGGATTTCGACAGCGATGGCCGGCTGACTGTGCTGGATGCGCTCCGGCTGCTGATCTCCTTACGCTCCGGCGCGACCGACCCCTGCCTGGATTTCGATGGCGATGGCGCGGCCGGGGTGCTGGATGCGATCGCGCTGCTGCGGGAGTTGGTGCACCGCTGACCTCACACTTGGAGCCAAAGGCAGGGCCCGGGGGGAGGGCGAAAACCTTTTGAAAAAGGTTTTCGCCCCTCATAGCCCCCTTCCACTTTCCCAAACTTTTTCGAAAGTTTCACGCGGGACAATTGATAAGCTTGCCATGAAGACAGTGGATTGAGTGATTGTCGCCCCTACTCAAGGCATAACCCGGAGCTACGAATGCCCCAGCGCCCGGTTTTCAGCCCACTTGGCCTGATCCGATCAACCCGATTCGAGGAGGCACTCGGGGTATGTCTCTGGGTTGATTGGAGGGGTGGTGGCGGTTTTCGGGCCGCGGCTGGAGGCAAAGGGAAGCGGTGTCATTGCCGCGCCATTTCCATCGTGGCTGGGGTGGATGGCACAGGGTCGGCAGGCCATCGCGTTGCAGCGCCAGGGATGGCGCGAAACGCGGCGACCGCCATGGGAGCGACTTACCTCCCGCAGGGCACACCGCTGCCCTGTTGAAGAAGCTTACAGATTATTCAGCTTCGCGGCCTTGGCATTCAAAAGACTCTTGCTACTTCTGGTCACAGAAGTAGAAAAATCCCGAAGGATTTACGGGATAAAGAACAAGCTGAAGATTTGCCTCCAGCCCTTTTTGGTCACAAAAAGTAGAAAGCCTTCAGGCTTTCAGATTTGCCAAGACGGCCGGGGCCGCGCCCCCGCTGCGTCTTCCCGAAATGTCCGGATGAACCTTAATCAAGGGGGAAACAGGGGGTTGTGTTTTTTCCTGCATTTTTCAACACACTTCCAGGCTACTCAAGAACTTTTGAGCAGACAGGAGTAACTTTCTACAACCACAAGATTACTAGTATCCTTGAGTGATGAGCATCGCCCGTCAGTTCTAATGATAGCTGCCGAGAGCAAATCATCATCAGACCCGCTCCGCCCGGGTCTCGCCGCACCCACCCACCACCAAGGGAGCCGCCTCATGCGCCACACCCTGTCCGCCCCTGCTCTCCATCCTCTGCCTGGCGCTGGTCCTCCACGCCGGCCAGTCCACCCCCCAGGCCCCGGCGGGCCTGAAACTCCCGTCGGCGATCACTCCCCTCACCGCCGAGCGCTCCGCCTGGAAACAGGAGGGAAGCTCCTGGGTTTTGGAGCCAGGCCGCACCGGCCTGCTGGAGGCCCCGGCCTGGTGGCAGGGCGACGGCCGCCGCGCGAGGTGGTGGTGCTGGAAATCGAGTACCGCGACCAGCTCACCCACCCGGCGGTCGCCTCGGTCTACAGCGGCCTGCGCGATGAGCAGACCTACAGCGAGCAGCACCGGTTCGGCGGGCTCAACGACACGCCTGGAGACCGCCCGTATCCCCGCCTCGCCCGATTTCATCCGCGCCGGCTGCCGGAGGGCACGATCCGTTTTGCTCCAGGCCACCGGCGGCAAGCTGGAGGCCCGCGCGTTCCGCCTGGTCGCCCCGCTGCCCGATGAGGAGCAGCGCTGGAACCGCGAAACCCGCGAGTGCGTGGCCCGGGGCCAGGCCGCCCGCTGCGAGATCGATGCCTCCTACTGGGAGGGCGCCCAGCTCCCGGTGCTGCCCGGCCAGTGGGCCACCGCTCCGCTGGTGCCCTATGTCCGCTCCTGGATGGACCTGGTGCTGCCGATCTCCGCTCCCCAGGGCCGCGAGGCCGGGGCCCCGCTGAAAGCCCGGATGTTCCTCAACGAGCTGGAGTCGGTCCAGCTCGGGGTTTATGCCAATGGCCGGAAGCTGGAGGAGGTGACCATCACGGTCGACCCCTTGCGCGACCGCCAGGGAAAGACTGTCGCCGAGATCACCCCCCGGGTCGCCGAGTACGCGCGGGTCAAGGGCTGGACCATCCCGAACTTCTTTATCGAACCATACCCCCAGCGCCTCTGGCCGGCTTACCCGTTCGCCCTGGAGGCCGGCCGCAGCCACTCGGTCTGGCTGGCGCTGCAGACGAAAGAGGACCTCTCCAAAGCCGGGCGCTACTCGACCCTGGTGCATCTGACGGCCAAGGGATTGCCCGAGGTGACTGTTCCGCTGGAGGTGGAGATCATCGGGACACGCCTGCTCACCATGGATGAGGCCGGGCTGGGGATGGGCGGCTGCACCACCGGGCTGTTGCCCGAGTTCGAGCTGGAGTTCCTGAAAAAGTACAACCACAACATGATCAACATCTGGTACGCCGGGGTGCGGCCGACCCTTTCCAAACAGGGGGATGGCTTCGGGATGGACTTCCGGATCATGGATGCCTGGATGGCCGCCGCCAAACGGGCCGGGGTGACCCGCCATGTCTATTTCCTGGGCGGCAACCCCTACGGATTCCCCGGGACCATGCACCTGCCGCGCACCCTGGCGATGGAGGTGCAATCTTTAAGCATGCGGGAGTGGGAGGAGCTGGCCTGGAAAGACCCGGACAATGTCCCGCCCAGGTGGCCCCGCTGATGGTCGAGTGGGCCCGGCGGTTCCGCGAGCACGCCCTGAGCAACGACTGGCCGGAGGTAATCCTCACCCCGTTCGATGAGCCCGCCAAGTGGCACCAGTACGCCTCCGGGACAGGGATGCTCCATTTCATCAAGCCGCAGTTCAAGCAGCAGGTGGCGCTGATCCGCCAGGGTTTCCCGGAGGCCAAGATCTACGGCTCGATCCACCACTACTACGGCGGGATCGACTTCCTGGATGATGTGGACATCTACTGCACCAATGCGGTCGCCGAGCACTGGGAGATGCCGGACGAGGTCCGGGCCGCTGGCAAGACCCTCTGGCAGTACGCCAACTCCGGGGACAGGGCCTGCCCGGGGTGGCCCGCTACAATTTCGGCTTCTATTTCGCGGGCCATGGCAGTGTCGGCTCGCTGGCCTGGGCCTACAACTGGGGCGACCGTTTCGACACCCTCGATGGCGAGAACTGGATGTACGCGGTCAACACCCCGTTCGATGTGATCCCGATGCCCTATTTCGAGGGAGTGCGCGAGGCCTGGGATGAGCGGCGGCTGATCGAGACCGTGAAGCGCGCGGCCAAGGAGAAAAACGCCGACCTGACCACTTTCTGGGCCCGACTGTTCGCCGAGGTCGCCGCCGAGCGCGGCCAGGGCGGCACCAGCACCCTCACCGACTTCTGGGAGCGGGCCAAGGATGACGAAGTGATGGACCGCTGGCACGACCGGTTGGTGGCCAAGCTGCTGGAGCTGCGGGAACGGCCCGAGCGGGCGGAGCGGTAGGAGCGGCGGGGACGACCACCCGTCGCCCCATCTTCGTTTGCCGGGGGGAGGGCGGAAACCTTTTGGAAAAGGTTTTCCGCCCTCCCCCCGAACCCCTCTTCCACTTTCCAAAACTTTTTCGCTGGTGGGCCGGCGCGGGAGGCCCGGAGTCCGAGGTAAGGGCGCGGCACGCCGCGCCCCTACGGGCCAATCCCATGCAACGAAGCATGGAACCTGCCTTGAAGGAAGGGATTACGTGACGGGGAGTGGGGCAGGGTCTTTGGGCCGCGGCTGGAGGCAAGAGAAAGCGGAGCAGTTTTTCCTATTTCCATCGCGGCCACTACTACGAAGCGAGAGAGGTCGGCAGGCCATGCGTGCAGCGCCAGGGATGGCGCGAACGCGGCGACCTCAAAAGGAGCGATTTAACTCCCGCAGGCACACCGCCGGTGATTGAAAACCTTACTGCTATTTCAGCTTCGCGGCTTTGGCTTCAAAAGACTTTTTGCTACTTTTTGGTCACAAAAAGTAGAGAAATCCGTAAGGATTTACGGGGTTAACCGGGGGCTGGAGATTGCCCTCCAGCCCCCGTGGCCTTGGCTCCAAACTTTTTGCTGCTTGTTGGTCATAAAAAGAAGCAAAGCGTCAGGCTTCAGGGATCCAGGAGCTGGTGGAGACTTGCCCCACTCCCCCTCATCACCCGGAGCAGTCCCGGCTGAAACAGCGGATCGCCGCCACCTTCCGTCCGCCCGCCCCTACCCCTCCAGCACCACGGTCTCGCCATCCTTGATCTCGATGAACCGCTGGCCGCGCACCACGGTCCCCTCCGGGATCACCGCTTTCCCGCTGCCCAGGACATGTATCTCCAGCTCCGCCCCCTCCTCCAGGGTCACATTCTCGCCGATTTCGGCCTTGCCCGCGTTCTCCAGCTCGAAAGTCAGCCAGCGGTCATCGTTCATCATTATGTCGCCGTACTCGTTGTGGATATCGAGGATAAAGGCGCTGTTTTTCTTCGCATGGAACCCCGCGCCGAGCATTACCTGGCTCGGGTGGCCGGTGAGCGCCACCTGGCAGCCCTCCTCCAGGACCCAGCCCTCTCCCATATTCAGCTCTTCCAGGTCCTCGGCCTCCATGGCGAACGCCGGGCTGAACTCGACAAAGGCCTTGGCCTCGCCGGGCTGAAGGATACTGAACACGTGGTCGCAGGCCAGTTTCAGGGCCTCGTTCCCCCCGGCCAAGGCCCGGTCGCCCACCGCGGCGACAGCGTCGATCAGCTCCTCAACCGGCACAGTCTCCTGTCCGGCGCGCGCGGCCTCGACCCTGCTCCCGGAGCGCCTGTATCTCCGCGATGGTGTTCAGTGCCGACAGCCGCCGGCTCCACCATCTTCTCCAGCAGATCCTGCATGTCGCGCAGGCAGCCCGGCTCATCCTGGGTGGCGACTCTGGCGCCCTGGCGCTCGAGCCAGCGCATGTTGCGCGTGCAGAGCGCGCGGATTACCGTGGCCGGGCTGTCGCGCCCCACCGAGTTCTTGGTGGGCATGAACTGCTCCGAGCGCAGGATTTCCTTGACATCCACCCGCTCTTTCGGGACCTGGCGGATAATGTGGAAAGCGAACGACTCGAACTTGTTGCCCTTGGCGCGCCCGCCGCCGGCTGTCTTGACCAGCTTGCCGCCGTACATCTTGAGCGGCAGCCGTCGCACCGCTTTCATCTCGTCCAGGTCCATCAGGAACACGTTGACATCCCCGTGCTCGTAGCAGCAGGCGCGAGGGGTCCTGCGGCTGGACCATGCGGGCCAGGTCCTCCGGGAACTCGTTGTATTCGATCTTCTCCAGGGCCGGCTGCTGGTCGATATGCACGATCATTCCCACCCGCTCGAGCGGGAAAGCTTTTTTCACCACCCCGAAAGTCAGGCGCATTTTCTGTCGTACGTGGCTGCCCAGCATACGGGGCATGATAATATCCGCCACCGGGTTGTCCACGTTGGAGAAGCCCACGGTTTCGATCCCCTGGGCGCTCAGGCGGTCGAAAATGTCGGCGTCCGCCCTTGTATCCCGGCCCCTGCATGGCCTTGAACATCCCGCCGTTGCCGTTGCCGGTGAACACCAGCCGGCCCTGGTCGTTGTTCGGGATAATTTTGCCCTCGTCGCTCAGCACGGGGTTCATCCCGTGGTCGAACAGGACCATGGCCTTTTCGATCTCGGGGAACAGCTATGGGGGTGATCGCGGTGAGCGAGGCCTCGCGGGTCTCATCGCTGAGCATGAAGATCAGCACCGGCATGCGCTGGACCCGCGCTCCCATGGCCAGGGCCTGCTCCATGAACAGGCCGTAGAAGCTCTTTCCCAGCACCGGGGTGATCGGCAACTGGCCCTTGGCGCAGTCGGCATCGAACTCTTTCATCTGCTGGTCCGCCACCCTGTAGCGGCGCTGGAACGGCAGCGAGGCGTAGATCTCGGGCGAGCATCTTGACCAGGCGCGAGCCCGCGCCGCCGGCGGGGATCAGCCAGCCGACCCGGCCCTCGATCAGGCCTGACGGCCCGCCTCCTCCTCCTCCGGGCTGTCCGGCTGCTGCTCCTGCTAGGTGCGCATCGGCTTGGACGGCACCCTGCCGGCGTCGATGTCGCCGCCCTCGCCCTGCTCGCAGCATCTCCAGCGCCTGGTCGAACACCTCCCAGTCGATCCGGGCCAGCTCGCGGAGCAGGGTCTCGCGGAACTGCGGCGAGCGGTCCTTCCAGCCCTCGAACAGGTGCTCCTGGCCGTGCCCCAGAGCCTGGCGCACCAGCTCCCGGGCGCCCTCCAGGGGCGGCAGGTGATACAGGATCTCCTCCTCCATCTTTCCAGTCAGCTCTTTGCCGTTCACGATGCGATCTCCATCTTCTTTTCAAGGTCTTTCGCGCGCGGGCGAAATGCAAAGTGCCATCCAAAAGAACCAGAATCGGGTTGACCGGGCATCCTCTGCCGGCGACCGCCCCCGAGGCGGTGACCACCATCACACCCCCCGGGTCCCGAGAGGATCGGGACCCACCCCCTCCAGGGGGGACTGGACTGCCTGCCGCCTGATCGCTGACAACCTGTCCGGGGCAAACCGGGATCAGTCCCCCCTGGAGGGGGTGGCCCCGCCGGCGGCGGGGCCGGGGGGTGTGACGCCGAGAGCCCGCCGCCGGTGCATCACCCGACATCCTGCACGCCTGCCTTGCCACCAGGCTCACGACATCAGGGTTTCAGGTAATGGTCCAACCAGTCCCAGATGGTGCGGTACCACAGCTCGCTGTTGCGGGGGTCGAGCACCCAGTGGCCCTCGTCCGGGAAATAGAGCAGCTTCGAGTCGATCCCCATCCGCTGCAGGGTGGTGAAGACCATCAGCCCCTGCTCGGGCGGCACCCGGAAGTCCTGCTCGCCGTGGATCACCAGCATCGGGGTCTTGAAGTCGGCGGCGATGACGGTGGGGCGACCATTTCTCATAGAGGGTCGGGGTTCTCCCACGGGGTCCCGGCGAACTCCCACTCCGGGAACCACAGCTCCTCGGTGGAGGCGTACATGCTCTCCAGGTTGTACACCCCATCGTGGTTGACCAGGCAACGGAAACGGTCGGAGTGGCCCTCGATCCAGTTGACCATGTAGCCGCCATAAGAGGCGCCGGCCGCGCCCATGCCGCTGCGGGTCGATGAAGTCGTAGCGCTCCAGCAGCCAGTCCAGCCCGCGCATCAGGTCGGAGTAGACCAGCCCGCCCCAGTCGGTGCTGATCTGGTCGGTGAACTTCTGCCCATAGCCGGTGGAGCCGCGGGGGTTGACCATCGCGACCACATAGCCCCGGGCGGCGAACAGCGGGCCGCTCCAGCGGTAGTGGAACTCGTTGGTCCAGGCCCCCTGCGGCCCGCCGTGGATCAGGTACAGCAGCGGATATTTCTTCGGCGGGTCGAAGCCGGGCGGGCGCGACCAGGAAGCCGTGCACCATCACCCCATCCTCGGCCGGGAAATGGAACTCCTCGGCGGGGGCGAGCGCGACTCCGGCCAGGATTTCGCGGTTGAGGTCGGTCAGCGCCCGCTCGGCGCCGGAGGCGGCATCGATCGCCACCAGCTCTTTCGGCTGGTCGAACGCCTCGCGCAGGGCGACCAGGGTGCGGCCATCGGGACTGACCTGTCCAGGCCGGAGTAGTTCATCGGCCCGGTCAGACGGCTCAGCTTTCCGGGACGGCCATCCCGCAGCTCCAGCCGGTAGACCGCGTTGCGGCCCTGGTCCTCGGCCAGGAAGAACAGCGCCCTTCCCGCGGGTGCCAGACAATCTCATCCACGCTGCGGTCGAGGCTGTCGGTGAGGGCGAGGGGACTGCCGCCCCGCAGCTCGAGCAGCATCATCCGCTGGCGGTCGGCCTCGAAGCCGGCGCGCTCCATCGCGCGGTAGGCCAGGTAACGGCCATCGGGCGAGAGGGCGACCAGGTTGTCATTGGCCGGGCTGGCGGTCAGCCGGGTGAGGTTGCCGCCATCCGGGTCCACCCGCCAGAGATCGTTGTTGGTGCTGACCGCGATCACCGGGTCGCGGTTGGCGACATAGAACAGTTGGCCGCCCTCCCGGCTGAAAGCGTAGTCGCGGGCGCTGCCGAGGCTGATCGGGGGCACGTCCACCCGGCCGGCGGTCAGGTCCCGCGGCGGCCGGCCATCGAGAATCCCATCCAGGAACAGGTGGCTGTAGCGCCCGCCCTGCCAGGAGTCCCAGTGGCGGAACAGCAGGCGGTCGAAAATGCGGGCGCGGGGATGGTCGCCGCCCGGAGCGAAGACCACCGCGCCGCTGTCGACCAGCACCGGGGCCTGGTAGAGCAGTTGCTTTCCATCGGGCGAGAGCGCGCCGCCGCTCACTCCGCCGGGGTGGTCGGTGAGCTGGACCGCCTCGCCGCCATCCAGCGGCAGGCGATAGAACTGGCGCGAGCCGGAGCGGGTGGAGCTGAACACCAGCGATTTGCCATCCGGCGCGAACATCGGGCGGCTGTTGCCCTGGCCGCCCATGGTCAGGTTGCGGGACTCGCCGCCGGCCAGGGGCGCCAGGAAGATGTCGGTGGCGGGCTTGAAGCTGGCGGTGTCGTGGGTGGTCTGGACATAGGCCACCCAGCGGCCATCGGGGGAGATCACCGGTTCGGAGAGCCGCCTCGCCCGCAAGAGGTCGTTGAACTCCAATGGCCGCCCGGCGGCAGGGGCAAGCGCGGGAAGAACCGGGACCGCGAGCATGAGCAGGAGGATCGCCAGGCGCTTCATCCTTGGGGTGCTCCTTGGGTTGAGGTTCTGTCCAGCCAGTCCCGGAGTCTTCAGCGCAGGGCGCCCGGCTCCGGGATGAACTCCTTTCGGCCGCCATTGGCCGAGCGCTCCAGGGCCGCCGGCGCATGGTAGCGCCAGCCGGTCAGGTAGACCAGCGTCCCGGCCGCCAGCAGCACCGCCGAAACCCGGTACATCATGAAGTAGCCCCGGAGCTCCGCCAGATGGCCCAGCACTGGGCTCATGGCGGTGATGCTCAGATCGTAGCCCAGCATGTAGAGCGCCATCGAGGTGCCGCGGTTGCGGGGCGGGGAACTGTCGTAGGTCAGGGTACTTAACGAGGGGAAAATATACCCGTGCCCGGTGCCTGTCAATATCCCGACCAGCACCAGATCCAGCGTTCCCGCGGCCCGCGAGGCCTGGAACAGTCCGAGGGCGATCATCGCCAGCGCCCCGGCCACCACCATCCGGCGGTCGACCCGGTCCAGCAGCGGCCCGGTGCCGACCCGCAGGGCGATCACGGTCAGCGAGTAAGCGACAAAAAAAGCGCTGGGCGAGCCCAGCCCCGCCTGCTGAGTGAAGTCGGTGATGAAGCTGAACATCGCGGTATAGCCCAGGCCGAACACCAGCGAGGGCACCACCAGGTAGAGCATGGTCCGGGTGCGGATCACCCGGGTCCAGGCATCCGGCTGCAGGTGGCGCTCCTGGTGCGGGCGGTCCGGCGACAGCCCGAGGCTCATCAGGAAAGCCGCGAAACAGGCGACCGCCGCCAGCAGAAACAGCGCCCGGTAGCGCAGGGACATCGCCAGGGGCAGCACCCGCAGCAGCCATTCGCAGAGGTAGGGGCTGATCGCCTGGGCGATGAACCCTCCGGCCCCGTAGATCGCCACCGCCTCGGCCCTTCGCCCGGCCGGGGCCATCTCGGCGACATAGGTCACCACCGCGGTGAAATAGATCACGCTGGCAGCCCCGGCCAGCGCCCGCACCAGCAGCAGGTAGAGCCCCGCTCCGGGGGCGAACACCGGCAAGGCCGAGGCCAGGGCGAAAAACAGCAGCCCGATGGTCATCATCTTTCGGCGGCCCCGCCGATCGATCCAGGCCCCGGCCGGCAGACGGGCCAGCACCGCCATCATGAACGGCGCGCCCATGATCAGCCCGATCAGGAACTCCTTGCCCCCGGTCAACCGGATGAACTGCGGCAGGAACAGGTAGATCCCGGTCGAGAACATCGCCAGGAAATGCACCAGCAGCACCCGCAGGAACTCCCAACTGTACAGCGGCTCCCTGGCCTGGCCCATCACCCCGGCTGCTCCTTCCATCTTCCGACCCGTGTCTCCGCCTCCCGGCAACAAAACGGCCGGCTGCAGGGGGCAACCTGACCGGCCGCATCGAGCTCGTCTCGCCGACATTGTTACATAATAATATGTTAGGACCCTCGCGGCAAGGGTCAGCCCCGCCCGGAGCGCCCTCGCGGCCCCCCTGCCCCTGCCGAAAGAATGTTCCGGGGGGAGGGCGGAAACCTTTTGAAAAAGGTTTTCCGCCCTCCCCCCGGGCCCCCTTTCCACTTTCCAAAACTTTTTCGAAAGTTTGACGCTTCAGATCGGACAGCAGTTTGGCATGTATCGGTCGTCGGGGCGTCCGGCCGGACGCCCCGACGGCAAGCTCCGGGCTGGCTGAGGCGGCCGGAAAAGCTGACACCCCCCGGCCCCGCTGCCAGCGGGGCCACCCCCCTCCAGGGGGGACTAATCGCCGGACACCCAACCAGTTGCTCCACATCCACGGGCGGAGCAAACACAGTCCCCCCTGGAGGGGGGTGGCGGCCTCAGCCGCCGGGGGGTGTAATGTCCAGGCGCCGCGCCAGAGGTTGGGGTGTGGTCGGCGAGTTTTGCGCCGCACAGACTCTTGCTTCTTCTGGTCACAGAAGAAGAAAAATAATGACAAACAACGAGATATCCGCATAGTTGGGAATTTTCCGCCGGCAGGCCGGGATCAAGGCGATTCAGGCCCTGGCGGCCGGGAAGCTGTGGCGCCGCCAGACTTTTGGTCCTGTTGGTCACAACAGGACCAAAACAAATCGGCCAGCAAGTCGGCGCTACAACCCATCCCCTCACTACACAACAAATTGCAGCTTCTTTGCATCTTTCGCTCAATCTACATAGATTTAGTCATGCGCAATCACCGATAGCGCCGGCTCCCCCTCAACCCCAACCAGGGATGGTGACCCGATGAGCCAACCGGAAGAGCGGACCGCCCCAGCCGGGGAGGGCCCGCCCCCCCACAACCGCCTAACGGGCGAGCGCAGCCTGTACCTGCGCCGTCACGCCTCCAACCCGGTGGACTGGTATCCCTGGGGCGCGGAGGCGTTCGACCGGGCCCGGCGGGAAAACAAGCCGATCCTGCTCTCGATCGGCTACTCCACCTGCCACTGGTGCCACGTGATGGAACGCGAGTCCTTCCAGCGCCGGGAGGTGGCCGAGGTGCTGAACCGGGGCTTCATCGCGGTCAAGGTCGACCGCGAGGAGCGCCCGGATGTGGACAAGGTCTACATGACAGTCTGCCAGTTGCTGGCCGGCAATGGCGGCTGGCCGCTGACCATCCTGCTCACCCCCGGGCTCGAGCCGTTCTTCGCCGGGACCTACCTGCCCCGCCGCAGCCGCCAGGGAAAGCTGGGGCTGATCGAGCTGCTGGAGCAGGTGCGACACCCTCTGGCGCCAGCGCCCCGAGGAGCTGATGCGGCCGGCGGGCCAGGTGGTGGAGGCCCTGCGCGCCGCGGTCCCGGAGTCGCGGGGCGAGGAGCCCGGCCGGGAGGACCTGGATGCCGCTTTCCACCGCCTGGCCCGCAGCTTCGACCAGGAGGATGGCGGTTTCGGCAGCGCCCCCAAGTTCCCCACCCCGCACCAGCTCTTGTTCCTGCTGCGCTACTGGAAGCGCACCGGGCGGGCGGAAGCCCTGGCGATGGTCGGGCTCACCCTGCAACGGATGCATCGCGGCGGGATCTTCGACCAGCTCGGGTTTGGCTTCCACCGCTACAGCACCGACCGCCGCTGGCTGCTGCCGCATTTCGAGAAGATGCTCTACGACCAGGCGCTGATCGCCCTGGCCGCGCTGGAATGCTTCCAGGCCACGGGCGAGGGGCGCTACGCCACGCTCGCCCGCGAGACGTTCAGCTATGTGCTGCGCGACCTGGCGGCCCCGGCGGGAGCTTGCTACAGCGCCGAGGATGCCGACTCCGAGGGGATCGAGGGTAGGTTCTACCTCTGGACCGAGGCCGAGCTGGACTCCGTGCTCGGCCCCGAGCTCGGGGCCCTGGCGCGGCGGGCCTGGGGCACCGCTCCCGGGGGCAACTTCGAGCCCGAGGCCGCCGGGACCCCGCCCGGGGCCAACCTGCTGCACCTGGCGGCGGACTGGCCCGAGCTGGCCGCCCGGGAGGGGCTCCCCGAACCGGAGCTGCGCAGCCGCCTGGAGCAAGCCCGGCAGAAGCTCTTTGCCGCCCGGGAGGCCCGGGTGCGCCCGGCCCGCGACCGGAAAGTGCTCACCGACTGGAACGGCCTGACAATCGCCGCCCTGGCCCGCGGGGCCCAGGTGCTGGGCGAGCCGCCGCTGGAGCAGGCGGCCCGGGCCGCGGCCGAGTTCCTGCTGGACCGGATGCGCGATGATCGCGGACGGCTGCTTCACAGCTGGTGGGAGGACCAGGCCGGGGTTCAGGGGATGCTCGATGATTACGCTTTCCTGGCCTGGGGGCTGTTCGAGCTCTACGAGGCCACGTTCGAGGTCCGCTGGCTGGAGGAGGCGCTGGCGCTGGTCCGGCGGATGAACGAGCACTTCTGGGACCGGGAGGGCGATGGCTACTTCTTCACCGCCGATGATGCCGAAACTGTCCTGGTGCGGCAGAAAGAGCTCTACGATGGGGCCACGCCCAGCGGCAACTCGGTGGCGGCCTGGGTGCTGCTGCGCCTGGCCCGGGTGACCGGCGATCCGGAGCTCGAGCAGCGGGCCGCCGCGATCGGCCGGGCGTTCTCGGCCTCGATCCGCCAGGCCCCCCACGCCTTCACCCACTACCTCTGCGCCCTGGACTTCCAGCTCGGCCCCTCCTGCGAGGTGGTGCTGGCCGGACGGCGGGGGGAACCCGGGCTGGAGGCGCTGCGGGAGGCCCTGCGAAGGGAGTATCTGCCGAACAAGGTGGTGCTGCTGCGGGCCGAGGATGAGCCCGGGCTGGAGCGCCTGACGCCGTTTGCCGCCGGCTGCGCTGCCTTGGCGGGGAAAGCGGCGGCCTATGTCTGCCGCGACCGCCGCTGCGAGCTGCCGGTGACCGAGCCGCGGCGGATGCTCGAGCTGCTCGGCGCGGCCGCGCCGGCCGGGGGGAGTTGACAAACGGCGGCCGGGAGGGGCATAATCCTGAAAGACGGCGCGAGGGGGTGATTGAACAGTAAAAAGTCCGGGAAGGTGGGATCGGGTGGGGAGTTTTTGGGGGGAGGGCGGAAAACCCCGACCAACGGGATTTTCGCCTTGTCCCCGGAACAGATGGCAGTTGTCGCTGAATCGGTATGACCCCAGCCCAGGCAGGAGCCGATGGATCGGATCATCACCCACGCGCACATCCCGCGCACCGACTTCCACTGTGTCGAGAGCCAGTTGCCTCCTTGCGCCGTGGTGATCTTCGGCGCCTCGGGTGACCTGACCCAGCGCAAGCTGGTGCCGGCGTTGTTCCATGTCTTCCAGCGGGGGCTGCTGGCCCAGGGCAGCTTCATCCTGGGCTGCGGCCGCAGCCCGCTCACCGATGAGCAGTTCCGCCGCCGGATGGCCGAGGAGCTGGGCCGGCTGCTGCCCCCCGGGGCCGAGGCGTTCATCGCCGGTTTCGTGCGGCGGCTCTACTACCTGAGCGGCGACTACGGCGACAGCCTGCTGTACGAGGGCCTGTCGGCGCGCCTGACCGAGCTGGAGCCGCAGTTCGGCAGCCTGGGCAACCGCATCTTCTACCTCTCCACCCCTCCCAGCCTGTTCCCGATGATTGTCGACCGCCTGGGCGCGGCCGGGCTGACCCGCGAGGACCGGAGCGCGGCCGCTGGGTGCGGGTGGTGGTGGAAAAGCCTTTCGGCCACGACCTGGACAGCGCCAGGGAGCTGGACCGACAGGCTCTACCGCGTGCTCGACGAGCCGCAGATCTACCGCATCGACCACTACCTGGGCAAGGAGACCGTGCAGAACATCCTGATGTTCCGCTTCGCCAACGCGATCTTCGAGCCGCTCTGGAACCGCCGCTACATCGACCACGTGCAGATCACGGTGGCCGAGACCCTGGGCGTGGAGCACCGCGCCGGCTACTTCGAGCAGGCCGGGCAGCTGCGCGACATGTTCCAGAACCACATGCTGCAGATGCTGGCCCTGGTGGCGATGGAGCCGCCGGCCTCGTTCGAGGCCGACCGGGTGCGCGACGAAAAGGTCAAGCTGCTGCGCTCGATCCGCCCGTTCCCGCTCGATGAGCTGGAACGCTGGGTGGTGCGCGGCCAGTACGGCCCGGGCACGGTACGATGGCGCACCAGGTCGCCGGGCTACCGCCAGGAGCCGGGCGTGGCCCCCGACTCGCGGATCGAGACCTATGTCGCCGCCAAGCTGATGCTCGACAACTGGCGCTGGCAGGGGGTGCCGTTCTACCTGCGCTCGGGCAAGCGCCTGGCGAAGGCGGGTCAGCGAGATCGCGATCGTCTTCAAGGCGGTGCCGCACTCGATGTTCAGCCCCGTGCCGTCCGAGCCTGCCCGCCTCCAACGTGCTGGTGCTCAACATCCAGCCCGAGGAGGGGATCTCGCTGACCATCCAGGCCAAGCACCCCGGCCCGCAGCAATCTGCATGGTCCCGCTCACGCTGGACTTCCACTACCGCAATGTCTTCAGCGGCGGCCTGCCCGAGGCCTACGAGCGCCTGCTGATGGACTGCATGGCCGGCGACCAGACCCTGTTCATCCGCCACGATGAGGTCGAGGTGGCCTGGCGCCTGCTGACCCCGGTGCTGGAAGCCTGGAGCCGCGGCGGGCGGAGCACGGTCGGGCCTTATCCCTATCCCGCCGGCGGCTGGGGCCCCCCGGAGGCCGACCGCCTGCTGGAGCGCGATGGCCACGCCTGGCGCGCCCTGGAGTTGCGCCTGCCGCTGGAGTCTTCCGCCGCCAAACCCTCACCGCTGGAGGAAGCCGGTGCCGCCACGGGTCCTGGAATTCGCGAGCCTTGAGGCCCTCGGCGCGGCCGCGGCCGGGCTGTTCGCCGGGCTCGCCCGCCGCGCGGTCGATGCGGCGGGATGGTTCACGGTCGCGCTTTCGGGCGGGAGCACCCCCCGCGCCCTCTACCGGGCCCTGGCCACGCCCGCTTTCGCCGGGCGGGTCCCCTGGGAGCGGGTGCTCTGCTTCTGGAGCGATGAGCGCCTGGTCCCCCCCGATCACCCGGAGAGCAACTTCCGCCTGGCGCGCGAGGAGCTGCTCTCCCGGGTGCCGCTCCCGCCCCGGAACATCTTCCCGGCGCCGACCGCGGATGGCTCGGCCAAGGCCGCGGCGGACAGCTACCAGCGCACCCTGCGGCGGCAGTTCCCGGCCGGCCCGGCCTCCCCCGGGGCTCCCTCCCCGACAGTGGCGATCCCGCGCTTCGACCTGGTGCTGCTGGGCCTGGGCGCCGATGGCCACACCGCCTCGCTGTTTCCCGGCAGCCCGGTGCTTCAGGAGCGCTCCCGGCTGGTCAGCGCCGCCCGGGCCCCGGAGGGCTACCCCACCCGGGAGCGGATCACCCTGACCCTGCCGGTGCTGAACAATGCCGCGGCGGTGATTTTCCTGGCCGCCGGCCCGGAGAAAGCCCCGGTGATCGGGGAGATCCTGAAGCGCTCCCGAGCAAGCCTGGGAGCGCTATCCCGCCGCCCGGGTGCGCCCGCACGATGGGGAACTGAGCTGGCTGATCGCCTGAGACCGCTGTCACCCTGAGCTCCCCGGCGGTAGCGCTTAAGCTGCACAATATTGTTGTCATATTCTCTTGACAACTCTGGAGATCGGCGTTATAAATAATCAGTGCTGTTTGATTATTTTTCTCAAATCCGGCGAAGTATAAGAACGACCGGCCGTCGCGGTACCGACCGGGAGCCACCCCGATCCCGGGGCAGCGGCGGGCTGTCCCGCGGGCAGGGAGCCCGTCAAGCAGCAGCGGAAAAGCCCCGGAGCGATCCAGGCGCGTGCGCCCCAGGTCCTCTGTTCGAGATATGTCCGATCCCTGCAACAGTATCTGATGGGCCCGCGCCGCGGGCTCGAGGAGGCAAGGATGATGAGAGCCAAACTGATGTCCGCCCTGACAGCCATGCTCCTGGCCGGCACGTTCGCCCTGGCCCAGGCCGCGGAAGGCAGCGGCTGCGCGCAGCAGACCGCCGCCTCGGCCAAACCCTGTTGTGACAAGCAGGCGGTGCAGACCGCCGCGGTCGCCGACAAGGGCGCCTGCCCCAAGCAGGCGCTGCAGGCCGCCGCCGCCAACTGCCCGGCGACCACCGCCGCCGAGTGCGAGAAGCTTCGCGCCTCCGGCCAGTGCGAGATGAAGGGCCAGTGCGATTTGCAGAAGACCACCGCGCAGCTCAACCGCAAGGCGCTGAGCACGGTTTACGCCGCGGCCGAGAGCGGTGACTTTTCCAAGGTGGAAGCCTGCCCGGTCAGCCGCGAGACCCTGAAGAAGCTGGCCAACTGCCCGCAGTTCAATGCCGAATCCCAGAAGCTGGTGCTGGCCGTGCTGGATGGCAAGGACCAGTTTTCGCACCTGTCGGCCTGCCAGGCCACTCGGGCCGAGCTGAAGAAAGCGGTCGCCGAGTACGCCCTGGAAGGCAACGGGGTGGATGGCCAGAAGCTGGCGCTGATCAGCACCGCCGCCCAGAGTGGTGACTTTTCCAAGGTCAAGGCTTGCGCGGAAACCCGGGCGACGCTGCTGAAAGTGGCCGGCTCCTACGGCTGCGAGACCGGCAAGCAGATGCTCCAGACTGTGACCGCGGCGGTCGAGAGCGGCGACTTTTCGAAAGTGGAAGGCTGCAAGGTAACCCGTGAAAAGATTCAGCAGGCTGTTGCCGAGTACCGGGACAAAAGCGTCCAGACCGCTCTGAACCAGTAGCGCGGATCCTTCAGAGGGGGAGAGCGGAGCGGTTCCTGGAGCCTGGCCCTGGTAACCGTTGTAGAGTGGGCGACGGGAAACGGATGGGTGGATGAGGCGGTGAGGTGAAATCGGTACGCAGCCTGCAGAAGAGAAGGCCGTCGGTCCCGCGAGGGATGGGCGGCCTTCTCATTTTCCGCCGGGCCGGGCTGGTTCACTCTTCCTCCTGCTGATCCTTCCCTGAAACTATACCATTCGCTAACTTTTTTATTTTCGTCCTTTTGTGACCAAAAGGACCAAAAGTCTTTGCGGCGCAAAACTCGCCCGCCTGAAGGGTCTTCTTCAAGTGGCCTGTAATCGCGGGTTCTTGACGCTCCCCACCTGCGTGGGCGGCGCTGACGCGCATCTGCCAGTCATTCTTGCCTCCTCTATCGTCTCTCATGGGATAGCTTGTTCTGTAACCGCTGCATTGGTGTAGCTCATAAGTTCGCCGCGGAGGCGGCTGGTGCCGCCTGGGGGGCAACGGCAAAGGCAGGCACGGCACCATGTTCCAGGCCGGCGCGGGAGGCCCGGATTTCATCGGGGCGGCCGGCCGGCACGCCTACCGCCAACTCCAGATCCCGGATGGCCCGGATCGCAGGGAGAACGCCCGCAATCCATGTAGGGGCGCGGCATGCCGCGCCCGTGGGACGAGCCGGCCGCGCCTGGGGCCGGCCCCTACGAAACGTGGCGGGGTAGCCTTGCGGGCCGCGGCTGGAGGCAAGGATAGCGATGGGCAGAGCCACGCAATTTCCATCGTGGCCGACTGGAATGACAGGTCGGCAGGCCATGCGTTGCAGCGCCAGGGATGGCGCGAAACGCGGCGCCCTCGAAAGGAGCGCTGACTTACCTCGGGCACACCGCTTGCGATGTTCGTAGACCTTGTGTGCCATCCAGCTTCGCGGCCTTGGCTTCACAAGACTCTTGCTACTTCTGGTCACGGAAGGTGAAAAATCCGCAGGATTCACGGGATTAACAGAGGGCTGAAGATTTGCCTCCACCCTCGCGGTCTTCGCTTCAGACTTTTTGCTTCTTGATCACAAAGTCAAGAGAAATCCGAAGGATTTATCGCTTACCAGAGCGTGGCCGGGCTCCCTTGCCGAACCCTCCCCGGGGAGAAAAACAGTTGCTTCCCGCGCCTCGCTCGTTATCTTAATCCGCACAGCGAACTAATACCGATTCCGCCCGCGGCGGGCCCCCTGCCCGCCCAAGGCTTGCCTGGCCGTTGCCCCGATGCCGGAGGATGAAGACCATGAGACGAGTGACGCTGGCTGTCGCGCTGAGCCTGCTGTGCCTGCCGCTGCTGCTCCGCGCCCAGGAGAAGATGGGCGAGCTGAAACTGCTGGACTGGCGGCCCACCAGCATGCTGGTGGTCAAGGAGACCCGGATCCTCCAGCCCCGCTTCCCGGTGATCGACATCCATAACCACCTGCGCCGGCTCGAGGACACCCAGAAGTACATGGACGCGATGGACCAGGCCGGCGTGATCGCCTGTGTCAGCCTGGATGGGATGTCGAAGGACAACCGCTACATCGAGCACCTCCAGGCCTCGCAGGCGGTCTCGAAAGAGCGCTTCATCGTCTTCTTCAGCCCGGACTTCAGCGACTTCGACAACCCCGGCTGGTCCGCCCGCGAGGTCAAAAAGCTCGAGGATGCGGTCCGCCGCGGCTGCCGCGGGGTGAAAATTTTCAAGGAGCTCGGGCTGGGGCACAAGGACAGCCAGGGTAAGCTGATCGCGGTCGATGACCCGCGGATCGACCCGTTCTGGGCCGCCTGCGGCCGGATCGGCATCCCGGTGCTGATCCATGTCTCCGACCCCAAGGCCTTCTTCACCCCGGTGGACAAGTACAACGAGCGCTACGATGAGCTGGGCGCCCACCCCGACTGGGCGTTCGGCGACACCACCAGGTTCCCGAAGAAAGAACAGATCCTGGCCGCCCGTAACCGGGTGATCGCCCGCCACCCGGGGACCATCTTCATCGGCGCCCATGTCGCCGGTCTGCCCGAGGAGCTCCACCAGGTGGGGATGTGGCTCGACACCTACCCCAACTTCTATGTCGAGATTGGGGCTCGGATCAGCGAACTGGGCCGCCAGCCCTACACCGCCCGCGACTTCTTCATCAAGTACCAGGATCGGGTGCTCTTCGGTACCGACACCACCCCGAATGTGGAGGCCTACCGCATCTACTATCGCTTCCTCGAAACCCGGGACGAGTACTTCGATCCGACCGGCGGCCATCACCTCCAGGGCCGCTGGATGATCTACGGGATCGACCTGCCGGACCAGGCCCTGGCCAAGGTCTACCACCAGAACGCCGAGAAGATCTTCGCGATGTTCAAGGGCCTCTGAGGCTGACCGAAAGGACCTGACCCGAGATGGGAACATTCGACCCCGGGCGCTACCGCGAGCAGTTCCGCCGCGAGCTGTTCGACCGCGTGCTGCCGTTCTGGCTGCGCCACTCGCTCGACCGCGAGCATGGCGGCTATTTCACCTGCCTGGACCGCGATGGCGCGGTCTACGACACCACCAAGTACATGTGGCTGCAGAGCCGCCAGGTCTGGATGCTCTCCCGGCTCTGCAACACGGTCGAGCGGCGGCCGGAGTGGGTCGAGGCCGCCCGCCTGGGGGCGGAGTTCATCACCCGCCACGGCCGGGACCGCCAGAGCGGCCGGGTGTTCTTCAGCCTGACCCGCGAGGGCCGGCCGCTGTCGATCCAGCGCAAGATCTTCTCCGAGGTCTTCTACGTGATGGCCCTGGACGAGTACTCCCGCCTGTCCGGGGAGCAGCGCCTGCGGGCCGAGGCCGAGGAGGTCCACGAAAAAGTGCTGGCATGGTCGCGGGACCCATCCGCCCTGGGCCGCCCGCTGCTGCCCGGCCAGCAGCCGATGCGCCAGCTCGCGGTCCCGATGTCGCTGCTGTGGATGGCCGAGCAGCTCGGCCGGGGCCGGAACGAGCAGCGCTATGAGCGCGACCAGGACCGCGCGGTGGAGGAAATCCTGCTCCATCGCCATGAGCCGGACCGGACGGTTTACGAGCATGTCGCCCCGGATGGCTCGTTGCTGGAGGGCAGCCTCGGCCGTCTGCTCAACCCCGGCCACGCGATCGAGGCCGGCTGGTGCGTGCTCGACCGCGCCCGGATCACCGGCGATGAGCGCGCCGCCCGCCAGGCGGTGGAGCTGATCGACTGGTCCTTCCAGAAGGGCTGGGACCGCGAGCTCGGCGGGATCTTCTACTTCCTGGATGCCGGGGGCTTCTCGCCCACCCAGCTCGAATGGCCGATGAAGCTGTGGTGGCCGCACTGCGAGGCGATCTACGCTCTGCTCGATGCCTATGCCTTCACCGGCGAGGAGCGGTTCGCCCGGGATTTCGAAACTGTGGTCGATTACGCCTGGAGCCATTTTCCAGACTCCGAGTACGGCGAGTGGTTCGGCTACCTCGACCGGCGGGGCGAGCCGACCCACCGGTTCAAAGGCGGCCCCTACAAGGGCTGCTTCCATGTCCCGCGCTTCCTGCTGATGACCCTCCAGTTGCTCGACCGACTCGCCGACTGAACCCATTCTCGGGGGAGAGGGAAAACCTTTTTCAAAAGGTTTTCCCTCTCCCCCGGACCCCCACGCTCTTTCCCAAACTTTCTCGCTGGTAGACCGGCGCCGGAATCCCGGCATCCGTGTCAACTGCGCGGCCCGCCGCCGACTCCTGGTGCTTCCGGCCACCGCAGAAAAAAATCCCCGCCGGGGCTTGACAGGCATGGAAATCTGGTATATAATACTATCAGTAATCAATATTGATAGGAGAGTAATCGTGAGCGACAGATCCAGGAGAATGACCAGGCAGCGACGGATCATCCTCGAGGAGCTGGAGCGGCAGGGCAACCACCCCACCGCCGATGAGATCTATGAGGCGGTGCGGCGCGAGCTGCCCCGGATCTCGCTGGGGACAGTCTACCGCAATCTGCAGACCCTGGTGGAGGATGGGGCGATCAGCTCGCTGCGCGAGGGCGGGCGGATGCGGTTCGATGGCAACGCGTTGGAGCACTATCATGTGCGCTGCCTGAACTGCGGGCGGCTGGAGGATGTCCCTGTCGAGGAAGTGGATGAGCCGGCGGTGGAGCTCGAGCGCCGGAGCGGCTACCGGATCCTGGCCTACCGGCTGGAGTTCACCGGGCTGTGTCCCGGCTGCCGGGAGGCAATGGACGAGGAGGAGTTGCGCCGCCGGGGCCAGTTGGGACGGCCCCCGATCGGGAAAACGGAGGTCCGCCGCACCCGGCGCACCGCCTGAAACACCGGGCGAAGCTGGAAGCGGGCCGGTGGGATAGATCGGGGTGGCCGCAAGGCCGCCCCCGCAGGGGCAGTTGACGCTCGATCCGGGTTGCAAGCCATGTTCCGTGTGCTGTGTCCTCGGTCCGTATCACGCTCAATCCATTTTACGGGAGGGTAGTCAGATGATGAAGCCTGAAGTCCAGAAAGAATTCAACCTGCAGATCCAGGAAGAGCTCTACTCGTCGTACCTCTATCTGGCGATGTCGAGCTGGTTCAAGGCCCAGAACCTGGAAGGGTTCGCCGGCTGGCTGCAGGTGCAGGCCCAGGAGGAGATGGCTCACGCCATGAAGTTCTACGGCTTCCTGCACAACCGCAACGCCGAGGTCGAGCTGCTGGCGCTGAACGCTCCGCCCAAGAGCTGGAAAAAGCCGGTCGAGGCCTTCCAGGCCGCCTATGACCACGAGCGGCACATCAGCGGGCGGATCGACAAGCTGGTGGAGCTGTCCCGCCAGCATCAGGATCACGCCGGCGAGGTTTTCCTGCAGTGGTTTGTCACCGAGCAGGTCGAGGAGGAGCAGGCCGCCCTGCTGGTGGTGGAGAAGCTGAAGATGATCGCCGACCATCCCGGCGGTCTCTACCTGCTGGACAAGGAAATGGGCGGAAGGGCCGGCAGCGGCAACTGAGCCCCTGTTCTGTCACTGGAGGGGACATCCCGACGGTCGGGATGTCCCCTCGTTTGCAGTGGCGGCAAAATCCGGGAGGAGGTACGAAGATGCGATGCAATGTCGGCGGTTGGGACCGGGTGGCGCGCCTGGTGGCCGGCGTGCTGCTGCTGGCGGCCGGGGTGGCGTTCCGGAGCTGGTGGGGGCTGATCGGGCTGCTGCCGCTGGTCACCGCGGCTTTCGCCTATTGCCCGGTCTACCTTCCATTCCGGATGTCCACGAAGCGGGAACCGGCCGGGCGGCCCAGCCCGGAGCGGTGACCGCGCAACTGGCGAGGCGGCGGCGAGGCGGCCGCCGGGAGGAAACGATGCCTGAGGTGGGAGAGCTGGCCCCGGATTTCACCCTGGTCGATGCGCAGGAAACCCCGATCACCCTCAGCAGCCTGCGCGGCTCCTGGGTGGTGCTGTACTTTTATCCGAAAGACAACACCCCCGGCTGCACGACCGAGGCCTGCGACTTCAGCAACTCGCTGGAGCGGTTCACCGGCCTGGATGCCCGGGTGCTGGGAGTGAGCCCGGACCCGATCAAAAGCCACCGGAAGTTCATCGAGGACCAGGGGCTGCAGATCAGCCTGCTCAGCGACCCGGACCACCGGGTGGCCGAGGGCTACGGGGCCTGGGCCAAAAAGCGGAACTATGGCAAGGAGTACCTGGGGATCGAGCGCAGCACTTTCCTGATCGACCCCGAGGGAAGGATTGCTCACGCCTGGCGCAAGGTCAAGGTCGAGGGGCATGTCCGGCAGGTGCGCGACAAGCTGCAGGAGCTGCAGGAGCAACGGACCAGTCGCTGACCGATCGACCGGACTTGCAAATGGAGCGCGGCCCCGGGGGAAGCCTCTTCCTCCGGGGCCGCGGTTGTTTTCAGCTTTGCTCAAGACCGCCGGGCATCCGCTGCGGCCTTGCCTGATATATCATTGGTCCTCGACATCAAGGGCCAAACCAGCGAAAAAGTTTTGGAAAGAGGAAGGGGGCCCGGGGGGAGGGAGAAAACTTTTTTCAAAAAGTTTTCTCCCTCCCCCCGGAAAAGACAATCCTTGATCGTCAAATCGGGATCAGTTCCAGCCTCGGGCCAGCCGCGCCACCCGGCGGGTGAGCAGGAACTGCGCCCAGACCAGCAATGGTCCCCCGGCCAGGATCAGCAGCCAGACCTGCCACCACGCGATGGCCGCCACCCGCAAGCCCACCATCTCCAGCAACCCCCGCAGGTCGGAGGGGGTGCTGCCGCTCGCCAGCGCCAGCGCGGCCGACAAGATACAGGCCGGCAGGGTCACCCCGGCGGTGAACCACGCTCCCCGCCGGATCGTGCGCTCGGCCTCGGACTCCCCCGCCGGATCGAAATGCAGCCGCCTTCCCAGGTACAGCCCGGCCAGCAGCCCGGGGACCAATTGGCCGAGCGGCACGCCCATCCAGAACGCGAAACTCACCAGCGACAGCAGCAGGTAGCCCGCCGCCGGCAACCGCCAGTCCAGGCGATAAACCGCGCCCACCAGCCGCGGCAGCCACCGCAGGTCCGCCAGCACCCCGGCCAGCAGCCCGCCCAGGGCGCAGGCGCGGATCAGCCCCTCTCCGGCCTCGACCAGCCCGTAGATCGCCAGCGCGGCCGAGCCCCACCAGCCGAGGATCAGCCCGGCCAGCGGCGGCAGCAGCCCCAGTCCGGTTCCCAGCAGCAGGCTTTCCAGAACGCCGGGGCGCTCGATGGTGGTGCTCACTTGTCCTCCTCGCCGCTGGGATGGTGCTCGCTGAGGATCAGGTTACCTTTGACCTGGTTGGCGGAGAGCGCCTCGCCGGAGAGCCCCTCGCGGGAGTGGCCGGTCAGGATGTTGCTCTCGATCACGTTGTCCCGGCTTTCGCCGATCACCAGGATTCCCACCGCCTGGGTCCGGGCGGTCACCGGCTGGCGGGAGTCCAGGCACTTGTTGCCGGAGATCACGCTGAGGTAGGTGTCCTCCACCAGGATTCCGGGATAGCGGCCGGGCTCGGACTGCGAGTTGTTCTCGCAGACATTGTTGACCACGATGTTGTTGCCCCCGCGGACACACTCGATCCCGGCGCGGCCATTGTTGTAGCAGAAGTTGCCGCTGACCACATCGTGGCGGTCGCCGCCGGTGCCGCCCTCGCCCAGCCCGCCGATCCCGTTCCAGCCATTGTCGTGGAACCGGTTGCCATTGACCTGGGTGTGCCGCACCCGGTGGCAGAAGTAGAACCCATCCCAGCCGTTGTAGCGGCCGATGTTGTCGGTCCAGCTCCCGCTGGTGATCCCGGTGCCGGGGTGGAAGCCATGGCCCAGGTTGCGCTCGGACAGGCAGCGGGTGACCGTGGCGTTGTCCCCGATCTGGATGCCGATTCCATCGCCGGGCCAGCCCTCGACATGCACCCGCTCGACCAGGGCATCGCGCACATCGCGGAAGTGGATTGCCGAGACCGTGAAGTCATTGCGGAAGTCCCGGCGGGTGAGGCCGCCCTCGACTTTAAGGTTCTCGATCACGATCCCCCGCGCCTCGTTGCCGTAGAACGCCGGGAAGAAGTTCATGACAAAGGCGCTGTCCGCGAGCAGGTGGTCGTGGGAGAGCGGGATGTCGAAACGGATGGTGTTGCCCTCGACCGCGGTCACCGCGGCATGAGTGCTGTACCAGCCGAGCGACTGGTCCGAGTGGAGATAGACCTCCTGGCCCACCCGGAAGCCCGAGGCATCGGTCACCTGGACCGCGGTGTCGCCGATCTTGGCCGAGGCGGTCTGGCGCACCTGGAGGCAGGTATCGCGGCGGGCGATGACAGTCGCCTCGCCCTCGCCGACAATCCGC
This sequence comes from Candidatus Glassiibacteriota bacterium, assembly GCA_963752515.1. Lineage (GTDB taxonomy): Bacteria > Gemmatimonadota > Glassbacteria > GWA2-58-10 > GWA2-58-10 > CAVVYO01. The sequence goes on along the minus strand of CAVVYO010000013.1, from coordinate 140,395 downwards.
ACCCCGCTGCGCAGGTGGATCGCGCGGGTGATCGGGTAGCGCCCGGCCGGCAGGAACACGATCCCGCCCGAGGCGGGCAGGGCATCCACCGCGGCCTGGATGCCGGCCGTGGGCGAGGCGGGGTCGTAGAAGTCGGCCAGGGAGACCCGGGCCTGGGGAGCGAGCTGGGCGAACGCAAGGCCGGCGCTGGCCAGCAGGAGCATTCCGAGGGCGATGATCTTTCTGGCGGGCATGAGGCGTATCTCCGTTGAAGGTGTCTGCTTACCGGTGAGCGTTGTTGATGACAGAATATGTATCCTGCGAAAGGAAAAGGCAACGGGGGCAAAAAAGTACACCCCCCATCGGCGGACGATGCCGCGGTACATTGGATTGACACCCCCCGGTCCCGATCAAGACCTCGGGACCACCCCCCTCCAGGGGGGAATAACAGCATGACGCCAAACAGTTGCGGCAACACCGCGGGCGGCGCGGGAACAGTCCCCCCTGGAGGGGGGTGGCGGCGTCAGCCGCCGGGGGGTGTCAATCTGAGGCGCCGGATCAGGCCGAAAGGAGTGGGGTCATCCCGGCGTGCTGCCCGACATCCGGCCTTGTACAAAATAAAAAGTTTGGGAAGGAGGAAGGGGGGATTGGGGGGAAGGCATCCCTGGGGGAAGGCATCCCTGGGGGAGGGCGGAAAATCCCGATATAATCGTGGATTTCCGCCCTCCCACCGGAAAAATCTTTATGGTCAGAGTTGGGATCACTTCACCCGGATCAGCGACTGCTCGTAGTCCTCGGGGCCTCGAAACCCAGCAGGTTCAGCAGGGTCGCGGCGATATTGGCCAGCCCGGCCTCGGTCGCGCAGTTCATCTCGTACTCGCCCCGGTATTCCGCATCGATGATCCAGAACGGCACCGGGTTGAGGCTGTGCGCCGTGCGGATACTGCGTTTGCCCTTCTTGTCGGTATCGTACATCTGGTCGGAGTTGCCATGGTCGGCGGTGACCACCATCACCCCGCCCAGCTCGCGCACCACCTGCTCGATCCTTCCCACCTCGCGGTCCACCACCTCCACCGCCTGGACCGCGGCATCGAAAAACCCGGAGTGGCCGACCATGTCCCCATTGGCGAGATTGATCCGCCCGAAACGGTAACGGCCGCTGCGCAGCAGCTCGATGGTCTTGTCGGCGATCTCCCGGGCCTTCATCTCCGGCTTCTTCTGGAACTCGATCCGGTCCGAGGGGATCTCGAAATAGTCCTCCAGGTCCTGATCGACATAGCCGCTGCGGTTGCCGTTCCAGAAGTAGGTGACATGGCCGAACTTCTGGGTCTCGGACAGGGCGAACATGGTCACCCCGCGGCTGACCAGGTACTCGCTGATCGTGCGCTTGATCTTGGGCGGCTGGACCAGGTACTCGGGCGGCAGGTTGGTTTCGGGGTCGTACTGCATCATCCCGGCGAACACCACCCGCGGGCAGCGCCCCCGGTCGAACTTGTCGAATTCCGGCTGGACAAACGCCCGGGTAAGCTCGATCGCCCGGTCGCCGCGGTAGTTGTAGAAGATCACCGCATCGCCATCCTGGATCGTGCCGATCGGCCGGTCCTGGTCATCGACAATCACGAAGGCATCCAGGAACTGGTCGGTCAGGCCCTCATCGTACATGGTGCGCACGGCGGTCAGCGCATCGTGGAAATGGCGGCCGATCCCCAGCACGTGGGTTTCCCAGCCGCGCTTGACAATCTCCCAGTCGGCCTCGTAGCGGTCCATGGTGACTTTCATCCGCCCGCCGCCGGAGCCGATGCGGTAGTCGAAACCCCCGGTCCGGCTGAGCTCGGCCAGCAGCTGCTCGGTGGGTTCGAGAAAGTCCGGGGCGGTGCGCTCGCCCACATCGCGGCCATCGAGCAGGGCGTGCACCCGCACCCGGGCCACCCCGGACCCGGCGAGCTGGCGGGCCATGGTGTGCATGTGGCCGAGGTTGCTGTGGACATTGCCATCCGAGAGCAGGCCGATGAAATGCACCGTGCCGCCCGCTTTGCCGGCGCGGATGATCTTTTCCCAGATCTCGGTCTCGAAAATCTCGCCGTTCTTGATCGCCGCGTTGATCCGCTTGGCCCCCTGGGCGATGATTCGCCCGGCGCCGAGGGCGTTGTGGCCGACCTCGCTGTTGCCCATGTCCTCCTCGGAGGGCAGGCCGACCCAGGGGCCGTGGGCCTTGAGCCGGCAGTAGAGCTTTTCTGTCGCCTGGTAGCGGTCGAGGTTGGGGGTTTTGGCCATGAAGACCGCATCGGTGTCATCCTTGGGGCCGATCCCGACGCCATCCATGATTACCAGCATCAGCGGGCCCTTGCGGCCGTGGAATTTCTTCAGATCGTTCAGCGTCAAAGCCATCGTGTGCCCCTTCTCCCTGTGGTGTTGGTCCTTCTGTCCTGATGAGGCGATTTATCGTTTCAGTTTTTTATTATGCGCCACGCCGCAGTTCATAATCAAGGAAAAGAAAGAATCCATCGACGAAGAGCACCAAGATTCACGAAGATTTTTTCCTGGTGTTCCTTCGTGAGCTGCGTGGATGTCCTTTCAAGTTTCGGTCTCACCCCTGGCGGTACTCGACCCGGTTACGGTCCGATTCCCAGAGCACGACCCCATCGACTGTCACCCCCGGTGGCAGCTCGGCCCGGGCCAGCTCGAAAATCACCCGGGCCAGGTTCTCGGCGGTGGGGTTGAGCTCATCGAACGGCGGGACCTCGTTCAGGTCCACATGGTCGAAACGCTGGAGCACTTTCGCCAGGTGCTGCTTGAGATGGCCGAAATCGAGCCCCATCCCCCGGCTGTCCAGCTCGCCCACCCGGACAGTCAGGCGCACTTTCCAGTTGTGGCCGTGCAGCATCCGGCACTTGCCCTGGTAGCCGCGCAGCCGGTGGGCCGAGGAGAAATCGCCATCCACCGAGATCAGGTACATGTTCGTGACCGGGCAAAAAGGTTGAGAACACAACGTACCGCTTATAAGGCACACACCCCGGCCCCCCGCTGCAAGCGGGGGGCCACCCCTCTCAAGAGGGGATTTAAGCCGCTAATATTCAATCTCTTAGCTCAATTCCCCATCCGGCGCAGGGAGTCCGCAAAATCCCCTCTCGAGAGGGGTGGCCTCGCCTTCAGGCGAGGCCGGGGTGTGTCGCTGTTCCCAGCCGCACTACCCGCACGCTCAACACGCTGTCCATCACCCCGCTGCTAAATCTTCCCTTTCAGCTCGTAGAGCAGGCGCAACGCCTCGCGGGGCGACAGGCTGTCGAGGTCCAGTTCCTTCAGCTCCTCCACCACCGGGTGCGGCTTGGCCGGCCCGCCGAACAGGGTGAGCTGGTCGCGCTCGACCGGCAGGCGGGGGCCGTGACGGCCGCGGGAGAGGCGCGGGATATGCTCGGCGGTGAACTCGCCGCTCTCCAGGTTGTCCAGCACCTCGCGGGCGCGGGCCACCACCGGGCGGGGAATCCCCGCCAGGCGCGCCACCTGGATCCCATAGCTGCGGTCGGCCCTGCCCGGCTGGATCTTGTGCAGGAAGATCACCCGCTCGCCGTACTCCTTGACCAGCACGTTGTAGTTGCGCACCCGGGGCAGCAGGGCCTCCAGCTCGGTCAGCTCGTGGTAATGGGTGGCGAAAATGGTCTTGGCGGCCCGCGCGGGGGTCTCGTGCAGGAACTCGGTCACCGCCCAGGCGATCGACAACCCATCGAACGTGCTGGTGCCCCGGCCGATCTCATCCAGCAGCACCAGGCTGCGCGCAGTGGCATTGTTGAGGATGTTGGCGGTCTCGTTCATCTCCACCATGAACGTGCTCTGGCCGCGGGCGAGGTTGTCCGAGGCCCCGACCCGGGTGAAAATCCGGTCGACCGGGGCCAGCACCGCCTCGGCCGCCGGGACAAACCCGCCCATCTGGGCCAGCAGCACGATCAGCCCGACCTGGCGCAGAATGGTCGACTTGCCGGCCATGTTGGGGCCGGTCAGGATGATGATCTGGTCCCGGCTGCAGTCGAGCTCGATGTCGTTGGGGACAAAGGCCTCCTCCAGCAGCATCCGCTCGACCACCGGGTGGCGGCCCTCGCGGATCAGCAGGCGGTCGCCCGGCTCCATCCGGGGACGGACGTAGTTGTATTCGTGGGCGACATCGGCCAGGGTTGCCAGCACGTCCAGCTCGCCCAGGGCCCGCGCCGCCTGCTGAAAGCTCCCGGTCCGGGCGGCCAGCCGCTCCCGCACCGCGCCGAACAACTCGGCCTCCAGCGCGAAAATCTTCTCCTCCCCGCCCAGCACCTTTTCCTCGTAGTCCTTGAGCGCGGGGGTGACATAGCGCTCGCCGGTGGAGATGGTCTGCTTGCGGATGTAGTCCGCGGGCACGCTCCCGAGCTGGCTCTTGCTGACCTCGATGAAATAGCCGAACACCCGGTTGTAGCGCACTTTGAGGCTGCCGATCCCGGTGCGTTTGCGCTCATCGGCCTCCAGGCGGACAATCCAGTCCTTGCCCGAGCGCACCAGGGCGCGCAGCTCATCCAGGGCCGGGTTCCAGCCCGCGCGGATCATCCCGCCCTCGCCGGTCAGGGCAGGCGGGTCATCCACCAGCGCCGCCCGCACCAGCGCGACCTCGGCCGGGAACTCCTCCAGCGCCGCGACTTTTTCCGCCAGCGCGGGGCTGCCGGACTGGCGCAGCAGCTCTTTCAACGCGGGCAACTGCTCCAGCGAGGCGGCCAGGGCCACCAGTTCCCGCGGACCGGCCTTGCCGCTGGAAACCCGGGCCGCCAGCCGCTCCAGGTCGGAGACCTCCGCCAGCAGCTCCCGCAGCTCTCTTCGCAGGGCCAGCCCGGAACAGAGCGCCTCCACCAGGTCGTGACGGGCGGCGATCTCCCCGAGGTCCATCAGCGGCTCCAGCACCCAGCGGCGCAGCAGGCGCGCACCCATCGCGGTGCGGGTGCGGTCGAGCACCGCCAGCAGGGTGCCCTCCTTTTCGCCGCGGAAGCTCTCGACCAGCTCCAGGTTGGCCACAGTCGAGCGGTCGAGCACCATCACCCGGTCCGGGTGCCAGCGCTGCAGGCGCAGGATATGGGCCAGGCCGGCCGGCTGCATCCGGCCGACATAGTCGAGGATCACCCCGGCGGCAATCAGCGCCGGCTCATCATCCTCGATCCCGAACCCATTGAAAGTCGCCACCTGGAAATGAGTCTTGAGCCGCCCCAGGTTGCCGTGAGGGTCGAAGCGCCAGTCCTCGAGAAAAGTCAGGTGATACTGCCCGGCGGGCCGCTCCCCCAGCGCCGCGAGCAGGGGATGCGGCTCGCCCTCCAAGGGCGGCCCGGCCAGCCCCTCGTAGCCCTCCAGCAGCAGCTCGCGCGGGGCGATCCGTCGCAGCTCATCGCCGAGGGTCGCCAGCGGCAGGCGGCTCAGGAAAAATTCCCCGGTGGACAGGTCCAGCCAGGCCAGCCCGACCTCGCCCTTGCCCGCCGGGTGCGCCGCGGCGATGAAGCTATTGCGCCCGGCCTCCAGCAGGTTGTCGCTCATCACGGTCCCGGGCGAGAGCACCTCGGTCACCGCGCGCTTGACCACCACTTTCGCCAGCTTGGGGTCCTCGACCTGGTCGCAGACCGCGACCTTGTAGCCGGCCTTGATCAGCCGGGCGATGTAGCCCTCCACCGCCCGGACCGGCACCCCGGCCAGCGGGATCCTCCCGGCGGCCCCATTGTTGCGCGAGGTGAGGGTCACGCCCAGCACTTTCGCGCCGAGCTTGGCATCCTCGCAGAACATCTCGTAGAAATCCCCCATGCGGAACAGCAGGATCTCATCCCGGTGCTCGGCCTTGATCCGGTAGTACTGCTGCATGAGGGGAGTTTCGTTCGACAGCTTGTCCACTGCCCACTTCCCGCAAAGCTCAGGGTGAAATCCGGCGATACTCGATCCGGTGCTGGTTCAGCACGGCGGCCACCTGATCCAACTGCTTTTGCGATTTGATGTTACGAATCTGCACCCGTAACAGGCCATCCGGTCCCGGGGGCAGGATCTCGGCCGTCAGGCCGAGCTGCTTCGCCCGGCGCTGCAGCTTCTCGGCGCTGGCGCGGCGGGAAAACGCGCCGAGCTGGAGCGCGGGGAAACCCTCGACAGCGGCGGAAGGCCGGCCGGCGGCTCCGGTCGCGGGCCGGGCCTTTTCCGTCGGCAGCTCCACTCCGGCGAAGACAGTCCCGGGGCGGGTCTTGCTCCAGCGCTCGCGCCACTCGATGGCGTTCCTGCTGTCGCCCCGGCCCCAGATCGCGGCCAGGCGATGCAGGGCGGCCAGCTGGCAGGGGTCGCCCGGGCGCTGGTAGGCGACCAGGTAATCGCGGCCCGCGCCCTCGAGATCGCCGACAGCCTCCCGGGCCACCGCGCGCCAGTAGTGGACCATCCCCAGGCTGGGGCTTTCCCCCAGCTCGGCCGCGCGGCGCAGGGAGGACAGGGCATCCTGGCGCAGGCCGGCCCGAAGCTGGGCCCGGGCGGTCTTGACCAGCAGGCGCTGGCAGTCGGCGGCCGCGCGGCAGCTCTCGGCGGCCAGCAGCCAGCGGCCGGCGGCCTCGCCATAAGCGGCGCGGCTGAAATAGAGATCGCCCAGGCGCTCCAGGGCCGCGGCCGCCTCGCCCCAGCCGGCGGCCCCGCCGCTGGAGGCGACCCGGGCCAGCCGGTCGCGCGCGCTGTCGGCATCGAAAGTGAGCAGAGCCTGGTAGTAGAGCGCCCGTTGGCGGGACGGCGGGTCCTGCTCGGTCTCCAGGGCCCGCTCGACCAGCAGCCGGGCATCGACGGCCAGGCCGATCGCCAACTGGCCCTCGGCCAGCCGCAACAGGTCCTGGGCCCGCAGAGCGGGAGCCAGGCCGGCCAGCAGCGCCAAAGTCACCAGGAAGATCATCCGTGGCACGGGACCGGAGCTCGTACCACTTCGACAATGCAAAACAATCAGTGGCTGTTCCGCCCTCCCCCCGGGCCCCCTACCCACCTTCCAAAACTTTTTATCATCTGTCTGATAGTCAGCTGTCATCAGCGACGCTCCGCCAGTTCACGGGGGAGGGCGAGCGAGAGCTCCTCCAGGATCAGCCGGTCCGGCAGGGAGCTGGACTTGAGCCGCAGGTCGGTCTCCAGCAGCAGCTCCAGCGCCCGGCTCAAAGCGCCGCGGTCCAGGGAACGGGCCTGGGCGAGCAGGGCCTGCACCGCCTCCGGGGGACGGCCGAACAGCCCCAGCTTGGCGATCGCCGCCTTTTCCGGCATCCGGCGGGCCAGCAGCTCGGCAGCCCTTCCCAGGGTGATGAAATGCGAGGCGGCGATCGCCACCGCGCCCACCGCCGACTCGCCCCGGCTCACCAGGTAGCCGGCCAGGTAGGCCGCTTTCAGCCCCTCGCCGGCGGCCAGGGCCTCGACCCAGTCGAACACGGTCCCGCCGCGCTCGATCCCGGTCATGCCGACCACATCCTCGGCGGTGATCTCCGGGCGGTCGCCGCAGAAAATCGCCAGCTTCTCCAGGTCATCCTCGAGGCGGGCCAGGTCCGAGCCGCTGCGGGAGTAAAGCGCATAGGCGGCCCGGCGGTCCAGGCGCTTGCCGAGCGCGGCCGCCCGCTCGCTCACCCAGCGCACCAGCTCCGGCTCGCGCAACGGCCAGGACAGCAAGGTCGCGGCGCACTCCTGCAGCTCCCAGGCCCATTTCGGGCTCTGCTTCTTCTGGTCGATCCGGACCCTTTCGCCGGCGGCGAGGACCAGCACCATGTCGGCCGAGGGCTTGCGGGCATAGTCGGCCAGCATCGCTTTCTCGCGGGCCCCGGCGCGCTCCAGCTCCCGGACCAGGATCACCCGGCGCGGGGCCATCATCGGCGGAGTGGCCAGCAGGGTGGCCAGGCGCTCGGGGTTCAGGTCTCCGCCGTGGAAAACATCGTAGTTGAAATCGGCGGTAGCCCGGTCGACCGCGGCGGCCACCAGGGTTTCCACCGCCCGGCGGGTCAGCAGCGGCTCATCCCCGTGCAGGAAGTAGACCGGGGCGAACTGCCCCCGGGCGGCATCCTCGCTGATCCTCTTCAGGTCGATTTTCGGCAAGCTCCACTCCGGCGATGGCGGCTCACGGCAGCGCACACTGACGATCAAAGGCGTTTCCGGGGGGAGGAAAAAATCCCGTTGGATCGGGATTTCCGCCCTCCCCCCGGATCCCCGCCCCCCCTTCCACTTTCCCAAACTTTCGCTGGTTCAAGGCTGGGCAACCGACAGCCAGTCAGCATCAACTGCCGGGAGGCGAGGACTCCTGACCGCATCCCGGTTGCAATAAGACAATATAAAGGGAAAAGGGGCCGACTCTCAAGGGGAATCCCGGGAGCAACGGCACGAGCCGCCGGGTCACGCGCGCGACCCGACGGCTCGAGGGAGGAGGGGCTTGCCGGCCGGCCCGGGGGCCGCCGGCGATGCCGGAGAGCTCACTCGCTGTTTTCGGACACTCCGCCCAGCACGAACACCGGGTCCTGGGCCGAGACCTGGCCCGACTCCTCCTGCTCCCGGCGCTCCTCGTAGCCGACTGTCACCAGCTCGGCCGGCCCGGCCTGGTCCTCGGTCCCGGCGTACAACTCGGCATGCAGCACGTTGACCACATCCAGCGTCGAGTCGCGCACCGCCGCCAGGTGGCGGGAATAAGAGTCGGCCTCGGTGTGAAAGAGCGAAAAGCCGATCACCGCCGAAAGCACCACCGCGGCCGCGGCGGCCGGGGCCCAGTAACGGGTCCGGCCCAGCCGGATCACCTCGCCGCCGGCCGCTGCCTGGCCGGCGACAGCCTCGATCCTCGCCAGCAGCACTTCCGGCGAGGGCGCCTGCAGCGCCGGGGCGGCGCGGAAACCCTCGACCCCGGTGCGGTAGGCCTCGGCCAGACGATGGCAGCGCGGGCAATCCTGGAGGTGCGCCTGGCAAGCCGAAAACCGCGAGGGGTCCAGCTCGCCATCGAGAAAAGCGGAAAAAAATCGGTTGAAACTGTGGCAATTCATAACAACATTTCCTCACAATTTTGGGTCTGGGCCTGCGGCTCCTTGTTGGAAGTTGCCGTACTGCGGAGTACTCATAAGTAGATACATCCCCCGTTCCGGGCAGGTTCCGCTTTTTTGTTCCCCACCGCGGGCGGAAAAAGTGCGGGAGCGGCGGCTCCGGGGGGATTCTCCCGCAAGAAATATTGCAAGTTGTTACTCTGTGGTGAATTCCAGCTCGATCACCTCGCCGCAGCGGCAGCGCAGGCGCAGGGCGGTCAGCACCCCCTGGTCATCATAAAAGCGCTCGATTTCCAGCTCGCCCGGAATTGTCTCCTCCGCCGGCGAGCTTTCCGACCCGGCCGAGGGCAGTCCGACCGCCTCGCCCTCCTCCACCGGCAGGTGATGGAACACCCGGTCCCCGAAACGGCGGCTCTCCAGCTCCACTTTCTCCACCTGGCTGCCGAGCTGCCGGAGGATCTCGGCCTTGATCACGTTTTTCTGGGGACACATCGCTGCTCTCCCGCGGGTGGCGCCCTGGTGGGCGGCCCATCCCGCTAGCTGATGATGAAGTAGACGAACACCAGGAACACCCCGACCAGCAGCGCCAGGATCAGCAGCAGCCCGCCGGTGCTTAAGGACCCGCCCCCGCGCGGGGCGGCCGCGACCGGCGCGGCGGCCGGGGGCGCGGGCGGACTTGGCGCGGCGGCTGTCCCCCCGGCGGCGGGAACGGTTTCGGCCAACTGGGCCTCGGGCCGGTCGCCCAGGGCCGCCCCCAGGTCGATCACCCAGCGCTCGGCGCAGGGGCACTCGATCAGCCCGCGGGCATCGGCCGGCACCCGCAGCACCCGCCCGCACTTGGGGCAGGTGACCTCGGCCAGGCGCTCGGTGGACTTGCGGTCCAGGCCCCCTTTAAGCGCCAGCAGCTCGTTCTCGATATTGATCACCCACGAGCAGTCCTCGTAGGGGCATTCCACCAACCCGCCCATCCCGGGCTCGATCCGCACCGGCCGGCCGCAGCTATAGCAGGAGATGGTCAGGTCGCGGCGCGCCTGGCGCTCGCGCTCCAGCTCATCGGCGGTGCCGGCCATCCGGCACTGCGGGTTGCCGCAGCGCAGCCGTCCCGGGGACTGGGGATCGGGCCCCAGCGGCGAGCCGCAGGCCGGGCAGCCCTCGGCGAACCCGGCCGCCTCCAGGGCCTCCCGGGCGGAGCGATGCACCAGCTCCAGCAACTGGTCGCCATCCCGGATCAGGATGTTGTACTTGCGGGCAAAGGCCTCGGCCTCGGCGCTGAAGCTTCCGGTGGTGAGCGAAAGACCTTTCGGGGCCTCCTGGCGGCTCATCCGCGCCACCAGCTCCCGCAGGCGGTCAACCGCCACCGGCGAGGCGCCCGGGTCCAGCTCCAGGTACTGCACGGTGACACTCACCCCGTAGTGATCGCGCAGCAGGGTCCAGGCCGTGCCGGCCTCGTCCACCATCGCCCCTTCCAGGATGTCATAGCCGGCCGGCCGGAAGACCGCCTCCACCAGCGCCTCCAGCCTGCGCCAGGCCGGCTCGCGGGGGGCCTCCGTCAATGGCTTGACCAGGCTGTAGTTGCGCCAGATCCACCAGCCGGCCCCCAGCAGCACCAGGCCCGCCGCGAGCAGCAGCCCGGCCAAGGGGTTCTCCACCAGCTCCCGCCGCCACCAGACCCCGGCCGCGGCCAGCAGCAGCGCCAGCACGGCCAGCGCCGCCCCGGCCGCCTGGCGGGCGGCCGGCCTGTGTTTTGGATCGCGCCTGATCATCCTGCCGCCCCGCTTATGCAAGAATGATACCGCCGAAGCCGGCGCGAGCCGCCACCGGCGGAAAAGACTTGACATTCGACATCCGCGTGATTAATTTCAAAGCAGGCTCCTCATTGATCTCGACATTCCCGTTGACCGCACCTTTCCCTTTTCTGCCGACCCGGGTCCGGGCCCTTCGCCACCAGGAGTTTACCGGTTCGAGCGGAAACCAGTCCCCAGTCAGCGGCTAAATAGCTGGAACCTGAAGGCGGTTACCGAAGTATCCCCCTTAGTCAAACCATACTCGGTTGATGCCGGATTCCATTGCCTGATCCCCTTCCGGTGTCCTCCGGATTCTGGAATGCTTCGCCCAAAAATTTCCCGAAAAATCCCTGATTTTTCATAACAACTACGGCGACGGTTGTTTTTCGCTGTTGTCACCCCAGGTAAGGAGCGATGTGACGTGGAGGAAGTAATTGACATCGGCCAGATGAAGTCCAAGTCCATTCAGGAACTTCACAGCATGGCCGAGGAACTCAATTTGAGCAACTATGCGGGATTGCGCAAGCAGGAACTGATCTTCCTGATTGAGCAGTCGCTGCTGGAGCGGGATGTGGTCCTGCGCGGCGAGGGCGTGCTGGAGATCCTGCCCGAGGGTTACGGCTTTCTGCGTTCCCAGGACTGGAACTATTTCTACGGCCCGGACGACATCTATGTCTCCCCGAGCCAGATCAAGCGTTTCGACCTGCGCACCGGGGACACCATCCGCGGCCGGGTCCGCCCCCCCAAGGAGGGCGAGCGCTACCTGGCCCTGCTCAAGGTCGAGGAAGTCAACTTCGAGGACCCGGAAAAAGCCAAGCACAAGGTGCTGTTCGACAACCTGACCCCGCTGTTCCCCAACGAGCGTTTCACGCTGGAGAACCTCGCGGGCGACATCTCGATGCGGCTGATCGACCTGGTCTGCCCGATCGGCAAGGGCCAGCGCGGGCTGATCGTCTCCCCGCCGCGCACCGGCAAGACGATCCTGCTGCAGAAAATCGCCAACTCGATCAACGAGAACCACCCCGAGGTGTTCCTGATCATCCTGCTGATCGACGAGCGCCCCGAGGAAGTCACCGACATGGAGCGCACGGTCAAGAACGCCGAGGTGATCAGCTCCACGTTCGATGAGCCGGCCGACCGGCATGTCCAGGTGGCCGACATGGTGATCGAGAAGGCCAAGCGGCTGGTCGAGCACAAGCGCGATGTGGTGATCCTGCTCGACTCGATCACCCGGCTGGCGCGGGCCCACAACGTGGTGGTCCCCCACAGCGGCAAGATCCTCTCCGGCGGCGTGGACGCCCACGCCCTGGACAAGCCCAAGCGCTTCTTCGGCGCCGCCCGCAACATCGAGGACGGCGGCAGCCTGACCATCATCGCCACCGCGCTGATCGAGACCGGCAGCCGGATGGACGAGGTGATCTTCGAGGAGTTCAAGGGCACCGGCAACATGGAGCTGGTGCTCGACCGGACCCTGGCCAACCGGCGGGTCTTCCCGGCGATCGATCTCAACAAGAGCGGCACCCGCCGCGAGGATCTGCTGCTGACGCCGGAGGTGCTCAACCGGGTCTGGATCCTGCGCAAGTACCTGAACGAGATGTCCTCCAACGAGGCGATGGAGTTCCTGATCGCCAAGATGCGGGATGCCAAGACCAACCGCGACTTCATCGCCTCGATGAGCACCTGAGGTCGCCCGCCGGACCGGAGGAGGGTGGTTCCGCCTTTGCCGGTCCGGCATTTTTATCCCAGGCTGACTCCTCGTCCGGTACGCGGCGTTAAACTGGAAGCGTGCTGAAAGCGCAGAAAAAACACAACCCCCGGTTTCCCCCTTTGTTAAGGGGGACCTCAACGCCGTGACTGACCGGCAGTTGAGGGGGGAAATCGGCTGTGCCGCTTCGCTCCGGGCCTGATGGCTCAACCATTCAGCACCTTTCCGGCGCGCCGGCAGTCCTCCCGCGTGAAACTTACGAAAAGTTTTGGAAAGTGGAAGGGGGGTCCGGGGGGAGGGCGGAAACTTTTTTCAAAAAGTTTCCGCCCTCCCCCCGGAACAGAAGGAGTGGCGAAGATGGGCCGGATCCTGGCAGTGGACTATGGCGAGCGCCGGGTGGGCCTGGCCTTCTCGGACGAGAGCGCGCTGGTGGCCTCCGGCTCGCTGGAGACTATCGACCGCCGGGCCCTGCCGACAGGCGAGACCCTCGAGCAGCGCCTGGCCGCCCTGGCGCGCGAGCACGGGGTGAGCGAGGTGGTGGTCGGGCTGCCGCTCAACATGGATGGCTCCGCCGGGGAGTCCGCCCAACGGGTGCTGGAGTTTGTCGCGCGGCTGGAGGAGCTCACCCGGCTGCGGGTCGCCACCTGGGATGAGCGCCTGACCACGGTCGCCGCCCAGCGGGCCCACCTGGAGCTGGCCCTGCCGCTCAAGGCCCGCCGCGACAAGGGCCGGCTGGACCGCACCGCGGCGATCATCCTGCTGCAGAACTACCTGAGCTACCGCGCCGGCGGCCAGCATCGCGCGCAGGAACCGGAAGACTGAAAGGGGCGCGCGCCGCGACAGCGGCCAGCGCGCCTCGCGGATAACGGTGATGGGCAGATTCGGCTTCAGTTTCAGCCTGCGGCGGTCCTGGCCGGCGCTGGCGGTGCTGCTTCCGGCTTCGCTGCTGACGGCCGGTCTGCTGGCGGGCTGGCTGGTCCTGGCGCGGCCTCCGCAGCGGGAGGCGATGGTCGAGGTGCAGATCCCCTCCGGGACCAGCCTCGAACAGATCGCCGGGCGGCTGGAACAGCAGCGGGTGATCGCCTCGGCGCCGGCTTTCCGGGCGCTGGCCCACCTCAGCGGCCGGTCCCGCTCCCTGCAGGCCGGCAATTATCAGATCCCCCCCGGGGCCTCGCTCCGGGAAGTGCTGGAGCTGCTCGTCTCCGGCCGGGGAAGAATGCTGCGGATCACCCTGCCCGAGGGCCTGACCGACCAGCAGGTCTACGGCCGCCTGGCCGCGGTCCTGGCCGGGGTCGACAGCACCGGGCTGGCCCGCCTGGCCGCGGGCGACTCCCTGGCCGCCTCGTTCGGGCTCGAAGCTCCCTCCCTCCATGGCTATCTCTTCCCGGACACCTACCTGGTCCACCCGACCATCGGCGCGATCGAGCTGCTGCGCCTGATGGCCGACCGTTACCGCGAGGTCTGGGCCGAGCTCCACCAGCGACAGCCGCGGAACGGGCTGGATGACCACCAGAGCGTGATCCTGGCCTCGATTGTCGAAAAGGAGGCAGTCGCCGCCGCGGAGCGCCCGGTGATCGCCTCGGTCTTCCTCAACCGGCTGGAGCTCGGCCGGCCGCTGGAGTCCTGCGCCACGGTGCTGTTCGTGCTGGGCGGCCACCGCTCGCGCCTGTACTACCGCGACCTGGAGGTCGAGTCGCCCTACAACACCTACCTCCACGCCGGCCTGCCTCCGGGGCCGATCTGCAACCCGGGCCGCGCCAGCCTGGAGGCCGCGCTGTTCCCGGCCGATTCCGGCTACCTCTACTTTGTCGCCCGCGGGGATGGCACCCACGTGTTCAGCCGCTCGCTGGAGGAGCACAACCGGGCCAAGGGCCGTTTCCTGCGCGCCGGCCGGGTGCGCTGACCCCCACGCGCCTTGACAGCCGCTCCGCCGGATGAGTAACTTTCAGGCAGCCGGAAGAATTCCCTCACGCGCCCGCCCGCGGTCGTGCCATCCCCGACCGCGAGATGCGATACAGCCGCGCTACCTTGTGAAGGAGGACGATGATGGCCAAGAAGTGGACTTCCCGGAAGTGGCAGCAGCGGATGAGCATCAGGCTCGACTACAACTACATGATGAGCGACTACCTGGGCCGCGAGGGGATCGACTCCACCGACCTGGCCGGCCTGAACGATGTCGCCCGCAGCGTGCACGAGGAGCTGCAGCAGCAGCGCGCCCAGGGCAAGATCGGCTTCTACGACCTGCCGTTCGACCGCCAGACCGCCGACAAGGTCGCCGCCTTCGCCCGCGGGGCGATCCGCCGCTACGAGAATGTCGTGGTGCTCGGCATCGGCGGCTCGGCCCTCGGGCCCAGGGCCCTGCACAGCGCCCTGGCCGGCGGGATGTGGGCCAACCTGGCCGGCCGCCGCGAGCGCGGCAAGATCCCCCGCTTCTTCTTCGCCGACAACATCGACCCGGTCACGTTCTCCCGGCTGCTCAGCGAGGCCGATCCCAAGCAGACCCTGTTCCTGGTGATCACCAAGAGCGGCACCACCGCCGAGACGATGAGCCAGTTTCTGGTGGTGCGCGAGCTGCTCTCCCGCAAGGTGGGCGAGAAGAATGTCCCGCGCCACCTGGTGGCGATCACCGATGCCCAGAACGGGCGCCTGCGCAATGTGGCCGACAAGGAAGGCCTCACCGACTTCATCATCCCGGCCAATGTCGGCGGCAGGTTCAGCGTGCTGACCCCGGTCGGGCTGGTGCCCGCGGCGCTGATGGGAATCGACATCCACGAGTTGCTGGCCGGCGCGGCCGCGATGGAAAAGCGCTGCAGCCAGGAAAAGCTCGCCGCCAACCCGGCCTACCTGGCCGCCGCCCTGCTGTTCCTGGCCGACCGTACCCGCGGCAAGCGCATCAATGTGATGATGCCCTACTCCGATGCCCTCTACGACAGCGCCGACTGGTTCCGCCAGATCTGGGCCGAGTCGCTGGGCAAGAAGGAAAGCGCCTCGGGCAATGAGGTCTACGCCGGGCTGACCCCGATCAAGGCCCTCGGGGTCACCGACCAGCACAGCCAGCTCCAGCTCTACATGGAGGGCCCGCGCGACAAGACGCTCATTTTCCTGGCCGTCGAGAACTTTGCCGAGGATGTGGAAATCCCCGACCTCTACCCCGAGCTGCCCGACCTGTTCTACCTGGGCGGCCACAGCCTGGGCGAACTGCTCCACGCCGAGCGCTCCGCCACCGAGTACGCCCTGCTCAAGGCCGGGCGGCCGAGCATGACCATCACCCTGCCGGAGATCAACGCTTTCGCCATCGGCCAGCTGATCTACCTGCTGGAGGTGGCTACCGCGTTCGCCGGCCGGCTCTACAACATCGATCCCTTCAACCAGCCGGGGGTGGAACTGGGCAAGCAGTTCACCTATGGCCTGATGGGCCGCTCGGGCTACGAGCACATGCGCCAGGCGCTGGAAAGCCGCAAGCCCAAGAGCGAGAAGTATTATCTCTGATCCGGAAAACGCTGGAAAGGAAATGTCCCCGATGGGCAAGTTCGACAGCCTGCTCGACCGCTTCAAGTTCGATGACAAGGGCCTGGTGACCGCGGTCGCCCAGGACTACCAGAGCGGCCAGGTGCTGATGCTGGCCCACATGAACCGCGAGGCCCTGGAAACCACCCTCGAGCGCGGGGTGGCCTGCTACTGGAGCCGTTCCCGCCAGAAGCTCTGGATCAAGGGCGAGAGCAGCGGCCACCTGCAGCAGGTCCGGGAAATCCTGGTCGACTGCGACCTGGATGCCCTGGTGCTGCGGATCGATCAGGTCGGCGGGGCCTGCCACACCGGCCACCGCAGCTGCTTCTTCAGCAGGCTGGAGCGGGATGGCTCGCTGAGCGAGATCGGCGAGAAAGTCTTCGACCAGGAGGCGGTCTACGGCAAGCCCGGCAAGTAGCCCGGAGGCGAGTGGCCCGGAGCCGCTCTACCGCACGGCGGCGATCCTGGGGGTGGGCCTGATCGGCGGCTCGCTGGCCCTGGCGTTCCGCCGCAGCGGCTTGGTGGGAGAGATCCTCGGGGTCAGCAGCCCGGCCACCATCGCGCGGGCGCTGGAGCTGGGAGTGATCGACCGCGGCCTGCCCCGGGGACAGGAGGCCGAGGCCCTGGCCGAAGCCGAGCTGGTGGTGCTGGCCGGCCCGGTGGAGGTGATCCTGCGCCAGTTGGCGGAGCTGGCCCCGGCCTTTCGCCCGGGGGCGACAGTCACCGATGTCGGCAGCACCAAGCGGGCGATTGTCGCCGCGGCGGCGGCCCACCTGCCGGAGACGGTCAGTTTTGTCGGCGGCCACCCGATGGCCGGCTCGGAAGGCCGCGGGGTGGCGGAGGCCGACCAGTTCCTGTTCGAGAACGCGGTCTATGTGCTCTGCCCGGCCCGCGACCGGGACCGCCCGGCGGCCGAGCGCTACGGCGCGCTGGCCGGGGCGCTCGGCGCCCGGGTGATCGTGATGAGCCCCGCCAGCCACGACCGGATCGCCGCGACAATCAGCCACCTGCCGCAACTGGTGGCGGTGGCCCTGATGAACCTGGCCGCCGACCAGCACGAGCTCGATCCCAACACCCTGCGCCTGGCCGCCGGGGGCTTCCGGGACCTGACCCGCATCGCCTCCAGCCCGTTCGAGATCTGGCGCGACATCTGCGCCACCAACCGCGATGAGATCCAGGGCCTGCTCGAGCTGATGATCGGCCGGCTGCTGGTGTTGCGGGAGCTGGTGGGCGAGGAGGCCCTGGGGGAGCGTTTCGCCCGGGCCGCCGCCTCCCGCGCCCTGATCCAGAAGAATGTCAAGGGCTTCCTCCACCCGGTCCACCAGGTGGTGGTCACCGCCCCGGACGAGGTGGGGGTGATCCTGCGCCTGGCCGCGGGGCTGGCCGGAGCGGAGATCAACATCAAGGACATCGAGGTGCTGAAGGTGCGCGAGGGCGAGGGCGGCACGATCATGCTCGGGTTCGACAGCACCGCCGACCGCGCCAGGGCGCTGGAAGTGATCCGCGCCCTGGGGTTCACTGTCAGGGTTCGAGAGTGAGGGACCAGCGATGGCGCAAGCTTTCCACCGCGCGAGCCGTTTCGCCGGCAGGGTCACCCTGCCCGGCGACAAGTCGATCAGCCACCGCGCGCTGATGTTCGCCTCCCTGGCGGAAGGGGCCAGCCACTTCCGCAACCTGGCCACCGGCCGGGATGTCGAGAGCACCGCCGGCTGCCTGCGAGCCCTCGGGAGCTGGATCGAGACCGGCCCGGAGGGCCTGACCCGGGTCGAGGGCCGAGGGCTGGAGGGCCTGGACCGGTCCGACCGCCCGTTGGATGCCGGCAACTCCGGCACGACGATGCGCCTGCTGGCGGGGATCCTCGCCGGCCAGGCGTTCGAGAGCACGATCGATGGCGATGTCTACCTGCGCCGCCGCCCGATGCGCCGGGTGGTCGAGCCATTGGAGGCGATGGGGGCGCAGATTTCCACCGGGCCGGATTTCCTCCCGCCGCTGGCGATCCGCGGCGGAAACCTCACCGGGATCAGCTACCGCCTGCCGGTGGCCAGCGCCCAGGTCAAGTCCTGTGTCCTGCTGGCCGGACTCTACGCCCGCGGAAAGACCGAGGTGCTCGAGAGCGTGCCCAGCCGCGACCACACCGAGCGGATGCTGCCGCTGTTCGGGGCCGCCCTCGAGCGCCGGGAGCTGGTGACCGCGGTCACCGGCGGCCAGCGGCTGCGCCCGGCTGATTTCACGATCCCCGGCGACCCCTCCTCGGCGGCGTTCTTTGCCGCGGCCGCGGCGATGATCGAGGGCGGCGAGGTGCTGCTGGAGGGGATCTGCCTGAACCCCACCCGCGCGGCCTTTTTCGCTGTCCTGGAAAAAATGGGCGCGCGCCTGGAGCTGCGGGAGGAACGCCAGGAGGCTGGCGAGCCGGTGGCCGATCTGCTGGTGCGACGGGGAAGCCTCACCGCGGTGACAGTCGAGGGGGCGGTGGTGCCGAGCCTGATCGATGAGGTCCCGGTGCTGGCGGTGCTGGCCACCCAGGCCCGGGGAGTGACCCGCATCCGCAATGCCGAGGAGCTGCGGGTCAAGGAGACCGACCGGCTGAAAGCCCTGGCGGTGAACCTGCGGGCGCTGGGCGCGACAGTCACCGAGCTTCCGGACGGGCTGGAGATCGAGGGCCCGGCGAACCTCACCGGGACCACCATCCCCAGCTTCGGCGACCACCGCATCGCGATGGCGTTCAGTGTCGCCGGCCTGGTGGCCGAGGGCGAAACCGCGATCGAGGACCCCGGCTGCGCCGAAATTTCGCTCCCCGGCTTCTACCCCCTGCTGCGCGAGCTGGCCGGGCTGGACTGACGCCCAAGGCTGATCCGGGGGGAGGGCGGAAACCTTAAAAATATATCCACGAAGGACACGAAGGTTCACGAAGATTTTTTCTTGGTGTGATTTTGCGCTCTGGTGGATCGTTCCATGAACCTTTTCCATTCCAGCAGCTTGCCACGGTGACACTTGTCTGTGGCGCCCCAGCGTCTTGGGCTGGGCGCTGTCGCGGCGGCCACAGTCCGATACTGACTTGGATGTTAGTCATACAGTATTGAATTATGAAAAAGTTTTAGAAGGTGGGAGAGGGGCCTGGGGGAGGGCGGAAAACCTTTCCCAAAAGGTTTCCGCCCTCCCCCCGGATCATCTGGTATTTGTAAGGAGATTGTCTCCATGCGCATCACCGCGCACACCGGTCTGCTGGGGGTGATCGGCGACCCGATCGAGCACTCCTTAAGCCCGGTGCTGCACAACCACGTGCTGGGCCGGCTCGGGCTGGACTACAGTTACCTGGCCTTCCGGGTGACCCCCGAGCGGCTCCCCGGGCTGGCCGCCGCGCTCCGCACCCTCGGCCTCAAGGGGCTCAATGTCACGATCCCGCACAAGGAGGCGGTGGTCGGGCAGCTGGAGCGCCTGACCGATGCGGCCCGGGCGCTGCAGGCGGTCAACACCATCGGGATCGAGGGCGGGCTGCACCTGACCGGCCACAATACCGACATCGCCGGTTTCCTGGGCTCGCTGGAGCTGCGGGGCCTGCTCGCGCGGCTGGAGGAGGGGGCGGCGGTGCTGCTCGGGGCCGGAGGCGCGGCCCGGGCGGTGCTCTACGGCCTGGGGCAGTCCGGGTTGAGCGAGGCGACCCTGGTCAACCGCAGCCCGGAGCGGGCCCGCGAACTGGCCGCCTGGGGAAAGCAGCAGTTCCCCTCCCTGCGGCTCCAGGTGCTTTCCCCGGAGGATACCCCCGCCCTGGCCGCGGCGCTCAAGACCGCGACCATCACGGTCAACCTCACTCCGCTGGGGATGGCCCCCGCCACAGTCGAGCACTCGCCCCTGCCCCCGGGGCTGCTCCCCCGGCCGGGCAGCATCCTCTACGACACGATCTACAACCCGCAGCGCACCCGCCTGCTGGCCGAGGGCGAGGTCGCCGGCTGCCTGACGGTGGATGGGCTGGACATGCTGATCATCCAGGGGCTGGAGTCGCTGGGCTGGTGGCTGGAGCGCCCGATCCCCTGGCGCGAGCTGATCGAGGAGCTGCGCGCGGTGCTGCGCCTGGAGCTGAAGCGCATGGCGCAGTAGACGGCCGCGATGCACCCCATTTACCCCGAGCTACAAAAAAGGCCATCCCCCCGGCGGGAGATGGCCTTGGTCATGCCTGTCCTGATACTACCGCCGGCTCCTGCCAACTTGCCGCCCGACACCGGCAGCAGTACTGAACCAGCAAAAAGTTTTGGAAAGCGGGAGAGGGGCCCGGGGGGAGGGTGGAAATCCACGATTGCATCGGGATTTCCACCCTCCCCCCGGAAAATATCGTCATCTTTTCAGTTGTCAAACCGGTCTCAGTTGGCGCCCGGGGCGGCGCCGGCATCCGGGGCCGGGGTCGCCGGGACCGGCTGGCCCTCGGCGGGAGCCTCGCCCTCGGCGGTCTTCTTCACGATCCCGGCCACGGTCACTTCGAAGGTCAGGTCCTTGCCGGCCATCGGGTGGTTGAGGTCCACCAGCACGCTGTCCGGGGTCGTGGTGACGATCTTGCCCGGGTGCTGCCGGCCCATCGGGTCAGTGAACCCGACCGTCTCGCCCTCTTTGGCCTCGAAGCTGTCCGGGAAGCTGCTGCGCGGGAAATTGCGCACCATCTCCGGGTTGGTCTCGCCGTAAGCCTCGGCCGCCGGAATGGTGAAGGTCTTCTGCTCATTGAGCTTCATCCCGGTGACCGCCTTGTCGAAGCCGGGGATGATGTCTCCGCCGCCCACCGTGAACTCCAACGGCTGGCCCTCCTGGGACTGGTCGAACACCGTGCCGTCCGGCAGGGTCCCCTTGTACTGGATCTGGACCTGATCGCCGACTTCCACCAGCTTGGTCTTGTCCTCGCCGCAGGCGGAAAGCACGGCCGCCAGGGCCAGGATCACGGTCAGAACGAGGCTGACAGCAGCGCGGAGAGCTGATTTGAACTGCATGGATACTCCTTGTACTTTCAATGTTACGCTCTGCCCGGCACGCCATTGAGCTTGGGTGCGGGAACGATGATTGGCAAAACCGTAATAAAATAATCAGAATAATCCCGTTCAACAAGCAACATGAGGATGATTTACCCTCCCGCCCGCCGCTTGTTCCCCGGCCAAGGGCGACCGCAGCCGCCGGATGGCCCTTTTACCTCCAGCGGGATCAGCCCCAGCCGCGCGATGATTTCCCGGGCCGTCAGCGCCACGGCTACTGCTCCGGTTTCACGGCGGCCTGGTAGATCAGCCCCCGCTCGAGCGCGGCCTGCAGCGACCGCTGGTCCCAGCTCAGCACCCGGTCGCGGTCCAGCGGCAGGCCGATGGTCTGCCCCTGCGCATCCTTCATCCCGGCGAGGGTGCTCCAGGCCTCGCTCACCTGACGGCACCAGGGATTGTTGAAGTACTCCGCGTGCATGAAGTTGGAGTAGCCGCTCAGGTAGCGGCCATCGCGCAGGTAGAACCAGAGGTTGCCGCAATCCTTGCGGAACGCCAGCTCCACCGACCAGACCCCATCCCCGGCCGCCTGGTCGCCGTGGCTGCCATCATCGTAAAGCCGCACCGGGATGTCGGCATAGTAGCTCTTGCTCTCGATGATCGCCCAGCCATACTGCGGAGCGTAGGAAAAATTGCCGCGCAGGGTGAGCGGCGGCTCGAACTCGGGCAGGGTGCGCGAGTCGACGGTCACCAGCACCTTGACCCGGTCCTCCAGGAACTCGGCGACCGGGGTGAACTGCCGCCGCTCGCCCCCGGAAGGGGCGGCCACCGGGCGCAGGGCATAACGGTGCGGCCGGGGCTGGTTCAGCCGGTGCTGGGCCGCGAACGCCGCGCGCTCGACCCGGTCCAGGCTGTCGGTGAGAGCCCCGGTCTTGAACGGGGTGAAATCGCGCGGGCTGCCGACTCCCGCCAGCAGCACCCGGCGCCACTTGTTCCAGAAAGCATCCTGGCGGATCTCGGTCTGCTCGAACACCTGCAGCGCCTGGAGCATCTGCGGGGTGTGGGCGTAGCGCGAGAGGTTGACTCCCGCCGCCAGTTGCTCGTGGGTGAGGACATCGATCGGCTGCTGGTCGATCCGCAGCTCGTACCAGCCGGGGTCCAGCCCGGTCACCCGCACCAGGTCGCGGTCCCAGGCGTCCGGGTAATCGAGGACCTGTTTCATGAGCTGCCGGGTCGAGGGGTAGACCGGCAGCGGCAGGCGCTGATCCGCGCGGGTGAACTCCAGCCCTCCGGCCGCGCGTTTGAGTTCGCTCACCGTGCAGCGCTCGGCCCGCACCACCCGGGCCCCGATGGCATCCAGCTCGCACTCGGCCACCAGCGGGTCCAGGCCCATCGACTGCAGGACAGTCAGGCCCATCTGCAGTTGGCCATCGACATTGGGATGCACCGTCTCGGCGGTGAACCGGAACGAGCCGTCATAGCCGCCCATTTCCCGGATGGCGAGGGTGGAGGCATAGTTGAGGTCACAGAAACGGTGGCCGCGGCGGCCGGCCAGCTTGCCCAGCTCGTGGGAGAAACGGCGCAGGGCCTCGGGGTAGAAGAACATCTGGTAGCCCTCGGGTTTCTCCAGCCGTCCCAGGCCCAGCTCCGGCTGGGCTTCGGCCTCCCAGGGCGTGGGGGCGATCAGCAGCACCTGCGGGTCGCCGTGGGCCTTCAGGATCGCCAGCTCGGCCTCCAGGCTGTCCAGGTAGACCCGCAGCAGCGCGGGGTTGAACGGCTGGTAGCCGGCATCGTTCATCCCCAGCATGACAGTGACCTTGGTCGGGCGGCAGAGCTGGAGATCGCGGCGCAGCCTTTCCACATTGGCGGCGCGGTCGCCGCCCCAGCCCAGGTTGAAGAACTCGACCTTCCACTGCGGGTAGCGGGTCAGGACATAGTTCTCGATCAGCCGCGGGTAGATTCCATCATCGGTGATGCTGTTGCCCCAGATCAGCACGCAGTCGCCATCCTGGATGAAAAAATCCTCCGCGGCCGGGGCGGCGGGTGCGGCTGCCAGCAGCGCCAGAGTCAAAGCTGCGCCGAGAGTGCGCCTCAAGATCATCGAAACTCCTTGTGACAGTGAGGAAGGATCGGGAAGCTGGACCGGGATGAGACTCTTGCTTTTCCACCATGATAGATCACAGCGGGGAAACCAGGCCAGAGGAAAGAGTCCGAGGCAGGGTTCCTGGCTGTATTGCTCCAGCCTGATGCTACTCTCTAAGTTCTTTGTTTTTTTTCTTTTGTAACCAAAAGAACCAAAAGTTTTTGCGGCGCACCACTCGCCCGCCACACCCCAACCTCTGGCGCGGCGCCTGGCCATGACACCCCCCGGCGGCTGAGGCCGCCCCCCCTCCCGGGGGACTGGACAGCATGCCACCCGACCGTCGGCGCCATTGCTGGGGCCGAAACGGGAATAGTCCCCCCGGGAGGGGGGTGGCCCCGCTTGCAGCGGGGCCGGGGGGTGTCAGCTTTTCCGGCCGCCGCAGCCGGCCCGGAGCCCATCGTGCGGGGCGACGGCCTGCCGCGCCTGTGCGGCTGATCCCTGCCACCTGCTGTTCGACATCCGGCAGCAAACAATCGAAAAAGTTTGGGAAAGAGCGCGGGGGACCGGGGGAGAGGGAAAACCTTTTTCAAAAGGTTTTCCCTCTCCCCCGGATCATCTGGCCTTCAGGTTTTGGCGGCGGCGCCGGCGAGCAGCTCATCGCAGGCGCGCTCGACCATTTCGGTAGTGATTTCGCGCATGCAGCGGAAGTGTCCCAGCGGGCACTCCCGGGGCCCATGGGCCGAGCAGGGACGGCAGACCAGTCCCTCGACCTGGACCACCCGGCAACGGCTGGTGAGTGGGACGAAGCCCAGTTCCGGAGTGGTGGCGCCGAAAATCGCCACGGTCGGGCGGTCGAACGCCCAGGCGATGTGCAGCGGGGCGCTGTCGCCGGTGACCACCAGCTCGGCCCGGCGGATCAGCGCGCACAGCTCCGCAGGTCGGTGCGTCCGACCACATCGGTGACCGGCGCCCGCACCGCCGCCATCACCCGGTCGGCCTGGAGGCGGTCCATCGGGCTGCCGGCCAGGATGATCCGGGCCGACCAGCGCTGGGCCAGCCGGTCGATCAGCTCGGCGAACCGCTCGGCCAGCCACATCTTGGTGCCCCAGACCGAGCCCGGGGCCAGCACCACCAATGGCCCCTCGCCCAGCGGAGGCGGCACTCCCAGCCGGCCGAAAACATGGTTGGACTCCTCGCCGGTCACCGCCAGCACCGGCTTGCGGGAGAGCTCCTCCAGCGGGATTCCCAGCGGCTCCAGCAGCGACAGGCAGCGCTCGGCCTCGTGCAACTCGGTCCGGCGCTCCACCCGCCGGGTGTAGAGCCAGGCCCCGGCGCTCTGGCGGAAGCCCACCCGGCGCGGGGATCCCCGCCAGGGCCAGCATGCTCGCGGTCCGGAACGAGCGGTGGCAGGAGAGCGCCAGGTCGAAACCCTCGCGCCGCAGACGGCCCGCGGTGCGCAGCACGCCGCCCAGCCCCCGGTCGCCGCCGTGCTTGTCGTAGATCACGATCCGGTCGAGGTAGGAGAGCCCGGTCAGCAGGCGCGCCCCGAGCGGGGTGGTGCAGAAGGCCAGCCGCGCCCCGGGGAACCGCTCGTACACCGCCCGCACCAGCGGGGTGGTGAGCACGATGTCCCCCGGGAAAGCGCTGTTGAAGATCAGGATGTTGTCGTAGCGGCCGCCGGCCACGTCGTATCTCCGAAGCTGGACCATCAGCGCGGGGTCAGCACCGCCACCGGCAGGATCATCTCCTCCGGGGAGATCCCCCCGTGCAGGAAGCTGCCGTAGTAGCGGCTCTGATATTCCCGCAGCTTGGTCGGGTAGACGAAGTAGTAGTCTTCCAGGGCGAAGATGTAGTGCACGTTCATCCCCAGGTAGGGCAGCCGGGCCCGGAGCGGGTCGCGCACCAGGAACGTGTTCTGCTCCTGCTCGCTGTTGATGTTGTCCCCGAACTTGTAGCGCAGGTTGGTCGAGGCATCCCGCTTGGCGAACACTGTCACCGGGCGGGTGCAGTGCACGCTGCCATGGTCGGAGGTGAGCACCACCGTGCACCCCCTGGCGGGCGGCCTCCTGCAGCACGCTATACAAATTTGAGTGGCGGAACCAGCTCATGATCAGATCCCGGTACGCCTGCTCGTTGGGGGCGATCTCCAGCAGGATGTCGCTACTCGCTGCGGCCGTGGGTGAGGATGTCGATAAAGTTGAACACCAGGGCGGTGACCCCGCTCTGCAGCAGCGAGGGAATCTTCTTGACCAGCCGCTGGCCCTCCTCCTTGGTGAAGACTTTCTCGTAGCGCAGGGCGCTCTTGAGTTGCACTCCCAGTCGCTGGAACTGGGCATCCAGCAGCTCGCGCTCGTAGAGGTTGAGGCTGCCCTCATCGTCCTTGCCCACCTGCCACAGGCCGGGGAACTGCTCGATGATCTCGGAGGGGTAGAGCCCGCTGAAGATCGCATTGCGGGAGTACGGGGTAGCGGTGGGCAGGATCGAAAAATAGGTCCCGCTCTGGATCTCGAACAGCTCCGCCACCTGGGGCAGCAACTGGAACCACTGGTCCATCCGCATGCAGTCGACAATCACCAGCATCGCCGATTCATAGCGCTCCAGCACCGGCAGCAGGTGCCGACTGACCACATCCACGCTCATCGGGGGCCGCTGTTCGGGCGGGGCCTCCATCCAGCCCAGGTAGTTGTCGGCGACATGGCGGGAGAAATCGCGGCGCCACTGGCGCTTGAGCTCCTGGAGCAGCCCGGCCAGGCCCTCCTCGCCGGTCTCGGCCAGCCGGCTCTCCCACTGGATCAGCTCGGTGTAGGTCTCGGCCCAGTCCCGCCAGCCGAACTGCGAGCTGCGGCGCTCCTCCAGCTCGCGGAAACGGGAGACAAAGTCCTGGGCGGTGCGCTGGTGGCGGATGCGGGTCCCCTCCAGCAGGCGCTTGAGCACGCTCAGCACCTGGTTGGGGTTGACCGGCTTGACCAGGTAGTCATCCACCCGGCGGCCGATCGCCTGGTCCATCAGGTCCTCTTCCTCGCTCTTGGTGACCATCACCACCGGGACATCCGGGGCCAGCTCCTTGATCCCGCCGACAGTCTCGATCCCGCGCTTGCCGGGCATCATCTCGTCCAGCAGCACCAGGTCCACATCCCCGATGGTGCGCATCAGCTCCAGGGCATCCTCGCCATTGGTGGCGGTTTCCACCTGGTAGCCCTTCTGTTCCAGGAAGATGATCTGGCTGCGCAGCAGCTCGATCTCGTCATCGACCCAGAGGATTTTCCTCGCCTCGTTGGACATTGATCTATCACCTTTGTCTTGGGTGGGTTCGACTGCAGCCTTGCCCCGGACCGGGTGCCCGCGGTATCTTTCTGGCGCTGGTTCAGCTCGACCGGGTCTGGGGCGCCGCGATGCTCCTTTCAATCTCGCCCGCCGGCCCGGCGCTGTCAACCTCGGGGGGCGGCAGGACAATGAGTGCTTGCGATCGGACAATCCCGCCGGGACCGCCGTCGATCCTGGTGGTGCGTTTCAGCTCGCTGGGGGATGTGCTGCTCACCACCCCGGTGCTGCGGGCGATCCGGGCCCATTGGCCGCAGGCCCACCTGGCGTTCCTGACCCGCGAGCGTTTCGCCCCCCTGCTGGAGGGCAACCCTCACCTCGATGAACTGATCCGTCTGCCGGAAGGAGCGACCGCCCGCGAGCTGGCCGCCCGCTGCCGCGAGCTGGCGCGCCGCCGCTGGACCATCCTGGCCGATCTGCACCGCTCGTTGCGCAGCAGCCTGGTCCGCAAGCTGGTCCCGGCACAATACAAACTTGTATATTCAAAACTGATTACCAAGCGAACCTTGCTGATCTACGGCCGGATGGACCGCTACGGCCCGCACCCGCTCGCGGTCCCCGAGCGCTACGCCCGGCCCTTGGAGCGGTTCGGGGTGCGGCTGGATCAGCTTCCCGCCGAGCTGCATCTCAGCGATCAGGATCATGCCCCGGTCGCGGCGGCGATCGCCTCGCGCTGGCCGGACACTCCGGAAAATTTCCTAACGGTGGCCCCCGGCGCGGCCTGGCCGATCAAGCGCTGGCCCGCGGAGCGGTTCGCCGTGGCGGCCGGGGAACTTTCCGCCCGCCATAGCCTCAAAGTGCTGGTGCTGGGCGGGGCCCAGGATGCCGAGGTCTGCCGGACTGTCGCCGAGCGCCTGGGGGCCTCGGCCCTGGACCTCGCGGGACAGCTCACCATCCGCCAGAGCGCCGCGGCGGTGGAGCGCAGTCGCCTGCTCCTGACTAACGACACGGGCCTGATGCATGTTGCCACCGCGGTGAGGACCCCGGTCACCGCCGTGTTCGGGCCGACAGTCCGCCAGCTCGGCTATTTCCCCTACCGGTCGGCCGCGCGAGTGGTGGAGCACCCAGGCCTCTGGTGCCGTCCCTGCACCCATAATGGCCGCTCGCGTTGCCCGCTCGGCCACTTCCGCTGCCTGCGGGAGCTCGGCCCCAGCGCCGTGATCACCGCCGCCGAAGAGCTGCTGACTGCTGACTGCTGAAGATTGCTTTTCCGGGGGAGGGAGCAAACCTCTTGGAAGAGGTTTGCTCCCTCCCCCGGGCCCCCTCCCACTTTCCAGAACTTTTTCGATAGTTTCACGCGGGATCATCGGCAGCTTGCCGGAACAGCGTGAATGATTTCGCCATCAGGCCCGGAGCGAAGCGACACGGCCCCTTACCACCATCAAACGACTGTTAGTAGCGGCTTTGAAGTCCCCCTTAGCAAATGGGACACTGGGGGTTGTGTCTTTAAAGTCCCCCCTGGAGGGGGGTGGTCCCGGTGTTACCGGGACCGGGGGGTGTGAGGGCGGCCACCACCCCACGGCTGGAGCAGCTGCTGGACTCACACCCCCCGGCCCCGCCGAAGGCGGGGCCACCCCCCTCCAGGGGGGACTGTTCCCGTTTCGGCCCGAGCGCTGCCGCAACCGGTTGGGCGGCTGCGCTTTCGGTCCCCCTTAACAAATGGGGAAACAGGGGGTTGTGAGCAGTGAAAGTCCCCCTTAGAAAAGGGGGAAACAGGGGGTTGTGTTTTTTCCTGCCTTTCCCAACCCGGTGTTAGCAGTTCCGGAAAATCTGCTGCTCGATCCGCTCCAGCGGCACCCCGCGCCGCACCAGCGGCGCGCTGAACCGCTCATGGGTCGGGTCGATGTAAGCCTTGACCACGGTCGCGCCGCGCTCGGGAAGCACCGTGTAATGCCGCGGCTCGGCCGGCAGCAGGAGCGTATCTCCCTGGCGCGCCCGCACGCGCTCGCCCCCCTCGCCCACCACCTCCGCCGCCCCCCCGACCACGGTCAGCACGATGCAGCTCCGGCCCGCGGTGTCCAGCCCGCAAGCGCGCTCCAGCTCCAGCAGCTCGGCGGTGAAATAACGGCAGCTCGCCAGGTGGGTGATCCGGTTGCTGTCCTCGGCATAGGCGATCCCCCCGGTCAGGTCATCATAGCGGGCGGCGAAATCGGTCACCGCCAGCCCCTTGTCGAGGTGCAGCGGCCGGGGCCTGCCCGCCGGATCGGTGCGGTCCCAGTCCCAGAGACGATAAGTCATGTCGGAGTTCTGCTCGATCTCCAGCACGATCATCCCCGCGCCGATCGCGTGCACCACCCCGGTCGGCAGGAAAATGAAATCTCCGGTCTTGACCTCGTACTCGTGGACCAGCGCCTCCACCCCCCGGCCGGTTTCCAGCGCCCGGCGGAACGCTTCCGGGGTGGTCCCCGGCTCCAGCCCGCGGATCAGCTTGGCCCCGGGACGGGCCCAGACGATGTACCAGCACTCGGTCTTGCCCAGCTCGCGATCGTGCTCCAGGGCATAGGCATCCGGCGGGTGGACCTGCAGCGAAAGCAGCCGGTCGGCATCGATGAACTTGGTCAGCAGCGGAAAGACCGCCCCCGGCTCGGCGGCTGTCCCCAGCAGCTCCGCGGGGCGACTGCGGTAGAGCTCATCCAGCGGCATCCCCGCCAATGGGCCGTTCAGCACGCGGGTGATGTCCTCGCGGTAGAGCGACAGCTCCCAGCTTTCGCCGATCGGCCGGCCCGGAGGAAGCTGCTTGTTGAGCATCCGTTCCATCAACCGGCCGCCCCAGATCTTCTCCTTGAAAATCGGGGCCAGGTGCAACGGGTAAAGCCTGGTCGCTGCGGCCATCACGCGGATCCTCCCATACCAGTCTGGCGGCTGTTCCCGTGGAAAAAACTGAAAAGACATCCACGAAGGACACGCAAACACACCAAGAAAAAATCTTCGTGAAACTTAGTGTTCTTCGTGGATAAATCTCTTTTATGCCGATGGCGGGGGATCGGCGGCGGCGGTCTGGAAGATCAGCCCGGCGATCGCCCCCAGCAGCTCCGGGCAGCCCAGGCCGGTTTCGGCCGAGGTGGGGATCACCATCTCCGGGTCCACCGCTCCGTTCAAGGCGCGCACCAGTTGGTCCACCGCCTGGCTCACCCGGCTGGAGCCGAGCTTGTCGGCCTTGGTCAGGGCGATCACCACCGGGATCTTGCGGCTGCCGAGGTAGGCCAGCAACTGGCGGTCGAGCACTGTCGGCTCGCGGCGGATGTCGACCAGGCTCACCACCCCGCGCAGGGCGGGATTGCCCTCCAGGAAGCCCTCGGTCAACTGCTGCCATTTCTGGCGCACCTCCAGCGGCAGGTGGGCGAACCCATAGCCGGGCAGGTCCACCATGTAAAACCGCCCGTTGATGCGGTAGAAATGCAGCTTGCGGGTCTTGCCGGGAGTCTGGCTGGTGGGCGCCAGCCGTTTCCGGCCCATCAGCCGGTTGAGCAGTGAAGACTTGCCGACATTGCTGCGTCCGGCGAACGCCACCTGGGGCAGGTCCGTGGGGAAGCTGTCCCCGGGCCTCCAGATCGCTCCCGCCGGCTCGACCGAGTTTATTTTCATGGGGAAAATGGGACGCCCCGGTTGGCCCGGGGCGCCTTTCGTGTGCAGGGTTATCTGGTGGCGGCTTCCCTTGAGACTCAGGAGCCGGAGGCGTACTTGATGATCTGCGTTCCCTCGGACTCGGACTTGGCGGCGGCCGGGACCAGCAGCTCATCCTCGGCGCTGCGGACCGGCAATGGGCCGGCCAGGGCCAGCTCCAGCACCTCATCCACATGCTGTACCAGATGGATCTTCACGCCCTCGCGCACCTCCTGCGGCAGCTCCTGGAGGTCCTTGCGGTTGGCCATGGGCCAGATCACATCCTTGACCCCGGCCCGCATCGCGGCCATGGTCTTCTCGTTGAGCCCGCCCACCGCCAGCACCCGCCCGCGCAGGGTGATCTCGCCGGTCATCGCCACCGAGCGGCGGACCGGGACCCCGCTCAGGGCGCTCACCAGCGCCGTCGCGATCGAAACTCCGGCCGAGGGGCCATCCTTGGGAGTCGCCCCCTCGGGCACGTGCACGTGCAGGTCGTACTTGCGGTAGAACTCCGGGTCCAGCCCCAGCGCGGCGTGGCGGGAGCGGATGTAGGTCAGGGCGGCCTCGGCCGACTCGCGCATCACCTCGCCCAGCTTGCCGGTGAGGATCAGCCTGCCCCGGCCGCTGACCGGCGCCGCCTCGATATGCAGCACCGAGCCGCCCGCCCCGGTCCAGGCCAGCCCATTGACCAGCCCCACCTGGTCGGCGCTCTCCAGCTCGGTGTCGGTGAAGCGGGGCATGCCCAGGAACTTCTCGACCTCGGCCGGGGTGACCTTGATCGGCAGCTTGCGGCGCCGCCCGCGGGAGGCCAGCTTGCGCGCCACCTTGCGGCAGACCGCCCGCAGCTCGCGCTCCAGCGAGCGCACGCCCGCCTCGCGGGTATAGCCGCGGATCAGCAGGTCCAGGGCCCGGTCGGTCATCACCAGCTGGTCGGGCTTGATCCCGTGGGCCTCGAGCTGCTTGGGCAGCAGGAAGCGCCGGCCGATCTCCCGCTTCTCGTGGTGCAGGTAGCCCGGCAGCACGATGATCTCCATCCGGTCGCGCAGGGGCTCGGGGATCATCTGGATGTAGTTGGCCGTCGTGATGAACATCACCTGGGACAGGTCATAGTCGACCTCCAGGTAGTGGTCCACGAACGCGCAGTTCTGTTCCGGATCGAGCACCTCGAGCAGGGCCGAGCTGGGATCGCCCTTGTAGTCGGAACTCAGCTTGTCGATCTCGTCGATCAGGATCACCGGGTTGGTGACCCCGGCCCGTCGCATCGCCTGGGCGATCTTGCCCGGCATCGCGCCGATGTAGGTGCGGCGGTGCCCGCGGATCTCGGCCTCATCGCGCACCCCGCCCACCGAGAGCCGCGCCAGCTTGCGTCCCAGCGCCCGGGCGATCGACTTGCCCAGCGAGGTCTTGCCCACCCCGGGGGGGCCGACAAAGCACAGGATCGGGCCGCGCAGCCCGCCGGCCAGCTTGGCCACCGCGATCTGCTCGACAATCCGCTCCTTGACCTTCTCCAGCCCGAAATGGTCCTCGTCCAGGATCCGGGCCACCTCCTCGACCGAGAGCGAATCGACAGTGCGCTCGGTCCAGGGCATGTTAAGCAGCCAGTCCAGGTAGTTGCGCACCACCGTCGCCTCGGGGCTCATCCCGCTCATCCGCGAGAGCTTGACAATCTCCCGGTCGACCTTCTTGCGCACCTCCTCGGGCAGTTGCTTGGCGACCGCCTGGCGCTTGAGCTCCTCGATCTCGTCGTAGCCGTCCTCGTCCTGGCCCAGCTCGCGATGGATCGCCTTGAGCTGTTCCTGGAGGTAGAACTCGCGCTGGTTCTTCTGAATCTGTTTCTTGACATTGTCGTCGATCTTGCGCTCCAGGCGCAGGATCTCCATCTCCGCGCCCAGGATCTCGCACAGCAGCGCGAAGTGGGAGGCCAGGCTCCCGGCCTCCAGCACCCGCTGCTTTTCCGGGACCCGCACCAGCAGGTGCCCGGCGATGATGAAGCCCAGCCGCAGGTTGCCCTCGACATTCTGCACCGCGGCCAGCAGCTCATCCGGCAGGCGCTGGTTGAGCCGGACGTACTCCTCGAACAGGGAAAGGGCCTTGCGGCTCAGGGCTTCCAGCTCCCGGGAGCCATCGGCGCCCAGCGCCAGCAGGCGGAAACGGGCCCGCAGATGGCGCTTGCCGGCGGTGAACCGCTCGGCCCGCACCTTCTCCAGCCCCTCGACCAGGATCTTCAGCGTCCCATCCTGCAGGCGGACAGTCTGCAGGACGCGGGCGATCACTCCCACCTGGAGCAGGTCCGGCCCGGCCGGATCATCCTGCTCGCCATCGCGCTGGGCGAACAGCAGGATCATCCGGTCGGCCTGCATCGCGGCCTCGACCGCGGCGATCGAGCCGGGACGGCCCACCATCAGCGGGATCACCATGTAGGGAAACACCACCACATCGCGCAGCGGCAGGACCGGCAGCACCTCCGGGACCTCGAACACCTCCTCGTCCTTCTCGAACGTCAGTTTTCTGGCCTCAGCCATCGCTCGTCTCAGCCTTTCTCGCTCATGGTGCAGGTCTCACGGCTCGCCCCCATCTCCGCCGCCACCCGACCCGGCTTGGCCCCGGGGCAGGCGGCACACTCGGTATACCCCCGTTGGCAAGTTATGTTTCCCGTCACGGTTTTTCGAGTTTCCGCTGTTCTTTCGGAATGGCGCGGATCAGCAGGAAGGGATTCTCCCGGACCGTGGCGGTGAGCTGCTCGATGTTCCGGGTCGCCTGGCGCAGGTTGCCGAGGATCGCCTCCAGCTCCCCGGCGTTGTCCAGCACCACCCGGTCGACACTCCCCATGGTGGCGGAAGCCTGGTTCAGCGCCAGCGAGGCCTGCTCGAGGGTCCGGCGCAGGGAGAGCAGGACCGTGTCCATCTGGGAGCCGCCGCCGGCCAGCATCCGGTTGACATTGTCCAGCAGGGAGTCGGCTCCCGCGGCCGCGCCGCGCAGCGAGAGGATCAGGTCCATCACCTCCGGCCCGGCCTGGCCGACGATCGCATTGACCCCGCTGATGATCGAGTCCACCTTGGCGAGATTGGACGGCTTGAGCAGGGCATTGACATTGCTCAGGATCACCCGCAGGGTGTCGCTGACATAGCCGATCTGCTCCATCGCATCATCCAGGGTGGTGAGCTCCTTGCTCGGGATGAAGTCGCCGGGCGAGAGCAGGGGGGCCGCCCCTCTTCCCTGGTCGATCTCCAGGTGCTGCTCGCTGGTGATCGAGATGAAGCTCAGGTAGGCGGTGGCATTGGCCTTGACCGGCAGGTCAGCCCGGACCTCCAGGGTCAGCACCATCCCGCTGGCGGGCGGAGGGAGAATCTCGATCCCGCTGACCTTGCCCACCAGCAGGCCGCCCATCCGCACCGGGGAGCCCACCTCCAGCCCGCCGACATACTCCAGCCGGGTCTTGTAGTAGTCCTGCTCGCTCCAGAAGCGAGTGCCGCTGATGCCGATCACGAAGGCGATGAAAACGACCACGGCGATGAAGATCCAGACCCCGGCCTTGATCTCGGCCGGCCGGTACCTTGCACCTCTGCTGGGCATGTCTCGACCCTGGGCTTGAGGGTTCAGCCGGAAGTCAGGCTGCGGGCGTAGCGGCCGATGTCATCGCCGCGGTACTCATCCGGCCGCCGCTCGATGAACTGCCTGATCCGGGGGTGGTCCGAGTTCCTGAACTGCTCCACCGTGCCGCAGAAGATCACGTGGCCCTGGTGGAGCATCATCACCCGGTCGGCGATGGCGTACATCGAGGCCATCTCGTGGGTAACCACCACGATCGTCATCTTCAGGGCCTGCTTGAGCTTGTTGATGAGCTGATCCAGCCCGGCGCCGATGATCGGGTCCAGCCCGGCCGAGGGCTCATCGCAGAACAGGATCTCCGGGTCCATCGCGATCGCCCGGGCGAACGCGGCGCGCTTGCGCATCCCGCCCGAGAGCTCGGCGGGCATCAGGTCCTCGGAGCCCGAGAGCCCGACCATGTCCAGCTTGATCTTGGTCATGATCTGGATCGTCGACTCCTCGAGCCGGGTGTGCTCGCGCAGGGGCAGGGCGACATTGTCCCCGACCGTGATCGAGTTGAACAGCGCCGAGCTCTGGAAGACCACTCCCACCTTGCGCAGGATCTCCGCCAGCTCATCCTCGCGCAGGGTGGTGATCTCGCGGTCCTTGATGAAAATCCGGCCGGAGTCGGGATGGTGCAGCCCGATCATGTGGCGCAGCAGGGTGCTCTTGCCCGAGCCCGAGGCGCCGAGGATCACGAAGGTCTCGCCGCGGCGCACCGACAGGCTCACCTTGTCGAGCACCACCTTGTCGCCGAAAGCCGCCTCCAGCTCCTCGACCCGGATGATTCTCCTCCGGCGGGAGCAGCCCCTGCGACAGCGGCTGCTGCTGTTGTGTCTCCGCCATCGATCCCATCACCACAGGTAGTAGAACATCATCGTGAAAAAGGCATCGGCCAGGATAATCAGGAAGATCGAGACCACCACGCTCTGGGTGGTCCGCCGCCCGACCCCGACCGCCCCGCCGGCGGCCTGGAAGCCCATGTAGCAGCCGGTAAGCCCCACCAGCAGGGCGAAGAAGAAGCTCTTGATCAGCCCGGTGGTCAGGTCCTTGAGCACCAGGGCCTCGACCGTCCGCCCCAGGTAGCGGGAAAAGCCCAGGTCCAGGCTGAAGACCCCGATGTACATCCCCCCGACTGATCCCCACCAGGTCCGAGATCACGGTCAGGCAGGGCACCATCACCGCCAGGGCCAGCAGCTTGGGCACCACCAGGAACTGGATCGGGTTCAGGCCCATCGCCTGCAGGGCCTCCAGCTCCTCGTTGACCTTCATCGTGCCGATCTCGGCGGCGATCCCCGAGCCGGAGCGGCCGGCGACAATGATCGCGGTCATCATCGGGCCCAGCTCGCGGGTCAGGGCCACCGCCACCAGGTCGGCGGTGAAGATCGCCGCGCCGAAAGTCTCGAGCTGGTAGGCGCTCTGCATCGCCAGGATCAGCCCGATCGCGAACGAGATCAGCACCACGATCGGCACGGCTTCGACCCCGATCGCCACCATCTGCTCGAAAGTGCTGCCGACCCGCAGGCCCCGTCCCCGCACCGGCGCCACGAAAGTCCAGTAGAGGCTGTCGAGCACCAGACGCTGGATGAAGCGGATGTTTTCCAGGAGCTCGAGGGACCATCGCCCCATCCAGCCGAAAAACAGCCGGTGCAGGCTCTGTGTCTGCGACTGCGTGGCCATGGGGCCCCTTCCCGCTAGATCGATCTGTTCCGGGGGGAGGGAGGAAACCTTTTGGAAAAGGTTTCCTCCCTCCCCCCGGACCCCCTACCCTCTTTCCCAAACTTTTTCCATGGTCGCCAGGAGGAGCATCGAGCCGATCCCGCGCTGTCCCCCGTCAGGGGGTGGAACCGCCTGAACCCTTCGCCGCCCTCCGATGTCTCTCAATGGCGTCTTTCCACTCCCCCCTTGGCAGAGGGGGAACCCGGAGGGTGTGTTTTAAAGTCCCCCCTGGAGGGGGGTGGTCCCGGTGTAACCGGGACCGGGGGGTGTGAGGGCGGCCACCGCCCCACGGCTGGAGCAGCCCCCTGCCCTCACACCCCCCGGCCCCACCTCGGCCCGAGCGCTGCCGCAACCGGTCGGGCGGCTGTGAAATCCCCCTTAGAGGGTGTGATGAACTCTGGGTCGGGGATCCAGGCTGTGCGGCCGTCAAAGGCACACACCCCGGCCCGCCTGCGGCGGGCCACCCCTCTCGAGAGGGGATCGAAACCGATATCGCTCAAGCGCTTAGCTCAAAGCTCCGGCCGAAGCCGGACCAAATCCCCCTTAACAAAGGGGGAAACAGGGGGTTGTGTTTTTACAACAGTTTTCCACCCGCTTTCAGCATCGAGCCGCGGTCACGACCCGCCGCGCTAACCCTGGTCCGGGCCGGTCCGGGCCGCCTGGTCGGCGGAATCATAGATCCGGAACACCCGGTCCAGCCGGCTCAGCTCGAACACCTCCCGGACCTCGGGCCGCAGTCCCGCCAGGCGAAAGCTCCCGCCATAGCCGTTGGACAGCTGCAGCCCCTCGACCAGGGTCGCCACCCCGCTGGAGTCCATGTACTCGACCTGCTCCAGATCCACCACCACCACCGGCACTTTCTTGCGGGTCACCCCGGTGATCGCCTTGCGCATCTCGGGACTGGAGTAGAGGTCCACCTCGCCGGCGACCGAGATCACCGCCAGCTCGCTGTCACGATGCACCTTTACCTGCAAGGCTCCCTCCCCGATCGGCGTTGTGCAGGAACTTGGTCAGGCGCAGCACGCTGCCGGCCTCGCGGCTGGTCCGGTAGTGCACCCGGTCCATGGTCGAGTGGATCAGCATCACCCCCAGCCCGCCGGGCCGGGGCGGCGGCCCGAGGCCATCGAGCTCCCGTCGGCGCTGCTCCATGCAGTCGCGCAAGCGATCCAGGTCGATCTGCCCGCCGAAATCCCGCAGCAGGATCACGATCCGGTCCTGGTACATCCGGACCCGGATCACGATCTCCCCGCCCGCGCCCACGCCGTAGCAGTGGCGGATGATGTTGGTGCAGCCCTCATCCACCGCCAGGGTGACCGCGAAGCTCTCCCGGGCGGTGAAACCGACCAGCTCGCAGGCCTGGGAGATAGTCTTGCGCACCAGGCGCATCAGCTTGGGATTGGCGGGAATCCTGATCTCGAAAAAGTCTTTCACGGTCAGCACCGGCTGAGGACCATGATCGTGATGTCATCGAACTGCCCTTCCCGGCCGCGATGCTCGCGCAGGGCATCCACCAGCCGGGAGATCAGCTCGGAGGGCAGCTCCCAGGGTCCGCGGATCAGCTCCTCCAGCCGGGCGAACCCGAAGCCGGCGCCCTGGCGGTTCTTGGACTCCAGCACCCCATCGGAGAACAGCACCAGCGAGTCGCCCGGCTCCAGCTGCAGCCGCTGCTCCTCGTAGCTGAACCCATCGATGATCCCCAGCGGGATCCCGTTGCCCCCGTCCAGCCGCCGCAACTGGTCCTCGCCCCTGCGGCGCAGGATCGGCGGGATGATGGCCCCCGTTGGTCCAGTCCACCTGGCCGGTCTCCAGGTCGAGGGTCATGTAGCACATCGTGACGAACATCCCCTGCTGGCTGCGTTCGGCCAGCACCTCGTTGAGGATGCTCATGGTCGGGGCGGGGCGCTCGGCCTGGTGGGCATAGAAGCGGAAGTCGCTCAGCAGGCGGGCCATGTAGAGCGCCGCCGGCACGCCCTTGCCCGAGACATCGCCGATGGTCAGCCCCAGCAGCCGGTCGCTCAGCCGGACGCAGTCGTAGAAGTCGCCGCCGACCATGCTCGCCGGCAGGTTGACCGCCGCGATCTCGTAGCGGCCCTCCTCACGCAGGGAGAAAGAGCGCGGCAAGAAGCCCTGCTGGATGATCGAGGCCATCTGCAGCTGCTGCTCCACCTGCTGGTTTTTCAGCAGCCGCCGGTGCATCTGGGCGTTCTGGACCGCCACCGCCACGCCGCGGCAGAAAGTCTCGAACAGGCTGCAGGTCCTCTCGTGAAGCTCTCGCCGCTGCACCCGGTTGACCACCTCGGCCACCCCGAGCAGCTTGTCTTGGACACCAGCAGGGCGGCCAGGATCGAGCGGGTGACAAAGCCGGTTTGCAGGTCAACCCCGGAGAAGAAACGCTTGTCCCGGGTAACATCCGGCACCACCACCGCTTTCGCCGTGCTGGGCCACCCAGCCGGCGATCCCCTGGCCGGGCTTGAGGGTGAACCCGACCTTCAACTTCCACCGACCTCGCCCAGCGCCACCCTGCACTCCAGCATGCCCGGTCTCCTCGTTCAGCAGCATCACGTTGCTGGCCTCGGAGCCCATCACCCGCTGCGAGACCTCCAACACCCGGCGGATCAGCTCGTCCAGGTCGAAAGTGGAGGTCATGATCACGCTCATTCGATCAGGCTGGCAAGGAAGCCGGCCTGGTGGGTCAGGTCGGCGATCTCATCGCGCTGGCGCTCGATGATCCGCTGGAGCTCCTCCACCTGCTGGTTCCTGGTCTCGATCGTCTCTTCGGACACGGGACATCCCCCTGGTCCTTCCATTTTACCCCGGGACAGAGAATAAATCAAGACAAAACCCTTGTGTCTGCGGCAAATCCGCATCCGGCGGCGATCAGCCGCGGTTCCGGTTACGGTCTCCCCGCCGCCGCCGCCCGCGCCCCGGCCGGACCTCAACGCAGATTGAATTTCCTGAGACGGTAGACGAAGGTATCGCGGGTCAGGCCAGCAGGCGGGCGGCCCGGGTCTGGTTGCGGCCCGAGCGTTCCAGGGCCTGACGGAGCAGGTCGCTTTCATGCTGTTCCCAGTCCAGGCCGTGGGCCGGGATGCGGAACGCCATGGCCGGCGCTCATCGCTCGCCGCGGGCCGTCCGCCGCCGACCTGGAGGTCTCCGGCAGCCGGGCGGTCGGCGAACCCGGGGCGAAAAGCATCGCCCGCTCTATGACGTTTCTCAGCTCGCGCACGTTGCCCGGCCACTGGTGGGCGAGCAGCTTGCTCGCGGCCGGCGTATCCATCCCGGCCACCTGGCTTGTTGAACACCGGTTGAACTCGTCGATGAATTTTTCGGCGATGATAGCACATCCCGGCCCAGCTGCGCAAGGGCGGCAACGTGCAGCCACCACGTTGATCCGGAAGAACAGGTCGCTGGCGGAACTGCCCTGCGCGACCAGCTCCTCCAGGTCCTGGTTGCTGGCGGCGATCAGCCGCACCTTCACCTCCCGCTCCCAACCTCCCCGAGCCGCCGGAAACTGTGGTTCTCCAGGAACGAGAGCAGCTTGGATTGCAGCTCCAGCGGGCATCTCGGCGATCTCGTCCAGGAACAGCGTCCCGCCATCGGCCTGCTCCATATCCCCTCCTTGTCCGCCACCGCCCCGGTGAATGAGCCTTTGCGGTAACCGAACAGTTCCGCCTCCATGCAGGCTGGCCGGGACCGCGGCGCAATTGAGCTCCACCAGCGGCCCCTCGGCCTAACGGGCTGTTGTAGTGGATTATCCGTGCCGCCAGGTTCTTGCCGGTCCCGCTCTCGCCCGCAACAGGACGCAGGTGGTGGCGGCCCCGGCGAGCCGGACCAGCATTTCGCGGGTCCGGCTGGATCGATTCCCTCTCGCCGGCCAAGGCGCCGAGGGCGTAACGGCTCCGGCTGTCCCGGGTGTGGCCCTCCTGGCGGTTGCGCAGCCGGCTCAGCTCCAGCGCCTTCTGCACCGCCAGCCGCAGCTCCTCGAAGTTGAGGGGCTTGGTGATGTAGTCGGCCGCCCCTTTTTTCAGCGCCTCGACCGCGGTGGCGACACTGCCGTGGGCGGTCATCATGATCACCGGCAGGCTGGGGTTGATCCGGCGCACCTTGACCAGCAGCCCGATCCCGTCCAGCCGGGGCATCATCAGGTCGGCCAGCACCAGGTCGGGCAGGCCCTCGCGGCTTATCGCCGCCAGGGCCGCCAGCGGGCAGGTGAAAGCCCGCAGCCGGTAGTCCTCCTCGCCGAAGATCTCCTGCAGCAACTCGATCGAGTCCCGGTCATCCTCGACAATGAACAGGGTCGGCTTCATCGGGTCTCCTCCGTGAGCGCGGCGTCGAACACGATCCGCCCCTCCAGGCGCGCCAGCAGGGCCGGGCCCACTCCCCGCACCCGGCGGCCCAGCTCGGCGGGCCCCGGGAACGGCCCGCCCCGGGCCCGCTCCGCGAGGATCCGCCGGGCCAGCACCGGGCCGATCCCCTCCAGCCGGAGCAGCTCGGCCTCGCCGGCGCGGTTGAGGTCCAGCGGCCGGCCGCGCTCGAGCAGTTCCCCGCGCGCCCGGTCCAGCAGCGAGTCTTCCGCGGCGGCGTTGCCGGGATGGTAGACCAGCGGCTCCCGGGGCCCGGCCAGCCACAGCCGCAGCGCCGCGGCCGCCAGGGCCAGGACGCACAGCAGCAGGATCGCCCGCTGCTGGTTCACGCACGAGAAAGCTGACATCGCCGCCCGGGGGATTGATTAAGGATGAACAGCCATTCCGGAGGGCGCGCGGAAATCCACGATTAGATCGGGATTTTCCGCCCTCCCCCCGGACTTCTCTTCCACCTTCCAGAATTTTTTCGCAAGTTCGAGATTGAATTTCAAGCAGCGAGTCACGACGGCTGGGATTGCGCCCAGCCTCACGCCTCACGGCGGCTCCCCGGAACAGCCGGATGAACCACTCTTAAGGATGCGTGTCCGCGCCGTTAAAAATCAAGCTGCACGCTCACCTTCATGGTGATCGTGATGCGGGTGGTGCCGGTCTTGCGGTCTTTGTGCGTGTTGTAGGAGGCCGACAGGTTGCCGATGACCTGCGAGAAGTCGTAGCCCAGGGTCGGGGTGACCGTCAGGTCCTCGGTGTCGCGGTTGATCTTGACCTCGGTCACCCGGCCCAGGTCGTCCAGCACCTCGGTCAGGTTGCGGGACAGGCGCTGGCGCAGGTCGAGCGAGGTGCGCACGTTGCTGTTGAACTTCAGCCCCTTGAGGAACGGCAGGCTGACCCCATCCGGGGCGCTGAACGCGTAGCGCAGGGTGAACTGCTGCTCGTCGGATTCATCGATCGCCCGGCGGTCCTGGTCGATCAGCTCGTCGATCTTGATCGAAGAGTTCACCTGGTAGATCGTCTGCACCTTGCCGCTCTTGCCCAGGTCGGCGCGCACCCGGTACTTGGGGTTCCAGCGCTCCTCGCGGGTGAAGCTCTCGATGCCCAGCAGGTTGGACTCGGCGATCTTGACGCTGTTGCCGCGGGAGCCTTTCTTCAGGTTGAAGCCGGAGCCGAAATCCATCCGGGCGATGAAGCCGCGCACCATGAACGGCAGGTAGACATTGGAGTAGTCGAACAGCAATTCCGGGCCGACCTCGCGGTTGAAGGTGTAACCGTTGAAGTTGTGGCTGTTGCTGCCCCGCTCCAGGTAGTTGAAGTTGATGCGGGTGTCGAGCAGGCGGATCCCGGACTGGTAGGCCCGGGTGAAATCCCAGCTCATGGAGTTGAAGTCCACCGTGTCGATCACGGTCGGATCCTTGAGGTTCTCGCGCAGGCGGGTGCCCAGACCCACTCCGCCCAGGCCGAACTGGTAGCCCAGGCCCGGGCTGTTGGCCATCTGCTCCCAGCGGTCCTGGTCGCTGATGGTCGACTGGAACGAGAACGGGTCGAAGCTGTCGATGAACTTGTTGAGCGGAGCGGCGACGAACTTGCTCACGAAGCCCTTGCCCTCGCCCTGGCCGGGAGCCGGCTGGCCGCCCTCGCGCTGGTATGCGGCCGAGGAGCTCTGGTCCCCCTCCTCGGGCGGCTTTTCCTCCCGCGGCCGGTTCGGGTCACGCAGGCGCACTCCGGTCAGGGACTGGCGGAACTGGGGCAGCACGAAGCGCATCCCCACGGTCTGCTCGGCCCGGCGGTTGAACTTTTTGTAATCGGTGCCGGCCGGGAAGGAATTCACGTACTGCGGGCTGTGATCCAGGGCGTAGTCGGCGCGGAAACGGTAGTCGGGCTGCAGCCAGGGGATCGACTTGGGCGCCAGGCTGAGGGAGACATTCTGGCGGCGGTCGGTCTCGTTGCCGATGTTCATCCCCAGCAACTGCTGGCCCTGCTCGGTTTCCAGGAAGTTGCGCTCCTGCTGCAGATTGTAGGTGCCCTGGGCCATCTGGAACGGCCGGTAGTCGAGACGCACGCCATTGTTGACGTTGAACAGCGAGTCGAGCTTGAAGACCTGCGAGAGCTGGTCGTAACGCTGGGTGCGGCGGTAGTCGGTGGTGCTGGAGAGCTCGAAGCTGTTGGGCATGTAACGGAGCCGGGCCCCGCCGAGGTCCTTGACCAGGGTGTTGCTCTTGAGGAAATAAGGCAGCGGCAGGTAGCCCAGCGCCCCGCCCACCGCCCCGGGCAGGACCTGGAAGTCGGCCTCGCGCGGCAGGTTGGCGCGGTAGGCCGCCCGCCCGCTGAGGGTGGTGCTGGAGTTCAGGTTGCGCGGGGCCACGTTGCGGTTGGTGTTGTAGCTGATCTGCCCGTTGAGGTTGTCCAGCAGCATCCGGCTGATCAGGCTCTCGCCCCGGTTCTTGGTAAAGGAGACGCTGATGCTGTTGGTGGTGGTCTCGGTCTTGTTGGCTTCCTTGTTTTCCGGGAGCTGGATCGTCACATCCTCGCTGCCGGGATGGAAGCGGGGCAGGTCGCGGCGATAGGAGCGGCGCAAGTTGACCGGCAGGCGCAAGCCCCACTTCTCGGGGGTGAAGCGGTCGAGGTTGAGCGAGCCGCCCAGCATGTAGTCGTAGGTGCTGTTGCTCGGGATGTTCTCATCCAGGTTGCGGAACTTGTTGTCCCGGGCATTGACCGAGACGTTCATCCGGCCCAGGTCGGAGAGCTGGGCCTCGACCGAGACCCGGCTGTTGACAGCCGAACTCGCGGATGACATCGGTCAACCGCACGTCATCGATCCAGACCTTGCCGGTCATCGGGATGTCGCTCGACTCGTTGGCCACGCCCACCGCCAGGACCGCCACCTTGGTCAGGGAGGGATTGCCCTTGATGCGGTAGGGCCCGCTCTTGACATCGAGCCTGAACTGCTGGATCTGGGAGAGGGTCAGCGCCCCCTGCAGGCTGTCCTTGAGCGCCAGGAACCCATCGAACGGCACGCTGATCTCGGCCCAGCCGGTATCGACCGGGACCGAGTACTCGTAGAAATTATCCTTGTCCGTGCCGAGGCGGACGAAGAAAGTCGGCTTGGGGTCGTAGAGCCCCTGGCGCCCGTTGATGAAGAAGCTCATCGCGGCGTAGTCCAGGTAGCTCTGCTGGTTGTTCTCGGCCTTGAGGGCCCAGCCCTCGTAGTTGCGCTGCAGCCCCTCGTAATGCAGCTCGATCGCGCTCTCCTGGGCGGTGAAGTCCTCGGAGCGGCCGCTGCGGTTGAAGCGGGTCATGGTCTCGCCGATGATCGGCGGCGGATAGTACTCGTTGTTGTAGATCGTGCTCACGGCATTGAGGGTCACGGTCCCGTGGTCGCCGGTCGCGGTCAGGGCGGGCGAGGGCTCGGGGGCGACCGGCGCCGGCCAGAGGCTGTCCGAGCTGAGGGTGTCGGTGAAGATCTGGGTCAGCCGCGGCACCACCCCTTCCTCCCCCTCCTTGAAGCGGTTGCCGACAAAGCTCATCGCCGCCATGGTCAGGGTGTCCTGCTTCTCGAAGTCGTGCACGGTCAGGCGCACCTGCATCACGTTGGAGAGCGAGGGATTGTTGATCTGCTGCCAGTACTGCTCCCAGCGGCTGCGCTCGCGGGGCAGCGGGATGCGCAGCAGGTACCAGCTGTCGGCGCCCAGGTATTGGACATACTGGTCCCGCTCGCTCTTGCCTTCGGGATCGTAGAGGTAAGGGACGTAGTCGACCATCACCCGGCGATCGGCCTCGGGA
This sequence comes from Candidatus Glassiibacteriota bacterium, assembly GCA_963752515.1. Lineage (GTDB taxonomy): Bacteria > Gemmatimonadota > Glassbacteria > GWA2-58-10 > GWA2-58-10 > CAVVYO01. The sequence continues at coordinate 97,020 of CAVVYO010000013.1, read as the reverse complement.
ATGAAGATCCCGGGCGGGGAGATCACTTCCAGGGTCTGCAGGTCGATCTCGATGCGGAAGACCCGCTCCTGCTCGTCCAGCGCCCCGTTGTTGTTCAGGTCCTCGGTGTCGAAGTTGGAGCCGATCTGGCCCTTGTTGTTGCCCTCGGTGCTGTTGATCCAGATGGCGTTCGGATACTGGTCCTCTCCCGGGCGATAGAAATCGTCCGTGCCCAGGTCGCCGGAGTTGGGGGCCCATTCGGTATCACCGCCGAAGACCCCGTCCAGCCCGGTGTCCTCATCATGGTCCAGGCGGCCATCGAAGTTGCGGTCCTCGGTGTTGAGCACGTGCTCGCCGAACAGGTTCGACCCGCGGTCGAACAGCACGGCGTCCTCGTTGACCTGGCCGAAGTCGATGATCAGCTTGCCCTGGTCCCGGCCGGTGGCGACATAGAGCTGGATGTACTCGCGCTCGTCCATCCCCAGCACCCCGGTTTCGCTGACCGGATAGACCAGCGAGCGCCAGCTCTCGCGCCGCTCGAAGATGTTGCCGCCCTTAGGGGCGAAGACCCAGGCCAGGGTGTTGACCCGCTGCTCGCGGTGCAGGTCGGTGCGGCCCTCGATCTCGCCGAAGATGTCCTTTTCGTAGAAGCCGAACTGCTCGAAGCTGATGTAGCGCGGATCATACCAGTGGGAGGCGCCGGCCTTGCGCTTGTCGAACAGCTCCATCTGGCCATCGTCGGCCTTGGGCGCGCCGGAGATGCGCCACATCTGCTGGAGCATCTGCAGCATCGGGTTCTCGATTTTGGCGGTCTCGAAATCCTCGATCAGCACCCCGCCGCGGGTGTTGGGGTTGGGGTTGGAGAAGGCCAGGCCGCCGACAATGTTCAGGCGCGAGGGGGTGCGCGACTCGAAGATCGGCAGGTAGTTGAGCCAGTTGGTAAAGCGCTCCGAGTCGAACTGGAACTGGCCGCCGAGCTCGCCGAGCATCGCGCTCTTGGGCTCATCGCCCAGGCGCACGAAGGTGCGGTCCACGCTCTCGACGTTCTGGAAGAACAGGGTGCTGGTCAGGTAGTTGCGCCGCTGCGGGTCGAACTCGTACTCGTTGTGGAAGCCGAACAGGCTGGTGTTGCCGGTCTGGAACAGCGGCACTTCCTCGAAGTCCACCCGGACCTCGGAGTTGGGCGGGATTTCCACCCCGGGGCGGATGGTGAGCTGGCCGAACTGGTAGTCGAGGGTGTAGTCGGTGCCGCGCTGCAGCAGGCGGTCGTTGATGTAGATGCGCTCGGAGTTCTCGATGATCTGCATCGCGCCCAGGTCGTAGGTGCGGGCGGTGGAGCCCTCGGCGCGGCTGTAGCGGACCAGCATCTGGTACTTCTGGTGCTCCAGGGTATTGAGCCGGCTGGGATCGTCCTCGATGTACATCCGCTGGTTGCGGGTAATCAGGCTGACCGGCTGGTCGTCCTGGTTGTAGGGCTGGTTGAACGGCTCCAGGGCGGGGAAGAAGATCAGGCCGCGGTTGAAGTCGACATAGACCCGGTCGATCTTGGTGTCGCCATCGTTGTCCAGGCCGAAGATTTCCATGAAGGACAGCCCGCCCTCATCGTAGGCCGGCGGAGTCTGGTTGGTGAACAGCTCCACCGAGAAGGTCTGGGCGCTGACCCGGGTGCCGCCGCCGAACGAGTAGACGTTGCGCAGCATCAGCGCCCAGGCCGGGCTCTGCGAGTTCATAGTCGCGGTCTTGATCAGCATCAGGCGCAGGGTGTCCCCGCTCGACATCGCCGAGCCGACTTGCTCGCCGCCGGCGGTCGTCGTAGATCACCCCGATCTTTTCCTGGTCATTGACATAGTCGAAGCTGATCACCGTGCCGGACTGCTCGAGGGTATGAAATCCACCCCTAGCTGCATTTCGTTGAAAAAGCCGAACTCGCCATCGGCGGCCGGGTTGGAGTAGGGCTGGCGCGGATCGACGTACATCAGCCCGGGCGCGGGCCTGGTAGTCGCCCTGGTTGTTGTTGTTGAGGATTCCATCGTCCTTGAACACCCGGATCCTGGTCGGCCGCTGGCCCTCATCGGTCAGCGGCGTGCCGCCGCGCTCCAGCACCCGCAGGTGCTTGGCGGCCAGCAGCGTGGGCTGGACAATCAGGAAATGCCGGTTGCGGCTGTAATTGACATCCCAGAAGAGGAGCGAGTCGGTGGCCTCGGCCTCGCCGCTGATCGGGATCTTGATATCTTTTTTCGTGGACTCGCCCTCTTCCTTGGAGGCGATGAAGGTGGTGGTCAGCGCCCCCAGCCGGGTCTTGCCCTGGATGCCGAAATTGCCGCGGGGGATACTGGCCGCCACCAGCATGCTCGGCGGCAGGCTCAGGTTGACATCGCCCAGCTCCAGGCTCTGGAGGATCTCGTCCTCCTCGCCCACATAGCGCACCTCGATCCGGTTGCGGTTCTCGAACTCGTTCTGGATGTTGTAGTCGACGAAGACATGGATCTTGGTGCCGATCATGCCCTCGATATTGATCTGCTGGCGCTGTTCCAGTTTCAGGCGCGGGAACTTGCTGCGCTGGCGGAACAGCCGAGTTGTCCTCGGGCTTCTGGAAGGTGGTGGTGCCGGAAAGCTCGGTGGTGCTGCGGCCGTGAATGGTCAGCGAGCCGGTGCCCTCGCCGATGATCGAGGCCAGCGACTTGGGCATGAAGTCGGGCAGATTGATCTCGGGCATCATTCCGCCCTGCTGGCCGGCGGTCCGGGCCAGTTGCTGCTCGCCCATCAGGTACTGGCGGCTCATCTCGCCCAGTTCCTGCTCCTGGCGCTCCCGGGCCTTGCGCTCCAGGTAGTCGTAGACCGACCAGTAATGGACCTGCAGCACCAGTTGCTCATCCAGGGCGGGCAGGACGATTGTCTCCACCACCGCCCCGGTCTCCGGGTCGAAATCGATCTGGCTCTGGGCCGGTCTCCTGATTTCCAGGATCGGACGGTAGGTCTTGTAGCCGAGGCGATTGACCGTGCCGGGCTTCAGGCCCAGCAGCTTATCGCCCTCCTGAGGCGTGAGCTGGGCCCGCGCCGCTGTCGCCGCAAGCAGCAGCACCGCGAGCAACGCGGCCAGTCGCATCGCCGGCAGGGACTGCAGGCGCAGAGACGGCCGGAGCCGGAAACTGGAAAGGATCGCCATGGGCATAACGGACATTATCAGGACAAGGATTCGGTAACGTATCGGCGGCTCCGGTCGCGCGCGGCGCCCGATGCGGCCACTTTCACCGGTGGATGTTCGATAAGCGCACGTGGGGGGCGTAGATCTTCAGACGGACGGCGTAAGCGCCCGTGACCGTTCCATCATCTCCGGCTGTCCCGTTTGCGCGGAGCAGACCGGCCCCATCCCCCATGTCCACTGAACCCAGTTTGCTTGACCAGATATCAGAAGCTGCGGCGATCCTTTCCGGAGGGGGAATGGAAAATCCTTGATATTAAACGGTCTCAGGCGTATAGTTAGGAGTCCTTGAGGGCTAACTTGCTCAAATCTCAGGAAATAGCAATCTAATAACGGCGTTGGCTTTTGCAAAGACTTTTCTGGTGAACTGCGCTGTCTCAACCCTCTGCCGCCGCCGGCCCGGCCGATGAAAATCCTGAACCGCTACATTCTCTCCGAGCTGGCCGGACCCTTCCTGCTGTCTCTCGCCCTGCTGACATTCATCCTGTTTATGCGCAGCATGGTGGGATTGTTCCCAAAAATTGCAGGGAAGAACCTCGACTGGCTGGTGATCGCCGAGGTGCTGGCGCTGAGCCTGCCGTTCATCCTGGCGCTGGTGCTGCCGATGGCGGTGCTGGTGGCGGTGATCATGGCTTTCGGACGGCTGTCGGCCGACAACGAGATCACCGCCCTCAAGAGCCTGGGCCTGTCGCTGCACCGCCTGCTGCGGGCGCCGCTGGCGGCCGCGCTGCTGCTGACCCTGGCGGCGGTCTGGTTCAATGACCGGGTGCTGCCCGAGGCCAACCACCGCTACAAGAACCTGCTGCTGGACATCGCCTACCTCCGGCCGACCCTGAGCCTGAGCGAGGGGGTGATCATGGATGAGTTCCCCGGGCTGACCCTGATGGTGAACCGCATCCGCCAGCCCTCCGGCGGCGGCAAGCTGGCCCTGACCGCGCCCGAGGAGCCCGCCCCGGCAGCCGGGGGAGGAACCCGGCGGCCCGGCCGAGCTGTTCGGGGTGGTCATCAACCAGGATGAGCAGGGGCGGCCGCGCCGGACGATTGTCGCCGACTCGGGGCTGATCCGTTTCACCGCCGACCGCCGGGATGCGATGCTGGTGCTCTGGCACGGCGAGGTCCAGGAGCTCGACCAGGACGACCCGCGCCAGCTCCAGCGGACTTTCTTCGATGAGCAGCGCCTCCGCCTGCCGGGGGTGGGCAGCGAGCTGCAGCGGGGCCGGGCCGCCAGCTACCGCAGCGACCGGGAAATGTCGATCGGGATGATGCAGGAGCGCATCCGCGAGCACCGGGCGGAGATCGACAGCCTGACCCGCCTGGCGGCGCTCGCCATCGACTCGCTGGCCGGGGCCGGGGATTCGCTGGGACTGGCCCTGCGACAGGAGCTCGGCGCCCCGCTGCCGCGCCGGCTGAAAGCTCTCAAGGCCGCTCCGCCCGCGCTGGAGCTGGTCCCCCGGGACCCGAGCCGGCCGTTCACCCTGGCCGAGCCGGTCACTCGCCTGGCCAGCCTGCTGCGCGAGGCGGTCTTCCTCAAGCGCCGGGTGGCCGCGCTGGAGGTCGAGTAGTGGAAGAAGCTCTCGATCCCGTTCGCCTCGCTGGTTTTCGTGCTGCTGGGCGCGCCGATGGGAATGATTACCCGTCGCGGCGGAGCCGGAGTGTCGCTCTCGATCAGTCTGGGGATGTTCCTGTTCTACTGGGTCTTCCTGATCAGCGGCGAGACCCTGGCCGACCGGATGCTGATCTCCGCCGTTCTGGGCAATGTGGGCGGTCAATGCGCTTTGCCTGGCCCTGGGGCTCTGGTCTGCTGGTGGTCCAGGTGCGCGGTCCGCCGCTCGAGGGGGCGGGGCCGGCGGCGGGAGGCGCGAGGGTGAGCATCCTGCGCCGCTACATTGTCCGCGAGTTCCTGCTGATCCTGCTGGCGGCCCTGGTCGGCTTGCTGATGCTCACCCTGGTGGGCGATGCCGCCGAACGGCTCAACGACTTCATCGATGCCGGAGCGCCCTGGCGGCTGGTGGCGCTGTTCTACCTGAACCAGGTTCCTCATTACCTGATGTTCACCCTGCCGGCCAGCTCGCTGATCGCCACGCTGTTCACCCTGGGGCAGATGTCCAGGCAAACGAGATCACGGCGATGCTCAGCTCGGGGATCAGCCTGCGGCGGATCTTTTATACCGGTGTTCGGGGTGATGCTCGTGATGGCTCGCCGCGGCTTTCATCGTGGATGAGACTCTGGTCCCGGCCGCCAAAACAAGCCACCCGAGATAATCGACTACCAGATTCCGGGCCGCTCCCGCCCGGTGGCGGATATCCGCGAGAACATCGATTACCAGGGCGAGCAGGGCCGCCGCTGGATTGCCTCGCACTTCGGCTCCCGCACCGGCACGCTGGAACAGGTGCACCTGATGGCTTTCAATCCGGCGGGACGGAAGAGCCTTGCGATGGAATACCGGATCGATGCCGCGCGGGCGGTTTCGAGCAGGATAGGGCTGGCGATTCTGCGGGGGCCGCCCGGGCTACTTCGCCCCGGCATTCCCGGGGGAGCACCCGCCAATTTCGACGCCTGGCCCTGCCGGGTTGCGGGAGCGGCCGACCGATTTCACTATCGGGTGGAAGACGCCCGACTGATGAATTTCCGCGAGCTCGGGCCGGTATCGGGCGCAAGCGGCGCAATGGGATCAGACGCGGTGCGGGATGAGGTCGAGCTCTGGTTCAAGACCTCGCATGCCGGCCACCAATTTGATCATTGTGCTTTTCGGGGCGCCGCTGGCGGTGTTCCGGCGCAGACGGGCCCCGGGTCGGCATGGCTATCGGCATGCTGGTCTATATCGCTTCATGGGCAGTTTCTATCTCACCCGCAGCATGGGCTACAGCGGCATGATCCCGCCGTTGGCGGCCGCCTGGACTCCAATTTGGCGTTCGGGGCGGCCGGCGTGGGGCTTCATCTTCAAGTCCGCAAATAAAGATAAGGCGTTTGATCAGAGCGGCTTGAATATAAATCGCTGATAGGGAGTTTAATTATTGATTATATCCCCCTCATTCCCCTTTTCAACCGGGGAGCCTCCGAGACTTAATACATCATTCACGCTTATGGCCCTACCAAGCGAGTGTACCTGATGCAGGAAGACCAGACCCAAATCCAGGCAACTGGCTACCCGGGCCGGCACCCGCTGCCGTTCTGCGCACGCCGCTTCGCAACGCCTGCCGTTTCTGCCTGTTCAGCCGCAACGCCACGCAAGTCAGCCTGCAGCTGTTCGACAAGCCGGGGCGACCGCAAACCGGCGCATGAGATCCGGCTCAACCCGCGAGTTCAACCACACCGGCGATATCTGGCATATCGAGGTGGAAGGCGTCACCGAGGGACAGCTCTATCTCTGGAGGGTGGATGGGCCCCGGGACCCGCCGAGGGCCACCGTTTCGACCGCAACAGCCCTTGCTCGACTCCCCGGGCCGGCCAAGCGCTTTAAGCTGGAAATCCCGCCTCCCTGGGCTCCGGACTCGCAGGCCCACTATCGGGACTGTGCCCGCTGTGCCTGGCCCTGAGCAACTGATTTCAACTGGCATGGCGACCGTCACCCCGGCACCTCCCTGCGCGACACGCGTGATCTACGAAATCCACGTGCGCGGGCTTTCACCGCCACCGAGTCCAGCAAAGTCAAACACCCCGGGACTTTCCGCGGGCTGATCGAGAAAATCGATTATTTCAAAAGCCTCGGGGTTACCGCCGTGGAGCTGCTTCCCGTGCATGAATTCAACGAGGATGAGATGATTTGTAAAGATCCCCTCTCCGGCCGGCGGCTTAAAAACTTACTGGGGTTACAGCACGGTGGCCTTCTTCGCGCCCAATGGCGACTTATGTCGCGGGGAACGGCGCATCCGGCGGCACAGGTGGCGGAGTTCAGGACATGGTCAAGCGCATTCCACCGGGCCGGGATGGAAGTCTATCCTGGACGTGGTGTTCAACCACACCGCCGAGGGCAACCAGACCGGACCCGACTCTCAGTTTCCGGGGTCTGGACAACAGCATTTATTACCTCCTGGAACCCGCGGACAAAAGCCGCTACACCAACTATTCCGGCTGCGGCAACACCTTGAATTGCAACCATCCGGTAGTCCGCAATTTCATTCGCAACTGCCTGCGTTACTGGGTGGTGGAGATGCATGTGGATGGGTTCCGCTTTGACCTGGCCTCGATCCTGGGCCGGGACCAGCGGCGGCGGATACTTGAGCAATGCGCCGCTGTTGGAGAGTATCGCCGAGGACCCTATCCTGCGACACGTCAAAATTATCGCCGAGGCCTGGGATGTGGCCGGGCCTACCAGGTCGGCAGTTTCCACGGCGAACGCTGGTCCGAGTGGAACGGCGGTTCCGCGATGATGTCAGCGGTTCTGGCTGCCCAGGCGAGCGTTGGGCGCAACGGCCTGGCCACCCGGATCACCGGCTCCAGCGACCTCTACCGGGCCAGCGGCAGCCCCCCAGCAACTCGATCAACTTTATCACCGTGCACGATGGCTTCACGCTGAACGACCTGGTGAGCTACTACGCAAACACAACGAGGCCAATGGCGAGGAAAACCGCGACGGCGACAGCATCACAACTAACATGAACTTCGGAGTCGAGGGCCCCAGCGACGACCCGCTGGTCGAGCGTCTGCGCCTGCGCCAGATCAAGAGCTACTTGGCCACCCTGCTCCTCAGCCCAGGGCGTGCCGATGCTGCTGGCCGGGGATGAAATGCGGCGCACGCAGAGGGGCAACAACAACGCCTACTGCCAGGACAACGAGATAGGCTGGATGGACTGGGGCCGGCTGGAGCCCCACCGCGACCTTCACCGCTTTGTCCGCGAGCTGATCCATTTCCGCCGCGCCCACGCCGCCTTCCGCCGCCGCGACTTCCTCACCGGCCGGGACCTGAACCAGGATGGCCTGCCGGACATCCGCTGGTACGAGGCCGATGGCGGCGCGCTGGACTGGCGGAAAAACCGTCCCTGCCTGGCCTGCCTGCTCAGCGGCGCCGGCGAGAAGATCGGCGCCGAGGCCGATGACCACGATTTCTACCTGATGTTCAACGCCGGCCGCCGCTCCCGGCGCTTCCGCCTGCCCCGGCTCGCCAATGGCCATCGCTGGCGCAGGGTGCTGGACACCGCGGTCGAGGGTCCGGAGGGCATCCACGGGCCGGGCTCATCGCGCCCCGAGCTCGAGGACCAGCAGGGCTACCAGGTTTCCGGCCATGCGGTGGTGCTGCTCTGCGCCTGCTGATCCTGACTTGCTGTCCGACATCTCGCAGCAAACTATCGAAAAAGTTTGGGAAAGTGGGTAGGGGGTCCGGGGGGAGGGCGGAAAACCTTTTTCAAAAGGTTTCCGCCCTCCCCCCGAAACGTCTGGTAGCTTTTGAAGTTGCTTCAGTTGGTATGAAAACCCGGCTTGCCGCAGCCTCGCGCAGAAGTTAAAATGAAACTGGGAGGATTTATCCGCTTTCCGTGCGCGGTGGCCGGGAGCCATCGGGGAAAAGCGGTGGGTTGGGGGTCGGTGCCGTTTCATTCCAAGCCCGCGGAGGGAACATGGATGCGCTCACCGAAGTTCGACGGGATTCCCGCTACTACGATGCGCTGAAGCTCCGGCTGATGTACTGGATGGAGCGTCGGCTGAGGATCCGCCCGGGGAGCATCACCGAGCTGGCGCTGGTGGTGCCGGACCTGGCGGTGCTGATGGGCAGGGTGCTGCTGGACCAGCGGGTGCCCCGCCGTCTGCGGGTCAAGCTGGCGGTGGTGCTGGCTTACATCACCAGCCCGCTGGACATCCTGCCGGAGGCGGTGCTGGGGCCCCTGGGGATGGCCGAGGACCTGGTGCTGCTGCTCTACGCGATCAACAAGACCCTGACCGAGGTCGACCAGCGGATCCTGCTCGAGCACTGGTCCGGGCGGCCGGGCCTGCTGGATTCGCTGCGGGAGTTTTCCCGGGTGCTGGGCGGGATGTTTGGCGAGCGTTCCGAACCCCGCCTCGACCGCTGGTTCCGGGAGGAGGAGGAACGCGCCGAGCGGATTCGCCGCGAGGAGCTGGAGCAGGGGCTGTCCGGCGAGCGCCGGGCCCGGCCCGCGGGGGAACCCGCGGCTCCCCGGGCGGAGCGCCGCCCGCAGGATGTCCCCGGCTCGGGATTCGGGCTGTGAGGTTCATCCGCCGCGCGCGCTGGGTGCGATCGACTATGAGAACAGCACCCGCAGCGAGCCGGAGATCATCAGGAAGGCGAACGCGGCCAGCAGGATAATCGCCGCCAGCCAGAACAGCTTTCTGCCGGTGGAGGAGCCGGTGCGGACCTCGTTTTTGCAGTAGGGGCAGACCCCCTGTTCGTCCGGCTCCATCTCCATCGCGCACCAGGGGCAGTCCATCGCGGGCCTCCTCAAGAAAAAAGCCACGCAAAGGTCTTTGCAGTGGCCAAATTAAACACCGCCTATCGAAATAAATCACTTAAACAAGGACTCATATTTCTGGCTCACCCGAACCAGAATTGCACCATAATCCTTTTCGATCCTTTTCCTGTTGCACCAGGCAAAAGAAAACGGCTCTATATTTGTCGCCTTGAAATTGATAATCAGGAACTCATCAAACCTCGGAGCTACCAAATCCAAGACCCGCCGTTCTATTCCCGGTGCTTCCTGGATTGGATGCCTGTAATCTCTACCATTTGTAGTAAATAGCCTGTCTTTTTCATAGGTCGTGCACTCTTCCGCCCGATTAAGCCCGAACAGACCGACACAAATTGCCTGTTCATTACGGGCCTTGAACTGTTCGACCTGCTTAATGAAATCTCCAACAACTCTATCTATTTGCTTTTCCATTGCCTTCATCATGATTTTAACTTCGACCCCGATTTCTATTGAGGCGATTGGCCCACGGGCTACGGAAAAGCCTTTAATGACCTCAGGCTCACAATTCGGCAGTATCTCTCCAAAGCTTCCATCGCCTCGTCTGGCTTTGATCCCTTGAGCCTTATTTTTCAAACTAAGAACTGCCAAACGTTTATCAATTCTTTGTTTGTAGTGTTTGGACCGTTCGAGGTCATACAGATCCTCATAGAAGTCCCGGGCTACCTTGTCTCCCAATGACGAATTGCGATGAAGGTATTTCTCACCATCAAAAAGACTCCCAAACCTATTCAACATCTTGTATTGAAGCATAGTTCAGGCGGTCCTCTGGATGTGTTCGCCGGCATCCGAGACAAGATTGGCCTCAGTGGAACCCAACTCGAGCTTTCCCTTGATTTTATTCAGGAAATTCTTCCGCGCTTGCTCTACATAAGCTGGTATAAGCTCAACACTGACCGAGTTGCGTCCTGTGGAGGCCGCAGCAATGGCGGTGCTTCCAGTCCCGGCAAACGGATCAAGAACAACATCGCCGGCAAAAGAAAACATCCGGATCAATCTCTCCGCAAGCACTGGAGGATAAGGAGCTGGATGTCCATCTCTGGTCGAGGCCCCTCTGATATCGGCCCAGATCGACCTCCACCATTTGTGAATTTCCTGCTTGGTCAGCATGGATAGAGCCTTCTGCAACGGCCTGACCTTGCGGTATTCTCCGCCTTTTCTCAGGAAAAGGATATATTCGATATCATTTTTGATAATGCCACCGGGCTGGAACGGCTTTCCGTAAAAACCCGCACCATTGCCCTGAACTTCTGTGACCCCATTGGCAATTTTGCTCCAGATGATCGGAGTCAGAGCATCCAAGCCTAATTGCCTGGCACGCACCTGAATATCGGCATGAAGCGGCATCACGAGGTGCCTGCCCAGCTTTCTTCTTGCCAGACAAACATCTCCCACAACACAACAGATCCGGCCGCCAGGAGCCAGGACCCGGGCGCACTCCCTCCAGACCTTATCCAATTCCCCCAGAAACGACTCGTAATCAGCGATCAGTCCAAGCTGCCCCTCTGCTGGGGGGTACTCTTTCAGAGTCCAATAAGGCGGAGAGGTAACAACCAGATGCACCGACTCATCCGGCATCCAGGACAAATCGCGGGCATCGCCTTGCCGGATCGAATGTCTGGTTTCATCGTATGGCGCAGGCCACCTGATCTGCCTGAAGCGCTCGTTGGCAGCCAAATATATCTTGAGGGCTTCAGAAGTGTTATCCGCCAACGGAAGCTCAAGCATCTCTTCGTCTTGAGTAATAATATTCAAACCAACTTTAATCATCTTCAGCCTCTATCGGCTTCCAAGAAAATTAAATCAAAAATTACGATCTACAGTTCAAAGTGCACCTTATTGAGAGCCTTGTCAATAGCCTGTGCCCCCCCCTCACCGCAGGAACAACACCGCCTGGCCCGCCAGGTCCAGCAGGCTCTCCGGCCAGATCCCGAACTGCAGCACTCCCCAGGCCGCGACCCCCACGGCCGCCGCCAGCGGCAGCGAGAACGCCGGCCGGGACTGGGCCTCCGCACCTTCCGCCGGGGCCTCCTCCTCGCGCATGAACAGCTCCACCACCACCCGCAGGTAGTAGTAGACGCTGACCGCGCTGTTGAGCACCCCGATCACCGCCAGCCACACCAGCCCCTGCTCCACCGCGCGCCGAAAAAGTAGAACTTGCCATGAACCCCGCGGTCGGCGGCATCCCGACCAGGGAGAACATGAATAGCGCCATCGCCGCGCCGGCCAGCGGGTGGCGCCGAGCCCATCCCGCGGACATCCGCCAGGGTCTCGGCCCGCTGGCCCTTGCGAGCCGAGGTAGATCAGCACCCCGAACGCCCCGATGTTCATCAGGGTGTAGACCGGCAGGTAGAACACGACCGCCAGTCAGCGCCCGGTCATCCAGAGGGCCAGCGCCCCGGAGTTGACACTGGCCAGCCCCACCAGCAGGTAGCCGGCATGGGCGATGCTGCTGTAGGCCAGCATCCGCTTGATGTTGCCCTGGAACATCGCCGCCAGGTTGCCCAGGGTCATGGTCAGCACCGCCAGCGATCCACATCAGCGGCAGCCAGTAGGCCGAGAACGGCAGCAGGCCCATCACCAGGAAGCGCACCAGCAGCGCCGAACGCCGCGGCCTTGACCGCCGCCGCCATGAAAGCGGTCACCGGGGTGGGCGCGCCCTGGTAGGCATCCGGCACCCACATGTGGAACGGCACGGCGGCGATCTTGAACAGGAAGCCCACCAGCACCAGCCCCAACCCGGCCAGGGCCAGCCCCGAGGGCTCGCCCTCGGCGGACAGCCCGGCGGCGATCTGGTCGAACCCGGTCCCGCCGGTGGCCCCGAAAGCAGCGCGATCCCGTAGATCAGGAACCCCGAGGCGAACGCCCCGATCAGGAAGTACTTCATCGCCCCCTCGATCCCGGCCGCGCTGTCGCGGCGGCTGCCGACCAGCACGAACACCGCCAGGCTCATTGTCTCCAGCCCGATGAACGCCACCAGCAGGTCCACCGCCGAGACCATCACCGCCATCCCCAGGGTCGAGAGCACGATCAGGGCAAAATACTCGCCGGCGGTCTCGCGCTCCCCGGCCGCTTTCTCCCGCACCGAGAGCAGCACGCAGAGCGCCGCCGCCCCGGCCAGCAGCAGCAGGAAGTAGACAGTGAACGGGTCGATCCGCATCATCCCGCCGAAAGCGCTCTCCAGGCTCCCCCACTGACCGCAGGCCAGCACCGCGCTCGCACCCAGCCCGAGCAGGCTCAAAGCCAGCTGTCGCCGGGACCAGCCGCGCCGCGGGCGCCTCCCGCCGCGACAGCGCCGCGGTCAGCAGGATCGCCAGCCCCGTCCCCAGCAGCGCCAGCAGGGGCTGCAGCGCCCCCCAGTTGAGCTCGGGACTGAAGATCATCGGCCGCCTCCGGTCTCGGGCTCGGCCGCAAAACGCACCCGTTCGGTGAGCAGCCCCTGTCCCGGCGCGGGCTGGGCGGTCAGCTCCAGTTTCTGCCGGTAACGGGCCAGGAAATACTCCACCGAGGGCTCGATCCGCGCCAGGAACGGCCGGGGGAACAACCCCATCCAGAGCATCATCACGGTCAGGGGCGCCAGCACCAGCACCTCGCGCGGACCCAGATCGGCGATCCGCTGGTTCTCCGGGCGCTCCAGCGGCCCGTGCATCACCCGCCGGTACATCCAGAGCATGTAGACCGCCGACAGGATCACCCCGGTCGCGGCCAAGAACACCAATCCCTGGTGGGCGCTGCCATAGACTCCCAGCAGCACCAGGAACTCCCCGACAAACCCGTTGAGCCCCGGCAGCCCGATCGAGCTCAGGGTCGCCAGCATGAAAAAGAACGCCAGGCGCGGCATCCGGGCGGTCAGCCCGCCGAACTGGTCGATCTGGCGGGTGTGGCGGCGCTCGTAGAGGATCCCGACAATCACGAACAGCGCCCCGGTGGACAGGCCGTGGCTGAGCATCTGGTAGATCCCGCCGGTGACCCCGCTGACTGTCAGCGAGTACAGGCCGAGCATCACGAACCCGAGGTGGCTGACACTGGAGTAGGCCACCAGTTTCTTCAGGTCCGGCTGGACCATCGCCACCAGCGCGCCGTAGATGATCCCGATCACCCCCAGCAGCATGATCGCCGGGGTGAAATACTGGCTGGCCAGCGGAAACAGCGGCATCGCGAACCGGATGAAGCCGTAGGCGCCCATCTTCAGCAGGATCGCCGCCAGGATCACGCTGCCGGGGGTCGGGGCCTCGACATGGGCATCCGGCAGCCAGGTGTGGAAGGGAAAGAGCGGGACCTTGATCGCGAACGCCACCGCAAAGACCAGGAACAGCCAGAACTGCGCCGCCGCCGGCACCGAGACCCGGTAGAGCTCCAAGAGGTCGGTGGTGAAAAAGCCCAGGCTGGTCGATCCCAGCCAGAACAGGTAGATGAAGCCCACCAGCATCAGCAGGCTCCCGGCCTGGGTGTAGATGATGAATTTCAGCGAGGCGTAGATCCGCCGCTCGTGCCCCCAGACCCCGATCAGCAGGTACATCGGCACCAGCATCGCTTCCCAGAAGATGTAAAACAGCACCATGTCCAGGGCGGTGAACGCCCCGAGCATCCCGCACTCCAGCAGGAGCAGCATCAGGTTGAAGCTTTTGATCCGCTTGTTCACCCCGCTCCAGGAGGACAGCAGCACCAGCGGAGTGAGCAGGGTGGTCAGCAGCACCAGGAACAGGCTGATCCCATCGATCCCCAGGTGGAAGGCGATCCCCCAGCTCTCGATCCAGGGCTCGTTGACCACGAACTGCATGCGGTGGGTCCCGGGGATGAAGTCCCGCAAGCAGCCACAGGCTGAGCAGAAATTCGAGGGTCGCGGCCAGGAAGGCGGTCCAGCGCACCAGCGCGGGCCGCGAGCCGGGCAGCAGGACCACCAGGCCCGCCGCCGCCAGCGGCAGGAACACGACCCAGCTCAGCAGGTCGGACTGGCTGATTTCGATGATTTCCACGCTTCGGAGTTCCGTTCTTCGGTGGAGTCAGGACCTGCTGGTCACCACAACAGCGAGCCCAGCAGCAGGGCCACGCCGAGGAGGAAAGAGACAGCGTAAACCTGGGCATAGCCGCTCTGCAGCCGGGCGAACAGCCCGCCCAGCCCGCGCACGCTGCGGGCGATCAGGTTCACGGTCCCATCGATCAGTCCCACGTCCACCAGCTTCCAGAGCAGGTAGGTGGAACCGAGCTTGATCGGCTGCACGATGAAGATGTTGTAGAGCTCATCGACATAAAACTTGCCGCGCACCACCCGGTAGAGGATCGGCCGGCGGCGGGCCAGCGCGACAGCGGTTCCCGGGCGGCGCAGGTAGACCAGCCAGGCGGCCCAGATCCCGGTCGCCGCCACCGCCACAGTCAGCAGGATCAGTCCCAGCTCCAGCCAGTGCGGGTAGGCCGGCGGCTCCGGGGCCTCGATCCCGCCCGCCCCGAACGCCGGGGCCAGCCAGTGGTGCAGCAGGTTGCTCCCGCCCAGGCTCTCCGGCACCCCGATCAGCCCGCCCAGCGCCGCCAGCGCCGCCAGCGCCAGCAAGGGGATGGTCATCACCGGCGGGGACTCGTGCAGGTGATGCTCCGCCTCGGGCCCGCCCCGGAAGGAGCCGTGGAAAGTGAGGAAAGTCAGCCGGAACATGTAGAACGCGGTCAGCCCGGCGGTGAAAAGCCCCACCGCCCAGAACAGCCAGCTGCCGCCCGGCATCGCCGCCGACATCCAGAGGATCTCATCCTTGGAGAAGAAGCCCGAGAGCGGCGGGATCCCGGCGATCGCCAGGGCGGCGATGAGGAAAGTCCAGTAGGTGACCGGCAGCGCCTTGCGCAGCCCCCCCATCTCGCGGATGTCGGTGCGGCCGGCCAGGGCGTGCATCACGCTGCCGGCGCCGAGAAACAGCAGGGCCTTGAAAAAGGCATGGGTCAGCAGGTGGAAGATCCCGGCCGAGAAGGCCCCGACCCCCACCGCCAGAAACATGTAGCCGAGCTGGCTGATCGTGCTGTAGGCCAGCACTTTCTTGATGTCGGTCTGGGCCAGGGCGATCACCGCCGCGAACAGCGCGGTCGCCGTCCCGACTGTCGCCACCACCGCCATCGCCGCGGGGGCCAGCAGGTAGAGCGCGTTCAGCCGGGCGATCATGTACACCCCGGCCGTCACCATGGTCGCGGCATGGATCAGCGCGCTGACCGGGGTCGGGCCGGCCATCGCATCCGGCAGCCAGACATAGAGCGGCAGCTGGGCGCTCTTGCCGGCGGCCCCCAGAAACAGCAGCAGGCAGATCGCCAGCGCGGTCGGCCCGCCGGCGGTCAGGCTCTCCGCCCGGGCGCTGATCCCGGCGAACTCGACAGTCCCCAGGTTCCAGAAGATCAGGATCATCCCCAGCAGGAACCCGAAATCGCCGATGCGGTTGACAATGAACGCTTTCTTGCCGGCGATCGCCTTGTCGGTGTCCTGGTACCAGAAGCCGATCAGCAGGTAGGAGCACAGGCCCACTCCCTCCCAGCCGACAAACATCAGCACGATGTTGCTGGCGGTCACCAGCAGCAGCATGAAAAAGACAAACAGGTTGAGATAGGCAAAATAGCGCCAGTAGCCGCGGTCATCGGCCATGTAGCCGATCGAGTAGAGGTGGATCAGGAAGCTCACTCCGCTGACCACCAGCACCATCACCGCGCTTAAGGGGTCGAACAGGAAAGCGGCATCGGCGGTGAAATTGCCCACCGCCAGCCAGTGGTAGAGGGTCTGGGTGAGCGCCGCCGCCTCACCCTGGCCGGCCAGAGCGCGCAGCCGCAGGAACGCGGCCAGCCCCAGCAGGAACGAGCCCCCGACCGCGGCCGTGGCGATGCCCCCGGCCAGCCGGACCGGCAGCTTGCGCCCGACCAGTCCCAGCAGGGCCGCCCCCGCCAGGGGCAGCAGCACGATCCAGGCCAGCAGGCCATAGTCCGGGACCATTTCCAAGACCGTCACTCCGTTCACCACTTGAGCAGGTTCAGCTCATCGATGTTGAGGGTCTTGCGGCGGCGGAACACCGCGACCACAATCGCCAGCCCCACCGCGGCCTCGGCCGCGGCCAGGGAGATCACGAACAGGGCCAGCACCTGGCCGTCCATCCGCCCCGACTGGCGCGCGAACGCGATCAGCGCCAGGCCGGCGGCGTTGAGCATCAGCTCCACCGACATGAACATGATGATGATGTTGCGCCGGGTGATAAAGCCCACCACGCCCAGGACAAACAGCAGCGCGCTGAGCAGTCAGCAGCGGCCCGATCCCGATCACTCCGCCTCCTTGCCGGCCAGCACCAGCGCCCCGACAATCGCCACCAGCAGCAGGATCGCCAGCACTTCCAGCGGGTAGACATAACGGGTGAACAGCAACTGGCCCAGGGCGGCGGCCCCGCCGAAATCGTCCGGCAACCGGACCTGGCCCTCCGCCGCCGCCGGCTCGCGCGCCCCGCGCGCCGCCGCCAGCAACTGGCTCAGCACCAGCCCCGCCGCCAGCAGGCCCAGCAGCTTCGCCCCCATGTTGCGCAACTGCCCGGCCATCCCCGCGCGCAGGTTGAGCATCATGATCACGAACACGAACAGCATCAGCACCGCCCCGGCATAGACCACGATCTGCACCGCGGCCAGGAAATAGGCCTGGAGCAGGACATAGATCACCGCCAGGGCGAACATCGTCACCGCCAGCCAGACCGCGCTCAGCACCGGGTTCTTACGGGTGATCGCCAGGAAGGCGGCCAGGACGCTCAAAGCGGCGCAGATGTAGAACAGGACCTGCAAGGGCACTCCCCTAGGACACTTGGGCTGGATGGCGCGGGAACCCGGACCGGGGACCGGGCGGCCACCGGACAGGCTGGGTGCTTCCGGTTGGGAGGGGAACTGAATTGAAATTTTAACGTCCCCCCTGTAGATTGTCAAATATAAAGGCCGGAAGTCAATCCCTTTCTTCCAGGACAATTGCAGCCGGAGCCGCGGTGGAAGTCTCAGTGGCGATGATCACTTTCGATGCCGAGCGGCGCCTGGAGCAGGTGCTGCGCGCGGCGGCGTTCGCCCGGGAGATTGTCGTGGTGGACAGCGGCAGCCGCGACCGCACCCTCGAGCTCTGCCGCGCCGCCGGGGCCAGGGTGGTCAGTCGCGAGTTCCGGGGCTACGGCGACCAGAAGAATTTCGCCCTCGGGCTGGCCGAATGCGACTGGGTGCTGAGCCTGGATGCGGATGAGGTGGTCTCGCCCGCGCTGGCCCGGGAGATCGCCGCCCTGCCGCCGGACCCGCCCTGCGATGGTTATCGGATCCCCCGGCTCAATTACTTCTTCGGCCGCCCGCTGCATCACGGCGGGCTCTACCCGGACCGGCAACTGCGGCTGCTGCGCCGGGGGCGCGGCCGGTTCGACCAGCGCCCGGTGCACGAGGCCGCCCGGGTCGAGGGGCCGGTGGGACGCTTGCGGGGTGAGCTGCACCACTTCAGCTACGACCATCTGGATGACTATTTCGCCCGGTTCGACCGCTACACCCGGCTCGAGGCCGGGCGGCTAACGGAAGCCTGCGGCGGCAGGTCGCCGGGCCCGTTGGCCCTGGCCCGCGGGCTGTGCCTGCGCCCGGCCGCGAAATTTCTGCGCCGCTACCTGCTCAAAGCGGGTTTCCTCGATGGCGCGCCGGGCCTCGTGGCGGCGCTGCTGGGCTCTTTCACCATGAGCGTGAGCTATGCCCGTCACTGGGAACAGACTCGGAAAGATCCTGCTGATCCGCAATGACCGCCTGGGCGACCTGGTGCTGACCCTGCCGGCGGTCGAGGCGCTGAAAAGCGCCCTGCCCGGGGCGGAGCTCGACCTGCTCTGCTCGCAGTACAACCGGCCGGTGGCCCATGCCAACCCCCACCTGCGGCAGGTGCTGACCGACCGCGGGGCCCACGACCGCTCCGACCTGGGGCAGTTGGCGGCCCGTCTGCGGGAGGAGCGCTACGATGCCGCGGTGGTGTTTGTCCACTCGGCCAAGAACCTGGAGCTGGTGAAAAAGGCGGAGATCCCCCTGCGGATCGGGCCGTGGGTGAAACTCACCGACCCGCTGCGGCTCAACCGGCCGCTGCGCCAGCGCCGCAGCCGGGCCGCGCGGAGCGAAGCGGCCTACAGCATCGAGCTGCTGGGAGCCCTGGGGCTTAAAGCTCAGGTCCGGAAGCTGCTGGCGGGAAAAATCCCGCCGCCGCGGATCACCCCCGAGCCCGGAGCCTTTGAGCGGGCGCGGGAGCTGCTGGAGGAAGCGCTGGAGGGGCGGCCGTTCGTGGTGGTGCATCCGGGGATGGGCAACAGCGCCCTGAACTGGCCGGAACGCCGTTGGGCGGAAACCCTGGCGCTGCTGGCGCGGGAGGGGTCCCGACCCATCGGGTTGCTGCTCACCGGCAGCGAGGCCGAGCGGCCGATGCTGGCCCGGATCCGGGAGCTGGCCGGGGAGCCCGCCGAGGCGATGCTGCTCTCCGGGCTGCCGCTGGATGAGTTCATCGGGGTCTTGAGCCTGGCGCGGGCGGTGGTGGCCCCGAGCACCGGGCCGCTGCACCTGGCGGCGGCCCTCGGAGTGCCGGCGGTGGGGATCTACTCGCCGGTGCGGGCGCACCATCCGCGGCGCTGGGGGCCGCTGGGAAGGAATTTCACCGCCGCGCTGCTGCCGGAAGGCCCCTGCCCGGCCGGGCTGGAGTGCAATGGCGAAAACTGCCCGCACTGGTTCTGCCTGGAGCGGATCGAGCCGGGAAGGGTGCTGGAGCTGCTGCGGCCCTACCTCGCGCCCTGAGCATAGAGAAGCCAGCTGTTCCGGGGGGAGGGAGGAAATCCTTTTTCAAAAGGTTTCCTCCCTCCCCCCGGGCCCCCTACCCACTTTCCCAAACTTTTTGCTGTGATACCTGGTAAATCGGCCTGCTTCCGGTTACGCGCCACTCAGATCGGATTTGGCCGTAGCGGCGGGTTTGAAACCCGCCGCTACGCTGGATTACGAGCTTTCTCCGGCAACTGGGGTTGCACGGAAGCATCGGGATCAAATGTAGGGGCGTCCGGCCGGACGCCCCTACGATGAACTCCGGGCCGCCCACGATGGCAGGCGCTGCCACGGCATCTCAGATTAACACCCCCCGGCAGCTGAAGCTGCCACCCCCCTCCAGGGGGGAGTAACAACACTACGCCCAACCGGTTGCGGCAACTCGACAGGTGTAGCCGGCACAGTCCCCCCTGGAGGGGGGTGGCCCTGACGCAGTCAGGGCCGGGGGGTGTCAATCCAATGTGCCGTGGCGGCACCAGCCGCTGGTGGGTGGCCGACGAGTTTTGCGCCGCAATGGCTCTCTGTGCCACTTTCCGGCCTCACTTCTTCTTGGCCAACCGGTTCCAGAGCCGCATGCTGCCGCTGGGCTGGAAGTACTCGACCACGTTGCTGTAGCGCACATCCTCCACGGTCACCACCGCCCGCGGATCGATCCCCGCGATCGCCTCGATCAGCTCCGGCACCCGGCGCCGGGCGACAATCACCAGCCCGAAACCCACCGGGCCCTCCCGGCCGGAGGCCACCACCTCGGTCACCCCATAGCCGGTCCGGCGCAGGGTGCGCACGATCTCATCCCCATGGGTGGAAGAGATGAAGCGCACCACCTGCTGGCCGATCGCCATCCGCTTCTCGATGAACATCCCGATCATGTTGCCCAGCGCGAACCCGGTCCCATAGGCGACCACGTTGACCCAGTTGTCGGTGTGGCGCAGGATCGCGGTAATCGCGGTCAGCCAGATCGTCACCTCGAAAAATCCCAGCACCGAGGCGCCCAGCCGCTGGCCGCGGATCACCAGGATCACCCGCGTGGTGCCGATCGAGACATCGACAATCCGCAGGCACATGATCGCCAGCGGCAGCAGAAACGGGACCTCTTCGATCCGGTCAAGCAGCGCTTCCATCTTGCTCCCCGCCGGGGGCATCCGGCGGCGCGGGACGGCGGCGCAGGAAGCCCAGCCCGAAGATCAGGAAAGTGACGGTCCAGAACAGCACCGGCGGCAGGTGGGGATGCAACGAGCCGCCGATCGCCTGCTGCCAGTGGGTGAACGCTTCCAGCCCGAGCTTGATCGCGATCCAGCCGATCACCAGATAGGCCGAGTGCTCCAGCAGCGGGAAACGGTCGAGCAGCTTGATGAACTGCCCCGCGGCGAAACGCATGAAGATCAGGCCCAGCACCCCCCCGGCGTAGATCATCCAGATGTTCTTGGTCAGCGCCACCGCCGCCAGGATCGAATCGATCGCGAAAGCGATGTCGGTCAGCTCGACCATCAGCACCGTGCGCCAGAACCCGGCATGGGGCTTGGTCTGGTGGGCGCCGCCGGCGGCGTGGCTGGTGAAGTGCTTCACCGCCAGGTAGGCCAGGTAGGCCGCCCCGGCCGCCTGCAGGTACCAGTAGCGGATCAGGGTGGCGGCGCTGAGGATCGCCAGAAAACGAAAGACGAACGCCCCGCCGATCCCGTAGAGCAGCGCCTTGCGCTGCTGCTCTTTCGGCAGGACCTTGACCAGGATCGCCAACACCAGGGCGTTGTCCGCCGACAGCAGCCCCTCCAGGATCGCGATCGTGCCGATCACCAGCAATGCCTGACTCACCAGTGCCCTCGCTTTGTGCGGTCTGTCTCTTGATGGCTCGTGATCCGGAGCGGACCGGGAAAGAAAAAACCATGCGCACCGACAGCGGCCATCGGCGGCAGGGTCGGCTGAAGCACCGGTTTGCAAATTCCCCGGCGCCGTGGTATATTTTCTCCCATCATCCCATTTCAATCCACGCACCCGCGCGGGGTGCGAGTCCTGAAGTGTCTAAAATTACTGGCAGTTTGCCGCCGGGGCAAGGATTTCGGCATCCCCGGCACGAGCCATGCCACCCGGGTTCCCTCATGGTCGAGTTTTTTGCCCAAAGCCCGATCCTCTCGCTGTTCCTGATCATCGCCCTGGGCACCGCCCTGGGCAGCCTGAGCGTGTCCAACCTCAACCTCGGGACCTCGGCGGTGCTGTTCGTGGCCCTGGGGTTCGGCCACTTGGGGATCATGGTGCCCTCCCAGGTCCAGGACCTGGGGCTGGTGCTGTTTGTTTACGCGGTGGGGCTGCAGGCCGGCCCGCGCTTTTTCCACCTGTTCCGCGCCCGCGGGATCAGCTTCGCCCAGATCGGGATCGCGGTGGTGCTGGGCGGAGCGGTCCTGACCATCCTGACCGCCCGCCTGTTCGGGATCAGTCCGGGCCTGGCGCTGGGGCTGTACGCCGGGGCGATGACCAGCACCCCGGCCCTGGCCGCGGGGATGGACGCGTTGGGCGGGGACCCCTCCGCCAGTGTCGGCTACGGGATCGCCTACCCGTTCGGGGTGATCGGGGTGGTGCTGTTTGTCCAGCTCCTGCCGCGCCTGCTGCGGGTGGACCTGCGGGAGGAGGAGCGCAAGGTGCGGGAGAGCCAGCCGCCGGGACGGCGCATCCACCGCCGGATATTCGCGGTCTCCAATCCCGCCTGCTCGGGCCGCTCGCTGCTCGAGCTCAAGCTGCACCGCCTGATCGAGGTCAACATCAGCCGCATCCGCCGCGAGGGCCGGGTGCTGGCGGTCAAGCCCGAGACCCGTCTCCAGCTCGGGGATATGGTGGTGGCGGTGGGCCGGATGGAGGACCTGGACAAGCTGCGGATTGTTTTCGGCGAGGAAACCCAGGAGGAGGACATCTTCAACACCCAGGACGTGATCGCCCGGGATGCGTTGGTGACCAACCCGCGGATGGCCGGCAAGAGCCTCTCCCGGCTGGGGGTGTTCGAGGAGTACGGCGTGGTGGTGACCCGGGTGTTCCGCGAGGACATGGAGTTTGTCCCCACCGGCTCGTTTATCCTCGAGGATGGGGACCTGATCCGGATCACCGGGGCCAAGGAGGACTGCGACCGCTTCATTGTCGAGATCGGCCAGCAGGAGAAATCGATCCACGAGACCAATATCCTGGCGCTGTCGCTGGGGATTTTCGGCGGGCTGCTGCTGGGGATTATCGAGCTGCCCCTGCCGGGCGGGGCCAGCTTCCGGCTGGGGACCGCCGGGGGCCCCCTGCTGGTGAGCCTGCTGCTGGCGCACTACGGCCGGGTGGGCAAGCTCAACATCCGCATCCCGCGCGGAGCCAAGTACATCATGAGCCAGCTCGGGCTGGTGCTGTTCCTGGCCGGGGCCGGCACCGCCGCCGGCCGCTCGTTTGTCGAGGTGCTGGCGGCTTCCGGCCTCCAGTTGCTGGCGGCCGGGGTGGTGGTGACCCTGGGGGCCTCGCTGATCGGGCTGGCGCTCAGCCGTTTCGTGTTCAAGCTCGACCTGCTGACGGTCCTCGGGCTGATCTGCGGGGCGATGACCAGCACCCCGGCCCTCGGCACCCTGAGCGACCTCACCGACAGCCGCCAGCCCCTGCTCTCCTATGCCGCGGTCTACCCGGTGGCGATGATCCTGATCACCCTGACCGCTCAGTTCCTGGTGCTGCTGCTCTAGGCCTCCCATCCGCCGCCGCCGAGGCGGCCTGCGGCCGCACAGCGGGAGGGCAATCTCCAGCCCTTTTTTCTATTCCCTGAAGCCTTACAGGCTGTTCTTCTTTTTGTGACCAAAAAGAAGCAAAAAGTCTGGAAGCCAAGGCCGCGAAGCTGAATCAACATCAAGGTATTCAATAAATTACGGTGTGCCCGAGGAAGTAAGGCGCTGCTTTCGGCGGTCGCCGCGTTCACGCCATCCCTGGCGCTGCACGCATGGCCTGCCGACCTCTCTCGCTTCGTAGCAGTAGCCGCGATGGAAATAAGGAAATCTACTCCGCTGCCTCTTGCCTCCAGCCGCGGCCCGGAAGACCACTCCGCCACGCTCCCCAAGACAATGCGCTTACCCATCCGCAAGTTAATTAATTCGAACCACATAGCTCGGGAAACGGCTGCAGGGGCGTCCGGCCGGACGCCCCTACCATCGATCCCGATGATGCTGCATAACTTGAGGTTGCCGCAGCCGGCCCGGAGCCAATCGTAGGGGCGCGGCATGCCGCGCCCGTGGGAGACCAGCGGGCCGGCAGTGCGGTTGATCCCCCTTAGCAAAGGGGGAAACAGGGGGTTGTGTTTTTCCGGGCCGGCACGGGGGCCGGCCCCTACGACTACTGCGGCGCATGCCTCGGGATGGCGCACCACTCCCGACCGAATTTGTTGGAACAGATGGCCCCTGTGCCGGCCCGCTCGTCCGGAAGGGCGGCCACGGCGTGGAGCCTACCTGCGTCTGGATTGGATCGCCATTTTCCACGGGCGCGGCATGCCGCGCCCCTACGATTGGCTCCGGGCCGGCTGAGGCGGCCGGAAAAGCTGACACCCCCCGGCCCCGCTGCCAGCGGGGCCACCCCCCTCCAGGGGGGACTATTCCCGTTTCGGCCCCAGCAATGGCGCCAACGGTCGGGTGGCAGGCTGTCCAGTCCCCCCTGGAGGGGGGTGGCGGCCTCAGCCGCCGGGGGGTGTAATGTCCAGACGCCGCCCCAGAGGTTGGGGTGTGGCCGGCGGGTTTTACGCCGCCAGACTCTGGCTGCCTCTGGTCACAGCAGAAGAAAAACATTATCAATCAAAAAGATAGCCGCATGGCCAGGGACTTCCAGTCCAGCGCCGGGGCCGGGTGGCGTTGGCCCCCCCCTCCACCGGGGCTGCTTCCCTTGCGCCCAGGTGTTACATTAAAGGCATGGAAACCCGAGCGATCAAAACCGGCGGGAACCTGGAGCCGGACACCCCGATCCAGTTCCTGAAAGGAGTGGGCCCGCGCCGGGCCGAGCTGCTGGCCCGGCTGGGGGTGGCCACGGTCCGCGACCTGCTTTACCTGTTCCCGCGCCGCTACCTGGATGCCCGCCGGGTGACCGCGCTGGGCAGCCTGACCGAGCCGGCCCGGGAGCTGACTGTCGCCGGGACTGTCACCGCCGCCCGGCTGATGCTGGCCCGGGGAAAGCGGATCGGGTTCGAGGCGGTGCTGGACGATGGCACGGGCAAGCTCACCTGCCGCTTTTTCGGACGGCCCTTCCTGCACGGCCAGATCGAGTCCGGCCAGCGCTGGATCATGTTCGGCGAGCTGGAGCGATACAAGGGCAAGCTGTTCCTCAGTCCCCTGGAGTACGAGCGGCTCCCGGAGGAGGGCGAGGCGCGGCTGGGGGCCGCTCACGGGGCGGCGGGGATCATCCCGCTCTATCCGCTGACCGAGGGGCTCACCCAACGCGCGTTGCGCCAGCTCACCAGCGAGGCGCTGAAAGCCGCGCCGCGGCTGGAGGAGCGCCTGCCGGAGGAGCTGCGGCGGCAATGGAAGCTGATGCCCCGCGCCCGCGCCGTCCTGGCCCTGCATCGTCCCGAGGACCCCTCCCAGACCAGCGAGGCCCACCGCGCCCTGGCGTTCGAGGAGCTGTTCTACCTGGAGCTGATGCTGCTCGGCCGCAAGCACCACCTCCAGCGCGAGCGCCGCAGCCGGGTCTATCGCCGCCACAACCACCTGGTCCGCGCCCTGGGCAAAGCCCTGCCGTTCCGGCTGACCGAGGCCCAGCAGCAGGTCCTGCGCGAGATCGACCAGGACCTGGCCGGAGAACACCCGCTCAACCGCCTGATACAGGGGGATGTCGGCTCCGGCAAGACCATGGTGGCGATCTTCGCCGCCCTGCGGGCGATCGAGAATGGCTACCAGGCCGCGTTGATGGCTCCGACCGAGGTGCTGGCCGAGCAGCATCACCGCACCCTGACCAGATTCCTCGGGGCCCTGGGGATCGAGCCGGTGCTGCTGCTGGGCAAGACTCCGGCCGCCCAGCGCCGCGAGGCCCTGCAGAAAGCTCGCCTCGGGCGAGGCCGCGCTGGCGGTGGGCACCCATGCCCTGATCCAGGAGGGGGTGGAGTTCTCGGAGCTGGGGCTGGTGGTGGTCGATGAGCAGCACCGGTTCGGGGTGGCCCAGCGGCTGGCGCTGCGCCAGAAGGGCCGGGACACCGACCTGCTGGTGATGACCGCCACCCCGATCCCGCGCAGCCTGGCCCTGACCCTCTATGGCGACCTGGATGTGTCGGTGATCGATCGCCTGCCGGCCGGCCGCAAACCGATCTCCACCCACCTGGTGCCCCCCGGCCGCCGGGCCGACCTGCAGCGTTTCCTGGCGCAGCGGATCGAGGCCGGGGAACGGGTGTTCGTGGTCTGCCCGCGGATCGAGGCCTCCGAGGAGGAGGATGCCCCCGGGGCGGCCGAGGAGTGGTTCGCCCGTTACCGGGATGAGATCCTCCCCCAGTTCCGGGTGGTGCTGCTGCATGGCCGCCTGCCCTCCGTGGAGAAGGAGCGGGCGATGCGCGCTTTCGAGAGCGGCGAGGCCCAGGTGCTGGTCGGCACGACCGTGATCGAGGTCGGGGTGGATGTGCCCGCGGCGACCGTGATGGTGATCGAGGGCGCCGAGCGGTTCGGCCTGAGCCAGCTCCACCAGTTGCGGGAAGAGTCGGCCGGGGCGAGCGCCAGAGCTGGTGTTTCCTGCTGCCCGGCCCGGGAGTCGGGCGCGACAGCCTGGAGCGGCTGCGGATCATCGCCGCCACCACCGATGGCTTCAAGATCAGCGAGGAGGACCTGCGCCTGCGCGGCCCGGGGGACTTTTTCGGCGAGCGCCAGAGCGGCCTGCCCGAGCTGCGGGTGGCCGACCTGGTGGAGGACTATCAGCTGCTGCTGGAGGCCCGCGCCGCCGCCGAGCGCATCCTGAGCGTGGATTCCTGGCTCGAGCGTCCCGAGCATCGTATATTACGCCAGGAGCTGGTCCTGCGTTACCGCGACCGCCTGGAGTTCCTGCGGATCGGCTGACCGCCGGGAAGCGGGGGCTCGCCCGCTGCCCGGATGCCATCATCCTGAAGTTCCCACCCCGAATCGGGAGTTGCGCCCATGCGGAATCTCCGTTCACTGCTGCTGCCCCTGGCCCTGCTGCTGCCGCTGGCCTCCCTGTCCGCCCAGGCCCCCGACTCCCTGCCGGCTTTTCCGGGCGCCGAGGGCTATGGGGCCTACACCGCCGGCGGCCGCGGGGGAAAGGTGATCCATGTCACCAACCTGGCCACCTCCGGCCCGGGCAGCCTCAACTGGGCGGTCCAGCAGGAGGGCCCGCGGATCGTGGTTTTCGACACCAGCGGAGTGATCCCGGGCGGGGTGGAGATCACCCACGGCCGGCTGACGATCATGGGCCAGACCGCCCCCGGGGCCGGGATCACGATCAAGGGGATGCTCACCACCCGCTGGGTCGAGCAGGGCGAGGTCGACTACAACGACCTGGTGATCCGGTTCCTGCGCATCCGTCCCGACCACATCCCCAATGTCCCCTGGTTCGATGGGATTCAGTTCTCGCGGGTGCGGCGCGGGATCCTGGACCACATCTCGGTCTCCTGGGCCTCGGATGAGGTGGTGGATATCTACAGCTCCACCGGCGAGCTGTCGGTCCAGTGGTGCGCGATCGAAGAGGCCGCCACCGAGGGCCACTCCGATGGCGGCTCCCACGCCTATGGGCTGATCACCGGCCCGGAGACCGACCGGGTCACGATCCACCACAACCTGTTCGCCCACAATGCCCGTCGCTGCCCGGCCCTGGGCGAGGGCCCGGCGGATGTGCGCGGTAATGTGATGTACGACTTCCGCGATGGCCTCTCCCACGAGGGCCATGTCCCGGACACCAAACAGTTCAACCTGGTCGGCAACTACTACAAGCGCGGGCCCGCCGATGGCTCGATCTTCCCCTTCTGCTTCTCCGACAGCGCCTCCTACTACCTGCGGGACAACTTCATCTTCGGCACCGGGCTGATCCAGGACCCCTGGGCCGAGGCCGACAAGCATCCGGGGCTGGCCTACTACCGCAACCTTGGCAACAAGGCCCCGGCCGAGTTCCCGATGCCCGCGGTCGCCACCACCCTCCCCGAGCAGAACCTGGAGACAGTGCTGGGAGCCGCCGGCTGCATCCCCCGCGACACGGTCGCCCGGCGGGCGGTCAACGAGGTCCGCGCCGGCACCGGCCGCTGGGGCCGCCGCGATGTCCCGGACCTGATGGCCGGCCTGACGGTCCTGCCCGCGCCCAGCGACACCGACCGCGATGGGATGCCCGACTTCTGGGAGCGCAGCCGCGGCCTCAACCCCGCCGACTCCACCGATTCGTGGACAGTCCTCGCCTCCGGCTACACCGCGGTCGAGGAGTACTGCCACCTCCTGGCCCGCCGGCTGGTCGAGACCGGCGGCGAGCCGATCCTGCGCGGCGACCTGGACAACAACATGCAGGTGAACATCTTCGACCTGCTGACGCTGCTGCGGGAGCTGGCCGGCGGCGGCCACTCCTGGCGGCGCGACCTGAACCTGGACCTCAAATCCGACATTTTCGACCTGCTGGAGCTGCTGCGCCTGCTCTCCGGCAACTGACACCGATCCGAAAACAAAAGCCGGCTTTTCCGGGGGAGGGAGGGAACCTTTTAAAAAAGGTTCCCTCCCTCCCCCGGGCCCCCTCCTGCCTTCCCAAACTTTTTGCTGATTGACGGATGGTAGCCCCAAGTCCTTGACTTCGATCCCCAGGCGGCCAATGGCCGCCCGGCGTGAAAGACCACTGCTGACGCTGGGCCTCGGGATAGCTTCTATCCTGATCGCAAGTTTCACCTGCGGATCAAACTTTCGAAGAAGTTTTGGAAAGTGGAAAAGGGGTCCGGGGAAAGGGAGGAAAACCTTTTTCAAAAGGTTTCCTCCCTTTCCCCGGAACAAATGGAATGATCTCTGTCCGCGAGGGCCGAACCGATGCGACCAATGCTGCTGCTGTGCTGGCTGGCGCTGCTGCTGTCCCCGGCCTCCCCGTTGTCGGCCAAATCCTACTCGCCCTGGGTGGTCTCCGAGCAGGTGGCCGACCTCTCCGGCAACTGGCACTGGTTCATGCGCCACCCGGCGTTTCGCGGCAAGCGCGATCATGAGCTGGCGGTGGCGCTCTGGAAATATTTCTGCTCGCGCGAGACCGGGATGGTCCACACCGGGAGCTGGGATGAGCCCACCACCCGGGTGGCCGCGGACGGCAGCCCGGACATCTGGGGCAACAGCTTCACCTACAAAACGATCTATGATCCGGTCAGGAACCTCAACTCGCTGGCGATGGGCTACTGCGGGATGCAGAGCACGGTCATGGCCGGGATCTTCCGCGCCCTGGGCTATCCGGCCCGGACGGTGAACCTCAACCATGGCTACTCGCACCAGATCTGCGAGGTGTTCTACGAGGGCGGCTGGCATTTCATCGACACCGATGAGCGCGGGGTGGTGCTGACCCCCGGCGGCGAGCTGGCGAGCTGGGACCAGATGGCGGCCCATCCCGAGTGGTGGCCGCACCGCCCCTTCCCGGATGCCCCGCATTTCCCCCAGCATCTAAAGCATTTCGGCGGGCTGGTGCGGCAGGGCAAGGTCCAGGCCAACGCCCGCAAGTGGCGCTGGGAGCCGTTGGGCCATACCATGGATTTCGAGCTGCGGATGGGCGAGAGCCTCACCCGTTGGTGGCGCGCCGACAGCACCCGCTACTACGCCGGCTGGTGGGACCGCCCGGATGGCGCCGGGGACTGGCTGCGCCGGACAGTGGCCGCGCACCCCGAGCACATCTTCACCCATCAGCAGCGGGGCGAGTACGGCAGCATCTACGACCGCCCAGGGATGGGCCACTTCAGTTACCGGCCCCGCCTCGGGCAGGGCTGGCAGGACTACGCCGATGGGTTTTTCGAGCAGGAGAATGTCGCCCAGGACCAGCGCGGGGTAACCGCCGGGCCCGGCGGCGGCTGGACCAGCTTCAAGCTCTGGACCCCGTACCTCATTATCGGCAGGAACGGCGACCGCCTGGGCGAGCGCCCGCCGCGCGAGGGAGCGGTGGTCGAGTACTCCGGCCGGGGAAAGATCGCGGTGAGCATTTCCCTGGATTTCGGCGGGAGCTGGGAGCGAGTCCACACCGGCGAGCGCGGCCGGCTGGACCTGACCGAGCGGCTCTATGGCCGCTGGGGCTACCTGCTGCGGTTCGAGCTGCCGGAAGGGGCGCGCCTGGAGGAACTGGCCCTCGACACCTGGGTCCAGGTCGCCCCGGTCAGCCTGCCCGCGGTGAAAGGAGAGACCATCATGCACTTCCGCACCGGCGACCGCACCGGCCGCCGGACCGCGGTGCTGCCGCTGGAGGCCGATTTATCGCTCTCCACCGACTCGCTGGCCCGGATCGGCTGGCTGGAGCTGGCGGGGCCCCACGACCGCTGGAGCCTGCGCGAACGGGCCCCGGGGGCCCGGGTGCTGGTCCGCCCGCCGCGGGATGGCAGCTTGAGCTGGCTCACCCTCGGCGGCGCATTCCTGAACGAGGCCAGACCGGAGCTGTGGCTCTCCACCACCGGCGCGCCCGACTCCCTGCGCTTCTTCCATCGCCTCGAGGCCCCGGACTGGGCCAACCACTGGATGAGCGCCATGGATGAGTATTTCGGCGCCCCGGACAGCATCCCCGGCGCGCTGCTGGTCGAGTACCGCCGCAATGTCAACAACATCCGTATCTACGCCCACTACGAGGAACCCGCCCGGCCGGTGCGGGACAGTCCGGTGGAGATCACCCACTGCATCGGCGGACAGCAGACCTCCCTGGTCGCCCGGGCCGACACCAGTTACACGGTCCGCGGCGAGGGAGCGAACGAGTGGATCCGGCTGCGGGTGGCGAGCCATCCCGCCCCGGCCGCGCCCTGAGCGCCTCTCCGGGGAGGGATGGCGCTTGGTGGAGGTGATGGTCGAGTGCTCCGCCTGTCTGCCCGGAAGTTTTTCAGCAGCCGGAAAACGGGGTGAAAAATACAGCAAAAACACAACCACCGGTTTTCCAATATTAGGTTCATTCGGATATTTCGGGAAGGCGCAGCGGGGCGGAAGCCCCGGATTGCTTGGCAATTTCTGAAGCCTGACGGCTGGTTACTTTTTGTGACCAAAAAGGGCTGGAGGGAAATTTTCAGCTTGTTCTATATCCCGTAAATCCTTCGGATTTTTCTACTTCTGTGACCAGAAGTAGCAAGAGTCTGGTTTATTGTAGTCAAGCATCTGTGATTGCACCTTGCCCGACTCTGGTGATTTGAGGGTCTCGAACCGAGCCCTGACCTTGCTTCATGCGGGCTAAGGTGCAAGCGGGGCGCTAGTTTGCTTTTGATGAAGGTCGACTTTCGTCGCCTTGATGACTCTTGCGGTAGTCACCCCGCTCCCATTCGGAACAGCTTCTGGTTATGCCGCTTGCGTCAGTTCTGCTTGCTGCGTTGCCAGATATTGGCTTTGGGTGCGCACCAGGGCCAGCATGATGCCCAGCAGCTTGCGGGCGATGGCAATCAGGGCCTTGAGGCGAGGCATCCCCTTGGCTAGATGCCGCTGATAGCACTGGTGCATGATGCCCCCCTGGCGAACCGTGTTCAGGGCGGCAAAAAAGAGCAACTTGCGCAGCAGCGGCCGCCCGCGTTTGGAGATGCGGCGTTGCCCCCGGTGCTGACCGGAGCTGAGCTCGAACAGGTCCAGACCGGCCAGCTTGAGCAGCTCTTTCTGGCTCTGGAAATGCCGGAAGTCACCGACTTCACCGATCAGGCCGGCCACTGTCACCGGGCCGAGACCCTTCATCGACAGCAGCAGGCGGCTGTAAGGGATTTGTTCCAGTTGCCGGGTCATCTCGGCTTCCAGCCTCTCGACCAGGCGCTCACCGGCCTCGATGGCCTCGAGGATCGCCTGAATCTCCAGGCTCAGGCCGAGTCGCCCCTGGCGGATGCCGACCGAGTTGCCGGCGGCCTCGAACAGCGCCTTAGCCTTGGCCGGTCCCAGCTTGCCGCGACTGATCCGGTTCAGAACCTGGACCAGGGACTCCCGGCCCAGCGCCACCACGTCCTCAGGGCTTGGATGATGCTGCAGCAGATAGCGAGCGCTTTTGGTCTTGAGGTCCTTGAGCACCTGCAGCAACTCCGGAAAGCTGATGAACACCAGCTCGTGCAGCTGGTTGAACAGGGCGGTGCGCCGCCTGATCGCCCGCTCCCGGGCTTGGGTGAGCCGCCGCAGTTCCGCGGCCGCCCCTTGCGGAATCACCACGCTCAAGGCATGGCCCAGCTGGATGATGTCGGCGATCACCTTGGGGTCCTTTTGATCGGTCTTGTTCGGCGAGTTGCCGCAGAGCTCCTTGACGTGCTTGGTGTGCATCGGGTTGACCTGCACCAGTTGCACCGGCTTGTGCTGGAGAAAATGCATCAGGAGTTCGGCATAGGGTCCGGTCGACTCGAAGCCAAGCACGATCTTCTCCAGACCGTGAGCTTGCCGGGTCTCTACCAGCAGGTTCCAGAAGCGGCTGAACCCGCCAAGGTTATTGGCAAAATCAGCAGGCTTGACTTCGCTGTGGTCAGGGCAGCGGGCATAGCCGGAAAAGGAATCCTTCCCGATATCCACTGTTGCCAACAGGGTGTCACTGCTGATAAATTTGGGCTTAATCGCTTGAGACTTTTTCATGGCTATACCCTCCGTTTCTCTTGGATTGACCAACTTGCCAGGAAGGTTATCCAAGAAAGGGTATAGCCTTTTTCTTGCAAACGCCACAAAGCTCACCGCCTTCTGGAATATAGCAAGCTTTTGAAGCCAAGGCCGCGAAGCTGGAATAACAACATGCTTTTCAATAAGCTGCGGCGTGCCTCGAGGTATTCATCCGCTCCATTGGCGGTCGCCGCGTTTCGCGCCATCCCTGGCGCTGCAACGCCATGGCCTGCCGACCCGCGTCATTCCATGGCGGCCACGATGGAAATTACGCGGCAATTACACCGCTGGCTTTTGCCTCCAGCCGCGGCCCGCAAGACCCCCCCCGCCCAAGAACAAAACGCTCTGGCCCTTGTCTTGTCTTTCATCCCCCAGCGCCCGTTCCGGGCGCTCCGCGGCAGCAACTGTATGAGCCATGCCAGAGCAGCGGTTACAGAGCGCATGATCCCATGAACAGATGAAGCTGCGGCCAGAGTTGACCGGCAGATGCGCGTCAGCGCTGCCCACGCACCAGGGTAGCGTTTCGATCCCGCGCTTACCAGTGGCCAATTGAAGACCACCGCTGGCCGGCGAGTTTTGCGCCGCACAGACTCTTGCTTCTTCTGGTCACAGAAGAAGAAAAATAATGATAACCAAAGAGCTAGCTGCACCGCCGGGAATTTGTGTCCCCAAGCCCGGGAAGGGTCTCGTCACGGCTCCCCCGCCGGCAGAAGCTCTCACCCCGGAATTCCCGGATGAACCATATATTAGAGGAATTTTCAGCGCAAAAGCGACCGGAACTGCGCCGGGAGCCGCGGACTGTCGCCGGGGTTGCCTGACCGCCGGGCAAGGGCTATTTTGACAGGGCCTCCCCCGGACAGGGAGTTTCTTTTCTTTAGCTTGTCGCGCCATAAGACTTCCCGCGAGGTACCGGATGAAGCGCTTCCTTACGTTGTCCTGCCTATCAGTCCTGCTGACTGCCGCGCTGCTGCCCGCCGCTGACCTGCGTTCCCTGGCCCCGGACCCGCCGCAATATTTCACCACCGAGCTGGCCACCGGCAGCCAGCGCTACCGCATCCGGATGAGCGGCGCGGTCGATGGCGAGTCCACCCGCGACCCGGTCGGCTACTGGGCCTATGACCAGTTCTGGGAGCCCAACCTCTATGTCCGGCTGGAGAACATCGGCAGCACCGCGGTGGTCAATCCCTGGCTGCGCCGGGCCGACCGGCCGGACACTCGCAGCCTGGAGCGCCTGGCGAGCAGCATTGTCGCCCCCGGGATGAGCGAGCGCGACCGGGCCCGCGCCCTCTGGGAATGGCAGATCAAGCACCGCTTCCACGCCACCACCGAGGATTTCGAGGTCGATGATGCGGTCAAGGTGCACAACTGCTACGGCTACACCCTCTGCTACAACGAGAGCCTGGTGTTGAGCGACCTGTGGCGCGCCGCCGGGCTGAGGGTCCGGCAAGGGTTCCCCAACGGCCACAGCACCGCCGAGGTGTTCTACGAGGGCGGCTGGCACTACCTGGACTCCGATGAGAGCATCATCTGCCTCAAGCGGGACAACCGCACCATCGCTTCCGAGGCTGAGGTGGTCGCGGACCACGACCTGATGAAGCGCACCCACACCTATGGCCCCCTGCACACCGACAGCCGGGCCCGGGATGAGAACTCGGTGGCCCTGCACTACTGGGAGGGCGAACGCTCCGGCGAGCAGCCCACCCGCACTGTCCATACCATGGATTTCACCCTGCGCCCGGGGGAGTCGCTGACCTGGGCCTGGCACCCCGGCTGGCGTTTCCACGGCATGCCATTCGAGTGGGACGCGGCGGGCGGCGACCGGGCGAACAAGCGCTGGCGCCTGCTGCCCCACGTGATGAACGGCGAGCTGGGCTGGACAGTCGATCTGGCCGATCCATCCCTGCAGGAGTATTTCACCCTGTCCGGGGTCGAGCGCCGCGCGGAGGGCCTCTGGCTCGCCGCCGACTCGGGCAGCGTGGTGCTGACGGTGGCCAGCGCCTGGCCGGTGGTCGGCGGAAAGCTGGAGGTGGATTTCCTGCGGCGGGATTTCGCCCGGGAGCGGGTCCGGGTGCTGCTCAGTCTGGATCAGGGAGCGAGCTGGAAAGAACTCTGGGTGTGTTTCGACAGCGATTTCGCCCGGGGCTACATCAACCTGGACGAGCACTTCCCGGCTGCTGATCCGGCCCGTTACCGTTACCTGCTGCGGTTCGACCTGCTCTCGGCCGCCCCGGAACCGCGGGTGCTGCTGGCAGGCTTTTCCCTGCGCTCCACGCTGCAGATGAATCGCCTGTCCCTGCCGGGCTTGAGCCTGGGGAACAACGAGTTCCGCTACGAGGACCAGTCCCCGCGCCCGGGCCGGGTGCGGATTACCCACGCCTGGCGCGAGCTGGACCGCCCGGAGCTGGCGCCGGGAAAAATCCGGAACGCCCTCCATCCGCCCGATGGCGGCCGGGCCGGGGGGACCGAGTTCGCGTTCCGCTGGGCGCCTCCCACGACCGGCGCTCCGGCGACCGACTACGAGTTCCAGCTCTCCGAGCACTCCGACCTGCGCTGGGTGCTCTCCCCCAACTTCCACAAGCTGATCGGCCGCACCGCCGACCGCGGGACCGAGCGCTATACCCTGCCCGGCTCGGGCCTGCTCAACCCCGGCCAGAGTTACTACTGGCGGGTGCGGGCCCGCTCCCGCGCGGGGGTCTGGGGCCCCTGGTCCAAGATTTTCTCGTTTACCCCCGAGGCTCCGGCCGTACCGGTGGAGGTTTCCGCCACATTCGATCCGGAGACCCGCGCCGCCCGGCTGTCCTGGACCACGGGACAGGGCGGCTCATCCCCGGCCCGCTGGCGGATCTACGGCAGCCAGGAGCGGGGCTTCACCGCCAGCGACACCGCCTATGCGATCCAGGCCGGGCTGGAGGGCACCCGGAACAGCCCCCTCAACCTGCTGGTCGAGCTGGCGGGCAACCAACACTGCTGGGAAATCCCGCCCGCGCTCTGGCGGCCCTGGTACCGGGTGGCGGCGGTGGATGAACAGGGCCGGGTGAGCGGCCCCTCGGCCCAGGCCGAGCTGGCCCACCCGCTGATTGTCACCGGTGACCTGCCGGAAGGAACGGCCGGCAGCTACTACCAGGCCCGGCCGGAGCTCTGCCGCTCGATCGGCCACCTGGTGTCGGCGGATGAGAACGGGCTGCACTACCAGATGTGCTTCCGCGCCGGGGATGAGCCGCAGTTCGAGCTGAGCGGAGCACCTTCGGGGGTGACAGTCGACCCGCAGAGCGGGATGATCGCGGGCTTCCTCCCGGCCGGCTCCGCCGGAGAGTACCGCCTGACCCTGGCAGTCACCGACCGCCGCAGCGGGCGGCAGGACCGCCGCGCGCTGATCCTGCGGGTCAGGTAGCCGCCACGCTTGGGCAGGAGCCGCGCCGAGGGGTGCGGCCCCCTGTGCTTGTCTTCCTGGGGGAGGGCGGAAATCCACGATTATATCGGGATTTTCCGCCCTCCCCCAGCCCCCCTCCCACCTTCCAAAACTTTCTAGCTGGTATGATGCCACCTGTCGGCCAGCAAGTCAGGATCAGTCGTTGACTGTCGGCAGGAACGAGTAGTGACGGGCATAGTAGAGCATCTGCTCGGTGAAATCCTCCGGATAGGAGATGGTCACATCGACAATCTTCCCATCCTGTTCCACCGGCTCCAGCCGGGGATTGATGAACCCCGAGTAGGCGGCCAGCCCCAGCCGGCGGTAACGCTCCAGCACCTTGGCGTGCAGCGCCTGGTCCACCTTGACCCCGTAACCCTCGACCAGCTCGCGCCCGGCCTGGTAATCGCCCTGGCTCTTGATGCGCTGGATCTCCCGCAACAGCTCCCCGAACAGCTCCCGCACCCGCTGGTAATCGTTGATCACAAAATAGGTTTTGCCCTCCTGGACCACCCGCTCGATCGCCTTGCCCGGGGCGGCTTTCTCGAAGACCCAGTTCGCCACCAACTGGCGGTTGCGCATGTGGGCCTCCTCGATGTCCTCGCCCGGCTGGATCCGCCGCAACTGCTGCATCAGGCCGTTGTTGATGAACGCATTGTAGGCCGCCCGTCCGACCTCGGTCGAGGGGGCCAGCCCCAGCTCCACCAACTGGGTGTCGGGCAGGAAATAGAGCGCCACCAGGTCGGCCCGGGCCTCCTCCAGGGTGGAATCGTAGTTCTTCAGGGTCTCGTTGGGCGCGGCCACTCCGGGTTCGAGCCGGCCGCTGCCGTGGCCCACCACCTCGTGCAGGTCCACCTCCAGGGCGTGGGCCAGGGTGAACAGCCGGCGGTGCAGCTCCTGGTCCTCCGGGCGCAGGATGAACTCCTCCACCTCGCCGGTTTCCTTGGAGGCCTCGGAATGGCTGTCCATGATGTTGCCGATGGTCACCGACTTGGAGCCATGCTCGGCCCGGATCCAGTCGGAGTTGGGCAGGTTGATCCCGATCGGGCCGGAGGGGCTGACCGCCCCGGCGCCCACCACCTCGGTGATCACCCGGGCCGAGACCCCGCGCACCTGCTCGCGCTGGTGCTCTTCCATGATCGGCGAGTGCTGCTCGAACCACTGCGCCGCCCCGGCGATGGTCTTGATGCGACCGGTGGCCGCCAGGTCCTCGAAATAGACCATCGACTCGTAGGTGGCCCGGTAGCCCATCGGGTCGCCGTAGGTCTCGATGAAGCCGTTGATCAGGTCCACCCGGCTGCTGTCATCCTCGACCCACTTGATGCAGTACTCATCGAACGTGCGCAGCTCCCCGCTCCGGTAGTACTCGATCAGCTTCTCCAGCGCGGCGCGCTGGGTCTGGTTCTCGGCCACCGGCAGGGCTTTCTCCAGCCAGAACACCACCCGCTCGATCGCCGGGCCATAGAGACCGCCCACCTTCCAGACCTTTTCCCGCACCGCGCCATCTGCCTTGACCAGCCGCGAGTTGAGCCCGTAGGAAACCGGCCGCGGGTCGCGCTTGTCCACCAGCTTGTTGTAGAACGCCTCGACCTCGGGCTGGGTCAGGTCGCGGTAGAAGTTGTTGGCGGAAGAGCGGATCAGGTCGGCCGAGGGATCGAGGCTGACCCGCTTGGCATCGAACTGGGGGTCGAAAATCACCGGGACCAGGCGCTCGACCAGTTGCGCGACCGTTTCGCCCTCGCCCAGCGGGAACCCCGCCTGGTCGGAGGCGGCCGCCAGCTCGCGGAAATACTCCGGGGTGATCTCCGGGACAAACTTCCAGGTCGAGTAGTGGTGATGAATCCCGTTGGAGAACCACACCCGCTTGACATAGACCATGAACTTGCCGAACTCCTCGACCGAGCGGTCGCCCTGGTAGCTGGCGACAATGTTCTCCACGGTGCGGCGGATCGCCAGGTTGTGGCGGTAGTTCTGGTCGTAGATGATGTCCCGCCCGGAGAGCGCGGCCTGCTGGAGATAGTAGGCCAGCTCCTGCTGGCGCGGGGCGAGCTGCTCGAACTCCGGGACCTGGTAGCGCAGAATCCGCAGGTCGGCGAACTGCTCGGTCTGGTAACGGAACGCCGCGGGGGCCGTGCTGTCGGCAGCGCCCTCTGCCCCGGTTTCGGGTTTGCCGCGCGAGCAGCCCCAGACCAGCAGGGGCAGGGTCGCCAGCAGGGCCAGGAGCAAAGCGAGTGGCGGGATTTTCATATCGTTCGGCCTTTCGGTTAAATATTTACATCCGGAAAACGATCGGCTATTATTGACGTTCCGCGGGCCTGTCCCGGCCCGGATGGAAAAAACTTAACAGTTCTCCCGACTGAAATCCAGATGGTTTCCCGGTCGCGCACAGCGGCGAAGCCCTCCCCACGTTAGTCTTGAAGGAGCAACCGCATGAGAGCCGCCCTCATTCTGACAGTCCTGGCCGGCCTGACCCTGCTTGCCGCGCCGGTCGCGCGGGGAGCGGACAGTTTTCTGCCGGAGGTCGAGTACGACCGGTCGATCCCCACCCTGGAGCAGGTGACCGGGTTCGACTGGGGGGCGAACATCACCACCCACGCCGAGTGCGAGGCTTACCTCCAGGCCCTGGACCGCGCCAGCGACCATGCCCGGCTGTTCAGTCACGGGGCGAGCTGGGAGGGCCGCAAGCTCTATTACCTGGTGATCGGCCAGCCGGAGCGGCTGGAGGCCCTGGAGCCGATCAAGCAGGGGCTGCGGGAGCTGGCGCACCCGTTGAGCCTCTCTCCCGCGCGCCGAGCCGAGCTGCTGGACAGCCTGCCGGTGGTGACCTGGGTCGCGGCGACCATCCACGGCAATGAATCCTCGGGGATGGATGCCGCGCTGTGGCTGGCCTGGCGCCTGCTGGCCGCCCGGGGCGACAGCGCGGTGGAGCGGATTTTCGAAAGCAGCCTGGTGGTGATCGACCCGTTGCAGAACCCGGACGGCCATGACCGTTTCGCCTACCACTTCCGCGGCAACAGCGGCCCCTGGCCCTCGGATGATCCCGCCGCCGCCGAGCGCGATGAGGGCTGGCCGGGGGGGCGCACCAACCATTACCTGTTCGACATGAACCGCGACTGGTTCATGCAGACCCAGGCCGAGAGCCGCGGCCGGGTGCAGGCGTTCCTGGAGTGGCGGCCCCAGGTGTTCCTGGACCTGCACGAGATGGGCTCGGACAACACCTACTACTTCCCGCCCACCGCGCCGCCGGTCAACCGCCTGCTCGCCCCGCAGCAGGTCGAGTGGTACGAGCGGTTCGGCCGCAACAATGCCGCCTGGTTCGACCGTTTCGGCTTCCGCTACACCACCCGCGAGATGTTCGATGCCTACTATCCCGGCTATGGCTGCACCTGGCCGAGCCTGTCCGGGGCGATCGGGATGACCTTCGAGCAGGCATCGAGCCGGGGACTGGTGGTCCGCCGCGAGGACCAGACCGTGTTGCCCTACCGGGAAACTGTCCGCCATCACGCGGTCGCCGCCTATGCCACCGCGCTGCTGGCCGCCCAAGAGCGGCGGAAGATGCTGGAGGACTACCTGGCGGTGCGCACTCCGCCCGCGAGCATCCCATCGCGCCGGGCCTACCTGATCCCGCCCGGGGCCGATCCCGCCTGCGCCCGCAAGCTGGCCGGGCTGCTGCTCGCCCAGGGGATCGAGGTCCGCGCCGCCAACGCCGCTTTCTCCGCCGGCAAGCTCAGCGCCGCCGGAGCGAAGCCGGCTGTCCGACAGGAGTTCCCCGCCGGGACCTTGCTCGTCCCCGCCCGCCAGGAGTCCTACGCCCTGGCCGCCAACCTGCTCGAGCCCCAGATCGCGATGGACTCGGCTTTTATCGCCGAGCAGGAGCGCCGGCTGGCGGCCGGGCTCGGCGACCAGGTCTATGATGTCACCGGCTGGTCCCTGCCATTGATGGTGGGGGCCGAGTGCTGGCGCACCGAGGAGCTGCCCGCGGTGGAGTCCTCCCGGCTGGAGGCCCTGCCCGAGCCCTCACCCGGACCCGCCGGCGCGCCGCAACTGGCCTGGCTGCTGGATGGCCGCAGTTGCGCCGCGATCGAGGCGACAGCCGAGCTGCTGCGCCAGGGAGTGCGCCTCTACACCAGCGACCAGCCATTCACGATGGATGGGCGCAAGTTCGCCCGGGGCAGCTTCATCATCCCGGTGAACGAGAATGGCGCGGACCTGCGCGACCGCCTGGCCGCGGCCACCCGCGCCCACGGGGCGGAGTTTGTCCCCGCCGATCACGGCTGGACCAGCGCGGGGGTCACTTTCGGCAGCCCGAATGTCAGCTTCCTGCCCGCCCCGAAAGTGCTGCTGGCCTGGGGCGAGGGCACCCACGGCTATGGCGCGGGCTGGGCCCGTTACCTGCTGGAGCGCCGCTATGGAATCCCGGTGACCGCGGTCGCGATCGCGGAGCTGGGAGCGGTCGAGCTGGCGCGCTACAATGTGCTGGTGCTGCCCAATGGCTGGGGCTACGGGGAGCGGATCGATGCCGGCGCGCTGGAGCGGCTCAAGGGCTGGGTCCGCCAGGGCGGGACCCTGGTGGCGCTGCAGGGAGCGACCCGCTGGCTGACCGAGCCGCAAATCGGCCTGCTGGAGGCCGCCCGCGAGTTCCGCCTGGATGAGGATTCGGCCGGGACCGCGGCGGAAAAGCAAAAGGATGGCCGGGTCCCCGGCACCGCGATCGGCTCCTGGGAGGAGTACCGTAAACAGCTCGACCGCGAGCGGCGGGAGCCGCTCTACCTGCCCGGGGTGCTGGCCCGGCTGCGGCTGGACCCGGACCACTGGCTCTCGGCCGGGTTCGACAGCACGCTGGTGGCGTTCGCCGAGGGCTACGAGGTCTACGCTCCGCTGACCCGCGGCCAGGGCCGCAACGTGGCGGTGTTCGATGCTCCCGGAGCCCTGCTGCTGAGCGGCCACGCCTGGCCCGGGCCCTCGGTGCGC
Source organism: Candidatus Glassiibacteriota bacterium (assembly GCA_963752515.1). GTDB lineage: Bacteria > Gemmatimonadota > Glassbacteria > GWA2-58-10 > GWA2-58-10 > CAVVYO01. The sequence goes on along the minus strand of CAVVYO010000013.1, from coordinate 56,532 downwards.
CAGCTCGCGTTCAAGCCGTACCTGATGTACCGTCCCCTGGGAAAGGGCCACGTGATCGCGTTCAGCGAGGACCCCAGCTTCCGCGCTTTCCTGGAGGGAGCGGGACGGCTGCTGGCCAATGCGGTCCTGCTCGGGCCGGGCCACTGATCACCGAAAGGCGGCTCCCATGCCGGATCGCAGCCGCGGCCGCGGCCTGACGGCATCCATCGCGCGACTGGCAGCGCTGCCCGCCGCGCTGCTGCTCGCAGCGGCGCTGGTCTCGGCCTGCAGCGGTAAAACCCCGGAGGAAGCTGTGCGCAATGTCAACACCACCCGGGCCGACAGCCTGGAGGGCTGGCCCGCGGATGTGGCCCGGGTGCGGATCAGGAGTTCGGCCGACAGCACCCTGCAGCCGGCGCTGTTCTGGGCCCCGGAACGGCGGGAAGCTCCCGCTCCGTTGCTGGTGGCGCTCCACACCTGGAGCGGCGACTGGCGTCAACCGGACTCCCGGCCCTACCTGGAGGAGTGCCGTCGCCGCGGCTGGCTGTTCCTCCACCCCGACTTCCGTGGGCCGAACCTGCGCCCCGCGGCCGGAGGCAGCGAGCTCGCCACCGCCGACATCCTGGATGCGGTCGAGTGGGCCTGCGCGCGGGGCCCGGTCGACCGGAGGCGAATCTACCTGGTCGGCGCCTCGGGCGGGGGCCACATGACCCTGCTCACCGCCGCCCGCCATCCGGAGCTCTGGGCCGCGGTCTCGGCCTGGGTGCCGATCACCGACCTGACGGCCTGGCATGAGGAATGCACCGCGCGCGGGCTGGGCTACGCCGACGACCTGGAGCAGGTTTGCGGCGGGCCGCCCGGAGCCGCGCCGGAGGTCGACCGCCAGTACCGGGAACGCTCCTCCCTGCCGATCCTGGGAGCACTGGCCGGGGTGCCGGTCGACCTCAATGCCGGGATCCACGATGGCCACAGCGGCTCGGTGCCGGTGAGCCATACTTTGCGCGCTTTCGGCGCCCTGGCCGCGGCCAATCGCCGCCCCGCGGCCGCGCTGAGCCCGGAGCAGCTCGCCCGGTTTGTCGAGGAGGAGCGCATCCCCCCGGAGCTGGCCCTCGAGCGGGAGGATGATCCGCTCTATGGCGACAAGCCCGTGCTGTTTCGCCGCACGGCCGGTCCGGCCCGGGTGACCATCTTCGCGGGCGGCCATGAGGTGATCCCGGCGGCGGCGCTGGACTGGCTCTCTCGCCACCACCGGCCCTGATGCTGACAAAGGCGGGGTGATCCGGAATAGACCCTTCCCGGGCTTTGGGACACAAATTCCCGGCGGTGCAGCTAGCTCTTTGATGGTCATTATGTTTCTTCTTCTGTGACCAGAAGAAGCAAGAGTCTGTGCGGCGCAAAACTCGCCGGCCAGCGGTGGTCTTCAAAGGTCCATGTAATCCTGCGATCTTTACGCTACCCCTGCGGGTGGGCAGCGCTGACGCGCATCTGCCGGTCGGTTCTTGCCTCCTCTACAGTTCATCATGGGATGATGAGTGCTGTAACCGCTGCTCCCGAGTGGCTCATACAGTTGCTGCCGCGGAGCGCCCGGAACGGGCGATGGGGGTGAAAGACAAGACCAGGGCCAGGGCATCTTGTTCTTGGGCGGGGGGGTCTTGCGGGCCGCGGCTGGAGGCCAGAGGCAGCGGCGGGTGATTTTCCCTATTTCCATCGTGGCTACTGCTACGAAGTGAGAGAGGTCGGCAGGCCATGGCGTTGCAGCGCCCCGGTATCATGCGGGCGCGAAACGCGGCGACCGTCGAAGGAGCGGCTGATTACCTCAAGCACACCACTGCCCATTGAAGAGCTGATTGATCCTTCAGCTTCGCGGCCTTGGCTTCATAAGCTCTTGCTACTTCTGGTCACAGAAGTAGAAAAATCCGCAGGATTTACGGGATTAGCAGCGGGCTGAAGCTTTCCCCGAAATAGACGGATGAACCAAAAAATAGCAGGCCCGGTTTTCTCAGACGGGTCACCAACTCAAATCTAGATATCGGTTGGCAGCAGGTATAAAAATTATTATCATCGTTCACCCTTACCCGGGAGCACGCCCGATGATCCCCAACCGGCTGTCGCTGTACCTGACTTTCCTGGTGCTGCTGGCCCTGGCGGTCGCCACCGGATTCCTGGCCCACCAGGGGGTGATGCTGCGGCGGGTCGAGCGGAGCCTGGCGCGGCTGGAGGAAAGCACGGAAGATCACGGCCAGGCCCTGGGCAGGCTGCGCAAGCTGGCCGAGCTGGATGAGGAGTACCGACGGCTGCGGTGGATGGACCCCCACCGGCGGGAGCTGCTCTACCCGGCCTCGAGCACTTTCCGCCCCGGGCGCGACACCCTGGATGCTTTCGGGGCAAGCTGCGGGAGGACCTGGCCCGCTGGACCGGGCTGGATCGCGCCCTGCTGGAACAGCCGGTGCGGTTCGAGCTGGGGGAGGAGGTGGCGGTGGACTCGGGCCGCGTGCGCTGCCGGAGGATCGAGTTCGGTTTCGCGGGCCATGACCAGTGGACCCTGCGCGGCTATCTGCTGGAGCCGCGGGAGGCCGCGGGGCCATTGCCGGCGGTGTTCTGCCTCAACGGGCACGAGGGCCGGGCCCGGGCGATCGCCGGGCTGGCGCAGGACTACACCAATGGCTTCGGCCTGGCGCTGGCCGCGGCGGGCTTGCGGGTGCTGACCTTCGACTGGGCGTTCGAGCAGGAAAGCAGCCTGCTTGGGGCCCAGGGCGAGCCGGTCTGCGGGCATGACAGCCTGCTGACCTGGGCCGCCGCCAACGGCACCACCGGGCTGGCGCTCTACCTGGAGAACGCGGCCTGCGCCCTGCAAGTCCTGCAGCAACTGCCGGGCGGCGATCCATCCCGGATCGGGGTGACCGGGATCAGCCGCGGCGGGGAGCTCACCTCCTACACCGTGGCGATGTTCGGCGATGAGCTGGCCTGCTACTACGCCTCCGGGGCCGGCTTCCCCTTCTCCTACCGCCGCTACGATGGCGGCTGCCGCTGCACCCGGGTCGACAGCATCTTCGACCACTACGAGTACACCGACCTGCTGGTGGCGGCGGCGCCATTGCCCGGCCGGGTCCAGCTCGGGCTGGCGGATGAGATCTACGGCTACCGGGACAATGTCGACCTGATCGTCACCCGCCTGGGCGGCCTCTACCGTGAGCTGGGGATGCCGGAAGAGTTCGGGGTGGACTACCACCCGGGCGGGCACATCTACGAGGTCCCCTCGGCGGTGCGTTTCTTCCGGAAACAATTGCTGAAAGGCTGAAACCTTTCAGCGACAAAGGCGAGAAGATTTCCAGCTTGTCCGGGGGAGGGCCAAAAATCCCGACCAATGGGATTTCCGCCCTCCCCCCGGAACATCTGTCCTTTGTTGTCAAATTGGTATGAAAGCCGCCAGGGAAAGGAAAACCGATGGCCGGTAGGAGCATGACGGTCCTGCTGCCGGCAGTACTGCTGTTGCGTCCTGAACGCGTTCGCGGCCGGGGACCCCGCCCGTTTCGAGGCGGAAATCCGGGCTTTCGAGGCCGCCGACCGGTCGGCGATGCCCGATTCGGGGGTGATTGTCTTTACCGGCAGCTCCAGCATCAAGGGCTGGAACAGCCTGGCGGCGGACCTGACTCCCCTGCCGGTGGTCAACCGCGGTTTCGGCGGCTCGCAGGTCTCGGATGGCTGCTGCTTCCTGGAGCGGATCGTGGTCCCCTACCGCCCGCGGGCGGTGGTGTTCTATGCCGGGGAGAACGATATCTGGGCCGGCGAGAGCGCCGACTCGGTGGCGGAGGACTTCCGTCGCTATGTCGGGAAGCTGCGCGGGCTGTTGCCGGAGACTCCGCTCTATTTCATCGGCCTCAAGCCCAGCCCGGCCCGCTGGTCGAAATGGGCAGAGATGCAGCGGGCCAATGGGTTGATCGAGAGGATCTGCCGCGAAAGCCACCAGGTCTGGTTCATCGACCTGAGCCGGCCAATGCTGGGGAGCGCCGGCTACCCGCGCGCCGAGCTGTACGTGCCGGACAGCCTGCACCTGAGCCCGGAGGGCTACTGTCTCTGGACCGCCGGGATCAGGCCGCGGCTGGAGGGCCGGAGTTGCTGCGGCCGGAACTGAAACCGCGCGGGGCGCTCCTGCCGATTTGACCACAACGGCGAGTTGTTCCGGGAGGAGAGGAAACCTTTTTTAAAAGGTTTCCTCCTCCCCCGGCCCCCTTTCCACTTTCCCAAACTTTTTCGATATTCAAGGCCGGATCGCGGACCGCCGGTCAGGATCAGCGCTTGATGTAGACCGAGGGCATCACGCTCTTGAACTCGCTGACCAGGCCGGTCAGGCTCTCGGCATGGCCGACCATCAGGTAGCCGCCCGGCTTGAGCAGCTCGTGCATGTTCTGCAGCACTTCGTGCCGGACCTTGTTGTCGAAGTAGATCATCACGTTGCGGCAGAAGATCACGTCCAGCGGGCCTTTCAGCGGATAGGGATGCATCGAGAGGTTGAGCCGGCCGAAAGTGGTCATCCGGCGCAGGGGCTCCCTCACGGAATACAGCCCCTCGTCCTCTCCATGCCCGCGCTCGATGTAGCGGCCCAGCAGGGCCGGGGGGATTTTCTCCACGTGACGGCCCTCGTAGACCCCGCGCCGGGCTTTCTCCAGCACCCTGGTCGAGATGTCGGTGGCCAGGATTCTGGCATCCGAGGGGTCGCGCAGGGACTCCAGCACGGTCATGGCGATGGTGTAGGGCTCCTCGCCGCTGGAGCCGGCGGCGCACCAGATGCGGAAACGGCGCTGGCCGGCCTCCTCCCACTGCCGCAGCAGCTCCCCCAGCACCTCGAAATGGCGGGGCTCGCGGAAAAAGTGGGTGACATTGGTGGAGATCACATCCAGCAGCTCCACCACCTCGGTGCCGCTGTCATCCTCGATCAGGAAACTGAAGTACTCCCGGTAATCCTCCAGCCCGAGGGCGCGCATCCGCTTGCCGACCCGGGCGCAGACCAGTTCCCGCTTCTGCTCGCCCAGGGAGATCCCGCTCTTGTCGTAAACCAGGCCGCGCAGCCGGTCGAAAGTCTCGCGGTCCATTTTCATTCTTGCACCCACTTCCTTCAGGTACTCTTCCACGACAATCTCCCGCAGGCCCAATTTAAATCGGCCCGCCCGTACGCGACAGTTTTTCCGGAAACGGGAACCCAACCGGTCGAGCCTCCCGTTGCGGCCGAGGCCTCAGCCGCTGATGCCAATTTGATCACAACGGCGTGAAGATTACCAGCTGGTCCCCTTTGAGGCCAATTCGGCCTTTTAGGCCCCGGCGCGGATGGACCGCTCCAGGTCACGGTACTCGGCGCACAGCCGCATCAGCTCGGATTCGTTCTGCAGCAGGCTTTCCCGGCAGCCCAGGCTGCGCTCGATCCGCTCCAGGGTGGCGACCACCTCCCGCAGATCGAGCGGCTTGCGGAGGAAAGCGCTGGCCCCGCGGTTGACCGCCTCGATCGCATTGTCGACATTGGCGTACCCGGTCATCAGAATCACCCGGGCCGCGGGATCGCAGGACCTGATCCGCCCGAGCACCTGCAGCCCATCCAGGCCGGGCATGCGGATGTCGGTCAGCACGACATCGTAACGGTTAGCCCGGCAGAGTTCCACCCCCTGCTCCGGGTCCAGGCAGGTCCGGCACTCGTGACCCGCCAGCGCGAGGAATTCCGACAGGCAACCGGCGATCGCTTCCTCATCCTCGATGATCAGGATTCGCATTGCGCCCTCCCTTCGCTTCTGACTGAAATTGCCGATCAGCATCGGGAGCTATACACGTTCCATGCCAGCGGGCGCGGCGAACTCAACTCGCGGTATGTCGACAGTTGGCAACATCGGGGAGGGCGGAGCGCTGCGCGTTTCCGCACGAGTGCTGAGCGTTTTCAGGCAATCTGTCGGCAGGAGCGGCGGCAACCGGCGGTGGCGAGCATCGCCAGGCCGTTCAGCGAGGCTCCAGCCGCTTGAGGTAGGTGTAGAGCACCCCGCGGGTGATCCCAAGGTAGCGGGCGGTTTCGGTCTTGTTCCAGCGGTGCTTCTCCAGGGCGCGGCGCACCAGGTCGAGGGTGGCCTGCTCCAGGTCGAAACGGTCCTCGGGCAGGGGCGGGTCCGCCGGGGGGTCAGCCGTCGCACCGGTCCGGGGAGCCGCCGCAGCGGCAGGCCCGGCCGGCAACAGGCCGCCGGCCAGGAACTCCAGGTGGCGGGCCGTCAGCTCCTCCTCATCCCAGAGCAGGCTGACCCGTTCCATCGCGCTCTGCAGCTCGCGCACATTGCCCGGCCAATGGTGCTCCGCGAGCAGGCGCTCCGCGGCGGGTTCGATCCGGCGGAAAGTGGTCTTCTTCTGCTCGCCGAGCCGTTGCAGGAACAGCCGGGCCAGCGGCAGGATCTCCTCCGGCCGCTCCCGCAGAGGGGGCACCACCAGGTGGCCGATATCGAGGCGGAAGAACAGATCCTGGCGAAAAGCGCCCTCCGCGATCATCCGGCGCAGGTCGCGGTTGGTGGCGCAAATCACCCGCACATCGGCGCTGAGCTTCCTGGTTCCGCCGACCCGGTAGTACTCGAGCTCCTGGAGCACCCGCAGCAGCTTGGCCTGGTGCTCCGGGGCCAGTTCGCCGACCTCGTCCAGCAGCAGGGTGCCGCCCTCGGCCAGCTCGAGCTTGCCCTTGCGGCCCTGGGCGCTGGCCCCGGTGAACGCTCCGCCCTCGTAGCCGAACAGCTCGCTCTCAAACAGCCCCGGGCTGATCGCCGCGCAGTTGACCGCGACAAAGGGGGTGGTGATCCGGCCCTCCGGCCCGTAGTGGATATAGCGGGCCACCAGCTCCTTGCCGGTGCCGGTCTCGCCCTCGATCAGCACCGGGACCTGACGGTTGAGGTGCAGGCGCAGGGCGGTCTGGAACACCGCCTTGAGTTTGCCGGAGAAAATGCCGATCCCCTCGAGCCCGACTTGCCGGGCGAAAGCGCGGCGCATCTGTTCCAGCTCCTCGCGGTATTCGCGGGTGGCCTCGTGCAGCCGTCGCTGGAACTGTTCGGAAAGGCTGCGGTGCTCGCGGCGCAGAGTAATCAGCTCGCAGGCGCGCTCGATAGTGATCGCCAGCTCGCGGACACTGACCGGCTTGAGCAGGTAGTCGTAGGCGCCGCCCCGCATTGCCTCCACCGCGTCGCGCACCTCTCCATAGCCGGTGAACAGGATCACCTCGGTGTCGCGGGTCGCCGGGGAGGCCTTGATCCGGTTCAGCAGCTCGTGGCCGTCCAGCACCGGCATCCGGATGTCGGAGAGCACGATCTGGACCGGCTCGCGCTCCATCAGCTCCAGGGCCTCGCGGCCATCGCCGGCCAGCAGCACCTGGTAGCCGATCCGGGTGAGGAAGTCGGACAGGCTCTCGCGGATATCCTTTTCGTCATCGACCAGCAGGATGTTCATCGGTCGCTTCCATCCCGATGCTGCGCCAACGGCCGCCGGGCAGGGACCACCGCCCCGCCCGCCGGGTGGTTGGCGGCGGTGGTGGTTCCTCCGGTGCCGGAAATGATGTTCCCGGTGATCGAAAGCATCAGGTTGATACCTTCGCATCCGATCCGGGTGGTGAAGCAGGGGTCGAACCGCAGGCAGCGGTTGTCCTCCCGGCCGAGCGAGCCCGGGAGCGGCCTGTCCCCGCGGCGTCCTTCAGCGCGGGCCTGGCCTTGACCACCAAATTTACAACTAACTGCTCCGACAGGGTAGTGTGACTTCCAACCGGGGGCCGCCCCTCCGAAAATCGCGGGCCGGCCGGAGGCCATGGCAGGCGAGCTGCTCGCCGCTCAGCGACCGGGCCCGCCGCCAGCCAACTCATGACCATCAGGACCAGTCGCTGCGAATGCTGCGGGCTGTCGGTCAACAGGGGGAGGTTGAACAGTACCAGACTGCGGGAAGATGACAGCCGCCGCCTCGTCAGGATTCTACCCGATGTTTCGAGCGGGTGTCAAGCGGGATGTCCCTGAAAGCCGGGCGCAGAAGCGGAAGCAATAAAAAACCCGCATCGCAGTGAAGCGGATGCGGGTTTAAAAAATAGCCGGCGACGTCCTACTCTCCCACGCAGTCGCCCACGCAGTACCATCAGCGCTGAAGGGCTTAACTTCCGTGTTCGGAATGGGAACGGGTGTGGCCCCTTCGCTATAGTCACCGGCAAAGTGTTTGAAACATTGAGAGTTAGTGTCAAGGATACGGTGCGACGCTCTTGGTGGCTGAAAATAGCATGGTCAAGTCTCACGGCCTATTAGTACCGGTCGGCTGAACACATTGCTGCGCTTACACCTGCAGCCTATCAACCTGGTAGTCTTCCAGGAGCCTTCAGTCTGCCGTTACCGCAGGAAGGGATATCTAATCTTGAGATGGGCTTCGCACTTAGATGCTTTCAGCGCTTATCCCTTCCGGACATAGCTACCCAGCCCTGCCCCTGGCGGGATAACTGGTACACTAGAGGTCCGTCCATCCCGGTCCTCTCGTACTAGGGATCAGCTTCTCTCAAATCTCCTGCGCCCACAGCAGATAGGGACCGAACTGTCTCACGACGTTCTAAACCCAGCTCACGTACCGCTTTAATTGGCGAACAGCCAAACCCTTGGGACCTTCTCCAGCCCCAGGATGCGATGAGCCGACATCGAGGTGCCAAACCTCCCCGTCGATGTGAACTCTCGGGGGAGATCAGCCTGTTATCCCCGGAGTACCTTTTATCCGTTGAGCGACGGCGCTTCCACACACAACCGCCGGATCACTAAGCCCTGCTTTCGCATCTGCTCGACTTGTATGTCTCGCAGTCAAGCTCCCTTATGCCTTTGCACTCTACGCGCGATTACCAACCGCGCTGAGGGAACCTTTGGGCGCCTCCGTTACATTTTAGGAGGCGACCGCCCCAGTCAAACTACCCGCCTGACACTGTCTCCCGACCGGATTACGGTCGCAGGTTAGAATCCCAATATATCAAGGGTGGTATTTCAATGTTGGCTCCACGAGAGCTAGCGCCCCCGCTTCAAAGCCTCCCACCT
>CAVVYO010000013.1:0-42500 GCA_963752515.1 Candidatus Glassiibacteriota bacterium | reverse complement strand
GCCTTTTTCGCCAGGGCCCGAAACCGGCCTGATCCCGGTTAAGGTCTTGCCTTATATTAGGTTGGGCGGCATCCGCGGCAACCGGCGCTCCCGCTGCCTGAAAAATAAAACGGCGCGAACCCGGTTTTGGCAGGGCTCCGGCTTCAAATTCCGGTGGTCGCGCCGGCCCCGTCAGGGCCTGTCCCCGCCGTGGCGCAGGCTCTTCCCAGGAAGCGCGCGATTACATATATATAGTGGTGACCGCAAATCCACCCGGCTCTCTTCAAGGATGAGGCCCTTGTCCCGACTCTACCCGATCATCGACCTGGCGGCCGGCGGCCCACGGCCGGCCGAGCTGGCCGCCGCACTGGCCCGCGCCGGCTGCGACCTGCTGCAGGTGCGCGCCAAGCAGGCCACCTCGGCCGAGTACTGCCGTTTCGCCCGCGAGGTGCTGGAGGCCGTGGGCAGCCTGGCCCGGGTGATTGTCAACGACCGCCTGGACATCGCCCTGGCGCTGGGGGCGGCCGGAGTGCACCTGGGCGAGCACGACCTGCCGGTGAGCCGGGCGCGACAGCTCTCCCCGCCCGGATTCCTGGTGGGAGCCACCGCGCGCGACCCGGACACCGCGCGGCGGGCCCAGCGCGAGGGCGCGGACTACCTCGGCGTGGGGGCGGTCTTCCCGACCCGCTCCAAGCACGACACTCGGCTGATCGGCCTGGAGGGGCTGGCCGAGGTGGTCCGGGCGGCGGGACTGCCGGTCTATGGGATCGCCGGGATCACCATCGACAACTGCGAGCTGGTGCTGACGGCCGGCGCCTGCGGTTGCGCGGTGCTCAGCCTGCTATCCGCTGACCCGGATCCGGGCGCGACTTTCCATCAGCTCGAGGCCCGCCTGGAGCGCGCCGCCCGGGAGGCCGGCTTAAAGGCTTGCCCGATCTGAGCCACTGCTGTATCTATTGTCCGTGAAGGGCTGCCACACCTTGAACCGCATGCCTGCTTTCATTCAACTCGAAGGAGCTGCCGAGATGTCGATTTCGAAGGTATGGATCATCGAGGGCTGCACCCTGTGCGGTCTGTGCGAGGATGAGTGCCCGGACGTGTTCGAGCTGGGGGATGAGTCGGCCCAGGTGCGGGAGGATGCGGATTTCAGCGCCAACGAGGATTGCATTGTCACCGCGGCCGAGGGTTGCCCGGTGGAAGTGATCAAGTTCCAGGAGTAGGCGCGCCCGTCATTGGCCGGGACCATCCCGGACTGCCTGCCGGATCGAGCCGTTAGCCGGCTCCCCAGCCGGACGGTCCGGGCCTCCTCATTGCGGATGATTTCATGCCCTCTTACCAGCTGATCCCCCACCTCTAACCAGCGAAAAAGTTTGGGAAGGTGAGAGGGGCCGGGGAGGGAGGAAATCCACGATTGCATCGGGATTTCCTCCCTCCCCCCGGTAAAGATGGCATTTGTCGTTAACTCGGTTCCAGCAGGAGGGATGGCGATGGCCGAGGAAAGCGGGGCCCAGCCGCGACCGCTGGTAATCATGGCCCACTCCGATGGGTTCGACCGGCTCTACCAGTTGGGGAGCATCGCGCTGACTGCGGCGGTGAGCGGGCGTCCGGTGGTGGTGGTGCTGTTCTTCTGGGCGCTGCGGGCGGTGGTCACCGGGGAGATGGACGAGCCGCATTTTTCCGCCTCCGACTCCCGGGCCGCCGCGGAAATGGCCGAGCGGGTGGCGCTGGTCAACAACCCGCCGCCCTCGAAGCTGCTGGCGATGGCCCGCGAGACCGGCCAGGTGCAGCTGGTGGCCTGCAGCGCCTCGATGCAGTATCTGGGGCTGGAGCTCGAGTGCACTGCGGCGGCGGTGGACCGGGTGGTGGGGCTGGCGACCATCCTGCGCCTGGCCAGTCAGGGCGGGGAGCTGATCTACCTTTGAGGGCCTTTCCGCCATGACAGCTTACCGGCCGGCGGGTTGAATCCTCTGGCGCGACACCTGGGCATGACACCCCCCGGCCCCGCGGTGAGCGGGGCCACCCCCCTCCAGGGGGGACTGTTCCCCCTTCGCCCGTGGAAGTGGCGCAACCGGTCGGGCGGCATGATGAACAGTCCCCCCTGGAGGGGGGTGGCAGCCTCAGCTGCCGGGGGGTGTCCGCTTCCCGGCTGCCGCGGAGCGCCCTGGATGGGCGCTGGGGGTTAAAGGCAAAGACTCAGGTATCCCATCCAGCAATCAGCAAAAAGTTTGGGAAGGTGGGAGGGGGCTTGGGGGAGGGCGGAAACCTTTTGAAAAAGGTTTCCGCCCTCCCCCAAGGAATCATTCCATCTTTGCAGTTGTCTCAATCCCGGTTGCAGGCCGGACGCCACTTGCGCACCAGGTCGGTCATCTCCCGCCGTTGCGCTTCCACATCCCCGATCCCCTCGTGCAGATGCAGGTGAGTCGCCCCGCCCAGCCGGGCGCAGCGCATTTGCTCCTGGTCCGCCAGTTGCTCGGCCAGGTTGTCGCTCTGGCCGATCAGCACCGGCAGCCAGGCCCCGCCGACCGGGTAGGCGAAAATGAAGTTGCCCGGGACCGGATCGGGTTTCATCTCCAGCAGACAGACCCGGTAGCGATAGAAACTCCCTGACTCGCCCTCCCAATTGCGTTCAACGATCGCAGACATGCAACGCCCCTGTTGAGTGGATAGTGTCATGGACATGGTATTATTAGCTCATGAACACCATTATGTCAACAGTTTTTTCACGATGGCCGTAACGTGACCGCCAGCCCCTCGTAACCCTCCACCCGGGGCAGCCGGACCACCAGCTCCTCCCCCTCCACCCGCCAGTGGCACTCGCCCCCGGCCAGGGTCCGCACTCCTGCCACCGCCCGGCCGGTGGGGACCCGCAGCCGCACGATCACCTCCGCGACCGGGGCCAGGTAGTACTCGCCGGCGTGAAGGCGCTCCAGCTTGTTGCCGGTCCAGTTGATCAGGTGCAGCACCCGCCGGTCGCCACTGGCGGTGAGGTTGGCGATCAGCCCGGCCGGGCCCTCGACCGTGAAGGGCGGGGCGCGGGGGCGGCCAGCTCCACCGCCGCGCGCACGAACTGGCCGGCCTGGGCGATGTTGCTGCCGAGATAGAGGCTCTCCAGGCCGCTGGCCAGGTACACCGCCCGGCCCTTGCCATGCCGGGCCAGCACCAGCCCGGGCAGCCAGGGCGTTCCCTCCCCGCCCGGGACAATCTCCGCGGCGACTTCCGCGCCCGCGCCCGCCACCAGCCGCACCGGCTCGTAGTACCAGAGCGGAGTGAGCCGCTCTCCCAGCCGGTCCAGCGCCGGACAGAATCCCGGCCGGGCCCGCAGGTAAAGGTCGTTCGGTCCGCCGGTGAGCGCCACCCGGTCCTCGATCTGCCTCCAGAGCGTGTCATCCGGGGCCAGCGGGCGCACCCCCAGCAGCTCCTCCAGGGCGAACCGCGACTGCCGCACTCCGCTAAAATCGAACAGCGAGGCCGAACCGCTGGCCACCAGCGCGCCGCCCTGCTCCACATAGCGCCGCAGGTTGGCGATCCGCTCCGGGGAAAGATAGGGAATCCCCGCCAGGTAGAGCACCCGGTAACGGGCCAGCCGGTCCGGGCGATCCAACAGCTCCGGCAGGGCCGAGCTCACCTGATGGTGGCCGTGGAGGCAGGCCGCGAACGCCCCCAGGGTGGCCGAGCGCAGGCGGTCATCCCACCACCAGCCCTGGCGGGCCGGGCCCGGCGGATCCTGCCAGCCGATAGATCACCGCCACCTCGGGCACGTTCTCGAACCCCTGGAACCACTGCTCCTCGCGCTCCAGCAGGGCGAATGGCCGGGCGACAGTCTCCCGGTGCTCCGGGTCGGCGAGGAACACCCCGGGCTGAGAGATGATCGGTCCGCCGCCGAATGCCGCCGTGGCATAGATCTCCTGCTCGCACTCCAGCCCGTGGTGCACCACCCGCGGCCAGTTGTCGTAGGAGCCGATGTAGGGCCAGATCGCCAGGCCCATCGCCCGGGCCAGGCTCACCCCCTCGGCCCGCTCCAGCATCGAGCGCCCGCGCTCGTAGAGGAAGGCATCCATGTGGGCGATCACCCGCGGGTCCTCGCGGGTAATCTTCTCCGGATCGTTGATGTTGTAGATCAGCGGGATGTCCCGGTAACGCTTGACAATCCGCCGCACCTCGGCGAGCACCTCCATCAGCCGGTCCTGGTACCAGGCATGGTAGCGCGCGAGGGTGGCCAGCTCCGTCGGAGTGTAGCCCTGGTGTCCCTCGCGGTAGGGCAGCTCCAGCCCGCTGAACGCCCGGAAGCCCTCCCGGCAGCCCTCGCAGTAGCAGACCCGCGGCTCGGGGTAGAAGTAGAAAGCTTTCCAGGTGTCGAAATAGATCCCATCGACCTCGTAGTCCCGCACGACATGCTCGACCAGCTCCAGGTAGGCCCGGCGATAGGGGCCGTTCCAGCAGACTGTGCCGAAATCCTCCCCCAGGAACATCCGCGAGCGGTGGGGCGGGCCGCCCGGGGTCGCCTGGCTGGCATACTCGGGATGGTCGCGGGTGAGCATCGACCAGGCCAGACGGTGGCCGGTGGAGATGTAGGGTACGACCCGGATCCCCCGGGGACCGCAGGCGGCGATCATCTCGGCCAGCAGGTCGCGGCCGCCCTGGTCCGGGTGACAGGTGAAACGCACGCCCTGGATCGCCGCGAACCTTCCCATGGTGGCCATCCGCACGGTGTTGACGTGCATTTGCTCCATCGCGGCGGCGATCGCCTCGGCATCGAACTCCAGCCGGGGGGTGAACGGGTACTGGTAGGCATCGATCAGGAAAGTGCGGGCGGTGGGCAGCCAGTCGACAGCGGCGGAGGCCGGATGGGCCGGCGGGGGCAGAAGAGTCAGCAGCGCCAGGAGGAGCGCCGGGCGGGTCATGGTGCGCATCGGCAGTCTCCGGGAAAGAAGCGAACCAGCGAAAAAGTTTTGGAAAAGTGGGAGGGGCACCGGGAGAGGGCGGAACAGCAAGCATCAGAGCCGGCTCAGGATCAGCACGATCTGTCCGGCGAACCCGGCGATCACCGGGATGGTCAGGTTGTCATCGACCTTGCTGATCAGAAACTCGGTCAGCGCACCGGCCAGGGCCATCGCGACAATCACCGGCCAGACCGCCACGCCTTCCAGGGTGGCCCGGGCCAGATCGCCCAGCTCGGCCTGGCCGAGACTCTGCCACCAGCAGGAGTGCCCGGCGCCGTAGCTCAGCACCAGCCAGCCCACCAGCAGGTTGACCAGCAGGGCGGCCAGCATCCCCTCGATCGACTTCTTCCCGCCCAGGCAGGCGGGCCTCACCCGGCCGAAACGCTTGCCGATTAGGGCCGCGGTCATATCGCCGAAGACAGTGATCCCCACCGCGGCGAGGGCGATGCTCAGGTCATAGACCGCCAGGGCGATGATCACTCCGGTGATGAAGAAGATCTCCGCTCCGACCGCATCCTGCTCGTGGTCGCGCCGCAGCGCGTAGATCAGGCTCAACCCCGGGACCTTCCACTTCAGCTCCAGGCGGATATACTCGCAGAGGATCATCAGGATCAGGATCAGCACCAGCAGCAGCAAACCGGCCTGGTGACCGAACCGCGAGGCGATGAACAGATAGCCCAGCAGGTAGGCCAGCGCGAAGATGTGGACAATCTTGCGCGCGACCTCTTTGAGGTAGGAATCGCCGACCATGCGCCACTTCCTCGGGCAGAAGGCGTTACCGAATCAGTCTGGCAGTGCTCCAACTTTTCAATATAGCGCCTGCAAGCGGGACGGGAAATGACTTCTTGCCTGCCTGCCGACCCCTTGTGCCGTCCTACGTATGGGTTGAACCGGCAGTTGCCGTAGGGGCAGGCCCAGGGGCCTGCCCTTGAAGCAGAAAAAACACAACCCCCTGTTTCCCCCTTTGCTAAGGGGGATGCTAAAGACACACCCCCCGGTCCCGGTAACACCGGGACCACCCCCCTCCAGGGGGGACTTTAAAGACACAACCTCCAGTGTCCCCCATTGGCAAGGGGGATTTCAAGCCTGCACTGACCGGGGTTCGAGGGTGACAGACGGCTCTGTCATTCTTCCGCCAAACTGCCGACTATCCCGCGTGAAACTTGCGAAAAAGTTCTGGAAGGTGGAAGGGGGGCCCGGGGGGAGGGCGGAAACCTCTTGCAAGAGGTTTCCGCCCTCCCCCCGGAAAGGATAACCCTTGCTGTCAAATCGGGATCAGTCCCCGGGCGGGCAGGCCAGGATCACCGCCTCGTTGACAATCTCCCCCCAGCGCCCGGTGTCGATGGTGTAGCGCTGCTCCCGCGCGGGATCGGCCAGCTCGATGGTTTGACGGTGATGGGCGCCATCCCGCCGCCAGAGGTGGGTCAGCTCCAGCGGGGACTGCTGCGCCGGGGCCGGAGTGTACACCGCCAGGCGCAGCTTGTCCAGCGCCATGTCCCGCAGGCGGTAGCGCAGGTAGACCCGGCGGGTGCCGGGCGGGAGCCCCGCCACCCGGCGGTCGACCTCGGGCCAGCGCAGCAGGCGGTCGACCGGCCGGCCATCCGCCCAGTCGAGCCGGGGGTCGTAACGCCAGATTTCGGTAAACGGCCCCTCGGGAGAGAGGGCCCAGGCCAGCGAGCCCCCGGGGTCGCCGCCCAGCGCGAGGGTGGTGCGGCGGGTCTCGGCGGTGCGTTTCTCCGGAGCATGCCCCTCGATCACCAGGAAACGGCCGCCGGCGTTGAACTCGCTCAGCTCGGAGCTGTCCGGGGCCGCCAGCTCGAACAGCAGCTCGCCGTCCCGGCCGCGGTCGATCGGGGTCAGCAGCAGGTTGCTCTGCTCGGTCACCGCGTGCACCCCGCTCACCCGGTAAGCGAACCGCCGCAGACGTCCCAGGTCCACCGGCAGCTCCCAGCGGCGGGCGGGCGGGCCGGGCCGGTAGACCAGGGTGTTCGGGCCGCGCCCGAGGGCGGGCAGGGTGCGCGGATTGAGCTGGAACAGGCTGGTGAGCTGCAGGTCGCGGAGCCGGGCCTGGCCGGCCGCGCCCGGACCGCTGAGGGTCAGCCGCACCAGGTAGCCGTAACGGCCGCTGACCGCGCTGCGGACCCCATGCCCGGTCTGGTCCAGCACCGCGGCCCGGGTCCGCCAGGGGCCGGCGTGAGGCCCGGTCAGGCTGGCGGCGTTCACCCAGCTGCGACCGCCATCGGTGCTGGTGGCGACAGTCAGCCGGTGGGCGGGCGTGCCCAGCTCGGCGTAAAGAGCGACCTCGGCATCGATCAGCACGTAGGCGCCAGGCATCTCGAACACCGCGCTGGCGGTGCGGGCCTCGCCATCACAGCCGAGGGCGCCATCGGCCTGGGACGGCAACTCCAGGTGATGATTGAAGCCCTCGCCCCACAGCGGGTAGTAGGAGTCGCGACGGTCCAGCCGGGGTCGCCACTCCTGGCGGCCGGTGGCCCAGCGGCGGGCATCTTTCTGGCTGTGCGGCCCCTGCCAGGTGTCGGGCTTCCACTGGGCCATCATCTCGCTGAACTGGCGCCACTGGCCCTCGACCAGCATGTAGGGCAGGTAGAACAGCCCCTCATCCTCGGGCTCGAAGAAGCGCACCAGGCGCTCGCCGGGCCGCAGGGTGAAATCCATGCTGTGCCCGGCGCCGTAACGTTGGCCGGGGAACAGCCAGTTGTCGGCCCGGCTGGCGAACGCCCCGGCATAGCCATCCATCGCCTTGGCCCGGACATCGGCCGGATACCAGGGCAGGACCACTTTCGCGGAGTCGATCCGGTCCGGGGCCAGCAGCTTGCCGAGGATGATCCGCTGGTCGCGCTCGAGGTCCAGCACCGCGGAGATCGGCGCGGTGCGGGGGTCCTCCTCCCCGAGGGTGGAAAAGCCCAGCATGTCGGCATCGAGCATGTTGTAGCGGCCATCGAAAAACACCTCGGCCACGGTGTGTCCGGTCAGGAACCAGCAGCGGGCCTCCGTGAACCCGGCGGCATCGTAGAGCGCCTCCAGCAGCGGGGCGACCTGGTAGCAGAGCCCGCAGCCATAGCTGTTGATCAGTTTCAGCGGGTCGAGCACCTCCCCTTCCGGCTCCTCGTAGGCCCAGCCCCCCAGGTGGTAGAACATCCCCGGCGGGACAAAGCGGCCATCGGTGAGCAGCAGGTTCCAGATCGACAGGGCCTGCTGGCGCGGGGTGACCGCGCTGTCCCGGGCGAACAGGCTCTCGGTCAGGCGCGACAGGTCGCGGGTGTCGAGCTGGCCCGCGGCCACCACCCAGGGATTGACCACCTGGGCGCGGGACAGGATGGGGACCAGCAGGTAGCAGCAGCAGAGCAGGACGATCCGTTTGAGCATCGTGCTCCCTCGCGTGAAAAGGGTTCGGGCCGCGACAAAATCGCAACTTTCGGCTTTTACATCAGCGCCCGCAGCAGGCCGCCATCCACCTGGATTGTCGCCCCGGTGAGGTAGGAGGCCCGCTCCGAGCAGAGAAACGCCACCAGGGCCGCCAGCTCTTGCGGCCGGCCCATTCTTCCAACGGGAATCCGGGCGGTCAGCCGCTCCAGGGCCTGATCGTAGCCGATCCCGCCCTCCCGGGCCCGCCGTTCCACCAGGCTCACCGAGCGGGCGGTTTCGATGAAGCCCGGGGCGACATTGTTGACCGTAACGCCCTCGCCCGCCACCTCATCGGCCAGGGTCTTGGCCATCCCGATCACCCCGGCCCGCACGCTGTTGGACAGGACCAGCCCCTCCACCGGCTGCTTGACCGCGATGCTGGTGATGTTGACGATTCTTCCCCAGCGACGGCGGCGCATCTCCGGCAGCACCGCCCGGGTAAAGCGCACCGTGCTCAGCAGGTTGAGCTCGAACGCGGCGAGCCAGGCGGTGTCATCGTGCCGCTCGAACGCTCCCGGGGGCGGCCCGCCGGCATTGTTGACCAGGATCTCCACCGCGCCGAAACGCTCCCGCGCCGCGCCGAGCACCCGCTCCACCGCCTCCGGGACAGCGACATCGGCGACCACCGGCAGGATCTCCGCGCCGGTCTCCCCACCGATCCGCTCCGCGGCCGCGCGGATGTCGGCCTCGGTGCGCGAGCAGATCACCACCCGCGCGCCCTCGACCGCCAGCTCACGAGCGCAGGCATAGCCCAGCCCGCGGCTCGCGGCCAGCACCACCGCCACTTTCCCGCTCAATCCCAATTCCATCGCGCTCCTCCCGCTGCCGGAATGAAGACAAAACAATCTTTTCCGGGGGAGGGAGAAAACCTTTTGCAAAAGGTTTTCTCCCTCCCCCGGGCCCCCTCCCACTTTCCCAAACTTTTTCACAAGTTTCACGCGGGAGTATTGGCAGCTCGCCAATCGCCGCTCAGTGGCGGCTTTCAAAGTCCCCCCTGGAGGGGGTGGTCCCGGTGTCACCGGGGACCAGGGGGTGTGAGGCCACGGGGCTGTTCCCGCTTCGGCCCGAGCGCTGCCGCCACCGGTCGGGCGGTCAGGAGCAATGTTATACAAATACAACAGATAGCATGTTGTCAAGTGATTGGCATCGCCCGATCTTATCTTGTTCAGGATCTGAATTGCGATCAGCACGTCGGGATAAGCGTAACTTCAGATCGAGTAGTCAGCTCCGGCCGGAGCCCGCCGCTCCAGCACCCGCCGGTGCAGCTCGAGGGTGGCCCCGGCCATCCGCTCGACCGAGAACTCCCCGGCGGCGCGCTCGCGGCCCGCGGCGCCCAGCCTGCCGGCCAGCCCGGGGTCCGCCAGCAGGCGGGCCACCGCCTCCAGCAGCCCATCCTCATCCCCGGGCTCGACCAGCAGCCCGGTGCGGCCCTCCTCCACCAGCTCCGGCACCCCGCCCACCGCGTAGGCCACCACCGGCAACCCGGCGGCCATCGCCTCCAGCACGACATTGGGCAGGCCCTCGCTGAGGGAGGTCAGCACGAACAGGTCCAGCGCGGCATAGAACGGTTGCGGGTCGCGCACCGGCCCGAGCAGGACCGCGTGGCAGGCGGCGGTGCGCTCCACGGCCCGGGTGGCGGCGAACCGCTCGTCCAGCCCGGGGCCGGCCGCCAGGGCGCAGACCGGCCCCCACCTGTCGGCGAGCCGGGTCCCCAGCCGCAGGAAAGCGACCACGTTCTTGTTCGCGGTGTCCTTGGCGATGGTGCCGATCACCCGGCGCTCCGAGGGGAGCCTGAAACGGACCCGGGCCGCCCGTCGCGCCCGCTCATCGACCGGCGGTGGGAGCAGCACCCCGTTGCGGACCACCGTGAACCGCTCCCGGGCGATCCGGTACTCGCCGGCATAGGAATCGGCGACCGCGGCGCTGTTGGCCAGGATCGCATCGGCCTTCAGCAGGGCCCTCCGGTGGACACTCTTGCGCAAAGGATCGAGGTGGTGGGCCAGGTTCCGCACCGAGGCCACGAACGGCACGGGGCCGGCCAGGTGGCGCGCCAGGTGGGTGTAGGAGTTGGCCCCCTCGAGGAAGCTGTGCACCAGCCCGATCCGCCGCTCCTCGAGCAGGCGGGCCAGGCGCACCGCCCTTCCCAGCTCCAGGTGGCCGCCCCGGCGGATCGCCTCCAGCGGCACATCCGCGGCCAGCAACTGGTCGCCGTGGGGCTCCAGCGATTCCGACAGGCAGATCACCAGCAGCTCCTCGCCCCGCCGGACCAGCTCCCCGGCCAGCAGGGTCAGTTGCCGCTCGGCGCCGCCATAGCCGAGCTGGCTGATCACCAGCGCCTTGCGAACGCTCATCGGTCCTCCCGCGCCGCCAGGGTCCGCGCCTTGACCGCCAGCGCCAGGATGATCCAGAACATTTTTGTCAGGTAGGAAGTCCCTCCCAGCGAGAAAAACACCAGGAAGGCCAGCAGGCTGCCGCTCACCCAGGGGGAGGCCCGGGCCGGCAGATGCTCCTCCCGCCAGGCGGCCAGCAGGGTGGCCACCAGCAGCGCCAGCCCGACCAGGCCCAGCTCGGCGGTGATGCTGATAAACAGGTTGTGGGCATCCCGGTTGGGGGCCAGGTCGCGCCGGATCGCCGGAGTACGGGCCCGGTGGCGGTTGTAGACCTCGTGGAACTGGGTGAAGCCGGCCCCGAGCAACGGTCGCTCCCGGATCACATCCACCGCCACCATCCAGATGTCGAACCGGTCCGAGCCGCGGTCGCGCAGACTGACCAGGCCCATCGCCCGGTCCACCAGGGTCATGCTCACCATCCCGCTGGCGAAGATCACCGCCACCGCGGCGCATCCGGTCAGCCCCACCGCCATCAGGTTGCGCCAGCGGCGCTCGGTGCGGTAGATGTAATAGCCGATCGCCGCCGCCAGACCGATCCAGGTGCTGCGGCTCTGAGCCATGATCTGCGGCACCGCCAGGCCGCAGGTGAGCAGGAAGGCGAGGGCCCGGGTGCTCCAGCGGCTGTCCCGGCGGGTGCAGAGGTAGAGCCCCGCGATCATCGCCAGCGCGACTGTCACCGCAAAGGCATTGGCGTTCTGGGCCTCGTAAACCCGGGCCCGCTCCAGGGCATTGGCGACAATGGTCCCGATCGCCAGCGGGGCCGAGGCCACCGCCCCCAGCACCAGCGCCCAGCACACCAGGCGATAGTCCCGCTCATCCTCGATGGCGTTGATGACCAGCAGGGCCAGCAACAGCAACTGCAACAGGGTCAGGTAAGCCGCGGTCGGCAGCGGCTGCTGCACCCAGAGCAGGGAAATCCCGGCCCAGAGCACCAGCAGCCCCGCCAGCCGGAGGGTCAGGTTGATCCGCAGCGGCTTGCCGTAGACCAGCAGGTGCAGCACCCAGGCGGCAAAAGCCAGGATCGCCGCCAGGCGCACCTCGGTCATCGCCAGCATTCCGAAGGCGATTCCCTCCAGCGGCAGCAGCGCGCAGACCAGGGCCACGCCCAGCACCGGACGCCGCACCATCAGCACGAACAGCACCAGCGCGGCCAGCCCGCCCGTTAGCTGGGGCAGGGGCAGCGCCGCGCAAAAGTAGCTCGACAGCAGGGCCAGCGCCAGCAGAGGCAGCGCCAGGAGCGCCAGTTGCAGCCGGGAATTGAGGGTGCCGCCGATCAAGATGCCGCCCCTGGCTGGAGGTCGATGGAGAGGAAGGCTTGCCGAGCAATAATATAGGTCTTAACTTTCTTTCGGCAACAGGATTGTCTGCTCCCGCGCCGTCCTTTGGCCGGACCGTTCCCCGCCTCCACCCTCGGAGAGCCCCTGACTGCAATTAGGCCAAAAATCCTGGTGGTCGGTCCCCTGCCTCCGCCGCCGGGAGGGATCGCCAGCTTTGTCGAGTTCCAGCTCGCCAGCCCGGAGCTGGCGGCTTTCGAGCTGGTGCTGCTGGACAACCGCCAACCGCCAGGGGGCGGCCGGGGCCTGCCGCGGCGGCTGGTCCGCAGCGCCGGGCTGATCTGGCGCTGCCTGTGGCTGCTGCTGCGCGAGCGCCCATCGGTCGCCCATCTGCACAGCTCCTCCTACCGCTCGTTCTTCGAGAAAGCGCTGCTCATGCGCCTCTGCCGTGGGCTGGGGACCCGGACCATCCTTCACATCCACGGCGGCTCGTTCGAGCGCTTCTACCGCGAGAGCCGGCATCAACGGCTGATCCGCCGCACGCTGGACCGGGCGGACCGGGTGCTGGTGGTGGCCGAAAGCTGGCGGGGCTTTTTCGAGAGCCTCACCGCGACACCGGTCCGGGTGCTGCCCAACTGCGCCGGGGAAAGCTTCTTCCGGGCGGAAAGCGACCCCGGCCGCGGCCGGAAGCTCGTGTTCGTGGGCGAGCTGGCCCGCGCCAAGGGGGTGTTCGAGTTGCTAAAAGCGGTGCGCGACTTGCGCCGGGAAGGGTTCGATCATCCGCTGCTGCTGGCCTGCGGCAGCCGCGAAAGGGCCGAGTTGGAGGAATTCGAGCGGCTTTCGGCCGGCATGGAGGGGATCGAGCTGCGGTTCGGGCTGACTCCGGAGGAGCTGCGGCGGGAGCTGGAGCAGGCGGCGCTGTTCGTCCTGCCCAGCCACTTCGAGGGCCTGCCGATCGCCCTGCTGGAGGCGATGGCGGTCGGGCTGCCATTGGTGGCGACCCCGGTCGGCGGCATCCCGGAGCTGGTGGCGGAGGGCGGCAACGGCTTGCTGGCGCCGGTCGGGGAAAGTGCGCCGCTGGCCGACCACCTGCGGCGGCTGCTATCGGACCCGGAACTGCGGCGGCGGATGGGGACCCGCAGTCGTGAGCTGGCGCGGGCGCGCTACCACCCGGCGGCGGTCGGGGCGCAACTGGCCGGGATCTACCGGGAACTGCTGGAGGGCTGCTGATACCAACCTGACAATGCTGCGGGGGGAGGGCGGAAACCTCTTGAAAGAGGTTTCCGCCCTCCCCCCGCCCCCTTCCACCTTCCAGAACTTTTTCGAAAGTTTCACGCGGGATAATCGGCAGCTTGCTGGAAGTGTCATGGGGAAAACGGGGTTGTGTCTTGAGGTCCCCCCTAAAGCCAAGGGGGACACCGGGGGTTGTGTTTTCTGTAATTGAAGCAGCTCAATCCCCGGGCCCGGCCGGGTCCGGCCTCCGCTCCAGCTTCGAGACCACCGCCCGGATCTTGCCGCCCGGCCCGGGCGGGATCGACTCCACCCGCTCGACAGTCACCTGCACCGTCTCCCCCAGCATCTCGCGGAACCTTCGCCGGATGAGTTCCTCCGCCCGCCGCGCATCGTAGTCGCCCTCGGCCACCACCTTGAGCACGATCCGGTCCGGGGCCTCCTGCACCACCTGCGACTGGACGATTCCCGGACAATCGAGGAAAGTGCGGTCGAAGCGTACTGTTTCCCGCCCATCCGGCGTCACCACCAGGTCCTCCAGCCGCCCGACCACCCGCGCCAACACCGGCAGGTGCATCCGGCCGCAGGGACAGGGGCGTTGATCCCAGGCCGCCAGGTCGCCGGTATCATAGCGGATGAACAGCGCGGTCTCGTTCACCAGGCCGGTAGCCACCAGCCGGCCGGTCTGGCCCGCCGCGGCCGGAGTGCCATCCTCCCGCAGGATCTCCACCCATCCGAAATCGGGGTGCGCGTGCAGCCGGCCCTGCTCGCAAGTGGTGGCATAGGCGCAGTTCTCCACCAGGCCGTAGGACTCGTGCACCGGGCAATGGAAAACCCGCTCCAGCAGTTCCCTCATCCGGGGCCAGAGCGGTTCCGAGGCGGTGATCACCGCCCGGGCGGCGGGCGGCTCCAGGCCGGCCTGCTCCAGCATCCGGGCCAGGCTGGCCAGCGCCGAGGGATAGCCCACCACGGTCACCGGCCGGAAGCGCCACAGGGCGCGGTGATAGTCGGCGACATTGGCCGGCATCAGATGGAAGGCCGAAAGGTAAAGCTGGCGCTCGAACAGGTTGTAGCGCCAGAACGGGGGGGTGCGCTGGCCGGCCGGGATGATCGGCCGGGAGCCGATCATCGCCCGGGGCTGGCGGAGCGAGACCCCGGCCCAGCGATAGGCCCTGGCCTCGGCGGCGGCGAACACCCTTTGCCAGTCACTCCGGGCGAAAGCCACGGAGAACGGCATCCCGGTCGAGCCGCTGGTGCGCCGGACCAGCGCCGGGCGCTGCCCCCGGTGGTAGTCCCGCCAGATCTCCTCCGGCCGCCGTTGCAGTTCCCGCCGGTTCCACACCGGCAGGAGCGGCAGCTCCTCCAGGCGGAAAGCCGCCAGCCGCTCACGGGTGAGGCCCAGACCGCCCCAGCGCTCCGGGTAGAACCGGGTGTGATCCCAGGCCGCCAGCAGCGCCCGCCGCAGCTTCTGCTCCAGGTAGTCATGGAACCGCTCGGCGGACCAGGCTTCGCGCTCCTGCCAGCGGACTGTCTCCTCCCGGAAGATCCCCCCCAGCCGCAGCTGTCGCCAGTACAGGCCGAACAGGTTGACCCCGAGCTGCTGCGCCCACAATGGGGAACGCTCGTAAAGCGACTGGAGCCGGGACATCGGGAGCACCTCCTCAGGGCTTTGCCACGTTTTTCCCTCGACCGGTAGAACTTAATGCAATCCTCGTAGTCTTCAAGCCTTTCCTGGCTCTTGCCCTGCCCGCAATCTGATTGACAATCCCCGTCCCCCGGCGTTAACTTTTTCTTTTGCTTCACTTGCAGATCGGAGAGTTGCGCAGCCGGAGCTGCCGCCGCGGGGGACCAGCGAGGAGGGGGCCCATCCGATGCCTAAAGACAAGCCGATGAAAATCCTGATGCTCACCCAGTATTTCTACCCCGAGGTGGGCGCCACTCAGACCCGGATTTACGAGTTCGCCCGCAACCTGGTGAGCCACGGCCATGAGGTGACCGTGATCACCGAGGTGCCCAACCATCCGATCGGGATCATCCACGAGCAGTACCAGGGCCGGCTGTTCGTCGAGGAGGAGCTGGATGGGATCCGGGTGATCCGGGTCTGGGTCTGGGCCCGGCAGAAAAAGAATTTCATCAACCGCATTCTGTTCTACCTGTCCTACATGGTGATGAGCTTTTTCGCCGGACTGTGCTTCCGGGGCCGCTACGACATCGTCTTCGCCACCAGCCCGCCCTTGTTTGTCGGAGTCTCGGGCTTCCTGCTGTCGATCTTCCGCCGGGGCAAGTTCGTGCTGGACATCCGCGACCTCTGGCCGGCGGCGGCCACCGCCTTGGGAGAACTGTCCAACCGGCGGATCGTCCGGCTGGCCGAGAAGATCGAGCGCATCCTCTACCGCAATGCCGATGCGATCATCGCGGTCACCCGCGGCTTCTGCGACTTCATCGAGCAGCGGGGCGGAGCCAAGCGGAAAATCCACTACATCCCCAACGGGACCGTGCTGGACCTGTTTGTCCCCCGGCCGCCGGACCCGGCCCTCAAAAAAGAGCTGGGGCTGGAGGGCAAGTTCATCGTCACTTTCGCCGGCACCCTCGGGATCGCCCAGGGGCTATGGTCGGTGGTCCACGCCGCCAAGCTGCTGCGCCACTACCAGGACATCGCCCTGCTGTTCATCGGCGATGGGCCGGTCAAGAAGAGCCTGATCGAGCTGGTGGCCCGGCTGCGGCTGGACAATGTCCACTTCCACTCCCAGGTGCCGATCAACGCGATCACGCCCTATCTCAACACCTCGGATGTGCTGCTGGTCTCGCTCAAGAACGACTCGGTGTTCGAAACCTTCATCCCCTCCAAGCTGTTCGACTTCATGGCCTGCAGCCGGCCGATCATCCTCTCGGTCGATGGCGAGGCGCGGAGGATCTTCGAGGAAGCCCGGGCCGGGATTTTTGTCCCGCCGGAGAATTTCTACGAGCTTAGCGAGGCGATCATCCGCCTCCACCAGGACCCCGAGCTGCGCGCCCGCTACGGCGAGAATGGCCGCCAGTACGTGATCCGCAACTTCTCGCGCCTGGAGCAGGCCCAGAAGCTGGAGCGGCTGTTCCGCGAGCTGCTGCGCCAGGAGCTGCCCGGCCGGAGCGTGGAAGAAAAGCTGCCCCAGACCGCCTGAATTACTCATTGCCGCCACAAGGAGAACCTGTCCGCATGCTCGACCTCAAGCTGATCCGCCAGAACCCGGAAACTGTCCGCGAGGGGCTGGAAGCCAAGCGTGTCAAGCTGGACCTGCAGCCATTGCTGGCCCTGGATGAGCAGCGCCGCATCCTGCTCCAGGAGAGCGAGAACCTCAAGGCCGAGCGCAACCAGGCCAACCAGGAGATCGCCGCGGCCAAGAGCACGGGCGGGCCCGCCCCGGAGCTGATCGCCCGGATGAAAGAGATCTCGGCCCGGATCAAGGCGCTCGACCCGGAGGTCCAGCAACTGGAGGACCGGCTCCAGCAGTTGCTGCTGACCATCCCCAACCTGCCGCACGCCAGTGTCCCGCGCGGCGCCAGCGAGGCCGACAACCGCGAGGTCCGTCGCTGGGGCGAGCCGCGGGAGTTCGCCTACGAGCCGCGGGCGCACTGGGAGATCGGCGAGCAGCTGGGCATCCTCGACCTCGAGCGCGCCGCCAAGCTCGCCGGCAGCGGCTTTGTCGCCTTTGTCGGGGCCGGGGCCCGGCTGGAGCGGGCGCTGATCTCGTTCATGCTCGACCTGCACGTCGACCGCCACGGCTACACCGAGATCTTCCCGCCGTTCGTGGTCAACCGCGAGGCGATGACCGGCACCGGCCAGCTTCCCAAGATGGAAGAGGACATGTACCACTGTCGAGCTCGACGACCTGTTCCTGATCCCCACCGCCGAGGTGCCGGTCACCAACCTCCACCGCGACGAGATCCTCGAGGGCGACCAGCTGCCGATCTACTACACCGCCTACACCCCCTGCTTCCGCCGCGAGGCCGGCAGCTACGGCAAGGACACCCGCGGGCTGATCCGCGTCCACCAGTTCGACAAGGTGGAGATGGTCAAGTTCGTCGCGGCCGGAGACCTCCTACGACGAGCTGGAGAGCCTGGTAGCCAACGCCGAGGAGGTGCTGCAGGCGCTGGGGCTGCCCTACCGGGTGCTCGAGCTCTGCACCGGCGACATCAGTC
Organism: Candidatus Glassiibacteriota bacterium; assembly: GCA_963752515.1. Taxonomy (GTDB): domain Bacteria; phylum Gemmatimonadota; class Glassbacteria; order GWA2-58-10; family GWA2-58-10; genus CAVVYO01. The sequence goes on along the minus strand of CAVVYO010000013.1, from coordinate 25,081 downwards.
TTCGCCGCGGCCAAGTGCTACGACCTCGAGGTCTGGGCCCCGGGGGTCGGGCGGTGGCTGGAGGTGAGCTCCTGCAGCAACTTCGAGGATTTCCAGGCCCGCCGCGCCGGCATCCGCTACCGTCCCGAGCCGGGCGGCCGAGTGGAGTACCTGCACACCCTCAATGGCAGCGGGCTGGCGCTGCCGCGGACCGTGATCGCGATTCTGGAGAATTACCAGAACGCCGATGGAACCGTGACCATTCCCGCGGTGCTGCGGCCCTACATGAAGGGGATGGAGCGGATCGGCTGAGATTTTTTCGAATCGCGCCCAGGCTGCGGGGCTGTCCCCCAGGGGTGGGGCAGCCCCTTTGCTTTGCCCAGGAATTTTCTCTGATAATTACCTGGCCTTGCAGCTATCTCTTTGGTTAGTAATGTTTTTCTTCTTCTGTGACCAGAAGAAGCAAGAGTCTGTGCGGCGCAAAACTCGCCGGCCAGTGGCGGTCTTCAAGGGGCCGCTGGTAATCGTGCGATCTTTACGCTGCCCTCGTGCGTGGGCAGCGCTGACGCGCATCTGCCAGTCAGCTCTGGCCTCCCATAGTACCGCTGATGGGATCGCTGGCTCTGTAATCGCTGCTCCAGCGTGGCTCATACAGTTGCCGCCGCGGTGGCGGCTACGCCGCCTGGGGGTGAAGGGCAAAGGACTGACCCTCCGCCTCGGGAGTAACTGTATCCTAATTGATAGCCCCCACACACACATCAAACTATCGAAAAAGTTTGGGAAAAGTGGAAGGGGGGCCCGGGGGGAGGGAGGAAAACCTTTTTCAAAAGGTTTTCCTCCCTCCCCCGGATCAGCCGATCTTCAAATCCTGGGAGAGGGTGCGCGATGGAGCATCATTGGCAGCGGGAGTACTGGCGGGGTGGGGCGCTGGCGCTCTGGCGGGAGGGTCTCAGCCCGGCGCTGACTTCTTCTGAAGCGGATTTCCTGGAGGCGGAGCTGGGGGTAAGCCCGGGGGCGCGGCTGCTGGATGCCCCCTGCGGCGAGGGCCGTCACCTGGCGGAGTTCGCCGCGCGGGGCTACCGGTTGGCCGGGCTGGACCTTTCCGATGAGATGCTCTCCCTGGCGCGGGGAGCGGCCGCCGCTTTCCCGGGACAGGTGGCGCTGGCCCAGGGGGACTTGTCCGACCTCCCCTGGCGGGAGGGCGCGTTCGCGGGGGCGTACTGTTTCGGCAACAGTTTCGGCAGCCTGGACCGGGCCGGCACCCGGCAATTTTTCGCCGGGATAGCAGCGGCGCTTCGGCCCGGGGCGCGGTTCGTGCTCGACACCGCCTATGCCGCCGAGTCGGTGCTGACGGACCTGCAGCCGCATGTCTGGTGGGAGGCCGGCCCACTGCTGGTGCTGGAGAATTTTTCCTATCACCCCGAGCGGAACCTGCTGGAGGTGGAGCAGCGGATCATCCGTCGCGGTGTGACCGAGGAGCACCGCACGCTCCGGCACTGGATCTACACGGTCGGGGAAATAGTCGCAATGCTGGAGCAGACCGGCTTCCGCGTGCTGGCCGCCTACTCCTCCCGCGAGCGCGAGCCGTTCCGGCCGGGGGCGCCGTATTTGGTGCTGGTGGGGGAGCAAAAGGGAATAAGTGAAGCACACAAGCCACACTAATTCCGATTCTCCCAATGCAATTTCATTTTTAGATTTTTCTTGTGCGATAACTATTATCCCTTCATGCTGAAGCCTGCCAACAACAATACCGGCGTGAATTGAAACCTTTTTATAATGACCCAAGCTCAAATTCCGAAACCCAACCTCTTTTTAAGTGTTTAAATTCATCGCTTGGGATTAGATAATTATCGGCAAACCTATTTGCCTCCTCCTCTTCTTCCGTTTCTCCGAAATCCATATTATCCAAAAACACGTTTCCCTTGTTATGTTTTAAATCGGAGCAGCCCAGAAAGAAACTAAACCAAACTGGTCATTGGTCTTATACCGCAAGCTAAGCTGAATCAGCGCCTTTTCATCACCAATCCACCTCGAAACCCCAGAAACTCCTGTTCTTGGCAGTTCGGGGACAAAAAGCAGGATCACTCCACATTGGGCGCATATTTCTTTTGCCCTTGGAACAAAGACATCCGGCAATTCATTGGTCAAAGCCCTGACTCCTGCCAATGCCTTCCTAAAGCCATCTCTATTATATCTCACAATCAACCTTTTTAGCTTGAATCTCTCCTATTAAGCCAAGCTTAAGAGCATCTTTATCAATGGGCTTTGCGGTGGTTACTCTAAATGACACCTGCTGTCTCTTAAAGAGATTATCATAAGCCTTAACATTAGCCACACCAAAAAACTCCAAAATCCGCGCCAACTTCCCCACCAAATCATCACCATGATCTTGAATCCAACCAAGACCAATCATCTTCTGGAGGGTAACCTTTTCAACAAACCAACACCGGCCTCAATCCCTCTCTCTCGGCTTTTCTTTGTAGCGCCTCTCGATACTGGCATTCGAAGATTGTTCCGGACTCGCAGGTATCTCAAGAATTTTCTCCAACCTACTTGCCATATCTGGCGTTAAGTTTGCCCGCCCATTGACGATCTGATTGATCGTCTTCTTGGTAATACCAGACCTTACAGCCAGCTCCCTTTTGTGTCATTCCGATGCTGTCCAGCACCTCTTTTAAAGTTTCACCAGGAGCAACTGCATAATCCGGCTGGAAGTTACAGTCCCTAATCATGATAATCCTCCACGGCAATGATAACTATCCTATTGATAGCGCCCCTATCAATGCCGCCATCAGGCTTTCTTGGTAATGGATCAATACCAGGTTTTAAACAATTATCATTTGACAATCAAACTGAGAGAATAGAGGTCCTGGATACTTAATCATGGCATGGGCGGGCAACCGGTACAAAGTCCATTAGTATATTCGCCATTTGCAATTGTTCTAGACCCTTTGGAGTATCCTGGATACCGCAGGCCCATGTCTTGCATCTCAGTTGAAAAGCTGCAATATTTTGAGCCTCCTATTCCTGAAGCACAACTTGATCAGCCATTCCTAAAGGGGCTAGCCCATCGGTTCACCTCCACTGGTACTGCCTCGGTTACCAATTGATACCAATTGTCAAGTCATTTTAAACAAAAAGGGCGCCCAGCGCCCTTGGTAGCCCCCCTCACCCCTTCTCCGGCCCGGTGATCCCCCAATAGTAATCCTTCAACACCCGCTGCTCGTACTCCATGAAACTGACGGTCTCGGTGTAGTTGGCCACCGAACCGAACATCGTCCGCTCGAAATCCCGCACCCGGTGGCTGGCGCGGTCCAGCTTCTCGGCCTGGATGAACTCCTCCGACAACTGCGCCGCCTTGCGCTCATCCGCGGCCTGGTACATCCGCGTGAACTCCCGCACCGGGTTGATCTCCCCGATCAACCGGTGGCCGCTGGGCTTGACCGGCTGGTCGAACTTGGTCTTGTCATAGGGCGGCGCCTGCGCGAACCGGAACTCCGGGGTGTCGATGAACGCCTCTTTCACCCCCCGGGCCGCCAGGCTGGCGCAGACACAGTTCATCAGCTCCCGGGCCACTTCCTCGCTGTCGGCCACAAACGGCCCGACAAAGTAGCGGATCCGCCCGGGCCGGGCCAGCACGTAGCCGCGGATGTCGCCGGCATCATCGCGGTAAAGGTAAGCCTCCTCCCGGCTGTCGGGATACAGCCCGCGCAGCACATTGCCGCGCTCGACAAACCGGGCGGCATCGTAGCGCACCAGAGCGTCCAGCTCGCCCTCCCCGATCCGGGAGATGCGGTTCCGGTCCCACCGCGTCCCCTGGAACTGGGCCAACGGGAACCAGCAGCGCCAGATCCGGTAGCTGTCCACATAACCCACCGCGCCGTAGACCGTGTTGCCCATCGGGGTGGCATCCAGCCCGTTGATGATCTTCCCGCTCTCGATCGCGTAGCGCACGCAGAACTGCATCATCGCATTGGCGATCCCCTGGCGGCGCAGCTCGGGGTGGACCAGGATCATCCCGATCCAGGTGTGACGGCTGCCCAGCGGGGCGACCGAGGCGGTCCCCACCGGGATGTCATAGTCGGCGGCGCCGAAACGGGCGACAAAGTTCCCCTGCGGATCGAGCTCGACAATCCGCCGCAGGTCCTGCTCAACCTGGTTCCAGCCGGCGCGCATCGTGAGCAGCATCATCGAGTCCAGGTTGTCGCCGATCGGCTCCATCACGAACGAGTCGAGGTTGACCGCCTTGCGCTCGGGCAGGGCCACCCGCATCCGCTCCGGGACCGTGATCGTGTTCTTCCGGCCGCTGCGGAAGACAATCTCCACCTCGCGATGGCTGCTGAAACCATCGGCGCGGGGGTTGTCGAAACGGAAAGCGCCGTAGAGCCGGTCGACATAGGGGTCCTGCCCCAGCTCGATCAGTTCCGACTCGCGGGGGTCCGCCTGCTGGATAAGCTTCACTGTGTTCGCTCCTGGCTGCGCCGTATGGGGGCTGGTGGACAAAAAAATCCGGCCGGACCGAACAGGGGCCCGGGCGGAAGGTGTTGCCGAAACTGCTGCTGACCCATCTCATCAGGGAAACCGCACGGTTCGAAATTCCCGCGCGAGATGCTTTCATCGGGTTAGAGGAACATCCGGGGCCCCAGGCGGCGGAAGACCTGCCAGCGGCCCTCGACCCGCTCCACTGCCACCAGGCTGCCGCAGTCGAACCCGGGCAGCTCGCCAAAATCCGCAGGCTTGACCAGCGCCGCGAGCAGGTTGGCCAGGAACGGGTTGTGGCCGACAATCATCAGGTCCTGGTCGAGGACCTCGATCAGCTCCAGGGCCTCATCCACCCGGTCCTCGGGGCCCAGCCCACTGACCGCGCTCACTCCCTGGCGCACCTCGATCTCCCCGGCGATCAGCCGGGCGGTTTCCTCGGCCCGCAGCCGGCCGCTGTGGATCACCCTTCCCACCGTCAGGTGCATCTGGGCCAGGGTCCGGGCCAGTTGTCCGATCTCGCGCCGGCCCTCCGCCGACAGCGGCCGGGCGGGGTCCTGCGATGCCGACAGCGCCTGGCCGTGGCGCACCAGATAGACTTTCACCCCCCGCCTCCTGAATTGAAGGCCAACCCTCAACCGGTGTTCATTATGGCGAGGGCGATCCCGGCTGTCAATGTTTTTCGGGGCGCGACAGGCCGGCCGCCGGTGCCGTAACCCGGGCATCTCCCGTCAGTTTGGCGCTTGCAAAATCCGCCTCTCATCCATACTATTATTCCGATCCACCGCCCGCCGGCCCCCCCGCCGGCCCGGCTCCACCGCTCAACCGGAGGAACACCGATGCGGAAGACCGCGTTCCAGGGCCCGACCCTGCCCTTCTCCCTGCTCTCCGCCTTGCTGTTGGCCTCTTTCCTGACCGGCTGCGGGAACCGTTCCGCCGATCGCGGCGAGCTGGAAGCCTGGCCGGCGCCGATCGAGGCGCGGCTCTACCAGGGCGCATTCACCCGCGAACCGGCGGTCCGTCAACTGCAGCTCGAGGGTCTGGCCGGCGAGGTGCTCTCGGCCCAGGTCGCGGTGCGCAGCCCCCGGGCGATCCGCGGGCTGCGCGGGAAACTGACCGCCCTGTCCGGCAATGACGGGGCGACGATCCCGGCCGAGGCCTCGCGGGTGCGCTACGGCGGCTTCCTGCCGGTGGAGGAGACCCAAACCATGACCGCCGACCCTTTGCTGGAGCTGGAGTCGGTGGAGGTGGCCGCCAACCTGGTCCAGCCGGTGTGGGTGACCCTCGCCCTGCCGCGGGAGGCGTCTCCTGGCGTCTATCAGGGGACCCTGGAACTGGAGACCGCCAGCCATGGCAGCCTGGCGTTCGAGGTGCGGGTCGAGGTGCTGCCGGCGGTGCTGCCCGAGCCGGCCGACTGGAGCTTTTACCTCAACATCTGGCAGGACCCGAGCGGGGTGGCCCGGGCGCACCGGGTCGCGGTCTGGAGCGAGGAGCACTGGCAACTGCTGGAGGCTTACGCTGTCAACCTGGCGGCCCACGGGCTCAAGTCGATCATGGCCAGCATCGTCTATGATCCCTGGAAGAGCCAGAGCGGCTACGCTTTCGACACCATGGTCGAGTGGAAGTACCCCGGCGAGTACCAGATGGGTGCCCCGAACGGTTCGAGTGGGATTTCACCAACTTCGACCGTTATGTCGAGCTGATGCTCGCGGCCGGGATCGACCGCAAGATCGACCTCTACGCGATGGTGATGGGCCCGGGCTCCACCACCGATGCCTTCATCCGCTACCTGGACACCGCCGGCGGCGAGTACCGCACCCTGGAGCTGACTGTCGGCGACCCGGGCTGGCGCGAGGTCTGGCGGGCGTTTCTGCCGGCGCTCAAGGCCCACCTCGAGGAAAAAGGCTGGTTCGAGATCGCGATGCTCGGCTTCGATGAGAAAACTCCGGATGTGATGGACGTGATCTTCGACTTCGTCACCCAGTACGCCCCGGAGTTCAAGCTGGTCTCCTCGGGCGGCTACCTGGGCAATGCGCGCAAGCGCGGCACCGAGATCGTGATCCCGATCGATGAGGTGCGTGACCAGCGGCGCTGGGCCGAGCTCAAGCCGGTGGTCGAGCAGATGGCCGCCAACCCGGAACAGTTTGTCACCTTCTACACCGCCTGCTGGCCCTATTTCCCCAACACCTTCCTCTATAGCCCGTTGCGGGAGTCGCGCCTGCTGGCCTGGATCGCCTATGAGTACGGCTTCGAGGGCTACACCCGCTGGGCGGTGAACGCTTTCCCGGAGAATGTCTGGGAGCAGCCCAATTTCAAGTGGCACTCCGGCGACATGTACTTTGTCTACCCCGGCGAGCGCGGCCCGCTCGACAGCATGCGCTGGGAGCTGCTGCGCCAGGGGATCCAGGACTACGAGGCCCTGCGGATCGCCTGGCGGGCCGCCGAGGCCGCCGGCCGGCAGGACCTGCTGGACAAGCTGAAAGCAGCCGTGAGCCAGGGCTCGATCATCGATTCCTGCAGCGTGATCCCCTGGATCGAGCAGGCCCGCCGCCTGGTCAACGAGGTGATCCGCGAGCTGCGGCCCGGCAACGCCGCGTGATGACGATTTGAACTGCGCTGGGGGGAGGGAGAAAACTTTTTGAAAAAAGTTTTCTCCCTCCCCCCAGACCCCCTTTCCACTTTCCAAAACTTTCTCGAAAGTTGGAGTTGCGGATAGGATTGGCATCTCAGGACAGGGCACATCCTTTCGCCTCTCAATCCAAAAGCGGCGAAGCCGCCATCAGCGCGGCAGTCCCGATGTAATCGGGATATGAGCCACGCCGGAGCAGCGGTGACAGCACCGGCAATCCCATGACAGGAAATAGTGGAGGCAAGAACTGACTGGCAGATGCGCGCCAGCGCTGCCCCCGCAGACAGGTAGCGTCAAGAGCGCGCGCTTACCAGCGGCCAATTGAAGATCACCACTGGTGGGCGAGTTTTGCGCCGCGCAGGACTCTTTGGTCCTGGCTGGCCCCCCGGAAAGGAAGAAAAACAAAGATGTTAATGGACGACAGAAGGTTGGGAAATAACAGGCCAGAGCCTAATCAATCATAGCGGAAATGGTATCAGCATCAACGCCATCCTCCCGGAAGGAGCCTGTCCGATGAAACAAGCGATCCTGTTGGCCACGCTGGTGCTCGGCCTGGCGCCGGCCTACCACCCCAGCGCCCGTTCTCAGGAGGGTCCGCGGGAGCTGGAAGCCTGGCCGGCGCCGATCGAGGCCCGGGTGGAGCAGGGCGCGTTCCTGCGCGGCGAGGCCGCGGACACGATCCAGCTGGCGGGCCTGGCCGGGGAGGTGCTCTCGGCCCAGGTCGCGGTGCGCAGCCCGCGGACAGTGCATGCCCTGCGCGGGGTGGTCGGTCCGCTGACCGGACCCGGGGGAGCGGGCCTCCCCGCCGAGGCCTCGCGGGTGCGCTACGGCGGCTGGGTGCCGGTGGATGAGACGATGCAGATGACAGTCGATCCTCTGCTGGAGGACCCGAGTGTCGAGGTCCCGGCCAACACCGCCCGCCCGGTGTGGCTGACCATCACCCTGCCGCGCGAGGCCGCGCCCGGGATTTATCACGGGGAGCTGCGCCTGGAGTCGGAGTCCCACGACCCGGCGGCGTTCGCCCTGGCGGTGGAGGTGCTGCCGGCCGTGCTGCCCGCGCCGGTGGACTGGGGCTTCTACCTGAACATCTGGCAGGACCCCAGCGCGGTGGCCCGGGCGCACCGGGTGACAGTCTGGAGCGAGGAGCATTGGCGCCTGCTGGAGCGCTACGCCGCCAACTATGCCGCCCACGGGATGAAGGCGATCACGACCCACATCATCCACGACCCCTGGGACAGTGTCCGCGGCCTGGCCGATGACTCGATGGTGGAGTGGCGTTTCCCCGGGGAATTCGCCCCGGGCCGGGCCGGCGAGTTTGCCTGGGATTTCACGGTGTTCGACCGCTATGTCGAGCTGATGCTCGCCGCCGGGGTGCGGGAGAAGATCGACCTCTACGCGATGGTGATGGGTCCGGGCGGGGCCACCAAGGCCGACATCCGTTACCGGGATACCCGCTCGGGAGAATTCCGCAACCTGCCGCTGACTGTCGGGGACAGCGCCTGGCGGGAGATCTGGAAAGCCTGCCTGCCGGTGCTGCGTAGCCATTTGCAGGAAAAGGGCTGGTTCGACCGGGCGATCCTCGGGTTCGATGAAAAGCCGGCCGAGGTGATGAAGACCATCTTCGATTTCATGGTCGCCGAGGCCCCGGATTTCCGCATCTCCTCCTCGGGCGGCTATCCCGGCGATGAGCGCAAGTGGGCCGATGAGATCATCTTCAACTACGGTGTCCTGGTCAACGAGGCCGAGTGGAAGCAGTACGAGCCGTTGGCCTGGCAACTGCGGCAGGACCCCAAGCGCTATGTCGGCTTCTACACCTGCTGCATGCCGCACTATCCCAACACTTTCCTGTTCTCCCAGCTCAGGGAGTCGCGCCTGCTGCCCTGGCTCGTTTTCAAGTACGACCTGGACGGCTACATCCGCTGGGCGGTGGACATTTACCCCGGAGGATGTCTGGAACACCCCCCGTTTCACCTGGCCCTCCGGGGACATGTTCCTGGTCTGGCCCGGGAAAGATGGCCCGCTGGACAGCATGCGCTGGGAGCTGCTGCGCCAGGGGATCCAGGACTACGAGGCGTTCCGCATCGCCAGCCTGGGCGCGGCCCGGGCGGCCCGGACCAGCGGGCGTCGGGACCTGGGGAAGAAGATGGAGCAGGCCCTGCGCGAGGGCACGATGGTCGATGGCTGCCGGATGCTGCCCTGGATCGGCCAGGCGCGGGAGCTGGTCAACGAGGTGCTGCGCGAGTTGCCGTCCACGCCGCGTGACCCCGGAAAATGAGCGGAGTTCCCGGGGGAGGGAGGAAATCCCGCTGCAATCGTGGATTTCCTCCCTCCCCCCAGACCCCCTTTCCACTTTCCAAAACTTTCTCGAAAGTTTGAGTTGCGGATGGGATTGGCCGATCAGGACAGGGCCCATCCTTTCGCCTCTCAATCCCAAGGCGGCGGGGCAGCGGTGACAGCACCGGCAATCCCATGACAGGAAATCAAGGAGCGCTCGAGCGATGATCCGCCGCCTGCTGGATGGCTGCCTGACGCTGCTGATCCTGGCGCTGGTGACACTGGCGGCGGCTGTGCTCACCCGCGGCCTCTGGCTGCCGGAGCTCGGAGCGTGGCTGGTGGTGGACCAGCCCCCGTCCGCCGCCGAGGCGATTGTCGCGGTCAGCGGCGAGCACAGCCGCCGCCGCCATGCCGCCGACCTCTACCAGCGCGGCCTGGCCCGCTTCCTGATCTTCAACCTCAGCGACACCACCTGGTATTTCAGCGAGCCGATCGACCCGCTGGAGAGTGTGCGCCGGTTCGCCGGGGAGCGGGAGCTGCCACCGGAGGCGGTGCTATACAACACCGGGATCGGGTCCACCTGGGAGGATGCCCTGGCCACCCGGGCGAGGGTCCGCGAGCTGGGGCTGGGCTCGCTGATCGTTGTCTCCAGCCCTTTCAACATGCGCCGGGTCGCCCTGACCTACCGCCGGGTGTTCCACGATCTGCCGGTCCGCCTCACTTTCTGCGCGGTTCCGCCGGAACAGGAAAAGCTCTCCCTGGAGCGCTGGTGGACCCGTGAGCGGGAGCTGCAACTGGTGACTGTCGAGTACCTGAAAATCCTCTTTTATGTTTATAAGTATTTCCTTTAGGCGGAATTGGTGGTACAATATCACTGATGCCGAGCCTGGCCCCGCGCGGGAGCTCCTCGATCCCGACTCGCTGTCCGGTGGATCGCTTTGAACTGGCGCAGAAGTTTTGGAAAGTGGAAGAGGGGCTTGGGGGGATGGCATCCCCGGGGGGAGGGCGAAAAATCCCGACCAACGGGATTTCCGCCCTCCCCCCGGATCATCTGGCAAGCTTTGCCTCCTGGCTGTCAAATTGAGATTGGCGCCGTTTGCCCCCTTGGCGGAACCCCCGATGACCGAAATTAGGCAGGAACAGCAGACAGCCGCATCCCCCGCCGAGCAGCCCGCCCCGCCGGGGCTGATCGCCCGCAGCGCCCTGGCGCCGGACGAGCTCCGCCCGGAGCACAAGCGTTGCTACGCCTTCCGCGGCGGGATGATCGCCTTCATCGACCACGACGACCGGCTCTACATCACCCCCGGCACCCGCACCAAGCTGGAGCTGCTGCAGTCCCTGGGCTTCGCCAATCCCCGCCCCCAGTTCGCGGTGCCGTTCTCGGATGGCTCGATCAAGAGCAAGCGCTGGCTGCGCCAGAACCTGCCCCCGGGCGAGATCCAGCGCTCGCTCCGGGAAAACGACAGCCCCAAGCTCGAGGCCCGGGTCGCCGTGGGGCTGCTCAAGATCACCCGGGATGGCATCGGGGAGCTGGACCCGGAGTTTGTCGCCCGGCGCTGCGCCCGGGCCGAGGGCAAGTTCTACCAGTACATCGGCCTCTGCGCCAGCTACCGCGGGGTGTTCGCATTCACCGACAACCAGGGTGACAGTTATGTCACCCCTTTTTCCGAGCCCAAGCGCGAGCTGCTGGAGGCCCACGGCTATGTCTTTGTCGGCCAGGTGATCCGGGTCCCCTATTCGCTGGAGAGCGAGGAAAACCGCACCTGGCTGGCCACCCACCTTCCGCGCGGAGAGTGGAGCCGCACCGAGCAGGAGATCGCGGAGTGGCGCGACCGGGCGGCGCTGGAGCAGGCGCGACGGCGGATCGAGGAACTGGGGCTGAAGGAAATCCCGCCCGGGCTGCTATCGGCTTCCGCCTGCTGCGAGGAACCCTATCGCCAGTACGCCGGGATGGTCGGGGCCCACAACGGGATCCTCTCGTTCACCGACCCGCTGGGCGCGACCTGGGTCACCCCGGCCACCCGCGAAAAAACCGAGCTGCTGAAAGAGCTGGGCTACCAGTTCATGGGCTCGACCATCAAGGTCCCGTACTCGCTCAAGACGGTCGAGGATGTGGAGTGGCTCAAGGAGCACATCGCCCCGGAGCACTGGAGCGCCGCCCGGGCAGCCAACCAGGCCGAGTTGCGCCGCCAGGAGGAGGAACAGACCGAGCGGCGACGGCGCAGCCTGGGGCTCAAGGAGCTGCCCTCCGAGCTGACCGAGCGCTCGGTCGGGACCGGGATGCAGCAGGTCGGGTTCGCCGGGCAGTTCTCGGTGCGCAACAACATCCTGGCCTTCATCGACCCGGCGGGAGAGATCAACATCACTCCGCTCACCCGCCGCAAGCTGGAGCTGCTCGAGCAGGTCGGCTACAAGCGCGCCTCGGCCGGGATTCCGGTCCCTTACTCCGGCGGGACCCCGGCGGACCGGGAGTACCTCCGGCGCCACCTTTCGCCCGAGGAGCTGGAGGAGAGCCGGCGGGAGCTGGAAAGCGAGGAGCAGACCGCGCGGCGGGAGAAGATCGAGCGGATGGTCGCCCTGCGCAAGCTCCAGCCCCTGCCCGAGGAGCTGCTCCAGCGCGCGGTCCCCACCCCGGAGGAGGAGCTGGAGCTGATCGGCTGCTGGTGCTCCCGCGGCGGGGTCACCGCTTTCGTCCACCAGGATGGCCGTTTCCATGTGACCCCCACCACCGCGGCCAAGGAGCGGATGCTCCGGGAGGCGGGCTACCGGCCCCCGGAGCGGCTGATCCGTGTCCCCTACGGCTCGGGCACCCGGGAGGACCTCCAGTGGCTGGAACAGCACCTGCCCGCGGGGGAGCTGGAGCGCAGCCGCCGGGAAAACACCGAGCAGGAGCAGGCGCACCGGGCGGACGAGATCAGGAGGAAACGCGAGCAGCTCGGGCTGGCCGAGAAGCTGCCCGAGGAGCTGACCTCCCGCTCCGCCCTCACCGGGCATTCCGATCCCGAACAGCTCGGCCGCTACCTGATCCAGAAAGAATGGATCGGGATTGTCGGGCCGGACAGCCAGCTCTGGATCACCCCTAACACTCCCTCCAAAGTGGAGCTGCTGCTGCAGTCCGGCTATGAGCACGCCACCAAGCGTTTCCCGCTGCCCTGCTCCAGCGACTCGGAGGAGGACCGGGCCTGGCGCGCGGAAAATCTGCCCCAGGGAGAGCTGGAGCGCTGCCGGCAGGAACTGGCGAAACTGGAACGGGCCAGGGCCGAGCACGCCGCCGAGGAGCTCAAGCGCCAGAAAGCCCTCAAGCCCCTGCCCGAGGAGTTCCTGGCCCGCTGCCTGCGCCTGGAGCCGGTCGCCCCGCGGCTGATCGGCAACTACAACCTCCGCAAGCCGATGCTCTATTTCATCGACCAGGAGCTGCGGCTGAGCATCACCCCCTGGACCCCCGCCAAGCAGAAAGCGCTGATCGAGGCCGGCTACACGATGCTCGAGCTGCTGCCGCCCCTGCCCCACACCTCCGGCAACGAGCAGGACCTGGCCTGGATCGGCGAGCACCTGCCCGCGGGCGAGCTGGAGCATTGCCGGGCCGAACTGGCCGAGGGGGAGCGGGAACACACCGAGGCCAGGGTCCGGGAGAACATGGAAAAGCTGGGGCTGAAAGCCCTCCCCGAGGGCATCACCGCCCGCGCCGCCGACAGCGGCCTGCGCGACCCGCGCAATGTCGGCCGGCTCGGGATCTATCGCGGGGTGCTGGCGGTGGTCGCCCCGGACGAGCGGGTGTTTGTCACCTGGTACACCCCGGACAAGCAGGAGGCGCTGGAGGAGCTGGGCTACCGCCTGGAGGGCCGCCTGCCGATCAAGGTCCCCTCCGCCATGCCGAACCCGCAGCAGCGCCAGTGGCTGCTGGCCCACCTGCCGGATGCGAACGAGGACGAGGCGCTATCGGTGGAGGAGAACGGCGAAAGCCGCTGATCGCCCCGGTCGGTTGTAACCTGCTGGAGCGGAAGCGGTTGACTTGTCAGGGCGGTTGCGGTATTTTATTTTCCATCGACCGGCCGCGGGCGGCGCGGACCTGGCGCCGGCCTGCGGGACGATAGCGTCTTAAACTATCGATTAAAAGTCTTGAGCAGCTGGGAAGCGGGTTAAAAGGCAGAAAAAAACACAACCCCCTGTTTCCCCCTTTATTAAGGGGGACTTTAAAGCCGCCACTGACCGGCAGTTGAGGGCTACGAATGGTCCGGGCGTTTCCTCCCCCTTTCGTCAAGGGGGAACGCGGGAGATTGGCTTGATATCTTTGCCGGCAACCGGGCTGGTGACCACTTGAGTCAAGGGCCTAGCCCAATTTAACTTTCGAAAAAGTTTGGGAAAGTGGGAGGGGGGCCGGGGGGAGGGAGGAAACCTTTTCCAAAAGGTTTCCTCCCTCCCCCCGGAACATCCGTTGATCTTTTGCTTTGCCGTCAGATCGGGATCAGGCCACGGAAGGAGCAGCGGGAAGGACGATGCGCAAGACAAGCGGAACAGGCGGGAGAAAGTGGATCGATCCCCGGGCAGTGCCGGCCGGAATCCTGCTGCTGACGGCCCTGCTGGCGACACTGGCCGCGGGCTGCAGCACCCTGCGCGGCCTGACCGAGCGGGTCTCCCGGCCCCGTCAAGTCGCGGCGGCGGCCCTGCCGGCGGAGTCGGCCCTGGACTCGCTCTGGCGCTCGAACCTGGCGGCCGACACCGTGCGGCTCTCCGGGCGGCCCGCCCCCGCCCCGGAGGAAATTCTGCCGGAGGAGCGGCGCGGGCCCTCCGCCGCCACCCTGGGCCGCGGGCTCGAGCCGGTCGGCTACCGGGTGCAGCTGGCCGCGACCGAGCAGCGCGAGGAGCTGGAGAAACTCGGCCGGAGTGTCGAGCGCGAGTTCCAGACCACGGCCTACATCGAGCGGCACGATGGGCGCTTCAGCTTGCGGATCGGCAATTTCCTGCGACTGGAAGAGGCCGAGGCCCTTCGCCGCCGCGCGGTCTCGTTCGGCTTCAAGCATGCCTGGATCGTGCAGACCCGGATTGCCCCCGGTCAATCCCAACCATGAGGAGCGTGACCGATGCAGATCAGGAACAAGTTTTTCCACCTGGATGAGACCTGCCCGATCTTCCGCTACCTGATGGAGGGCGAGGTCTGCTTCTTCGGCAAGGCCTGCGATGCCCTGTGCAAGCTGGCCGATGGCACCGCCGAGTACAAGCGGATGCGTGATGAGCTGGACTTCCGGGCTTTCCCGGACGCCTGGAAAAAGCACGAGCGGGACATCCTCGGCAAGGTGATCCAGGTGCTGACCCACCTGGAACGCGCCGGGGATTCGACCCTCAACATCAAACGGATCAAGCAGGCCTATGGGTTCGATGCGGCCAAGAAAATCTCGGCGCAGCTCGGGCTAGGATCGCAGGATGGGATGAAGGAAGCGCGGTATTATGAGCAACTGGACCAGGAGCGCGTGCGCTGCCGGCTCTGCCCTGCAGCTCTGCACGATCGCTCCCGGCCGGCGGGGACTGTGCGGGGTAAGGGAAAATCAAGCGGGACGGCTGATCAGCCTGGTCTATGGGCTGCCGGCCGCGGTGCATGTCGACCCGATCGAGAAGAAACCGCTGTTCCACTTCCTCCCCGGTTCCACCGCCTATTCGGTCGGCACGGTGGGCTGCAACCTGGGCTGCCCGTTCTGCCAGAACCACGAGCTGTCCCTGGCCTGGAAACGGCGGCCGAGCCTGATCGGCCAGCCGACCAGCCCGGACGAGTTGGTCGCGGCGGCGGAGGGTTCCCATTGCCGGAGCCTCTGCTTCACCTACTCCGAGCCCACGATTTTCTTCGAGTACATGCTGGATGCGGCCCGGCTGGCCCGGGAGCGGGGCTTGCGCACGGTGATGGTCTCCAACGGCTTCATCGAGGAGGCCCCGCTGCAGGAGCTGATTCCCTGGCTGGATGCGGCCAACATCGACCTCAAGGCTTTCCGCGACCGCACCTACCGCGAGCTGCTGGGAGGGGCGCTGGAGCCGGTGCTGCGCACGATCCGCCTGCTGGCCGGGCGCGGAGTCTGGGTCGAGGTCACCACCCTGGTGGTTCCGGGGATGAACGACTCGGCGGAGGAGCTGAGGGAGATCGCGGCTTTCCTGGCCGGCGTGGATCCCGGCCTGCCCTGGCACCTCAGCCGTTTCTTCCCCAGCCACCAGTGGACCCACCTCGATCCGACCCCGGCCGAGACCCTGCACCTGGCCTGCGAGCTGGGCCGTCAGGCCGGGTTGCGGCATGTCTACCTGGGCAATGTCCCGGGGGACCGGGAGGACACCCTTTGCCCGAGCTGCGGCCGGACCGTGATCGAGCGCAGGGGATACCGGATCTGGTCCGAGGGGCTAAAAGCGGGCGGGCGCTGCGGTTGGTGCGGCCAGGCGATCCGTGGAGTCTTCGAGCCGGGAGCCTGACCGCCGGATCATTTTTATTGCCTGAAAAACCGTACTGATAGTTCGCGCTCTCCACAGGATCAACTATCGAAAATTGGGCGATATACATCACTCAAGCAGATGCTACAGATTGTGTTGGTAGAAAGTTATTCCTGCCTGCTCTGAAGTTCTTGAGCAGCTGGGAAGCGGGTTAAAAGGCAGAAAAAAACACAACCCCCTGTTTCCCCCTTTATTAAGGGGGACTTTAAAGCCGCCACTGACAAGCAGTTGAGGACAGCGAACGGTCCGGGCGTTTCCTGCCCTTTCCGTCAAGGGGGAGCGCGGGGGATGGGCTTGATCCTCCTGCCGGCAACATCGCTGGTGACCACTGGAGTCAAGTGCATCGCCCAATAATACTAGCGAAAATATCGAAAAAGTTTGGGAAAGTGGAAGGGGGGATGGGGGAAGGCATCCCTGGGGGGAGGGCGGAAAACCTTTTTCAAAAGGTTTCCGCCCTCCCCCCGGAGCATCCATCATCTTCAATCTTTTGTCGCTAATCCGGATTGAACATGCTCAGAGTGTGTGAAACCTTCGTTTCCCTGGCCGGGGAATCGGACTGGCAGGGGCTGGTGAGCGCTTTCCTGCGTTTCGCCGGCTGCGATGTCGACTGCGACTGGTGCGACACCGCCTATGCCCGCGCTGAGGCCGGCACCGAGGTAGCGGTCGAGGACCTGGTAGCCCTCTGCCACAGCTACGGCGCCCGGCGGGTAACCCTGACCGGCGGCGAGCCGCTGCTGCAGGAGGAGCTGCCCCAGCTCTGCAACCGCCTGCTGGAGGAGCGGTTCGCGGTCCAGCTCGAAACCAGCGGCACCCGGCTGGCGGACCGGATCGACCCGCGGGTGATGAAAGTGATGGACCTCAAGCCTCCCGGCGCGAATGCGAAAAAAGGCTTCCACTGGGGCAACCTCGACCTGCTGGGCCCCCAGGATGAGCTCAAGTTCGTGCTCGCCGGCCGCGAGGACTACGACTGGGCGTTGCGGATCATGCGCAAGTGCCGGCTGGAGAGCCTTTGCCCGGTGGTGTTCTCCCCGGTGCCCGGCCGGCTGGCCCCGGCCGAGCTGGCGCAGTGGATGATCGCCGACCAGCTCTCCTGCCGTCTGCGGCTGCAGCTCCACAAGCAGCTCTGGCCGCACGACCCCCGCGGCCGGTAATCGCTGCCGATGATCCGGGGGCGGGAGGGAATCCCATTGGTCGGGATTTTCCCTCGCCTCCGGGGAGGCCCTCCCTCCGATGCCCCCTCCCTTCTTCCCGAACTTTTTCGCAGGTTCAGTTCCCGGGAGTCGACCAGCAGCTCCGAATCAGGTCAAGCCGGCGGTTGACCCGAGGCAGTCGGGCCGGATGGCTGAAATGGCATCCCTCCTCCCGCCTCACCGCAGGAATCTCCGAACGGCATATCATGGTAATTGTTTTATTGTCAAGATGTTACTGCGGTTTTTCTTGCAGTGGAGCGCCCAAGCGGCCGTTTCCGGGCCTCGCTGAGCGCTCAGAGAAAGCCCGCTCGCAGGGGGATACGCGCTGTCAAGAAAATAGCCTCAGCGGCCGTTTTTCGAGCTCAATAGGCCCGCGAGATTGCCCGCCGCGGCGCAAAGCCATATCCAAGCCCGCCCGGACGCCTTTTTTCAGCAATCGCCGCCGCAAGGGGCCTGATCTCAATTTAACGACAAAAGACCAAAAACGAAGATCTCGGGGGAGGGAGAAAACCTTTTGGAAAAGGTTTTTCTCCCTCCCCCGGCCCCCCTTCCACTTTCCCAAACTTTTTCGCTAATTGATCCCGGGTGTCGAACAGCAAAATGGGATCAATTGTTCTCGGGGGTATCCTCGGTAATTTCGGACACCGGCCGGTCGCCGGTTTTGCCCCGGCGGCTGAGGGCGACCATCAGGGCGGTCAGGTCGGCCGGACGCACCCCGGGAAGGCGGGAGGCCTGGCCGAGGGTGATGGGCCGGGCCTGGGCCAGGCGCTCGCGGCTCTCGGTGGAAAGGGCCTGCACCTGGCGGTAATCCAGCCCGGCGGGCAGGCGGACCTCCTCCATCCGCCGCACCTGCTCCACTTTCCGCCGCTCCCGCGCGATGTAGCCCTGGTACTTGACCTCCACCTCGACCTGGGTCAGCACGTCCGGATCGGCCTGGGCCCACGGATCGCCGAGGAAAACCAGCAATGGCTCCAGGGAAGCCTCCGGCCGGCGCAGCGCTTTCTCCAGGCTCAGGCCGGAGGTGACCTCGGCGCTGCCGATGCTCCGCAGGAATGGATTCACCCTTTCCGGCCCGACCGTGGTCTGTCGCAGCCACTCCCGGCACTGCTCCACCTGCCGCGCTTTGAGCTCCGCCTGGGCCAGCTCCCGCTCCCCGACCAGCCCCAGCCGGTGGGCCAGGGGGGTCAGCCGCAGGTCGGCATTGTCCTGGCGCAGCAGCAGGCGGAACTCCGCCCGGGAGCTGAACAGGCGGTAGGGCTCATCCACCCCGCGGGTCACCAGGTCATCGAGCATCACCCCCAGGTAGCTGTCGGCGCGGGAGAAAACCACCGGCTCCTGCCCCCGTAGCGCCCGGGCGGCATTCATCCCGGCGACCAGCCCCTGGCCCGCGGCCTCCTCATACCCGGAGGTGCCATTGACCTGCCCGGCCAGGTACAGCCCGCGGACCAGCCGCGACTCCAGGCCGGGCTCCAGCGCCCGGGGGTCGTAGCAGTCGTACTCGATGGCATAGGCGGTTTTGAGCATCACCGCCCGCTCCAGCCCCTCAACACTGTGCAGCATCCGTTCCTGGACCTCGGGCGGCAGGCTGTTGGAAAAACCATTGAGGTAGAGCTCGGGGGTCTCCAGCCCCTCGGGCTCGAGGAACAGATGCTGCAGCTCGCGCTCGGGGAACCGCACGAACTTGTCCTCGAGCGAGGGACAGTAGCGCGGGCCCTTTCCCTGGATGTAGCCGCCATAGAGCGCCGAGCGGGCGAGGTTCTCCAGCACCAGCCGGCGGGTCTCGGGACTGGTGCGGGCATGCCAGCAGCTTACTTGCGGCAACCTGGGAGCACGCTGGAAGTGAGAGAAAAAATATTCGCCGGGATCGCCCGGCTGCTCGGTCAGGCGAGAGTAGTCGACACTGCGGCCATCGATCCGGGGCGGGGTCCCGGTCTTGAAACGCAGCAACGGCAGCCCCAGCTCCTTGAGGCTGGCCCCCAAGGCCTCGGCGGCGGGGTCCCCGGCCCTTCCGGCGGGGAAGGCCCGCTCGCCGATCCGGATCAGGCCGTTGAGGAAAGTCCCGGCGGCGAGGATCACCGCCGCGGCCGGGAAACCGGCGCCCTCGGCGGTCTGCACCCCCCGCACTCTTCCCTGGCGCACCTCGATCCCGGTCACCTGAGCCTGGAACAGCCGAACCCGCGGGCACTGCTCCAGCAGCGCCCGCATCGCCGCCACATAACGATGACGGTCGCTCTGGGAGCGCGGGGCGCGCACCGCGGCCCCCTTGCTGGCATTGAGCATCCGGAACTGGATCGAGGCGCGGTCCGCCGCCCGGCCGATCAGCCCGCCCAGGGCATCGATCTCCCGCACCAGCTGGCCCTTGGCCACCCCGCCGATCGCCGGGTTGCAGGACATCTGGCCGATGGTGTCCAGGTTGCCGGTGACCAGCAGCACTTCCGCGCCCAGGACGGCCGCGGCCCGGGCGGCCTCGCAGCCGGCATGGCCGGCGCCGATCACTACGATCCGGCGATCATCCGCATTCGTTCGCGCCATCTCCCATTCCAATTTCAAAGAAAAAGCTTGCCCGGGGGGAGGGAGGAAACCTTTTGAAAAAGGTTTCCTCCCTCCCCCGGACCCCCCTTCCACTTTCCCAAACCTTTTCGATTATTTGATAATAGTTGCCCGACAGCCGATTGTTTCACGTGAAACAATCTTGGGTCGGCTGTTCTTGAACGCCGGATGTTTCACGTGAAACAATCCCGGGTATCGATCACTTGCCGATGCAGAACCGGCTGAAGATCCGCTCCAGCACGTCCTCATCGGTGATCCGGCCGGTCAGTTCCTCCAACCGCTCCAGCACCTCGGCCAGGTCCGCTGCCAGCAGGTCCTCGGGAAGTGCTCGGGTCCATCTCCGCCAGCGACTGCCGGGCCGATTCCAGCAACTGCTGCTGCCGCGGGCTGACCACCCGTGGCCCCGCCGGCTGGTCGCCATTGCCGAGCACAACCCGGACCATCGCCTGCTGCAGCTCCTCCAGGCCCGTGCCCAGTTTTGCCGATACCGGCAGGAACCCTTCCGGAATCCCGCTGCTGCCATGGCAGCGGTCGCTCTTGCTCAGCACCCGGAGCACCCGCTGGCCCTCCAGGCGATGCAGAAAATCCTGCTCCGGGGCTGTCCACTCCCGCCCCGGCTCATGCAGGAAAATCACCAAATCCGCCCGCTCCAGAAACTTGCGGCTGAACTCCACGCCGCTTTGCTCCACCCGGTCCCGGGTGCGGCGCAGGCCCGCGGTGTCCACCAGCCGGAACAGCACGCCCCCGAACACGCGCTCCACCTCGATCGCATCGCGGGTGGTGCCGGGCCGCGCGGCGACAATCGCCCGTTCCTGTCCCAGCAGACAGTTGAACAGCGAGGATTTCCCGACATTGGGCGCCCCGGCGATCACGGCCAGTACGCCGCGTCCCAGCAACAGGTCCCGCTCCGCTGTCGCCAGCAGCCGCTCCAGCGACTCCAGCGCTTGGGTCCGTCCCTGTTCCAGTCGCTCCCGCAGTTCGGGGCGCTGCTCCTCTTCCGGGAAATCCAGGGCGTACTCCAGCTCGCTCTTAAGCTCGAGTAGTCGCTCCCGCAGGCGACTGACCTCCTGCCCCAGCTCACCGCTCAAGCCCGAAAAGGCGATCCGACGGGCCTGGTCGTTGCGGGCCTGGATCAGGCTGTCCACCGCCTCGGCCTGGGCCAGGTCGAGCTTGCCGTTAAGGAAGGCCCGCCGGGTGAACTCCCCGGCGCGGGCGGGAATCGCTCCGGCCGATAGGGCCGCCCGCAGCACCGCCGCCGGGACCGCCTGGCCGCCGTGGCACTGCAGCTCCAGCAGCTGCTCCCCGGTGAAACTGGCCGGGGCCTGATACCAGGCCACCAGCGCCCGGTCCAGCGCCTCGCCGTCGCCATCGACCAGGGTGAACAGCGCGTTGCGGCGCGGCGGCAGCCGGTCGAACCGCTCCCGCTCGCGGACCAGCAGTCTGCCAATCGCCCGCGCCTCCGGACCCGAAACCCGCACCAGAGCGATCGCCCCCACCCCGGGCGGGGTGGAGATGGCGGCGATAGTGGTCGGCATTGCTTCCTTTTCCCGATTCTTCAACTGCTCCCACGCCCTTTCCTCATAACGCCTTTCCATCCTCCATCGATCTTTTAACAAGCGAAAAAGTTTAGGAAGGTGGAAAGGGGGTCCGGGGGGAGGGAGGAAACCTTTTGAAAAAGGTTTCCTCCCTCCCCCCGCATCGTCTTCTGATCCGGGCGGTCAGAGCCGGATCCGGTCGCATTCCTCGACCGGGAGCGGGCTGACTTCCAGTTGCTCGCGGCTGCCATCCGGGTATTCCACCAGCACACTCAGCCGTTCGCGGTCCTTGCCATCGCTGTAGCGGGCGGTGATCGCGGCCGCTTGTTCCAACTCCTCCCTGGCAGCCTGGGAATTGAGCAGGGCCAATGGCCCCTCGACCTCCAGGCAGCTCAGCCGCACCAGCCCTGTCGCCTGCTGCTCCAGGAACAGGTTCTCCACCTCGTTGCGCCCGACCACCAGCTTGGCCGCTCCGGGCAGACGGAAATGCCGCCCGACCTTGAGCAGCAGCACCTGTTGACGGGTGAGCGGCTTGCCCCCGTGATCGAACAGGTCCTGCAGCCGGCGGGCATAATTATGATCGGTGAGGAAGCAGCAGCCGCCGGCGGGCTGGGGGTAATCCGTCAGCCCCAGTTCGACTGCCAGGGCCATCTGCGGTTTGCGGGTCCGGCCCCGGAAGTCGCAGAGCTTTTCCCGGTCGATCCAGCCCTCCCGTTCCGGCAGGGTCGGCTCCAGCAGTTTGGCCGACAAGGGGCGCAGAATCAGCCCCTGGCAGCCGCTCTGCTTCTCGATCAGCCGCAGGGTCGGGAGCATCTGGCTCATCGGGCGCTGGCCCAGCACCTCGCCGGTAATGATGAAGCGCGCCCCGATCCGCTCCATATATTCGCGGGCTTTCCGCTGCATGAAAATCCGGCAGTCGATGCAGGGGTTGATCGCGCTGCCGTAGCCGTAGCGCGGGTTGGCGATGATCTCCAGATATTCCTCCGAGATGTCGACCAGCTCCACCGGGACCCGCCACAGCGCCCCGGTCCGCAGGGCCTCGTTGCGCACCGACTGCGGATCGATCCCCCGCGCTCCCATCCCGTACATCCGTCGGCGATGGTCGGTCAGGCAGAAGCCGGTGTTGAAGTTGATCCCCACCACCTCCACTCCCTGGTCGAGGACCAGCTTCACCGCCAGCGAGCTGTCCAGCCCGCCGGAAAGCATGGCCACCGCTTT
This sequence comes from Candidatus Glassiibacteriota bacterium, assembly GCA_963752515.1. Lineage (GTDB taxonomy): Bacteria > Gemmatimonadota > Glassbacteria > GWA2-58-10 > GWA2-58-10 > CAVVYO01. The sequence goes on along the minus strand of CAVVYO010000013.1, from coordinate 2,762 downwards.
CACCATTTCCCCCTGTCCGGTCATCGCTCCTCCTGCAGACCTGCCTTGAGTCCCTCGATCAGCACGAACCGTCCGAGCGGCACGACCTCGACCCCCGCCGGGAACGAGCGCATAAACAATGAGTTATCGCACATCCCACCGGAAAGGTAAAACCGCTCCGGGCGCCCGATAAAAGCATGGGCATTGGCCGCCAGCCCGCTGGTAAAGCCGGCGATCGCGCTTTCCGGCCCCTCGCCGGCCGCGATGGCCTCGAACAGCTGCTCCAGGCCCAGCACTCCGCAGGTGATCCCCATCGCCCGGGTCCCGGGGGCGGTCCGGGCCGGGTCCACCCCGAAATAGCCCAGCACCAGTTCCAGGGTGAACCCGGTCAAGGCCCCGCACTTGGCCGACCAGTTCATTTCGCGCAGTTTGCGATCCTCGAAACGGACGAACTTCACATCCCGCGAGCCGACATCCAGCACTGTAAACCGTTCCTGTTCCACTAATTGCAAGGACCCATCCCCCAGGGCGATCAATTCGTTGACCGCCCTCCCGGCCCTGCGCCCGGCATTATGGCCGGTGGCCAGGTCCGCCCGCAACAAACCGAGATCTTTGGTTTTACGGATTTTCCGCTCTCCGCTGCCAGTGTCGAGGGTCTTGGTCCAGGAGGTGCCGAAATCTGCAAGCAGGGCCACTTTTCAATTGTCCGGGATGGCGTTAAGTGCAATTTATTCGTGGGTAGCAATTTACATCTTTCTGTCCACTTCGCAAAGCTTTTTGTCCGCCCCGACCGGTTCCAGTCGTTGCCGGCCGACCTCTTGAATTGATCTTGATCCTGGTGATAGATTTAAAAGTGCAGGCACGTTAACCTTGTTTTTTCCTTGATTTTTTGGATTTTTTGCTTAGGCTTCTCTTTGCCCCCGACCGCCGCTTTTTGAACTTCTGGACATGGATACAGGACGATGATTTCTCGCGTTAGCTGCCTGTCACGCCTTTTCCCGCTTTTTTTGCTTTTACTCGCTTATCCGTTGTTTCCCGTTCTTCGTGCTTCCCAGGACGATGAGGAGTCGACCGGAGTCGACAGCACCCTCCAGGTCAAGATGCAGGGCACCCTCTGGGAGACCCTGGCCGACAATGGCGCCAACCCGACCACCTGGCGCGCGGTCTTCCAGTACAATCGCGCCGGCAATCCGGCGTTCCGCAACATCCGCTCCGCCGCCCGCATTCCGCGCGGGACACTGATCCTGATCCCTTCCGAGAACGACCTGTCCGCCCCATCCTCCGCCGCCGCGCCCGCCGCGCCCCGGCCCGCCCGCTGCACGGTGGAGGATACCGTGCTGCTGTTCGGCGCCCTGCCGACCCTGCTGATCCGCCCGGCCCGCGGACAGGACCTGGCCCAGGTGATCGACCGTTTCTGCATTCCGCCCGCGCTCGGCGATGCCGCCCGCCGGGCCGGGATCATCCGCAACCTGCGCTCCGACCTCGCCGATCTCTACCGGCGGATGGGCAAAAGGCTCGGGGTCCGGGACGATCTCTTCTATATCCCGTTGCACCTGTCCGCCGATAATTTCGCCACCCTCAACCGCCGCCTCGAGGCGATCCAGCGCGAGCCCGAGCTGTTCCAGCCCCGCGACCTGGTCCTGCCGGTTTCCGCGGCCGACCTGCGCCACGTGGCCGATTCCTCCGAGGGCTATCTCTCCCTGGCCGAGCGTTATGCGGGCAATCTATCCGCCTTTCCGTCGAGCTACCCCTACCGCAACTCGGCCCGCGAGCACCTGTCCTACATGGCCCAGCTGATCCGTCACTACAACCTGAATCAGCCGGTCTGGCCGGGCCGTCTCTATTTCATTCCCGAGTACCTGGCCGGGGGCCGCTATTTCGAGCAGTCTCCGCCGGTGCCGGTGCTGAGCCGCACCAGCGGGGAGATCCGCTACGGCAATGGCCTGACGGTCTCGCTGGAGTACCATGTCACCCGCACCCGCCAGTACTGGAAAGCCCGGGAGAAGTACCTTCCGCCCATGGAGCGCCGTCTGGCCGATGGCTCGCCCGCTTTCCCGGACATGATCGTCTGGCACCGCACCGGAATCGACCCCCAGACCGCGCGACTGCTGCATTCCCGGGGACGCAGCCATTACAGCCTGCGCTACATCTACCGGATGTCGGCCTGCAACTACTACATCGGCGAGGATGGCCGCTGCTTCCTGATCGTCGATCCCGGCCAGAACCCGCGCCAGCATGCCGGTCAGCCCGAGGACCTGCGCTGCTTCTGGAACGGGGAGAGCCGCATTTCGGATGTTTCGATCGGGATCGAGATCGAGGGCGGGTTTTTCGGCGATCTCAGCCCGGCCCAGCTCGAGTCCGCCCGCCGGCTGCAGCAGGTCCTGCGCGGGATGTACGTGATTCCCGCCGAGCGGGTGCTGGACCACCGCAAGGTGGCCTGCCGCCGTGGTCCTGGCCCGTCCCTGGTCCGCGGCCGCAAAGCCGATGGCTTCACCCTCGCCGACCGCCTGGCGATGGGGATCGACCCGGTGCTCGACCCGGATATCCTGCGCGGGCTGGCCGACCCCAACCTGGTCGAGCTCCAGCAACGCCAGACCGACATCACCGACTTCTGGTACGGCGTCCAGATCGACCCCGATCTGGAAAGCGTCGCCCGGCTCACCGGCTGGTCCCTGACCGGCGGCCTCTGGTACCGCCCGGGTTCCCGCCCGTTGCCGCAGACCAGTTCCGGCTCGTTCTGAACGATTTCCCCCCGCGGCCGGGCGGCTGTTAACTTTCGGTCC
>CAVVYO010000012.1:0-116766 GCA_963752515.1 Candidatus Glassiibacteriota bacterium | reverse complement strand
GGGAGGTAGCCGATGAAATTGGCGCTGCTTGAGGGCTCGCCGCGCGGGACCCGCAGCAACACCCAGTTCCTGCTGAACGCTTTCCGCGAGGGCTGGGAGCAAACTCACGGGCGGGGGGAGAACGGCTGCGAGGTCTTCCAGCTGATCGATGAGGAGCAGTCGGGGTTCGCCGGGGCGCTGGCCGCTTTCGAAACCGCTCCGGTGGTGATCCTGGCGTTCCCGCTCTATGTCGACAGCATGCCAGCGGTGGTCAAGTGCTTCATCGAGCGGCTGGCCCCGTACCGCGGAAAGCCGGGGCTGCCGGCCCTGGGCTTTGTCGTTCACTCCGGCTTCCCCGAGGCGGCGCAATCATACCCGGTCCGCCGCTACCTGGAGGCCTCTGCCGAAGGCTGGGCTGCCATTGCCTGGGCACCGTGATCAAGGGCGGCAGCGAGGGCCTGCAGGTCCAGGCGCCCCGGATCATCCGCAAACAACTGGCCCCGTTCCGACAGCTCGGGGCGCGTTTCAGCCTCGAAACCGGCTTCGATCACCAACTGATCGCCAGCATCGGCCGGCCCGAGCGCTTTCGCGGCCCCGGGCTGGTGATCGCCCGGCTGATCCTCAAATACCTGCTGCCCTGGTACTGGAACAGCCAGCTCAAAAAGCACGGGGCCTACGGCCGCCGGCTGAACCGGCCCTACCAGCTCCCGGCGGACTGACGCCCATTCGAGGACAACAGACAGCTGCTCCGGGGGAGGGAGGAAAATCCACGATTATATCGGGATTTTCCTCCCTCCCCCGAACCCCCTCTCACCTTTCCAAATTTTTTCGATAGTTTGATGTGCAGGTGGAATCAGCATGTCAGGATGGGAGACAGTCTTTTGCCTTTGCCCGCACATCTGTTCCAACAAATTCGGTCGGGAGTGGTGCGCCATCCCGAGGCTTGCGCCGCAGTAGTCGTAGGGGCCGGCCCCTGTGCCGGCCCTGAAAAACACAACCCCCTGTTTCCCCCTTTGCTAAGGGGGATCAACAGCACTGCCGGCCCGCTCGTCTCCCACGGGCGCGGCATGCCGCGCCCCTACATGGGCTCCGGGCCTCCACGCCAGCCTGCGCTCTGGGGCCTGCCCTACCTTTGTCTTTCACCCCCAGGCGGCCGGAGGCCGCCCCTGCGGCAGCAACTGTATGAGCTATGGGGGAGCAGCGGTTACAATGCTCGCTATCCCATGAGCGGCATTCGGGGAGGCAGGAACTGACCGGCAGATGCGCGTCAGCGCTGCCCACGCATAGTGGTAGCGTGTAGCGAAGCACGGATACCGGCCAGTCAGAGCAGACTACCAGTGGTGGGCGAGTTTTGCGCCGCACAGACTTTTGGTTCTTTTGGTCACAAAAGAACAAAAAAATAAAGAAGTTACGAGCATGGCAGGGAGCCAGGGAAGTTTAGGTAGAAGCCGATACCCCCCGCAACAGGAGGAATGATGAAAGATAATCCCGGCAGGACTTCCGCCCTCAACCGCCGCGAGTTTGTCGGCGCGCTGGCCGGGGCCGCCACCCTCGGGCTGGCCATCGGAAGGGCGCCGGGCCAGGCATCCCGCCAACTGCGGGTCGGGGTGATCGGCGGCCGGTTCGGGGCCGGCTTCCAGTGGCACGAGCACCCCCAGGCTGTCGTCACCGCGGTCTGCGACCTGCGCCAGGACCGGATCGACACCCTCAAACGCACCTACCGCTGCGACACCGCCTATTTCGACTACAAAAAACTGATCGCCGACCCCCAGGTCGAGGCGGTCGCGGTGTTCACCCCGGCCCCGTTGCACGTGGCGATGGCGGTCGAGGCGCTGGAGGCGGGCAAGCACGTCATCAGCGCGGTCCCGGCCGGAGTGAACGAGCAGGAGTGTGTCCGCCTGCTGGAGACAGTCCGGCGCACGGGGCTCAACTACATGATGGCCGAACCAGCTTCTACCGCCGGGAATCATCAGCGCCCGGAAGCTGGCGGCGGAAGGGGCGTTCGGCGAGATCATCTTCTCCGAGGCCGAGTACCACCACGATGGCCTCGAGGCCCTGGCGGTGGAGGAGGGCCAGCGCACCTGGCGCTATGCCTACCCGCCGATGCTCTATCCCACCCATTGCACCGGGATGATTGTCCCGGTCACCGGCGAGCGCCTGGCGCAGGTCACCGCGGTCGGCTGGGGCGATGACTCGCGATGCTCAAGGACAATGTTTACGCCAACCCGTTCTGGAGCCAGACCGCGTTCTTCCGCACCTCCGGCGGCCATGCCGCCCGGGTGGCGGTCTACTGGAAAGTGGCCGCGGGCGGGACCGAGCGGGCCCAGTTCCTGGGCAGCGCGGGCTCGTTCTTCATGCCCCGGCCCGGCGAGGTGCCGGCGATGATCTCCCGCCGCGACCAGGGCCTCACCGAGCAGAACCGCTACGCCGAGAGCAACGTGGTGACCGAGGTCTTCCCGGTGCCGGACCACTACGAGCTGCTGCCCGAGCCCCTGCGCCACGACAGCGGCCATGGCGGCTCGCACCCCCACCTCACCCACGAGTTCGTGAGCAGCGTGCTGGAGCGCCGTTCGCCGACCGTGAATATCTACGAGGCGCTGGCCTACACCATCCCGGGAATCTATGCCCACCGCTCCTCGCTGGAGGGCGGCAGTTGCCTGACAATCCCCGACTATGGCCAAAGCTGACAGCTCGATGGGGGGAGGGAGGAAAACTTTTAAAAAAGTTTTCCTCCCTCCCCCCGGACCCCCCTTCCACCTTTCCAAACTTTTTCGAAAGTGGCTCTGTCTCCCTTTACGAACGGGAGAGGAACCTCCAGACCCTTCGCCATCCTCACAAGCCTTTCAGTGGCGGCTATAAAATCCCCCCTAACAAAGGAGAAACAGGGGGTTGTGTCTTTAAAGTCCCCCCTGGAGGGGGGTGGTCCCGGTAACACCGGGACCGGGGGGGTGTCTTTAGAATCCCCCTTAACAAAGGGGGACACAGGGGGTTGTGTTTTTTCGAATCTTTGCTGCTGGGTATAGCAGCCGGTCAACACAAGACGGGCGGCGGCAGGGCCGCTTTTGAACGTCAGGAACGGAGCGCCGCTTTATGTTCCCGCCGGGCGATCGTTCTCCAGGCTGAACACTTCCTCCACCGTTTTCCCGAACGCCCGGGCCAGCTTGAACGCCAGCGGCAGGCTCGGCTGGTACTTGCCGGACTCAATCGCGATAATGGTCTGGCGGGTCACCCCGACCCGCTCGGCCAGTTGCTGCTGGGTCAGCTCGCCGTGGTCGAACCGCAGCCGGCGGATGCTGTTGGTAACCCGTTCCTCGCCCATCAGCGTTCCTCCGCCTGCCGGCGGCCGCCCCGGAGCAGCATCAGCAATGGCTGGGCCAGCAGGCCCGCGACAATCGCGAAATACAGCACCACCGGGGCCAGCACCGGCCGGAACATGCCGGCCGCATAGATTCCCGCCAGCACCAGCCCGGCCAGGCTCAAGGCGATCAGCAGTACCCGGTCGGCGGTGCGGATGACATTGAAATAGGAGGCAAATTCATCATAATTCCGAATTAACTTCTGCAGTGAAACCCGTCCGAGCAAGTAAATAGCTCCCATCACCCCGCAAACCGCCCAAGGCTTCTGCCACGGGTAGGAGCTGACCGGCTCTCCCAGGAACTGGGTCATTCGTATGGCGAACACCACGGTGATACCCTGCGACGCAGCCAACCGCATGATTTCCCTTCTCGGCAGTTCTCCCATCAGCCGCAACCGGTCCACCAAGGTCATGCGTTCGCTGCGCTCAGCCCGGTAGATTGCCAACACCGCGATAGAGAAAGCCGTGATGAAAACGACCATCCCCAGCAGCACATAATTGAGCAGGGTCTCCCTTGGCACACTCGAAACGGAACTGAAAACCACAGCCAGAAGACCGACAACCAGGTATCCCCAGATTGCCATGCACGGCCACTCCGGTCGCCTTGCGATTAACCTCCCGGTCGCGCTCGTCCGTGCGCTCGTCCTTTTTCCCAACCCCGATGATCGCCCCGAAGCCCAGTAAACCGAGTAGGCCGGACGCTCCCAGGGAACCCGCCGGATGGTGGCTAACCGCGAAAAGCACCAGATAGGCAACCAGCGTCAGCCCCACCACCGCCAGGTTGAACCAGGCCATGCGTTCCTGCGGGTGCATCGGCTTCCTCCGCGCTGAGGTATATGTGACATTACAAAATGTATAGTTTGCTTTACATTGAGAATGTACCACAGCGCCCCATCGCCTGTCAAGACTTTTAGTACTGGAAGCGGAAAAAAACACAACCCCCTGTGTCCCCCTTTCGTAAGGGGGATCAAAACCGCGCGAGACCAAGCAGCACGTTGCTTTCCCAACCCGTTGCCGTCTTCCCCGCGCGAAGCTCCACAAAACGTTTGGAAAGGTGGGGGGTCCGGGGGGAGGAAAACTTCTTTAAAAGTTTTCCTCCCCCCGAAGCATTTGCAGTTGCCTTGCCGGGGGATCGAAACTAAATTGGGCTGCATCCTGCCGGAGCATCTCATCCCTCGCTCTCACCCCCGCGGAGGCGCAAGTGGGTAATGGTTTCATGGCGGCATTCACCGAGGTCTTCACCACCCTGAGCAACTTTGTCTGGGGCCCGCCGATGCTGGTCCTGCTGGTGGGCACCGGGATCTACCTGACGATCATCCTGAAAGGTTTGCAGTTCCGCACCCTGCTGCCGAGTCTGCACCTGGCGCTGATCAAGCGCCGGGACAAGGGCAGCGCGGGCGACATCAGCCACTTCCAGGCGCTGATGACCGCCCTGGCGGCGACAGTCGGCACCGGGAACATCGCCGGGGTGGCGACCGCGATCGCCGCCGGGGGGCCCGGGGCGCTGTTCTGGATGTGGATCACCGGGCTGTTCGGGATGGCCACCAAGTATGCCGAGGCGCTGCTGGCGGTGGAGTACCGCACCACCGACCGCAAGGGCCTGATGTGCGGCGGTCCGATGTACTACCTCGCCAATGGCCTGAAGATGAAATGGCTGGGAGTGCTGTTCGCGGTGTTCGCGGTGCTGGCCTCGTTCGGGATCGGCAACATGGTGCAGAGCAACAGCGTCTCGGATGCCTGCGCCGCCAGTTTCGGGGTGCCGGAATGGGTGACCGGGGTGGTGATGGCGGTGGGCACCGCGCTGGTGCTGATCGGCGGGATCAAGTCGATCGGCCGGGTGTCCAGCCTGCTGGTGCCGGTGATGATCGTGTTCTACGTGGGCGCGGCGCTGTGGGTGATCTTCTACAACATCGCCAATGTCCCGGAGGCTTTCCGGCTGATTTTCGCCGAGGCGTTCACCCCGACCGCGGCCAGCGGCGGGTTCGCCGGGGCCACCGTGATGATGACCATCCGGATGGGCGTGGCGCGCGGGGTGTTCTCCAACGAGTCGGGGCTGGGCTCCTCGGCGATCGCCGCGGCGGCGGCCCAGACCAGTCACCCGGTGCGCCAGGCGCTGGTCTCGATGACCCAGACCTTCATCGACACGATCGTGGTCTGCACGATGACCGGGCTGGCGATCCTGCTCTCCGGGGTCTGGGACAGCGGGCTGAATGGGGCCGAGCTGACCACCAGGGCTTTCCAAGTGGCGATCCCCGGCAATGCCGGCAGCATGATTGTCGCCGCGGGGCTGGTGCTGTTCGCCTACTCGACCATCCTCGGCTGGTCCTACTATGGGGAGAAGTCGCTGGAGTTCCTGCTGGGCGAGGGCGCGATCGTACCCTACCGGGTGATCTTTTCGATCGCGGTCTTTTTCGGGGCGATCGCCAAGCTGGCGACAGTCTGGGTAATCTCGGACGTGATGAACGGGCTGATGGCGGTGCCGAACCTGATCGGCCTGCTGCTGCTCTCGGGAGTGGTGGTGCGGGTCAGCCGTTCCTACTTCCAGAGGCCGGGTGGGACAAAGGGCTACGATGCGCTTTGACCAGGATGTTGCGCCCGCCGGCCTCGCCGCCGGCGGGTGCGCTCCCATCGAACAGCATCCGGCAGGGGAACTCGAGCAGGTAGGAGATTTCTTTCTCGCTGAAGCCCGAGCCGCCGGCCTCCGGGGGCTCCAGCTCGCCGAACAGCCCACGGTCTCCGCCCATGATCCGGCGGTACCAGGGCGGTGAGAGGTGGAAAGAGAGCACCAGCTTGCGGCGGCAGAACACGGCCAGGCGCGGCAGGAAAGCCCGCACCAGCTCCGGCGGATAGTAGAGCAGCAGGCCGCTGTCGAGGATCAGGTCGAACTCCTCGCCGGGCTCGAACGGGTTGCCGCGACGGTAGACAATGCTCGGGAAGGGATTGAGGTACTGGGCCAGGCGGGCCGCGGTCTCGGTCGGGGCCAGGGCGGTCACATCCACATCCCCTGACTCGGCCAGGCAGCGGGCCAGCACCCCGGCGCCGTTTTCCAGCACCAGGATCCGCTTTTCCTCCAGGTCGCGGGGTTCCAGCAGCTCCAGCACCCGGCTGGCCCAGTCCCGGCAGTAGAGCAGGAAGATGCGCGACAGCGATCCCTCTCCGCCGCCCCCGTTTTCGAGGGTCAGCGGGCGGATCACCCGCTCCAGCTTCCCGCCCAGTTCCCGGGTAGATTCGTCGAGCCGGCCGGACAGCGCCTCGGCTTTCTGCTCCGGATCGGTGATCGGTTCCTCCCTCGACCCCTGATACCAATTGGCGACAAAGCAAAGATCAACGGATTTCCGGCCCCAAAGGCGCCATCCCCCCGATCCCCTCTCCCGCTTTCCCAAACTTTTTACTGTAATTTCCGTCAAGTCAACCTGAGGCCGATGGCGAACCGCTCAGGCCGGAGGCCGATGCCGGGGCGACCGGCCGGCTTCAGCCCTGACGGCCGCCCGCTTCCCCGGGTCGTTACGGGCCCTTGCGGCAGGCGGCGCCGGCCCGCTCGATCTCCTCGATCAGCTTGCGGTTGCCGGTGCCGGCGGCCAGCCGGGCGGCTTTCTCGCAATGGCCGCGGGCATCCTCGTAGCGCTCCTCGGCCAGGGCCAGCTGGGCCCGGAACAGCTCGGCCACCGCCCGATGCTCGGTCAGCCCGGCCTCCAGCGCCAGGGCCTCGCCCTCGGCCAGGGCGGCCCGGGCCCCCTCGCGGTCGCCGCCGTGACCGAGGATCGCCCCGCGGTAGAGGATGTCCTGGACCACGATCGGCAGGTTGCCCTGCTCCAGTGCCAGGCTCAGGCTCTCGCTGAAATGCTGCTGGGCGAGGTCGTACTGCTTGAGGTTGTAGTAGTAGACCCCGAGGGTGCTGAGCAGGGTGGAGACATAGGAATAGTCCTGGTCCTCGCGGGCCAGGGCCAGGGCCTGCCGGTAGCGGTCGAGGGCGTTGCCCAGCTCCTTGATCTCGTAATGGGCATTGCCGAGGTTGGCCAGCCAGACACTCTGGCCGCGCAGGTTGCCGGTGCGCTCGGCCAGGCTCAGGGCCTGGCGGTAGTAGTCGATCGCGGTCTCGTACTCCTCCATCGAGTAGTAGACCGAGCCGATGTAGCCCAGCCAGTTGCCGGTCTGCTGCAGGTCGCCCAGCAGGCGCAGATGCTCCAGCGCGCGGTGGAAGTACTCCAGGGCCTCATCCACCCGGCCCTGCTCGTAGCGGATCCTTCCCAGGTTGGACAAGGCGGTGACCGCCGCCCCCTCGTCCCGGCGGCGGCCGGCCAGCTCCAGCGCCTCCTGGTAGCAGCCCTCGGCGCTCTCGAAATCCCGGACCTGCTGGCCGATGAAGCCCAGGTCCAGCAGCGCCTCCAGCAGGCGGTCCGGGTCCCCGGCCCGGCGGCAGAGCTCCAGGGCCTGGCGGTAGACCGGCCCCGCGCCCGGCCAGTCCTCCCGGCGCAGGTGGACCCGACCGGCGGCGATCAGGCAACGGGCATTGAGCAGCACGTCCTCCTGGGCCTGGGCCGCCTGGCGGCCCTCCTCGAAGAACCGCTCGGCCCCGTCCCAGTCCCCCCGCAGCACCATGATCTCGCCCAGCTCCAGGCAGGCCTCGGCCTGGGATGAGCGCAGGCCCAAGGCCCGGGAGAGCTGGAGGGCCGAGTTGAGCGGCCCCATCGCCCCGCGCGGCTCGTTCTCGCCCAGCCGGGCCCGGCCGCTGCGCACCAGCAGCGCGCAGAGCCGCTGCAGCTGGATGCTCCCGGCCTCGCTCTCCTCCAGGGCGCAGCGCAGGGAGTGCCGCGCCACCGCCTCCTCGAAGATCCGCACCGCCGCCGGGTAGTCCTCCAGGGCCAGCAGCCGGTCACCGCAGGCCGACAGCAGCTCGACCGTCCACTCCTCGCGCAGGAAAAAGGCCTCCAGCAACTGGTCGGTGGCGGCGAACACCAGGTCGCGCCCCTCCTCCTCGATCGTGTCGTGGAACAGCTCGGCCACCTGCTGGTGCAGCGCGGCGAGCTTGTCCGGCGGGATCGACTCCCGCACCACCCCGTAGGCCAGCGGGCAGCACAGCTTGATCGTACCGCCGTCCGGGGCCGGGCCGCTCTCGTCGGAGAGCAGCCCCTCGGCGGCCAGCTCCCGCACCTGAGCGCCCAGTCCCTGGGGCGGCTGGCCGGTGCGGAACATCAGGCCGGTCAGGAACTCGAACGAGCAGTAGGGGCCCAGCAGCGCCACCGCCTGCAGCACCGCCCGCCGCTCCGGGGCCAGGCGGCGCAGGCGCTCCCGCAGCACGACAGGCAGGTCGATCGCTTCCAGGGCGCGGGACTTGGATTCCAGCAGGCTCATCAGCCCGCGGCGGCCATTGCCCCCTCCGCCGCCCTCGGACTGGCGGTCGGTCAGCAGACGCCACAGCTCGAGGATCACCTCGGGGTTGCCCGGCGCCCCCTCGACCAGGGCTTTCTGCAGGTGCGGACCCGGGGCCGCGCCCGGACTCGACTGCGCTTCCAGCGCCTGGACCAGCTTGCGGCGGGAATGGCGCGAAAGGGCGGAAAGGGAGAATTCCTGGAACTCGGACAGGTAGCCCAGCTCGCCGCTGAATGAGCGGGTGGCGGAGGTCAGGATCAGCAGCGGCCAGAGGCTGTCCTTTTTCTGGACCAGGTGCACCAGCAGCTCGAGCGAGAGCCGGTCGGCCTGCTCCAGGTCATCGACCCAGAGCACGAGCAGCAGGGGCTGCTCCTCGGAGCGGGAGGAGGCGGCGCGGATCGCCTGCAGGTAGCGCCGCACGGCGTTGAACACCTGCAGCCGGCCCTTGCCCGGGCGGGGAATCCCGGTCAGGAACTCCAGCGGGTAGCCCACCCCCAGCAACTGGCCCAGCACCGGCAGCACCGCCCCGGCCTCGAACACCCCGCGCGGGAGGTCCAGGGCCGAGAACGCCGCCAGGCGCGACTCCAGTTTTTCCTTTTTCGAGTACTCCCCCTCCCAGAGGTAGAGCTTGAGATCATCGGCGAGCAGCGAGGCCGCCGTGCCATAGGGCAGGCGGTGCACCCCGTGGTCCCGGGCGCGCAGCCGGTGCAGCTCGCGCAAGGGGCGGCAGGAACGGATCAGCTCCTCCAGCAGCCGGGTTCGGCCGATCCCGTGCTCCCCGGTCAGGTGCAGCCACAGCGCCTGGCGGCGGCCGGCCTGATCCAGAAAGCCCTCCACCCGGTCCTGGAGCGCCTTGAGTTCCTTGTCGCGACCGATGAATTCCAATGACATTTTTGACCAAACCCTGCCGAGATTCGAGATTGAGGGCAAAAGGAGGGGCTGCCAACGCTCTCCGCTCTTGATTTCAAATATAGTATCGCGGATGCGCGCACTTCAAGGAAAAGAAAGATGCAGTTTTTCACCGGATTTTCCGAAATATTCCGACAGGGGCAGCTTTGTCGCTTGACAACACTTTCCGACATGGGTATAGTGAAATTGAAGCATCATGTTCAATTTCGCGGCAAACGCCACCAGCCACTCAAGGAGCCACTATCGAAAACGTCGTTTGAGCCGCTTCCTGATGGACCGACCCCGCCCGGCAGGAAGTTACCAGGACCCGCACTGCACATCGCCAGCAATCGTGACTTTTTCCGGGGTGTTTCATGGCTCAACGGGACCTGAACAAAGTGATCCTCATCGGCAACATCGGCCGCGACCCGGAGCTGCGGCGCACCGAAAACGGCAGCGCGATCTCGACCTTCTCGCTGGCCACCAACACGATGTGGATCAATCGCGAGGGTGAGCGCAACGAACGGACCGAATGGCACAACATCGTCACCTGGAACCGGCTGGCGGAAATCTGCAAGCAGATCATCCGCAAAGGCGACCAGATTTACATCGAGGGGAGACTGCGGACCCGCACCTGGAATGACGAGCACGGCGAGCGGCACCAGAAAACCGAGATCATCGCCGAGCAGATGATCAAGCTGGGCCGACGGAGCGAATCCGGCGAGGATGAGGAGATCGGCCTCGAGGTCGACCTCTCCCAGGAAGTGGGAAACGGCGGCCCGGAGCACTGAGGATAAGGAAGCAGTTGATGGCTTTCGGCAGGAAGAGGTTCGGACCGGGCAATCCCCCCGACAAGCTCGACCGGTTGAGAAACGAGATCCTGAAAGACACGGGCCAGCCCACCGCCAGGGTCATGCGAGCTTTTGACAGCCTGATGCGGCAGGGTGAAGCCGGCGCGGAACCGCCCGCCGGCACCCGGGGAGCACCCGCCACCGGGCAAAAAAAGACCCCACCGCCAAGGTAGGGTCTGCCTGCTGACAACGTTTTTCCCGGCGGACCGGCCACCGGGGCGCGAACCCGAAGGCCTCCGGAAGCGAGCCGCTCCCGGGGGCCTTCGCTATTCCTTGACCACCCAGACCTTGATCTCCGCCGTCACCTGCGGGTGCAGCTTGACCGGCACGCCGTAGACTCCGAGCTGCTTGATCGGCTCCTCGAGCACGATCTTGCGCCGGTCGAGCGTGTGCCCCTGCTGCTCCAACGCCTCGGCGATGTCCCCGGAGGTCACCGAACCGTAGAGCCGGTCCTCCTCGCCAACCTTGACCTGGAAGGTCAGGGAAACCTCGCCGAGCTTGGCGGCATACTGGCGCATCTCGCCCAGCTCGCGCTCGGCCTGCTGGCCGGCCCGCCGCTTCTCGTGCTCGATCTGCTTGAGGGTCCCCTCGCCGGCCAGGTAGGCCATTTTCTTCGGGATCAGGTAGTTGCGAGCGTAGCCCGGGGCGACGTTCACCACGTCCCCGAGCTTGCCCAGCCGCTCGATGTCCGCACGCAGGATGATTTTCATCTTTCTTCCTCCCTAGAGAAAAGTACGGCGACTTGCAGTTGTCGGAAGCTCAGGGCTGGGTCGAGGGGACACTGCGGCGGAAATCCGCCCAGGTGTCCAGCAGCCCGACCAGCAGGTGGAACAGGACCAGGGGGGTCAGGCACAGCGACACCACCAGCACCCTGAACAGCGCCCCGCCCCGGCTGCGCGGCACGAAATGGAAAATCACCGCCAGCCCCCGCAACGCGTAGAGCACCCCCATCACGAACAGCAGGTTCATCACCACCCGCGCCACCCAGGGATTGCCCCGAAACAGCAGGACCGCCGCCAGGGACAGGATCACCAGCCAGACCCAACTGTCCTCGAAACGGTAGCCGCCGAAACGGCTGCAGCCCAGCGACAGGTGCTGGCGGGTCTGGCCGTGGCGTCGGAACAGCAGCACGGTGATGAACACTCCGGCGACCATCATCAGCGCGAACTGGCCGGGCAGGAGTTTCAGCGACAGCTCGTTCCAGCGATCCCAGGACTCGAGCTGCTCCTGGTTCAGCCGGTCGCCTTCCTGCGCCACCTGGCGCCAGTGCTGCTGCACCTGGCGGCTTTCCTGCTCGATGGTGCGCCATTGCCCGGCGCCCGGGCCCAGGCCCACCGCCACCGTGATCGCCGCCGCCACGAGCGCCGCGCTCAGGGCGCTGGAGGTAACACTGGAAAAGTAGTTGCCCCGCAGCAGCAGCGCGGCCGCCAGCCCGGCCACCGCCGCGTAGAGCGCCAGCATCGGGTTGGCCAGGAACGAGGCCAAGCCGAGCGGGACCAGCAGCAGCAGCCCGCCCCAGCGCCAGGCCGGGCGGAGGTCACAGCTCAGAAACAGCAGCGCCAGCGGGAAACCGACCGCCATCAGCATGAACGGGCTGGTCACGCCCACCGCCGCGGCCACTGCCAGCGGCAGCCACCGGCTGATGGTATCTTTCCTGGTCATGGTGCATCCTTGGTTCCAGCCGCCGGCATCCCGCCGCCCGCCCCGCCGCTTTCAGGTTCCCGGGTCAGCGCTTCTCCAGCTCGCCGACATAGGGAACGATGGCGATGAAGCGCGCGCGCTTGATCGCGGCCGAAAGCTGGCGCTGGTGCTTGGCGCAGGTCCCGCTGGTCCGGCGCGGGACCATCTTGGCCCGCTCGGTGACAAAGCGCAGCAGCGTCCGATCATCCTTGTAATCGACCTTGGCGATGCTGTTCTCGCAGAAATAGCAAACCTTGCGGCGGCCTTCGCCGCCCATCATCTGTCTCGGGCACATCGTCAGTTTCTCCGTGGATTATCGTTTACCGTCAGTAGGGTGATCCCGGGCGGTCGGCTCCGGCCCGGGCGCAGGATCGCGGCGCGCGAGGCTAATCGTCCTGGGCCTCGGCCGTCGGGCTCTTCCTGCTCACTCCCGCCTCGGGCTCGTAGATCACGATCATGCTGCGGAGGATCCGCTCATCCAGGCGCAGCCGGCGGTCGATCTCGCTGATCGCGGCCGGGGGGCTCTGGAAGCGATAGACCCGGAAGATGGCGTTTTCCTTCTTCTTCACCGGGTAGGCCAGCCGGCGCTTGCCCCAGTTCAGGGTGAGATCGGCCATGATCTCGGCGCCCTGCCCGCGCAGCAGCTCCTCGAGACTATTGAACTTGTTCTCGACTTCGGCTTCCTCGATCGTGGGGTCCAGCAGGAAAACAATCTCGTACTGATTCATGGGCTACTCCCTTCGGCCAGTTGATCCCCGGGCGGACCCGGGGACAGGGGGTAAGAATGGGGATGTGTACTGAAAGCCGTTAAATCTACTACATTTCGCCGGGAAGTCAAGCTTCGGGCGGCCCGGAGCAAAAGCAAAAGCCGGAGGCGGGGGACACCCGCCTCCGGCCGGTTGCCGAACTCGAGCCGATCCCTAAGACTACATCGCCGCCGCCCGGAACAGCGGCGCCAGCACCAGCGCGATCACGCTCATCAGCTTGATCAGGATGTTGAGCGAGGGACCGGCGGTATCCTTGAACGGATCGCCGACCGTGTCGCCGACCACCGCGGCCTTGTGGGCCGGGGAGCCCTTGCCCCCGAGGTTCCCGGCCTCGATGTACTTCTTGGCGTTGTCCCAGGCGCCGCCGGCATTGGCCATGAAGATCGCCATCAGCACGCCGGTCACGGTCACTCCGGCCAGCATCCCGGCCAGCATCTGCACGTTGTAGAAGCCGAAGATCACCGGGACCAGCACGGCGATCAGCCCGGGCACGACCATCTTCCGGATCGCCGCCCGGGTGGAGATGTCCACGCAACGGGCGTAGTCGGGGCGAGCCTTGCCTTCCATCAGGCCGGGGATCTCGCGGAACTGGCGGCGCACTTCCTCGATCATGTCGAAAGCCGCCTCGCCCACCGCCTTCATCGCGAAGGAGCTGAACAGGAAGGGCATGATCCCGCCGATGAACAGGCCGGCCATCACGTAGGGATCGGAGAGGTTGATGACCTCGATCCCGGCGGTGGCGCGGAAGGCGGCGAACAGGGCCAGGGCGGTCAGAGCCGCCGAGCCGATGGCGAAGCCCTTGCCGATGGCGGCGGTGGTGTTGCCGACCGCATCCAGCTTGTCGGTGCGCTCGCGCACTTCCTTGCCCAGGCCGGCCATCTCGGCGATCCCGCCGGCGTTGTCGGCGATCGGACCGTAAGCGTCAACGGCGAGCTGAATGCCGGTGGTGGCCAGCATCCCGAAGGCCGCGATCGCGATTCCGTACAGCCCGGCGAAGGCATAAGACACCACGATCGCGATCGCCAGCACCGCCACCGGGGCGGCGGTGGAGCGCATCCCCAGCCCCAGGCCGGCGATGATGTTGGTCGCCGCGCCGGTCTCGCTCTGGTGAGCGATGCCCCGGGCGGGGCTTCCTGCTCTCGGAGGTGTAGTACTCGGTGATCAGGCCGACCGCCACGCCCGCCACCAGGCCGGCGATCATCGCCCAGAAGATGTTCATCACGCTGTAGGTGGTCTGATCGCCGAAGATCTCGAACTGGCCCTGCGGCATCACGAAGGCGATCAGGACGTAGGCGATCACCGCGGTCAGGACCGCGGCGCCGAAGGAGCCCATGTTCAGGGCCGCCTGCGGGTTGCCGCCCTCGCTGGAGCGCACCATGAAGGTGCCGAGGATCGAAGCCACGATCCCGACCCCGGCCAGCATCAACGGCAGCAGCACGAAGTTGATGTCGAACTCGCCGCCGACCGTGACTGTCGCGCCGAGCACCATCGCGCCGACGATCGCGCCGACATAGGACTCGAACAGGTCGGCGCCCATCCCGGCCACATCGCCGACGTTGTCGCCGACGTTATCGGCGATCACCGCGGGATTGCGCGGATCATCCTCGGGAATCCCGGCCTCGACCTTGCCCACCAGGTCCGCGCCGACATCGGCGGCCTTGGTGTAGATCCCGCCGCCGACACGGGCGAACAGGGCGATCGAGGAAGCTCCCAGGCTGAAGCCGGAGAGCACCGGCAGCACCACCTCACCGAGCTGGGCCGAGAGCGAGCTGCCCTCGGGCAGCAGCACCCGGTAGATGATGTACAGCCCGCCCAGGCCGAGCACGCCCAGACCCACCACGCTCATCCCCATCACCGAGCCGCCGTTGAAAGCCACGCCGAGGGCCTTGTTCAGGCTTTCCCGCGCCGCGTTGGCCGTGCGCATGTTGGCCGCGGTCGCCACTTTCATCCCGAAGTAACCCGACAGCGCGCTGCAGGCGGCGCCGACCACGAACGAAACCGCCACCAGCGACTGCACCTGGAACTGGTAGCCGATCCCCAGCAGCATGGCGACCACCAGCACGAAGATCGCGAGCACCTTGTACTCGCGCGCCAGGAAGGCCATCGCGCCCTCGCGGATCGCCCGGCCGATTGCCTGGATGTTCTCACCACCCGGATCGAGCTTGTTGATCCCCCGGGCCTTGAACCAGGCGAAAATCAGGGCCAGCACTCCGGCCGCCGGGATCAGGAGAACGTAGTTTTCAAGATTCATGAACGGGACTCCCTCGCCAATAGAAGTGGAAAATGGATCAGGAACTCAGCCGTTGAACCGGCCCATGGCGGCCTCGATACCTGCTGTATAGAAAACCCGCACCGCTTCCAGCGCATCGGGAAAGCGGTCGAGCACGGCATTCTCTTCCTCGGGACGGAACGGCCCGAGCACGAAATCCGCCAGCTCCCCGCGCGGGAGCTCCGCGCCGCCCACCCCGAACCGCAGCCGGGCCACCTCGCGGGTGCCCAGCACCTCCAGCACCGAGCTCATCCCCCGGTGCCCGGCGGCCGAGCCCTTGCCCCTGATCCTGATCCGGCCGGCCGGCAGGTCGGCCTCATCATAGCAGACCAGCAGCTCCTCCAGCCGGAAGGGGCGCTCCCGCCACAGCCGGGCCAGGGCATGGCCGCTGCGGTTCATGTAGAGCAGGGGCTTGACCACCAGCAGCTCGGCGCCCTCCCACTGCCCGGCGGTCACCAGGCAGGAACCCTCGCGCACCATGTCGGGCAGCCGGAGCTGGTGCGCCAGGTAATCGACGAACCAGAACCCGACATTGTGCCGGGTGTTCTCGTACTCCGCCCCCGGGTTGCCCAGTCCCACCACCACTCTGGGGCTGGATTCCCTGCTCATCGCTATTCTTCTTCCGTCTCTCTGCGGCGGATCACCTCGGGCTCGGCGCTCGCGGCGGCCTCGGCGGCCTCCTCGGCCTCGGCCTTGGTCACGGTCGGGGCGACCACGGTCACGACGGTCTGGTCCTCCTCGTGGAGCACCTCCCAGTTGCCCTTGGGCAGGTCGCTCACGTGCAGGCTCTCATTGATATGCAGCTCGGTGACATCCACCACCAGTTGCTCGGGGATGTCGCTGGCCAGCACCGAGAGCGTCACATCCCGCAGCACGTGCTGCAACAGGCCACTCTGAGTGCGCACCCCGATCGGGTTGCCGTGCAGCACCACCGGCACCTCGACATGCACCCTGCGGCCGGTGGGGACGCAGTAGAAGTCGATGTGGCGCAACTCGGGACGGAACGGGTGCTTCTGCACCTCGCGGATCAGCGTCTGGTAGCTCTTGTCGCCCTCGACCTGCACCTCGACGATCGTGTTTTCCACCGAGATCCGGCCCAGCAGCTGGGTCAGCTCCCGGTTGTCGACCATGATCGGGGTGTTGCCGTCCGTCGGCCCGTAAACCACCGCGGGGATTCTTCCCTTGGCGCGCAGGCGATGCATCTCGTTCTTGCCGAAGCAGTCTCTGCGCTCGGCCTTGATCGTGTGCTTGTCGGTCATGGTAGTTGCTCCGGCTTTGACATATGAGGACCCGCCGCCGGCGGAAGCCGTCGGGTCCGTGGTTTGTCGCGGGTTCGCGGCTATCGCGTCCGCGGCGCATGATGGCGCTGGTTGTGCTGCCGGGGCGGCGGCTCACCCGGTCCGTCCGGGATCGTCCGCGCCCGGCTCTCAGGTCTCGAACAGCGAGCTCACCGACTCATCGTTGTGGATGAAGCTGATGGCCTGGCCCAGCAGCTCGGCCACCGACAGGACCTTCAGTTTCGGGAACCGCTTGTGCTCGGGGATCAGGATCGAATCGGTCACCGCCAGCTCGACCATCGGGGCCTGGGAGAGCGCCTCGACCGCGCTGCCGCTCAGCACGGCATGGGTGCAGGCGATGTGGATCGAGCGGGGAGAGTGCTCGGCCACCTTGAGGCAGGCCGCGGCCAGGGTGCCCCCGGTGTCGACCATGTCATCGAGCAGGATCACGTCCTTGCCGTGCACATCGCCGACGATGTTCAGGCTGACCGCGACATTGGCGCGCGGCCGCCGTTTCTCGATGAACGCCATCGGCGCATCCAGCCGGCCGGCGTAGCCCCGGGCCATCTTCGCCCCCCCGATGTCCGGGCAGACCACCACCTTGTTAGGCAGGTCCAGGGAGCGGATGTACTTGAGGAAGATCGGCATCGAGTAGAGATGATCGCAGGGGATGTCGAAAAAGCCCTGGATCTGGTGGGAGTGCAGGTCCAGGGTCATCACCCGGTCCGCCCCGGCCATGGTGATCAGGTTGGCCATCAGCTTGGCGCCGATCGAGACCCGCGGCTGGTCCTTGCGGTCCTGGCGGCCATAACCGAAATAGGGGATCACCACCGTGATCCGCCCGGCCGAGGCTCGCCGCAACGCATCGACCACCAGCAGCAGCTCCATGATGTTTTCCGCCGGCGGGTTGGTCGGCTGCACCACGAAACAATCCATCCCCCGGATGTTCTCCAGCACCTTGACGAACAGCTCCCCATCCGAGAAATGCTTGACCTCCACCTCGCAGAGCGCGATGCCCAGGTAGGCGGCGATGGCCTCGGTCAGGGGCCGGTTGGCATTGCCGGTGATCAGCTTCAGTTCGGTCCGCGAATACATGGCTCTCGGTCTCGGATCCAGGTAAAAGGAAAGACCGGCCACTCCGGCGGGCCGGGCTTGGATACTGGCTGGGGCGGGAGGATTCGAACCTCCGATGCAGGATCCAAAGTCCCGTGCCTTACCGCTTGGCTACACCCCAAAGCTCAAGCCGCGGGGCGTAGTCCGCCGCCGCGGCGCCTTGATCTTCGCAAACCGTATCCGGGCTTCGCTTCGCCGCCGGGGATCAGGCCGGTTCGGGACCGCGAACGGAATGCATCTAAAATACGACTGTTGAATGGGCTTGTCAACTGTTTTAGCCCCGGTGACCCCTGTCGGGACCGCCCCCCTGCCGCGCCTTAAAAAAATAAAAAGGTGGACAAGCGGGCTTTTTCACACTATTTAAATATGTTACCCGGGTTCGCGTGTCGACCCCACGCACTGCGCCGGGAAGGTCGGGCACCCATGCCGCAGGGCGGGGATGAAGTGGAATGGGCCCCGCCGGCGCACGGCGTCCGAATGCCAACGCCATTCAGGAGCAATCCAAGATGAACATGAACACGGAATCATACAACCTCAGAGCCCGGCACACTTTCAAAATCGCCCGTGAGGAAATGGAGGGCGATGTCTTCGACAACATCCTGGTCCGGCTCGAGTACGAGGGCGAAACCGGCTGGGGCGAGGCCGCGCCGTTCTTCATTTACGGCGAGAACGAAAGCATCACCCAGGCGGCGCTGGAAACCCTGATGCCGGCGGTGGAGAAGCACCTCGACCCCTGGAAGGCCGAACGCCTGATGCGCGAGCTGGATGGGGCCCTGGAGCGCAACCACGCCGCCAAGGCCGCGATCGACATGGCCCTCTACGACCTGCAGGGCAAGATCGCCGGCCTGCCGCTCTACCGGATGCTGGGGCTGGACCCCGAGGCCACTCCGCTGTCCTCCTTCACCATCGGGATCGACTCCCCGGAAGTGGTGCGCGAGCGGATGAAAGAGCTGGCCGGCTACCCGGTGCTCAAGCTCAAGGTCGGCGGACCGGCGGACCTGGAGACCCTGCGGGTGGTGCGCGAGGCCGCGCCCGAGGCCGTGATCCGGGTCGATGCCAACTGCGGCTGGGAGCCGCACCAGGCCCTGCGGATGATCGAGCGCCTGGTGGAGTTCAATGTCGAGTTCGTCGAGCAGCCGCTCAAGCCCCACCGGCGCGAGGCCCAGCGCTGGCTGCACGAGCACAGCCCCCTGCCGCTGATGGCCGATGAGTCCTGCGAGCGCCTGGAGGACATCCCCGGCTGCCTCGGCCTGTTCGATTCGATCAACATCAAGCTGGCCAAGTGCGGCGGAGTGCGCCAGGCCCTGAAGATGATCGGCTGCGCCCGGGCTCATGGCCTCGAGATCATGCTCGGCTGCATGCTCGAAACCAGCGTCGGGATCTCCGCCGCGGCCCACATCAGCCCGCTGGTGGATTACGCCGACCTGGACGGCCACGTGCTGATCGCCAATGACCCGTTTGTCGGCGTGGAGTTCGACCGCGGCCGGCTGATCCTGCCCGAGGGACCCGGCCTGGGAGTCGAGCGCCGCGAGGACCTCGATCAGACGGACCAGGAGCACCAGCCGCCCGCCCGCAAGCAGCGCGGCTGACCACCCGCCCGCTCCCCCTGACCACCACGGCCGCCCGGCGCACCCCGGGCGGCCTTTTTTTCTTACCGGGGAGAGGGAGGAAACCTTTTGGAAAAGGTTTTCCTCCCTCTCCCCGGACCCCTCTTCCTCTTTCCCAAACTTTTTCGCTGGTGGACCGGTGCTGAAGGCTCGAAGTTCGTGGCCGGGGGCGACCGGCCGGTCGCTCCTACGGGCCAATCCCATTCAACGAAGCATGGAATCAGCCCTGAAGAAAGGGATTACTGATGGGGTGTGGGGTGGTCTTTCGGGCCGCGGCTGGAGGCAAAGGAAAGCGGCGCAAAAACCATGCCGATTTCCATCGCGGCAGGCATAGAATGCCGAAGCCCGGCAGGCCATGGCGTTGCAGCGCCAGGGATGGCGCGAAACGCGGCGACCTCAAAAGAAGCGATTTACCTCCCGCAGGCACACCGCCGGTGATTGAAGAGCTGATAGCTTACTTCAGCTTCGTGGCCTTGTCTTTAAAGACTTTTTGCTTCTTTTTGGTCACAAAAAGAAGAACCGCCGCTAAGGCTTTCGGGAAAGCCGCTGACTCGATCTTTCCCCAAGCATTATGGATGAACCTCTAAAAAGAGACATTTCCACTTGGGCCGCCGTGGGGCGACCGCCCGCCCTCAGCGCCCGAACAGCGCCGGAAAAGCCTCCTCCAGGCCCATGAACATGAAGTGCACCCCGATCGCGATGATGAAGATCTGCATGATCCGCGAGATCGCCAGCATCCCCACCTGGCCCAGCAGCCGGCTGAGATGGCTGGCGAACGCCAGGATCAGCATGGTCGCCGCGAACACCACCACGCAGATCGAAAGCGCGAACACCTGCCCGTAGCTGCCCTGGAACAGCATCACCGTGACAATGGTTCCGGGTCCGGCCAGCAGCGGCACCGCGATCGGCGAGACCGCCATCGCCCGGTAGCGGAACAGGTCCCGCTCCGCGGCATCGGGGCAGGAGCGCTCGCCGGCTCGCGGCAGCCCCTCGACCAGCATCTCCCTGATCCCCACCACCACCAGCAGCAGCCCCCCGGCGAACATGAACTCGTTGAGCTCGATGTGGAAGACGTTCTGCATCACGTAGGTGCCGACCAGGGCGAAAACCACGATCAGCAGGAAAGCCACCAGCACGGCGAACCGGAAAACCCGGCGGCGCTCGCGGTCATCGAGCCCCTGGGTCAGGGAGATGAACACCGGCAGCCCGCCCAACGGATCGACGATCGCGAACAGCGACAGCGAAGCCTGCAGGAAGGCCAGCAGCGTGAATTCCATGCTCATGGCCTCGCGCTGTCGGTGGTAAAGATCAGCCGCTGCCACTGCCCGGTGGGGTAGAGCGGCAGGGTCAGCACCCCCACCGCCGCCTCCAGCCGCTCGGGCACCCGCACCGGCCCGTAGGGGGTGTAGGTGTAGTAAGGCCACCGGAAGCGCGCCCCGGCCGGGAACTCCACCCGCCAGCCCCCGACGGCGAGCGATCCGCCCAGCCGGTCGCCGGTGAGCAGCAACGGCTCGCGCCCCAGGGTCCGGGCCGGACCGCTGCCCGCGGCCAGCCGCATCCCGGGGTGCAGGATCAGCGGCAGGTTGAGGAAGCAGGAGTCCGGCACATCGTAGGTGCGCTCGGCCAGGGCCGCCAGCTCCAGCCGGGAGTCATCCAGCGCGGTCATCACCAGCCGGAAGCTGTAGCCCTCCAGGGCGACACACATCGTGTCCGAGTCCGGGCCGCCGCGCAGCAGGGCATCCAGCACGTGGCAGTCCAGGCTGCCATCGGCGCGGCGGACCGCGAACGTGGCCAGCTCGGGCTGCCCCTTGGAGTTGCCCCCGCCCAGCAGGTGGCGCGGCCCCTGGTGCCAGAGGCTCACCGGGGCGATCCGGTCCAGGAAGAACTGGTTGCGCGGGCTGTCGACACTGACCAGGGCGCTCATCGACCAGACCCAGGGGCCGCTCTTTCGCACCACCGCCGGGCGGTCCAGCAGGTGACGGTAGGACTGCCGCTCCTGGGGGATGCTCTCGGCCTCGGGCCCATTCTCGTAGTAATGGGCATCCTGGGCCAGGCGGGCCAGCGAGTGCAGGCCGATTTTCCCCAGCGGGTCGAGGCTGCCCTCCAGGGCCGCCAGCAGCTTGAAGCGGGCGAAACGGCGCCCTTCCGGGAAATGGGTGAAGGTGAACAGCCCGAAGGAGGCATCGGCCGCGAAGTCGCTGCGGTTGCGCTGGTCGACCGTGGGGATGTCCACCCCATCCGGCGTGCACCAGTGCAGGTGGAAGTCGGTGTTGGCGGCCATGGCGCTCCAGGCGGCCGGGTCGGCGCTGTAGTGCCACCACAGGGCGGCGACCGCGCTGTTGAGGTAGTCGTAGTTCATGGTCGGGCCATCATGCTCGGGCCAGTAGCCGCCGGGGGCGACCTCGCGCACGAAACGTTGCAGGGCGGGCGTGGTCAGGCTCACCCAGTCCGGGCGATCCAGCACCTGGCCCATCCGCAGCAGGGTCGAGGACCACAGCCCGAAGTGGTTGGGCGAGGTTCCCAGGAATGGGGCCACATAGCGCGGCCGATCGCGGTTGCGCTCGACCATGCCCGCCAGCACCGTACCCGCCTTGAGCAGGGCCTGACGCCAGGCCTCGCGCCGGGCCGGGTCCAGGTCGGGCCCGAGCAGCTCCAGGGCCTCGGTCCAGCAGTACATCGTGCGATGGGCATCCAGGTTGCTGATTTCCTGTCCCTCGATCCGCGGCGCCATGGTCCCATCCTCCTGGACACAGGCCACCAGGTAGTCGCCGGCCCGGGAGGCCAGCTCCAGCAGCCGCCGGTCGCCGCGGCGGGGGTTGGCCGGGTGCTCCCAGCCGTAGAGCAGGGCCGGGACATAGATGTACTGCATCCCGGTGATCGTCCATTGCCGCAGTTCCTCCGCGGCCGACCCATAGCGGCGGTCGCGCAGGCGGCCATCCGGGGCCTGGAGCGCCAGGGCGCTGTCCGCGGAAGCTGACAGCACCTGGAAATAGAGCTCGGGCAGCGGCCGGTCCTGCCAGAGCGGATGGCGGCCGGGGGCGGTGGCGGCCCCCAGGGAACCGCAGATGATGGCCAGGGCGGACAGCAGCAACGGGAGGGTTCTCATCTCGAATCTCCTGGGGAGGCGGGTGGGAACGGGCGCGGCCGGGATGACTGGGCCGGTTGCTCGTGATGCGTAGCTTTGCGCTAATCTTAAGCCGCCGGGCCGCGACGGGCAAGGGGTTTCGCGCGCGGGGCCAGGCCATCACCCCGGAAATCGTCCGGCGGGTCTGGACTGGAGCGCGGGCCGGATATAACTTGAAGTAGCCGTGGCTCGGGCCGGGAACAATCAGCATTGCCGCCAGGGGAGAGAGCTTGTCAACGCCGCTTGTCGCCACCGGGGCCGACCGGCTGCTGGGCCGGCCGGAATTGCGCCGCCTGGTGGCGGGCCGCCGGGTGGGCCTGCTGGTCAACCATACCGCTGTCACCCGCGACTACCGCTTCTGGCCGGCCGGCCTGCGCGAGCTGACCGGCGCCCGGCTGGAGGTGATCTTCAGCCCCGAGCATGGCCTGTGGGGCGAGGAGCAGGACCAGGCGCCCTGCCCGGGCGGCGGCGACCCGGGGCTGGGCGTGCCCGTGGTGAGCCTCTACGGGGGCGATGCCGCCTCGCTGCGGCCCGACCCGGCGCGGCTGGCCGGGCTGGAGCTGGTGCTCTACGACATCCAGGATGTCGGCAGCCGCTACTACACTTTCGTTTACAGCCTGGCCTTCCTGATGGAGGCCGCGGCCGGGGCCGGGGTGCGGGTGGTGGTGCTGGACCGTCCCAACCCGCTGGGGGGCGAGCTGGTCGAGGGCCCGACCCTGCAACCCGGCTATGAGTCGTTCGTGGGCAGGTTCGCCGGGCTGCCGGTGCGCCACGGGCTGACCACCGGCGAGCTGGCCCGCTGGTTCAGCCGGGTCCACGGCGCGGGCGAGGAGCCGGAGGTGGTCCGGCTCGAGGGCTGGGACCGCCGTCACACCGCGCTCGAGGGCGGCTGGCCCTGGGTGCCGCCCTCGCCCAACATGCCCACCCCGGAGACCGCGCTGGTCTATCCCGGGATGTGCCTGCTGGAGGGGACCAACCTCTCCGAGGGCCGGGGCACCACCCGGCCGTTCGAGATCATCGGCGCGCCCTGGCTGGACCCGTTCGAGACCGCCCGGGCGCTCAACGGCTTGGAGCTGCCGGGGGTGCGCTTCCGCCCCCACCGTTTCCGTCCCACCTTCCACAAGTGGGCCGGCGAACTGTGCGGCGGGGTGCAGCTCCACGTGCTGGACCGGGCGGCCTTCCGGCCGTTCCTGACCGGGGCGGCGCTGCTCCTGACAGTGGCGGGCCTGGCCCCGGAGCGGTTCGGCTGGCGCCAGGGCGGCTACGAGTTCATCGCGGAAATCCCGGCGATCGACCTGCTGTCGGGCGGCCCGGAGCTGCGCGGGCTGGTGGAGGGCGGCGGCTCGACGGCCGAGCTGGAAAGGCTATGCCGCCGCGGGACCGCCGAGTTCATCGCCCAGAGAGGAGAGTACCTGCTCTACTGAACAAGCGCCAGGAGCCGGGGGTAAAGAGGAGGGGCCGTCCAGGCGGAACCGGTGGCAATTATCGAACCTGATGAGTTATACCAACTCTTGTCCGTCAATTTGCATTGAACGATGCAGGAAAAAACACAACCCCCGGTGTCCCCCTTTGCTAGGCTGTGTCTGAAAAGAGTGCTTTGAAGTACTGGCGGATCATGGCCAGCTTGAGCATGGCCAGGAAGCTGACGGCCAGCTTCTCAAAGCGAGTGCCGATCCGGCGCCATTCTTTGAGCCAGCCGACGCATTGTTCGATGACTGCACGCCGGCGATAGCTTTGCTTGTCAAAGGGCCGACTGCTCTTTCTCTGGTTCGACTTGCGGGGGATCACCGCCTTGATCCGGTGTGCCCGCAGCCAGCGGCGGATCGAATCATAGCTGTAGCCTTTGTCGCCAGCCAGCCGGGCAGGGCGCTGCCGAGTCTGTCCGCCAGGTCGAGGGATCCTGATGCTGTTCAGCAAGGTTCGAAGCTGCGTGGCCTCCTGCCGCTGGCCGGGCGTCAAGGTCACCTCCAGAGGCAGGCCGTGGCTGTCGGTCACCAGGTGAATCTTGCTGCCGAAGCCGCCTCGGGAGCGGCCTAAGGCATGATCCTCGGGCTCGTGCTGGTGCTGGCTGAGACTTTTTTTAAAGCCCCGGCGGCGGCCCGACTGGCCCGAATCGAGGAGCCATCGATGCACCAGAGCTGCCAATCGATCTTGCCCTGACGATCCAGCTGCAGCCGCAAGCCCTGGTGCAGGCGATCAAAGGTGCCATTGTTTCGCCAGTTGCGATAATAGTCATAGACCGTCTGCCAGGGACCGAAGCGCTCGGGCAGGTCGCGCCAGGGCGAGCCGCTGCAGAGCACCCACATGATGCCGTTCAGCATCAGGCGGGGGTCCCGGGGCTTGCGACCGGTGGTAGCCGTGCGTTTGGGCAGATAGGACTCGATCAGGTTCCACTGCTCATCCGTGAGCTCGTATCGCTTCATGATCCAACCCTCCTCTCTTATCCTTAAACGAGGAGGATCAGTAATTGTTCTCAGACACAGCCTAAGGGGGACTGAAAGCACAGCCGCCCGACCGGTTGCGGCAGCGCTCGGGCCGAAACGGGAACAGTCCCCCCTGGAGGGGGGTGGCCCCGCCTCCGGCGGGGCCGGGGGGTGTGAAGCCAGAGTGATGCTCCAGCCGTGGGGTGGTGACCGCCCTCACACCCCCCGGTCCCGGTAATACCGGGACCACCCCCCTCCAGGGGGGACTTTAAAGCCGCTACTAACCGGCATTTGAGGGTGGCAACAGCTCTTATCGCTTCGCTCCGGGCCTGATGGCGAAATAATTCGAGACACTTGTTACCACCATGGCAAACCAGCGAAAAAGTTTGGGAAGGTGGGAGGGGGCCTGGGGGAGGGCGGAAAACCTTTTTCAAAAGGTTTCCGCCCTCCCCCAGGAAAAGATGGTCTCGGTTGTCACCCTGGTATCAACTCGACAGGAAGGGGAACGGTTTGGATTTCCATGACACGCAGGAGCCCGGGAGCAGCGGGATCGAGCCCTATCTGGACACGATCTTCAGCCGTTACCGGGTGCTCGATCTGCAGCACGAGCGGGTGATCCGCGGCGAGGTCAAGC
Source organism: Candidatus Glassiibacteriota bacterium (assembly GCA_963752515.1). Classification (GTDB taxonomy): domain Bacteria; phylum Gemmatimonadota; class Glassbacteria; order GWA2-58-10; family GWA2-58-10; genus CAVVYO01. The sequence continues at coordinate 91,429 of CAVVYO010000012.1, read as the reverse complement.
CCGGGTTCGCCCGGTTGCGGGACAAGCTGGAGGGTTCGCTGCGCGCTTTCGCCGGCCGCTACAGCTTCGAGGAGGTGGAGGGCCGCACGTTCCTGACGATCAGCGCCGCGGTGGGGGCGCGGCCCGGCCGCAATCTGGCGCTGCACCTCGGGCTGTTCCTGGCGACAGTCTTCACCACCCTGCTGGTGGGGAGCCTGCGCGAGGGCGGCGACCCGTTCTCGGCCCCCTCCCAGCTCTGGCTGGGGCTGCCGTTCAGCTCGGCGCTCTCTGCTGATCCTGCTGGTGCATGAGCTGGGCCATTATTTCACCGCCCGCCGCTATGGCATGGACGTGACCCTGCCGTATTTCATCCCGCTGCCGCCGCCGTTTATTTTCGGGACGCGGGAGCGCTGATCAAGATGCGTTCGCCGATGTTCACCCGCCGTATTCTGCTGGATGTAGGGGCGGCGGGCCCGCTGGCGGGATTTCTGGTCAGTCTGCCGATAGTAGTGCTGGGTCTGATGAGCTCGAGCTGGAGCACCCACGCGGGCGATTTCTTTATCCCCGGGCACTCGCTGCTTTTCGGCTGGATGGCGGAGCTGATCCTGGGTCCGAAGCCGCCGGGAGCGGTGCTGGAAATGTCCGCGGTGGCGTTCGCCGGATGGATCGGCTTCTTTGTCACCGCGATCAACCTTATTCCGATCGGACAGCTTGACGGGGGGCATATCGGTTACGCGCTGTTCGGGCGAGGGCACACCGCATAGCCTACTGTCTTCTTCCTGTTGCTCCTGGGGATCGGCATTTTCTGGACGGGATGGTTTTTCTGGGCGTTGCTGATCCTGCTCCTGATCCGGTGAAACATCCTCCGGTGCTGGATGAGGAGATCCCCCTGGACCCCCGTCGCCGGGCTATCGGAGTGTTCTGCATGCTGATCCTGGCGGTGACATTCATGCCGGCGCCGATAACGGTCTGAGATTCAGGGATCCGATGGAATGAGCGGGTTGGATGAAGACCTGAAAACGGTGGCCGGCTGGATTGCCTCGGCCCGGCGGCTGGTGGTCTCCACGGGCGCCGGAGTGAGCCGCGAGAGCGGGATCCCGACTTTCCGCGAGGCAACGGCGCCGGTTTCTGGGAACAATACAGCCCGGAACAACTGGCCACGGTCGAGGGATTCCGCTCAGACCCGAGCTGGTCTGGAACTGGTACGCCCGGCGCAGGAAAATGACCCGCCCTGCCGGCCCAATCCCGGTCACTTCGCCCTGGCCGACTGCAGGATCTGGTGCCGGCCATGCTGCTGATCACACAGAATGTGGATAGTCTGCACCGCCGGGCGGGAAGCCGATGATTCTGGAGCTGCACGGAAATATCGCCCGGGTGCGCTGTTTCGATTATTGCGAAGTGCTCGAGGATTGGGATGACGAGGCATGGAGTGGTCACGGTCCCTCCGCTTTGCTGCGAGATGTGGTGCACACCTCCGGCCGGATGTGGTCTGGTTCGGCGAGGCTCTTCCCGAGCGTGAGCTCGAGCCGCTTTAACGGCCGCCCGTGAGTGTTCGGTAATGCTGGTGGTAGGGACCTCGGGACGGTGCAGCCGGCAGCCACGCTGCCCGGCTGGCGGCCCGGAACGGCGCGAAAGTGGTGGAGGTGAACCCGCAGCCGAGCGAGGTGAGCCTAGACCGCGGATATCCTGCTCAGGGGCCGAGCGGAGAGGTGCTGCCGCTGGTGGAGGAACGGGTGGAGCAGCTGCTGCGCAAGGCCGGAGGCTTGTAGGCCGCCGGATGCGAGGGCTCAGGCCGGGGCATGCAGCATCCGTAGCCGTTCCCTTCATGTGCGCCGGATATTGTCCCGGTCCAGTTCCCAGCGCCGGGGATTGTCCAGGATGTAAGCCCGGATACGGTTGATGTCCTCGCAGCGCCGGACCACGCGCTCGTAGTAGCCCCGCTGCCATACCGGCCTGCCGGGGGAGCGGCGGATAGCATTGACGCTGCGGGCCGAGAACGTCTTGAATGCCCGTACGATTTCCGGTAACCCGTGTCTTTGCGTAGGGGAGGGTTTCAAACCCTCCCCTACATGGCCCGGGGATACCACCGGGCCGTCTGCCAGCACGATGATCCCATGGACATGGTTCGGCATGATTATAAAGGCATCTGTCCGAACGCAGGAATAACGAGCAGGCAATTCCTCCCACACCGCTTGAACCATTCGTCCCGCCTCGTTCAGTCTCATGCATCCATCCATCACGTCCCCGAAAATCGGTCTGCGGTCTTGCGTGCACAGGGTGACGAAATAGGCCCCCGGGATCGTGTAATCGTATTCCGGCAGATGGATCGAGCGGCGGCGGTGAGGGGTGTCAGCGGGATCAGGCATTTGGCGGCTGTCGCGGATGGGCGGCCATGACGGCCCCCGCCTTTACGGCTGGGTTGAAGTCAAGTCTCGGGTTATTTTTCCCTTATGGGCTCCTCGATCTCTATCAAGGTTTTGCGCCATGCCGGGATCAGGGGAATCGGGTCGTTTTGGGCTCAGGGGGTGGGGACCGGGGCCGGGTCGGCCGAGGCGATGGCGGTGTCCCCGATCGTGCAGACCCGGTTCTTGCCGGTCTTCTTGGCCAGGTAGAGCGCCTTGTCGGCCATGATCAGCAGTTCCTTGGGCGACTTGACATTGTCCCGCTCCAGGGCGAAAGCGCCGATGCTGATGGTCAGGCGCAGCTTGTCCCGGCCGTTGGAGAGCACCAGATCCTCGATTTTCTTCCGCAGTTTTTCCGCCAGCAGCACCGCCTGCTCCAGGCTGGTGTCCGGCAGCAGCAGGACAAACTCCTCGCCGCCGTAGCGCGCCACGATGTCCGCTCCCCGCCGCGATTTCTGCAGGACCTCCGCCACCCTGACCAGCACCTCATCCCCGAGCTGGTGGCCGTAAGTGTCGTTGAAGCCCTTGAAGTTGTCGATATCGGCGATCAGCAGGGCCAGCGGGTGCTCCAGCCGCTGGGAGCGGCTGAACTCGCGGAAGAGGTTCTCCATGAAGAAGCGGTGGTTGTAGAGCTTGGTCAGCCCATCGGTGACCGCCAGGGTTTCGAGCTGGCGGTTGAGCTGGTGCAGCCGGGTCAGCAGCAGGTCCTTCTCCTCCTCGACCTTCTTGCGCTCGGTGATGTCGACCAGGCTCACCAGCAGGTTGCGGTAACGGGAGCCGGCGGGCGGGACAGTCATGCTGACCAGGGTGATGACCCGCTCGCCGCGCATAGTCTGGAAGCTGGTCTCCTCGTGGCAGCTGGCGCGGCCCTCGGCCATCGCCAGCAGGAAACGCCGCAGGCCCTCGAAGGATTCCGGGGTGTAGAAACGGCTCAGATCGCCGACCAGCTCCTGCTTGCCGGAGCCGCCCAGCAGCTTGATCGCCGCCTGGTTGAAGTCGACGGCGCGCAGGCTCTCCAGCGCCCGGCGCAGGTAGTCCTCCTGGCCGTCCAGCAGCCGTTCCAGCCCGGAGCTCCCACCCAGGGTGGCGAACTGGTCCACCATCGAGCGCATCTCGCTGAAATCGACCTCGATCAGCGCCACCTCGGCGGTCTCGAAGATCGTCCGATAGCGCTCCTCGCTCTCGCTCAGGCGCTCCTCGGCCCGCTTGCGGTCGGTGATGTCGCGCTGGATGGTCAGGGCGCCGAGCACCTGGCCCTCGGTGTCGGTCAGCAGGTTGGAGTTGATCTCGACCTCCGCCACCGAGCCATCGGCCCGCTTGACCCGCACCTCCTGGTGGCGCACGGTCCCCCCCTTGCCGTCGGCGGTGGGGACCATCCGGCTGACCAGCTCGAAATTGTCGCTGGTATAGAGGTCCAGCAGGTGCATCGCCTTGAGCTGGCGGCGGGTCAGTCCGAAAAACTCCGTCGCCATTTTGTTGCAGTCGATGATCTGGCCGCGGGTGTCGACCGTGTAGTAGACATCCGGGGCATTGTCGTAGAGGGAACGGAACTTCTGCTCGCTTTTCTTGAGCTGCTCGGCGCGCTGGCCGATGCGGGCCTCGAGGTCGCGCTTGGCCAGTTGCAGCTCGCTGATCAGCTTGCGGTTCTGCAGGCTGATCCGGCGCCGTTCCAGGCCGTTCTGGACCACGATCCCCAGGCGGGCGAGCTGGACCGGCTTGATCATGAAGTCGAAAGCGCCCAGGCTGATCGCCTCCAGGGTCAGCTCGATCGTGGCATGACCGCTGAGGATGATCGCGATCGTGTCCGGCGAGTGGTCGCGGATCCACTTGACCAGCTCGATGCCGTTCATGTCCGGCAGCTTGAGATCGATCAGCAGCAGGTCGTAAGCGTGGTTTTCCAGTTTCTCCAGCGCCGTGGCCCCGGTCTGGGCGGTATCGATCCGGTAGCCCTTACGGGAAAAGAACTCGGCGAAGAGCTGGACCAGGCTCTCGTCGTCCTCGATGATCAGGATGAAATACTCGCCGCTCATGGGCCATCGCTGGCTGGAGGGTGGGCCCGCGACTAAGGGCCGTCGATCCCCGCGGCAGGGCGGGGATCAGGGCCGGAACAGGTTGAGCAGGTTCTCCAGGCTGTATTCCTCGCGCTCGGTCAACTTCTTGCGCAGGGCCCGCATCTTGTCGGTGTAGGTCGGGCGGGCCTGGCGGTAGATCACGCCGACCGAGATCCGGTCGGTTTCGTCCACCACCTTGAATGCTTCGCAACGCTTGGAGAAATCGTAGTCGAGATCATCCTCGAGATAGTGCAGCCGGCGCTTGATCTCGGGGAACTGCTCCTTGCCGACAAAGGTCACGCAGGGACTCAGGACCTGGATGAACGAGAAGCCCTGATGCTCGATCCCGGCGACCACCATCTCGGCCACGTGCTTGATGTCGCCGGCAAAGGAGCGGGCGACGAAGGTGGCGCCGCAGCCGACCGCGAAGCTGATCGGGTCGATCGGGTTCTCGATGTTGCCGTAGCGCGTGGTGGTGGTGACCATGTCCCCCGGCGAGGTCGGGGAGAGCTGGCCCTTGGTCAGCCCGTAGATGCAGTTATCCATCACGATATAAGTAATATTGATATTGCGTCTGCACAAGTGCGGAAAATGCCCGATGCCGATCGAGAATCCATCGCCATCCCCGCCGGCGGCGATCACCTCCAGCTCGGGGTTGGCCAGCTTGGCCCCCATCGCGATCGGCAGGGCCCGGCCATGCACGGAGTTGAAGCCGTAGGTCCTGAGGTAGCCCGGGATGCGGCTGGAGCAGCCGATCCCGCTGACCACCAGGGTGTTCTCGGGCTTGAGCTGCAGCCGGGCAAACGCCTGGCTCATCCCGGCCAGTACGCCGTAATGCCCGCAGCCGGGACACCAGACCGGCTTGAGCTCGCTGCGATAGTCGGAAGCCTGGAGTCGGCTTTCAGTCGATTCGGCCGGATACATCCGTGACCGCCTCTCGCTCGGAGATAAGAAGTTTCCTGACCTGCTGCTCGAGCTCCTCGACAGTCAACGGCTTGCCGCCGCTGCGCCCGTAGTGCTCGGCGCCCGGGGGCAGCTCGAGCTGGCTCATCAGCAGTTGCAGGAACTGCCGGCTGAAGCTGAGCTCGACCACCAGCAGCCGCCCGACTCCCGCCAGCCAGGCGCGGACCTGCTCCACATCCAGCGGATAGAGCACCTGCGGCACCAGGGCGTTGACCGAGAAGCCCTGCTCGCCCAGCAGCTCCACGGTCTCGCGCACCGCGCCCTTGGTCGAGCCCCAGGCGATGATGCCCACCTCGGCCCGCTCCGGGCCGTAACGCCGCATGAAGTGCGATTCCTCGACCACTCCCCGCAGCTTGCGGTAGCGCTTCTCGTTCATCGCCTGGTGGGTCTTGTAGTCCGAGGCCGGGGCCCCGCTCTCGGCGTGCTCGAGCCCGGCGGCGCGATAGATGATGTTGTCCATGCCGGGCACGCTCATCGGCGAGACCCCGCTCTCGGTGATCTCGAAGCGCTTGTAGTCCTCGGGCCGCAGCAGGCGGGGATGCTCGCGCTCGTAGGAGCGCACGATCGCCACATCCGGCTCGGGGATCACGGTCTTGCACTGGCCGATGTCGGCATCCGAGAGCACGATCACCGGGAGCTGGAATTTTTCGGAGACGAAGAACGCCTCGCGCATCACGTCGAAACAGTCGCCGACATCGCAGGGGGCCATCACCACCCGCGGGGTGTCGCCGTGGCCGCCGTAGATCGCGTGCATCAGGTCGGACTGCTCGCTCTTGGTGGGCATCCCCGTGCTGGGGCCGGCCCGCATCACGTTGACAATCACGCTGGGGATCTCGGCGATCGAGGCCAGGCCCAGCAGCTCGGTCATCAGCGACAGCCCGGGCCCGCTGGTGGCGGTCATCGCCTTGGTGCCGACCAGCGAGGCGCCCAGCACCATCCCCAGCGCGGCGATCTCATCCTCGGTCTGGACCATGGTCCCGCCGAAACCGGGCATGTGGACACTCAGCCACTCCATGATCTCGCTGCTGGGGGTGATCGGGTAGCCGGCGAAGAAGCGACAGCCGGCCAGCAGCGCCCCGTAGGCGACCGCCTCGTTGCCGGTGATCACGATCCGCTTCTGGCCCTGCTCCCCGACCGGCACCCGCAGCCGCCCATCCTCGGGGTAGCGGCCGATGGCATAATCCCGCCCGGCCCGGAAAGCGGCCAGGTTGGCCTCGATCACTTTTTCGCCGTGACGGGTGAACGCGTAACGGATGGAGCTCTCGAGCTGGTCCAGCGGCAGGCGGAACAGCGCCCCCAGCGCTCCCAGGGCCACCATGTTGCGGGCCTGTGTCCCGCCGGAAGCCTCTTTGGACAGCCGGGTGAACGGCACCCGGTAGACCCGGTCCGGGGCGCGGCCGGCCAGCGGACGCATCGCATCGGCCTCGCCCGGCTCGCCCTCCTCGACCACCACCCCGCCCGGGCGCAGCTTGAGCTCGGAGCGGAAAATCGGGAAGTCTTTCCAGTCGAAGACCAGCAGGACATCGAGCTGGTCGGGGGGAGCGAAGATCCGCCGGTTGCCGACCCGGATCTGGCAGGCGCTCTCGCCGCCGCGGATCTGGGGGCCGTAGCTCTTGAGCATCAGGCACTGCAGCCCGGCGCGGGCCACCGCCCGGACAATCGCCTCCCCGCAGGTCATCACCCCATCGCCGCCGCTGCCGACAATCGCCAGGCTCAGCGCCACTTTCTTCTCATTCATCAAGCAGCATCCTCCGGGGCTTGCTGCCGCTGCCGCGGCATCCCCTGCAACGTTGATTCCAGTATAGCACTTCCCCCAGGCAAGAGCAACTATTTGTCCGCCGCCGGCATTCGGTGGAGCCGGCCGCGATGCTTGCTGCCTATTATAACACGCTGAAAATGAAATAGTTTCCTCGAAACCGACCGGGCCGGCCGGCGGTTTTCAGCGCCTTGCCCTGATCGCGCCCGGGGGCTATTATGGATAAAATGGGATTATCGGGAGCATCCGGACTGGAACCAGCCTGGGAGGGAGCATGGAACGCAAGTCTTATGGCCTGCTGCTGTCCGAGTACCGCCGCCAGCTGTTCGAGGTGGTCCTGCCGTTCTGGCTCGAGCGCGGGATCGACCGCGAGCACGGGGGCTATTTCACCTGTTTCAACAACGATGGCAGTGAACTGCTGCAGGAGCACAAGTTCACCTGGAGCCAGGGCCGCTTTGTCTGGATGCTGGCCCGCCTGTTCCGCGACTACGAGGGCCGGGTGAGCGAGGCCCAGCGCGCGCGCTTCCTGGAGCTGGCCCGCTCGGGCGCCGAGTTCCTGATGGAGCACGCCCGGCTGCCCTCCGGCCACTGCGCCTTCATCCTCGACCGCCGGGGCCGGCCGATCCTGCTGGACGGCGCGGGCCAGGGACGCCAGGCCGGGACCGGCGAGGACTACGACCTGAGCATCTATGCCGATTTCTTCGTGATCTACGGCCTGGGCGAGTATGCCCGGGCGGCCCAGGATGAGCGGGCGCTGGAGTTCGCCCTCGAGCTCTATGCCGATGTCCACCGCCGGCTCGAAACCGGCCGCTACCGCACCGATCCCTACCCGATCCCCGCGGGCTACCAGGTCCACGGCGAGCCGATGATCCTGCTGGAGACCAGCCAGGAGCTGGCCGACGCCGCCGAGGAGCTGGGCCGCCGCCAGCGGGCGATCGGCCTGCGCAGAGTGGCCCACCGCTGTTCCCACCGGATCATGGACCTGTTCCGCCGGCCGCGGGAACAGGCGGTGCTGGAGATGCTCGGCGCCGACAATCAGCCGCGGGAAACCCTGCTCGGACGCTTCATCAACCCCGGCCACACCATCGAGGACATGTGGTTCCTGATGCACTGGGCCCTGCGCACCGGCGATGAGCAACTGTTCGCTGATGCGGCGGAAACCATGCGCTGGGCGCTGGAAAAGGGCTGGGACCGGGAATATGGCGGGCTGTTCCTGTTCCGGGACAAGCACGGCGGCGAACCGGCCGGCGAGGTCCCGCCCGAGCTGGCGGATCACGAGATGGTGCGGAAAGTCCGCGGCGACTGGGCCAGCAAGCTCTGGTGGCCGCACTCCGAGGCGCTCTACGCCCTGCCGCTGGCGATCGAGGACATGGAGCGGCCCTGGATGGACGAATGGTTCCAGCGGGTGCAGGACTACACCTTCCGCACTTTCCCCAATCCGGACCGGTCAGTGGGCGAGTGGATCCAGATCCGCGACCGCCAGGGCCATCCCGACCCGCGGATTGTCGCCCTGCCGGTCAAGGACCCGTTCCACATCGTGCGGGCGCTGGCCCTGGCGATCCCTGTCCTGGAGCGCCTGGCCGCCCGGGAGCTGGAGCGGGACTGAACGACGCGCGGTCCGGCCGGACGCCCCTGACCCTCGATCCCGTTGATTGTGCATAACTTCAGGTTACAGCAGCAGGCCCGGAGTTCATCGTAGGGGCGCGGCATGCCGCGCCCGTGGGAGACGAGCGGGCCGGCACGGGGGCCGGCCCCTACGAAAGATTCCGCGGTAGGGTGGGTTTCGGGCCGCGGCTGGAGGCCCGTAACTACTTGGGGCGGGGCATGCCCCGCCCCTACCGGCCAACCCGACCGACATCGGTCAGGCTCAAGCAGACCAGCCCGGGAAGCAGCGGTTGTGTCTTTGGGATGGTGGTGGTGGCGGTGGTTTTCGGGCCGCGGCTGGAGGCAAGAGACAGCGGTGTAATTTTTCCCTATTTCCATCGTGGCTACTGCTACGAAGCGAGAGAGCCCGGCAGGCCATCCCCGATTGCATCGCGGCAGGGATGGCGCGAACGCGGCGAGCACCACGGGAGCGCCTTACTTCCTCGGGCACACCGTAACCAATTGAAAAACATGTTGTTATTTCAGCTTCGCGGCCTTGGCTTCACAAGACTCTTGCTACTTCTGGTCACAGAAGTAGAAAAATCCGAAGGATTTACGGGATAAACAGAGAGTTGGAGATTGCCCTCCAGCTTCGCGGCCTTCGCTTCAAGAAACTTTTTGTAACACCTTGTTGGTCACACAAAGTAACCAGCCGTCAGGCTTCAGAACTTGCCAAGCGATCCGGGGCTCCCGCCCCGCTGCGCCTTCCCGAAATGCCCGGATGAACCTTGAACGAGGGGGACACCGGGGGTTGTGTTTTTTCCGGCATCGTTCAGCACGCTTCCAGGCTGATGAAACACAGAAAGGCCCCCGCGGGGGGCCTTTCCCTTTGGCTGCCGGCTGCCCGGTCCGCCGGCTACTTGCGCCAGTCCAGCATCGAGTAGAGGGTGGGCACGAGCACCAGGGTCAGCAGCGTGCCGACTGTCAGCCCGCCGATCACCACCACCGCCATCGGGGAGCGCACCTCGCTGCCCTCGCCCAGCCCGATCGCCATCGGCAGCAGGCCGAGGATCGTGGTCAGGGTGGTCATCAGGATCGGTCGCAATCGGGCCTCGCCGGCCTGGATCAGCGCCTCGTGCTTGGAGAGCCCCTCCCTTCGCAGCACGTTGACATAATCCACCAGCACGATCGCATTGTTGACCACAATCCCCGAGAGCATCACCACCCCGATCAGGGCCACGACCCCGATCACCCCGCTGGTGAGCAGCAGCGACCAGATCACGCCCACCAGGCCGAAGGGGATGGTGAACATGATCACGAACGGGTGGAGCAGGGACTCGAACTGGCTGGCCATCACCAGGTAGACCAGGAACGCCCCCAGCCCGGCCGCGAACAGCATGCTGTTGACCGAGCGCTTCATCTCCATGCTCTGGCCGCCATAGGAGAGGCTCACCTCGGGCGGAATGCTCAGGTCGGCCAGCGCGGCCTCGATCCGCTCCACCGCGCCGCCCAGGTCGGCCCCGGCCAGCCCGGCCGAGACCACCGCCACCCGTTCCTGGTCCACCCGCCGGATCTCGCTCGGGCCCTCCTCCACCACCAGGTCGGCCACCGCCGCCAGCGGGATCGACTGCCCGCCGACTGTCGCCACGCCCAGCCGGCGCACATCCTCCAGCCGGTCGCGGTCGGCCTCGTCCACCCGCACCCGGATGTCCACCTGGCGGCCCTCGCGGTGCAGCTCGGTGGCCACCTCGCCCAGCACCTTGCCGCGCACCGCCTGGGCGACCTGGCTCAGATTGAGGCCCATCGCCGCCAGCCGGTCACGCCGGAACAGCACCCGGATCTCCGGGTTGCCGCCCTCCATCGAGCTCTTGACATCGGTCAGCCCCTCGAGCGGGCGCAGCCGCCGCACCACCTCGGTGCTCAGCCGATCGAGCTGGCCGAGGTCATAGCCGCGGATCTCCAGCTCCACCGGATTCTTGTAGCTGTAAAGCACCGGCCGGCCGAACTTGATCGCCGCTCCCGGCATCAGCTCGTACTGCCTTCGCAGGCGCTCGATCAGCGCATCCTCGCCGGCGCGGTCCATCGCGCCCTCCTCCAGCAGGATCGCCATCTGGCCGATGTCCTCGCGCTCCTCGCGGAGGCTGCCGCCGCCCATCCCGCTCACCCCGGCCATGGCATAGACCACCCGCACCCCCGGCTCGGCCATCGCCGCCCGCTCCATCCGCGAGAGCACCTCGCGGGTTTGCTCGACCGGGGTGCCGGCCGGCATCTTCAGCCCGACCTGGAGCTCGCCCTGGCTCATCTCGGGGATCAGCTCCATCCCCAGCCGGGGATAGAGCAGCATCGAGCCGATGAACGCCACCACGGCGATCACCAGCACCAGCATGCGGTTGTTCAGGGCCAGCCGCAGCACTCGCCCATAGCCGGGCTCGAGCCGGGAGTAGAACGCCCGGTGAACCGCCAGGACCGGGTTCACCGCCAGCCCGAGCGCCCGGCCCAATCCCAGCGCCAGGTACTTGAGCCCGATCAGCAGCCCCAGCGGCAGCCAGTAGAACACCGCCCGCAGCACCAGCACCACCGCCTCGTAGGGCCACCACAGCCACTTCGGCCCGCGGCGGGGGTGGGGCGTATGCCCGGAGGCGCCCTCAGCGCCATCGCCCGCGCCATTGGCGCCGAACGCCGGGGCCCCCTTGAAGCCGCTGGCGAGCATCGGGATCAGGGTCAGGGCCACCAGCAGCGAGCCCATCAGGCTGTAGGTGACAGTCAGCGACTGGTCGGTGAACAGCTGGCCGGCCACGCCGGTGACAAAGATGATCGGCAGGAAGACACAGACCGTGGTCAGGGTGGAGGCGGTCACCGCATTGCCCACCAGCGAGGCTCCCCGCTCGGCGGCCTCGGGCGCGGGCATCCCCTCGCGCTGGTAGCGGTCGATCGACTCCAGCACGACAATCGAGTTGTCCACCAGCATCCCCACCCCCAGCGCCAGCCCGCCCAGGCTCATGATGTTGAGCGAGACCCCGGAGATGTACATGAAGAAAAAGGTCGCCACGACACAGATCGGGATCGCCAGGCCGATGATCAGGGTCGAGGAGATGCGCTGCAGGAAGATGTAGAGCACGAGGATCGCCAGCCCGCCGCCGATCACCGCGGTCTTCAGCACCTCATCGATTGACTGGGTGATGAAGCGCGACTGGTCGGTGATCACCTGCAGCCGGATCGGCCCGCTGTCCCCGCCGTACTCGGCGCGGACCTGCTCCAGGCGCTCCTGGACCCGGCGGGCCACCAGCACGGTGTTGGCATCGGCCTCCTTGTAGACCGCCAGCTCGACATTCTCATCGCCGCCGAGCTCGGTGATGATCGTGCGGTCCTTGTAGCCGCGGCTGACCTGGGCGACATCCGAAAGCCGGATCAGGGCATCCTCGCGCCGCTCGAGGATGATGTCGCTGATCTCCTCCGGCTGCCGGTACTGGTTGATGGTGCGCACCAGGTAATCGGCCTCGCCATCGGTGAGGGTGCCGCCGGTGAGGTTGATGTTCTCGGCGGCCACCCGGCCGGCCACATCCTCGATCCGCAGGCCGAGGGCCGCGGCGCGGGTCTCGCTGACCAGGACATGGATCTCCTCCTCCATCCCGCCCGAGGCCTCCACCGCCGCCACCCCATCGACTGTCTCGAACTTGGGCTTGAGCCGTTCCTGGGCCAGGGTGCGCAGGGCGATCAGGTCCATCTCGCCGGTCAGCCCCAGGCGCATGATCGGCTCCAGCGAGGGATCGTAGCGCAGGATCAGCGGCTTTTCCACCTCCTGGGGCAGGCGCATCCGGTCCAGCTTCTCGCGCACATCCAGCGAGGCGAAGTCCATCTGGGACCCCCACTCGAACTCGACCGTCACCTCCGAGAGCCCGGTGCGCGAGCGGCTGCTGACCCGGATCACGCCGTTGGCCACGCTCACCGCTTCCTCCACCGGGCGGCTGACCAGGTTTTCCACTTCCTCGGGAGCGGCCCCGGGGAACTCGGTCCGGACAGTCAGGGTCGGGTAGGAAATATCGGGCAGCAGGTTGATCGGCAGGCGCTGGTAGGCCACCGCGCCGAACAGGACCAGGGTCACCATCAGCATCGTGATCGTGACCGGCCTGCGGATCGACAACTGGACAATCTTCATGCTCTCGCCACCGGTTCGTGAAGGGGATCGGATCTGGTCGTTCGCGCTGTTTTCGGAAAAGGGGATAACTAGTGCCGCGGTCCGACGGCTGTCAAGGATGTTGCCGGCCGGGGAGCCTCTCTGAAGTACACCCGGCAGACGGCGAAGGTTACAATAAATGGCCGCGCGGGGAGCCCGGCGGGCGCGATGATCCTTGACCCCCGGAGCCTCGCCGCCGTACTTTCAGTCCGGCCCCCATTCCAGCGGCGGCGATCCCTCACCATCCTCCATCAGGAGCCTTGCGATCATGGACCATCAGGATCCGCGCCTGACCCGCCGCGCGTTCCTCGGAACCTCCGCCGCGGCGGCGGGCGGCCTGCTGCTGGGCGGCCTGCCCGGCTGCCGGGACAGCCGGGAACAAGCCGCTGCGCCCGCGCCCGCTTTTGTCCCCAGCAACTGTGATTACCAGCGCTGGCGGGAAATCTTCCGGACCATTGTCCAGGGTTTCATTGTCAACGCGCAACGCACCTCGCCCGACAGCTTCGCGGTCTGCGACTACGCCGGGGGGCTGATCCTGCAGAACTTCGTGTCGAGGAGCGGCCAGACCTGCGACTCGGTGGCGCGGCTCCTTCCGGCCCTGGCCGCGGCGATCGCCGCCCCGCAAGGAGCGGAAGCGGTCGAGGTCGAGGGCCGCTCCTACGACCTGACGGAGGTGTTCCTGGCCGCCTTCCGCCACGGCACCGACCCGTCCCACCCGGATTTCTGGCAGTACGCCAGGCCGGATGGCGGGGACCAGCGCCAGGTGGAAAGCTCGATCCTCGCCTGGAGCCTGTGGCTGGCCGCCGATCGGGTGATGGACCGTTTCACCGCGCAGGAACGCCGCAACCTCCAGGCCTGGCTGGAGAGCTGTACCCGGTTCACCGGGCATACCAACAACTGGAAGCTGTTCACCGCGGTCAACCAGGCCGCCCGGCTGGCCCTGGCCGAGCGCTGGCCGGAGTTCTCCGGCAGCGAGGAGGCGTTCCGCGCCGACCTGGCCCCGCTCGAGCGGATGTACCAGGGCGATGGCTGGTATCACGACTCGCTGGAGGGCCACGAGTACGACTATTATAACTTCTGGGTGTTCGCCTCCCATCACCTGTACTGGGACATGATGGTCGGCGAGCGGTTCCCCGCGCTGCGACAGATTCACCGCGAGCGGCTGGAGCTGTTCCTGCGCACCACCCCGCACTTCTTCGGCGGCAATGGCAGCCACGTGCTCTATGGCCGCTCGCTGATCTACCGCTGGGCCGCTCTGACCCCGCTGACCCTGGCCCACCGGGCCGGGCTCTGGCCGCTTTCGACCGGCCTGCTGCGGCGCATCTGCAACCGCAACCTGGCGTTCCTGTGGGAGGCCGGGGCCTGGGACCAGCAGAACCTGAAGCTGCGGGAAACGATGACCCCGCACTCCAGCCGGGAGGTCTGCGAAAGCTACATCAACAACGGCCACCCCTACTGGGGGATGCAGGCGTTCGCCGCGCTGGCCCTGCCCCCGGAGGACCCGTTCTGGACCGCCCCCGAGGAGCCCTTGCCGGTGGAGGCCGGGGATTTCTCCCACCTGATCCAGGCTCCCGGGATCCTGCTGCGCGGCGACCAGGCCAGCGGCCAGGTGCGGATGTTCCAGTCCCGCTCGGATGGCCACTACCCCAACAAGTACTTCAATTTCTCCTACTCCTCCCATTTCCCTTACAATGTCGGGATGGTGGCGGACCTGGTCCCGCCTGACTGCATGCTGTCGTTCGAGGATGCCGCGGGCAACTACGGCCGTCGGGTTTCCGCCTACACCGGCGAGGTGCTTTCAGAGGATTCCCTGCGCTGGAGCTGGAGCGCGAAAGTCGGGGAGCGGGAAATCAAGGTGGAGAGCCTGGCGCTGCTCGCGGGCGAGGTCGAGTGGCGGGCCCACCGGCTGGAGGTGCCGCCAGGCGCGCCCCTCACCGCGGTCGAATCGACCTGTGCCCTGGGGCTGGAACTGGATGAGCAACCGGAAGCCCGCTCCGGGGAGCGCTGGCAGTATGGGCGCTCGCCCCGCCAGGGCTGCGCGGTGTTTGTCCGCGGGCTGGAGGGCTATGGCTCGGGAAGGGAGCTGGCGGGCTTCCGCGGCCGGGATGACCTCAACAGCTTCGCCGCCCGGGCCCGCCAGTGCGGGGTCGCCGCCACGCTCGAGCCCGGCCGGCAGGTGCTCGCCGCCGCGCTCTACGCCAGCCCCCGGCCGCTGTCTCCGGAAGAGCTGCTGAAACGCACCGCCCGCCTGCCCCAGGCGATCAAAGACTTCATCGTGCTTTGACAACAACTGCTCCGGGGGGAGGGAGGAAACCTTTTGAAAAAGGTTTTCCTCCCTCCCCCCGGACCCCCTACCCACTTTCCCAAACTTTTTATTGATTAATGGGGGACATTCCAAGTCTTTGCCTTTGACCCCCAGCGCCCCTCCGGGGCGCTCCGCGGCAGCAACTGTCTGAGCCACGGCTAAGCAGCGGTTACGATGCGCTTAATCCCATCTGCGGCATTCGGGGAGGCAAAAACTCACTGGCAGATGCGCGTCAGCGCTGCCCACCCGCAGAGGCAGCGTAAAGATCGCAGGATTACCAGCGACCAATTGAAGACCATCAGTGGTGGGCGAGTTTTGCGCCGCAAGGCTCTTGCTTCTTTCTGGCCTCCAGAAAGAAGAAAAATAATGATAATCATAGAGCTAGCAGTATGTCAGGGAGCTTCCGGTCCACAGGCCGAGCCCAAGGTGATTTCAGCACCACTGGCCGGCGAGTGTTGCGCCGCAATGGCTCTTTGCTTCTTTCTGGCCTCCAGAAAGAAGAAAAATAAAGAACTTAGAGGATAGTTTATGGCAAGGGAGATACCGGCAGGAATCCCCGCCTCCCCCACTTTCCCAGACTTTTCCGAAAGCTCAAGGACTGGCTGACAGACTGCAAAACAATCTCGAAAGGAGAGCACTCGATGCGCCGGACCATGATCCTCTGCCTGCTGGCCGCCCTGATGGCCCCTGTCGCCCGGGCCGCGGAGCGAAATCCCCTCGACTCCGAGGCCAACCCCTACGCGGTCCCGACTTTCGAATGCCTGGGGCTGTACTGGACTGTCCCCGGCGCATCCGGCGAGGCCGCGGTGCAGTACCGCGCCGATGGGAAATCCGACTGGCAGCAGGGCTACCCGCTCTGGTACGACACCCGCGACCGCCAGTTCCGCGGCTCGCTGGTGGGGCTCGCCCCCGGCACCGAGTACGAAATCCGGCTCTCGGCCGGCGCGCAGGCCGCCACCCTCCAGGCCCGCACCCGCAGCGAAACGCTTCCGGTCGGCCGGACCACTTTCCTGCCCCACGGGGTGAGCGACAGCACCCTGGTGCTGCGCCGGTCCGGCACGCCCGAGGCCTGGCACCTGGTCACCCCGTCCGCGGGCGGCAAGCACCTGATCGATCCCGAGAAATCGGCGGAGCACAATCTCGTGATCGAGGGCAGCTACATCATCGTGCGGGGGCTGGAGCTGGTCGGGGCGCTGAATGATGCGATCCTGATCCGCGAGGGCGCCCACGACATCGTGATCGAGGACTGCCGGATCGCCGACTGGGGCAGCGGCAGGCTGCAACTGGGGAGCCTGCCGGTCGATGGCGAGAACGCGATCGACTGCGAGGAGGGGGTCTACGGGATCGTGGTCCAGCGCAACCTGATCGAGAACCCCAGCTATGGCTCCAACGACTGGTCGACCGGGCATCCCAGCGGCCCGCACGCGGTGACCTTCTGGAACAGCATGGGCGGGAATGTCATCCGCCACAACGAGATCCGCTCCAGCGAGGCCCGCGGCTTCAACGATGCGATCGGCGGCGGCAGCAACTACAGTTTCGAGGGCAGCCCCAACCGCGACTCGGACATCTACGGCAACATCATCTCGCATGTCTGGGACGACGCCATCGAGAGCGAGGGCGCCAACATGAACGTGCGGATCTGGGGCAACTACATCCACCACACCTATACCCACATCGCCTCGGCCGCCACCAGCCGCGGGCCGCTCTACATCTTCCGCAACGTGTTCGGGCTGGCGCGCCACCTGCAGGATGAGCCCTCGGGTGGGGTGATGCTCAAGATGGGCGAGCGCGAGCCATTCAAGGGCGGCCGTCGCTACGTCTTCCACAACACCGCGCTCCAGCCCGCGGGCGCATTCCGGGCCTTCAGCACCCACCCGGTCACCAATACCATCTCCCGCAACAACATTTTCGACTGCCCCGGCCCGCTCTCCGGCGACCGCCAGCCCGACCCGCCGGCCGACCTGGACTACGACCTGTTCACCGGCCTGTCCACCGGCGGGCCCTATGAGCGCCACGGGGTCAGCGAAAAGCCCGCCTACCTGCACTCCTATGGCCTGGAGTGGTACCTGGCCCCGACTGTCCATCGCATCCGCTGGGGAAGGACCCATGTCGAGCACAATGGGCAGGTGGAGGATTTCACCGATAAAGTCTACCTCGACCGCAACCCGGCGATCGATGCCGGGCGCCCCTGCCGGGCTTCAACGAGGGCTTCCAGGGCGCGGGTCCCGACCTGGGAGCGTTCGAGCGGGGCAATGATCCGTTGCCTTTCGGACGAAGGGCCAATGGCGCGGCCTGGGCCCCGTGGGAACTCTACTGAGTAAAAATCACCGGGGGGAGGGAGAAAACTTTTTTAAAAAAGTTTTCTCCCTCCCCCCAGACCCCTCTTCCACTTTCCAAAACTTTTTCGCTGGTTCGATACGAGGTAACGAGCAGCAAGCCAGGATGACACACCCCTGGCAGTAACGCTGTCACCCCCACTTGATGGCAGGGGAATAAAAGCGCGGCTTCTCAACCAGTTATGCAGATTTCCACGGGCGGAGCGAGAAAAGTCCCCCCTGGAGGGGGGTGGCCCCGATGACATCGGGGCCGGGGGGTGTAACGCTCTTCCTCGCCGCCAGCGAGTGGCGCGAGTCCGGCCGGACGCCCCTACCCTCGATCCCGTTGATGCTGCATAACTTCAGGTTGCAGCCGCCGGCCCGGAGCCAATCGTAGGGGCGCGGCATGCCGCGCCCGTGGGAGACCAGCGGGCCGGCAGTGCTGTTGATCCCCCTTAGCAAAGGGGGAAACAGGGGGTTGTGTTTTTCAGGGCCGGCACGAGGGCCGGCCCCTACGGACCAGGAGGTGTGATGGCTGTCCCCGCACCGGCAGCGGATCATCCCGCCCCTCACTTTCCCCCGCTCACCGAGGGCGGGGCCGCCTCGGGGCCGCTCGCCCAATTCAGGTTCGGCTGCGGGCCCATTTCCAGCTCCAGGGTCCCGCCGTTCAGCAGGTCGGCATGGGCCAGCCAGCTCTTGTCATATTGCTCACCGTTCAGCCGCGCCGCCTGGATGTAGATGTTCTCCTCGCTGACATTCCTGGCCACCACCCGGAACACTTTCCCATTCTCCAGCCGCAGCTCGGCCTCCGGGAAGATCGGGCTCCCCAGCACATAGCGCGGGTCGCCCGGGCAGACCGGGTAGAAGCCTAAGGCGCTCAGCACGTACCAGGCCGACATCTGCCCGCAGTCATCGTTCTCCGGCAGCCCGCCGGGAGTGTCATCGTACAGGTAGCCCGGGGCCAGGATCTTGCGCACCCAGAGCTGGGTCAGCCAGGGCCTTCCGGCGTGGCAGAACAGGTAGGCGGCGTGCTGGCTGGGCTCATTGGCATGGTTGTAGTAGGGGTTCCAGCGCGCCAGGTCGCGGGTCAGGGCCTGGGTGAAGAACAGCCCCAGCTTGGCGCAGAAATGCTCCGGGCCGCCCATCAGCCCGATCAGCCCGGCGGCATCGTGCGGGACGTACCAACTGTACTGCCAGGCGGTGCCCTCGGTGAAATAGCGGTCGCCATTGGCGGTGCTGTCGAACGGGGTGACCCACGAGCTGTCGGCGTTGCGGCCGCGCACGAACCCGAAAGCCGGGTCGAACGAGTTGCGGTAGTTGAGGCTGCGCCGCCTGAATATTTTTGCTTCCTCCGTCTTGCCTAATGCCTCTGCTAATTGGGCCACACAGAAATCCCCGTAGCTGAACTCCATGTTGCTCGAGGTGCCCTCCTCGATCGAGTCCGCGGGCAGGAAGCCGTACTTCATGTACAGCGACAGCCCCCCGCGGGCCTCGTAGTAGTCGGGATCGGGCGAGGGGACCATCGCATCCTGGCGCACCGCCTCCCAGGCCAGCTCGGCATCGAAGTTGCGGATGCCCTTCACGTAGGCATCCGCGATCACCGCATCGGCGTGGGTGCCGATCATCACGCTGGTGTAGCGGGGGTTCGGCCACTTGGGCAGCCAGCCGCCCTCGCGGTAGATCGCCAGCAGGCCCTGGATCATCTCCCCGGTGCGGGTGGGCTCGAGGATGGTCAAGAGCGGATGCTCGGCGCGGAAAGTGTCCCACAGCGAGAAGTCATTGTAGCTCACCCCCGCGTGGACTTTGCCATCGAACGGGCTCAGGTAGCGGCCATGCTCGCTGAACTCGCGCGGCAGCAGCAGGCAGTGCCAGAGCGCGGTGTAGAACACCCGCAGCCGTTCCGGGTCGGCCCCGGTCAGCCGCACCTTTCCCAGGGCGCGCTCCCAGGCCTGGCGGGCATCCTCCCGCACCTGCTCGAAGCTCTGCTCCCCGGCCTCCAGCCGCAGGTTCTCCCGGGCCTGCTCCAGCGAAATGAACGAGGTCCCGACCCGGGCCTCGACAGTCAGCGGCCCCGCGCCGAAGTCGGCCCAGGCTCCCAGCGGGCCCTCGGTCCCGCGGGCCTCGCTCCCCTGCGGCGCCAGCGAGTCTGCCTCCCAGACCCCGTGCAGCGCCATCTCCCGGTCGAAACGCACCACGAAATATCCCCGGAAACGGAAGGAGTTGTAGCCCTCGATCTCCCGCGCCTGCGGGTCGATCCGCACCCAGCTCTCGCCGGAGGTATCCTCCCGGCGGCCGCGGGACTCGCTGCCCCGGGAGCGGGCATCGACCAGCACCATCGCCTCCTGCGGGCTGTCGAAGCGGAAGCGGAACAGGCCGCAGCGGCCGGTGGCGGTCAGCTCCACCCGCACCCGGTAGCGCTCCAGCTCGACCGCATAGGAGTAAGGGTGCAGCTCCTCACGCTCCCGGCTGAACGGCGAGGCCCGCAGCTCGCGGCTCACTGTCAACGCGCCGGCCACCGGCATCAGCGCGACACTGCCATAGTCGCTCATGCAGGAGCCGCTGGGAAAGCGCGAGCCGACAAAGCCCTCGAGCGCCGGGTCGGATTCGTGGGCGTAGGGAGCGTAGTAGTAGGGGTGCTCGCCCCGGCGGACTGTCTCGGCCGACCACTGGGTGGTGGCGAACGGCGGGCAGACCGCCGGGAAACAGTTGCCGGGGAAATCGAAGCGGATCCCGGTGCCGACCAGCGGGTTGACCAGCTCGGACAGGCTGTCGGCAGCAGCGGCCTCGGCCTGGGCCTCGCGCCGCTCCGGGAACAGGCGGCACAGCGGGCAGCGGTCGCAGGCGACCGCCAGCAGCAACAGCAGGGAGCTCAGGAGCGCAGCGTGTCGCAGCGCCGGGAACAGGCGCGGGTCGGGGCAACGGCGCATCGGGTCATTCTCCGCAGCGAGAGTGGAACGGCCTGGCGGGACCGGTCAGCGCACCCGGACCCGGCTGACCCGGTGCCAGAGGTCCGGGTCGCGATTGGCGATGGCGAACATGATCCGCGGCTGGTGCGAGTGCGGGTCGAGCATCCCCACCCCCAGCTCGTAATCCCCGGGCGGAATCCCCGGCGGGACCGCGACCGTGGTGGCCAGCTCCACCTCCCCGGGCAGCCAGCCGGTGATGTCGGCCGCGCTCTCCAGCACGAACGCGACCGTGGTGTCCCGCTCGGAACGCAACTGGAACGCCAGCGGGTGGCGCAGGTAGATCGGGGCCACCCCGCGGTTGGCCCATTTCATCCGCAGGGCGAGCGAGTCGCCGGGGTGGGCCAGGGCGCCATGCTCGAGCTCCCGCAGCACGAACCGATAGCCCATCTTCTTCTCGTACTCGCGCACCTTGTCGGCCCAGGCCGCGGGGATCGTGTCCGAGCCGTTGTTCATCGCGGTCACATGCCAGCGCAGGCCCTCGGCGAGGATGTGGTCGATGTCCCAGCCCCGGGCGTACCAGAACTTCATGGTCCAGCAGGTCTCGAAGATCACCGGGGCCTGCTGCCAGGCGTGGTTGGCCTCGGCATCATCCAGGGCCTGCTGGTAGATGTCCTCCATGTGGCTCCAGTCGCCGCTGAAGCCGCCCATGTCGCCGAAGCAGTCGGCGCGCCAGCCGGAGCCACCCGCGACCGCGTAGGCCAGGGCCGGACCGCCGCCGATCAGCATGATCAGCGGGGTTTTTTTGAAATGGCGGAAGTAGATGTCGACAATCTTGCGCTGGGTGGAGTCGGCGGGCATCGGCCAGCCGGTGCCGCTGGTGTGCCACTCGCCCCACTGCCCGACCGAGCCGATGTCGACATGGTCCACATCCGGGTGGCCATCGTAGCGCTCGGCCAGGGCGCGGATCAGGTTCTCGTGCTTGGCCAGGAACACCGCGCTGTCATAGTCGGGCTGCCAGCCCTGGCTGCCATCGGTATAGGAATGCCCTTTCAGTCCGGCGCTGAGCACCCAGGTGGGCACGTGCCGGGAGCCGTTCTGGCACATCACCCGCAGCATCAGCTTCTGGCCGTTGGCCCGAGCCCGGGCGATCAACTGGTCGATCATCGCGAAATCCACCTGGCCCTCGTTGCGCTCGATCTCATCCCAATACCAGCGGAACTGGGCGATCGAGCACCAGGGGTGGTCCGGGATGCCCCGCAGCACCCAGTCGTTGAAGCTGTGGACCGAGATGAAGCCCCGGCCGGGGTTGCGCAGGGTTTCGTCGGTTTCGGCGGGATGGGAGACCGCGGTCAGGTCGTGGCGCACCAGGGCGGACAGCAGCAGCAGGGCATCATCCAGCGCCCAGGCGCCATCGCGGTCGTAGTCCCAGCGGGGGTCCCGCGGCGCGCCCGGGGCGGATAGCAGCATCGCCAGCACATCGAGCACATTGGCCTGGCTGTCGCCGTTGAGGTCCTCCCGATAGCTGAGGCCGGGGATGCCGGAGCCTCCGGCGCGGGCCAGGGTCGAGAGCCCGGCGGCAAGCAGGAGCGCCAGGCAGAGGGCGGCGAGCAGGCGGGGTCTGGTCAGGCGCGGCACGGGTGCTCCTACTATCGCAGGTAAAGTGGCCGATGCGAACACCGGTGATAGAGTTAACAGCTTTCCGCCTGCCGGTCAATGCTTTGGAGCACCGGCGATGACTCCCGCTTCAGGCTTGCCCGATGGGCGGGCCGCGGCTATCTTTTCGGGATGAAACGGGTTGCGGCCGGCGGCGGCCGGCCGCGGCTGGACCGGGCGGACTTCATCCGCCACGGTGGACCACGCCGGCGCGAGCATCACGAACCGACCAAGGAGGTGCGAGTTGCGAGGAGAGCTGATCAGCCTGCTGACCATGCTGCTGCTGGCCGGAGCGGCCCTGCCGTTGACAGCCCAGGTGCAGCTTCCCAGCGGCGACCCGGCCGATTTCCGGGTCAAAACCTGCCTGCATTCGGTCAGCTACGCCGGCTTCTGGCGCGGCCAGCAACGGCTGACAGTCGAGGAGTTCCTGGTCAAGGCCAAGGAGCTGGGCTACGATGGCGTGCTGCTGGTGGCCAAGCGCCCCCATCTCAGCCCGCTCGACTATGACCAGGCCGCCCGGGCCAAGCTGCGCCGGCGGATCGAGGAGCTGGGCCTGACCCTGGTCGGCCTGGCCGGCTACACCGATTTCACCGCGGGGATCGACCGGGCCGGGATCCCCCACCCGGAGATCCAGGCGGCCTATGTCGGCGAGCTGGCCCGGCTGGCCCGCGACCTGGGAACCGACATGGTGCGGGTGTTCACCGGCTATGAGCGCTCCGGGGTGGCCTGGGACAAGCAGTACGAGGCCGTGCTCCAGGGCCTGCGCGATGCCGGCGACCAGGCCGCCCGCTACGGAGTGACCCTGGTGGTGCAGAACCACCACGACCTGGCCCTGCACCACGAGGCGATGGCCTGGCTGCTGGAGGAGGTGGACCGCCCCAATGTCGTGGCGGCCTGGGATGCCTGGAGCCCCACCCTGGAGGGACTCTCCGCCGAGGAAATCCGCCAGTCGGTGCACCGGATGAAACCCTGGCTGGCGCACACCACCGCCGCCGACTATGTCCGCCTGCCGCGCTACGCCTATGACCTCAACCTGACCAACTACCTGCGCGGCCAGGATGTGCTGCGGGCGGTCCCGGTCGGCGAGGGGGTGATCGATTACCGCACGTTCATCGGGGCGCTGAAAGAGATCGGCTACCGGGGCTACCTCGCCTATGAGATGTGCGAGGTGCTGCGCGGCGGCGGGCAGGGGGACAACCTGGACCAGACCGCCCGCAAGTTCATCGAGTACGTCCGGCAGTTCGAGTGAGCCCGGCCATGGGGGGAGGGCCGGGCGGGAGCGGCGGCCCTCACCCCCGGTCTTGGCTCAGGGATACTCCCGGCGGTTGGCGCTGCCACAGCACAGTGGATTGACACCCCCCTGGCAGCAATGCTGCCACCCCCCTCCAGGGGGGACTTTTCCCGCTCCGCCCGTAGAAGTGGCGCAACTAGTTGGTTGCCACGCTTAAAAATCCCCTCTAAGCAGATGGGATTAACAGCCTGATTCCCAAGCGCTTACGCCACGGCCGGGGCGAAGCGGGAATGATCCCCCTTACCAAAGGGGGACACCGGGGGTTGTGTATTTTCCTGATTCCCGAGCCGGTCGCTCTGAGTTCATCACACGCGATAGAGGGTGTTATGAACTCTGTGTCGGGGATCTAGGCTGTGCGGCCGGCAAAGACACACACCCCGGCCCGCCGCAGGCGGGCCACCCCTCTCGAGAGGGGATCGATACCGCTATCGCTCAAGCGCTTAGCTCAAAGCTCCGGCCGAAGCCGAAACAATCCCCCTTAAAAAAGGGGGAGACAGGGGGTTGTGTTCTTTCCCACTCCTGAGTGCATCACACGCCTTAAGCCTCCTTGACCTCGGCGACATCGATCCCGTACTTCCTGACCCGGTACTGCAGGGTCTTGTAGCTGATCCCCAGCAGCTTGCAGGCGCTGACCAGCCGTCCGCCCGAACGCTCGAGCGCCTCCTGGATCAGCGCCTTTTCCACCTGGGCCAGCTTCACTCCCCCGCCGGGAAGGTGGAACGCCGCGGGATGGCTATCCCCGGGCTCCGGGAGCGCCGCCGGGGCGATGGCCGGAGGCCCAACCGGCGCTGCGGCGGCCTCCTCCGCCTCCTCCTCGAAGATGTAGGGGGGCAGGTCCTGGGGACCGATCCGCGGCTCATCCGAGAGCACCACCAGTTGCTCGATCAGGTTCTCCAGCTCGCGGACATTGCCCGGCCAGGAGTAGCCGGCCAGCAGCTCCACCGTCTCGACACTCATGGTCACCGGCGGGTTTTTCTCGTACTTGCGGCAGTATTTTTCCAGGAAGCTCTTGGCCAGCAGCGGAATGTCCTCCGGGCGCTCGCGCAAGGGGGGGAGCTGGATGTTGACCACGTTCAGCCGGTGGAACAGGTCGGCGCGGAAAGCTCCCCGGGCCACCAGCGCGCGCAGCTCCTGGTTGGTGGCGGTGACAATCCGGGCATCGGCCCGGAGCAGGCGGTCGCCGCCCAGCGCGCTGGAACTCTTTTTCCTGGAGCACCCGCAGCAGCTTGGCCTGCAGGTCGTACTGCAGGGTGGAGATCTCGTCCAGGAACAGGGTGCCGCCCTCGGCGGATTCGAACTTGCCGATGCGGCGGCCGGCGGCCCCGGAGAACGCGCCTTTCTCGTGGCCGAACAGCTCGCTCTCGATCAGGTTCTCGGGGATCGCCGCGCAGTTGACCGCGACAAACGGGCCCCGACGCCGAGCGCCGTTGTAGTGGATCGCCCGGGCCACCAGCTCCTTGCCGGTGCCGCGACTCGCCGCTCACCAGCACGGTCGAGTCGTTGTGCAGCACCTTGCCGATCAGCCGGTAGATCTCGTGCATCGCCGGCGAGGCGCCGATGATCTTGTCGAAGTGGTAGCGGTCCTCGAGCTGGCGGTGCAGGGCCTGGTTCTCGCGGGCCAGGGCGCGGTTGGCGAGGGCTTTCTCCAGCACGATCAGCAGCTCATCCTTGTTGATCGGCTTGCTGAGGTAGTCGACCGCCCCCTGCTTCATCGCCCGCACCGCGCTGTCGACTGTCGCGTAGGCGGTGAGCAGCACCACCACCGCGTTCTCATCCGCGGCCAGGGCCGCCCGCAGCACCTCGTGGCCATCGGCCCCGGGCATCTTGAGGTCGGTCAGCACCACCGGGAAGCCTTTTTCGGCCAGCCGCCGCACCGCCTCATCGCCGCCGGCGGCCAGCTCGACCGCATAGCCCTGGTCGGTCAGGATGTCGCCCAGCACCTCGCGCTGGACCTGCTCGTCCTCCACCACCAGCACCCGCACCCCGGCCTTGTTGATCGCGCGCTGCATCGGTTCCCTTTCGCTTGGTCGCCCCTCAGGGCAGAGTGACCGTGAAATCGCTGCCGGTGCCCAGGCTGCTGCGCACCGTGATCTCGCCGCCGTGGTCGCGCACGATCGTGCCGACAATCGACAGGCCGAGCCCCGAGCCCTGTTCCTTGGTGGTGAAGTAGAGGTCGAAGATCCGCTCCAGGTTTTCCTGGGGGATGCCGCAGCCGGTGTCGGAAATGGTGATCCGGGCCGGGGAGCCCTCGCCGGCGCTCCCGGTCTCGATCCGCAGGCGGCCGCCCGAGGGCATGGCCTCGATCGCGTTGAGCATCAGGTTGAGCAGGACAGTCTTCATCCGCTCCGGGTCGACTTTTTTCACCAGGCTGCCCGGGGCGAAAGCGCGCTCGATCCTTACCCCCCGGTCGTGGGCATCGCGGGCCAGCAGGGTCAGCACCTCCTCGATCAGCTCGTGGAGGCTGACCGGCATCGGCTCCAGGCCGCTCATCCGGGAGAAGGAGAGGAAGGTATCGACAATCCGGCTGAGCCGTCCCACCTCGCTCTGGATGTTCCGGCTGTAACGCAGGTACAGCTCGCGGTCATCCTCGGCGGCGAATTGCAGCTTGTCGCCCAGGTACCCCAGCGACAGGTTGATCGCATTGAGCGGGTTCTTGATCTCGTGGGCGATCCCCGCCGCCAGCTTGCCCAGCGAGCTCAGGCGCTCGTGACGGTAGAGGCTCTGCTCCAGCTCCTTGTTCTGGCGCAGGCGCTCGGCCATCCGGTTGAAGCCGGCCACCAGCTGGCCCAGCTCATCGCGGCGCGCGCTCTCCAGCCGGCAGTCCAGCTCCCCGCGCTCGATGCGGTTGAAGCCCTCGCCGAGCTGGTGGATCGGCCGGGTGAACCAGGTCGAAAACAGCAGCGCGGTCACCAGTCCCACCCCCAGCACCCCCAGGGTCACCAGCAGGCCGGTCACCCGGAAGCGGCGGAACTCCTCCAGGAAATCGGTGATCCGGTACTGCATGTGGATAAAATGCACCTGCCCGCCCTCGACAATCGGGATCGAGAGCTGGAGCACATCCTGCTGGGGCGGCAGCACCGCCCGGGTGGAGATGGTGTAGTGCCAGTGACCGCTGCGGCGGCTCATCTCGTCCATGATCGAGGCGGTCACCTGGAAGATCGAGGAGCCCCCCGCGGGCGCGCCGCCGGACTCCAGCGCCAGCCCGCGCAGCCGGACCAGCCGTCGCTGCACCTCGTGGAACTCCGGCCCGCCGCCCAGGATCGCCCCGATGTTGCGGTCGACATACTCGATGAACCCGTTCAGCTCGCGGGCCATCGCCTCCGGGGCGGCGCTGTCGGCCGGGGAGCGGACCGCCCCGGCGCGGCGGACACTCTCCAGCGCCCGCTGCTTGAGCTGGCGATCGATGTCGCGGACAGTGAGGTTGATCTGGCGGTTGAGCTCCATCAACTGGCCCAGCACCACCCGCTGCTGCTGGTAGTTGAGCAGGTACTGGGTACCGCTCACCCCCGCTAGCAGCAGGATGATGATCAGCGCCAGCCGGGCCCGCACCCCGAACCGTTGTCTGCCGTGCTGCATTGGCCTGCCGCCTGTGGTGATCGTGGGTGATGTCTGCATGCCGCTTTCTCCGGAGGCCCCATGACAGGCGCCCGGGGGGCGCCTGGGGAGCTGGTCGTGCAAATCCCGCACCGCATCCGGCGGAACGGCCCGGATCTTTCTGTGGCAATGGTCTGGCCAGATTTGCCTCGGCCGGGTTCAGCCGGGATACATCCAGTATACCCCAAATGGGGCAAAAAGGTCAAGCCAGCAGATCAGCGCCAGCTATTGACCGCCCCGCCGGCGCCGGGCTATCTTGAGACAAGAACCACAACCCGGACCATCCGCAGGGGAGGACGCATGCTCGGCAGAATGGCGCTCACGATGCTGGCAATGTCGCTCGGACTGGCGGCCGCCCGGCCCATCGCGGCCCAGCTCGATCCGCAGGCCGCCCGGGCCGATTCGCTGGCGGCGCGGCTGGACTCGGCCCTGGCGGCGGGCGACTCGCTGCGGGGGGTGATCGCGGCGCTCCAGGCGCCCCCGTCGCCGGCGGGACCGGTCAGCCCCTGGCGCGGCGCTCTCGGGCTGGGCTACACCCTGCATCGGGGCAACATCGATGAGACCTCGTTCATCACCACGATGCAGGTGAACCGGATCGGCGACCGCAGCCGCTTCACCAACAACTTCAGCTTCAACTACATCCGGCTGGAGGACAGCCCCGGCGCCAACCGGGGCAGCTTCGGCTCCAAGTTCGAGCTCAACCGGAGCGAGCGCTTTTTCTACTTCGCCTCGCTGGACCTGAACCGCAACGAGCAGGCCGGGCTGAACCTGCGCTCGGCTCCCGGACTGGGGGTGGGCTTCTCGCTGGTCAAGCAGCCGCGGGCCCGGCTCAACCTCAACCTGGGCGCCAACCCGGTCACCGAGTGGCGGGAGACAGTCGAGACCACCACCACCGGCAACCTGCTGGCGATCGAGGACCTGGGCATTGAGCTCAACGACCGGGTCTCCCTCACCCAGAGCCTCAGCTACAAGCCCCGTTTCGACCGGCTCGAGGCCTACCTGGTCAACTTCCTGCTCAGCCTCTCCAACCGGCTCACGACAAATTTCGACCTCAAGCTCAACCTGAACTGGGACTACCAGAGCCGTCCCCCGGCGCAGCTCCCGGTGCTCGAACGCTCGGAGTGGATGTTCTACACCTCCCTCAACTACAAGCTGTGGTAGCGTCCGGGCATGGTTGACAGCCGGACCGGAGGGGAGGCATATTAGTTCGTCCGGGAACTCCGGGTTTATCGCATGTTTCACCCTGCGCCGAAAGCAGCAGCGGCAGCCGGCTGCACCCTCGTTCTTTGGTCTGAAAACACCGGCATTGCACTAGCTCTTTGTTGATTATTGTTTTTCTTCTTCTGTGACCAGAAGAAGCAAGAGTCTGTGCGGCGCAAAACTCGCCGGCCACCGCTGGTCTTCAAGGAGCAGCCGGTAATCGCGGGATCATTACGCTGCCGATGCGGGTGGGCAGCGCTGACGCGCATCTGCCGGTGAGTTCTTGCCTCTGCTGCTGCCGGCCATGGGATTATCAGTTCTGTAACCGCTGCGATGCCGTGGCTCATACAGTTGCGCCGCGGTGGCGGCTGATGCCGCCTGAGGGCAAAGGCAAAGGCACGGGCTGTGATGAGTTCTTCTGTGGTGGGAGGGCGGCGGTCTTTCGGGCCGCGGCTGGAGGCAAGGGAAAGCGGTTTATTTATGAAGTACCCGCGGTGTCTGCTGCTGCCTTCCGAGGCGGCCCGGCAGGCCATCCCCGATTGCATCGGGGCAGGGATGGCGCGAACGCGGCGACCGCCAAAGGAGTTTTTCCTTCGTACCCTTGGCGGCTTTTAAAACCCTGATAGTGCTTCAGCTTCGCGGCCCTGCTGTTAAAGACTCTTGCTACTTCTGGTCACAGCAGGAGAAAAATCCGCAGGATTTACGAAAAAAGTAAATGGCGAGGATTTTCCCCTCGGCTGCAAATCTAAGGTGGCGATGGCCGCCGTCTTCCGCGCCACCGCCGCAAGGAGAACCCCCGATGACCGACCCGGCACTCGCCGGCCGCGCCGCCCATCTGCGGGAAAGAATCCGCGAGCTGGACCACCACTACTACGTGCTGGATGACCCGCTGGTGCCCGGATGCCGAGTATGACCGCCTCTACCAGGAGCTGCTGGACCTGGAGCGGGAGCACCCCGCGCTGGCCGCCGCCGACAGCCCGACCCGGCGCGTCGGCGGCCAGCGCTGGAGGGATTCAAGCAGGTCGCCCACAGCCAGCCGATGCTGAGCCTGGACAACTCCTACAGCGAGGCGGAGCTGCGGGAGTTCGACCGCCGGGTGGCGCGCTTTTCCGGGAGGAGGGGCCGTTCGACTACGTCGCCGAGCTCAAGCTGGATGGGCTGGGGGTGAGCCTGCGCTACGAGGATGGAGTGTTTGTCCAGGGGGCCACCCGTGGGGACGGCCTCACCGGCGAGGACGTCACCGCAAACCTGCGCACTGTCCGCAGCCTGCCGCTCCGGCTGAACCGCGCGGGCTGCGAACGCCCTTGCCCGCGCTGCTGGAGGTGCGCGGCGAGGTGTATCATGACCCGCGCGCGGGCTCGAGACCGTCAACCAGCCAGCGCGCCGAGCCCGGCGAGCCGCTGTTCGCCAACCCGCGCAACGCCGCCGCCGGGTAGCCTGCGCCTGCTGGACCCCGCATCACCGCCCGTCGGCCGCTGGAGTCTGTCCTCTACCAGCTGCTGGACTGGTACCAGGGCCGCGGAGGGAGCCGGCCTTTCGAGCAGCCACGCCCAGGTGCTGGAGTGGCTCGAAAACCGCCGGGCTCCCGGTCAACCCGCACTGGCGACGCTGCCGGGGGATCGAGGAGGTGATCGGGTTCTGCCGGGAATGGGCCGAGCGGCGTGAAGCGCTGGATTACGATATCGATGGGGTGGTGGTCAAGCTCGACCGGCTGGCCTTGCGCGGGCGACTGGGCTTTACCTCCAAATCCCCGCGCTGGGCGATGGCTTACAAGTTCGCCGCCGAGCAGGCCCGCACCCGGGTGCTGGGGATCGAGATCAATGTCGGCCGCACCGGGGCGCTCACCCCCACGGCCAGCCTGGAGCCGGTGCTGCTGGCCGGAACCGTGGTCGCCGCCGCCACTCTGCACAACGAGGATGAGATCGCCCGCAAGGACATCCGGGTCGGCGATACGGTCTGGATCGAGAAGGCCGGGGAGGTTATCCCCAAGGTGGTGGCGGTGGACCTGACGGCCCGGGCCCCGGAGCAGCGAGCCGTTCCGGATGCCCGAGCGCTGCCCGGTATGCGGCGCCCTGGCCGACCGCCTGCCCGGCGAGGTGGTGCGCCGCTGCGGCAATGCCGCCTGCCCGGCCCAGTTGCGGGAACGGCTGATCCATTTCGCCGGCCGCGAGGCGATGGACATCCGCGGGCTGGGGCCGGCGACAGTCGATACCCTGCTCGCGGCCGGGCTGGTGCGGGACGAGGCTGACCTCTACCGGCTGCAACTGGAGCAGCTTGTCACCCTGAAGCGCTTGGAAGAAAAAAGCGGCGAGAACCTGTTGGCTCAGCTCGAGAAGTCGAAAACCCGGGGACCCGCGCGCCTGGGCGAAAAGAACGCCGGGAACCTGCTGGCTCAACTCAAGCAGTCGAAAGCCCGCGGGCCGGCGCGCCTGCTGTTCGCCCTGGGAGTGCGCCATGTCGGCCGCACCGCCGCCGCGCTGGTGGTGGAGCATTATCCCCGCCTGTTGAAGCAGGTCAATGAGCCGAAAGAGTCAGAGGAGCCGGCCCTGGCATTGGGATTCGACCGGCTGGACCCCGGACCTCTGGCGGAGGAGTTCGCTGGGGGGCTGGCCGCGATTCCGGGGGTGGGCCCGGTGATCGCCGAGTCGCTGGCGGCCTTTTTGGCCGAGGAGCGCAACCGCGCCCTGCTGCGCCGTCTGGAGGCGGCCGGGGTGCAGCTCGCCCGCGAGGAGGCTGTCCCCGCGCCGGAAGAAATCCCGGAGAGCCCGCTCAAAGGACGGACGTTCGTGCTCACCGGTACGCTGGAGCATTTCTCCCGCGACCAGGCCACCGCCGAGATCACCGCCCGGGGCGGGAAAGTTACCGGGACAGTCAGCCGCGCCACCGACTATGTCCTGGCCGGGGAGGCCGCCGGCTCCAAGCTGGACAAGGCCCGCGCCCTCGGGGTGGAGGTGATCGATGAGACTACCTTCCGCCGCTGGCTCGGGCTGGAGTGAGGCCATTTCAACAACAACGACCAACTGCTTCGGGGGAGGGAGGAAACCTTTTGGAAAAGGTTTTCCTCCCTCCCCCGGGCCCCCTCTCTCTTTCCCAAACTTTTTGTTGATTGAAGGGGGGATCTCGGGCCGCAGGTTGGTATGGATCAGCCGTAGGGGCGAGGCATGCCTCGCCCCTACAATGGCTTACGGTCTTCCAGTGCGGGCCGAGGTATGCAGCTCTTCCTGCCGTTGTCTTTCACCCCCAGGCGGCCTTGGCCGCCTCCGCGGCAGTCCCGATGTAATCGGGATATGAGCCACGAGGGAGCAGCGGTTACAGTACTCGCCATCCCATGAGCAATTGTAGAAGAGGCCAGAACTGACCGGCAGATGCGCCTCAAGCGCTGCCCACGCATAGTGGTAGCGTAAAAACCCGCGATTACAAGCGGCCAATTGAAGACCATCAGTGGTGGGCGAGTTTTGCGCCGCAAAGACTTTTGCTTCTTTTGGTCACAAAAGAAGAAACTCAATGACCATCAAAGAGATAACGGCATAGCCGGGAATTTTCAGCCGGCAGGCGGGGATCAAGGCGATTCAGGCCCAGGCGGCCGGAAAGCTGACAAAACCCGCCCGCCGGCGCGGGCTGGAGTAAGGCCGGATTGCTGATCCGATCTGCAGCATCAACTTTCGAGAAGTTTTAGAAAGTGGAAAGGGGGTCCGGGGGGAAGGAGAAAACTTTTTTCAAAAAGTTTTCTCCTTCCCCCCGGAAAAGATTGTTTCATCTTTGAATTGGTTGGAGGGAGATTCGCGGATGCAGCCGATCATCGGCGTGGTGTTCGATTTCGATGACACCCTGGGGCCGGACACCACCAGCGCTTTCCTGGAGAGCCTGGGGGTCGATCCCGGCCCATTCTGGGCGGAGACGGTGGGCCCGCTGCTGGCCGAGGGCTGGGACCCGATCCCGGCCTATCTCTACCGGTTGATCGAGCTGTCGCGCTCGCGCCCGCCGGCCGAGCGGATCACCCGCGAACGCCTGCGGGCTTTCGGCCGAAAGGTGCGGCTCTACGATGGCGTGACCCGCATCTTCGACCGCCTGCGCCGGCACGCCCGCGCCCAGAACCCGGAGGTGCGCCTGGAGTTCTATGTCATCTCCAGCGGCCTGCGGGACATCCTGCTCAACACCCGGATCAGCCGCGAGTTCACCCGGATCTGGTCCTGCGATTTCCTGTGCGATCCGGTCACCGGCGAAATCCTCTTTCCCCGCAACATCATCTCTTTCACCGACAAGACCCGCTTCCTGTTCCAGATCAGCAAGGGAATGACCGGCCCCGAGTATGACTCCCTGCCGTTCGAGGTCAACCGCCGCATTCCCCGCGAGCAGTTGCGGATCCCGTTCAACCAGATGATCTATGTCGGCGATGGCTACACCGACATCCCCTGCTTCTCGCTGATCCTCAAGCAGCAGGGCACCGCCCTCGGCGTCTATGACCCCGGCCACCCCGAGAAATGGAGCCGCGCCTGGGGCTTCGTCAAGGAGGAGCGGGTCTCCAACCTGGTGCGCGCCGACTACTCGAAAGATTCCACCCTGCACGACATCCTGATGATGGCCACCGCCCGGCTCGCCGGCGACATCGCCCAGCACGGCCGCGCCACCCGCGCTATACCAAATTGACACCAGCTTTTCCGGGGGGAGGGAGAAAACCTTTTGGAAAAGGTTTTCTCCCTCCCCCCGGACGCCCTCCCCCCGATCCCCCCTCCCACTTTCCCAAACTTTTTGCTGATTAATATGTGAATCTCCTATTCTTTGTCTTTGATCCCCAGCGCCCCGGCGGGGCGCTCCGCGGCGGCAACTGTATGAGCTGAATCAGAGCAGCGGTTACAGAACTGGTAATACCATGAACGGCCATAGGGGAGGCAACAACCGACTGGCAGATGCGCGTCAGCGCTGCCCACGCAGATCGGTAGCGTGTAGCGCAGCAAGAATACAGGCAACTCCTTGAAAAACATCAGTGGTCGGCGAGTTTTGCGCCGCACAGACTCTTGCTTCTTCTGGTCACAGAAGAAGAAAAACATTAACAATCAATGAGTTGACTACATAGCCAGGGGTTTTCAGCCGGCAGGCGCAGCTAAAGGCGGTTCATCTACTGGCATCGCTTGTTGAATGGGTGATCCAGGGCAGCGCCGCGGTATCCTCAAACGGATACCGCATCGCCCGGCCCCCATTGACAACTGTCGTATTACGATGTAATAATTGAAAGACCTCATTTCCGGTAATTTTCCAGGGAGCGGCCCCGGTGAAAAAAAGCAAGCAGGAGATCATCACTTTCAAGGTGGATGAGGAGTTGCTGGAGCGCCTCAAAAGCCTACCCAACCGCTCGGAGTTCATCCGCCGGGCGGTGCTGAACGCGATCGACAATGTCTGCCCGCTCTGCCAGGGGGCCGGCTCCCTGACCGCCCATCAGCGCCAGCATTGGGTGGAGTTCCTGTCCGGGCACTCGCTGGAGCGCTGCGAGCTGTGCCACGAGGTACACCTGGTCTGCGAGAGCCGGGGCCAGGATGGAAACCACTGCTGAAGCGGCGGGGGATCATGAGGATGAAGCGGAAAATGGGACTGTACCGGGCGCGGGCGGCGCTGATCGCTGCGCTCCTAAGCTGGCTGTGGGCCGCGCCCCTGACCGCTGCCGACAGGACCGAAGCCGCGGCGGGCGAGCCCCTACCGGCGTTCGTGACCATCCCCCCGCACGCCTGGCTGCTGGAGCAGTTGGGCGGGCCGCGGGTGCGGGTCCAGGTGCTGCTCCAGCCGGGGGATTCCCCCCACGCCTATGAGCCCTCGCCGCGGCAGGTGGCGGCCCTCGGACGGGCCCGGGTGTTCTTCCGCATCGGCGAGGCGTTCGAGGAGCGCCTGCTGGAGCGGATCACCCGGATGTTCCGGGAACTGCGGGTGGTGGACCTGCGGCAGGGGTTGCCGCTGCGGAAAATCGAGGGCGGGGAGCACGCGGGGCATGCGGATCACGGCCATGGACGGGCCGATCCCCACCTCTGGCTCGACCCGCAATTGTTCTCCCGCCAGGCGGCGATCATGGCCCAGGCCCTGATCGAGCTGGACCCGGTCCATGCCGCGCAGTACCGCGCCAACCTGGCCGCGCTCCAGGCCCGGCTGGACTCGCTGGATCAGCGGATCGCCGCGCTGCTGGCCCCTTACCGCGGCGGGACAGTCTTTGTCTATCACCCGGCGTTCGGCTATTTCACCGACCGCTACGGGCTGGAGCAGGTGGCGGTGGAGGTCGAGGGCAAGGAGCCGGCCGCCCGCGAGCTGGCCGCGCTGATCGCGCGGCTGCGAAAGGAGCGGGCGAAAGTGTTGTTCGTCCAGCCGCAGTTTGCGGGCAGCGCCTCGCGGGCCCTGGAGAGCGCCCTCGACTTGCGGGTGGAGCGGCTCGACCCGCTGGCCCGCGATTACCCCGTCAACCTGCTGGAGATCGCCCGCCAGCTGGCCGCGGCCCTGGCGGCCCAGGCGACCGCCACCCGGATGGGAGGCTGAAGTGGAAACGCCGCTGGTGAGGCTGGAGGGAGTGGATTTCGCCTACGATGGCGAGCCGGTGCTGGAGGATGCCTCCCTGCGCATCGACCGGGGGGATTTCGCGGCCCTGGTCGGGCCCAACGGCGGGGGCAAGACCACCCTGCTCAAGCTGATCCTCGGGCTGTATCAGCCCCATCGCGGCCTGGTGGAGGTTTTCGGCGGTCCCCCGGCCGAGGTCAGCCGCCGGATCGGCTACTTGCCCCAGCGCCCGGAGTTCGACCCGCTGTTCCCGGTAACTGTCCTGGATGTGGTGCTGATGGGCCGGCTGCGCGGCGGCTTCCGTCCCACCTTCTTCCATCGCGCCGACCATCAGGCCGCGCAGTCCGCCCTGGAGGAGGTCGAGCTGGGCGAGCTGGCCGGCCGCCACTTTTCCCGCCTCTCGGGGGGGCAGCGCCAACGGGTGCTGATCGCCCGGGTGCTGGCCACCCACCCCGAGCTGCTGCTCTTGGATGAGCCCACCGCCGGACTGGACCCCCAGGCCGAGCGCGAGCTGTTCCAGTTGCTGCGCCAGCTCAACCGCAAGCTGACCATCGTGCTGGTCTCCCACGACCTGTTCTTTGTCTCCCGCTTTGTCAACAAGGTGATCTGTGTCAAGCGGACTGTCCAGGTGCACGAGACCAGCGAGGTCAGCGATGAGACGGTCACCGCGCTCTATGGCTCGGACCTGCGGCTGGTGCGCCACGCCCACCACCGGGAGGAGGACCATCAGCCATGACCGCGTTCCTGCACGACCTGCTGCGGTTCGAGTTCCTGCAGTACGCCCTGGCGGCCGGGGCGCTGGCCAGCCTGGCCTGCGGAGTGGTGGGCAGCTACGTGGTCACCCGCCGGATTTCCTACATCGCCGGGGCGATCGCTCACAGCGTGCTGGGGGGGATCGGCGCGGCGCGCTATTTCCAGGTGGTGCACGGGCAGACCTGGCTGGACCCCCTGCTGGGGGCGCTGGCTGTCGCGCTGGTGGCGGCCCTGGCGATCGGCCTGGCGAGCCTCAAGGCCCGGGAGCGCGAGGATACTGTCATCGGGGCGATCTGGGCGATCGGGATGGCGGCCGGGAATTCTGTTTATCAGCCGCACCCCGGGCTATAACGAGGACCTGGTGAGCTACCTGTTCGGCAACATCCTGCTGGTGGGCGCGCGCGAGCTGCTGCTGCTGGCGGCTCTGGATGCGCTGGTGGTGGGGCTGGCGGTGGTGTTCTACCACAACTTCCTGGCGGTCTGTTTCGATGAGGAGTTCGCCCGGCTGCGGGGCCTGCCGACGTGCGTTCTTTTACCTGTTCCTGCTGGTGCTGGTGGCATTGACTGTGGTGGTGCTGATGACTGTCGTGGGGATCGTGCTGGTGATTGCGCTCTTGACCCTGCCCGCGGCGATGGCCGGGCGGTTCACCCGCTCCTTGCGGGGGATGATGGCCCTGGCCAGTGTGTTCTGCCTGCTGCTCACCTCGGCGGGCCTCGCCTTAAGCTACGGCCCGGACCTGCCGGTGGGCGCGACCGTGATCATGCTGGCCGGGGCGGCCTACCTGGCGGTGAGCGTGGGGGGGGAGGAGAGTAGGAAGGAAAGTTATAACAAAATCTTAGTCCCCGTGGAATGACTATAGTCGACCGGTTGGCAATTCTAAAAGCGAAGAGTGACACCTGAAACAGAAGGAAATATCAAAAAACGCGGAGAGATATCAGAATCCCAGCTCAACAATTAGAACTCTGGTATTTCTACTTTCGGTGATAAGCCTACCCTTGAAAAAAAATTGCCGAATCTATGGGACATCTGTTGGGCACAGCCGGGAGCTAATCTCAGGACTCTATGCCTTTGCACGAACTCTTTCCGCGCCATCACTTCAAAGGGGATTGTGAATACACTGCGAAAATCAAGGATCACATAATCCAACTTACTCTCAACCAGATCACATTTTTCCCAACATGTGAAAGTTGTCGTAGTAGCATCTTCTGATCCTGTTCAGTTGCCCTTTCCCAGAATAGGACTTATTTGCTTGCTCAAACGCTTCCAGTGGCATCGCTGGGCACAGCAAGACATTCTTTAAATGCTCCTGGTGTAAATCGCATGTTTGACTCATAATGAAGACATCATAAAACTCCACCTCGGCCTGCATATCCCTTGTTTCAATCTCCCCCGTGGGGTATTATTATGGGACAGTCCGTCAAGAAATCCCCTTGGTAGTATTTTTCTTCTGGTCGGGGACGAATGTACCAGTTGGGGTCGGCTAAGGGGAAGGTCCGTTCGCCACTCATCGCTTTTCTGAGACATCTTGAATGGCTCGCCTTTTGACATGGTTCTTCGAAGGTTAACGCTTATCCTTTTGCGAGGAGGAAAAATGAATCTTGGCGAGTATTCTTTCTTCAAAATGGCAGTAACATTTTCGGGCAATGTATTGGACCGTATCGACTTACAATTGCTCCAGTCGACCTCCTGACACTTCCCGATAGCCCAGCAACTTTGTAGCGGGTGAGCGAATAATGCCGTGGTTCAAAAACCTCAGCGGTAATGGCTGTTGAACAAGGTAGCGTTCTACTTGTCATTTTCTGGGGCCTCCGCTTTAGTGACAATCCCCAGCTGTTCTATCTGCTCTAGGTTGTTCATGTGCCGACTGCCAAAACCTAACATAAATGGGGGGTGTTGCATATAAACTCTGGCGAGGACTTGGGCCTCTTGGTTGAGCTTCCCTAGGGTTTCGTAAAACCAAGGGTCATAAGGGCCTGCTCACCGGTACAAGTGGTTTCAACATAATCGACAAAGAAAATCGGGGTCTCACCCTTTTCAACCATGGTGAGCACTAAGGGCTTATCCATCGGTTCCTTGTCTTTTTTGGGGGCCATGAAACCCTCGTCTCGAGAATTCTGGATGTTCTGCACATGTAAACTTTACCACAAAGAATATATTGGTGTCAATCTTTTTGGTACCATGACCTGGCTGAATGGTTCCCTGACTGAATGAAAAATGTCTGACCTCATCATTGCCTTGTCACGGCTCCTTTCTACTCCTCCCCGTAGCTGATCCGGTAATCTTCCCCGGCCGTGGTCGTCGGAGACGAGCAGGGCTGCCGTCCGGCATGCACCAGACGTCCACCGGCCGCCCCCAGGCCTCCCCGCCCTGCAGCCAACCCTCGGCGAACACCTCGTAGCTCGACGCGCGCATCGCCGTCGAGCCGCACCAGCATCAGCCGGTAGCCGATCGGGGTGCTCGCGGTTCCAGCGCGCCGTGCTCGGCGATGAAGATCTGCGCCGCGGTACTCGGCCGGGAACATCGCCGCCGGTGTAGAAGCGCATCCCGAGCGACGGCCACGTGCGGCGCCGAGCTTGATCGCCGGCGGGACAAACTCGCGCACGGCGCGCAGCTTCCCGAACTCCGGGTCCGGGATGTCGCCGCCGTGGCAGAAGGGGTAGCCGAAATGCATCCCGGGCGGGGGCGCGGTTGAGCTCGTCCGGGGGCAGGTCATCCCCGAGCCAGTCGCGGCCGTTGTCGGTGAACCAGAGCACCCTGGTCGGCCGGGTTCCAGTCGAAGCCGACGCGTGTTGCGCACGCCCGCTGGCGAAGATCTCGAACCC
The DNA here is from genome assembly GCA_963752515.1 of Candidatus Glassiibacteriota bacterium. Taxonomy (GTDB): domain Bacteria; phylum Gemmatimonadota; class Glassbacteria; order GWA2-58-10; family GWA2-58-10; genus CAVVYO01. Next base: position 53,149 of record CAVVYO010000012.1, on the reverse strand, counting down.
CGAGCCGTCCGGCTGCATCCGCATGATCGTCACGAAGCGCGGATCCTCCGGCAGGCAGATGTTGCAGGGAGCGCCCACCGGCACATAGAGCAGCCCGTCGGGGCCGAAGCGGATGAACTTCCAGCCGTGGCTGCGATCCGATGGGAAACGGTCGGAGACAGTCACCGGGGCGGGCGGATCGGCCAGGCGCTGATCGATCCCCGGGAAACGGATCACCCGGCTGATCTCGGCGACATACAGGTCGCCATCCCGCCACGCCACCCCATTGGGCTCATCCAGCCCCTCGGCGATCACATAGACCGAGTCGGCCTGGCGGTTGTGGTCCCGGTCGACAATCGCGTAGACCCTTCCCGCGCTGCGGGTGCCGACATACAGCACGCCCTCGGGAGAGAGCGCCAGCGAGCGGGCGTTGGGCACGTTCGCCGCCCAGACTGTCACCCTGAACCCCGGCGGGACAGTCACCCGGCTTTCCACCGGGGCGCCATCGCCGCTGTTATCGGGGTTGGCGGGCGCAACCCCGTTGTCGCCGCACGAGGGCAGCCCGGCCAGGAGGAGCGCCGGCAGCAGCGCGGGCAGCCGCGGCACTCCCCAGCCCGCGCGGGACAATGATCCGCAACTGAGTTTCATCCGGCCCTCCGATCACCACCGCCACGATGATTCACAGCATAACGCCAACAATCCCGATACTTAAGCTTAACTGCCGAGGGCTTTGCCAGTCAACCGCAAGCTCCGGTCCGGACCTCCTTGCCGTCCCCCGCTTCCCGGGCTATCTTTCCCCCGCAGGCAACGAATTCGACGACCAAGGCGGATTCTGGGGGAAAGGAGAAAACCTTTTGAAAAAGGTTTTTCTCCTTTCCCCTCAGACCCCCTTTCCACTTTCCAAAACTTTTTCGATAGTTTAAGACTGGATCAAAGGCCAACCGGCCAGGAGGAAGCTCTGAACGAGCAGCACTTGAGAAAGATCGCCGGGGAGCTGGGGGTCGGCCCGAAACAGGTGGCCGCCACCGCGCTGCTGCTCGGCGAGGGCGCGACTGTGCCCGTTCATCGCCCGCTACCGCAAGGAGGCCACCGGCACGCTCGATGAGGTCCAGGTGACCGCGATCCGCGACCGGCTCGAGCAGCTCGAGGAGCTGGACAAGCGACGGGAGGCGATCCTCAAGTCCCTGGCCGAGCGGGAGCTGCTGACCCCCGAGCTGGAACAGAAGATCGCCGCGGCCGAGACCCTGGCCGAGCTGGAGGACATCTACCTGCCGTTCCGTCCCAAGCGCCGCACCCGCGCCACGATCGCCCGGGAACGCGGGCTGGAACCCCTGGCCACCGCCCTGTTCGAGCAGCGCGATGGGCTCGACCCGCTGGCCGAGGCCGCGTTGTATGTCGATCCCGAAAAAGAAGTCCCGGATGCCGAGGCCGCCCTGGCCGGGGCGCGGGACATCATCGCCGAATGGGTCAGCGAGGAGGCCGACACCCGCCAGCGGATGCGCCGGCTGTACTTCGAGCGCGGGGTGATCCGCTCCCATGTGGTGCCCGGCAAGGAGGAGGAGGGGGCCAAGTACCGCGACTGGTTCGAGTGGGAGGAGCCGGTGGCGAAAGCGCCCTCGCACCGCCTGCTGGCGATGCGGCGCGGAGAGAAGGAGCTGTTCCTGGTGCTGCGGGTCACCCCCCCGGAGGAGCAGGCGCTGGAGCTGCTGGAGCGCCGCTTTGTCAAGGGGGCCAACCCCAGCGCCGAGCAGGTGCGGCTGGCGGTGCGCGACAGCTACAAGCGCCTGCTGGGGCCCTCGATGGAGAACGAGATCCGGCTCGAGAGCAAGAAAGCCGCCGATGAGGAGGCGGTGCGGGTGTTCGCCGGCAACCTGCGCGAGCTGCTGCTGTCCTCTCCCGCCGGCGGCCGCCGGGTGCTGGCGGTGGACCCCGGCTTCCGCACCGGCTGCAAGCTGGCCTGCCTGGATCGAGCAGGGCAACCTGCTGGAGAACGACACCGTGTTCCTCGGGATGAGCGAGAAGCTGGCCCGGGAGGGGGCGGAGAAACTCACGAAATTGTGCGCGAAACACCGGGTGGAGCTGATCGCGGTGGGCAATGGCACCGCCGGCCGCGAAACCGAAACCTTCCTCCGGGCGCTGGAGCTGCCCGGGCGGCCCGCGGTGGTGCTGGTCAACGAAAGCGGGGCCTCGGTCTACTCGGCCTCGGAGGTGGCGCGCAAGGAGTTCCCGGACCACGATGTGACCGTGCGCGGGGCGGTCTCGATCGGCCGCCGGCTGATGGACCCGCTGGCCGAGCTGGTGAAGATCGATCCCAAGTCGATCGGGGTCGGCCAGTACCAGCACGATGTGGACCAGGGGCTGCTCAAGAAGGGGCTGGATGATGTGGTGGTGAGCTGCGTGAATGCGGTCGGGGTGGAGCTCAACACCGCCAGCCGGGAGCTGCTGTCTTATGTGTCCGGGCTGGGCCCGCGCCTGGCCGGGAACATCATCGAGTACCGCTCCGCCCACGGGGCTTTCCGCAGCCGCGAGCAGCTCCGGAAGGTCCCGCATCTCGGCCCCAAGGCGTTCGAGCAGGCGGCGGGATTCCTGAGAATCAATGGCGCCGACAACCCGCTGGACCGCAGCGCGGTGCATCCCGAAAGCTACCACATTGTCGATGCGATGGCCCGCGACCTGGGGCTGGCGGTGAAAGAGCTGATCGGCCGGGAACGGCTGGACAAGCTGCTGCGGCTGGACCGTTATGTCACCGGGCAGGTGGGGCTGCCCACCCTGAGCGACATCCTGGCCGAGCTGTCCAAGCCGGGCCGCGACCCGCGACGGGCGTTCGAGATCTTCCGGTTCGCCGAGGGGGTGGAGAAGCTGGAGGACCTGCGGCCGGGGATGAAGCTCCCGGGGATCGTCACCAATGTCGCCGCGTTCGGGGCGTTCGTGGATCTCGGCGTCCACCAGGATGGGCTGGTGCATGTCAGCCAGCTCGCCGACCGGTTTGTCCGCGAGCCCTCGGAGGTGGTGCGGGTCGGCCAGCAGGTGGAGGTGACCGTGGTCAGTGTCGACCTGCCCCGCCGGCGGATCGGGCTGTCGCTGAAGAAGAACCCGGTGATCGGCGAGGAACGGGGGGCCGCTCATCCCCGGCCGGGCCCGGCCAGGGGCTGAGGCCCCGGCGGGCAATCGGCGACCGTAATTGCGGCTGCGATCAAACGGTTCATTTCCGGGAAAAGCGGCGCGACGGCCGGCTCCCCCGCAACCTTGCATCTCGCTGCTTGTTCCCGAGATTGGCGGCTGGCCCGAAACCCGAGCACCCTGAACCGGGAGAGAACATGCCTGCGTCTTCCCGCCTAACCCGGCTGTTGCTGCTAATCGCCCTCGCCGCGCTGCCCGCCCGCTCGGGCGCGGCGGACTACAGTCTCACTCCGGAGCTGCGGGCGCAGGGGCTGGCCCATGTCGAGCGCAGCCTGGAGCGCACCCTGGCCAAAGTCGGGGACAGTTTCCCGATCGCCACCGAACAAGGAGGGTGGGAGACCGGGGATGACGGCTGGACCGGGGGCTATTTCGCCGGGATGCTGTGGATGATGTACCAGCTCACCGGCCAGGAGCGCTGGCGGCAACAGGCGGAGCATTACACCGGCCTGCTGGCCCATCACCGCCACGATGCCGACAACAGCGATGTCGGGATCCTGTTCTGGCCCTCGTTCGACCTGGGCTACCGGCTGACCGGTAACCCGGAATACCGGCAGGTCGGGATCGATGGCGCCCGGGCGATGCTGCGCCGCTTCAACCCCCGCGGCGGCTTCCTCCAGAACTGGGGGGCCCTCGGGGACCGCGAGCTGGGCGGCTGCGTGATCATCGACTGCCTGATTAACCTCGACCACCTGTGCTGGGCCGCCCGCGAGCTGGGCGACCCCTATTTCGCCGCGTGCGCCGCCTCCCATGCCCGCCGCTCGCGCCAGGCCCACCTGCGGGAGGATGGCTCGGTCTGCCAGGTGGCGGAGTTCGACCAGGACAACGGCACGGTGCTGCGGCGTTTCAAGAAGCAGGGCTATGCCGATCAGTCCACCTGGTCGCGCGGCCAGTCCTGGGCGATCTACGGCTTCACCCGGGCGTATGCCAATGCCGGGGACCGGGAGTTCCTGGAGGCCGCCCAACACGCTTCCGACTGGTTCATCGCGCATCTGCCGGCGGACCGGGTCCCGTACTGGGACTTCCAGGCCCCGAAAATTCCGGACGATGCCCGCGACAGCTCCGCCGGCTCGATGGCCGCCGCGGGGCTGATCGAGCTGGCCCGGCTGGTGCGCGACCCCATCGCCCGCGAGCGTTACCGCCGCGCCGCCGAGGAGATCCTCGCCTCGCTCACCATGAATTATCTCACCAGAGACAGCGCGGATGGCGTGCTCACCGGCGGGACCTACTTCTACGAGCTCGGCCGCAGTGTCGACCAGGCCAACATCTGGGGGGATTTCTACTACCTGGAAGCCCTGCTGCGGCTGGATGGGCTGCTCTGATCCCGATTCACGACAAAAGCTTGAAGAATGGCAGCTTTTCCGGGGGGAGGGAGGAAACCTTTTGAAAAAGGTTTTCCTCCCTCCCCCGGCCCCCCTTCCACTTTCCCAAACTTTTTCGATAGTTTGCCAGAGCGAGTCGACACGGCCTTTTGTTATCCTTGAATGCCTGTCCGTTGCGGCTTTGAAATCCCCCTTACCAAAGGAGGACACCGGGGGTTGTGTCTGCTGTAAAATCCCCCTTAACAAAGGGGGAAACAGGGGGTTGTGTTTTCTAATCATTTTTTACCAAGCCGATCCAAGGCAGCAAGATAAAATCAAGCATCGCTCGACCCTCGGCCGGGAGCGCCCGAGGGAAGGCGCCCACCTGCTGTGGACTTTCGCGGGCCGACCCGGCGGGGACCATCTTCCCGCGCGAGGCGGCGCGGTGTGAATTATCTTGTAAGTTTTCAGGCCATTCCATTAAATTGAATCCTTATAGATGTCGGTTCCTGACCAGGGAGGAGCGCGCTGTGAACAAAGCTGCCGTGACTGCCGCCCTGGCGGCGCTGACATTGGCCCTGGCCGGCGCGCTGCTCGCCCAGGACAGCACCGCGGCCGCGCTCCCGGATAGCGGGGCGACAGTCGCCGCCCCGGCGGATTCGGCCGTGACCGCCGCCCTGGCCGGGCCGGAGACCGCTGCCGACAGCGCCTTCCCCGTGGAAACGCTGATCGCTGATGTGGCCGACGCCATCCCGGCCGACAGCGCCATCCCCGCCGATGCCCTCGATCCCATTCCGGCCGACAGCACCGCTCCGGCCGCCGATTCCACCGGCCGGGTCCGCCCGGCGGCCCGCCCGACAGCGCGCCGTCCCGGCGGAGGGCTCCTGGTGCAGGTGATCGCCTGGGACTGGGATGAGCACACCCGGGTGACCGAGGTCGGGCTGCGGGAGCTGGAGGGCGCCCATCGCGAGTTCAGCCTGGCGCGCAATGCCCAGTACGACAAGCTGTTCAAGCTTCAGGGCTCCCGGCTGGTGGTCCGCGGCCGGGTCGAGCGGGATGATGATGGCTTCTTCTCGATCGGGGTGGAATCTTTCGCCCAGGACAGCCTGTCCACCGTGACTCAGCAGGCAAGCCGCGGGCCGGGGAACTGACTCCCCGACCCCCGCAGTGAACAACTATCCGGAGGCACGAGATGAGTGCTTTTCGTAAGCAGGTCTCCCGTCGTGATTTCATCGTCCTCGGTGGTGGGATGCTCGGCTCGCTGGCGGCTCTGGCCGGCTGCGGATCGGGTGGTGATGCCGCCGCCAAGGCCGCGGCCGACAGCATCGCGGTCGCCGACAGCATCGCCCGCGCCGACAGCGCCGCCGCGGCTGCCGCCGCCACCGGCGCTTTCCCCGAGGATGCCGCTTACGCCGGCTTCCGGATGGGCGTCCAGAGCTGGTGCTTCCGCAACTTCAAGACCATCGATGACATGATCTCGATGACCAAGCAACTGGGGTTGGTCCACATCGAGATCGCGCCCCGGCCCACCTGCCGGTGGAAACCCCGATCGCCGAGGTGCTGGCGGTGGCCGAGCGCCTCAAGGCCGAGGGGATCACGGTGGATGCCTGCGGCGTGGTCGCGATGAAGAACGATGAGGCCCAGGTGCGCCAGGTGTTCGAGTATGCCAAGGCCCTCGGGGTGCTGAGCATCAGCGCCGGGCCGGACTATGATGCCCTGCCGCTGGTGGATGCGATCTCCGCCGAGTATGGGATCCCGGTGGCGATCCACAACCACGGGCCCGAGGACAAGCTCTACGCCAAGCCCGAGATGTTCCGCGAGCACCTGGCCAAGGTCTCCAACCGGGTCGGTCTGTGTGTCGACCTGGGCCATTTCAACCGCTCCGGGGTCGATCCGATGGCGGTGCTGGACGAGTTTGCCGGGCGGATCAACGGGATTCACCTCAAGGACATGGTGCAGACCGCCGATGGCAAGTGGGAAGATGCGATTGTCGGCAAGGGCAAGGTCGACATGGTGGCGGTGATGAGAAAGCTCAAGGCGATGAACTACCAGGGGCCGTTCTCCCTCGAGTACGAGAGCGATCCGGACAATCCGCTGCCGAAGATGCAGGAGTGCCTGGTCTCGATCCGCGAGGCCGCGGCCCAGGTCTGACCTCGGCGATCAGCCTGAAAAAAAAGCAGGGGCTTCCCCGAGCGGGAGGCCCCTGTTGCTTTTGCGGCCGCTTGCCCCCGCCCGCTGGTGCGGCCAGAATGACCCGCTCTTGCGCGGACCCCGGCGGCTTCGCGCGGTGGAAAAGTGGAAGAACACAACCCCCTGTTTCCCCTTTATTAAGGGGGACTTTAAGGCACTGCCGCCCAACCAGTTGCGGCATCGCTCGGGCCGAAGCGGGAACAGTCCCCCCTGGAGGGGGGTGGCCCCGCCTCCGGCGGGGCCGGGGGGTGTCAATCCGAGGTGCCTCGGCCCTGAGGCCGCCGCCCCCAGCCCGAAATTCCTTCCGCCAAGGTCAATTCCAAGTTTCATTGAAACACGTAAAAAGTTTGGGAAGGTGGGTAGGGGGCGCGGGGGGAGGGCGGAAAACCTTTTTCAAAAGGTTTCCGCCCTCCCCCCGGAAAAGCTTTTGCGGTAAGCTGGGTCACGGCGGCGGCGCGCCATCCTCCGCGGCGGGATGGTGCTCCAGGGCGGCCAGGGTCTCCACCGCCAGGCGCTCGCCCACCTGCATTTCCTCGTCGACCACCGTCTGGGCCCCGGCCAGCAGCAGGTTCCAGTGGTGGATGTGGTAGCGCGAGCGGCAGATGATCGCCAGCTCCGGGGCCAGGGTCCGGGCCAGGTGGATGATCTGGCGGCAGCTGTCCGGATCCGGGATCGTGATCACCAGCGCCGCCGCCCGTTCGATCCCCAGGTGCTCGAGCACCTCCCGTTGGCGGGCATCCCCGATCTGGAACTCGATCCCGTAGCCCTCGGCCAGGTCGCTGTGGCCGGGGTTGTTTTCCAGCACCACCAGCCGCTCGCCGAACGATGGCAGCAGGTACTCGGCCACCTGGCGGCCGGCCGGGCCCAGCCCGACAATCACGATGTGGTCCTCATGGGCCGCGGCGCGCTCACCCTCCCCGCCGGCATCGCCCGCTCCCGCGGGCCGCGCGGCCGATCGGGTCCGGCCCGCGGCGAGGCCCTCCACCCAGCCGGCCAGGTGCGGGGCCAGCCGCACCAGGAAAGGGGTGAGGAACAGGCTGAGCACGGTCACCGAGACCACCAGCCGGAACAGCTCGGAGTCGATGATGTGACCCTCCAGCCCCATCCGCGCCAGCACGAACGAGAATTCCCCGACCTGGCCCAGGCAGAGCCCGGTGGCCAGGGCCATCCCGTGGGAGGTGCGGAACAGCCGGACGATCGGCCAGATGATCAGCGGCTTGATCGCCGCCACCGCGGCCAGCACCAGGGTCACTTTCAGCCAGTGCTCCAGCACCCAGCTCGGCTCGACCAGCATCCCCACGGCGGCGAAGAACAGGGTGACCAGCAGGGTGCGCAAGGAAGCGATGTCGGAGCGGATCTGGGCCGAGAATGGCGACTCGGCCAGCAGCATCCCGGCCAGGAACGCCCCCAGCGAGGGGGACAGCCCCGCCTGGTGCGCCACCAGCGCCGAGCCCAGCGACATCACCACCGCCAGCAGGATCGGCAGCTCGCGGTTGCGGGTGAGCGCCTTGAGGTTGAGCGCCCAGGGGATCAGCCGGTTGAACACCAGGTAAAAGCTGGCCGCCAGCCCGAGCGCCAGGGCCAGCGAGCGCCCCAGCCGCGCCAGGCTGTCCAGCATCCCCGCCTGGCCGCTGAGGGTCACCATCAGCAGCACCAGCGGGACCAGGGCGATGTCCTGCAACAGCAGGATCCCCAGCGCGTTGCGACCATAGATGCAGTCCAGCTTGGCGCTGTCGGTCAGGACCCGCACGACACTGGCGGTGCTGGAGAGCGCGGCGATCATCCCCAGCGCCGCCGCCGGCTGCCAGGACAGCCCCAGCCCCCAGGCCGCGGCGAACGCCGCCAGCGCGGTGAGCGCCACCTGCAGCGTGCCGCCCAGGTAGGTGACCGGGCCCAGCCGGATCAGCCGCCGCAGCGAGAACTCCAGCCCGATCGAGAACAGCAGCAGGGTCACGCCCAGCTCGATGATCAGGTCCACATCCCGGCCCACCCCGACCAGCCCCAGCAGGTTCGGCCCCACCAGCAGCCCGGCCGCCAGGTAACCCAGGATCGCGCTCTGGCGGAAACGCTCGGCCAGCGCCCCCAGCACCATCGCCGCCGCCAGCAGCACCAGGATGTCCAGCAGCCAGCTCCAGCCTGCGTCCATCAGCCCCCCCTTGCGCAGGTCCGCTTGTCCCGCAACTCGTTCGGATTTCTTTCCGGTGGCCGTCAAGGCATACATCCGTCAAGCGCACGAAGGTCCACGAAAGTTGTTCCCGGCGTGTCCGCTTGTCCCGAGGGTGCTGCGAGGGCATCTTCCGGAGTTCCCTCCCGCCCCCGGAACATCCGGACCTTTGCCGCCATCGGCATCAGCCCCGGCCCGGTTTTCCCGAACTGGCCCCGGTGGCCGGCGCGGCGGCTCCCTGCTCGGCCGCGACCGCTTCCGCCTCGCGCCCCACCGCCCGGATCAGCCCGGAGAAAATCAGGGCATGGACCGCAAAGAGCGAGTACCAGTAAACCGCCCCCCAGAACCCGGTCGGGGCGAACATCGCGGTCTGGACCAGCCGGGTGCCCGGTTCCTCGGGAATCGTCTCCCACTGCAGCCAGGCCTGTCCCGGCACTTTCATCTCGGCCCGCAGCAGCAGCAGGCGCGGGCGCTCCACCGCCTCGACCCGCCAGAAATCCAGCGCCTCGCCGGGCAGCAGCTCCCGCGGATGGCGCCTTCCGCGGCGCAGGCCCGGCCCCCCCAGCACCCGATCCAGGAAGCCACGCAGCGCCCAGGCCCAGCCCCAGGCCAGCCAGCCCCGCTCGCCGCCGATCCCGCACAGGCTGTCGAACACCACTTCCGGCGGCTGGGCGCTGTACATGGTGCGGATCTCGCGCACCAGGCCGCGGTAGTCCGAGCGCTCGTAGGTGTCGCGCCCGCCCAGCGCCCCGCTCCAGCGGGTTTCCACCGCCTCCTGGCTGATCCGTTGCAGGGCCCGGGCCAGCGCCAGGGAGTATGGGGAGGGCGCGATCTCCGGGAACAGCTCCCGCGCCCGGCGGGTGTCGGCCAGGATGTTGCGGATGATTCCCTGGAACAGCGGCACCGCCAGGCTGGCCGGCACCGGGGTGATCAGCCCCGCCCAGTGGGCGCAGAGCCGCGGAGAAAGGCAGGGCAGGGGGAGGAACAGCCGTTTCAGGCCCCGCACCCGAGCGTATTCCCGCATCATCCGGCCGAAACTCAGGGGCTCGGTCCCCACCTCCACCACCCCCAGCGGCCCGTGGTCCAGGGCCGCCAGCAGGTAGGCCAGGATGTCCCGCACGGCGATCGGCTGGACCCGGTTGCGCATCCAGCCCGGGGCCGGGACCACCGGCAGGCGCTCGGTCAGGTAGCGCACCAGCTCGAACGAGGCCGAGCCCGAGCCGATGATCGGCCCGGCGCGGAACTCGGTCACCGGCAGCCCCGCGGCCAGGATCGAGCCGACCTCCGCCCGCGAGGCCAGGTGCACGCTCGGCTCGCCCTCGGAGGGCAGCAACCCTCCCAGGTAGATCACCAGCCGCAAGGCTCCCCCGGTTTGCACGAAACCTTGCGCCGCCCGGCGGTCGCGCTCCGGGAAATCCGGCCCGGAGTACATCGAGTGCACCAGGTAGTAGGCGACCTCGATCCCCTCCAGCGCCCGTTCCAGCGACTGAGGCTCGAGCAGGTCGCCCCGGCGGACCTCGACCGACCCCAGCCAGGGGCGGGCGCTGATCCGGTGCGGGTCGCGCACCAGCACCCGCACCTGGTGCCCGGCCTCGAGCAGGCGCGGGACCAGCCTGCCGCCGATGTAGCCGGTGGCCCCGGTGACCAGAATTTTCATCGTCCGGCGTTCCTTTCTGCCGCGGGGCTGTCCCGGCGGACAGGGTCGATCCTCGACAAAGATCAGCCTTTGCCGGGGGGAAGTCAAGGGCGGCCGAGTCCCTTGCCGACCGGCGCGGCCGGCCCTATCTTTGGCGCGGGGACGGAGGTGGGACAGTGCCGCCGCAAGCGTTGACCGGAGGCCGGAGATGGCTGCCAAGAGCGAAGTTCGGGAGTTCACCGCCGGGATGGTGATCATCCGCGAGCACGAGCCGGGCGACAGCGCCTTCATCGTGCTTTCCGGCGAGGTGGAGGTCTGCAAGCACATCGAGGGCCAGCGGGTGGCGTTGGGCCGGATGGGCCCGGGGAGCATCTTCGGGGAAATGTCGCTGCTGGATGACCGCCCGCGCTCGGCGACCGTGGTCGCCCTGGGCCCGACCCGGGTCAGCGTGATCGACCGCTCGCGTTTCGCCTCGATCCTGGCGGCGGTCCCCCGCGAGGTGCGGCCGCTCTTCAGCGCCCTGAGCGACCGGCTGCGGACCACCAGCGCCCTGGTCAGCGGGCTGAGCCAGAAGGAGCGCCTGGTCTACAGTGTCTGCAGCCTGCTGTCGCTGCTGCTGGCCGGCGATGGCGCCGCCGCGGAGGGCGCCCCGCGCCGCGAGCTGCTGGCCGAGGTGGTCCGGGTGCTGGCCTTCTCCCAGGAACGGATCGAGGAGGTGCTGCGCGAACTGGCCGGGATCGGGCTGGTCCGCCCGGAGCCCGGGCCGGATGGCGAGCGGCTGGTCCTGCCGGACCCGGCGGCTTTTCGCGCTTTCCTCGATTTCCTCGCCGAACGGCTGGGCAACCTGCCCGGCTTCCCGGTGCCCACCCGCAAATACCTGGTGCTGGGCGACCGCGCCCAGGAGTTGCTCTTCTTCCTCAAGAACCGCTCCGGCTCGCTGCCTCGTGACCGCGAGGGCCGCCACCACTTCGATTTCGACCGCTATGTCCGGGAGAGCGTGCAGGCGCTGGGGCTGGGGGTCAAGGAGGCGATCCTGGAGCTGCAGCGGCTCTCCGGGGCGGGGCTGATCCGGCTGGTCAAGCTGAGCGAGCTGGCCGGCGGCAAGGCGATTGTCTACAGCCTGGAGGAGATCAACCGCGCCCAGCTGGTGCTGCTCCAGGCCCGGGAGTTCGACAACTACTGGCGGCGGCTGGTGGGTGGCCGGGAGTGAGCCTGGACTGCTGTTGGCTGGGGATGATTGAACCGGTAAACTGCTTCCGGCAGATGGGTGGGGATCCAGGGGAGGGATGAACACCCGTGTCAACGGAGTTCCGCCCTCCTCCCGTCAAAGCGGGGGAGGAGTTCGCCGGTCGCCTCAGGGAACGCCGGGGCTAAGTGGATCGTCACACCCGAACGTGCCGGCGAACTGCCTGCTCCCTGTTGTCGTTAGCTGGCGGGAAGAGGGGGGCCGGCTTTCCCTGCCGACCCGCCCTGCCATCCCCTCGCATCTCCCGGCGGCCTCGTTCGTGGTCCGCAACCCTCTCTGTCGTGTTTGCCGCCGGTGCTTTCAGTTCGCGCCTGATGATTAATCAAGCTTCGTGCCATAAACCGTTGACACTGCCCCGCAAGGAGTTGGCTGATTTTTGCCGGCCGGGGGCGATCATCCGGCTGTAAAATGTCAAGAAACCTTACAGCCGATGCCCATGAATCGACATGAACACCGGGCGCGACCCGGGCCGCCCTGCTCCGGAGCGGAACCGGGTTGAAATGGAACGGACTTTCTGCTATGACTAGGCTCGATCCGAGGTTTCGTTCGGTGACCGCTGAGCAGCCGGGGGCGAGGCGAAAGATGAGCCGGCATTCTTTGGTGCTGCTGATCGATGATGATCGCGAGATTCAGGAACTGATGCGCCTGAAGCTCGGGGCGGCCGGGCTGGAGCTGCGCGGGGCGCTGGATCCCGAAAGCGCGCTGCGCCAGCTGGAAGCGCCGGTCGGGCTGGCGCTGCTGGACATCCGCCTGCCCCGGGACCGCGAGGGCCTGGAGCTGCTGCGGCGGATCAGGGAGCTGCACCCGGAGCTGCCGGTGATGATCTTTTCCTCGCGCGGCGAGGTGGAGACCGTGGTCGAGGCGCTGCACAGCGGGGCGGTGGACTATTTCCACAAGCCGGACCTGGGCGATCCGCGGCGTTTCGGCCACCTGCTGGAGCGGATTTTCGAGGAGCTAGAGCGCTCCGCCGGCAGGGAGCCAAGCGCCACGCGGCAGCCCTGGCCGGGGTTCGAGGAGATCGTCGGCAGTTCGCCGGCCACCCGGGAGATGATCAGCCTGGCGCGGCTGGTGGCCCCGGAGGAGATCCCGGTGCTGCTGACCGGCGCGACCGGCACCGGCAAAGAGGTGCTGGCCCGGGCGATCCACCTGGGCGGCCCACGGGCCGCCGGGCCGTTTGTCCCGGTCAACTGCGCGGCGATCCCCGAGCCGCTGGCCGAGAGCGAGCTGTTCGGCCACGTGCGGGGAGCGTTTACCGGGGCGATCGCCGACCGCCAGGGCAAGTTCGAGCTGGCCGATCGGGGGACGATTTTCCTGGACGAGGTGGGCGAGATGCCGCTGTCGCTGCAGGCCAAGCTGTTGCGGGTGCTGGAGGAGAAGCGGGTCACCCCGGTCGGGGCCGCGCGGGCGGTGGAGGTGGACTGCCGGGCGATCTCCGCCACCAACCGCAACCTGGAGGAGGCGGTCGGGCGCAAGGAATTCCGCGAGGACCTCTACTACCGCCTGGCGGGTTTCCCGATCCGGCTGCCCTCGCTGAAAGAGCGCGGGGCCGACCTGGCGGAGCTGTTCGCGTATTTTGCCCGCAAGCACAATCACGGGCAGTTGCCCCGGATGGCCCCGGGGCTGCTGGAGCGGCTGGCCCGGGTCACGCTGCGCGGCAACATCCGCCAGCTGGAGCAGATGGTGCGCTACGCCCTGATTGTCGCCCGCGGCCAGATCCTCGCCCCGGCGCATTTCCCGCAACTGGCCGGGGCCGGCCTGGCCCCGGGAGTCCGAACCATCCTCCAGGCCGAGAAGCAGGCGATCGAGGCCGCGATGGAGGCCACCGGCGGCAACCGGGTCCAGGCGGCGCGCCTGCTGGGGATCAGCCGCCCGACCCTGATCAAGAAGCTGCGGGGGCTGGGGACCGAGAGTCCGGAGCGCCCTTGAGCTTTCAGCTTTCCACCTCCACCCGCGCCAGGTAGTCCTCCAGCTCGCGCCGGGCGGCTTCCACCGCCGCCCGATCGCGCCGCTGGGCCGCCTGCTCCAGCCGCGCTCCCAGCGCGCTCACCGCCTGGAAACCGAAGAATCCTCCCACCCCCAGCAGCCGGTGGCCGGCATCGCCCACCACCTCCCAGTCGCCCGCCTCCAGGGCGCGAGCCACCCGCGCCAGGTCCGCCCGGCGATTGGCCAGGAACTCCGGGATCAGCTCGAGCAGTTCCGGGTCCACCCGGACCATGATCCGGCCCGCTTCCTCGCCGCGATCCTCATGCCTTCCGGACACCATTTTTTCGCCCCGTTCGCTTGTGTTTTGACTGCTGCAGCCCCATAATAAAAACGAACTTTCTCTTGAAGCGACAGTAAAAGGACCGGTAGCAGCAAGCGCCCGGCGCGCCCGGCCGGCCAAATCCGGCAAATCCTTGTATAGTAAGGACTTGACAGAGCAGGGGAAATATCGAAATCTCTTGCACCAGGGCCGGAATCCGTTAGATTTGTGCCGTTTTGTTTTCCGTTCCCTTTCAACAGCCACAATCTGGCACAGAGGTACGAAAGGAATGAAAGATAGCCAGCCTCCCGCTCCCCGACCGGAACCTGCGAAAAAGGGGAAGAATGGCAGTGAAGGCTCCCGCTCCCTTGGCTCGGTGGGCGACCTCGAATCGTACGTGCCCTCCGACTGGTGGCGGCGGATCTTCAACTCGGTCTACATCAAGACCGATGCGGACGTGGTGGACGATGCCAGCGATCACCCGTTCCGAGATCGACCTGTTCGTCGACCTGCTCAAGCTCTCCCGGGAGGAAAATGTTCTCGATCTGTGCTGCGGCCAGGGCCGCCACTGCCTGGAGCTCGCCCGACGGGGCTTCACGACGGTCGAGGGCCTCGACCGTTCCCACTACCTGATCCAGAAAGCCCGCACCCAGGCCCGCAAGGAGAGCCTGGGCCTGCGCCTGCGCGAGGGCGATGCCCGCAAGCTGCCTTATCCCTCCGACACTTTCGAGGTGGTCATGATCCTCGGCAACAGCTTCGGCTACTTCGAGACCGTCCAGGATGACCTGCGGGTGCTGAAAGAAGTCTGCCGAGTGCTCAAGCCCTGGGGCCGGCTGCTGGTCGATGTCGCCGATGGCGACTACCTGCGGGAGAACTTCCAGCCGCGCTCCTGGGAGTGGATCGACAAGAAGATGTTCGTCTGCCGCGAGCGCTCGCTCTCCGCACGACCGGGACCGGCTGATCTCGCCGCGAGGTGATCACCCACGTCGAAAAGGGCGTGATCGCCGACCAGTTCTACGCCGAGCGGCTCTACAACCGCGAGAGCCTGGAGCACCTGCTGCGCGGGGCCGGCTTCGGCAACATCACGGTCCACTGCTCGCTCTGCCCGGATTCCCAGCGGAACCAGGACCTGGGGATGATGGAGCGGCGGATCATCGTCACCGCCAGCATCAAGAAGGACTGGACCCCGGTCCGACGCAGGCCGCAAGGGCTCGCTGAAGAATGTCGCGGTGCTGATGGGCGACCCGAGCAAGCCGGACCACCTCAAGCCCTTCTGCGTGTTCGACGATGACGACTTCTACACCATCGACCAGATGAAGGACGCCCTGCGGGAGCTCAAGGCTACAGCTTCCGCTACCTCAACAACCATGACACCCTGATCGCCGACCTGACCGCGCTGCGCAGCAAGGTCGACCTGGTGCTGAACCTCTGCGATGAGGGCTATCTACAACGATCCGCGCAAGGAGCTGCACGTGCCCGTCGCTGCTGGAGGTGCTGGGGATCCCTTACACCGGGGCCGGACCGCAGTGCCTGGCGCATCTGCTACGACAAGTCCCTGGTGCGCGGGATCGCCAAGGAAATGGGCATCCCCGCTCCCGAATGCCTTCTTCGTCAAGCCCGAGGACACGACCTTCGAAATCCCGTTCGGCTTCCCGGTGATCGTCAAACCCAATTTCGGCGACTCCAGCTTCGGGATCACCCAGCGCAGCGTCGCCAAGAACCCGGAGGAGCTGGCTCAACGCCATCTCCGAGATCCGGGACAAGTTCGGCTATGAGAAACCGATCCTCGTCGAGGAGTTCCTCCCCGGCAAGGACCTGTCGATCGGGATCATCGGCAACCCGCCGGAGTCCTACACCGTGCTGCCGATGATCGAGGAGGACTACTCGCAGCTGCCTCCCGAGCTGCCGCGGATCTGCGGCTACGAGGCCAAGTGGCTGCCGGACTCGCCCTACTGGAACAACCTGCGCTCGATCCCGGCCGAGTTGCCCGAGGACACGGAAAAGCAGATCATCGACTGCTCGCTGCGGCTGTTCGAGCGCCTGGAAGTGCCGCGACTACTGCCGGATGGACTGGCGGCTGGACAGCCAGGGCCGGCCCAAGCTGCTGGAGGTCAATCCCAACCCCGGCTGGTGCTGGGACGGCCACCTGGCGAAAATGGCCAAGCTGGCCGATGTCTCCTACCCGGAAATGCTGGCGGCGATCCTGCGGGCGGCGGAGGGCCGTTACGAGCTGAAACGGAGCATCCCCCAGGAGGCTGCCACGCTGGTGCTCTCGGTCGCCGGCGCCTGAGGGCGCGCGAAGCCAAGCTGCCGCAGCGCGCTGTTGGACTGACAGGGGCCGCCTCCCGGGAGGCGGCCTTTTTTTCGACCGCTTCGGGGGAGGGAGAAAATCCCGATGCAATCGTGGATTTCCTCCCTCCCCCGGACCCCCTCTCACCTTCCCAAACCTTTTCGCTGGTTCAATCTTAGCTGCCGAATCGCATGTTCTGAACCATCCCCCCGTCTGCCATCGCGGAGGGCAAGCACGACACCGGCGCCCGGGACAGTCACTTCCCCGGCTGGACAGTCTGATCCGGAGGCAGGCCCAGCCGCTGGTAGCGCTGGCCCCGGCTCTCCTCGTCCTCGACCATGATCCCGCGGGCCAGCCGGGCGACCCGGGCGGCCAGCGGGCGCGGCACCACGATCACCCCATCGCCGTCCGCGACAATCACATCCCCGGGGTAGACCAGCACCCCGCCGCAGCTCACCGGGAAGTTGTAGGACTCGGCCAGCAGCCTGCCCGGGCGCACGCCCCGGCCGCTGTTGCCATCCCGGCAGTAGACCGGGATCGCCCGGGTCTTGACGATCTCGTCGGTGTCCCGCGCCCAGCCGTTGGTCACCACCCCGACCACTCCCCGCTCGGCGTAGCCCAGGCTGTTGTTGGAGCCGATGAAGCCGACCTCGCGCACTCCCTGGGCATCGATCACCGCGCAGTCGCCGGGGCGGGCGGTCTCCAGCCAGGCATCCGGCGCCCGGCCGTACTGCTCGTCCTTGAAGGCCAGGAAACCCTCCAGGGCCGGGAAAGAGCCCTGGCCCACCCGCACATCCGAGGGCACGTGCCGCACGGTGACCGCGAACCCGACAAAGCGGTGGGAGAAGCGCTCGGCATCGCGCCAGAGCGAGCGGATGCTGTTTTCCATCAGGCCCACATCCTGCAGCCCGACCAGGTCCATCCCATCGCAGACATCGGTCACCCGCAGGTCGCGGTACAGCTCGAGCAGCTCGCGGCGGGCCGCCTCGCTGTCATCGAAACTGCGGTTCTGCAGCAGGCGCACCCCCCGCGGGGCATCCTGGGCGGGCGACAGGCTGAAACAGGCCAGCAGCATCCATCCGGCAAGCACTGGGACCAGGCGGCGCATCGTTACCCCCGGTGTCAGGTGGAAGGCAGCGGGCGCGGTGGATCGCTGCGCCCGGGTAGGCATTACCATTGTAGCACCTCCCGGGCCGGATGCGCAAAAAAATTTGATCGCGGCCGGCCGGGCGTTATCTTTTTCGCATCCGACCGCAGTGACCTGAAACGAGACCAACCGGGGAAACGATGGAAAGCCTGGCGATGATCGGCGGAAGGGTCTGCCTGAGGCTGGCCCCCTGGAGCGGCTGCCCGGCCTTTCGCCAGGGGGTGACCCTCCGGCGGCCGGACCGGGAGGAGCCGGTGCTGGCCGCCCTGGCCGAGGGGCTGCGTCCCGAGGGCTTCGGGCGGGTGGTGCGGCTGCGGCAGGTGCACGGGGCCAGGGTGCTGCGGGTGCCCGGGCCGCTGGGGGAATGCTCGCCGGAAGGGTTTCCCCTGGCCGATGGCCTGGCCTGCGCCAGCCCCGGGGTGCTGGGCGCGGTGACTGTCGCCGACTGCGTGCCGGTGTTCCTGCTGGCCCCGCGCCGACGGGCCTGGGCGCTGCTGCATGCCGGCTGGCGGGGGATCGCCGCGGGGATCCTGGGGGCGGGCCTGGCCGCCCTGGAACAGCTCGGAGCCGCGCCGGAAGAGCTGCAGCTTTACCTGGGGCCGGCGATCTGCGGCTCCTGCTACGAGGTGGGGCCGGAGGTGGTGGCGGCCCTGCGGGCGGGCCTGAGTTCCGGCAACAGCCTGCCGGGGCCGGGCGAAAGCCGGGCGCGGATCGACCTGCGAGGGCTGCTGGCCGGGGAGGCCGCCTCCCGCGGGGTCCCGCCCGCGGCGATCATGGCCAGCAGCTTCTGCACCCGCTGCCACAACCACCTGTTCCATTCCTACCGCGCCGAGGGCCCCGTCACCCGGGAGCAGATGTGGGCTTTCCTAGGCTTCCGGGAGTGAACGGCCCATTGGATCACGCGCCATCCCGCCCCGGCGAAAAACTGTAACCCGCGGGCGCGGTCCGGTGTCTCCTCCAGTGGACAGGCCGTCAGGGTCGGGCAACCATCCCTGTCCTGTCGCGATCTGGGGTCGCCGGTTCGGGGGGAGTCGGCGGCCCCGTTTTTTATTCAAGCCGTCTTTTCCGGGGGAGAGGGAAAACCTTTTGAAAAAGGTTTTCCCTCTCCCCCGGAGCCCCCTCACTCTTTCCCAAACTTTTTCGATCGTTGAACGCTTCAGGCCGGACAGCAGTCTGGGATGTATCGGTCGTTGGGACGCGGCAGGCCGCGCCCGAGGGTGGCCCGCCGCAGGCGGGCCGGGGGTGTGAGGCCAGGGGGTGCTCCAGCCGCCCCCACCCCCCGGTCCCGGTATACCGGGACCACCCCCCTCAGGGGGGACTTTAAAGACACGACCGCTGGTTTTCCCCTTTGGGATTGGTCCGGCTTCGGCCGGAGCTTTGAGCTAAGCGCTGGAGCGATAGCGGTTTCGATCCCCTCTACCAGAGGGTGGCCCGCCGCAGGCGGGCCGGGGTGTGTGCCTTTGCCGGCCGCACAGCCTGGATCCCCGACCCGGAGTTCATCACACCCTCCAGGGGCGGACCGCCACGGAGCATCCGGTCAGGATGCCGGGAGCTGAAAGGCCAAGGCGGGAAGTTCGCTCCGGGAGGGGAAACCTCAGATTTTTATAAGGTTTATGAAACCTATTTCGATCCCGTGCGGTCTTATCAGTCAGGAACAAGGCAACAACACCCCCCGAAAACCAACACCCTGACTGGAGGCAGCCATGAAACGGTTCATCAAAGCAATCGAACTCGACATCCATCCCTGGGGCGAAGTGGCGCTGGCCATCGCCGTCTACTTCGGCGTGATCGCCTTCTCCTTCGGCCTGGGGGGGATGGCCTGAGAATGGAAAAAGCATCCACGCCGTTCCGCTGAGAGCCGGGGGCCTGACAGCCGCCGGCTCTCGCGTTTCCGGGAACCGGCGCGGCGGCTCCGGCCACTTGCCATCTGTCCCGGATGCTGTATCTTGATAGGGATCTCCGGAACACAACCCGAACCCCAAGCGCGAGCGTCCCATGACCCGATGCGAGGCGAGGCCCCTGTCGATCCCACTCGCGGCGCTCCTGGCCGCGGTCCTGACCCTGGCCGGCTGCGGCGACAGCCGCGGCCCCACCAGTCCGCTGGATGAGACCCCGGCCGCGACCCATCCCCGTCAGTTTCCCCTGGCCCGGGGGGCGCAGTGGAGCTACCGGGTGCGCTTCGAGGAGCGGACCGACCGGCTGGACAGCCAGGGGCTGGCCACGATCGACCGCATCCGCCATGCCGGCTCGTTCACCCTGCGGGTGGCGGACGAGGCGGTCCTGTCCGATGCGGCCCGGCGCTTCTCGCTGGAGACAGTCTTCCGGATCGACAGCCTAATGGTGAGCCGCTACCGGGAGGGGCTCGACACCCTGCCGGCCCAGGACACGACCTGTCTCCTGACCACCGGCCTGGATACCCTGCTCTGGCATCATGGGCGGCCCACTTATCACAGCCTGGTCTTCGCCGGCGACACCCTCTGGTATGAGCTGGGCGGCATCCGCCGGTACCTGATGTCCTCCGTTTCGCCCCAGGCGATCGATGCCCGGCTGTTCAGCTACCCGGGCTTCGCCCCCGCCCTGTCCTTCCGCCGCGATGCCGGCGACCAGAATTATCTGATCGCCGATCCGGCGGCCTTTTCCGGCCAGATGGCGCTGGACAGCGCGGGAGTTACCCGGCTGGAGGCTTTTAGCCGCGATGGCGGGTTCGGCTCGCCGGGTGTCGAGCGCTGGCTCGAATACTCCCGCCGGGGCTTCACCCCGGGCGCGACCGCGCAGTGAGGGAGGATGGGATGCCGGAGCGGCAGCGCGAGCTGGTGGTCCTGCTCCACGGATTGTTCATGCCCTGCCTGTCGCTGTGGCTGATCGGCCGACTGCTCCGGCGGAGCGGCTATCGCACGCTCGGCCTGGGCTACCCCTCCTGGCGCCACTCGCTGGACCGCCTGGCCGAGCGGGTGGACCGCGAGCTGCATCGCCACCGGGGGCCGGACTGCGACCGGGTGCACTTTGTCACCCACTCGATGGGCGCGCTGGTGCTGCGCCTGCTGCTGGAGGGGCCGGTCCCGCCGGAGCGGCTGGGCCGGGTGGTGATGCTCGCCCCGCCGAGCCGGGGCTCGTTCGTGGCCGACTGGCTGGCGCGCTTCCGGCCGCTGCGCTGGATCCTCCGCCACCCGTTGCGGGAACTGTCGCGGGCCGGGGTGGCCCGCCGTTTCGGCGACCGGCCGGTGAAGTTCGAGCTGGGGGTGATCGCCGGCAGCCGCCCGCGCCACCCGCTATGGTGGTGGCTGGCCCCGCCGGACAGCGATGGGTTGGTCCGGGTGGAGGATACGAAAATGCCCGGCATGCGGGATTTCCTGGTGCTGCCCTTGAGCCACGATGGCCTGCTGCTGAGCGGGGAGGTCGGCCGCCAGGCGGCGCATTTCCTGGCGCACGGCCGGTTCGACCGAGGGCTAACTGACATTGACAAGCATTTGCAATAACTCGTTCAACCCATCCCATCAAACCATCTGAGTCATCCCTTTCCCGAGTTATTTGACTTTATCTCTTGACAAATCCCTCTTGGCGCATTAATATAAGACAAAAGTTTCCAGTTGAGGATTTTTTTCCAGCCGGAGCCGCTGGTGTCCCGGGACCCGGGGGCTCCGTCAGGAAAACGTGGTGAAACAGGCGGTCGGGCAGGATCGGAACCGCTGCAGCCTTACATGAACGAATGCAGGGAGGACATATGACTAACGGGTTCGAGGATTTCCGCCACTATGCGTCATCGCTGGGAGGAGTGCTGCTTTACTTCCTGTTGCTGGGCTTGCTGCTGGTGCCTTTCGCCGCCAGCTTCTGAGCAGGCATCGATGCTGGTACGATGGTCCGGGCCGGCGTCCCGTGCTGCGGGGCGCCGGCCGTTTTTTGGTTCATCCGCACATTTCGGGAAGGCGCAGCGGGGGCGACAGGGGGCATCTGTTCCAACAAAATCGGCGCTAAGTGGGATTGGCTCGACAGGGGGGGTTGGGTCAGCAACTCCTGTAGGGGCCGGCCCCCGGGCCGGCCCGGAAAAACACAACCCCCGGTTTCCCCCTTTGCTAAGGGGGACTGAAAGCACAGCCGCCCAACCGGTTGCGGCAGCGCTCGGGCCGAAACGGGAACAGTCCCCCCTGGAGGGGGGTGGCCCCGCCTCCGGCGGGGCCGGGGGGTGTGAGGCCAGAGTGATGCTCCAGCCGTGGGGTGGTGGCCGCCCTCACACCCCCCGGTCCCGGTAACACCGGGACCACCCCCCTCCAGGGGGGACTTTAAAGCCGCTACTAACAGGCAGTTGAGGGTGGCAACAGCTCTTATCGCTTCGCTCCGGGCCTGATGGCGCCATCACTCAATCCACTTCCGGCAAGCTGCCGATGATCCCGCGTGAAACTTGCGAAAAAGTTTGGGAAAGTGGGTAGGGGGCCCGGGGGGAGGGAGAAAACCTTTTCGAAAAGGTTTTCTCCCTCCCCCCGCAGCATTGGGGAAGGAAAAAGGGCGATGGGTGCTACCCCTGCGCGAGGGCGGCCCGCACCCGCTCCGGGGTCATCGGCAACTGGTAGAGCCGCTTGCCGGTGGCATCGAACACGGCATTGGCCAGCACCGCGCCCATGGTGATGATCGCCGGCTCGCCGCCGCCCTGGGGCGGAGCCTGGCGGGCCTCCAGGATTACGGTCTCGATCCGCGGCAGCCAGGAGAAGCGCGGGAGCTGGTAGCTGTCGAAATTGCGGTCGTGGATCGCCCCGCCGTTGAAGTGGATCTCCTCGGTCAGAGCATAGCCCAGCCCCATCGTGAGGCAGCCCTCCATCTGCATCTTCGCCCCTTCCGGGTTGATCACCAGTCCCATCTCCTGGGCGCAGGCGATCCGCTTGACCTGGACCCGGCCGCTGTCGCGGTCCACCTCCAGCTCGGCGATGGTGGCGACATAGGTCCCGGAATCGACCCCGCAGGCGATCCCCAGCCCCCGGCCACTGGGCGCGGGGGCCGGCTTCCAGTCGAACTTGGCCGCGACCGCCCGCAGCACTCCGAGCATCCGCGGGTCCTTGGTGTTGCGCAGGCGGAACTCCAGCGGGTCGAGCCCGGCCCGGGCGGCCATCAGGTCGATCTGGGACTCGCGGGCGAAAACATTGGTGTTGGCCCCGGGGGCGCGCCAGGCCCCGGTGGCGAACGGATGGCCGGCGGCGCCGCCCGAGCCCCCGCCGCCGTAGACCGTGATCAGGTTGTGGGGGATGTCGTACTGGTGGTCCGAGCCCCGGGAGCCGGCATAGTAGACGTGGTAGTCCCAGAGCTGGATCAGGCCCCGGCTGTCGATCCCGGAGCGGATCTTGACCACCGCCGCGGGACGGAAGCTGTCGAGAAAAAACTCCTCGGCGCGGGTCCAGGCCACCTGCACCGGGCGGCCCGCCAGCTTCGAGAGCCGGGCCGCCTCCACGGCCTGAAGGTTGCGGGTCTTGCCGCCGAAACCCCCGCCGACAAACGGCGCCCGCACCCGGACCTGCTCTTTCGGGAGCCCCAGCGCCTGGGCCACCCGCTCCTGGTCGCCGAACGGCGACTGGCTGGAGACCCACAGCTCGACCCGGTCGCCCGCGAAACTGGCCACCGCGGTGTGCGGCTCGATCGGCGCGTGGGCCACATAGCTGTTGAGGTAGGTGTGCTCGATCACTTCCCGGCAGCGCCCGGCGCCCTGCTCCAGGCTGCCGGCCGCTCCGGAGGACTCGCCCGGGCCGGCCACGCTCAACAGGTGGTCGAAGATGTTGCGGTCATCGGTGGCCTCCGGCGGCGCCTCGAACTCGGCCCGGACCAGGGCCAGGGCCTTCTCCGCGGTCTCCGGGTCGGGATGGAGCACGGCGACCAGCTCCTCCTCGCGCACCACGATCACCCCCGCCAGCTTTTCCGCGGCGGAAGTGTCCAGCCGGGCGAGCCGGGCGCGGTGGGCCGGGGGCCGCAGGATCCTCGCGTAGAGCATGTCGGGATAGCGGATGTCCCCGGCGTATTTCGCCCGGCCGGTGACCTTGTCGCGGGCATCGAGACGCAGGGTGGGCGCGCCCGATCACCGTGAAAGATTCCACCGGCTGCTCGGCGGCGGTGATTTCGAGCTCCCGGACAATTTTCCGGCCCCGGGCCAGCTCGCCATAGCTGGTCGAGCGCCCGCGCCCATCGCGCTCGGCGATCACCCCCGCTTTGACCGCCAGCCGGTCGCGGGGGACTTTCAGCTCCTCGGCCGCCAGCTCCAGCAGCACCTCGCGGGCCCGGGCGGCCGCGGCCTTGAACGGCGGCCCGAAGAACCGGGTGGTGCGGGAGCCGAAAGTGCCGGCATCCCAGGGACAGCGCGCGGTGTCGCCCAGCACCATCTCGATCGCGGAGAGCGGCACCTCCAGCTCCTCGGCCGCGGTCTGGGCCAGCGAGGTGATCACCCCCTGGCCCAGCTCGACCTTGCCGGTGAAGCACTCGATCCGGCCATCCTCGCGGAACAGGAAGAAGGCGTTGAAGTCACTCGGCAACTCGCCGCGCTGGGCCTGGAGCCGGGGCGGTTCGCCCAGGGTGAACAGCAGCGCGATCCCGCCGCCGGTGAGCTTGAGGAAATCACGGCGGTCGAGCTTCGGGAAACATTCCGGCTCCCGCTCCGGCTGCTCGGTGTAACGGTCCTCGTTCATCGTCCCGCCCCCTTTCCGGCCGCCTGCCGGACCGCCGCGATGATCCGGGTGTGGGCCCCGCAGCGGCAGAGATTGTCCTCCAGCCCGGCGCTGATCTCCCGCGGGGAGGGATCGGGATTCCGCCGCAGCAGGGCGTAGGCGCTCATCAGCATCCCCGGGGTGCAGTAGCCGCACTGCAGGGCGCCGTGATCGATGAACGCCTGCTGCAGGGGGTGAAGCTTCCCATCCTGTTCCAGGCCCTCGATTGTCAGCAGCTCCCGTCCCTCCACATCGCCGATCGCCAACTGGCAGGAGCGGACCGCCTCGCCATCCAGCACGACCGTGCAGGCGCCGCATCGGCCCTCCCCGCAGCCATACTTGGCCCCGGTCAGCCCCAGCTCGGCGCGCAGCACCCGGAGCAGGCTGCGATCCGGGTCGACCTCCAGGCGCATCGGCGCGCCATTGAGCCGGAATGCGATGGTTTTGACCATGGATCACTCCTTGCGGTGGGTGAGCTTCCCGGGGGGCCGGGAGTGCGGCCGCCAGCCCGGGTAAGTTGGCCGTGCGCTGTTAACTTTATCACCTATCTGCGGATAATGGAAAGGAAAAACTTGTCCGGGGATCGCGGTGAAAGTATTATCCTGCCGAGGCGGCAGCCGCCGCCCGAACGCGGTCCGGAAACAGCCCGGGCGATCAATCTTTCAGTGGGCGAGGGCCGCCGGCGGCCTCGCCGGAGGGAGTCCGATGCAGGCGAACAACGCCAGGCTGGTCATCTCGTGCGCATTGCTGCTGCTGGTCCTGGCCGGGGGTGCGGCCGGGGCCGAGGGGAACGCGGTCCCGGCCGATCCCTCCCTGGCCCGGGCGGACTCGGCCGGCAACCTCTGGTACGATGCCGCCGTCCTGGGGGTGGAGGGCCGCGGCTGGGACGACACCGAAAGCTATTACGACCGCCTGCCGTCCCGGGCCCGGGGGCTGGTGCGCGATGAGGTCTGGGGCTTGAGCCGCCACTCGGCCGGGATGCTGCTGCGCTTCCGGACCGCCGCCGACAGCATCCTGGTCGCCTGGGATGGCGGCGAGGGGATGAACCATTTCGCCGCCAGCGGGGTGAGCGGGCTGGACCTCTACCGGCGGATGGAGGATGGCTCCTGGCGGTTCATCGCGGTCGGCCGGCCGGAGGAGGGCCGCACGGTGCGCATGCTGACCCGCAACCGCTCCGGCGAGTCCCGGGACTACCTGCTGCACCTGCCGCTCTACCACCAGGTCACGAAACTGGAAATCGGCATCCCGGCCGGGGACCAGTGCTATCTGCTGCCGCCGCCGCCCGGCAAGCCGATCGTGTTCTACGGCACCTCGATCACCCAGGGCGGCTGCGCCTCACGCCCGGGAATGGCCTATACCAATCTGCTGGGGCGCTGGCTGGAGCGCGGGACCATCAACCTCGGCTTTTCCGGCAATGGCCGGATGGAGCCGGAGATGGCCCGGCTGCTGGCCGAGCTGGACCCGGCGCTGTATGTGCTCGACTGCATTCCGAATGTCGGGGCGAAGATCGGCGAGCTGACCGGGCCATTCGTGCGGATTCTGCGCGAGAAGCGCCCGCAGACCCCGATCCTGCTGGTGGAGGATGCCCGTCCCGCCGATCACCCGGACAATGTCGCGTTGCGGGAGGCCTGGCGCGAGCTGGTGGCGGGCGGCGACCGGGCGGTCTACCTGCTGCGCGGCCAACGGCTGCTGCTGGATGATGGCGAGGCGACAGTGGATGGGGTCCACCCGACCGATCTGGGGTTCGTGCGAATGGCCGAGGAAATGCGCCCGGCGATCTCGGCCCTGCTGGCGCCGCCGCGGTAGCCTCGGCCGGCGGGCCCAGAGCGCAGCCGGCGGCGATCTTCAGCGGGAGCGGGCGGGGCCTGGCGGTCCCCCTTTCGGGCGGGGCGGGAAGCCCGGATGACAGATAAGCTTGGCGCCGCCCTCCCGGTGTTTCGACCCCGGCGCGCCGCCGGCTCCCATTTCCGGCGGTTAATTATCTTGACTGTTTTGTCAGCCAATCATATCATTTCACCGGATGGCCGGCCGCCCTCCGATCCCACCGCGTGCCGGCCACCCGGCTTCAGCCTGTCGCCCCGCTGCTGCCCGCAGTCCACTCCCTGCCTGGAGGTAAATCGCATGGCTGACCTAAAAGAAACCGGAACGCTCCCGCCGCCCAGCCGCACCGGGCTGGTCATTTTCGGCATTCTGCAACTGCTGCTGGCCCTGCTCTGCCTGCTAATTGTCGCCGGGATGCTTGCCGCCTCGATTGTTTCGCAGCAGCAGAGCGCCGCGGCGATGGAGATCAGCCTCACCACGATGCTCCCGGGGATAATCATCTACCTGCTGGCCGCGCTCTGGCTGGGCTGGATGGGGGTCGGCTCGATCAAGGCCCGCCGCTGGGCCCGGGCGCTGACCCTGGTCGCGGCCTGGATCGGGCTGATTTATGGTGTCGGCGGGCTGGTGGTCATGCTGGTGCTGATGCCGGAGATGGCTACCCAGATGCCCGCCGGCCAGGAGATCACCCCGGCGATGGCGACCACGATGCAGGTGGCGATGATCGGCTTGATGGCGGTGGTGGGAGTGGTGATCCCGGGGGCGCTGGTGCTGTTCTACAGGCGCGGGAAAGTCAAGGCGGCGGTCGAGGCGTTCGATCCCCGGCCGCGCTGGACCGACCAGCGCCCCTTGCCGGTGCTGGCCGCCTGCCTCATGATCGCCCTCGGGGCGGTCTCCGCCCTGTCGACCGGCTTTTTCGGCTGGGTGGTCCCGTTTTTCGGGATTGTCCTGAGCGGAGGGCCCGGCGCGGTGATCGTGCTGGCGGCCGCGGCGGCGGCGCTCTACGTGGCCTGGGGCCTGTTCCGGCAGCGGCCGCGGGCCTGGTGGGCGGCGCTGCTGCTGACTGTCGCTTTCGGGCTGTCGACCGGGCTGACCATGGCGCGGGTCGGGCTGCTGGGCATCATCGAGCGGATGCGGTTCCCGGAGCAGCAGCTCGAGCTGATGCGGCAGACCTGGGGCAGTCACGAATGGCTGATGACCCTCAACGGGCTGGTGTGGTTCGCCGGGTTCCTGGCGTTCCTGCTCTACCTGCGGCGGTACTTCGCGGCGGAGCGGGCGGACCGCTCCCCGGCGGCCTGATAACCATTAAACGATAAAGGCCGGCTGTTCCGGGGGGAGGGAGGAAACCTTTTGAAAAAGGTTTTCCTCCCTCCCCCCGGCCCCCCTCCCACCTTCCCAAACTTTTTCGCCGGTTTGCTGCTGGAGGTCGGGCCGCCAGCCGGAATGAGCCGCCGGCGCGAGCCAACCAGCACCGAAAATCAAGGCCCCGCCCCCCCGGAGCATCAGGGAGGCGGGGCCTCGTTGCATCAGCGGCGGGCGAAAGCTCAGCCGATGATCGCCACGCAGAAGATGCTGTCCGCGATCAGCCGCCCCTTGCGCTCGCAGGCGCAGCCGCAACGGACCATCCGGCCGAACCGCTTTAGCGAAACCGCCGGCTGCGAGGGCAGGGGATTACGGCGCTGATCCCGAAAAAGTCCCCAACCGCCTGAGCCGCCTGCCGCCGGCGGCAAAACCGTGTACGCTGCCATAATTGAAATCATTAAGCTGGTTGGCTCTTTCAGCCGTACAATCGGCTTGCCCGCCTGCCTGGTCTCTGGTATAATGTCGATAAAACTATCGGATTGGACGCGCGACAAACACGCCACCGCATCCTCTCGCCGTATCCGTTGTCGATGGCCCGGCGGCACTCACGGTAGCGCCGCTTAGGGCTTTTCACAGCAGCCGGTCTTCCCGCGCGAGGTCCAGATGCCACCCAGGCACAGGCGATCAGACAACATCAAGCCGGGTGAAGGTGAACAGCTTTACCGTCGGCTTTTCGAGCAGGCCACCCAGGGAATCGGCCTGGCCGATGCCGAGACCGGGATCATCCTGGACTGCAACCAGGCCTTCTGCCAGTTGACCGGCTACTGTCGCGAGGAACTGATCGGCCATCCCCAGGCCATGCTGCACCCCCCGGAAGAGGTAACCACCAACGTCTCGCACACTTTCAACCAGCATCGCGCCCGGGAGCAGAATCAGATCCTGGAAGCCTCCCTGGTTACCAAGAGCGGCGAACGGCG
This sequence comes from Candidatus Glassiibacteriota bacterium, assembly GCA_963752515.1. GTDB lineage: Bacteria > Gemmatimonadota > Glassbacteria > GWA2-58-10 > GWA2-58-10 > CAVVYO01. The sequence goes on along the minus strand of CAVVYO010000012.1, from coordinate 25,006 downwards.
CCAGGTGGAGATCAAGGCCGGCCTGGTCGACTGGAATGGCCGGCGGGTGGTCCAGGCCTTTTTCCAGGACGTGACGGAGGCGTTGATCCGCCAGCGCGAGCGCGAGTCGACCCTCGAGCTGATGCGCCTGCTCAACTCCGACAGCGACGTTCATGAACTGGTCCGGCTGCTGACCGGCTCCCTGCAATCCTGGTCCGGCTGCGAAGCGGTGGGGGTCCGGCTGCGCGAGGGCGAGGACTTCCCTTATTTCGAAACCCGCGGTTTCCCGCCGGAGTTCGTCCGGGTCGAGAACCGGCTCTGTCAACGCGACCCGGACGGCCAACTGCTTCGCGACAGCCAGGGCAACCCGCTGCTGGAGTGCATGTGCGGCAACATCCTCTGCGGCCGGATCGATCCCGGCCTGCCGTTTTTCACCAGCCACGGCAGCTTCTGGACCAACAGCACCAGCGAGCTGCTGGCCACCACCACCGAACGCGAGCGCCAGAGCCGCACCCGCAACCGCTGCAACGGAGAGGGCTACGAGTCGGTGGCCCTGGTCCCGCTGCGCAGCGCGGGGCGGATCATCGGCCTGCTGCAGTTGAACGACCATGCCCGGGGCCGTTTCACTCCCGGCATCCTCGACTTCCTGGAGCGCACCAGCGATCAGATCGCCATCGCCCTGGATCAGCGCCTGGCCCTGAGCAAGCTCCGGACCAGTGAGGACCGCTTCCACACGTTTTTCGACCTGGCCCCGGAATACTGCTACATGGTCTCCTCCGAGGGAATGATCCTGGATGTCAACCGGAGCGCCATCGAGGTCCTCGGCTACGAACGGGGAGAACTGGTCGGCAAGTTGTTGACCGAAACGATCAGCGCTCCCTCGAGCCATGGGCGGGCCAGGGTCCTGCTGGAGCGCTGGCGGCAGCAGGGCTTCCTGCTGGATGAGGAACTGACGGTCCTGACCAGGAGCGGGGAGGAACGCACGGTGCTCCTCAGCGTGCAGCCGGTCTACGATGACAGCGGCAAGCTGATGCACAGCATCTCGATGCAGCGCGACATCACCGGGCACAAGCAGGCGGAGCAGCAGTTGCGGCGCAACCGGGATGAGCTGGCCCGGGCCCAGGCGATCGCCAATGTCGGCAGTTATACGGTCGATATCGAAAAAGAAGAGTCGCACTGGACCGATGAGCTGTTCCGGATCATCGGCTGCGAGGGCCAAGAGGCTTCACGCAAAATGTTCAACTCGCTGGTGCACCCCGAGGACCGCGACCGGCGGCAGGAAGCGGTGCGGCGGGCCTGGCAGCATGGAATAGTCTTCGAGCTGGAGTACCGGATCGTGCGGCCGGATGGAGCGGAGCGCTGGCTGGTCGAGCGGCTGGCGGAAATCGAGCGCGATGCCGCCGGATTCCCGATCCGGGGGTTCGGTACGATCCAGGACATTACCAAGCGCAAACGAATCGAGGAGCGGCTGGAGTTGATGGCCGGGTTGCTGGATCTCTCTCCGGTCTCGGTGCTCGTCTTCGACTTCGAGGAGCACTTCCTGTATGCCAACCAGCGCACGTTGGATTACGGCGGCTACAGCCGGGAAGAGCTCGAGCGGTTCAAGCTGGAGGAGTTCTTTCCATTGGAACATCGGCTGTTGGTTCGGGAAAAGCTGAAGCTGCTGGCGGAAAAGGGAGAGCTTTCGCTGGAGTTGACCGGGTTGCGCAAGGATGGCACGGTCTTCCCGCTGATGGTCAGCGCCCGGTTGGCACGCTGGGAGGGCCGGCCGGTGATCCTCACCATTGCCATCGACATCACCGAGCGCAAACGGGCCGAGGAGGCGCTGCGCGAGAGTGAGCGGCGATACCGGGAGATCTTCGAGTCCACCCGTGACGGCATCTTCCTGATCGAGGTGCGGCCCGGACCCCGTTTCGTGTTTCGGGAGTTCAACCCGGCGGAAGAGAAGCTGGTGGGGCTGACCACGGCGGAGGTCGCCGGCCGGACCGTCGAGGAACTGTTCGACCGGGAACTCGCCGAGCAGCTGACCGCCAATTACCGGCAGTGTGTCGAGCGCCGGGAGGTGCTCGCTATGAAGAAGAATTGCAGTTTTCCTTGGGGCCCAAAAACTTCTTCACCACGCTGCTGCCCCTGAGCGATGAGACGGGGCAAGTCTGCCGCATCGTCGGGATTGCCCATGATATCACCGAGCAGAAAAAGCTCGAGCGGGAGCGGATCGAGCTGGAGCACCAGTTGCTGCAATCCCAGAAAATCGAATCGATCGGGCTGCTGGCCGGCGGGGTGGCCCATGACCTGAACAACCTGCTGACCCCGATCCTGATGCATGCCGAGATGCTCAAATACATGGAAAAGCTGGATGCAGCCTCCCTCGATTCGGTTCAGGAGATCATCAACGCCAGCCAGCGGGCCCGCGACCTGGTGCGCCAGTTGATGGCTTTCGGCCGCAAGCAGGCCTTGAAACTCAAAGCCCTGGACCTCAACCGGGTCCTCAGGGAATTCACCCCCCTGCTGCGGCGCACCCTGCGCGAGGACATCCAACTCCGATTGGAACTGGCCCCGGGGCTGCCGATGGTCACCGCCGATCGTTCCCAGCTCGAACAGGTGCTGATGAACCTGGCGGTCAACGCCCAGGATGCCCTGCCGGAAGGTGGGGGGCTCAGCGTGCTGACTGCCGCGGTGGATGCCGGCGAAAGCGGGCAGATCCCGGTAACCGGCCTGCAGCCCGGCCACTACGTGCTGCTGTCATTCAGCGATGACGGGATCGGCATGGAACCGCAGATCATGGACCGGGTGTTCGAACCGTTCTTCACCACCAAGGAGTTCAGCAAGGGCACGGGACTGGGCCTTTCGACCGTCTACGGGATCGTGCGCCAGCACGGCGGGGAAATCATGGTCGAGAGCAAGCCGGGGCGGGGCACCACCTTCCGGATCTACCTTCCGGCACGAAAGGCCGAGACGCGGGAAGAATTGCCGGCGGAAAACCTGACCGAGGTCAAAGCCGTGGTCGGCGGCAAGGAGACCATCCTGTTGACCGAGGACGATCCGGCGGTGCGGGCGGTCACCGGTTTCATGCTGGAAACCCTGGGCTACCGGGTGATCAGCGCGGAATCGCCATCGGACTGCCTGGAAAAAGTCCCGCGGCTGCCGGGGGCGATCGCGCTGCTGCTGACCGACGTGGTGATGCCGGAGATGAACGGCAAAGAGCTTTACGAGCGGATGCGGCAGTGGCTGCCGCAGTTGCGGGTGGTCTACATGTCCGGCTATCCTCAGGAGGTGATCGCGCACCGCGGGGTGTTGGAAGAAGGGGTGGATTATCTGCAGAAACCTTTCGGCAGGAAAGAGTTGGCGCAAGCGATCCGGCGGTCCCTGGACCGGTAAGGGAGGCTGCTCCCCGTGCCGCGCCGGCGCCGGTCGGGCCCTTCATGGTTTGTCCGAGGGTTCGCGCGCCACGCTTGAATCGCGGGGATTTTTTTATTGACGTCAACCAGCCACCGCTGCAAACTAATGACGATATCGTTCGATTTGCTCCGGTTTTGATGTACAGTCGCGCGGCCGCGCCAACCGGCATCCGGACGCTACGTCATCGATCCGACCTCTCACCCCGGGCTGCCGTTCAAGCAGTGGAGATCAGAAGATGTTCTATCTCGACCTGATTCAGAACGTGAGCTTGCTGGTGGCGCTGGCGGCGGGCTTGCAGCTGCTGGGGCGTAAGTTGGAGGATAACCCGGCCCTGTATCGGCAGGTGGCCGCGTTGCTGTTCGGCCTGGTGGGAATCGTGGGGATGATGACCCCGGTACGTTTTGCGCCGGGGGTGATCTACGATGGGCGGTCGATCGTGCTGAGCCTGGCCGGCCTGTTCTGTGGTCCGGCGGCGGCTCTGTCCGCGTTGATCTGCGGAGCTTACCGGCTTTACCTGGGCGGAGCCGGCGCGCCGGTCGGGGCGACAGTGGCGGTCGAGGCCACCGCGCTGGGAGTGGCCCTGCACTACCTGCGCCGGCGCGATGAGCGCTGGATCGGCGCGCTGCGGCTGCTGGCTTTCGGCCTGCTGGTTCATGTCATCATGCTGGCGCTGCAACTGCTGATCCCGGGCATCGACAACATCGAGTTCCTGCTGCGGATCGGCCCGGGGGTGCTGATCCTGTTCCCCCTCGCCTTCCTGCTCTGCGCCCACTTCTTCCTGGAGGGGGAGCGCCGGCGGGCAACCGTCAAGGCGCTGCGCGAGAGCGAAGCGCGCTATCGCAGCCTGTTCGAGAACAACCACGCCGTGATGCTGCTGATCGATCCGGACAAAGGTGCGATCGTGGACGCCAACCCCTCGGCCTGCCAGTTCTACGGGTGGTCACGCGAGCAGTTGCGTTCCATGAGCATCACTCAAATCAACACGCTTTCCGCGGCGGAGATCGCCGCCGAAATGCACCGGGCGCGCACCAGCGAGATCTACCACTTCCACTTCAGACATCGGCTGGCCGATGGCGGCGTGCGGGACGTGGAAGTGTTCAGCGGGCCGCTCCTGGTACAGGGCCGGTCCCTGCTCTACTCGATCATCCACGACATTACCGATCGCAAGCGGGCCGAGGAAGCGCAGCGGGCCAGCGAGGAGTTCCAGCGGAGCATCATCGCCTGCTCGCCGCTGGCCATCTTCAGCCTCGACCTCGCGGGACGGATCCTGCTCTGGAACAGTTCGGCTGAAAAAATCTTCGGCTGGAGCGGCGAGGAAGCGATCGGCAAGCTCCTGCCGATCGTGCCGGAAGACCGGCAAGCGGAATTTGCCCGGTTGCGCCGGCGTGTCGCCGCCGGAGAATCGTTGTCGGAGGTCGAGCTGCTCCGGCGACGAAAAGATGGTCGGTTGATAGATTGCAGCCTTTCCGCGGTGCCGCTCCGGGATGGGCAGGGCCGCGTGATCGCGGTCGTGAGCGTGATGCAGGACATCACCGAGCGCAAGCAGGCCGAACAGGAGCTGCAGCAGAAACAGGCCATGCTGGCGCGGACCGAAAACATCGCCCATATCGGAAGCTGGGAATGGGACATCGCCACCGGCACGGTCATCTGGTCGGATGAGCTGTTCGGCATCTTCCAGCGCGACCCCGCCCGTGGCGCGCCCTCGCTGGCGCATCTCGCCGAGCTTTTCATCCCGGAGGATGCGCCGCGGATCCGCGAGGCGATGGACTCGGCCGTGGCCGGCGCGACGCCCTTCGAGCTGGAACTGCGCTTTCTGCGGGCGGATGGAGCGACCCGCCACTGCCTGGTCCACGGCTACCCGCAGCAGGGGGGCGAGGGTTCGGTCAATGTCCTCTACGGCTCGCTGCAGGACATCACCGAGCTCAGGATCGCCACGGAACGCATCGCGCATCTGAACAATGTGTTGCGGGCGATCCGCGATGTCAACCAACTGATCGTCCGCGAACGCAGCCGCGAAAAACTGATCCACGAGGGTTGCCGGCTGCTGGTGGATAACCGTGGATATGCGTTCGCCCTGATCATTCTGACGGATGAGCACGAGCGGCCGGTCTCCTGGGCCGAAGCGGGCATGGAAAAAAACTTCGAGCCGCTGAGCGCCATGCTCGAGCAGGGCCAGCTGCCATCCTGCTGCACTCCCGCCCGACCCAGCGAAAATGCCGTCCTGATCGGAGAACGCGGCGAGATGTGCGCGCCGTGCCCCATCGCCGGCGTGTTCGACCGGAACGAGCTGCTGTGCGTCCGCCTGGCCCATGGCGGCGCCACCTTCGGCTATCTCATGGCAGCCGTGGAACACGGCTTGGGCGTGGACCCCGAAGAGCTGGGACTCTTTTCCGAAATGGCCGGGGACTTGGCCTACGCACTGCGCGGGCTGCAGGTCGACCAAGCCCACGAGGCATCCGTGCGCAGGAGCGAAACGCTGGAAAGACAGTTGCTCCAGGCGCAGAAGATGGAATCCGTGGGCCGGCTGGCCGGAGGAGTCGCCCATGACTACAACAACATGCTGAGCGTGATCATCGGCAACGCCGAATTGTCCATGTTCAAGGTGGGCGCGGACAGCCCGGTGCGGGCCGACCTGGAGGAAATCCTCAACGCCGCCCAGCGCTCCGCGCAGATCACCCGGCAACTGCTGGCTTTCGCCCGCAAGCAGACCATCGATCCCAAGGTTCTGGACTTGAACGTGACCCTGGAGGGGATGCTCAAGATGCTCCGGCGGCTGATCGGTGAGGACATCGATCTGGCCTGGCGGCCCGAGGCCCGCCTGTGGCCGGTGAAGATGGACCCGGCCCAGCTCGATCAGATCCTGGCCAACCTCTGTGTCAATGCTCGGGATGCCATTGCCGGAGTGGGCAAAGTCACGATCGAGACCCACAACCAGAATCTCGACCAGGCCTATTGCGCCGATCATGCGGGGTTCACCCCCGGGGATTTCGTCCTGCTGGCCGTGAGCGATGACGGTTGCGGAATGGAGGAAACGACCCTCGACTGCATTTTCGAGCCGTTTTTCACCACGAAGAACAGGAACGAGGGCACCGGTCTGGGGTTGGCCACGGTTTATGGCATTGTCAAACAGAACAATGGGTTCATCAACGTCTACAGCGAACCGGAGAAAGGGACGACCTTCAGGATCTATCTGCCGCGCTGTGACCGTAATGCCGAGCAAGCATCAACGCGAGGCCTCGTGGAAATTCCGTTGAGCCGCGGCGAAGTGGTGCTGGTGGTGGAGGATGAACCGTCAATCCTGAAGATCGGCAAGAGGATCCTGGAGGAACTCGGTTATCTGGTACTGACGGCAGGCGAGCCGGGTGAGGCCATGCGCCTGGCCGGTCAACACGAGGGCAGGATCGACCTGCTGATCACCGATGTGGTCATGCCCACGATGAACGGCCGTGAGCTGGCCGACCAGTTGCTGGCCATCCACCCGGAGACCAGAATCCTGTTCATGTCCGGTTACACGGCCAACGTGATCGCCCACCGGGGCGTCCTGGACGAGGGGGTGAATTTTCTGCAAAAACCTTTCTCCAGGGAGGAACTGGCCACCAAAGTCAGAGCGGCGCTGGATCAGAGCTTGTAACACGACCAGTTGCTCCGGTTGAGGCGACTCGACGCCACCTGGCGGAATTCCGTCTCTCATCCTGGCGCGGAACTGCTCAGTGTCCCACGCCGGCGGCGCTTCCCGCAGGAAGGCGGCTCTCTGCCATCCCTGGGGGCAAAAAAAACGGGCCGCCTCCCTGCGGCCCGTTTGCTGCGGTTTCTTTCCGCTCAGAAGTCGCCGAGGTCGTGCTCCTCCAGCGGGATCACCTGCTCCGGGCTGAGCCGGCCGCCGACCTTGGCCTGGCCGTTGCCGCCGCCGTTCTTCTTCAATGCCGAGGCCAGCCGGTTGCGCGGCTGAACCGCCGCCTGCGGCTGCTGGGGCCGATGCGCCGGCTGGCTGCGCCGCCGTCCGCCGCCATTCTCCTGCCGAGTCAGGCGGAACTCCTCGATCATCCGCCGCAGCTCCACGGCCTGGCTATTGAGCTCCTCGGCCGCGCTGGCCGATTCCTCGCTGTTGGAGGCGTTCTGCTGGGTCACCGTGTCCATCTGGCTGACCGCCGTGTTGACCTGCTCGATCCCCTGGGCCTGCTCCTGCACCGCCGCGGCGATCTCCGCCACCAGGTCGCTGACCTTGCTGGCCCCCTCGACAATCTCGCCTAAGGAACCGGCCACTTCCTCGGTGATCTGCACCCCGCCCTCGGCGTTCTTGACGCTCGCCTCGATCATGTCGGCGGTGTTGCGCGCCGCCTCGGCGCTGCGCTGGGCCAGGTTGCGGACCTCCTCGGCCACCACCGCGAAGCCCTTGCCGGCCTCGCCGGCCCGCGCCGCCTCGACCGCGGCGTTGAGCGCCAGCAGGTTGGTCTGGAAGGCGATCTCGTCGATCGTCTTGACGATCTTCGCCGTCTGGTCGCGAGGAGGCCTTGATCTTGCCGATCGCCTCGGCCATCCGGCCCATCGCCTGGTTGCCCTTCTTGGCCGAGTCCCGCGCCGACAGCGCCAGGGTTTTGGCCTGAGTGGCATTGTCGGCGTTCTGCCGGGTCATCGAGCTCATCTCCTCCAGGCTGGAGCTGACTTCCTCCAGGCTGCTGGCCTGCTCATTGGCCCCTTGCGCCAGGCTCTGGCTGCCGCTGCTGATCTGGTTGCTGGCGCTCGAAACCTGCTCGACCGCCTCCGACACCTGCGAGAGCGCCGAATCCAGCGCCTCGATCGTGGCGTTGATGTTATTTTTAAGGTCGGCCAACTGGCCCTGGTAGTTGCCCTCGACCCGCCGGGTCAGGTCCTTGCCGGCGGCGGTCTCCAGCACCCGCGCCCCCTCCTGGATCGGCGCGACAATCGCCTCGAGCAGCTCGTTGATCCCGCCGATCAGCTTGCCGTAATCGCCCTGGTGCTTGCCGGCCTCGGCCCGGGTGTCGAGCTGCCCGGCCAGCGCCGCCCGGGTCAGGCCCTGCACTTCCTGGTTCATCCGCGTCAGGCTCTCGATCATCCGCACCATCGCCTTGCCCAGCGAGTCCTGCTCGCTGGCCACCGCCACCTTGACCTGCAGGTTGCCTTTGGCGATCTCCTCGGCCGCCTGCTCTTTTTCCTGGAGCATTTTGCCCATCCGGCGGAAGCTCTCGGCGAGCTGGCCGACCTCGTCGGCCTGGACGATGGTCACCTGGCGATTCAGGTCGCCCAGGGCGATCGCCTCGGCCACGGCGGCGATCTCCACCACCGGCCGGCTGATCATCCGGGTGATCGTCACCGCCAGCACCGCCCCGAGCGCCAGGGCCACCAGCAGGCCGATCACCATTACCACCGTGGAGGCGGACAGGGTATTTTCGGTATCGGAGGCGATGGTCCGGGCCTCACCGATCCCGGCCAGCGCCACTGCCTGCGAGCCTTCAAGCACCCCGGCCGATACTTCCTCGGCCTTGGTGGTCAGTGCCGTCAGCTTCTGGTAGTTGCCACTGAGCTGGACCATCGCGGCCTGGTACTCGTGCGCCGCCTGGCGGGTGATCTCGAGCTGGCGGAGGTTGGCCTCCTGGCTGGTTTTGGCCTCGATCTCGTCGAGCTTCCGCTCGATCTGCGGGAAGCTCTGCAGGGCCTGCTCGATCTGCTCCGGCGTGCGCTCGGCCTGGGCGCGCCAGACCGCCAGCTGGACGGCGTTGCCCAGGTCGACGATGTCGTTGGCTAGCTCCAGCTTCCAGTTGCGATCGAGCACCTTGGCCGCCCCGCTGCGGGCATCTTCCTTCATCTTCTCGTTCTGGTCGGCAATGTATTGGTTGCAGTTGTCCATGTACTGCTTGGCCGCGGCATCCAGCGCAGTACGGGCGAGGCCCATCTGCTCGATGATCGCGGCTCGCTCGGTGGAAACGGAACGATACTCCTTGACCTTGGCGGACAGACTTTCCACACTGGCCTTGAGCTCGACCAGATGCTCGGAGCGTTGGGCCAGATCCATCGCCCCCGTGAGATCCTTTTCCACCTCGGCCAGTTTCTGGCTGCCCTCCGCGTAGTACTGCTGCCGCTCGCTCAGCGCGAAACCGCGCATCGCGAACATGGTCAGCAACGCGTTGCGCTCGATGGCGCTGGCGATCTCCACTTCCGGCATGTATTCTTCGTCCAGCATCTTCGACTCACTCTGCGCTTCCTTCATGTTGAAGATCGACATCCCGCCCAGCAGCAGCATCAGCAGAATCACCGCTGCAAAACCGCCGCCGATCTTGGTTCCGATATTCATCTTCATGGCATTCTGTCCTTGTGGATAGGTTGGTTAGGGTAAAAGGACGTTGCACGTTTTTCGGGTCAGCTTTCCTGCCGAATCGCCCGGAGTTCCTCGGTGCTCACCACCTGCTCGATGTCCAGCAGCAGGATCACCCGCTCGCGGCTCTTGGCGATCCCCAGCAGGAAATCGGTGTTGACACTGGCGCCGAAGCTGGGAGCATCCTCGATGTCCGCCCCGGCGATGTTCAGCACCTCCGAGACCGAGTCCACCACCACTCCCATCATCACCGGCGAGTCCTCCCGGGCCACATCGACCACGACAATGCAGGTTTCGGCCGTGTCCGGGACCTGGGGCATCCGGAACTTGGCCCGCAGGTCCATCACCGGGATCACCTTGCCGCGCAGGTTGATTACCCCGCGGATGCACTCCGGCAGTCGCGGCACCCGGGTGATGTTCATCAACCCGATGATCTCCTTGACCTTGAGGATCTCCAGCCCGTAATCCTCCCCGGCCAGCCTGAAGGTCAGGTACTTGCCCGCCAGGGCGGTGGCATCAGCTTTCTCTCCGGCAGTGGCGGTAAAAGCCGCTTTTCCCAGTTGCAGTTCCATCAAATCCTCCGGAATCAGGAGCCGTGTCTTTGCGGACCACAGTGGCAGTGAGAGTGATTGTCTGTCCGGCAACTGAGGGAGCAGAAGGCATGCCATAAATACGTACAACTGAAACATGTTAAGAAATCAACAGATAGCGTGATGCTTACGGAGGTAAGATCGACAAGGTTGTACAGAAGCGCTCAGTGCCGTGCGTGTAACCGCCCAGTCGGGAAAGCGATTTTCGGGCGGAAAGCTCTGTGGCCGGCCAGCGCCCGGCCGGGGCATGATTTTTCGGGCGGGATCGTAACCTGGGGCAGCGATGGGGGTATCAGACTACCGGTATCAGGAACGACGCCTGGCGCGGAGCCCCGACCCGACCCGGAACCCGGTGCATCGAACCTCCCCCCCGCCGCCCCCGGCGGCAAGTTGCAGGGAACTGATCCCTGGTGGTTACGGTACTGTCACAGGAGGCAGTTGCAATGGCCGACAAGCCCATCCATCCTCAACCCTCAACCCCCGCTGCCGGCAAGACCGGCTCGCGGCGCCGCCTCTGGCTGGCCCTCACCCTGGTGGTGATCCTGGCGCTGGCGGTGCTCGGCGTGCTTCAGTACCGCGCGATCACGCAGCGGGACACCCGGATCGCCGCCCTGCAGGAAGAGAAAGCCAGCCTGCTGGGTGAGCAGGAAAACCTGAACGAGTACATCAGCGAGGTGACGGAGACAGTCAACACCATCGGCACGCGGGTTCACGAGCTGCGCGAGCGCCAGGTCAAGATCAGCCAGCTGGCCGCCGCCGCCGAGGGTGACAAGAAGCAGTCCGAGCTGGTCATGAGCGACCTGGAAGCGATCGAGAGCCAACTGGTGGCCGACCGCCAGGCGGTCAGCGAGCTGGAAACCAAGATGAAGAACTCGGCGGTCAAGATCCGGGCCCTGGACAAGCTGGTGGCCGACCTGCGCGGTGAAATCGAGCAGAACCAATCGACCATTACCATGCTGCGCAACAGTTTGCAGGAAAAGGAAGTGGCGCTGCAGGAGACCCGCCAGTCGTTGGATGAGACCCGCACCAGCCTGATCCAGACCGAGGGGCAGCTCGACCAGACCGCCCGCACGCTGGAAGACACCCGGAACACCGCCTATTATGTGGTCGGCGCGCCCAGTGAGCTGGAGCAGAAGAACATCATCGACCGCCAGGGCTGGTTCTGGAAGAAGGACCTGCTGCTGAGCAACTTCAACCTGGATGATTTTCAGAAGATCGACATCACCCAGAACATGGATTTCACCCTGAATGCCAGGGTCAAGGACCTGAAGCTGCTGCCCTCGCGCAGCGCGGCCACCTACTCGCTGGAGGCGCTCGAGGATGGGCGGACCCTGCTCAAGGTGGTTGACCGCGAGAATTTCTGGAAGGTGCCCTACCTGGTGGTGGTGGTCGATTGACCGGAACACCCGCGGGTAGTGTCATCGTCAGGGGCCGCGCTCCAGCCGGGAGCGCGGCCCCTTTTTTGGCCCGCGGCCCGGCGCATTCCCCATTGATCTTTCTCCGCTTCTGTGGTATAACAGAGCATGGCCTGCCTCTTCCTCCCCGGCCGGCCGCAACTACATGAAAACGCGGAAGAAGAAGATGGAACTCCCCGCGAACCACGGCAACCAGTCCGCCCGGATCACCGCCCTGGAGCAGGAGCTCGAACGCCTGCGCCGCCGCAACGCCATCCTGATGGACACCCGCCACCGGCTCAGCCGCAACAACCTCGCTCTGCGCGCCCGGATCGACATGCCCGAGCTCTACCTCGACCACCGCTGGCGGATCCGCGGCTATTCCGGCAATTTCGTCCGGCTGACCGAGGAGATCATCGACCTGGCCGGGCGGCAGGAACCGCTGGCAACCCTGATCGGCCCGGAGGCGTTCGCCCGGGTGCTGGAGTACCTGGAACGGGTGGCGGCCCTGGAGCGGCTGGATTACGCCGGCAACCCCCACCCCTGGCGGCTGGTCTGCCGCGGGCCGGGAGCGGGCGATCGGATCGGCCCGGACTGGCTGGGCCTGGAGAACTCCGCTGCCTGCGGCTGGAGGATCGAGCGGCGGGGAGATCCCTGGGGTTTTTATCACCCGCCGCACCCGGAAGTCGAGCAGGACTGCTACCTGATGAGCACCGCCCAGTATGGCGGCGCGACCGAGGACCTGCGGGTGGTGTACCGCTTCCGCACCGCCGATGATCCGCTGCTGATCCGCGACCTGTCGCTGGTGATCTCCGGCGGTCCCGCCACCAGCCAAACCTCCCCGGACACGGTCGGCTACTGCATCTGCACCGGCTCGTTCGAGAACACCCTGAGCTCGATCCAGCGCCAGGGGGGCGAGCTGACCGTGGTGCGGGAGGCGCTCGAACCCGGCGCCGAGTACGAGGTGACGGTCGAGCGGGTGGGGGGAAGGATCGAGCGCGGCCTGCGCAACCTCTCCACCGGGTACGAGCACCCATCCCTGGCGGCGATCGACCCGCAGGCGATCTACGACCGCCTGAACCATGTCGGCTTCACCACTTTCGCCGGTGAGGCCTGGTTCTACGGGCTCGAGATCAGCACTCGGCCCTCGCGGCTGGAGCCGAGCCAGTTCTGGGTTCCGTTCGACCTGGAGCTGGAATGCCCGCTCGAGAGCCTGCGCGGACGGATCTTCAAGCTCCGCCTGGGGCTGGAGGAGCTGAACGTCCGGGACTCCCGCTATACCCTGATGTTCGAGGACATCACCCCGCTGCACCGCACTTTCATCCGCCTACAGCGCACCAACCGCGCCCTGCGCACCCTCAGCGAGTGCAACCAGATCGTGATCCGCACCTCGGGGGAGCGGGAGTTGCTCCAGAAGATCTGCGAGGCGATCGTCCGTTTCGGCGGCTACCCGCTGGCCTGGGTGGGCTTCAAGATTCACGACCAGCACCGCAGCGTGCGGCTGATGGCCAAGGCCGGGGAAACCTCGCTCGACCTCGAGCAGGCGCCGATCAGCTGGGGCGAGGACCGTTGGGGGCAGGGCCCGACCGGAGTCGCCATGCGCACCGGCGAGCCGGTGGTGATCAACGATACTTTCCGGGCGCCCACGATGGAGCCCTGGCGGGCCGTGATCAACCAGTATGGATTCGCCGCCGGAGTCTCCCTGCCGCTGCGGCTGGAGGAGGGCGAGGTGCTGGGGACGTTGAGCCTCTATGCGAAAGAGGCCGGGGCGTTCGATCAGGAGGAGGTCGACCTGCTGCTGGAGCTGGCCGGGGACCTGTCGTTCGGCATCTCCTCGCTGCGCACCCGCGAGCAGCACCGCCTGGCCCAGGAATCCCTGCGCCTGAGCGAGTGGGAGAAACAACTGATCCTGGACAGCATCTCCGAGACACTGATCTTCATGAGCCGCGACCTGGAGATCCTCTGGGCCAACCGCGCGGCCGGCGTGATCGCGGGACGGGCGGCCGGGGAACTGATCGGGCGGCGCTGCCACGAGTGCTGGCACGGCTCGGATCAGCCCTGCCCGGGCTGCCCGGGAATGGCCGCCATTGCCAGCGGCCAGGTACAGCAGCGGGAGCTGACCCATGCCGATGGCAGCTGCTGGAAGACCACCTGCTACCCGGTGCGGGACGAGCGCGGGGAACTGGTCGGGGTGCTGGAGCTGGTCGAGAACATCACCGAGGTCAAGCGGGCCGCGGAAGCGCTCCAGCAGCAGCTCGCTTTCCAGCGCACCCTGCTGGACACCATCCCCAACCCGGTGTTCTACAAGGACCGCCAGGGCCGCTACCTCGGCGGCAACCGGGCTTTCGCCGAGTTCACCGGCCGTCCGCTGGAGGACCTGGTGGGAAAGACCGCGCTGGAGGTGTTCCCACCGGAGCTGGGCGAGTTCTATGTCCGCAAGGACCGGGAGCTGTTCGACAGCGGCGGCCTCCAGACTTACATCTTCCAGGGGCTTCACGCCGATAACACCCTGCACATGGTGCTCTACAACAAGGCGCTGTTCCACGATCATGCCGGCCGGGTCGCCGGGCTGGTGGGGGTGATGCTCGACATCACCGCCGGCCTCCATGCGGAGGAGGAGCTGGCCCGGGAGAAAGAGCGGCTGGCGGTGACCCTGGCCAGCATCGGCGATGGGGTGATCTCCACCGATGCCGGGGGACGGATCGTGCTGATCAACCGCGTGGCCCGGGAACTCACCGGCTGGGGCGAGCAGGAGTGCCTGGGACAGCCGCTGGAGGAGGTCTTGCGGCTGCGGGATGAGAAGAGCGGCGAGCCGGTGACGGGGCTGGTCCGCCGGGTGCTGCAAGCGGGGGAGCTGGTCCAGATTCCGGAAACCATGCTGCTGGAGTCCCGGGATGGCCGCCGGGTGCTGGTCTCCGACAGCGCCGCCCCGGTCCGCAACGCCCTGGGCCAGATCCAGGGCGCGGTGGTGGTCTTCCGCGACATGACCGAACGGCGCAAGGCCGCCGAGGAGCTGCAGCGCAGCGAGCGGCTGGAGTCGCTGGGGCTCTTGGCCGGGGGGATCGCCCACGACTTCAACAACATCCTGACCGCGATCATGGGCAACCTCGCCCTGGCCCGGATGTATGTCGATGCCGACAGCCCGTCCGAACGAGTGCTGGAGCAAGGGGAAAAAGCCTGCCAGCGCGCCCGGGACCTCACCCAGCAGCTGCTGACTTTCTCCCGCGGCGGAGCGCCGGTCAAGCAGGCGGCCTCGCTGGCCGAGCTGATCCGGGACTCCGCCGGGTTCGCCCTGCGGGGCTCCAATGTCAGCTGCCGTTTCGAGCTGGACCCCCACCTCCGCCCGGCGGAGGTCGACCGCGGCCAGATCAGCCAGGTGCTCCACAACCTGGTGATCAACGCGGTCCAGGCGATGCCCGCGGGCGGCACGATCACCATCTCCGCCCGCAATGTCAGGCCGGGCGGGCCCGAGCTGCCGCCGCTGCCGGCGGGCGCCTGGATCGAGATCGCGGTCGCCGACCAGGGCCCGGGCATCCCCGAGGAGCTGCGGGCGAAAATCTTCGATCCCTATTTCACCACCAAGCCCAAGGGCAGCGGGTTGGGGCTGGCCACCGCCTACTCGATCGTCCGGCGGCACGGGGGCAGCCTGGTGATCCGCTCCAGCCCGGGCCAGGGCGCCACCTTCCTGGTCTACCTGCCCTCCTCGCGGCGCCGGACAGCCCGGCGGCCGGCCCCCGAGACTCCGGGACCGCTGCCGGCGAATCCGCTGCGGGTGCTGCTCATGGACGATGAGCCGGCGGTGCGGGAGGTGGTCGCCCGGATGCTGGAGCAGCTCGGCCACGCGGTCGAGTGCGCGGCCGAGGGGGAAGAGGCCCTGGCCCTCTACCGCCGGGCCCGGGAGGAGTGCCGGCCGTTCGATGCCGTGATCCTCGACCTGACCATCCCCGGCGGGATGGGCGGCGCCGAGGCCCTGCGCCGGCTGCGGGAACTCGATCCCGCGGTCCAGGCGATTGTCTCCAGCGGCTACTCCACCGACCCGGTGCTGGCCGAGTACCGCCGCCACGGCTTCCGGGAGGTGCTGGTCAAGCCCTTCAGGCTGCAGGAGCTGGTCCGGGCGATCGCGGGGATCACCCGCCGGGGCGGGCGCGGCCGGCAGTCATCCTGACCGGCCGGTCCGACCGGCGGCGATGACCCTGAAAAAGGCCGGAGGATCAGTCGAACTCCGCCGGCAGCCCGGGCCGGCGATAGTGGGCGAACATCCGCGCCAGCTGGTCCGGGGTGGTCCGGCCCAGCGACAGCGGCGGCAGCTCGTTTTCCGCGTACCAGCCCACCCCGGTGGTCTCGTGGCTGATCGCCGCCGCGCCGCCGGTCAGCTCGCAACGGAAGAACAGCTTGTAGATGTGGTGCGGGTGCGGCGGCAGGTGCCCGTGACGGGTGCGGTCGTAGACCGCCAGCAGCCGGACCGCTTTCACCAGGTAGCCGGATTCCTCCCGCACCTCCCGCTCGCAGTTGCCGGCGGGCGAGTCCCCGATTTCGGCGAAACCGCCGGGCAGGGTCCAGCCCCCATCGGCTTTCTCGCACACCAGCAGGACCCGGCCCGATTCATCGAACACCACTCCGCGCACATCGACCTTGGGGGTGGCATAGCCCGGCTCCAGCGCCAACAGTCCGGCCACCGGTCCCAGCTCCAGCCCGCTGCCGGCGGCGGCGATCTCCAGGGCGATCCGGTGCAGCTGCTCGTAGCGCTCCCGGTCGAACTGGTTCTCGCAGAAAGTCAGCCCGTTGTGGGCCAGCGCCTGCAATCGGCGCGCCCAGTCCAGCCAGCGCGGTTCCAACTCCCTGCCTCGCTTTCGATGTCGGTAAATGATTGTCAGCGCGGGGACCGGTCGCTATAATCTAAGGAAGTCCCGGCCGCCGGCCCTTCCGGATGGCCCAAGAGCGAAAATATTACCCCCCGGAGGTCCAGGCAAGAGCTAACGCCACTGTTCGGCGCTTCTCCCCGGCAAGTTTCCCTTCCCCGCAGTCCAGTCACCATCGCACCCCGCGCGGGTGCGTGGATCGAAACGTGGAGGTCGGACCAGATGCATCCCGCCAGAAGCAACATCTCGCGCCGCCGTTTCCTGGCCGGCAGCCTCGCCGCCGCGGCGGTGGGCGCCGCCGCTTCCCGCTCCCGCATCCTGGGGGCCAATGACCGCATCCGCCTGGGGGTGATCGGCGCCGGAGGCCGCTCCCGCAGCCTGATGGGCGACCTCAACCGGCTCGGCGACAACATCCAGTGGGTGGCCCTGGCCGATGCCTGGGACACCCGTTGCCGGGAGACCGAGGAACTGCGCACCGGCCCGGTGGAAAAGTACCGCGACTGGCGCAAGCTACTGGACCGCCAGGACATCGATGGGGTGATCATCGGCACGTTCGATCACGTCCACGCCCGGCTGACAGTCGCCGCCTGCCAGGCCGGCAAGGATGTCTATGTCGAGAAGCCGATGACCAGCCGTCCCGAGCAGGGGATGGAGGTGGTGCGGGTGGCCCGCGAAACCGGCCGGGTGGTCCAGGTCGGGATGCAGCAGCGCTCGATCCCGCATTTCCTGGAGGCGAAGGAAAAATTCTTCGACAGCGGCCGGATCGGCCAGGTGGGGATGGTGCGCACGATCTGGAACGGCAATGGCGGCTACACGTTCCCGGTGCCGGCCGGGATGGAGCGCTGCCCGGCGGACCTGAACTGGGAGAGCTGCCTGGACTGGCTGCCGAAACGCCCCTGGAACCCGCAGATGTACTTCAACCGTTTCGCCTGGGATGAGTTCTCCACCGGCGGGATGACCGGCGGGCTGTTCGTCCACATGGTGGATGTCGTGCACATGATGCTGGGCCTCGACCGCTGCGAGGCCGCGGCCGGCCTCGGCGGGACCTACACCTACCGCGATGGCCGCGACACCGCGGACAACATCAACCTGGTGGTCAAGTACCCCGGCGGGCTGAATGTCACTTTCGAGGCGACGATCACCGACATGAAGAGCCCCGAGGTGGCGGACATCGTGTTCATGGGCACCGGCGGCAGGCTGTCGATCTTCCGCTCCGGCTACACCTTCTGGGGCGGCTCGGAGCTGATGGAGCAGGTCCAGGTCCCCTACGCCTCGACCGCCGAGCATCTGGCGGACTGGCTCTCCTGCATGCGCTCGCGACAGGCCCCGCGGGCCACCGCGGTCGAGGGCCATTACTCGGCCCTGGCCTGCCACCTCGGCAACCTCGCCTGCCGGGAAAACCGGGTGGTGAAGTGGAACAAGGAGTGGGAGGTATGAGCATCGAACCCGGAATCAACCTCGAGTTCATCCGCTGCCGTGATGCCTCGCTGCAGGTGGGGGTGGAGCGCGCCGCGGCGATCGGCTACCGTTGGGTCGAGCCGCTGGTGCACACCGGCCGCGAGCTGCTGAGCGAGGCCGGCTACTACCATTCCTTCTCGATGGAGGAGGACCCGCTGTTCCTGAAGGAGATCCTGGACAGCCACGGGGTGCGGGCCTCCGGGCTGTCGGCCCACTGCCCCCTGATGCGCCCCGAGATCAGCGTGCCCTACCTCACCCAGGCGATCCGTTTCGCGGCCGAGCTGGGCGCCCCCTGCGTCAACACCGATGAGGGCATCCGGCCGTCCTGGATGAAGGACGACCGGGAGGCGTTCGCGATCATGCGCTACACCCTGATCCAGGCGCTGCGGGTGGCCGAGCGGCACGGGATCTATGTCGCGATCGAGCCCCACCAGAGCATCAGCCGCACCACCGCGGGGCTGATGAAAATCGCCACCCTGGTCGAGTCTCCGATGCTGAGAATCAACTACGACCTCGGCAATGCCTACCTGGGCGGCTCGGACCCCTACGCGGGGCTGGAGACAGTCCTGCCGTTGCTGGTGCATGTCCATGCCAAGGACATCGCTTTCGAGCAATCCGCGACCGAGCGGGGCAAGGTCACCGGCACCCCGGTCGGCTGCGCCTGCGGCGATGGGGTGATCGACTGGCAACGGGTGGCGCTGATCCTGTCCCAGGGCGGCTGGCGCGGAGTGCTCTCGGTGGAGTGCGGCACCCCGGAGCAGGCCGAGCGCAGCCTGGCCCACCTGACCGAGGTCCTCGAACGCACGGGAGGCTCACGATGAACCGCATCTTCAGGCTGCTGCCGCCGCTGATCGCCCTGCTGGCCCCCCTGCTGACTCTGGCCGGCTGCGGCAATCAGGCGGCCACGACCAACGCCGACAAATTCTTCCGGGAGGGAAAGCTCCGGGCGCTGGTGATCTCCGGCCGCAACAACCACGACTGGCGGACCACCAGCCCGCATCTGCAGGCGCTGCTCGAGCGCACCGGCCGTTTCGACACCCGCCTGTGCGAGGAACCCGCGGGGCTCGATGCCGCGGCGCTGGCCCCCTACGACCTGCTGGTGCTCGATTACTGCGGCCCGCGCTGGGGAAAACAGGCGGAGGCAGCGGTGGAGGAGTTTGTCCGGCGGGGCGGGGGACTGCTGGTGGTGCACGGGGCGGTCTATGGCTTCGGGGAAATGGAGCTGCTGGGCGATGGTCACGTGCGGACCGGCATCCGCGAGCAGCCCTGGACGGAGTTCAGGAAGATGGCCGGGGGCTGGTGGACCGACCAGGAGCCCGCTTCCGGCCATGGCTCCCGGCACTCGTTCGCGGTCCGCTGCACCGACCGCGACCACCCGGTGACCGCCGGGCTGGGGGAGCAACTGATCGCCTCGGATGAGCTCTATCACCGCCTGCGGCTCGAGCCGGGGACCCGGGTGCTGGCAGTCGCGTTCTCCGACACCGCCACCGGCGGGACCGGCCAGGATGAGGCGATGCTCTGGTGCCGCGACTACGGCCAGGGAAAGGTGTTCTACACCGCGCTGGGCCACGACCTGGTGGCGATGAGCGAGCCGGGCTTCATCGCCAGTTTCGTGCGCGGGGCGGAGTGGGCGGCCTCCGGAGCGGTGAGCCTGCCGGAGGGCGCCGGGCTCGAGGTGCGTGACCCCGCGGCCCTGCGCCTGCTGGTGGTCACCGGCGGCCACGACTACCAGAGCGATTTTTACTCGGTGTTCGATCAGCCGGGCCTGGCCTGGGACCACCTGCCCTCCGCCGCCGAGGCGTTCTCTCGCGACCTGCGCCAGGACTATGACGTGCTGGTGCTCTACGACCTGACCCGGGAGCTGGACGAGGCGCAGCAGGCCAACCTGCGGGCTTTTGTCGAGGGCGGCAAGGGGCTGGTGGTGCTGCACCACGCTGTCGCCGACTACACCCGCTGGCCGTGGTGGTATGGCGAGGTGGTGGGGGGCAAGTACCTGCTGGAGCCGGACCTGGGGTTGCCGGCCTCGACCTATCAGCACGATGTCGAGCTGACTGTCCGCAAGGTGGCCGACCACCCGATCACCCGGGACCTCAGCCCGCTGCACCTGGTGGATGAGACCTACAAGGGGATGTGGATCTCCGACAGCGTCACGGTGCTGCTGGCCACCGACCACCCCACCAGCGATGGCCCGGTGGCCTGGGTCAGCCCTTATCCGCAGTCGCGGGTGGTGGTGGTCCAGCTCGGGCATGACCGCCAGGCCCTTCGTCACCCGGGCTACCGCGAGTTGGTGCGCCGGTCGGCGTTGTGGGCCGGGGGAAAGCTCTAGCCCGATTGCCAACTGCCGTTCCGCAGCGACGTAAACAAAGCTCAACGGATTTTCCGGGGAGGGCAGAAACCTTTCGAAAAAGGATTCTCCTCCCCCAGTGACGCCCTCTCCCCCTTCCAAAACTTTTTCGATAGTTTGCTTCCGGCGTCGGACAGCGCATCCGCCTGGGCCGGCCCTCTGCGGATTTCAGACTTATTGATTCTTGGCCACAAAAGAAAAACAGCCTTCAAGCTTCAGAAAACAGGAAGCCGGCTGCAGCTTCCTCGGAACAGACGGCTGCACCCAAAAAAGGGGCCGCGCTCCCGGCTGGAGCGCGGCCCCTGACGATGACACTACCCGCGGGTGTTCCGGTCAGTCGACCACCACCACCAGGTAGGGCACCTTCCAGAAATTCTCGCGGTCGACCACCTTGAGCAGGGTCCGCCCATCCTCGAGCGCCTCCAGCGAGTAGGTGGCCGCGCTGCGCGAGGGCAGCAGCTTCAGGTCCTTGACCCTGGCATTCAGGGTGAAATCCATGTTCTGGGTGATGTCGATCTTCTGAAAATCATCCAGGTTGAAGTTGCTCAGCAGCAGGTCCTTCTTCCAGAACCAGCCCTGGCGGTCGATGATGTTCTTCTGCTCCAGCTCACTGGGCGCGCCGACCACATAATAGGCGGTGTTCCGGGTGTCTTCCAGCGTGCGGGCGGTCTGGTCGAGCTGCTCCTCGGTCTGGATCAGGCTGGTGCGGGTCTCATCCAGCGACTGGCGGGTCTCCTGCAGCGCCACTTCCTTTTCCTGCAAACTGTTGCGCAGCATGGTAATGGTCGATTGGTTCTGCTCGATTTCACCGCGCAGGTCGGCCACCAGCTTGTCCAGGGCCCGGATCTTGACCGCCGAGTTCTTCATCTTGGTTTCCAGCTCGCTGACCGCCTGGCGGTCGGCCACCAGTTGGCTCTCGATCGCTTCCAGGTCGCTCATGACCAGCTCGGACTGCTTCTTGTCACCCTCGGCGGCGGCGGCCAGCTGGCTGATCTTGACCTGGCGCTCGCGCAGCTCGTGAACCCGCGTGCCGATGGTGTTGACCGTCTCCGTCACCTCGCTGATGTACTCGTTCAGGTTTTCCTGCTCACCCAGCAGGCTGGCTTTCTCTTCCTGCAGGGCGGCGATCCGGGTGTCCCGCTGCGTGATCGCGCGGTACTGAAGCACGCCGACCACCGCCAGCGCCAGGATCACCACCAGGGTGAGGGCCAGCCAGAGGCGGCGCCGCGAGCCGGTCTTGCCGGCAGCGGGGGTTGAGGGTTGAGGATGGATGGGCTTGTCGGCCATTGCAACTGCCTCCTGTGACAGTACCGTAACCACCAGGGATCAGTTCCCTGCAACTTGCCGCCGGGGCGGCGGGGGGGAGGTTCGATGCACCGGGTTCCGGGTCGGGTCGGGGCTCCGCGCCAGGCGTCGTTCCTGATACCGGTAGTCTGATACCCCCATCGCTGCCCCAGGTTACGATCCCGCCCGAAAAATCATGCCCCGGCCGGGCGCTGGCCGGTTGCCCTGACGGGCCGGTTGACCTAAATTCTAACGGTTCTTTCCTTGGCCCCTGACCCGACCGCGAGGCGAATTGGAAAAATTCCCGGACAGGCTCAACCCGGACCAGGCGCGGGCGGCGACCAGCCCGGCCCATCGGCTGCTGGTGCTGGCCGGAGCGGGCAGCGGCAAGACCCTGGTGATCACCCGGCGCATCCTCCACCTGCTGGAGAGCGGCCTGGCCCGGCCGGACCAGGTGCTGGCGATCACGTTCACCCGCAATGCCGCCCGGGAGATGTCCGAACGGGTGGGGGCGCTGCTGGCCTCCCGGGAGGGACTGGAGCCCGGGGACCGGGCCGCGGGATCGCCACCGGCCGGGCTGCAGGTGCGCACCTTCCACTCCCTCTGCTATCTGCTGCTGCGCCGCCACTGGCGCAGCGCCTCCGGCCGCCCGTTCCGCCTGGTCGGCGACTCGCCGGCCTCCAGCGCCGAGGAGGGACGGGAGGGAACCCCCACCAAGGGCGAGCTGCTGCGGGAGGCAATCGCCCGGCGGTTCGCGGACCCGGAGTTCCGGATCGCTTTCAAGCGCTACCTCTGGGACTATCTGCTCTCCGGCGATGAGGAGAGCCGCCGCCCCGGCGGTGTCGAGGACCCTCGCCCGCGACGGCTGGTGACCCTCTCCGGGCTGCAGGTGCGCTCCTATGCCGAGCGCGACATCGCCAACTGGCTCACCGAGCAGGGGATCGCTTTCGAGTACGACCGCCCGGTCCCCTGGGGAGCCCCGCGCTTGCGCTCCGACTTCTACCTGCCCTCCCGGGAGGCTTACCTGGAGGTCTGGGAGTTCTCCGGCCGCCGGGCCGAGCAGCGCGCCGCCAAGCTGGAGCAGTACCATCGCCGCGGCTGCCGGCTGATCGAGGTCGAGCGCGAGGAGGTGCTGGATTTCCCGCGCCTGGAAAAGCGGCTGGCCGCCGCCCTGCCGGAAGACTTTCCCGAGGGCCGGCCCGCGGGTCCCGCCGCCGACCTGGACCGGCTGGAGGATGAGCGCGGCGGCTACCCCGAGGCGCTGCGCAGCTTCCTGGCCCTGGCCGAGGAGGCCCTGGACCGGATCAAGAACCACTCGCTGGACCCCGCGGCGGTGGGAACCCGCGCCGCCAAAGCCCGGGAGGCCCGCACCCGCCAGTTCTACCGGCTGTTCCTGCCGGTGTTCGTCAGCTACCGGGAGCTGCTGCGCGAGCAGGGGGCGATGGATTTCAACGACCTGATCCTGCAGAGTGTCGAGCTGCTGCGCCGCGAACCCGCCCTGCGCGAGCGCTGCCGCCGCCGTTGGCGGCACCTGCTGGTCGATGAGTACCAGGATGTCAACCTGCCCCAGGTGCTGCTGCTCAAGGAGCTTTGCGGGCCGGAAACCCACCTGGCCTGTGTCGGCGATGACTGGCAGAGCATCTATGGCTTCCGCGGGGCGGATGTCACCCACATCCGCCGTTTCGCCGAGGATTTCCCCGGCGCCGAGACCGTGGTCCTGCGGGTCAACTACCGCTCCGGCCGCTCGATCGTCGAGCTGGCCGGCCAGGCGATCCGCGCCTCGCGCCGCTATCTCGACAAGCCGCTGTTCGCCCTCAATCACGACTGCCAGCGGGTGGCGCTCTACCGGGCCGGGCAGCTCTACGAGGATGGGGTGCGCTGGGTGGCCGGCCGGATCCGGGAGCTGCTGGAGCAGGGCGGCTACGCCCCGCAGGAGGTGATGATCCTCTACCGCAGGGCCTCCAGCTTCCGTCTGCTGGGCGAGGCCCTGCGCCAGGGGGGCCTGCGGGTGCGCCACGAGACCATCCACGGGGCCAAGGGGCTCGAGGCCCGGGCGGTGTTCCTGTGGGGGCTGACCGGCGGCCGCGGGGGCTTTCCGCTGATCCGGGAGGAGGGCCGGGTGCTGCAGGTGCTGCTGCCGTTCGACTACCAGGAGCGGCTGGACGAGGAGCGGCGGATTTTCTATGTCGCCCTGACCCGAGCGGTCGAGCGGCTGTTCCTGGTCACCGAGCGCCGCAACCAGTCGAGTTTCCTGGAGGGCCTGCCGGCCGAGCTGTTCGAGCCGGGAGAGGCGCTGAGCTTCACGCCTCGCGCGCCGGGGCCGGATCGCCCCTGCCCGGCCTGCGGGGCGCGCCTGGCCGCGCGCTACCGCTTCTGCCCCTCCTGCTTCCACGGCCTGGACCAGGGAACCGGCACTTCATCAAGGGTTTGACTTTCAGGCGGATTGAGCGTTTATTTAAATTGCACTTCGATTTTCTGTCCTGCCACCGCCGACCGGGAGGGGATGTTCGATGAAAACCACGATTACCGCCCTTTGCGCCGCGCTGCGACCCGCTGCGCGACCCGCTGCGCTCCTCGCCATGCTGCTGGCGGCCTTGCCCCTGCAGGCCCAGTTCCCCGCGCTGCCCTGGGTGAAAGACCGCGCCGAGGCGATGAAAGTCGGCGCCTGGGCCAGTTACCTGGTGGTCGATGAGCAGGGCGCGGAGAGCCGGATGCGGTTTGCGGTGGTGGGCGAGGAACAGCTCGAGGGCCGGCGCGGCCTCTGGTACGAGACCAACATCGACAGCGCGGAGGAGCCGGCGACCATCAAACTGCTGCTGCTGCTCGGCGAGGGCGATCAGTGGGAGATCAAGCGGATGGTGATG
This sequence comes from Candidatus Glassiibacteriota bacterium, assembly GCA_963752515.1. Classification (GTDB taxonomy): domain Bacteria; phylum Gemmatimonadota; class Glassbacteria; order GWA2-58-10; family GWA2-58-10; genus CAVVYO01. The sequence goes on along the minus strand of CAVVYO010000012.1, from coordinate 504 downwards.
AAAAGCGGCGAGGGCCCGGCGATGGAGCTGCCGGTCAGCATGTCCGGCGACTCGAAGGGGGCCCGGGGGATGATGGGCTCGGTGCCGTTCGACACGGAAAGCGAGGATTTCCAGCAGTCGCTGCAGGAGCTTGGCCGGGAGCAGCTGACTGTCGATGGCAAAACCCTGGAATGCATGCACTACCAGGTGAAGGACCAGGATGGGGAGCCGGCCGAGTTCTGGGTGAGCCGGCAGGTCCCGCTGTTCTCGATGGTCCGCTACCAGGGCCAGCAGTCGCGGATGGAGCTGCAGGAATGGGGCGACTCGGGCGCCGAGAGCCGGATCAAGGAGGACCCTCAGTCGATCATGGGCGGGCTCAAGGGCGGACTGAAGGGGATGCTTCCCGGCCGCAAATGACCGGCCCCGGTGCGATTAGGGTTTGACAAACCCCGGCGGCCGTGTTAGATTGTCCACGCAGGATGATACCGCCGACACTGCGGGCGATTAGCTCAGCTGGTTAGAGTG
>CAVVYO010000011.1:0-6425 GCA_963752515.1 Candidatus Glassiibacteriota bacterium | reverse complement strand
AGAAAGTACCCATCTTTTTGTACAAGAGCATCTTTGCCATGTATTAATATTTTAAGAATACATTTTAGATCAATGGTTAGATTTAGGAAATGTTAATATTTTTACGACATTAGCTTGTGTCCAATATTCAGATGAGCAATGGATGATGGCGTGTCTATTGAGTGGTGTTCGAGGGCTTACCGTGTTCGATTGGTACCATTCATAGTAGCTGTCGGCAAATTCGAAAAACGAGGATAATAATATGCCGGGTAATCGCAGATCTTCTTCCGATGTTTTCGAGAATGCATTTCCCTTCTGGGAATCTCTTTGGCCATCCCAAACTGAATAGCCAGGCATAAAATCTTTTGGCCGGAGTCCGGCGTGGTTAAAAAGTGCATCCCTTATCACTTGAATTGAGGCGTTTATTTTGTTTGTTTCAAAATAACTGCGCATTGTAAAATCCAGCAGAGGGAACGTCGGTTACGATACAAGAAGACCACATTCTATTATTATAACATTGTTCTATTTCTTTGATTATTTGTTTTTTGGGTTCAAGAAACTTTGTAGCGTGTAGTTTTCCGAATACTTTTTTTCTGTGGCTTTCAAAAATTGCTATCATCCCGTTATCACAAATTGTGTTGCCTTTGCTTTTGTCTTTTGAAGCTGCAAATCCGGCTTTTAATACTAATAATGAGAGACTGGGTCTCCGTCTCAATAATACCATCGGGAAGCCCATCGAAATCTTTGAGAGACTGTGCAGTGGAAGTTCTCGCATCCCTTGATCCAGCTCTTTGTGGAGATCAAGATAAGAGGGAAAGGGCCAAATCATAATCAATGAGACATTGATTGATGCTATTTAGTAGGTTGATTGTGCTCGTTCTGGTGTATAAGTTAAAGGCTTGATCTATCGAACTTGCCCACTTATGTGTGTCTCAGCGGGCTTCCTGGCTATTAGCGCAGAAAGTAGACGAATGTTGTCAGGGAGGGCAACCCCTAGATGTTTCTTGGATTGGTCTTTCATCCTTATCCTCTATTAGGGTTTGGAAATATATAAGCGAAACAGAGGTAGTCAATAAAATTTTGCGGTCAAACGTAGGAGAGCATACTTTGTATCAACGGCCATCTTTTCTGATTCTTGTATATGTGTTAACTTTATTTTTCCCGGGCGGCGTTCGCAACCTCAGCGCCGCCCCTTGCGTTGTGGTAAAGGATTGTCCCTGAACGGTGATCCGGCCTCCATCCCCAATCCATGAAAAGTTTGGAAAGGTGAGGGGGGAGCCCGAGGGGGAGCGGAAAAACTTTTTCAAAAGTTTTCCGCTCCCCCCTCGGACACGCTTTGAGTGTCCTTCAGAAAGGGTTTCCGCAAGATGCCCGATCAGCAAAAAATCCTGGATTACCTGGCGCTGGAGCTGAAGGTCGGCCGCGCGCCGGCGTTGTTCCTCGATTTCGATGGGACCCTGGCCCCATTGGCCCGTACCCCCTACGAGGCGGTTTTCCCGGAGGAGAACCGTCGCGCGGTGGAGCGCCTGCTGCCGTGCTGCCCCCTGGCGATCATCAGCGGCCGCTCGCTGGAGAGCGTGCGGGCGGCGGCGGGGATTCCCGGCATCTCCTACGCCGGCAGCCACGGGTTCGAGCTCGCCCTGCCGGATGGCCGGGTGCACCAGGTGGGCGCGGAGTTCCTGCCGCGGCTGGACCGGGCGGAGGTCGAGCTGCGGGAGCTGGCGGAGGGGATCGCGGACACCTGGGTCGAGCGCAAGCCATTCTCCCTGGCCCTGCACTACCGCGATGGCGCGGCGCGGGAGCCGGTCCGGCTGGAGGCGCTGATGGAGCGGGTGCGAGTCGGCAATGGCCCCCTCAAGCTTGTCCACGGCAAGCTGATCCTCGAGCTGCAGCCGGCCCTGGACTGGCACAAGGGACGGGCGGTGGAGTGGCTGCTGGGGGCGCTGGGGCTGGAGCGCCCGGAGCTGCTCCCGCTCTACCTGGGCGATGACACCTCCGATGAGGATGCCTTCCGCGCCGTGGCCGGCCGGGGACTGGGAGTGCTGGTGGCCGAGGAGCCCCGTCCCAGCGCCGCCGCCTTCCGGCTGCGGGACACGGTCCAGGTGCGCGCCATGCTGGAGGGGCTGGCCCGGCTGCTCAGCTCGGTTTGACAGAGACTGCATTGTCCGAGGGGAGGGAGGAAATCCCGCTGCAATCGTGGATTTCCTCCCTCCCCGGGACGCCCTTCTTCTTTCCCAAACTTTTTCGATTGTTCAAGGCTGAATGGCGAGCAGCAGTCAGGAGCAGCGGATCATCCCGCCGCGATTGGCCGCTTGGCCCTTGACTGCGCCGCGAACCGCTGTAAATTACCCGGCATTATGTCTTTCCAGTGTCGCCCGGAATATCCCTGACCAGCGGCCGTCCCTGTCCCGGGCCGGCCCGGAGCGTTCACCCCTGCCGGGACCAGTCCCAAGAGAGAGGCATGTCCACAGCAACGAGCAGCGGTTCCACTGGCGGTTTGAAGCGGGTCCTCACCCTGAGCGACCTGGTGATCTACGGGATCATCCTGATCCAGCCCTGCGCGGCGATGCCATTGTTCGGACATGCCAACCAGGAGGCGCAGGGCCACGCCGTGGTGTCGGTGCTGCTGGCCATGAGCGCGATGCTGATGACCGCGATCAGCTACGGGCGGATGGCCAACCGTTACCCGGCCGCCGGCTCGGCCTACACCTATGTCGGGCGCGGGCTGCATCCCAGCATCGGGTTCCTGACCGGCTTTTCGGTCTACCTCGATTACCTGATCATCCCGATCATCTGCACCATCTTCTGCGGCAGCGCGGCCAACCAGATGATGCCTTTCATCCCGACTCAGGCCTGGTACCTGCTGTTCGCCGGGATGTTCATCTGGCTCAACCTGCGCGGGATCAAGACCACCAGCCGCTTCAGTTGGGCGCTGATGATCGTGATGAGCATCGTGGTCTTCTGGTACATGGGCGCGGCGATCCAGCACCTGTTTTCCCTCGGCGGGGCCGCGGCGCTGTTCAGCACCGAGCCGTTCTACCATTCGAGCTCGTTCTCCTGGAAAGTGATCGGCAGCGGCACCGCGCTGGCGGCCCTGACCTATATCGGCTTCGATGGTTTGACCACGCTGTCCGAGGAGGTCGAGAATCCCCGCCGCAACGTGATGCTGGCCACAGTGCTGACCTGCCTGATCACCGGGGTCTGGAGCGGGGCGCAGGTCTACCTGGCCCAGGCCGCCGTACCCTGGTCCGAGTGGGGCGGTTTCCTCAACGACATCATGGCCAGGGCCGGCATCTCGGACCGCAGCGAGGCCCTCAACCGCGCGATGTTCGGCATCGCGGGCATTGTCGGCGGCTACCCGCTCGAGTTCGCGATCACGACGGTCCTGCTGGTGGCGAGTGTCGGCAGCGGGGTCACCGGCCTGGCCGGCTGTGTCCGCGTGATGTACGGGATGGGCCGCGATCGCGTGCTGCCGGAGAAATTTTTCGGGCACCTGAGCGCCAAGCAATCCGTCCCCTCCTACAATGTCCTGCTGATCGGGGCCATTGTCGTGGTCGCGCCCTTTTTCCTGGACTATGGCCAGTGCGCCCATCTGATCAATTTCGGCGCCCTGCTGGCGTTTTCCCTGGTCAACCTGGCTTCGATCCGCGAGTACTATTTCCGGAGCAAGAACCGCTCGCTGGGCTCTTTCTTCAAGAATTTCCTGCCCCCCGCGCTGGGGGTGGTGGCCTGCATGGCGATCTGGAGCAGCCTGCCGCCGCTGACTTTCCTGGTGGGCGGGATCTGGCTGGGGATCGGGCTGATCTACCTGACCTACCGCACCGGGTTTTTCCGCCGCGAGCTGACCATGACCGATGTGTTCGGCGGCGGCGAGGTGAAAGAGGAAGCGGAAGAGACCGCGGTCAGGTAGGCCTGAGGCCGCGGGTGTGACCGGATCATCAGCAAACAGCAGGGGCTGCCCGCGAAGGTTGGGGCAGCCCCTTTGCTTGTATCGCGCAGGTCCCTGGGACACCGCGGGGGGCCCCGAAGGGGCGTCAGGGGTAATAGACAACAACCGACCTCTTGTCTTGCAGGATACTCGATCATCATTGATCGAGCTATCGATCAATCCAACTTTCGAAAAAGTTTGGGAAAGAGGGAGAGGGGTCCGGGGAGCGGGAGAACAACCTTTTTCAAAAGGTTTTCTCCCGCTCCCCGGAACAGCCGGTCGCTCCCGCGCTCACGGGGGCTCACTTCTCGATGTCGAAGAAGCTCTCCTCCAGGTCCCACAGACCGGTGACATCATCCCGCGCCTGGATCAGCAGGCGATACCCGCCGGGGGCGAGGGTGGAGCTGTCCAGCTCGAACACCTCCGCCACCGGGCCGGCGGAGGTGTCGGCCTGGCGCTGGAAGACATGGGTCAGCTCGGTCTCGAGCCGGTCGCTGGGGGTGAATAGCCCCAGCACCTTGCCGGCGAACTGTTTCAGCCGGCTCTCGCCCTCGGCCAGCCGGACCACATCGATCCACTCGCGGTAGCTGCGCCGGCCCTGCTCATCAGGGCGCAGGTTGTAGAACTCCAGGTAGACCCGGATGATCTCCCCCCGGCGGAAAGTGGCGCTGGGACGGGGCAGCAGCGGAATCCCATGCCGCGAGTGAGTCTCGAGCCCCGCGGTTGGCGTGGTCCCCAGCACCACCGCGCTCAGGGCCAGGCTGTCGGCGGGGAAGGGAGCGAAAGTCATCTGGCCGCGGCCCATGATCCGCTCGCCATCCGGAGCGGTGAGCCGCAGCACGTAGCGGTACTGCTCCGGCTCCAGCTCCAGCCGATGCAGCGCGTACCAGGGCACTCCCGGCTGATCCGGCAGGGGCAGGACCCGGCCCTCCCGGCGTTCCAGCTCGAACCAGTCCCGGTCGTACAGCGCCGCTTCCGCCTGCGGAGGCGCGGGGAACGGCGCGGACTGGTAGATCTCCAGCTCGATCCCCTCGCGGCCGGCGGGCATGAACTGGGCCACGAAATAGTCCGGGTTGTAGCTCAGGGTGGGATCTTCGTAGTATTGGTTATCCATCACCGTGGCCACATCCACCTGGGACTTCCCGATCCCCCCAAGTGGACGGGTGATGTAATCCCCAACCCCGGCCATTTTCTCGAACACCAGCACCCACTGATCGTAGTACCAGATCTCCATTGGATTGGACATTGGCGAGTTGCCGGCATGGCGCCAGTCGGCCCGCTGGTCGTCCACATCCTTGGGGCTGAGGTTGGACTTCATCAGCGAGAACTTTTCGGTCCGCACCATGTCCGGCTCCCCCAGCCGCAGGTAGACCATCCCCCGCTGGTCCAGCCCCAGCGGCCGCGAGCGGCCCTGCATCAGCTCCCCGTGGAACTCGTTGTACCGGCCATGGAACGCCAGCCACTTGTGCACATCCTCAGACTCCTGGAACGGGCTGTGGGGCAGGTTCAGCCGGTAGTCGCGCTCGGCCCGCCGCAGCCGCCGGTAGTGCTCCACCAGCCGGGCGTTGACCGGAGTCAGCGGGTCGAGGTCGATCTCGTTCCAGAACCAGTTGAGGTAGATCGCCCGCCGATCGGGGGTGCTCAGGTTCTCCCACTGCGTCCGGCTCTCGGGCGTGAAGATGGTCTCAGCGTGCAGCCGCAAGGCGGCGAAATCGCCGGTCATCGCGGCTTGCTCCAACGCCTGGTCGTAGAGCCGCTGGAAGGGCAGGCTGTCACCCTGCTCCAGCCGGCAACGGGCCTCCAGCAGCTTCTTCTCCGGAGAAAGGAATTGCGGCATCTCGCGGTCGATCCGTTCCAGCAGGGCCAGGGCGGAGTCGGTCGCACCCAGGTCAAAGTGATACTGCGCCAGCTCCACCCGCCAGTCCAGGCTGTCCGGGTGGGCGGCCAGGAAACGGGCCAAGCCGCCCATCACCCGGCGCAGCTCCCCTTCCGGCGGGTTGATGATCCCCACCCGCCAGCGGCGGTAGCCATCGCGGTAGGCGGGGTCGCGCTCCAGCAGGTCGGCGAAAGCCTTGAGGGCGGCCTCGTGCCCGGCGGTCTGGCCGTAGTCCAGCCCGGCCAGGGCCAGGTGGTAGTATGCCTCCAGGCAGCCCGGGTCGCGGGCGGCCGCGAAACGATACTGTTTGAAAGCTTCAAGATATTGCCTTCGCCGCAGCTCCAGGTCCCCCAGCCCGATCAGACCCAGCGCCGCCAGGCTGTCATGGCCGGAACCGACAAGCTTCTGGAACTCCTCCCGGGCCGGGCCTTGCTTTCCCTCCGCGAGGTGCTGTTGGCCGCTTTCCAGGATCGATGGCCAATCCTCGCCAGTTGCCTTTCCGGCCGTCGCGGGAACAGGGAAATTCAACAGCAGGATCGCCAGCAGGAAGAGGATGGTGGACCGCATGCCGCACCTCCTGAGGAACGGGCCGGGCCGCCCGCGGTGAGGGAGTGTCAGGGCGAGGGATTAGCTTCTCTCCTG
>CAVVYO010000010.1:0-1158748 GCA_963752515.1 Candidatus Glassiibacteriota bacterium | reverse complement strand
TTTTTTTCACCTCGGAAAACCCCAGATTACTCACCCCCCGATCTCGCACCTTCAAGCCACTCCTTTTTTATGGCTCCAGGCAGGGCTGGGGCTGGATTTCTTTTCCCACGGCTTCGCCAGATTCAGGTGACCGAGCCCCTGTTTTCTGACTTCGGATTGGCCGGGGCGGGCCACCCGCACTTAGGGCATTCCCTGGTGACGTTGAAATCGAACAGTTGGTTGCAGTTCGGGCGCTTTGGGTTGTGGCACTCGCGGATGTCCGGCCTGGAGGACGGCTGGCCGTTGCCGCGCTTGTCCTGGTCCTGCTTCATGTTCTCCAACAATCGCCCGTACTGCTTGCGGAACTTGTCGCCGCTCAAAATGTTAGGCCGCCAGAATGAGCATGTAGGGAGCCAATCTATCAGAGCCTCTATCTTCTCGGGAGAAGCATTATCAAGCCTCATCAGTCGATCAAAGTGTATCGCCCACTGGCTTTCGTCTTTTGGCAGTTTTCCCTCGTACCAGCCGCGAAGCGATTCAAGAAAGCGCCCCGCGAGACGACTTGCCGCCGAGTCGGGAGGTGTCTTCTTTCCATGTTTACCTGAATTACTGTATTCTGTATCGTGCGGTTGTCGTCCGGGTATAGGTGCGGTTATCGTCCCGGCATCGCTGCGGTTATCGTAGTTTTGTTTGTCTTGATAAAAATCGTAATTACAGACTGTTACAATCACTCCGCGTGTGGTTCTCGTTGTGGTTATCATTGCGGCTTTCCGTAGGGTTTTCATGCCGGTTTCGATGGAATCCCTGCTGTAACACTCTTTGCGGTATCCAACCCGCCAGGAAGGCCCTCTCGAATTTCTTGGTAGGTACAGAAGAGCTGGCCACGCCGGATGATTTGCCGCCGACAGTGCGATCTTGGAAGTTGGCGTTGCGGATCAACCAGAACCACACCTCGCGGACGTGGGGCGGGCTCGATGCTATCGGGCTGCTGTCGAAGGACCTTGCCATCAGCACATAGCCACCCTTGATGGCACCGCCTTGTTTCCTCTCTCCTGCCATTTTTATCGCCCCCGGAACTCGCGGATCACGCCGTCAACGACCTTGTCCAGGTCCATGCCCAGCTCGCGGCAGTACTGCTTGATATACTGATCCAGCCACGCCTTGCGGACCAGGACCACGCCACCGACCTTGGCTGACTTCAGGCCGTCCTCCAGCCAGTGGCGCAGGGTGCGCTTTGTTATACCGCAGTAAGCGGCTGCCTGCGAAAGCTTTAAGTACTCTTGAGTAACCACCGCTCACCCCTCTTCAGAGTTCGGCCTCGTAAATATCCTCTACCGCGCATTCGATAGCCGCAGCAATGCGAGTCGCCAGATCAGCGCGAAGCCGCCGGCGGCCATGCAGGATGCGGGACATCAGGCTGGGGTCTATCCCGGCCTTGCGGGAAACCTCCGCCTGCGTAATGCCTGCCTTGAAGATCAGGTACTTTAGCTGTGCGTTTCGGTTCATCGCTTCCTCCTTTAGCCTTAACCACCCGGCTCTGAGTTCTCAGAACCAGGTTGAATCGAGTAAAAAAAAGACCCCAAACTAATCGGCCGTGAGCAGACCTAACTTGTTCTGAACCCGACCAAATACCCGAGATAAATTAATCATCAGTGCACAACCACTTGGCATATCTACGCTGGACAGAACATACTGGCAATCATCAACTTGTGCGTATTGATCTTTGGTTCGCAAAACAGTAGATAGCCCCTTGCCTTTCCCGGACCCAAATATTTAGACAAGTCTTCCACTCTCCAGAGTTCATACTCTATAACAGCTACAACCTCATGCTCAATAACCTTATCAACTATTTCAAATACCGGTTTATCCAATCCAGGGTTAAGTCTTAAGGGGGTCTTATTAAGATACTGCATTACCAGCCCTACCACCTGAACTGTTATCCCGTAGTCAAACATGGTCTTGATAACGGCGTATTCGTAAAGGTTTCTGACGGAAAAAATCAAAGCCCGGCCCCGACTCGTGCTCCCCCTGACTTCTGGAGTCACAACCCCACGGTCGCTATAGAATCGCACTGCAGTAGCTGGCAGTCCGACAAAGTCGGCTATCTGTCGCTTTGTGAATTGAAGCTCCATCTCCCCCCCATGTATTGCTCTTGGTTCTCAGTACCAATTTATGACCGCTTTTGTTTTCTGTCAAGGGTTTCCCCAAAAAATTTTTCTCGGGTCCGCACCAAATCCTTTCGCTGTCTCAACGGTTTGTCAGTACTTCAGTTAGCCGACAGCGCCCTGAGCATGTCGAGCAAGTCGAACACATCCACCTTCCCATCCCGGTTGATGTCTGCGGCCACATCCCCCGCCGGGATACGTCTTAGTATGTCCAGCAGGTCGAAAATATCCGTCCTCAGGTCCCCGTTCACGTTGGCGCTGTACAGGACCCTGAGGTTGTATGTCTGGCTCGGGGCATTGGGCGGCATGTACTTGAGGCCGAGGGTAGGATGGTTGACCTCCAGGTAGTACTTCACCACCTTGCCCTCGGGCTGGCTCGGGATTTGGGCCTCTACCCTCCCCCCGGCCGCCTGGGCGCAAACCACCGGGTCCTGAAAGGTGTCGCCCCCGTCCAGGCTGTAGTATACTTTTACCACAGAACTCAAGATGTCGTAGTTGGCCTTCAGCCACACCACCAGATTTGGACTTTCCGCGCGATAGGTGATGTCGCCGCTGGTGGAGTTGAAGAAGGGCAGCTCGATACCCTTCCCGTAGCAGGGAATCATCACGAGCGTATCCATGGTGGCCACCACGAGCGTGTCGAAGTACTCCCCTGCCGTTGTGGGATGGAACAGGACCAAGAGCGTAGCCTTCCTGCCGGCGGAAATCGAGTCCGGCCTGCCCTCGATGCTGAAGCCCCTGGCTTGCTTGAGGAAGACGCTGTTCACGATCAGCACCTCCCCGCCCCTGTTCTCCAGTTCCAGGGTAGTTGCCCTGGTCGAGTCGAGGTAGGTTTCGGCACAGTTCACACGGCAGTACTTCTCGGCCAGGTACAGGTCGCTTCGAACACCCTCTCCAAACAGGAAGATGCGCTTGCTGGCCCGGACAGGATCGTTGCTGCTGATCACTACCTCCCCGGAGAAGGTGGAAGCCCTGTTGGGGGTGAAGGTGACGGGCAGGTTCTCCGACTTGTTGTAGGCCAGGGAAAACGTTCTTGAGCTGCAGGCGAAGACGCTGCTGGTCATCACAAAAATCGAGCTGATATTAAGCGTCGTCTGGCCAGTGTTCGTGACCTTCAGTTGGTAGCTGGAGGATGAGCCGAGCCTGACCTTGCCGAAGCGGATGGTGTCGGCGGAAACGGCAATCTGCGGGGGCGTGTTGTTGATCCCCGTGAGCGTGATCTGTTTCAGGGGGTTGTTCTTGTCGTTCGAATAGATCCTCAGGGTGCCGCTGTGAGAGCCATAAGTGGCCGGGGCATATCTTACCCCTAACTGCTGGCTGCCGCCGGGCGCGAGGCTGCTCAGGCTCGTAGTCACCGTGAAAGCGGAAGAGGTTGACCGGGTGGAGTCGATTACCAGCGTCTTGTCGCCGGTGTTGGAAATGGCAAAGCTGGTGTCGCGCCTTGCGCCGCCGATGGTAGTGCCGAAGTCGAGCGAGGTGGTGCTGATCGAGATGGCCGGCGCGGGTGGCAGGCTCCCGTACATCGAGAGGCCCGCATTGGTGGCGAACCAGATATCCCCGTTTGGCGCGATGGCGATGTCATACACCCTGTCACCGCCGAGCCCGTTGGCGGTGGTGAAGTGCTGCCAGGAGCTGCCGTTGTACCTTGAGGCACCGGTGGCGATGGGATTAAGGATGGCGCTGTAGCCGATCCAGATGTTGCCTTCCTTGTCCTGGGCGATGGCCCCTACATGATCGGCGGCGAGCCCGGAGCTGCGGTCAAAGTGTGTCCAGGTGGAGCCGTTGTACTTGCTGAGGCCCTTGTCGGTCCCCACCCAAACATTGTTCTGAGCATCGACAAAGACCTTGCTGATTTCGTTGCTGATCGGCCCTTTTTTGGTGACATAAGTGTTAAATCCGGTTGTAGTAAGAAGGTGTAAGATTCCTCCGTCAGCCGTGAAATACTCTTGAGAATTTGAACTGTAGTAAGTAAGCCCCTGATCGGAACCAAACCATATGTAGCCTTGGGGGGTAGGAGCAATCGTGTTTATTGGAACTCCCATGATGTTGGAGGCCACATACCAGTCGTTACCGCTGTAAATTCCTGCCCCATTGGAATATCCGAGCCACTTCTGACCATTGGCATCAGCGGCTACGGTGTAGCAAAAGATTTGGGCTGCCGAGTTGGTCCAACTTGAGCCGTTGTAGGTGGAAATGCCGCTACCAGTTGAAACCCAAAGCAATCCATCGTTACCGATGAAGATGTCAGTGACGAGATTGGAAGGTAAGCCCTCGGTAGTCTTATAGCCGGTGAACGTTGATCCATCGTACTTGGCGACACCTCCCGCCAGTGAGCCGGTCCAGAGGGTGCCATTGTTGGAGACCGCTACGGCAGTGACTACGCCTGCCGGCACCCCCTCGGCTGAGCCATAGGAAACCCAGCCGATGCCGGCAACCGCCAGGCTGGACCATAGCAGCAGTGATACAGAAACAATCTGTATAGCTCTGATGGTTTTCACGGCGGCCCCTGTGGATGGTGGCGATTTGGTAGCAGAGCAATAACCTGCCCCCCCGGGGGGCGTGACGGGCTTAGCTTGGAGTCTCGTGGCTACCGAGTTTAGGACGATAAGGCAGAGGCGAAAAGGAGCAGGAGCGCCAGCAGAACAAGTAGTCTCTCATGCCATACCCCCGGCGTGCATGGTTCACTGCCGCTGGTCCCTGGCTTGGCTAGGCTGTGTCTGAGAACAGCGCTTTGAAGTATTGTCGGATCATGGCCAGCTTGAGCATGGCCAGGAAGCTGACGGCCAGCTTCTCAAAGCGAGTACCGATCCGGCGCCATTCTTTGAGCCAGCCGACGCACTGCTCGATGACACTGCGCCGGCGATAGCTTTGCTGGTCAAAGTCACGACTGCCTTTGCGCTGGTTGGACTTGCGCGGGATTAGCGCCCTGATCCGATGCGCCCGCAGCCAGCGGCGGATCGATGGGTAGCTGTAGCCCTTGTCGCCCGCCAGCCGGGCGGACGCTGGCGAGGTCGTCCCACCGGCTGAGGGACCCTGATGCTGTTCAGCAGCGCCTCAACCTGAGTGGACTCATGGCGCTGACCAGCGGTCAGTGCCACGGCCAAGGGCAGGCCGTGGCTGTCGGTCAGCAGATGAATCTTGCTGCTGAAACCGCCCCGGGAGCGACCTAAGGCATGGTCGGCTGGCTCGCCCGGGTGCTGGTCGCGGCTTTTTTTAAAGCCCCGGTGGCGGCTCGACTGGCCCGAATCGCGGAGTCATCGAGGCACCAGAGCTGCCAATCGATCTTGCCCTGGCGGTCCAGTTGCAGCCGCAAGCCCTGGTGCAGGCGATCAAAGGTGCCATTGTTTCGCCAGTTGCGATAATAGTCATCGACCGTCTGCCAGGGGCCGAAGCGCTCGGGCCTGTCACGCCAGGGAGCGCCGCTGCACAGCACCCACATGATCCCGTCCAGCATCCGGCGGGGGTCCCGGGGCTTGCGGCCGGTCGTGGCCGTGCGTTTGGGCAGATATGGTTTGATCAGCCCCCACTGCTCGTCGGTCAGTTCGTATCGCTTCATGATCTAACCCTCCTCTCTTATCCTTAAACGAGGAGGAGCAGTAATTGTTATCAGACACAGCCTAAGAGCCCTTCCCTGTAATATTTTGGATTCTTGAGGCAGGCGTTTCGGGCAGAGCCAAGTAATGCCCTGTCTTTACTTCTGGCTCCAAGACACTGAAGGAATGTCCATCAAGAATGGAATATGGCCCGGCTTTTTCGAAAGTCAACAATATTGTTTGATATATTTTAATGGGCTATGTTGCCCGGGAAGAGTGTTGTTCAAGCAGGATAAGAACCGGGAGCTGCGATAGCAGGCAGAAGAAAGGAGTGTCAGGAAATGCCGAACTGCCCTAAGCTGCTGACCTACCAGCAGGCCGCTGAGATATTGGGAGTGCCACTCTCAACCCTGTACCACCTGATTGACCGGGTGTCTTCAGGACGGCGACCGTGGAGATTCCCGGTATGCGGGTCAAGTTCCGCGCCGACAGGCTGGCGGAGTTGATCGAGGCGCACACTCAGCGACCGTTGGAGGTGTGGCGGGAGAAGGGGGGCGACCTTTACCGCGGGATGGCTTTATGGGTGTTCCGCTCGATGAACTTGCGCACAGCATCCTCGGTGAACCTGACCAGGCGGCCGACCTTCACAAAGTCAATCTCGCGGCCCTCTTTGAGGTAGATCACGGTGCGCTTGCTCACCCCCAGCCGTTCGTCTACCTGATCGTATGTCAGCAGGTTCTTTTCCATTTCTCCCGCCTGTTGGACAGTGCCAGCCTCGCCGGCATAGTAGGGATAGGCTTTGCCCCTCACGTTGCTGGATCGCGCCGTGATATGGGGCTCCAGACGAAATAAGGGCATGTTTGAGGGCAAGCTCTTGTCTTCGGAGTTACCCTGTGTTTCTCATTGACTCCAGAGAGCACCCCGCTTAAAGTGAAACACCTACTCAGAGGCAAAGCCCAAAGGTCCCACGCCTAAGATTCGACTACTGCACCCGCCCCGGCATATCTGAGATTTCCCTGCGAATCAAGATACCTCAGCGCCTTCTGCTGTCCAGTAAGAGCCGCGTTACGAACACAGGGAGGGTCAGATGCTTATCGCACTCATCATCCTTCTCATTGTGCTACTGCTAATCATCCGCCTGGGCTCTTCCTCGGGTAAGCAGGAGTCACCCCCGCCGCTGCGGGTAAAAGCCCCCTCCATTTTCAAGCCCGCCGATCTCACCAGGGGCTTGCCCTCCTCGTTTGTCGCTTTTGATATCGAGACCACCGGCCTGGACTGTAAAAGAGACGAGATCATCGAGATCGCGGCGGTTAAGCTGACGGATGGCAAAATCGCGGACACTTTTGAGTCGCTTGTTGCCTCAACGGGCCGCGTTCCGTCCAAGATTACCAGCATGACCGGCATTGATGATCGGATGCTGAAGGGTCAGCCACCCATTTCCGAGGTCCTTCCCCGCTTTCTGGCCTTTGTTGGAGACCTGCCGTTGGCCGCTCACAACTCCAGCTTCGACTGTTCGTTCATCCACGCCTGGGCATACAGGCTCCAGTTCCCGTGCCCCACCAACCAGATTTATGACACCCTCTATCTGAGCCGGCAAGCATGGCCGGACTTCCCGAATCACAAGCTCAATACCTTGATCCAGTACCTTGGGCTCAGAAACGAGAAGCACCACCGGGCGCTGTCCGATGCCCACAGCACGGCAAAAATTATGCTCTTAGCCTGGGATGCCATCGCCCCAAGGCTGCTGGTTGACCGACACTACCTGTACCAGCAGGATATCGCCTCGTACTACCGGAAGAGAAATGAAGATCCTCTTGCGCTCGACAAAGCCATGGCGGCTTGCCTCCAGCAGATCGAGATAGCCCCCCAGGTGTCGCACCTCTTCAAGAAAGACAGGGGCATTGTGAACCGGGATGGCTCTTTGGCGGTAGGACACAAGGGCTTTGAGCAACTGGCAGTTGTATACGAAAAGCAGGGGAAATTCCAGGAGGCTATAGACCTGTCACTCCAAGCACAGCAGCAGGGATGGGCTGGGGATTGGGAAAACCGGGTCCAGCGGTGTCATAAAAGGATGGCGAAGCAGGTGAAGACGACGTAGCTTAAAGTGGCGGAAGATACAATGGGCGGTGGTTAATACAGTGAAGCCAAGGCTGTGGCAGGCAGGCAAACAGGTGATTGCGGGAGATGGTGGGGTTGAGGCCGGAAGAAAAGGATCTACAACCCAAGAATCGCTTTTAGCGCGTTGTCAACCTGCCCCATTATCGTACAGGAGCCAACTGGCCCCTCAAGCAAATCCTCGTCTAGTGTTGCCATCTTATCCGCAATGATAACAGAATCACCCCGAAGGCGCATAGCCCTCCCCTCCGGTGTGTCTTTGTTGACGCGAATCCTCGAAGGCCCAACCCTATTTGTGTTGCAGGTGATCTGGACAATAATCAACTGCTCATAATCTACAAGCACATTTTCATCTTGAACCACAAGGGCGGGGCGCTTCTTAATCTCGGCGTTCGCTCGGATCGTCGGAGTTGGGGAATAAAACTAATACGACATGCCCACGCCTAAAGCGCGTCATATTCATCCATCTCCGGGGATAGCCAGTCATCTTCAAAGGTTGCCAGCAACCTGCGGGTTGTAACAACCTTGTCTCTAGACCAGCCCAGATCAACCGGCCTAAGCGCCGACCTTTGAGTTGAACCCCGCACGATGGTACGGTGGCTTGACGGGCGTTGGGTAACATACGGGGAATACATGATAACACCCCCGCGCCGCTTCGTACGACTTGCTGTTGATGTGCTTTCAAGAACCGTGCTCATTTTGGGCCTCTTCACTTATTAGCCCAAGATCAACAACCTTTTGAAGGTTATCTTGGGTCAATTTAGCGAACCTGTAAAAGTGAGGGAGAGTCATATAGACCCTTGCCAATGGCACAGCTTCTGTTTCTGGTGCTTCATAGCTGCGCAATCCGAAAGTGAGGATCACGTGTTCGCCCGTGATCTTGCTTTCTATATAATCGGCAAAATAAGTTGAGACTTCCCCCTTTTTAAACCTCAACTGCTTAACGGCTGGCACTGCTTTTTTCTCAGGGGCCGCCAAGGCTCTCTCCTCTCTTTATAGGAAGCAACACTATATCTTACCCCACCACCCGCGTTCAGTCAACTATTCTTTTGTGACTGTGCTCAAAATTGCCCATGAAACCAAGGCACCCCTCGTTTCCCCAACCTGATCGTCCTTTTCAGGGCAGCAAAAGGGTCATTTCTCCCCTAATGCTTCCCCCTGAGAAAAGGGGTGAATCCGGGTGCGGATAGGGTGCGGAGAAGGGTCAAAATCATGGCGCTTCTTGACCCCTCTCCCCCTGCAAACCCGCCATCTGCGGGCATCTGGCAAAATCCCCCCTTCCGCACCATAAAATGTAAAGAGGCGCGAGGGCGATGGCTCCCGCGCCTCTTTTTTGTCCCTGAGAATTAATCCCCGCCGCCAGCGCTGCCCCTGCCACTGTCCTCTCACGCCATCTCCCCTCTCGCCCCCAGCCATTGTCGATTCTGTTGCAAATACTGTCATTTCAATCCAAAAACGCGCTTTTCTCGCCTGCTGATCTCCAACAACTTACTCCTGTTTCGCCACGATTTCCGCATTTGACCGGAATTTTTTGCCGCACCCGGTAATTTTTTCCCAATCCGCTGAAGAGGTTCTCTCATTCCCGCTTGGCCCGCTCTGCCTGCCAAAAGACCCGAAAACCCCCGGAAATTTCTGCCTACCATTTTCGCAATTCCAACCGCTTCAAGGCCTTCTGACTGCCTCTCCGCCCGTGGCACACCCATTGCCCTTCCTGGGGCTCAACACCGCAAGTGCTTTTTGTTGCCGCAGTTGCATTGCTAATAACCCGGCAGGGGAGGCTTAGGGAGCGCCCGCTCCCGTCTCCGCCTCCAATCGTAACGCCGGGTTCAGCACCGAGCGCCCAATTGTCTCCGGAACCCCTGAGGCGAAGCTTCGCCCCATGATCCCCGGACAGTCGGCCTCGCCCCCGGTGGGCCTGCCCCGCCAGTTGTCGCCGCCTTCGATGGGAAGATGATGAGGAGGGGAACCCCGCCCACGGCCAATCTCGCCGGAATGCGGGTCTGACCAGGGATCGGGCTGGGGTGGAGATCTGCGCCGAATAGCCGCCAAGGCTTGTCAATCGGGAATCCCGCTCTGCAGAGCAGGTTGCTGTACCTACATCCCCGCAGTCACCCGAACCTCTAACCCGACCTCAATTCTTTCTTCTTTCCACTCGATGGAGGCAAAATGCTCCGAGGTGCATCCCGACCGAAGTCGCGCCGCCTGTTCCTGACCCGCCTTTTCGTAACCCTGCTGGCGGCAGTCTACCCATTGTCCGGGGCCTTGGCCCAGGTCTACATCTCTCCCGGCCAGAACATCCAGTCGCTGGTCAGCGCCAACCCCACCGGCACCACCTTCATCCTCCGCAGCGGCATCCATCGTTACCAGGGCTCGATCGGCAGCAGCACGCTGCACATCGCGCCCAAGGACGGCAACACCTTCATCGGTGAGAACGGCGCCGTACTTCGCGGTTCGGTCGATGTCGATCCGGCAAGCTTCAAGGCGGATGGCGGCAGGTACTCCGCTTCCTGGACAATGGAGCTCAGCACCGGCAATGCCGAGGGCGAGGGCTCCTACACCGGCTGCCAGTACCGCGAGGACCTGTACGTGGATGACCAGCCGCTGTGGCAGGTCGAGTCCCTCAGCCAGCTCGACCAGAACGGCGAGTGGTACCACGACCGCAACGGCAACAAGATCTACATGAACTACAACCCGACCGGCAAGGACCTGGAGATGACGATGGTCTCCTCGGCCTTCGGCTCCAACGCCAAGAACGTCACCCTCCGCAACCTGGTGATCGAGAAGTACTCCTGCGATGCCCAGAAGGCCGCGGTGATGTCCTGCGTGCCCGGCAGCGAGACCAACGCCGGCGCCAACTGGCTGGTCGAGGACTGCGTGATCCGGCACAACCACGGGGTCGGGCTCAAGTTCTTCGGCCCCAACAATATCATCCGCCGCAGCAAGGTCTACACCAACGGGCAGATGGGGCTGGCCAGCTATCGGGCCGACAAGATGCTGGTCGAGGACTGCGATGTCTACAACAACAACGTCGCGGGCTTCAGCGATGGCTGGGAGGCCGGCGGCAGCAAGTTTGTCCGCTCCACCAACAGCACCGTCAAGAACTGCCGCTTCTATAACAACATCGGCCCGGGCATCTGGTTCGACATCGACAACCGCTACAACATCATCGAGAACAACACGGTCTATGGCAACCACGATACCGGCATCTTCTACGAGATCAGCTACGCCGCCACCATCCGCAACAACATCGTCTACTACAACGGTCAGCAGCCCGATACCTGGGCCGGCCCGGGCGGGATCCTGATCTCGGCCTCGCCGGACTGCGAGGTCTACGGCAACCGGGTCTGGGGCAACTGCCGCAACATCTCGCTCCAGCAGCAGAACCGCGGCACCGGGGCCTATGGCGAGTATATCATCACCAACGCCAAGATCCACGACAACCTGATCGGCTTCGAGTCCTTCCGCTCCACGGCCACCGGCGACTCGGTCCTGGCCCGCACCCAGTACTCCGGCGGCTGGGACGACACCGGCGGCAACCTGTTCTCCGCCTCGCGCAACAACAAGTTCTACAACAACACCTATGAGAATCCCTCCACGGTCCGCGGCACCAACATGTGGGCCTGGAGCAACTCGACCAGGTCCTGGTCAGCCTGGCAGGGCTACGGCCAGGACCAGACCGGCAAGCTGGTCACCACCGAGATCAGCTTCCCGAACGGCACCACTCCTCCGCCCACGGGCGGCGGCGGCACCACTCCGCCGGACACCACCACTGCTCCGCCTCCGCCTCCGGCGACAACCCTGGTGGCCAAGCCGGCGATCAACTCGTTCAAGGTCAACGGCCAGAGCGTGGCGGTCGCCAATGGCGCCCTCAGCCTGGTCCGGCCGGCGGATGGCAAGCTGACCATCGAGCTGGAGGCCGACAACCAGGGCGATGACGCTTATCCCGACCACAACGGGATCACCATCGGCTTCGCTCAGCTCACCGCCGCCACCGACAAGGCGCTGGTCCAGTTCGTCCCCTCCACGACCGACGAAGCGTTGGAGACCGGCATCTTCTTCGGCGCCGACAACCCCGCCGGGGATGGCAATGCCGAGTATGTCTGGTTCGAGGCCAAGGACCCGACCGCCTGGGATGGCGCCGACGGCGGAGTGTCCGAGAAGCACCAGCTCAAGCTGGTGGTGACCTCCAAGGCCGCCGGCACTTTCGACATCTATGTCCGGATGGCGATGAACTGCGTGCAGACCTGGTCGGAGGGCCTGGTCCGGCTGCCCGCCACCAGCAGCTACACCGATGCGATCGGCCTGCCGGCCTACCGGATCCGGGTGACCCTCACCAACCCGACGACCCCGCCGCCGGTTACGCCCTCCACCGCGGTCTCGCTCACCAATGTCTCGACCGCGCCCGGCTCCACTTTCACGGTCTCGGTCAACCTCAGCAACCAGGACAGCATCAGCGGCGGCCAGTTCACGGTCAGCTCCTCTCCGGCCGGCCTGCTGACCCTCAAGAGCGCCGCCGCCACCGCCCGCACTCCGGGCTGGAATGTCAGCGCCAGCGATGGCCAGAGCCTGGTCTTCTACTGCCCGCTCGGGACCAAGATCGCCCCGGGCACCGGTGAGATCATCAAGCTCAGCTTCGAGGTCAGCGCCGGCGCGACAGTCGGCAGCCAGGCCACTCTCGCCCTGGCCTCGATGCAGCTCGCCAATGCCGCCCAGCAGCCGGTGACCGCCACCCTCAGCGGCGGGACAGTCACCATCGGCGGCTGCACGATCGCCGGCGACATCAACGGCGACAAGGTGGTCAACATCATAGACGTGCTGATGCTGGTCGATTTTGCCCTGGGCCGCAAGACCCCGAGCGCCAGCCAGCTCGCCTGTGTCGACTTCGACCGGAACAACAAGGCCGACATCTTCGATGTCCTGGCCTGCCTGGACCGCGTCCTCGGCCGCAGCGGCACCGCCCTGGCCGCGGCCGGCGAGGGCCTGCCGGCCTGGAGCGAGGTCGAGAGCCGGCTGTCGGGGCTCGGGATGGAACAGCAACTGCTCGGGGAGCTGCAGGCGCTCTTCCAGCAGCAGACCGCGGCGGTATCGCTGCCGAAAGCGTTCGCCCTGGATCAGAACTCGCCCAACCCGTTCAATCCCTCGACCACCATCAACTACAGCGTGCCCGAGGGCTACAGCGGGACTGTCTCGCTGGCGGTCTACGACCTGCGCGGGCGGCTGGTCAAGCAACTGGCCGAGGGCACCCGCCCGGCCGGCAGCTATCGCGCCTTCTGGGATGGCACCGATGCGAGCGGGCAGCAGCTCGCCAGCGGGATCTACTTCTACCGCCTGATCGCCGGCGAGCATGTCCAGACCAGGAAAATGGTGCTGTTGAAGTAGCGGCAGGCCGGTCAAACCCGCCGGGCTTTTCTCCAAGCCCCTGCTGAACGGGGAAAGGATTCCCCGGACCGCGAAAGGCGCAGGGCTCACGAAGTCCTGCGCCTTTCGCTCATGTCAGGCGGTTCGGCATCCAGCATCGAACTAGCGAAAAAGTTTTGGAAAGTGGAAAGGGGGTCCGGGGGGAGGGCGGAAAACCTTTTTCAAAAGGTTTCCGCCCTCCCCCCGGAAAATCCAGCCTTCACATCTTTGTCGTCAAATTGGTATCAATTCCGGAGCGACCGATGCCTGTCCGCAAGCTGCTCCCGCTGCTCTACGCTCTGCTGCTCGGGGCGTTCTTGTCGTTCAACCTGCACCGGCTGGCCCCGCTGTTCTCCGCATCCGGCAATCCTCCCGCCCGGGAGGCGGCGACCGCGAACCCGGCGAGGTCCGCCCCGGAGCTGTTAGGCGATCCCGCCAGATAACCATCCCGGCCGCGCTCCGCCCCTTCCGGTCACTTTTTCTTTCCCCTCCGCTTACGCCCGCCTATATTGATTCCGCTCGCCTGTCGGCAGTCATCGCTGCACTTCCACCCGGAGGTCCGCCGTGAAAAGACTGTTCCTGGTCTGCCTCGCCCTGCTCGTTCCGCTGCTGCTCGCCAACAGTTGCCGCATCTCCGCCACCGCCGCCCTGGAGAGCGATCCCGACCCGCTCCAGGCCCGCCTCAAGAGCTACATCGACTCGATCCGGGTGATCGACACCCACGAGCACCAGCGCCTGACCCCGGAGCTGCGCCAGGAGCCGGTCGATGCCTACCAGCTGATCCGGCGCAGCTACCTCAACGGCGACCTGAACTCGGCGGGGCTGACCAATCCCGGCGACAAGCCGGAAGGGGCGGATGCGCAGGACTGGCTGTGGGAGTCCTACGGCCCCTACCTCGATGCCACCCGCAACACCACCTACTACACCCACCAGGTGGATGGCTTCCGCCTGCTCTACGGTTTCGAGGGGCCCTATTTCACCCGCGAGAACATGCCCATCCTCTCGGAGGCGGTCGCCCGCAACTACCAGGACTGCGACAGCTGGCACGCCGAGGCCGCCCGCAAGATCGGTTTCGAGCTGATGTTCAACGATCATTACTGGGACCAGTACCTGACCGCGCCCGCTTTCGAGTTCCAAGCCCTGGTGTTCCGCGCCGATAATTTCATCAACTCGGTCTCGAAACGGCAGGAGCTGGAGGCGGCCGAGGCCGACACCATCAACAATCCGTTCTTCCAGGCGCGACGGGAAGGGTTCGCGATCCGCACCCTGGATGACTATGTCGCCTACCTGGATCGCTGGTTCCAGCGCTTTGTCGAGGCCAGGGCGGTCTGCGCCAAGAACGCCAATGCCTACCAGCGCACACTTTACTATGAGGATGTCCCGCCGGCGGTGGCCGAGCGGCTGTTCGCCCGTCCCTCCGGCTCCCTCTGCCCGGCCGAGGCCAAGCAGCTCCAGGACTATATCTTCCACCAGATCATCCAGGGCTGCGGCCGCTACGGGCTGCCGATCCAGATCCACACCGGCTACCTGGCCGGCAACAGCGGGCAGCTCGACAACGGCCAGCCGATGAAGCTGCTGCCGGTCTTCAAGCAGTACCCGGAGGTCCGGTTCGACCTGTTCCACGGCGGCTACCCCTGGTACCAGGAAATCGCGGCGATCGCCAAGAGCTATCCCAATGTCTACGCCAACCTGGTCTGGCTGCCCCAGATCTCCCGCGAGGCCGCGGTGCGCGCCCTGCACGAGTGGCTGGACTGCGTGCCCGCCACCAAGCTGTTCTGGGGCGGCGACTGCTCGGTGATCGAGGGCTCGGCCGGATCGCTGGAAGTGGCGCGCGACGTGGTGGCCCAGGTCCTGGCCGAACGGGTCCGGGCCGGGCTGATGACCGAGGAGTACGCCCGGGAGGTGGCGCTGGGGATCTTCCGCGCCAATGCGATCCGGGTCTTCGAGCTGGAGCGCCGGCTGGGCCGCAGCTTCAGTTGACCGCCCGCGCCTTTCGCACCGCAGCCGCCCTTTCCGCCGGGAAGGGCGGCTTTGCTTTGCCCGGCGCAATGGTTCCGGCCGGATCGCGCGCCTGTGCATTTTTTGCACCGGCTGCACGCGGAGCCCCCGCCGGCTGTACACTATCTGTACACTGTCTTCGGCCGCGGTTTTCGCCGCCGGCGGCGGCCGGATCCGCTGGTCCTGGTCATTTCCTTCACTCGCAACAGGTTTGAGAGAGTTTTTCATCCGGCTCCCCGCCCGGTCCCATCCCGCGCCTTACCTGGCATGCTTCTTCCCTACGATGAAGCCGAATTTTGTGCCGGCCGGCCGCTTACATCCATCCCCACTCCGGCCACCGGTGTTTTTCCCGGCGCGCTCATGGCCGGGAGATCCTCAACCCGCAGCCCGCGAGGAGCCAAACATGAAAAAGCTGAGCGACTACATCCAGACCGATGAGATGAAGAACGAGAAGCATGTGCCGGCGATCGAATGCCCGGACCGGGTGCCCGCCGGCGAGATGTTCCAGATCAAGGTCGAGATCGGCAAGGAGATTCCCCATCCCAACACCACCGAGCATCACATCATGTGGATCAGCCTGTACTATCACGGCGAGGGGGACAAGTACGGCTACGAGGTCGGGCATTTCCAGTTCCAGGCGCATGGCGCCTCGGTCCAGGGGCCGAACACGGGACCGGTTTACACCCACCACTCCGCGGTCTGCACGCTGAAAATTTCCAAGCCCGGGGTCCTGCACGCGATGGGCTATTGCAACATCCACGGGCTGTGGCAGAACACCAGGGAGATCGGCATCGCCTGAGAAGGCGAGCCCGGGGAGGGCCCTCAAGACAAGCATCCAAGCTGGACCAACCGAACCATGAAATGAGCCGCTACGGCGGGCAGGGCGACGGGCAGTCGCGGCTCGGACCCGGGGCATCACCGGCGCCGGGAGGGGAAGTGCGGCGGAGGGTTGCACCGCTCGCGGTGCGATGGCTGCCGGGGTACACCCGCAGCGTGGGATGGCCGGGAGTGACTGCCGGGCCCCACGCCTGGCATCCGATGGCTTTTCAGGCAGGAGAGCGAAAACCATGGTCAAGATCGAGCTGATGAAGCATGAAGATCTCGAGGACCACCTGTTCTACCATCTGGTCCGGCGGCGGATGCCGGATTATTTCCTCTACATCGCCAACAACGGGGCGGAGAACTGGCTGGAGCTGGACCGCTCCCGGGAGTTCGCGGTCGCTTCCGAGCTGACCCGGATGCTGCAGGAGCACCTGGAGGGGATCGCCCGGCACCTTGGCGCGGAACACGGCCTGCTCAGCATCGGGACCGGCAGCGGGGACAAGGAGCGGATCATCCTGCAGGCGCTGGTCGACCGGGGCTTCTCCCCCGCCTTCTACTGTGTCGATGTCAGCAGCGGACTGGTCGACACCGCCCTGGCGACTGTCGGGGAGCTCCCCGCCGAGACGGTCGGGCTGGTCGGCCTGTTCGAGGACCTGCCCCGTTTCGAGCAGTACTGGCGCCATCCTTTCCTGCTCACGGTCCTGGGCAACAGCTTCTGCAATTACGAGCCGGATTTCTTCTTCCGCACCCTGCACAACCAGCTCCAGGACCGGGACCTGCTGCTGTTCGACTGCCACCTGCTGGTCTCCTCCAGCGACATCGAGGCCGCGCGGCGGGAGATGGAGCAGCTCTACCGCACCCGCCAGAACCGGGAGTTCAACCTGGCGCCCCTGGTCAGCCGGGGCCTGGATGCGAACAAGTGCCGCTTCCGGCTGGACCTGCTGCCTACCCATACCTCGATGGGGACAGTCTACCGCACCCGCAAGCAGGTCAACCTGCTGGAGGATGCGACGATCACCTGCGGCTTCAGCACGGTCGACCTGCTGGCCGGAGACACGATCGAGCTGGGCTTCAACTACAAGTACACCCTGGAGCAACTGGAACGGTTGATGGACAAGCACGGGTTCAGCACAGTCGAGCGGCGGCTGAGCGAGGATCGCTCGAACCTGCTGATGCTGGCCCGCAAGCGCTGAGGGCGCAAGAGGATTCCATCAGCGACCGTGACAGCCCGGCGGGAATCGACCGGCTGCCTCGGACCATTCCAGGCGCCCCGCGCGCCGCAGTTCCCCGAGGCAGGGGAAGCGCTGGATCGCTAACTGCCAAGCCAGACCGGGGAGCAGAGCTCGATCCCCCCGCCGGCGGCCCCGCTACCGCCCCGGCCGGCCCGGGACAACACGCCGGGGCCTGCCCGGGGCGGTCTTGTGCCCCCCCGCCCGCCGAGTTATATTTTCAATCAATGTCGCCAGCGCTGACCCGTTCTTTCCCCGATACCCCGTACCCTGGCCCATGCCGGCTTGGGCCAGGCTGTGGCCACGACCCCGGGAGCGGCTGTCCCCGGGGATGGCGCTCCCGGCCGGGCCGGAAGGAATGACCATGAAGCGAACCAGAGTCAAGGAGATCCTGGCGATGGAGCAGCCCGGCGCCCGGGTGCTGACCGGCGGCTGGGTGCGCTCCTCGCGCAGCAACCCCAACGTGGCCTTCATCGACCTGACCGATGGCAGTTGCCCGGCCGGCCTGCAGGTGGTGCTCGATCCCGCCACTCCCGGGTTCGAGCTGGCCGAGCGCCTGCACACCGGGGCCTCGGTGCTGGCCGAGGGGACGCTGGTGGAAAGCCCCGGCAAGGGCCAGCAGTACGAGCTGAAGGCCGAGCGCCTGGAGCTGCTGGGCGAGGCCGACCCGGAAAGCTATCCGATCCAGAAGAAAAAGCACACCATGGAGTTCCTGCGCCAGAAAGCCCACCTGCGGGTGCGCACCAACACCTTCGCCTCGGTGTTCCGGCTGCGCAGCCACCTTTCCCAGGCGATCCACGATTTCTTCCGCCGCAAGGGCTTTTTCTACATCCACACCCCGCTGATCACCACCAGCGACTGCGAGGGCGCGGGCGAGATGTTCCGGGTGATGGTCCCGAAGCAGGAGGAGTTTTTCGGCCGGCCGGCCTACCTGACAGTTTCCGGCCAGCTCGAGGCCGAGCTGCTGGCCCTGGGGCTCTCCGAGGT
Source organism: Candidatus Glassiibacteriota bacterium (assembly GCA_963752515.1). Lineage (GTDB taxonomy): Bacteria > Gemmatimonadota > Glassbacteria > GWA2-58-10 > GWA2-58-10 > CAVVYO01. Next base: position 1,140,523 of record CAVVYO010000010.1, on the reverse strand, counting down.
CTACACCTTCGGCCCCACCTTCCGCGCCGAGAACTCCAACACCCCGCGCCACCTCGCCGAGTTCTGGATGGTCGAGCCCGAGATGGCGTTCTACGACCTGAACGACAACATGGACCTGGCCGAGGAGTTCCTGAAGGACATCCTGGGGGCGATGCTCACCACCGCCCGCGATGACCTGGAGTTCATGGAGCGCTGGTACCAGCCGGGGCTGATCGAGGGGCTGGAGCGCATTGTCCGGCGGCCGTTCGAGCGCCTGTCCTACACCGCGGCGATCGAGCTGCTGGAAAAAAGCGGCAAAAGCTTCGAGTACCCGGTGAGCTGGGGCGTGGACCTGCAGACCGAGCACGAGCGCTACCTGTCGGAGGAAAAGTTCGGCGGGCCGGTGATCCTCCACGACTACCCGACCGCGATCAAGCCCTTTTACATGCGCCTCAATTCTGACGAGCGCACGGTGGCGGCGATGGACGTGCTCTTTCCCCGGATCGGCGAGATCATCGGCGGCAGCCAGCGCGAGGAGCGGCTGGAGGTGCTGGAGCGGCGCATCCGCAAGCTGGGCCTCAGCGAGGAGGCCTACTGGTGGTACCTCGACACCCGTCGTTTCGGCACTGTCCCCCACAGCGGGTTCGGGCTGGGGCTGGAGCGGACCCTGCTTTACCTGTCGGGAATGTCCAACATCCGGGATGTGATCCCGTTCCCGCGCACCCCGGGCAGCGCCGAGTTCTGATGGAAGAGCCGCGAGTCGACAACGGCGGAGCCGAGGATGAGGCCGGGCGGTTGGTGATCCGCAACCGGGATCGCCGGCCGGCGCTCGAGGAGTATGCCCGGCTGCCCCGGCTGCCGATCACGGTGGTGCTGGATGGCCTGCGCAGCAGCTTCAATGTCGGAGCGATCTTCCGCAGTTGCGAATGCGCCCGGATCGAGGAGCTGATCACCTGCGGGATCACCGCCCACCCGCCGGACGAACAGGTGCTGCGGACCTCGATGGGGACCTGGGAGTATGTCCCGCACCGCCACCTGGAGACGGTCGAGGCGGCGGTGGCCCTGGCCCGTCAGCGGGGCGCCCGGGTGGTGGCCCTGGAGACCACCTCCCGCAGCAAGTCGATCTACGAGATGGAGTTCCCCCGTCCGCTGTGCCTGCTGCTCGGCAACGAGGCCCTCGGGCTGGATGAACAAGCGCTGGCCCTGGCCGATGAGCTGGTCGAGATTCCGCTGCTGGGCTACAAGAACAGCCTGAACGTGTCGGTGGCGGGGGGGATCGCGCTGTTCGAGGTGTTGCGGAGCTGGGGGGAGCTGCAGCCGGCCGGCGGGCTGGAGCCCTATCCCGGGTGAGCGCGGAGGCGGGGCAATCCTTTCACCCGGTGACTGAAATCGCTAAAAAGGCAACACATCCCGATCCGGATTTCATCGGGACCACCCCTCTTGATAGCGGTTTTTTCGCCCGCTCCGGTCCGGGATTCATCGCAACCGATTGGGAGACATGTTATTAAATCCCCTCTAAGCAGAGGGGTGGCGGCGCAGCCGACAGGGTGGGTGGCCTTTGTGCCCTGGCCACGGGCGTTGAGTGTCGATCAGAGGCATTTAAGGCGACAATCCCCTGTTCATTTGAGCTCGATCAGGCTGGCGGAGGGGTTCTCCTCCAGCATCAGCTCGGCCAGTTCGGGGTGGCAGGTGAAATAGAGCACCTGGTGGGTGGCGGCCATCTCCCCGATCGCCCGGCAGGCGGCCCGGGTGCGCTCCCGGTCGAAATTCACCAGAATCTCATCCATCACCAGCGGCGGCGGGTCCCCATAGCGGGAGAGCTCCCGCACCAGCCCGAAGCGCAGTGCCAGATAAAGCTGCTCGGCGGTGCCCCGGCTGAGTTTTTCCGGGGGCAGCCGCAACCCCCCGGCGGAGAGCACATCGAACGCGCGCTGGCCGGGCGGGGTGAAAATCCCGGTGTGGCGTCCTCCGGTCAGCCGCGCCAGGAACGCCTGGCCCTCGCGCAGCACATCCGGCTGGCGCTCCCGCTCATAGCGGGCGGTGGCCTGGCGCAGCACCGCCAGGGCCAGGGTCAACGCGCCCCAGTCCCGGGCCAGGGAGTCGAGCTGCTCCACTGCCAGCGAGCGCTCCAGGCTCAGGCCCGAGCCGCGCTGCTCGGTGCTGAGCTGCTGCAGTTGGCGGATCACATCCCCCAGCATCCGGTTAAGTTCCCCGCTCTCCTCTTTCAACCCTTCCCGGCGCCGCTCCAGCCGGGAAAGCTCCTCCTCCAGGGCCTGGACGCCGGTCTGCTCCAGCTCGGCGAGGAACTCCTCCAGCCGGCTCTCGACTCCCGCCGCCACCTTGAGGTGCGACAGGCTCTCGCGCTCCCGGTTCAGCAGCCCCTGGCGGGTGGATGCGGCCTGGGCCTGGCGCAGGAAGCGCTCCTCGGCATCCAGACCCAGCGGATCGGGGCTGGCCACCGCCACCAGCCGACGGTGGACGGCGCGCAGCTCATCCAGCTTGCGGCGCTCCTCCTCCAGCCGCGCGGCCAGCATCGCCAGCCGCTGCTCGTGCTGGCGCTGGCGGGACAGGTAGTCCTGGGCTTTCCTCCTGCGCTCCAGCAGCTCGTACACCGCGCCGGGCAGGGCGGAGTCCTCCGGCCGGCCCTCGCTCAACCGCTCGAACAGCCCGCGCGCCAGCTCCGCATACTGCGCGATCCCGGCCTCGATCCTTCGCACCCGCTCGCTTTCCGCCGCCAGGGCCTCGCGGGCGGTGCGGGCGCTCGCCACCAGCTCGAACACCTGCAGCAGGGTTTCGGGGCCGAGCCCGAGGTCCAGCCCCAACGCGCGGCGCAGCTCCTCGAACGCGGCCTGGGCCGCTTCCAGCTCCCGACCGGCCTGGGCTGCCTGCTCCTGTTTCTCCAGCAGGCGCGCCCGCAGTCGCCCGGTCTCCTGCCGCGCGACTGCCAGCTTGCGCCACTCCAGCAATCCGTAGCACACCCCCAGCGCGGCGATCCCGAAACCCGCCACCCGCATCGCGCCATCCAGCACCAGCCACAGCCCGATCCCCGCCACCGCCATTCCGCCCAGCACCGGCAGCAGGGCCAGCCGGTCCGGGCCGACAGCGCTTTCGCCGGTGCGGCGGGATTCCTCCAGCCCGGTCTCGGCGGCGGAGAGGGCCTGCCGGGCCTGATCGAGCCTGCGCCGCAAGTCCGCCGCCCGTTCCCGCGCCGCCACCGAGCCATCGAACCGTTCCAGCTCGCGCTCGCCCCACTCCGGCCCGATCTGGGAAAGATGATGCGCGAGCTTCCGCCGTTGCTGCTCGAACGCCGCCCGGCGCTCCGGCAGGTCGGCGACCGCATCGCAGAAACTCTTGTAGCCGCGCTCGAGCTCGGTCAGCACCGGGTCGAGCCCATTGTTCCCGGCCAGGCGCTCCAGTTCCTCCTGCCGCACGAACCCGGCCCTAATTTCATCCAGCTCCCGCTGCAGCCTGGTGGCCGCCTCTTCCTGGGCGGCGATGGTCCTTTTCAGTTCCTTGAGCTGGTCCTCTCCATCGAGCGGAAACCCCGCGGGGACCGGCGGCAGCTCGCGCAACTGGTGGCGGGCGCTGGCGAAAGCCTCATAGTGCTCCCAGGCCCTTCGCAGGCTGCGGCGCCAGTCCAGCCGGCGGGAGAGCTCGCTCTCCTCGGCCTGCAGCCCCTCCAGCCGGGCGGTGTGCTCCTCGCTCCGGCGCTGCAGATCATCCCAGCGGCCGGCCTGGTTCCGCAGTTCCTCCAGCTCCCGCTCGATCCCCTCCAGGCGCTCCAGGGCCTCGCTCACCGGCTGCTTTTTGCCCCTTTCCTTGAACAGCTCGCCGGCTTCCCGCTCCAGTTCCTGCATCAGCTCGGGGATCAGCATCGCCCCGGTGCCGGCCCCGGCGCTGTAAATGCGCGCCTGGAGCTGCTCGCTGCCCAGGGAGTTGAAATCGGACAGCTCGTGGAGGCTGAAGGCGTAGAGGTTGCGATAGGTTTCCTGGTCCAGCCCGCCCAGCAGGCGATCCAGATGGTCCGGACCGGCGGGAGCACCGTTGGGCAGGGCGAGCTCGACCGCGCCGGGCCCGCGGCTGCTGCGGCGGGCCACCGACAGCCTTCCCTGGGCGGTCTCCAGCACCAGCCTGCCGCCGATCCGGTCCTGGGGATCGCGACGGTAGTCATTGCCGCGAGACTGCTTGAGATGCGCCCCGGAAAAGCCGAACAGCACGCCCAGCACGAATGACAGCAGAGTGCTCTTGCCGGCCTCGTTGGGACCGCACAGCAGGTTGATCCCCGGGGCCAGCGGACCATAACTGCGGCCCTCCAGCAGCCCGTAGCGCTCGATCTCGATCCGCTCGATCCTCACCGCCGTCCCTCCTCGCGCTCCAGGAATCGGTCGACCAGCAGCAGCCGGGCCCGCTCCAGCAGCTCCTCCAACAGGGCTTCATCCACCGGCCCCAACTGGCGCTGCACCTGCCGCTTGCCGAACAGCTCCTGCAGCGCGGCCAGCAGCTCCTCGCGCTCCTTCGGCCGCCCCTGTTTCAGCTCATCGAACTCGCGCAGCAGCGCCCCCAGGAAGTCCTCTCCCATCTTGCGGCGCTCCAGGTCCACCGCGGGCCGGGAACAATCCTCCACCCGCTCGACCCAGACCAGGGGACTGCTGCCCGCCCAGCGCTCCCGCAACTCGCCCTCCAGCTCCCCGCGCAGGACACCCCGCGACAGCTCGCGGTGCAGAGGTCCCCGGCCGGTGAGTCCCAGGCGCAGGCAAAGCTGCCTTCCCGGGTGCTCCGCCACCGCCGCCTCGATCAGTCGGCCGGCGGCCTCCAGCAGGGCCGCCGGGCTCTCCAGCGCGCTCAGGTCCAGCTCCAGGCCGAGCCAGCGCAGGCTGTCCAGCGGCTCGAAGCACTGTTCCACCCGGCCGCTGTCGCCGACACTGACCACCATCGCCCCGCGGGGACCGCCCTCACCGGGGTGGAGCCCCTGGCAGTTGCCGGGGTAGACCGCCAGCCCGCGGCCATCCAGCTCCACTGTCCGGCGGGTGTGGACATGGCCCAGGGCCCAGTAGTCGTAACCCTTGCCGGCGAGCTGGCCCCGGGTGCAGGGGGCATAGGGGGCGTGGGCGGTGTCGCTGTCCAGGTTGGCGTGCATCAGTCCGATCGCGAACGGGGTCTCCTCCAGGGCCGGGCGCTCGGGGAACCTCGGCACCAGGCACTCGCGCACCTCGCGGGTCGGGAAGCTGATCCCCAGCACCCGCGCCGCCTCGCGGCCATCCTTGAGCACGGCCGCGGCCTCCACCCGGTCGCCCGGAAAGAGGGTGACATTGCCGGGCCAGTCCATGGTCCGGGACCAGCCGCCATCGAGCGGGTCGTGGTTGCCATGGACCACGAACGCCCGCACCCCGCCCTGATCGAGCCGCCGCAGCCCATCGCGGAAACGAAGCTGGGCCGCGAGGCTGCGCTCGCTGCTGTTGAAGACATCCCCGGCCACCAGCAGGAAATCGGCGCGCTGGTCCAGGCAGAGCTGCACCAGCCGGTCGAAAGCCGCGAAAGTGGCGCCCTGGAGCGCCTCGGCCAGGGCCGGGCTCGCCGCGCGCAAGCCCCGGAACGGGCTGTCCAGGTGCAGGTCGGCAGCATGGATGAACTTAAGCGGGATCATCTTCCCATCCGATGGCGCATGCGATTACCGCTCCTCCTGATCGGGCGGCAGGGCTTCGATCATGAACGCCTCGTTGGACAGCCGGCCCGAGCCCACCTCGACCTCGTAGTCGCCATCCTGGGCCTCGGGGGGAACAGCCAGCTGATGGTGTTGCGCTTGCCGTTCAACTGGTAGAGATGGCTCACCTTGAGGGTGGAGGGCGCGCGGGGGCTGACCCGCACCAGGCTGTTGGCGGTGACCCGCTCCAGGCCGCAGCCGGTCAGCTCCAGCCTCAAGCGTCCCCGGGCGCCATCGAAACTGCGGCCGGTGAGGATGTGGTTGAAGTACATCGCGCTGAAGCTCTGCTCCGGGTGCGGGGCAAAACGCTCCAGCTCCTGCCAGGAAGCCCCGCCATTGTCGGAGAACGACAGCACCGCGGAAGCATCCTGGATCTTCCCGCCGGGCAGCGGACGCACGATCATGCTGAAACGCAGCTCATCGACAATCCCGGCGGCCCCCGGCGAAAAAATCAGCGTGCCGGTCCCGGCCGGCATTAGCGGCCGCAGCCGGGGCTCGCCCTCGGCTTGCAGCGCCAATCCCTGGAGCTGCTGGTCCGGCAGGCTTTCGCCCTCGAACCAGCGGCACTCCTCGAGCACCGCCCGGTGCTGGCCGGTGGCGAGGGTGAAAGTATTGGCGCCGGGCTCCAGGCGCGGCAGGGCCATCGGCGACAGCTCCACCCAGGTGTCGAGCTCGAGCCCTTGCAGCCCCACCCGGCCCGAACCGGAGCGATCGACAAACTCGAAGCGCACCCGGTAGCCATATCCGCCCTCGACCCAGCGGGTCAGGTCCACCCGGAAGGGGATCGCCCCGATGAACTCGGTGTTTTCCCAGGCTTGCTGCCAGGAACGCCCATTGTCGCGGCTGACCATGATCCGGGTCTCATCCGCCTGGCCGATCCGCCAGAACCAGCCGCTGACCACCGCGCCCTCGCGGTTGTCGCTGAAATCGACCAGGTCGTTCTGCAGCCCGGCGATCACCCAGGGGGTGTTCACCTCCAGCTCCACCGCGGCCGGCAGGTTGCGCGAGGCGGCCACCAGCGCGGGCTGCTCATCGCCGCGGCCGGGACGGACCGCGGTCAGGCCGGGGTTCTCGGCGCGGAAGGACTCGCTCTTCAGGTCGGGACGGTAGCTGAACAGCCCGTTGCCATAGGCCGGGGGAAGCGAGTCGGTCCAGGCCAGCGACCCCTCTCGCCAGGGCCCCTGGACCCAGTAGTCGCGGTAGACCGTGGTGATCTCGCGCGGGAAGGCTTTTTCATCGAGGTAGTAGCGGGCTCTTCCCTGGGGACGGTACCAGCAGGTGACCGATTCCCCGGTGCGCAAGGAGAGCTTCATCACATGCGCCAGGGAGAAGCCATGATAGTCCTGATCGGCCGGCGGGTCGATAAACGCCTGGCGCATCGTCTCGGGCGTGTCGAAGGGGAAGAACGGGTCATCGCGGCGGAGGCCCGGGCGCAGCCAGAGGTCGGGCTGGGCGATCAGCTCATCGACCGAGGCCAGGTGCTGGTCATCCGGCAGGTAGACATAGCCATACATGTCGGTGTCGAGGTAGTTCCACTTGTCCTCGAACCAGACCTCGGGGACCACGTGCCCCACCAGGTTGCGCCGCCGGGCCTTGAGCCCCGCCAGGTGGTAGAGCCCGCACATCGCCGCGCTGTTGTTGCCGCACAGGTCATAGCCATAGACACTGAGCAGCTTGAGCGGGTCCTGGACATAGTCGCCGCCCTCGAACGGCCCGATGAAATGGATCTGGTGCTTCATCCCGTACTGGTGCAGCCGCAGCGCTTTCTCGCGGTCGCTGGCCGCCCCGGCGGTGAGGGCCTCCACCAGCCGCTCCAGGCTCCAGAGGGTGGGCTGGGCCGAGCTGAGCAGCTCGATCGAGTGGACCTCGGCCCGAAGCGGCAGCAAACCCGCCATCAGGAGTGCCGCAAGCAGCGTAACGAGTCGCGCGGTGAACGTACGCATCCAACCTCCCCCACGATCTGCGTTGATGGTGCGTGGCCTTCCGGCTCTTGCCGGGCCGGACCCGTGATTCCCGCGCCAAAGATACGCAGCCCTCTTCCGGTTGAAAAGACAAAAATCGCAAAAGTTACGGGTCTCGCGATTCCGGGGCGCTAATTCCTTGATCTTCCAGCCGCTCACTTTTAGCTTTAATCGATCCCCCCCTTTGATAATTCCGATCGATGAAAATACCGCAAGGAGAAGCCCGATGAAGATCAGGAAGGCGGTGGTACCAGCAGCCGGTCTGGGAACACGCTTTCTGCCCGCCACGAAAGCCCTGCCCAAGGAAATGATCCCGGTGGTCGACAAGCCGGCGATCCAGTACATCATCGAGGAAATCGTCGACAGCGGAATCGAGGACATCCTGGTCATCACCGGGCGCGGCAAGCGGGCGATCGTCGAGCATTTCGACAAGTCGATCGAGCTCAACATGACCCTCAAGGAAAAGGGCCAGGAGTCGGTGCTGCGCACCCTGGAGCGGATCGAGCAGTTGGCCGACATCCATTACCTGCAGCAGAAGGAGTCGCTGGGGACCGGGCACGCGGTGCTGAAGGCGGCCAACCACATCGGCAACGAGCCGTTCGCGGTGCTGTTCGGCGATGACCTGATCATGGGCAAGGAGCCGGCCCTCAAGGAGCTGATCGACACTTTCGAGAAGTACAACAGCACGGTGCTGGGAGTCTCCCCTGTCCCCCAGGACAAGATTTCCGACTACGGGATCATCAAGGGCAAGCCGATCAACGGCGAAATGATCGTCGAGGACCTGGTGGAGAAGCCCTCGCTGGACAAGGCCCCCAGCAACCTGGCCCTCTGCGGCCGGATGATCTTCACCCCCGACATCTTCGACTACCTGCGCCGCACCCAGGTCGATCCGCGCCTCAAGGAAATCCTGCTCACCGATGCGATCCTGGCGATGGCCCAGGAAAAAGTGGTCTACGCCCACACCATCAGCGGCAAGTGGCACACGGTCGGCGACAAGCTCTCGTTCATCAAGACCACGATCGAGTACGCCCTGGCGCAGAAAGACCTCAAGGTCGGGCTGACCGAGTTCATCAAGGGCCTGAAGCTCTAATCGCCGAACAATCGGCGATGGCGGCGATCCCGGGCCGCTCTTGCCATCGCTGGCCGCACCCCACGGCCGCCAACCCCAGGAAGTCGATGCTGGAACAGATCGCCAGGATCATGCTGGACGCCGCCGCCGGTTCCCTCAAGCAACTGCTGCCCGTGCTGCTGCCCCTGCTCGGCTTCGGCTGGCTGATCCACCACTGCTCGCGGATGCTGGAGCGCAGCGCGGTCCGCCTGCTGGGGGTCAGGGGTTACCTTTACCTGTTCGGCTGGCTGGGCACCGCGGTGCACGAGCTGGGCCACGCCCTGTTCTGCCCGCTGTTCGGCCACCGCATCACCGCGATGCGGCTGTGCTCGTTCAACCCCCGCAGCCGGGACACCGGCTATGTCAGCCACGAATTCAACGGCCTCAATCCTTACCACTCGGTGGGGAATTTTTTCATCAGCATCGGCCCGCTGGTGCTGGGCAGCGCCCTGATCTACGTAGTCCTGCGCTACCTGGCCGGGCTGCCGTTCGCGCTGGAAACCGGAGTGGCCCTGCCGCGCAGCCTCGCCGGCTGGGGCTGGACTGTCGCCGAGCAGGGGGGCCGGATGCTGGCCGGAATGGCGCGGCGGCTGGACCTGCTGGATTTCCGCCTCTACCTGGCGCTCTACCTGGTGCTGAGCATCGGCAGCGCGATGACCCTGAGCACGAATGACCTGCTGGCCGCCGGCCGGGGACTGGGCCTGCTGCTGCTGCTGGTGCTGGGGCTGAACCTGGTGCTGGTGCTGTCCGGGGTGCAGCCCCCGGGGGTGGAGTTCCTGCTGCCGCTGGTGCTGGCGCTGTCGCTGCTGTCGACCATCGTGCTCACGCTCTGCCTGTCCGCCGCGCTGGTGCTGGGCCTGCTCGGCCGGCTCACCGGCCGCCGGGACTGAAAGTCCCCAGCCCGCAACGAGCATTCCTGACCGGAGAAGCATGTCCATGAGCCAGCCCCGGCTGAGTGCGGTCACCCTGGAACTGCTTCGGCAATGCGGGATCGGGCAGCCGCCGGTGGAACTGGAGCCGCTCATGCGGCACTTCCAGGCCCGGGTGGTGGAGTCCTCCCACCTGGCCGACAGCGCCCTGCTCAGCGGACCTTCCGGCTGGACGATCAAGGTCAACAGCGCCCTGCGGCCCGAGCGCAAGATTTTCCGCATCGCTCACGAGCTGGGGCACATCTGGTGGTCGGACCCGGCCCGCCACGGGGGCGATCCCACCCTCGGGGGCAAGCTGGAAAAGCTCTGCTCCCGCTTCGCCTCGCTGCTGCTGCTGCCGGAGCAGTGGCTGGCCGGGGATGCCCCGGCCGCGGATTTCGACCTGTTCGCCCTGAAGAAAATCTACGGGAATGTCAGCCACGAGGTGCTGGCCACCCGGCTCTGCGAGCTGGCTTCGCTGGTGGTGACCATTTTCGACAACGGCAAGCTGTACCGGCGGTTCGGCTCGACGGGCCTGGGCTTTCCCAACAGCCCGCAGAAGCCGGAGGTGGAGGTATTCGAGGCGGTGGACCTCTTCGGGTCTTTCCAGGAGGGGCAAGGCGCCGTGAGCTGGGGCGGGGTGCAGCGCAAGGTGCGGGTCCGGGGCTACCCGGTGTTCAGCGGGTCTTTCCGGCGGATCATCCTGGTCACCGGCCAGGGCGGCGATGGCCGGCTGGCGGCGGAATGCACGGAGCTGGAGCAGGACATGCCCTACCCCTTCCCCGAGTACTGAGGCTGTCCGTCGGCCTCAGCCCTTGATATCGATCACCGCCTGGTGGACCGACAGGTTCTGGCCGACCTTGATCGCGCCATCGGCCGTCAGGTCTTGGTTCCAGCTCTGCAGCGCCTCGATCGAGACCTCGAAGCGGCGGGCGATCGAGATCAGGGTGTCGCCCGGGCGGACCGTGTAGCGCTCTTGCTCGATCCGCACGGAAACTTTCGCGCTTCTGGAGCCCGGCACCGGGACCGCGATCCGTTGCCCGATCTGCAATCCCCGTCGCGCCAACTGGTTGTTGTTGTGCTGCTCCAGCGCTTCCGGGGTGACCCCCAGCGCCGCGGCGATCCCGAAGATCGTGTCGCCCTTTTTCACCAGGTAGCTGCCGACCGCGGGCGTCACCGCCGGGCGTTTCGGCTCGGGCTGTTTCGCCGGGGCGGCCGGCTTCTGCTCGGGGACCCGGGCGACCTCGGCCGGCGGCGTGGCCGGGGTGGATGGCTGCGCCGCGGCCGGAGCCGCAGTCTCGGGAGCGGCTGCGACCGGAGTGGACTCCTCCCGGCGGGCCGGTTTCGGCGGCTCGATCCTTTGCCGGGCGGTCAGCTCGGTGCGCTGGTGGACCACCCGGTAGCCCGCGGGAGTCCAGGTCAGCTCCTTGACCATGGTGTTGCCATCGTACAGGCGGCTGGTGACCACGATCTCCGGCAGCCCATCGCCATCCCCATCCCCGACCGAGTCCAGCCGCGCGCCGACAAACTCGCGGGGATTGTTCTGGTCGTTGACCATCGGGGTCAGGCGCCACCGGTCCCCATCCTCCTGGTAGAAGACATCGAAATCCAGCAGCTCGCGCGGGCCATAGACCAGGATCACCTCGCGCACCCCATTGGTGTCCAGGTCCTCGAACCGCACCTGGCGCAGGTCGTTCAGGCTGGCCATCTGGCCGGAGATCCGGGCCAGTTCGCCCCGCAGGTCCTGCTGGTCCGACGGGCGGCCGCAGGCGGAGGCGATCAGCGCGGCCAGGGGCAAAAGCGACAGTAAACGCTGGTGACAGGTCATGCGGCGGCAACTCCATGCTCAGAAATGGCTAGAGGGAGATCGGCTGTGAGGAGCGGCTACCCCGGAAAGGCTGCCGGATTTTCATGGTGCAAAGATAATCAACAAAACCGTTCCAGGCAAGGCGAAGTGCGATGACTGCAATGGATGGCAAGCTCGATCCCTCACCGCCGCCGGTGGACCAGACGGTGGAAATCAAGGCCCGCTGCCGGGATTTCGAGCCGGTGCGGGCCCGGCTGCGCCAGTGGGGCGCGGAGTTCGCCGGGATCGATCGCCAGCGGGACACTTTCTACCGGGTACCGGCGGGACACCGCCTCAAGCTGCGGCGCAGCGAAAACTTCAGCCGGCTGATCTCCTACCGGCGGACGGATGGCAGCGGCCCCAAGCACTGCCTGGTGGACCTCTACGACAGCCTGGACCCCGTGGCCCTGGACCGGGCCCTGCGCTCTTCCCTGGGGGTGCGGGCCGAGGTGGTCAAGACCCGGGAGGTCTATCTGCTGGGCCGGACCCGCTTTCACCTGGACCGGGTCGAGGGCTTGGGGACATTCCTGGAGATCGAGGTGCTGGGCCGGCGGGCGGAGGATCCGGTCGAGCGGCTGCGCGCGCTCTGCCGGGAATACCTCGAGGGCTTGGCGATCGGGCCGGAGGACTTGGTCGCCGCCGCCTATGTCGACCTGCTCGAGCAGACTTGATACCAGCAAATGCTGGATGTAACCGGGGGGAGGGAGAAAACTTTTTCCATCGTTCAAAACGATCGGACAGGCATCCGGTTGCGATGAGACTCCGCAACCGCGGATTATTTTCCCTGTTCCTCCAGCAGCTCCACCCGGTGGCGATTCCTCCGCTGTCTCAGGCGGTTGCTGAGGAATAAGAACCCGGTCACCCCCAGCGCGGTGTAGTTGGCGATCATGAACCAGCGCTGGCCCCAGGAGAAGCCATCCACCACGAAATCGCTCACCGGGTACAGGAACGGGGTCGGGAAAAACTCCACCGAGTGAGTCGGGATGTCGAACAGGATGTGAATCGGCCAGGCCAGGAAGGGGATCGCCAGGTCCCGCTTCCACCTCCAGAGCGCCAGCCAGACCGCGCCCGTGATCAGCAGGCTGTGGGTGATGTCATAGTTGTTATAGACCCACTGCGGGATCATCTCCGGCCGGGGAGGACCTTGCATCCGGAAATTCCCCTGCAACAGCCGCAGCCCGATCCAGGCCCCGAACGAACCGAGGTCCGGGCCCATCCCGAACAGGAACGCCGGCCAGAATCTCCGTTTCCAGCCGGCGAGCATTCCTCCCCACAGTCCATGCGCCAAGGTATCCATGCCTCGATCCTTTCCGCTCGACCCGCCCGCGATCGCCACTCATCGCCCGAACGCTGTCAGCGGGGCCCCACCACGCACAGGTAGACCGCTGTCTCCTGCTCCCCATCCAGCCCGAGCAACCGGTTGACCTCATCATCGTAGAACGCCCCCACCAGGCAGGCTCCCAACCCGCTCGCCTCCGCCGCCAGGAGCAGGTTCTGCGCCAGGTGGCCGGCATCCAGGTAGATGTAGCGCCAGGCCCGCTGGCGATATTTCCAGCGCGAGCGCTTGACCACCGCGCACCACAGAAAAACGGCCGCGCACTCAGACACCACCGGCTGCATGAACGCCGCCTGCATCAGCGGCTGACGGAAATCCCCCTGCTGCAACCGCTCCAGCCGGTGGCCATGGACATCGTAATGATAGAGCCCGGGCTCGGCCCCCTCCACCCGGTGGCAGGCCAGGTAGGTTTCCAGCGGGTAGAGCGCCCCGGCGGAAGGCGCGCTGCGGAACTCGAATCCATCCTCCCGGGCGGTGATCCCCTGACAGGCCCAGAGCAACTGGCTCAAGGTTTCCAGCCCGATCCCGCCCCCCTTGAACTCCCGAAAGCTGCGGCGGCCGGCCAGCACGGTCCAGAGTTCCCGGCCGCCCGAGGTCAACGGCTCGGGCAGCCTCAGCACCGGCGCCCCGGGGTACTGCTTGTAGCGCGCCGTCTGTTCCTCCCAGGCCGGCGACCAGTCCTGCATCGACTCCGGAAAGTACTTGGTGCTCTGCTGGAACTCATCCCCCGACCGGTCGGCCGGATCTTTAGGCTCCTTCATGCCACCCTCCGGGAATCGGTTGCCTGACCCGGGCCTGGCCCAGTCCGCGGGACCGGATTGCCAGCGCGAACCGTCGCCGGCCGGGAAAGCCCTGTCATCGGAATCATGCCTTAACAAAATATTGCCCCCGGGCTGCGCCGAGTCAATGCCTCTTTGCGCCAATCCTTGCCTGGCATGACTTGCAAAGCGGAAAGAATCCTGTTATCCTTAAAGCCTGGAACGATCCCTCCCCGATGAAAGGGCTTTCATCCATGAACGGAAAAGAGCGGGTGCTGACCGCCGCCGCCCACCGCGAGCCGGACCGGGTGCCGATCACTTTCGATGCCCAGCCCGAGGTGTACGAGCTGCTCTACCGCCATTTCGGCCTCGATTCGCGGGCGGAGCTCTGGGATGCGCTGCAGGTCGACACCTGGCTCGATGGCCCCGAGGTGCGGGACCCCCGTCAACGGCCGCTGCCGGACGGGCTGTTCCAGAACCGCTGGGGCTACCGCACCAAGCAGCAGCCTTACGAGGTCGGAGGTCTGCGCGGCCACTACGAGGAAATGGTCTATCACCCGCTGGCCCGGGCCGAGCGCATCGCCGACCTGGACAAGCACGACTGGCCCGATCCCGGGCTGCTGGAGTTCGGGCACTTCAACCAGTTGCGCCGCACCCAGGCCGACCGGGCGATCATCGCCCACATCACCCACGGCGGCTATTTCAACGCCACTTTCCTGCGGGGGATGGAGCAGTTCCTGGTCGACCTGGCGCTCGACCGCAAGCTGGCCGAGGCGCTGATCGAGCGGGTCACCGATTACATCCACGCCGCGCTGGACCGCCTGCTGGAGCAGGCCCCGCAGGGGTTCGACATCTTCTACATGGCCGATGACTACTGCATGTCCAGCGGCCCGCTGTTCTCACCGGAGCTGTTCCGGGAGCTGATCCAGCCCTACCTGCGCAAGATCGCCGACACCCTGCACCGCCACGGCAAGCTGTTCCTGCTGCATGTCTGCGGCTCGGTGCGCCTGTTGCTGCCGGAGATCATCGAGGCCGGGGTGGACCTGCTGGAGCCGATCCAGCGGCGGGCCGAGGGGATGGAGTTGCGGGAGCTCAAGCGCGAGTTCGGCCGCGACCTGTGTTTCTACGGCTCGGTGGACCTGCTGGAAACCCTCAACCGGGGCTCGGTGGAGGAGGTCCGCCGCGAGGTGCGGGACAACATCGCCGCGCTGGGCCCCGGCGGCGGGTTCATCATCGGCCCGGGCCACACCTATATCCAGATCGATGCCCCGCTGGAGAACATCCTGGCGATGTACGAGACCGCGTTCAGCGAGGGCGGCTACTGAGATCCTGACTTGCGGTCCGAAATCTAGCGTTGACCCGGCGAAAAAGTTTTGGAAAGTGGGCCCGGGGCCCCGGCTGTCAGTTCCGCACCAACCACCCACAGGAGCTTTCCGATGAGCACGACCATCCGGCCGGAGGCCGCACCGATCCGGGATGAGCAGGCCCTGGGCGAGGCGGTCCGGCGCATTGTCCGCCAGACCCCGATCCTCGACCTCCACACCCATCTCTATGCCCCGGCGTTCGGCAAAATCCTGCTCTGGGGCGTGGATGAGCTGCTGACCTATCACTACCTGACGGCTGAGTTCTTCCGCTACAACCGGCAGTTCAAGCCGGCCGAGTTCTTCGCGCTGCCCAAAGAGCGCCAGGCCGAGCTGATCTGGAACGAGCTGTTCCTGGAGCACTCGCCGCTTTCGGAATCCAACCGCGGAGTGCTCACCAGCCTGCGGCAACTCGGGCTGGAGGTCGGCGGAAGAGACCTGAATCAGCTCCGGAGCTATTTCCGCGACACTACCACCGAGCGGCATGTGGACCGGGTGCTGGAGGTGGCCAACGTCTCGGCGGTGGTGATGACCAACGATCCGTTCGATGAGGCCGAGCGGCCGACCTGGCTCGAGGGCCGGGGCGCCGCCGACAGCCGTTTCCTGCCCGCCCTGCGGATCGACCCGCTGCTCAACGACTGGGACAATTCCGCCGGCAAGCTGGAGCGCTGGGGCTACCGGACCTCGCGGGAACTGGATGAGCGCACCCTGGGCGAAATCCGGCGGTTCCTGGAGGACTGGCTGGGCCGGATGAACCCGCTCTATCTGGCGGTGAGCCTGCCTCCCACCTTCCGCTTTCCCGAGCAGAGCCAGCGGGCGCGGATCATCGAGCAGTGCATCCTGCCGGTCTGCCGCCGACACCAGCTGCCGTTCGCGATGATGATCGGGGTCAAGAAGCTGGTCAACCCCGCGCTGCAACTGGCCGGGGATGCGGTCGGCAGGGGCGACATCGACTCGGTGGAGGCCCTGGCCCGAGACTACCCGGACAACAAGTTCCTGGTGACCTTCCTCAGCCGGGAAAACCAGCACGAGTCCTGCATCGCGGCGCGCAAGTTCGGCAACCTGATGCTGTTCGGCTGCTGGTGGTTCATGAACAACCCGAGCATCATCGACGAGATCACCCTCGAGCGGCTGGAACTGCTGGGGACCAGCTTCATCCCCCAGCACTCCGATGCCCGGGTGCTGGACCAGCTGCTCTACAAGTGGGCGCACTCGCGGGAGCTGATCGGCGAGGCGCTCATCGCCAAGTATGCCGACCTGCTGCGCACCGGCTGGCGGCTTGACGCGGCGGAAATCGAGCGCGATGTGCGCAACTTGTTCTCCGACAACTTCAAGCGGTTTGTCGGGCTGAGCTGAAGCGGCCATCGCACCGCCGGCATGACAAAGCCCCGGCCTTTGAATCAGGCCGGGGCTTCCGTTTGCGGTTCACTGTCAGCCGTTTTCAGCGGAACAGCTCCACCTGGAAACTCTCGGCATAGGGAAAAAAACCGGTCCAGCTCTCCCCGAGCCGGCCGGAAAGCTGCTCCCAGGCGGCGCGATTCTCCCGCAGGATGCGCTGATCGAACCCGTAGCCGCGGGATTCCAGGTTGCGCGCCTGCTGGGAGCGGTGGGCGGCCAGCAATTCGGCTTTCCACTGCGCCTCGCCGGCCGTGAACGGGGTGGCCAGGTGCTCGGTGATCCGGACAGTCTTGGGGTCGCGGTTGAAGAGCGCCAGCAATGGCCTTCCGCGCCGGGCCGCCAGCCCGGGGGCCTGCTCACGCAGGAAGTTCCAGATCCCGACATGGTCGAGGTTGGTGTCCTCCCCGTGCGGCAGCAGCACCAGGTCCGGATCGTGACCGCGCAACACCGCGCCGATCGCCGCGGAGTTGGCCGCCTGGTGCAGGATGCGGCCGCGCCGATCCTCCTTTAGGCTCAGGAACTCCGGCTCGCGTTCCAGGAATCCCGCCAGGCCGGCGCTTGCCAGTTGTTCCCCCTGTCGCAGCTCCCGCTTGAACGCCGTCAGGTCGGCCGGAGGCTCCATTCCCCGCCGGATAGCTTCCGCCAGGGCGTAGCTGTCGGTCACCCCCTGCGGCGACAGGCAGGCCACCGCATAAGTGATCCGGCAGCCGGCCAGGGCCAGCCGTCGCAGGGTCACCGCCACCGCGTCGGGATCATCCGGGTGCGGGGCCAGGGCCAGCACCCGCGCCCCCGCGGGCGGCTCGATCAGCCGGCCGGCCGGGACCTCCCCGCCCAGGCAGCGCAGGAACCCCTCCCGCGCCGCGCTTTCCAGTTGCTCCAGGAATCCGCTCAGCTCCATCTGGCGTGGCCCTTTCCCCTGCCGATCCGCATAACTGTCTTCCTGCTCATCCCGACCGTGTCGAAAAAACACAACCCCCTGTTTCCCCCTTTGTTAAGGGGGACCTCAAGACACAACCCCGTTTTCCCCATGACATTTCCGGCAAGCTGCCGATTATCCCGCGTGAAACTATCGAAAAAGTTTGGGAAAGTGGAAGGGGGTCCGGGGGAGGGAGAAAACCTTTTTCAAAAGGTTTTCTCCCTCCCCCGAAAACGCTGTTCGCATCCTCAGCAATGGGCCGGGGTGAAAGCGCGAGCCTCTTCCAGCATCGCCAGGTAGTTCTCGGTCGGGGTGCCGGCCAGGATCAGGTTGGAGGCCCCGAAGATGTGCCCGATCGCGCCGGTCTCCTCCAGGATCTCGCGGGTTTCGGCCCGCACCTGCGAGGGGGTGCCGGTGAGCAACGCCCCGCCGCAGTCCATGTTGCCGAACAGGGTCAGCCGGGGGAACCGCGCCCGCAGCTCGTTCAGCCGCATCCCGGCCCCGCGGTCGATCTCGGCGTAGGCGTGGATCCCCGACTTGCCGAACAGCGACTCGGCCACCGGCCAGGTGTTGCCATCGGTGCGGAAGACATAATAGACCCCGTGACTGTCGCAGGCTTGGGCCAACTGTTGCAGCCGGGGCAGGATCATCCGGTCGAACGTGGCCGGGCTGAAGACCGGGCCGGAGTTGAGGCAGAAATCGAGCCCGGCGTGCATCACGATCGCCCCGGCGGCCGCCGCCCCGGCGATGTCGGCCAGTCCCTGCGCGAGCTGGCGGTCCAGTTCCTCCTCCACCAGGGAGGGGCAGACCTCGATCGCCATCAACCAGGCGGCCTCGTACATCGGCACCCCGATCGAGGCGACAGTGGCGGCCAGCGCGATCTCCTCACCCAGCAGGCTTTTAAGCTGCCGCAGGCTGTCGAAGCGGCGCGGATCATGGTCGGGCCCCTGCCAGCGCTTTCCCTCCTCCTCCAGCCAGCGGGCCAGGGCATCGACATCCCCGCCGGAGAGCCAGCCCTCCAACTCGTGCCAGTTGTCGGACTCCGGGCTGAAGCGATAGACCTCCCATGGCCCACGGCGCTCCGGGTCGCCGAACAGGTAGGTGCGCTCATCCAGCTTGAGAGCGGCTCGGCGCCGGTCGCGCCAGGGCAGGCGCGCCAGGTCGTAGCCCATCGTCCGGTAGAACTCCGCCACATCCCGCAGCAGGCGCTCCTCGAACTCCGCCGCGGCCGCCGCGCCCCGGAAGCGGGCCTCCACCTCCAGAAAACGTAAAGCGCCCCCGCCGACCAGCGCGGGTCGCCCCAGCACCGCGCCGGCCAGCTCGGAAGAAATGCTCTGGTCGAAAAGCGGCGCCCGGTCGACACCCTGATGCGCAAAGGCGGCCCTGATCCTTTCCCTGCCTGTCATCCTGACCCCACTGGCCATCCGGCTCACTCCCCACTGGTTGTGAACAGAAAACTGTTCGTGACACGCGCCGACCCCGGCTTTCCAGGGGCCGGCGCACAAGGACCGCAGCATGCCGGCTTACGGCACTGGCAAAGCGATCCCGGGCGCGCTAAATTTAAAGAAAAATCCTCCCGCCGGCCCGGTCGCGGCGGCACCACTGTGCGCAAGGGTGAAGCATGAGCCTGCTCGAAAAGCTGGCGCATCCGCAACGGCATCTACCCCCCGGCTACCGCCGCCACCCGATCCTGGCCGGGGTAGCCGCCGGGTTCTGGGTGCTGGTATTCTACTACCTGGGCCGAATGGTGGTCAGCCTGTTCCAGGGCGACAACCGGGTGGCGCTGTTCAGCCTGCTCTGGTGCGTAATCAGCTTCATCCTCTGGATTGTGATGCACTTCTGGGCCGGGCGCACCGAGGGCTGAGACCGCGCAGCAAGCCGTCCTCAGTTCCCGCCGACAGTCAGGGCGCAACGGGACAGGTGGTCGCGGTGCATCTGGATCGCCTGGTAGAGCAGCTCGCGGCCGTAGCGCTGGTCCGGTTTCCAGACATAGCTGAAGCTCTCGTTCTTCAGCACCAGCTCGAGCCGCCGCCCCAGCGGGCAGTTCGGGGAGATGCGGATCAGGCTGGTGTGGTCCCTGACGCCGGTCCATTCCAGCTCTTTCTGCTCCGCCAGATCCTCCCGGGCCACCAGGGATGAGTCCTCGCCGAAGACCCAGGCGCGGCGCCAGGTTCCCTTGTCCAACGGGTCGAGTCCCTGGGGGATTTTCACCCAGAGCGTAACCTCCTCCCCGGGGTCGATCCGGCCATTCCCATTGCCCGTGCCCTCCTCCACCGCCCGCTGATAGATGAACCCGCCGCCCTGGTTCCCCTTCTGGCGGAAGACCGGCAGCTCCTGCCGTCGCCCATCGAACACCAGCAGCTCGGCCGCCTCCGGGAGCGGAGTGGGCAGCACCTGGACATCGATCCGGTAAGTGCGGGATTTCCACCCGGCGTAGCTCACTGTCAGCTCCAGGCGGCAGTGCTGCAGCTCGCCGCTGGTGGAGACAAAGCGCTGGGTGAAACGGTCGCTGAGATCGACCACCGCCCCGGGAGCCACCGAGTCCAGGGTCACTGTCCCGCCCTCGATCCGCACGGTGGGGTACTCGCTGGACAGGCTCACCTGCACGTTCTTCGGCGTCAGGTCCAGGGTGTTGACCAGGCGCAGCGGCAGATGCAGCTCGCGGTCCGGATGGACCAGCAGCCGTCGGTTCTCGGCCGGGGGCAGCAGCGCCGGCGGACGCCCCTCCTTGCCGTTCAGGATCGACAGCTCATGCCCCAGGCCATCCACCTCGAAAGTGAGCCGCCCCTCGCGCGAGGAGCGCAAGGTGAGCCAGCGCGCCCGGCCCTCCCGGTGGCTGAAGTCCATCACCCGGTACTCCCGGCCGCTGCCGTACCAGTCCGGAGTGGTGATGCGGATCAGCTGCCCCTCCACCGGCGGGCCATCCGGATCGTAAGCCCGGGTGGTCACCCGCAGGTAGTTGCGGCTGACATCCCGCAGGCAGACATAGCCCGCCTGTTTGTGCTCGACCGCCACATCATAGCCCCAGACCGAGAACTTTTCATAGGCGTTATCGTGGTCGAAGCGCTCGGGATAAGCATCCAGGGCCACATCCTCGAACGCTTGCAGGTGGAAATCGAAGGTTTCGGCGATGTTGGTGACATAGTGACGGTTGAACTCATCCTGGCGGAACTCGAAATCCACTTCCGGGGTGCGGGAGTAGATGTCCCGCAGCTCATCGTGGTACTGGCCGATGTAGTCGCCGGAAGTCTTGATCAGCCGGACTCGGGCGCGCCCGTGGTTGATGACGTGGTTGGCCAGGAAATAGAGGGACTTGGCTCCCACCGGCCCGACAAAGAACTCATGCCCGGGATCGTAAGAGGAGGCGCTGCCCACCAGTTGCGGGTAGCGGCCGCTCACGAACAGGCTCATGAACCCGCCCATCGACAGGCCGCAGGTGGCGCGGTGCTGGCGATCGGTCAGGGTGCGGTAGCTGGAGTCGATGTGGGCCACCAGCTCCAGGAAGTAGGGACCGAAATCCATCGGCCCGCCCTCCATGATGTCGTAGGGCGAGCCGCCCCAGTGATCCTCGTACTGGTCCTCGACAAACCCATCCCAGCGCACGACAATCACATCGTGGCCGCGGACATAGTCGATCATCCCCGGCAGGAAAGTCTGGCCGCTCGCATCGTATCGCTCGCCCATGAAGCGGCTGCTGTGGCCGTGGAAGTAGTAGATCACCGGGTATTGCTTCCCGCTGGTCTCGTAGTCGCGCGGCAGCAGGATCCGGTAGTGGCGGTACTCCCCGAAGACTTCGCTCCAGTGGGTGCGGTCGTAGAAATCCTGGGCGGCCGATGCCGGCAGGGCGATGAGTGCGAGACAGGCAAGGAGACAACCCGGTGCGAGCAGCAGTATGCGGTTCATTCCTCTGCCCTCTTCAGAATTGGAAAGATAAGAGCGGGCTCTTCCGAGCACACCGGGGTCTGGTCTGGCACAAACTGTGGAAAGCCGCCGGAGTGTTTCGCGCCAGAAACCTTGTCCTCTATTTACCAGGCTGTGTCTTGAAACGCCATAATGTAGGTCGCATCATCGTCAGTTTAAACATGGACAGGAAGCTGAGGGCCGGTTTCTCAAAACGCGTGCCGATGAGGCGAAACTCCTTGAGCCGGTCCCGCTGTGCGGGACTCGATCACACAGCGCCGGCGATAGCTCCGGTGATCAAAGGGGCGACTGCTGATCCGTCATTTCGTATCGCTTCATGATGTCGACCGCCTCCCATCACCTTAACGAGGAGGATCGGCAAATGTTCCCAGACAGAACCTAGCCATCCTCTAACACTGCAAGCGCCTTGCGTGGATCAAGCCTTGTCCCTCAACTGGTGAATTTCCTTACCGGGAACCCAAAACCGCAGTGATTTCAGAAAGATTCGCAGCAGTTTGAGTGGGTTCTTAGGGTAAATGCCCGGGAAAATATTGAGTGAGATCCAGACAATGAACCAACTTGCTCCGATATACCGGTAAACATTCAGCAGGTTGATCCCGATCAGGCAGCGCAGCAGAGGCAGCATGAAATCCGGCAGGCGGCAGAAAACCGGTCCCAGGTAGGAAAGCGCCAACTGACGGCGCTTGTCTTCCTCGCTAAAGCAAGTCAATGGAGAACTGTGACCGTAAGTGTGGGTGGAGTCGTAATTCTCAGGCAACCAGCCCTGCCCGATCGCTTGCGTTGTGAGCAAGGTCTTGGGATACGGATAGAACGGACCGAATGTCGGAGCGTTGATCGTCAGCTTTCTAGTGAAAAGGAATGAATTATAGTCGTCCTGAAAGCTGGTGCCGGGGATCCCGAATAGCGTGTTGCCCCAGGTTTTGATTCCGGCTTCTCTGGCATGCCGGAAGGAGTTGACCAGTAGTTCGTCCGAAATCCCGCGTTTGAGGATCTCATTGCGCACCCGCTCGCTGCCGTGCTCCACCGCCATGCACATTGAGACGCAGCCGGCGGCTGCCAGCCGCTGGGCCATCTCCCGGGAAAGAGTGTTGGAGCGCATCAGGCAATAGAAGGGGAGGCCGATCTCGCGGCGGTAGCGCTCCAGGAACTCGAGCAACCAGTCATCGACATGGTAAGCGAAAGTATCGTCGGTGAACTTAAATAGAGTTACCCGTGGGAAACGTTCCCGCACCTCTTTCAGTTCCTCGATCACGTGTCCGACCGAACGTCTCCGCAGAATCGAGCCGCAGCCCCGGAAGAGCTGTTTGAAGGCGTGGTTGTGGCAGTAGGTGCAGTCATAGGGGCAACCGCGTCCTACCATCAGGCCGCGCAGGCCGAAATCCTGCATGATCGGCATCGCCTGGTAATAAACTTCCCGGTCGATGAACGGCAGGGAATCGAGATCGCGGGTGAGTTCGAACTTGACCTGCGACAGCTCGCCGCCTCGCGGCAGGACGTTCGGGATGCCATCCAGCGGCCGCCTCCCGGCCAACGCGTCCAGCATCAGGACAATCGCGTGGTCTCCATCGCCGATGCAGACCGCCTCCAGATCCATCTGTCCCAGAATCTCGGGAAAGTACGTCGGGTGCGGTCCGCCCATGATCCGCGGCACCTTCCTGCCGGTCTCTTTGCACCAGCCAAGGACCACCTGGTCTGCTTTCTGGAAAAGACGGATTTCCGGGGAAGCGGCGCTGTAGGCGATCACATCCGGAAGATAGCTGTGGAGCTTCGCCAGGAGCGGGTGGGAACGCAGGCCGATCAATTCCACCTGGTGCCCCTGCGCCCGGACAATCGCCGCAAGTTGAAGCGCTCCGATCGGTTCGCCGATGAACAGATCCGAGACAATGAGCAGGACTCGCATGGGAATTACACCCCCGGTGCTGATTTCGTTTTCCGATCCGGCGGAACCGGGCCGCGCCGCAACAGGCTTCGCGCCGCGCGCAGGGCAATCCGCCCCCGCCGGTGGTAAATACCGTTCAGGGAGTGGATGCACTCCCAGGTGCAGAAGCAGCGATCCTGCCTGATCCCGGCCACTCTCCGCCGGACCTCGGGCTGCCGCATGATCGACTGCAGATCGTAATCGTGCTCCCGCAAGCTTCCGTAGCAGTCATCCAGCATCTCGCAGGGATAGACCTTCCCCTCCTCAGAAATCACCAGCAGGCGCCGCCCTGCCTCACAGGGAACCAGCCAGCGGTCCTGTTCCACTGTCCGGCGTACCAGGGAGTGAACCTCGGAGGCCAACGCCCGGAACAGGCCGGAGCGGCTGCGGTTCTCCCGCACGGCGCGGTTATCACGCTCAAGCCTGGCGGCCAGTTCGCCATACTGATCGAGGAAACCCCGCTTGATCTCCGGGTCCACATTGCCGCGAACGTACAGCAGGCCGAGGTTGTCAGCAGGGAAGTGCTGGCGGCAGTAATCGTACAGTGGACCGATCCGGTCCTGGTTGAGGGCGGAGATGCAAGCGACGATGTCGATCGAGAGGTTATCGAAGCGCTTGCGCAGCGGGGCCACCCGCTCCCAGGTCTCTTTGAACCTGTCGAAAGTGCCCTGCACTCCCCTGATTCGGTCGTGCTCCTCTCCCACCCCATCCAGTGAAAGCGACAATCGCAGGTGTGCCGGGCGAATGCTCGGCAGAACCTCGTTCAACAGCCGCTCGGTACGCTCCGGCAGGGTGGCGTTGGTCGGCAGCGTGAAGTAGCTCACGCCGCTCACTTTACGGTAAATCCTGATGATCTCCGCCAAGTCTTCCCTGAGCAGCGGTTCTCCGCCGCCGATCGACAGTTGCACCAGGCGCGGCAAGTTGGCCGCGATCCGCTCGAACTCCTCCAGCGACAGTTCCTGCTTGCGACCGGACAGGATCTGCGGCATGTAGAAACAGTGGCGGCAGCGCAGGTTGCAGCGCGAAGTCACATACTGGATCAGGTAGACCGGCCCCGGTCCCAGATACAGCCGCCGGATCAATTCGAGAGTCTGCTTCATGGCTGCAGCAGTCGGAAGAGTTGATCCCTGCGGGGCCATCGCCTCCCGAGCAGGGAGACCGCTGCTCCCAACGCTCCGCAGATCCCGGCCACTGCGAAGAAAAACGGCGACAGCAGGCTGACGGCCAGGGTGAAACCCAGTCCCGCACGCTTCAGGCAGAACCTCAGGAAACCGCCCATCAGCAGGGTTCCCGCGACCAGTCCCCCAGCCGCGAGCGCCGCCAGGACGGCCACCGGCCAGGACCCGTCCGGAACCAGGAGCGCCGCCAGGGCCAGGACCGGCAGAGTCAGGGCGAACAGCGTATAGGCGCCCACCGCGGCCGCCGATGAGGCACCCCGCATCCCGAGGGCTTCTTTCCCGGCCGGGACCAGCACCTTGTAACGCGCATACCAGTAGACCCGGTTGGAGAACACATACAGGATTTTTCGAAAGCCGCCGAAGTGGTGACCGATCCTGATCCCGGGATCGAAGGCGAAACGACAACCGGCGCGGCTAAGCCTGCGGCCGATCTCCTCGCATTCGATGTCCATCCCCGGAGGAAAGCTGCGGAATCCTCCCACCCGCTGCAAGCAATCCCGGCGCACAATGCAGCAGTAGGTGCCGAGAATATTGTGGTCCATTACCGGTCGCTCACCGTGGCCGAAACTCTTGAGGAAAGAATAGAAGCGCGAAGTCAGGCGCTGGTCTGCCGGCTCGATTTCGTAGTTGCCTGAGACCGCATCGCAGCCGTGGCGATCGAGAGTCGCCACCAGCCGGCGCACCGTATCCGGCCGCAGGATCACATCAGAGTCAAAGAAGCAGACCAGCTCTCCCTGGGAATGGGCTAATCCCAGGTTGCGGGCGAGCGACTGTCCCTGGTTGCGCGGGCTGAGCACCGGCTGGAAGCCGCGGGCGCGCAGCAGCTCCACGCTGGCATCGGTGGAGCCGTCATCGATGAACACCACCTCCAGCTGCGGGTAATCCTGCGCTGCCAGGCTATCGAGAAACCGGCCCAACGTGGCGGCCGCATTGTAGACCGGAACGATCACTGTAACCAACGGTACTCCCGTAGACCCGGCGAGCGGTTCGTGGCCGCTGCCGGCTGCCTGCTGCCCCATGCGGTACTCAGCCTTTGCGGTAGACGGCGTAGAAAACAAACAGCTCCCGCCTGAATTCCAGCCGGGCGAACCCGGCTTGCTCCAGCAGGCTGAAAAAGCTTTCCCAGTGTCTCAGCCAGTAGTCCAGAATTTCTCGTTCCTGCTTGAGTTGAGCACGGAAGTTACGCATCCAGGGGGAGAGCGAGCCCAGCGGCGAGCTGAAAGCCAGCCGGGCTAGCCGCAGCCAGGGGCTAGGGTAGTGATCCACCAGGTGCAAGGTGCCACCGCTCCTGAGCAGGCGGGCCAGCTCTACCGTCAGCGGAATCCACCGGTCGATCCTGCCCAGGTGATGCAGGGCGTGAAAGCAGAACAGCCGATCGACCGAGGCGGAAGGCAGCGGCTGGAACGCCGCCTCAGCGGCAAGGAAAAGTGGGTTTCGGCTGCCTGGAGCCTCGACTACCGGACGCAGGTCGCTGGCCAGCACCTGGCTACCCGGATTGAACTGCGCCAGCAACCGACTGAACTCACCGGCGCCGCAGCAGAGGTCCAGGAACTGCTCGCCGGTGACTCCCTGCGGCAGACCGAAGTTTAGATACTTTCTCCGATGGCTGCGGGAACGCCGTTTCCGCAGCTCTGTCGAATGGTAGAGCGCATACCAGTTCTCGCTCTCGCTCATCGGATCTTCTCGAAAGCGAGGTCGAGGCAGACCGTGGCGCACTGCCAATTCACCAGCGGCAGGCGCTCCATCGCCCGGCTCATGCCGATCACTGCCGGCGCCAGCGAACACGGGGTCTTGAACACGAACAGGAAAGGGTAGACTCTGGCCCGGGTGATCCGGCAACCGGGCACGCGGCGAAAAAAGTCCAGGTAACGCCGCGGCAGGTAAGATCGCTCGCCGGCGGCCCGGTGGCCGGGGCTGAGCTCGAACAGCTTGCGCCCCAGACTCAGCCCGTTGGCCTCAGTCAGCAGCACCCGCCCGCGCGAGATCCGCACCATCTCGGCAGCCATCGCCGCCGGATTGTCCACGTGATGCATCACATCGAACGAGAGCACCACGTCGAAAGCATCGTCCGGCAACTTGATCCGTTGGGCATCCAGCTGGAGCGCCTCCAGCCCCAAGCCCCGCAGCCAGTCCACTCCCCGCGAGAAATACTCACTCACCACGTAGCGCCCGACAAACGGCAGTCCTGATCCGACGATCAGCCGGGACAAGTCACCGTTGCCCGAGCCCAACTCCAGAAAAGAAAGCGGCCGCTCACCTTGGAAAGCTTCGCGGAAGAGCTCCAGGTACCGCTCCAGCACGTAACCTGCGACCACATCACCTTGTAACTGATGGCGCCAACTCTTCTCCTGGCTGTGAATCTTGCTCCAGTCCGGGTTGCTCATCGCCTGCCATTCCGGCAACAGGCTGCACCAGCCTGTAACGCCTGAGGCTCAGGTTAAGGAAGACTTTCAGGATATCGATCGGATCATGGACCAGACAGCGGGCCAAGCGGATAGTCGAGCCGGAACGCTCGATCCAGCTCACCGGCATGCTCTTGATCCGCAGGCCCATCAGGCTGGCGAGCATGATGATCTCTACATCAAACATCCCGCCTTTTAGGCGCATCCCCCCAAACAGGCGACGTGCCGCCTCGCACCGGAAGCCCTTGAAGCCGCACTGGGTGTCCGGCACGGGAGGCAGGGGCAGGAGGAGATTGATGTAAAGCAGCAACGAGAAACCTATCACCCGCCGCAGCCGCGAAGTGATCTCGTTGTCGAAGATCCTGATCCCGACCACCATGTCGTAACCCCCGCGCAACCATTCCAGCAACCGGGAGATCTCCTCCTTGGGCACCGCCAGATCGGCATCCATGAACATGACATAGTTGCCCCGGGCCTGTTCGACTCCCACCTTGATCGAGTAACCCTTGCCTTGGTTGCGGCTGAACTCATGGATGTGGAACTCCGGCCGATCAAAGTGCCGCCGCATCAGGGCCACGCATCCGTCCGTGCTGGCGTCGTCCATCACCAGCACCTCCCAGCTGAACGGCTGACTGTCCAGGTAAGGGAACAGTTCGCTCAGGGTGCCGATGATCCGGTGGCTCTCATTGTAGCAGGGAATGATGATCGAGAGGTCGATGCATCCCTCGCGGCTAGTTTTTCGCTGCGCCATTGAGGTATCCTTCCAGGTCTCTGATTCCGGAGACTGTGCCGATCTCCCAGAAACGGCACCGGACTTCACAGGCCAGCAGGTCGCCCCTGCGGACAAGTTCATGCAACGGGAGCTGGAGGTCGAAGGGCTGGCGGGCGGGATAGTTCCCGATCAGGCTCCGCCCGAGCACCAGCAGGCCGTAATCGATATACCGGAACTCGCCCAAACCACCCTTGCGATACTCGACCACTCTCCCTTCCGACAGCGCCACATTGCTCCGGTCGTAACGGTCCTCGTTACAATAGACCGTCATCACCGGTTGCCGGCCATGCTCCAGGAAGAAGCGCTCGACCTGCCGGTATTCGATGGGCAGGTAGGAATCTCCATACAGCAAGAAGAACTCATCCTCCAGCAGATCATAAGACCATCTCAGCGCCCCTCCCGTACCGAGCAGCTGACTCTCCGGCTCCCGTCCAAAATCGATCTGCAGTCCCGGGACCGGATGTTCCGCCAAGTACTGCTCGATCATCTCCCCAAGGTACCCGATCAGCAGGAGGACTCGTTCGATCCCCGCCTGCCGCAAGAGTTCGAGTTGCCAAGCCAGGAACGGCCTGCCCGCGACCGTGACCAGCGACTTCGGCGTGTTCTGCGAAAGCGGCCCCAGCCGGGTCGCCAGGCCGCCGGCGAGGATCACTGCCTGCAGCATCGCGGCTGCTCCTCCGCAACCTGGTGATAAATCCGTTCCAGGGTCTCAAGCACGAACACTCCCGCCTCCACCGAGCAGACGGGACGCCGCTGTTCCCGGATGCAGCCGGCAAAGTAATCCAACTCGTCGATGTAGGCCTCGATGATGTTCCGCTGGCGCGCGTAGCGCAACTGGCGGACCGTCCCGATCCCATCCCTGAGCTGCAGCAGCAGACGCAACGGGCGGTTGCGAAGTCTCGACAACGGATAGAAACGCGGCTCGGGATCGCGGTAGCGATCGAAAGTAATCTGGCCGTCGGTGCCGAAGACCCGGTAGACTTCCAGGTCGGTTGTGGCCGAACATAGCAGGTAGCTCACCAAGACCCCGTTGTCCAGAACCAGTTGGACCGCGGCGGTATCGTCCCGATGGCGGACCGACTGCAAGCGGCAATCGACCGCGCTCACTTCCACGTCCGGGAAAAGGAATCTCAGCAGATCCAGTTCATGCGACAGGTACTCGAACAGCACCCCCGAGAGACGGCTTCCGCCGGCGGAGAGATAGCCGCTTACCGGGCTCCGGGAATCATCGTTGAAGTTGTGCGTTACCTGGATGGCGATCACCTGACCCAGCCGGCCCGAGCCGATGCAAGCGCCGATCGCTCCTTCCGCCCGCCCGAAACGCCGGTGGTGCCCCACCATCAGCAACTCGGGCCTGCCCACCAGCAACTGCCTGAGGCGATGCGCCTCATCGATGGTGGCGGTCATCGGTTTTTCCAGCAGGACATGCTTCCCCTGCTCGAGGCAACGGCAGGCCAGCGCAAAATGCGTGTCCGGCGCGGTGGCGATTATCACGAAGCTCAGCCCGCTACAAGCGAGCACCTGGTCGAGGTCCGGGGTGACCAGCACTTCCGGGCGAACATCCTTCACCCTGCCAAGCACTTCGATGTTCCGGTCACAGACCGCCGCCAGGCACACGCTGCTCAAATACCGGTCGATTGGCAGAAACTTCTGCTGGGCGTGACGTCCGCAACCGATGATCGCGAACCGGAGCCGGTTCTGTGCCCTGAACTTTCCCATGCCATCAGCCCTTGACACGAGAGTCGGCGAGGAAACAGCGCACGGTCTCCCGGGTGTACATGTGGTCACACATCCTGAACATGAAAGCGGGCGGAATGGTGATGATGTGGGCACCGCTCACCGCAGCCAGCTGGACGTCCATCACCGAGCGGATGCTGCCGACAATGATCTCGGCTTTGTAACCCCAGGTGTTCAGCCAGGATTTGACCTGCCCGATTAACAGCGAGGCATCGTGACCCTCGTCACAGATCCTGCCGGCAAAAAGGCTGACATAGCTGGCTCCGGCCTTGGCGGCAAGCATCGCCTGGTTGAACGACATCAGGGCGGTGACATTGACCCGCACCCCCTCATGCTCGAGCAGGTGGATCACCTCGAGCATGTCTTTCCCGTCAGGATCGATCAGCGGAATCTTGACCACGATGTTCCCGGCCCAGGAAAAAAGTTCCCGCGCCTGGGCAAGCACCTCTTCCGGAACGGCGGAGGTCACCTCGATCGAAATCGGCCGAGGCTCAATCATCCTGGCGATCTGCCCGATGTTGGCCCGGACGTTCACGATGCCATCCTTCAGCATGATCGTCGGGTTGGTGGTAACCCCATCGATAATGCCCTTCCTCAACCACCGCTCGATCTCTTCTATCTTTGCCGTGTCCAGAAAGATCTTCATCCGGAGGCTCCTTGATCGGCCGTAGAAAAGATTCTATCGACCGCTTCCGCGAGGTCTCTCGCCAGCAGGGTCGGACGGACCTGTTTTTCTTCCAGTAGCCGGCAGTTGTAACATTGGAAACCGCCCAAGAGGACGCTCCTGACTCCCGCACTCTCCGCGGCCTGGATATCCACGACGCTGTCTCCGACCATCCAGGAGCGTTTCGGATCGATCCGATGCTTCTCGATCGCCGCAAGGATCATGCCGGGAGCGGGCTTGCGCCAGGGGCTGAGCCGGCGGTACTCGGGAAGCGCCGCCTCGGGGTGGTCCAGGCAGTAGAAGCGGTCATCGAGTCGAGCGCCATTCGCGGCCAGCAGTTCCGTGAGACGCTCATCCATCGCCCGGTGGACTTCCAGCGTGAAGTGCCGCTTGGCCACCCCCGGCTGGTTGGAAACCAGAATCGCCAGGAAGCCTTCACGATTGATCCTCGCCACGGCCTGCGCCGCCCCCGGCAACAACCGCAACTGCTCCACCATGAACGGGGAATCCAGCAGCCCGACATCCTGATGGTAGACCACTTCGTTCAGGACGCCGTCCCGGTCCAGAAAAACCGCCAGTTTTCCGATGGAGTCGGCCATTCAAGCTACCGCTTTTTGCAGGCGTAGCCGCAGGCACTGGGTGAGCAGGTGCGCCAGAGCCGAGTGCAGGGACTCGACCAGCGGTGTACCGAGCGGCTCAGTGTCGATGCCGATCACCACGCACTCGTCCGAGTGTGCGGCCAGGAATCCCCCGCCGAATCCACTGAATCCCAGGACTTTACCGTTGAGCGACCTGACGTATTCCACCGCCCGGGGAATATTCTGCGACCAGGCCCCGGCCCCACCCTCCCCGCTGCCGCCGTGCACCGAAAAGGCGATCAGCACGCAACCGGGCTCGGCCCAGTTTCTGAGCTGCTCCTCAAAAATGGTGCCGAAACCGTTGTCGTTGGTCCAGGCGCTGACCAGAGGGATGTTGTCCACCAAGCTCAGTACTCTGGCCCGGGGGTGGCCCTCGACGATCGTGCACTTGGAGAGGTCGCAGGCGAGGTGGGTTGCCGTAGAAGCCGAGCCCCCGTTACCCACGATGAAGATCGGGAGGCCTTGACGGCAGGCCACGAGCAGAATTTCCGCCATGCGTTCCAGGGTGCTCTCCGGCACCTGAGCCATGAGGTCGGCGAGCGTACTTTTATACTGACGGATGAAGTCCGCGACCATGGCGGCCCCTCCTCAGGCTAGATTGGTGACCTGAATGCCGGTGAAGTCAAATCTCAGATCAACCCGCAGCAGGCCGGCCGCTACGAGCTCACCGGCGATCCGCCCGGCGGAAGTCTCATCCCGGCAGATAAAGATCAGGAAACCGCCGCCGCCGGCTCCCATCAGCTTGCCGCCCAGCGCTCCGTGCGCCAGGGCGGTTTCATACCAGGCATCGATCTGCTGATTGGTGATCGAGCTGCTGCGCTGTCGCTTGAGCTGCCAGTGCTCGTTCATCAGCCCGCCGACCGCGTCCAGATCCTCGTCGCGGATCGCCCGCTCGATCCGCTGACCGATCTCCCGGATGGCGTGGAGGTTATCCAGCATCCGGGGATCTTCCTTTTCCGTGGAAACCTGCTGATGGATCAAGACATCCCGGCTACGGCGGCGCAGCCCGGTGTAGAAGAGCAGGGTCCGGCGGCAGAACCTGTCACTGAAGGCTTCGGAAACCTGCAGCGGACGGACTTTCACCGCTCCTTCCCGATCGATCTCGAAAGCGGTGATCCCGCCATGAGCCGCGATGTAGGGATCCTGCTTTCCAACCGGAAAACCGAGCCGCCCGACCTCGATCTCGAACGCCTCCTCCGCGATCTCCTGCGGGTCCAGGGAGAGGTTCCGATACTTGCGAAGCGCGGCGAGCAGGCAGACCAGGAATGAACCCGAGGAGCCCATCCCAGTCCCGGAGGGGACATCGGTCAGTGATGCCAGTTCCAGCCCACCGCCGATCCCGTACTTAAGCAGGGCCTCTCGGAAGAAGGGGTGCCGGATGCTTTCTGCGCTCAGGACAGATTCGCTCTCCGAGTACTTGAGCTTCAACGTCGGATCGACCGAGGAGTGGTTGAGACAGACATAGATATACTTGTCCAGAGCCGCGGCCAGGAAATATCCGCCGAACCTGCGGTAATAGGAGGGCAGGTCGGTTCCTCCCCCTCCCAGGGTGATCCGCAACGGAACACGGGAGACGATCATGGATTCCTCCCCGGAGCTTTGAGCGAGGCGGCCCCGTCCAGACTGTCACCATCAGAAGCGTAGTCGAAGATCAACAGAGTGTCACGGCCGCAATCGAAAGGAATTGACTCACGGAGCGAAAGCCTGGCCGGTGAGATCGAGTGATCGATCAGGCCGATGAACTCAGCGTAAAAATTATCGCACCGGCGTTCGCGGGTGGAGCCATCGGGACTGCGAAGCATCTCCAGCCCTTCATCGCCATCACCCATGATCTGGAAACCAGTCAATGCGAAATAATCTGGAGGCTCCGCAGCGTTCTTGTCTCGCAGCCGAGTGGAGACCACCAGGGTCCGGATCCCTTCCTGCCGCATCCGGGCCAGAGTATTTTCCAGGGACAGGGGCTCCCAGTATCCCCACAACCCGTCCCGCAGCGAAATGTCTCGCGCCGGCATAGACTCGAGCTTGTTGATATGGAACGGCAAGCTCGGCTCGCTCATCACGGCCTGGGGCCTGGAGTCGAACTCACGCGCCAGCCAGGCACGCACCGGCCGATCGCGTTCCACAGCCTCTGTCCGATCCCTGAACTTCGGGACGTAGATCACGAAATAAAACAGCGCGAAGTAGGAACAGATCAGCCCACCCAGCAGGAACGAGGGAGAAAGCCCAAGCCGGAACCGGCTCAGCCGGTCCTCCACGGCCGTGATCCCCACCGCGATGAAAACAGTCAGGACAGGGATATAGTGAAAGACATACCGGGAATGGGAAAGAAAAAACAGCAACGGGTAGGCCAGCAGAAACACCAGTGATATCAGCAGGGCCTTTTCGACAAACTTCGTCTCCGGTCCGGGATTCCGCCCCCGGAACAGCACCGCCGAGAGGAAGATCAACAGTAGTGGAGGAAAGAGTCTGGTCGGCAGGACGAAGACAGTTTTCAAGGTGTCGTAAATCAGCACGGCCGCCACGGCGGGCACCAAATGGAAATTGTGCAACAAATACTGCAGATGGTTGCCGGAGAGCAGCCCACCGGCGGTACGCAGTCCGAATAAATGGTTCAGCTTCAGGGTCAGCTTGCCCAGAATCTTGCCAGCGACTCCCTGGTAATAGGCCTCGGTCGGTGAACCGAACGAGGCCAGCATGATCAGTGAGGGAACAATCAAAGCCACCAGTGCCGCCAGCCCGAAAACCAGCAGCGTTCGCCCGAGCGTGACTGTCCCCAGCTGATTATTGCGCCGGGCCATGATCAACAGAATCAGCACCACCAGGAACAGACCAAAGCCCTCCGGCCTGACCCGCCCCAGGCAGGCCAGAGCAAGCGCCGCTGTGGTCAGCCAGCGCAGTCGGCCGGACTGCAGGGCCCGGTGCAAAAAAACGAGCCCCAGCAACATCAGAAAGAGATAAAAAGATTCAGGCGACAGATTAGCCGATCTTTTCACCAGCACAGGCAGGCAGGCCCATACCAGTCCCGCCCATAACCCGGTCCGCTCATCATAGAGGCGGCTGACCAGATGATAGACCAGCCAGACCGATAGCAGGTTCAACAGAAAAGGGAACCAAGAGACGGCCCAGATTGGATTGCCGGTCAGAACATAAACCAGACCTACCGCCGGAGCATTGACGAGCAAGAAAACCGGCTTGTCGTAACTGACAAAACGGTAAAGCGATTCGAGGTGGGCAATGTCCAGCAGGTGCAGGATCTGGGCAAAGTAGCTCAACTCATCCGAGGCGGGCGCCCCGCGCATCAGCAGAAACGGCAGGCGCAGGAGCAGAGCCAGGGCGAGCAGAAAAAATAGTTTTTTCATGTTATCCGGCGATTGACAAGTTGAACCACTTCAAAGTGAGCTTTTTAGACACAGCCTGGCAGAAGCGAAACATCGAAA
This sequence comes from Candidatus Glassiibacteriota bacterium, assembly GCA_963752515.1. Taxonomy (GTDB): domain Bacteria; phylum Gemmatimonadota; class Glassbacteria; order GWA2-58-10; family GWA2-58-10; genus CAVVYO01. Next base: position 1,106,584 of record CAVVYO010000010.1, on the reverse strand, counting down.
CGAAAAATACACAACTGCCGGAAAACTGTCCAGAGCTTTATGCAACTTATTTCATCACAAGCAATTCATAGCGACATATCAGATATTGCCCTTACCCGCCGAGCCCCGCGGCAGAGTGAAGCCGCTGTACCCGAAGTACCGCCGCTTCAGGCTCCCCCGGTAAACCGCCGCTCGATCCGGTCCAGCTCGCGCTCCTGCTCGGGGGCAAGCCGGGCCGGCTCGGCCTTGGCGATCAACTCCTCCGCCCGGCGCTCGGCGACCTGCTCCAGCCGCAGGGCCCCGGCCCGTTCCCAGTTCTCGCGCCGTTCGCGGCAGAACAGGGCGGTCTCGTAGAGCTCGCCGCGGAAGTGCTCGAAAGTGTGCTCTTCGCCCAGGTAGTTGCCGCAGGGACCGATCCGTGTGATCAGCTCCTCGGCGATCGTCTCCGCGCTGACCTCGATCCCGCGGGCCAGACGTTGCGCCTGGCCGATCAGCTCATCATCGATCACCAGTTGGCCGTAGCCGATGCACAGCTCGCTCTCCAGGGTGCCCGCGCCCCAGATCACCCCCACCCCGGCGGCGGTATGGGTCAGCGCGGCCATGGTCTTTTCCGCGGCGCTCTGGGCATCGGAAACCATCGCGTCCGAGCTCATCCAGGAGGCCGAGGGCAGTCCATAATACCTGGCCAGCTCGGCTCCGGCCATCGCCAGCAGGCAGTTTTCCGGGGCACCGGTCACCGCGGTCCCGGTGCGCATGTCCAGGATGTGGGCGAACCCCAGGTTGTGGATGCAGGGCCGTCCCGGCTCCAGCACCTGGTTGAGCACGATCCCGCCCAGGATCTCGGCATTGCCGACAGTCACCGCGCCGGCCAGGGTGACCGGGGCGGTCCCCCCGGCGGTCGGCTCGCCGTTGACCATCACCGGAATCCCATGGCCGGCGCTGGCGTAGTAGATCTCTAGCGCCAGGTTGGTCCAGCGCAAGGGGCCATGCGCGGTGAACCCCATGCTGAAGATCGGGCGCTCGGCAATCGACCGGCCGCCGTTCAGCACCCGGGCCATCTCCAGGATCGCCTCCACTCCCCGCGGGCTGAACGACAGCACCCGGATGTGCTTGCCGGTGTTGGCGGCCATCACCCGGAACCCCGCCACATCGCGGTACTGCGGCTCGGCATCCCGCACGCTCACCCCGACAATCCCATCCAGGTGGGGCAGCGCCTCCACCAGCCGGCTCATCCGGGCCAATTCCGCCCGGTCGAACTCCTGCCGGCCCTCCGGGCCCATCCGGTACATCGCGGCGGCGGTCCAGTAGACCTGGCCGCCCCCGGGCCCGACCGCCCACTCCCTTCCCGACAGCCCGCAAAACCGGACCTGCCGCGGCGCCCGATCCAGGCACTCGCGCACCAGCTCGCGGGGAAAACGGACCTCCTCCGCCCGGGCGCCCGGCCGGGCCCCGGCCGCCAGCAGCCGCTCCCGCACCTGCTCGTGCTCGAGCCTGAGACCCACCCGCTCCAGGATTCCCAGGCTGGCGCGGTCGATGCTCTCGAGTTCGCTGTCGCTGAATACCCGGACTTGCAGCATCATCCCCCCATGCAATGTCGATGAGAAACGGTTGTCACCACAGGCCCGCTCCGGAAAGCACCGCGGCGCCCAACTCCTTGGCCTGGCCCCCGTAATGCTGTCCTGCCGCCAGGGTCAGTACGACTGTCAGGGCCAGGGCGAGCCTCCCCCATCGGCCCAGGCGGTCCCGCAGGAGCAGCCCGCCCTGCGCCGCCAGCACCAGCAGCACCGGCTCCACCGGCAGCCTGAGCCGCGGGGAGCCATAGGCCGCCAGGCAGAGCAGAAAACTGTAGCCGACAAAGGCCAGCGGCAGGACCAGCTCGCTCCGCGGGCGCGCCCATGGCAGCCAGCACAACGCGAAAACCATCAGCCACAGGTACCAGGGGTTGAGCCTTCCCTGGCTGTCGCCCAGCACTTCCCAGTCGAACGGGGACCAGAAATAGGCGGCCTTGAGCGCCAGCAGCCCCGGGATCCGTCCGGGGTCAGCCTTGAGCTTGGCCTTGGCCAGCTTCGTCAGCGCCAGGTCCCGCTCGCCCTCCGGCAGGCCGAGGATGTAGCGCTGCTCCGGGGGCAGTTCGGACTCCCGCAGGTTGCGGCCGAATATTTTCCCCTGGTGGGGAAAATTGCCGGAATAGAGCACCATCCCGGAGTTGGTGGTGGTGAACACCGGGCGGCCGAACACCCGCTGGTTGCGGATCGCCCAGGGCGCCAGCACCAGGAGGAACAGGGCCAGGAACGCCAGTCCCAAGAGCGCCGGGCGGAAGCTTCGCCCGCGCAGCGACCGCAGCGCCAGCAGCAATGGCGGCAGGAAAGCGAAATAGAACACCACCGGGCGGGTCAGGACGGCCAGTCCCAGCAGGAGCGCCGCCAGCAGGCTCTGACGCCGGCTCGCCTCCGCGGTCCCGCGGGCCAGGTGGTAGAGCGCCGCCAGCACCAGGGGCAGGAACAGCGCCTCGCTCTGGTAGCGCATCCCGACCACCAGGAACGGCCAGTAGAGGCAGCCCGCCAGCCCGGCGATCCAGCCGGCGCGCGGGGAGAACAGCAGCCGGCCCAGCCGTTGCAGGTATACCGCCAGCGCCGCGCCCAGCAAAGCCTGGCACAGCAGCACCGCGATCCGGCTCTCTCCCGCCAGCCGGTAGACCGCGGCCAGGAACAGCGGGTAGAGCGGACCGGTGACCGCGGTCGGCTGGCCCGCCAGGCTCAGGCCCTCTCCCTTGACCAGCGCCTGGGCCAGCAGGTGGTAGAGCATCGCATCCTTGTTGAGCGGCTCCAGGCGGATCGAGTCCGCCAGCAGCAACGCCGGCAGGCGCACCGCCAGGGCCAGACCGAAAATGGTCCAGCCCGGGTGCCTGGCCAGCCTGCCGCGGATTTCGGACAAAGGGATGATCGCCGCCTCCGGCGAGGCCCGAACCGGCCCCGGCGGGATGATCGTGACAAAGGATGCAACTATCGCCGCTCGAAACTGTAACATAGTAAAAGCGGCAGGCGGCGGAGTCAACTCCGATCTGTCGCGGTGGGAGCGGCCTCCGCCCGGCTTGAAAAAACCGGCGCAACGCCTTATTAATTTAACAAAATGCTTCTTGGCCCGTGAAACACGGAAGGAAACCGCACCAATGCCGCCGGATACCGAACTGCAACCCCTGCTGCTGGACAGCCTCGACTGTGGAGTGGTGGTGCTGGACACCACGGGACGGATCACGTTCTGGAACCAGGCCGCCGAACGGCTGACCGGGATCGCGGCGACCGAGGCGGTCGGCCGGCTGTGCGCCGAAATGCGCTTCGCGAGCTGCTTCCGCGAGCTGGCCTGGGAGTCCGGCACCTGCCGCCTGTTCCGCGAGGGAAAGATCAGCAACCTGGAGTGCGAGATCGAGCGGCCGGATGGCAGCCGGGTGCGGGTGCTCAAGAGCGGTCGCCTGCTGCACGATGAGCAGGGCCGGCTGCTGGGCGCGGTGGAAAATTTCACCGATATTTCCTCGCTCCAGATCAGCGGTTGGCCGGCCCGGCCGGTTGGCCGCAGCGGCCCGGAGGATGAAACCGCGCCGGTGCCGGGGATCATCGGCTCGGGCGCGGCGATGCGCCAGGTCTTCCGGCTGGTCCGTTTCGCCGCCGGCAGCGAGTCCACGGTGCTGGTGACCGGCGAAAGCGGCACCGGCAAGGAGCTGGTGGCCCAGGCGATCCACGCCTTGAGCGCCCGCCGCGAGCGGCCGTTGGTCGCGGTCAATTGCGCGGCCCTGCCCGAGACCCTGCTCGAAAGCGAGCTGTTCGGCCATGTCAGGGGCGCGTTCAGCGGGGCGATCGCCAACAAGGTCGGGCGGTTCGAGCTGGCCGCCGGCGGGACGATTTTCCTCGATGAGATCGGCGACATCAGCCCGCTGATCCAGCTCAAACTGCTGCGGGTGCTCCAGAACCAGGAGTACCAGCGGGTCGGCGAGAGCGCCACCCGCCGGGCCGCGGTGCGGATCATCGCCGCCACCAACCGCGATCTGCTCAAGCTGGTGCGCAGCGGCGAGTTCCGCGAGGACCTGTTCTTCCGCCTCAAGGTTTTCCCGATCCGGACGCCCGCCCTGCGGGAGCACAAGGAGGACCTCCCGGAGCTGGTCGAGCATTTCATCCGCCTGTTCAACCGCCGCACCGGCAAGGGCATCTCCTTCATCGCCCCCGCGGCGATGAAACTGCTGCTGGGCTACTGCTGGCCGGGCAATGTCCGCGAGCTGGAGCACGCGATCGAGTATGCTTTCGTGCTGGGCAAGGGCCCGGAGATCAGCCCGTTCGAGCTGCCGCAGGAAATCCTGCGGGTGGAGTTCCGCCGTCAGTTCTGCCCCCCGGGAGAACACGACGGCGGCCTGGCCGGCCTCCCGGCGGAACCGGCCCCGGCCACGCTGCTGCGAACCCCGCGCAGCGGAGTCAGCCGCGAGGAGCTGTTGCGGGTGCTGGAGCAGTCCGGCTGGAACCAGACCCTGGCCGGGAGGCTGCTCGGGGTGAGCCGGGTGACCATCTGGAGCTGGATGAAGAAGCTGGGAATCCGCAAACCGGAACCGGACCGCCCGGCCTAGAGCCGCCCTTGACCAGGCCCGCCTCGCTGCACAGGGTGTGCAATTTATGCACAGCCGCCCCGCGCAGCGGGCCCGGCAGTAGTTAATCACTTAACGTTAAATTAACTGTTAACACCGCAACTTAATCCCTCCAATTCCTTCCACCTTTCCGGCTCCTTTTCTGCAATTCCTTCATTTCAAAGCTATTGGACAGCCGCCGCTGCCTCGCGCCGGTCTGGCACTTATCTTGTATCAGGGAGCAGTGTCAGTCAGTCATCGCGTATCCTCCAACCATTGCCAGGAGATCAGCCATGTCCGCCCTGAAAAAGATCAACGACCACAACTTCCAGAGCGAAGTCGAAAAAGCCAGCGGCCCGGTGCTGGTGGATTTCTACGCCGACTGGTGCGCCCCCTGCCAGATCCTCGGTCCCTCTGTCGAGGAGCTGGCGAAAGAGTACGCCGGCAAAGCGACTGTCGGTAAGCTCAATGTCGATGAGAACCCGGGGGTGCCCGGCCGTTTCGGAATCCAGGGCATCCCGACCCTGCTGTTCTTCAAGGATGGCCGCCTGGTGGACCGGGTGGTGGGGCTGGTGCCCAAGCGCGAGCTCAGCCGTCGCCTGGACAGCCTGCTGAGCGCCTGATTCCGACTCGACCGCTTCACATCCAGCCTGAGGTGCCGCATGAGAAAAGAACTGAAGATGGAGCGGATCATCCGCGCGATCGCCGGAAGCTTCGTCCTGGCCTCCCTGGCCCTGGGCTGGTGGGTCAGCCCCTGGTTCCTGCTGTTCACCGCCTTTGTCGGGGCCAACCTGATCCAGTCCTCGATCACCCGTTGGTGCCTGATGGAGGACCTCCTGGACTGGCTCGGCGTGGCCGACAAGAACGCCCTGCCCGCGGCCCGGCCGGAAGCTCCCGCCCGTCCCGTCCATTCAGCCGGCAAGGCGGGAGTAAAATGACCGCCCTCGCCGGACTACCCCGCCAGCCGATGCTCGTGGCCCTGCTGGTCGCGCTGCACGCCGCGCTCCTGCCATCGGCGGGACTGGCGGCCCCGCCGGGCGACACCCTGCGGGTGAGCCTGGAGCAGGTGCTGGACCATGCCCGTCAGGCGAGCCCGCTGATCCTGGCCGCGCGACGGCAGGTGGCGCAAGTGGAGGGGCAACGGTTGTCGAGCCTGGCCGGCTTCCTGCCCCACCTGACCCTGTCCGAGGTCTTCAACCGCGGCACCGATCCGGTGTTCGCTTTCGGCTCCAGGCTCCGGCAGTCCAGTTTCGGCCAGGATGATTTCCAGATCGAGGCCCTCAACCATCCGGCCGCGCTGAACAATTTCGCCACCCGGGTGGTGGTCGAGCAGCCGCTGTTCAATGGCGGCCGGAGCCTCTATGGCCGCCGGCAGGTGGGCGAGTACCTGGAGGCCGCCCGCTCCTTTGCCGGCTCGGTCGAGCAGGGCGCCCTGTTCCAGGTGCGCCAGGCTTACTACAGCGTGATCCTGGCCCGCGAAAGCCTGGGAGTGATCGAGGCCGCGCTGCGGGCCGCCGACAGCCACCGCCGCCAGGCCGAGCGGATGCTCGAGGGCGGCCAGGTAACCCGGGCCGATGTGCTCAAGAGCGGGGTGCGGGTCGCCGAGTTGCAGCAGCAGCGGATTCAGGTGGAGAACCGGGTGACAGTCGCGGTGGAGCATCTCAAGCTGGCCGCCGGCTGGCGCACGGAGGAGTTCCTGCTGCCGGCCGGGGAGCGGGAGCCGGGATCTTTCCAGGTTCAGCCGGACACCCTGATCGCCTATGCGCTGCATCACCGCGGCGAGCTGAACGCCGCCCGCAACGCCGCCCGCGCCGCCGAGTATGGCTCCCGCGCCGCCCGGGGGGAGCTGATCCCCCAGCTCAACGGCTTCTTCCAGTATGAGCGCGATGCGGATGAGATCTTCGCCGGGGATGGGGACAACTGGATGGTCGGGGTCTCGCTGGACTGGAATGTCTTCGATGGCCTCGGCAACCTGGGCCGGATCCGCAGCGCCGATGCGCGGCAGGCCCAGGCCGAGGATGAGGCCCGGCTGATCGACCACCGGGTGGAGGTCGAGGTGCGCGAGGCTTATCTGGAGGCCGGGGCCGCCCGGGAAATGATCGCGGTCGCCCGCCAGGCCGCCGAGGAATCCCGCGAAAGCCTGCGGATCCTGGAAAACCAGTACCGCGAGGGGCTGGCGACCATCACCGACCTGCTGGACACCGAGACCGCCGCCACCGCCGGCGGGCTGCGACTGGTGGAAGCACGCTACGGCCACCAGCTCGCCCTGGCCCGACTGGCCCTGGTCACCGGGGGCTACCCGGGGCTGGCCCAGACCGAACAATAGCAAAGCCGGACGCAACCATCCCCCCTACCAAGCTCGAAGGAGTTTTATAATGAAAAGCAAGCTCACGCTCGGCCTGCTGGTGACCGCCCTGGCCCTGGGGCTGACGGCCGGCTGCGGGAATCGGGCCGACAGTCGGGAGCAAGCGCCCCCGGAAGCGGTCCAGGCCGCGCTGTACGAGGTGCGGCAGGAAACGTTGCCGCGCTACTCCACCAGCATGGGCACGTTCGAGGGCTTCCAGCGGGCCCAGCTCTCGACCCGGGTGATGGGCAATGTCCGCCGGGTGCTGGTGGAGGAGGGCCAGCCGGTGCGCCGCGGCCAGACCCTGGTGGAGCTGGACCGGGAGGATGTCCAGAGCCGGATCGAGCAGTCCCGGGCGATGCTCCAGGCCGCCGCGAGCCGAATGAACAACGCCAAGGTTTATTATGAGCGGATCGCCAAGCTCCACGAGCAGCAGAGCGCCTCCCGCCAGCAGCTCGACAATGCCCGCACTCAGTACGAGTCGGCCCAGGCCGAGGAGTCGGCCGCCCACAGCCGGGTCCGGGAGGCCGGCTCCAATCTGGGCTACACGGTGATCGCCGCCCCGTTCGATGGGGTGATCTCGGAAAAGCGGGTCCAGGCCGGGGACCTGGCCAGCCCCGGTCAGCCGCTGCTGACTGTCGAGGCGCAGGAACGCCTGAAAGTGCGCACCACAGTCAGCGAGCAGGAGCTGGGGGCGATCGCGGTCGGGGACACGGTGCGAGTCGAGACCGACCTGCCGGGGGCAAAGCCCCTCCGGGCGGTGGTGGAGACGATCGATCCGGGCGGCGACCCCCGCACCCGCCGTTTCGCTGTCAAGCTGGTGCTGCTCGACCAGGGCGAGGGCTGCCGCAGCGGGATGTTCGCCCGGGTGTTCTTCCGCACCGGGGATGAGCAGGCGGTGGCGGTGCCGGACAGCGCGGTGGTGCGGCGCGGCCAGCTCACCGGCCTGTACGTGGTCGATGACCGGGGCCTCTCCCGTCTGCGCTGGGTTCAGCTCGGCCGCCGGGCCGATCAGCGGGTGACCGTACTCTCCGGGCTGGCCCCCGGCGACCGGGTGATCGTCAGCGGCCTGCGGCTGATGCGCGAGGGCCGCAGCATCGAGGAGGCGGGCCGATGAGATCGATCCAGTTCGCCGGCAAGCTCGGCCAATCTTTCATGGAGTCCAAGGTCACTCCCCTGCTGGTGATCGCCGCGCTGTTCCTGGGCGTGATGGCTTTGATCAAGACTCCCCGCGAGGAGGAGCCGCAGATCGTCGTGCCGATGATGGACATCTTCGTGGCCTACCCGGGCGCCACGGCGCACGAGGTCGAGGAGCGGGTCACCAAGCCGATGGAGCGCAAGCTCTGGGAGATCGACGGCGTGGAGTACGTCTACTCGATCACCCGCCCGGCATGGCGATGGCGATCGTGCGCTACCGCGTCGGCGAGGACAGCGAGAAGAGCATCGTCAAGCTCTACAACAAGCTGATGGCGAACGCGGACATCATCCCCGCGGGGGTGATGCAGCCGCTGGTGAAGCCGCGCTCGATCGACGACGTCCCGACGCTCGCCGTCACGCTCTGGTCCGACGGCTCTCCGCGTACGAGCTGCGGCGCGTCGGCCGTCGAGGCCGTCGAGGAGGTCAACAGCATCAACGACGTCTCCGAGACGACGATCATCGGCGGCGAGCGCCGCCAGGTGCGCGTCGTGCTCGACGCGGCGCGCCTGCGGCGGCAGCGGCCTCTCGGCGCTGCAGGTGCTCGGCGCGCTGCGCGCCGCGAACGTCCTGCTTCCCTCCGGCAGCGTGAACGAGAACCGGCGCGAGACCCTGGTCGAGACCGGGAGCTTCCTGCGCAGCGCGACGAGGTCGGCGGCGTCGTCGCCGGGGTCTTCCAGGGGCGGCCGGTCTACCTGCGGGACGTGGCGAAGATCGAGGACGGCCCGGCCGAGCCGTCCTCCTACGTGCTCATGGGTCTCGGGCCCGCGCCGCGGCAAGGGCGTCGCGGCGGGCGTGAACCGCTCGCGCGAGTACCCGGCGGTCACGATCGCGATCGCCAAGAAGGCCGGGACCAACGCCAGCACCGTGGCGGCGACGGCGCTGCGGCGCGCATCGAGGAGCTGCGCGGGACGGTCATCCCGGCGGACGTCGAGCTGACCGTGACGCGCAACTACGGCGAGACGGCGCAGGAGAAGTCCGACGAGCTGCTCAAGCACATGCTGCTCGCGACGGTCTCGGTGATCATCCTCGTGGTGCTCGCCCTCGGCTGGCGCGAGGCGGTCGTCGTCGCGGTCGCCGTGCCGGTGACGCTCGCGCTGACGCTGCTGATCAACTACCTCTACGGCTACACGCTCAACCGCGTGACGCTCTTCGCGCTGATCTTCTCGATCGGCATCCTCGTCGACGACGCGATCGTGGTCGTCGAGAACATCCACCGCCACTTCAAGAAGATCGGCGGCGGCTCGCGCTCGAAGCTCGCGGCGATCCTCGCGGTGGACGAGGTCGGCAACCCGACGATCCTGGCGACCTTCACCGTCATCGCGGCGCTGATGCCGCTGGCGCTTCGTGCGCGGCCTGATGGGCCCGTACATGCGGCCGATCCCGGTCGGCGCCTCGGCGGCGATGATCTTCTCGCTGCTGGTGGCCTTCATCGTCAGCCCCTGGCTCGGCTACCTGCTGCTGCGCCGCGTCGGCGAGGGGCAGGGGCACGAGGAACGCCGACCGGGCAGACGCGGGATGGAGCGCTGGTACGGCGCCGCTGCTGCGGCCGCTGCTGCAGAGCCGCGCCAGCGCTGGTCGCGCTCGGCGGCGTCGTGCTGCTGCTCGGGGCGCGGTGGCGCTGATCCCGCTCAGGAAGGTCACCGTCAAGATGCTGCCCTTCGACAACAAGAGCGAGCTGCAGGTGGTGATCGACATGCCCGAGGGCACGCCGCTGCAGCAGACGGCGCGCGTCGGCACCGAGATCGGCCGCTACCTGGCCACGGTGCCGGAGGTCGCGAACTGGCAGCTCTACGCCGGCGCGGCTCGCCCTACAACTTCAACGGGCTGGTCCGCCACTACTTCCTGCGCTCGGCGCCCCACGAGGCCGACGTCCAGGTCAACCTGTCCCCAAGGACGAGCGCAAGGCGCAGAGCCACGAGATCGCCAAGCGCATCCGCGCGGCCGTCGACGCCATCGGGCGGCGCCACGGCGCGCGCGTCAAGATCGCCGAGATCCCGCCCGGGCCGCCGGTGCTCTCGACGCTCGTGGCCGAGGTCTACGGGCCGAGCTCCCGTGCGCCGCCGCGAGATCGCCGAGCCAGATCCGCGGCATCTTCGAGGGGACGCCCGGGCGTCGTCGACGTCGACTGGTTCGTCGAGGACGACCAGGAGAAGGTCACCTTCGCGGTCGACCGCACGAAGGCCGCGCTCAGCGGCATCGCGGCGGAGCAGGTCTCGCAGTCGCTCGCGGTGGCGCTCGGCGGGTTCTCGGCCGGGCAAGTGCCACCTGCCGCGCGAGAAGGAGCCGGTCGAGCTGCTGCTGCGCCTGCCGGTCGCCGGCCGCGCCGGCCTCGAGTCGCTCGCGGGGGTCACCGTGCCCTCCGCGACCGGGGCGCAGGTGCCGCTGGCCGAGCTGGTGGAGGTGCGCCGCGGCCTCGAGGAGAAGACGATCTACCACAAGAACCTGCAGCCGGTGGACTACGTCGTCGGCGATGTCGCCGGCAGCGCCGAGAGCCCGGTCTACGCCATCCTCGCGATGAAGAGAAGATCGAGGCGCTCCAGCTCGCCCGAGGGCTACGAGCTGCAGCAGTTCTCCGCGCAGCAGCCGGAGCGCACCGACCGCTACGCGATGAAGTGGGACGGCGAGTGGCAGATCACCTACGAGGTCTTCCGCGACATGGGCCTGGCCTTCGCGGCGGTGCTCGTGCTGATCTACATCCTCGTGGTCGCCTGGTTCCGCAGCTTCGTCGTGCCGCTGGTGATCATGGCGCCGATCCCGCTGACGCTCGTCGGCATCCTGCCCGGGCACTGGGCGCTCGGGGCGTTCTTCACGGCGACCTCGATGATCGGCTTCATCGCGCTCGCCGGGATCGTCGTGCGCAACTCGATCCTGCTCGTGGATTTCGCGCAGGCCGAGGAGCGCGAGACCGGCGACCTGGAGGAGGCGCTGGTCGCAGGCCGGCGCCGTGCGCTTCCGGCCGATCGCGCTGACGGCGGCGCGGTGGTCGTGGCGTCGCTGGTGATGCTCTTCGACCCGATCTTCCAGGGGCTGGCGATCTCGATGATGTTCGGCGCCGTCGGCGGCGACGGCGCTGACGCTGGTCGCCGTGCCGCTGTGCTACTACCTGTTCAAGCAGCGCTACGGCCAGCCTGTCCCGGCGACAGTGCCCGTGGAGAAGCGGCAGCCTTGAGCATTCCCGGCGCGGGAAGGGACCGTAGAGGCCGGCTCGCTCCCGATCCCTCCCCGCCCGCGCCATCACCATTGTTCACGCGGAGCCTGAAACATGTTGAAACTGCTGACAATCATCATCAGCCGCGACCTGGCCGGGGAAGTCGAAGCATTGCTGCCGGAAGTGACGGTCGACTGCTATGTCAAGGTGGAGGAGGCCTACGGGATCAGCCAGCGGCATGAAAAGGATTTCGATCACCAACTGCCCTGGGAGGCCGCGATGATCCTGGTCACCGGCGAGGAGCAGCGGCTGCGGGAGATCGCCGGGCTGATCCGCGAGCGGCTGGGAAGCAAAAACTACAAGCCCTGCCTGCGGATGATGCTCCAGAGTGTCGACCAGGTCTGGGTCTGAGCGGGGGGGGGCCGGGCTGGTGGAGGGAAGGCCGGCGGCTCGGGGGGGCGGGCTTTTTCACTGACCGGCAGGGCCGCCATCCCGAGCACCGCGGGCTCGATTGTAACTTTTGACAGCCTGGAGCGGTTGAAGCAGCATTCACTGCAGCCCGGGATGACTTGCGCTCACCATAATAAACCGAGGTTCGGCCATGGAACTGCTGCGGGAGATCTGGTTCTTCACCCGGGAGGTGGCGGCTTACCTGATAGGTGGCTTTCTCCTGGCGGGACTGTTGCGGGCGTTCCTGACCGAGCGCACGGTAGCCCGCCACCTGGGGGGGACCAGCTTCTGGCCGGTGCTGAAAGCCAGCCTGCTGGGGATGCCGCTCCCGCTGTGCTCCTGCAGCGTGCTGCCGATCGCCGCGACCCTGCGCAAGGGCGGAGCCTCGCGCGGGGCCACCAGCTCGTTCCTGATCTCCACCCCCGAGACCGGGGTGGACTCGGTGGCGGTCTCCTACGCGATGCTCGATCCGCTACTGACCATCGCCCGCCCGGTGGCGGCCCTGATCACCGCCCTGGCCACCGGGTCGCTCGACCTGCTGACCGATCCCGCCCGCAAGACGCCGCCCACTCCGGCCGCCGATCCGCCGCCGGACCCGATCGCCGCGCTGCCGCTCGGCCGCAGGATCATCAAGGGCGTGCGCTACAGCTTCTTTTCGCTGTTCGCCGACCTGGCCTGGTACCTGGCCTGGGGACTGGTGCTGGCCGGGCTGGTTTCCTGGCTGCTCCCGGCCGATTTCTTCCAGCGCCTGCCGGGCGGCTGGTTCGCCGCCGCGGGGGTGATTGTCGGCATCGGGGTCCCGCTCTACATCTGCGCCACCTCCAGCACTCCGCTGGCCGCGGCGCTGATCGCCAAGGGACTCTCCCCCGGGCTGGCGCTGGTGCTGCTGCTGGTCGGTCCGGCCACCAACATCTCCTCGCTGACCGTGATCTGGCGGATCCTGGGGCCGCGCTCGACCGCGGTCTACCTGGGCGGGATCGTGCTGTCGGCCCTGACGCTCGGCCTGCTGCTGGACCGCCTCTACCTGGCGTTGGGGCTCGATTTCCGCAGCGCCGCCCTCGGGACCCCCGCCGAGCTGTTCCCGGGCTGGCTGGAGACCGCCGCCGCCATCGCCCTGCTGGCGCTGATCGCCTATGGCATCCACAAAGAGAAAATCCGGCCGATCCTGCGCCGCCGCGCCCGGCGCTGATTACCGCTTGTGTCCGCCGTCCCTTCCGATTAGATTAGCTGCTGCGGGCTGAGGCGCTCCTGGCATCGCGCCCCGTGGTTCCCAAACGCTAATTCATTCTTCCGGAGGGATTTAAGTTGCTGTTCATGGGTGATGACAACCTGACCGGGGCCGCCGGCTACCTGGGAGGGGTGCTGTCCAGCGCGGGGTTCGAGTTCTCCTATGTCCCGAGCGCCGAAAGTCCGGACCCGGCCCTGATCGAGCGCACGGCGGGCTTGTTCATTGTCAGCGATTTTCCCGCAAAGAACCTGCCGGAGCACCTCCAGCGGATGATCGCCGCCAAGGTCGCCTCCGGGGTCTCGCTGCTGATGATCGGCGGCTGGGAGTCCTATCATGGCCTGGCGGGCGAGTACGACCGGGGACCGCTGGCGGAGGTCCTGCCGGTCAGTTGCCTGCACCGGGATGACCGGGTCAACTGGTGCCAGGGCGTGGTGCCGGCGGTGCGCGCCATGCATCCCAGCCTGCAGGGCCTGCCCTGGGAGGAGCCGCCGATCTTCTGCGGTTTCAACGAGACCGCGGTCAAGCCCGGGGCCGAAGAAGTGCTGACGGCGCGCCCGCTGGTGATCCGTGATGGCGTCCTCTCCTACGCCCGGGAGGAGTACCCGCTGCTGGTGTTCGGCAGCTACGGCCATGGCCGCACCTGCGCCCTGACCACCGACCTGGCCCCGCACTGGGTCGGGGGCTGGGTGGATTGGGGACGGGAGCGGATGCAGGCCCAGGCGCCCGGCGGCCAGGAGGTCGAGGTGGGTGATTTCTACGCCCGGTTCATCTCCCAATTGGTGCGCTGGCTACTGGAGGGCTAAAACCAGCGGGCGCGGTCGGGCCCGAGGACCCGCTCGGCGATGTGCTTGAGGAAAGTGGTGGAATTGAGAAGCAGCGGGGACAGCCCGAACGGCATGTGGGCGCGCCGGCGGGCAAAACCGTCGACCACCCGGAACAGGTCCACCACCAGGCTGATCGCCCCCACCGAGTAGAAAGCCAGCGCCATCAGGTCGAACCCGCCGCTCAAGATACCGGTGAACGAGCCGATCCAGACCGTGAATTTGCCGGAGATGAAGAAAGCGATCCCGGCCGGAAGGCCGAACAGCAGCGCGTTGATCCGGCTGAGCTGGTAGTCGCGCAGATGGCAGATCCGTCCGAAAGTGGCCTGCTCCCCGGCGGTGAGCGAGCCGCCGATATAGAGCGCCGACAGCCGTTCGAGGACCCGCAACGGCCAGTAGGAGATCTGGTTGGCCAGCCGCTTGCGGCCCCGCATCCGCCCGATCAGCTCGTACCAGCGATCCAGCCCCAGCAGGTCGATCCGGAGATAGAGGTGCATGATCGCCCGGTTGATCAGTCCCGACCGGGCGATCAGCGCTTCCAGCAACTGGCGGTTTTCCTTCCGGCCGACCTGCCCCTCAGCCCTGGTCCCGACTCTCTCAGCCACGATCTCGCCACCTCGGTCAGCTTGTTTCCCGCCTCACGCCACCATCATGCTGCCGCTGAACAGCTCGGCGATCCAGTCCCGCTCATCCCGGGCCAGCGGGCGGCCGGCGGCCGCCAGGTTCAGCTCCACCTGTTCCGGGTTGCGGAAACCCGGGATCACGCAACTGACCGTGGGATAGCTCAGCACGTATTGCAGGCTGACCCGGGCCAGCTCGCCGGGATGGCCGCCGAACCGGGCCTTGAGCTGCTGCAGCGGGGGACTGATCTGCCGCAGGTACTCCGGCTGGAACCAGCGGCTGCGGGCCCGGGTGTCCCCCGCGCCGAACACCGGGGGGCGCTCCGGGCGGTACTTGTCCAGCAGCAGGCCCTGGGCCAGCGGGCTGAAAGCCACGAACCCCAGGTCGCGCGCCGCGATCAGGCGCGCCACCGGGGACTCCGGCGCGATCATCGCCGGGTCCAGGATGTGCGCTCGGGCCTGGAGCACGTCCGGGTCCACCCGCGGGACCAGTCTCACGAAATCTTCCGGGGTGTAGGCGCTCTGGCCGATGAAACGGAGCTTGCCCTCCTCCCGGAAACGTAGCATCGCCGCGACCGCCTCATCCAGGTAACAGTCGTCCGGGCCGAAATCCGCGTGGTGGAAGTAGTAGAGGTCGAGCCAGTCGGTGCGCAGGTTGGCCAGGCTCTGCTCGAGCTGGTGGCGCAGGTGCAGCGGATGGTAGGGATGCTCGGCGGTGCCCCGGAACCAGCCGACTTTCGAGGCCAGCACCACCTGCGCGCGCCGCGGGCCCAGCACCCGGCCCAGGAGCTGCTCCGAGCGGCCGCTGCCGTAGACATCCGCCGTATCGAAATGATTGCAGCCCAGCTCCAGGGCGCGCTCCACCGCCGCCACCGCCGCCGGCTCCTCCACCCCCGCCCAGCCATTGGGCTGTCCCTCGTTCCAGTCCGGCCCGCCCAGGGTCCAGCATCCCAGGCTGATCTCGCTCACCGCCAGGCCGGTCCGTCCCAGCCTGCGCCGCACCGCTCCCGGCCGGTTGTCGCCTGCCATCCCTGCCTCCTGTGCCGATGTAGTCCGGTCCCCATCCGGGGCGCTTCAATGCCGAAAGGATTCTCATAATAATATCCATTCCAAGCTTTAACAAGGGCTGCCGGTCCGCCCGGACCGAACCGGAGCCTGCCTTTTTTGCGGTATCCCGCACCGACAGCGCTGCCGCTCTGGCCGATTTAAGGCAAGCCCGGCGGATCACGGCAGCTTTCCCGGGAGGGACGGCCGGGCCGCGGGAGTCGGACAGATTCAGGCCCGCGGGCAAAATGCAGCTTACTTCTTCGTTTCCAGCCTCTTATATTAACTTAGCGGAGCATGCCGGCCCTCGCCCGCCCCGCGGCGCTGATCTGGTTCGATAATTGCTATGATATCCCGGCAAGCGGAGGGTGTGAAGCCACTTCACACTTTGGGGCAGTCCTTAACAGCAGGGACCCAGGTCCCGGGAGGATCATCAGATGAGGAACAAGCCTTTTACAGAAAGAATCGCGCGGTTGGGAGTGCTGTTCACCCTGCTTGTGGCGCTGGCCGCCTGCGACCAGTCGCAGATGGGAGCGGTCAAGGAGCTGGTCGCCCAGCAGCCGGAGTTCGGCGCCAAACAGCCGCCCCTGCCGCCGCTGGAGCAGCGCGCGCCGCAATTCTCCCAGGTGTTCGCGGATGTGGCCGAGCAGCTGATCCCGGTCGTGGTGTCGATCCGCAAGGCGGAGTTGGTGCAGGTGCCGAATTTCGACCCGTTCGACTGGTTCTTCGGCGACCCGCGGGGCCAGCAGCAGCAGCCGCAGCAGGACCCCCGCAACCAGCAGCGCGGCGGACAGCAGGAACGCCGGGTCGAGGGGATCGGCAGCGGGGTGATCGTCAGCCGGGATGGCTACATCCTGACCAACAACCACGTGGTCGAGGATGCCACCGAGCTGACAGTCACCCTGCATGACCGTCGCGAGTTCTCGGCGAAAATCATCGGCACCGACCCGCCGACCGACCTGGCGGTGATCAAGATCGAGGGACTGAAGGAAGATCTGCCGGTGGCCTACCTGGGTGATTCCGAAAGCCTGCGGGTCGGCGAGCTGGTGCTGGCGATCGGCAGCCCGTACCGGCTGCGGGAGACAGTCACCCAGGGCATCGTTTCCGCCAAGGGCCGCACCACCGATATGGGGATCAACACTTACGAGGACTTCATCCAGACCGATGCGGCGATCAATCCCGGCAACTCCGGCGGCCCGCTGGTGGACATGGATGGCGCGGTGATCGGGATCAACACCGCGATCTTCAGCCGCTCCGGCGGCAGCCAGGGGATCGGCTTCGCGATCCCGATCGGCATGGCCAAGCAGATCATGACCCAGTTGGTCAGCGAGGGAAGGGTCTCCCGCGGCTGGCTGGGAGTGAGCATCCAGGACATCGAGGGCGAGCTGGCGCAGTCGCTGGGGGTCGAGCCTTACAGCGGCGTGCTGGTCAGCGAGGTGATCGCCGGCACCCCGGCGGCCGCGGCCGACCTGCAGCCCGGGGACATCATCCTCGCGGTGGAGGGCGAGAAAGTCTCCTCCGCCGCCGAGCTCAGCCGCAAGGTGGCGATGATCCGCCCCGGACAAAAGACCAGTTTCCAGGTCCTGCGCGAGGGCAAGCAGCGCAGTCTCGCGGTGACCCTGGCCGAGCGTCCGTCCGAGCCGCTGGCGGCCGGCGGGGGCGGCGGCCAGGCGCCCTCGCTGGAGGAGCGCACCGGCCTGTCGCTGGACGACCCCACCCCTCAGGTCCGCCGCCAGTACGGGATCGAGGATCAGATCCAGGGAGTGGTGGTCACCGGGGTTGACCCGGCCAGCCCGGCGGCCTCGCAGAACCTGCGCGAGGGCGATGTCATCCTCGAGGTCGACCGCCAGAAAGTGAGTTCGGTCAACGACTTCAATGGGGTGGTCAACCGGCAGCAGGACAACTCGATCCTGCTGCGGGTTCAGCGGGGCGGCAACACCTTCTTCGTGCCGCTGCGGCTGATGGAGCAGCAGCCCCAGCAGCCCAAGCAACCCCAGCGGCAGCCCGGGCGCTGAGCGCTCAAACCGTGGCGAATACAGAGGGGCGGCCTCATCCGTGGGGCCGCCCCTCGTTTGTTCTCAGTTCCACCGGCCTTTTTTACCAACTCCGCAAGCTCCCCGCTACTTCCGCTCGGAGGCTTCCTCCAGCGGCAGGATGTACTGCCGACGGATCAGTTCCGCCCGCTCCGGCTGCAGTCGGCAGACCCGCCGCAGCAGCTCCAGGGCCTCGCCCCGGCGCTGAAGGTCCAGCGACAGCAGCAGCGCCACTCCCAGCAGCGCCTCCGGCTGTTCCGGCTGGAGGGCCAGCACCCGACGGTAGTGCTGGGCTGCGTCCTGGTACCGCCGGGCCTGGAGCATGATCCCGGCCAGGTTGAGGTTGGCCGCCGGGTTCAGGCTGTCGCTCGCCAGCGCCCGCTGGTAGCAGCGCGCCGCCTCCGCCAGCTCCTGCCGCTGCTGGAGCAGGCCGCCCAGGTTCACCAGGGTCGGGACATGATCGGGGGAAATCTCCAGCAGGCTGCGGTAGCGCGCGACCGCTCCCGCCCGGTCCCCCAGGGCCTCGCTGATCGCCCCCAGCACGTGCAGCGCCCGGTCATCGTAGGGCTCCACCTGGAGGATGGTCTCGAAACAGCGGGCGGCCTCCCGGTACTCGCCGCGGCGGAAATGGAGGTAGCCCAGGCTGCTCAGGGCCCCATTGTCGAAACGTTTCAGCTCCAGCACCCGGTGATAGCTGGCCAGCGCCTGGTCGATCTCCCCCTTGGCTTCGTGGACCCGGCCGAGGTTGAACCGCCAGAGCAGCGGGTCCTCCTGGCGATCCTCGACACTGCGCAGCCAGGTCAGGGCCTCCTCCGGCCGGCCGGATTCCAGGCAGTAGCCCACCATCAGCATCACCGCGCCGAAATGGTCCGGCCGCCGGCGCAGGTACTCCCGCAACAGGAGCTGGGCGGCCTGGGGCTGGTCGAGCATGTCCAGCAGCAGCGCCCGGTCGTAGAACGCCGAGGGCTCACGGCGGTCTTTCAGGCGCTCCAGGGCCTGGAGGCAGGCCTCGGGGTGACGGTAGACCGAGAGCAGCGGGACCCCCTCCAGCTTCAGCTCCCGCAGCGGCGCCCCCCAACGGATCAGCGCCCAGTCCTGGTCGTTGAACAGCCCCTGGCGGTGATATTCGATGAAATATCCGACCTGCTGCTTGCGGAACTCCAGGCTGGGCTTGATCCGGCCCAGCCGTTGCAGGAACTTGTAGTGCATCGCGTTGCGGGCGTACACCGCCGCCGAGTCGGGGATCGCCTCATCGATCATCCGGCAGCCCGCGGCATTGAGCGGATCCCACCAGTAGGTGGTTTCCATCCCGAGCCGGCGCGCTCCGCGCACCCCGCCGCCGAGGGCATTGTAGTAGCTCAGCTCGTAAGGGTGGATGCTCCAAAGCTCCGCCGCCGACCAGCCCAGCATCAGGGTCAGCAGGGCCGCGGCCACCGCCCGGGGGGAAAGCCTCCACCGAAGCCCGGCCAGCCGGGGCAGCACCCCGGCCCGGAACTCCTGGAACCCCTTGCCCGAAAGCGCGGCCAGGAAAGCGAACGCGGGCAGGAACAGCCGCACCCCATCATGCCCGGGCGAGCCGGGCAGGGCCATCACCAGGTGCAGCACGATCCAGTGCAGGGCCAGGTGAGTGGCCCAGGCATCGGCAAAGGGCCTTCGCAGGGTGCGCCACAGCCCGTAGAGGAACCCCGCCAGCACCAGCGGTGACACGGTCAGCAGGGTAAACACCAGGCTGTGGTGCCAGGGCAGCACGAACGGGTACCGCCGTCCCAGGTAGTAGGTGGGGATGTAGAGGAACTCCGAGCGGCTGGCGCTGATGAACAGGTAGCTGTGCAGCCGCTCGAAAGTGTGGTGCCACCACTGGGGATTGAGCGCCACCATCAGCAGCGGGCCGAGCAGCAGGGCCAGCAGCACCGGGCGGACAGCCCCGCGGAAGCGGCGGAAGAGCAGGACATACAGCACCAGCGGTCCCGGGATCACCAGCGCCGTGAACTTGGTCGACAGCGCCAGCCCGTACACCACCGCGAATGCCACCGCCGCCCCGTTGGTGCGCCGCTCGAGCGCCCGGTGGAAAGTCAGCGCCGAGGCGAACCAGAGCAGGGTCATCGGCAGGTCGGTGGCCCCGATGTGAGCATGGGCGAACACCCGGGGCATCAGCAGCAGCCCCCCGGCGGCCCACAGCCCGGCCGCCGATCCGTAGCGCCGCCCCACGCTCAGAAAGATCAGGGCGATCAGCACCCCGAACATCACCGCCACGCTGAAACGGTAAGCGCCGATCGGCCCCAGCCGGTCCCCGAACAGGGCCAGGCTCAGGCTGCTGCAGAGCTTGTAGAACGGCGGGTGGACATTGAACGCCAGCTCGAAATTCCAGTGGCGATCCAGCACCTCGGGCTGGAAAGGGGCGCTCCAGCGGCCGGCGGCAAAATCCTCGCGCAGCAGACTGAACCACTCCAGCTGCTTGAGGCAGGAGCGGTAGTAGTTGGGCTCATCGGTGGTGAGGCCGATGTCCTCCAGGGTAAGCGCCACCGCCGCCAGGGCGGTGAGCCCCAGCAGCAGGCCGATCAGCTCCAGCCTGCGGCGGGCGAGGAAAGCCTTGAGCTTCGGGTGATGCATACGGTTCCGGGCGCTGGATGGTGGAGGGCGGACCAGGAGAGCCGGGCCGCGCCCGGAGGTCTGGCTCCGGGCGCGGCTCCTGCCTGCGTTCAGGGATAGGCGATGGTGACACTGTTGCAGCGGATCAACTTCGGAGCCTCCACCCGGAACAGCGCCTCATTGCCGTGGAAGAACTGCTCGGGCACGATCCGCTGGCGATGCGACCGCGCCCCATCCGCGCTCTGCCAGTCGTAGGTGACCAGCAGGTCGCCCTTGACCCGGGCGGCATCCTCCACCTTGAACCGCACCGTGTTGTCGCCGGCGAACAGTTGCGGCAGGGACATGATCCCGTTCTCGAAGTAGGTGATGATCTTCAGGTCATTCAGTCCGAACGGTCCCTGCGGCCCGGCCGAGTCCAGGCGAATCCTCAGCTGGTAGCGGTAGGCGCCGTGGAACGAGCTGCCGCCCTCGGCGGCATCGGCGCGGGAGAGGTAAACCCGGAACGGCCCGGGCCGCTCGGTGATCGTGCGCCAGGGCAGCCACTGGTCCGGCTGGGCGGGGCCGCGCGGCTTGGGGGCCTCACTGCGGAAAGCGATTTCCAGTTGCTCGTTGGGCCCGCCCACCAGCTCGCCCATGATGATTCCATCCACCAGGATGTAGGGGCTGTAGAACTCCAGGGTCCACTCGCCCGGCTCCTCCCCGGAGGGCCGAAGCTGGGGCGACTCGGCGAAAGCGGCGATCCTGCCCCCATCGACCTTGACTTCCTCCAGGTCGCCGCGCGCCAGGTCCGGCTCGTAGCGGATCACCCCCCAGGCCTGGCCCAGCGAGCGGTCGCCCTCCAGGTATGATGGATAGCCCAGCCCGGTGGGGACCTCGGTCAGGTAGGGCGCGTAGTATTTCAGGTTGGGGTCGTTCTTTTCGCCATCGGCGCCGGGCAGGCTGGCCCCCACCCGATAGAACCGGCCCTCGGGCAGGAACATGTCCTGGTCTTTCTTCGGGATGTACCACTTCTTCATCCGGTTGTCCCAGTGGCGCTCGATGGTGGTGCCGCGCGGCAGGACAAAGTTCATGTCGTGGCGCGGGGCGCCGTACCGGTACTGCCGATTGCGGAAAGTCACCTCGGGCTCGGCCCCGGCGGCGCGCCAGGCGTCCTCGGATTCGACAGTCGGCTTGGGCTTAAGCCAGAGCACCCGCTCGAACTCGTGCTGGGGGAACTCGACAAACGGCCGGCAGCGGTTGGCGAATTTGAGGTTGGCCCAGACGTTCCGGTCCTCCCCCACCTCGCCGAAATCGAGGATGCGGGCGGCGGGATTGTCGCTCTCCAGCAGGTAATAGCCGTAGCGGGCATCGAACGCCCCGAAGCGGCCGTCCATCCGCAGGCGGTAAACTGTATGGTAGCCCTGGTTCTCGTGCATATAGACCACCCGGTCGGCGGCCAGCGAGTCCTGCAGGTACTCCTGCCAGAGCCCCTCGGCCACCAGGCTGTGGGTGCTGCAGTAGCCCCAGCCATAGACCAACAGGTGCTTGTTGAGATCGATGACAAACTGCTCCTGGCCCCAGGGGCCCTCGAAAGCGTGGGCCATCCCGCCCACCCCCTCGCAGAGGCGGTTGAACAGGCGCAGCCAGTTGTAGAGGGAGATCGCCTTGTCCCGTTCCGAGGCCTGCTCCACCCCATCCAGACGGAAGACATCCTTGAGCCAGGTCATGGCATCGCTGGTTTCCGGCCAGCGGTCCGAGACCACCAATGGCCCCCGCACCTGGGCCGGGGCGAGGCTGAACGCGGCCAGCAGCAGGAGCAGCGCGGCCAAGGGCGGGACAATCACTCTTCTCATGCGGGTTCCTCCGGCTTCGGTTCGAGGAGTGCGGTGGATCGGCGACAGATCAGCGGCTCATCCAGCCGCCATCGACCACCAGCAGGTGGCCCTGGACATAGGCCGCGGCCTCCGAGGCCAGGAACACCACCGCGCCGGCCATGTCCTCCGGCTCGGCCCAGCGGCCCTGGGGGATACGCTCCAGGATCTGGCGGTTGCGCACCGGGTCCTGCTGCAGCGCCGCGGTGACTTGCGTCCGTACGTAGCCCGGGCAGACGGCATTGACATTGAGTCCCCGGCCGGCCCAGTCATTGGCCAGGGCGCGGGTCAGCCCGGCGACCGCGTGCTTGCTGGCGGCATAGGCCGGGACCGTGATCCCGCCCTGGAAGCTGAGCAGCGAGGCGATGTTGACAATCTTCCCATAGCCGCGGGGCAGCATCACCCGCCCGGCCTCGCGGCAGGCGCGGAACACCGCGTTGAGGTTGAGCTCCAGCACCAGGTCCCAGTCCTGGTCCGGGAACTCCTCGGCCGGATGGCGGCGGGTAGTCCCGGCATTGTTGACCAGGATCTCCAGCTTGCCGAACTCTTTCACCGTGCGATGGACCGCTTCCTCGGCCGCTCCCGCCGCGGCCAGGTCCAGCCGCAGCGCCAGCGCCTTCCGGCCCAGCTTGGCGATCTGGTGGGCGGTATCTTCCACTTCCGCGCTGCGGGCCACCAGGGCCACCTCCGCCCCGGCCTCGGCCAGGGCCAGGGCGCAGGCCCGGCCGATCCCCCGGCCGGCCCCGGTAATCAGGGCGGCCCGGCCCTCCAGGCTGAACTTGTCGAGGATCATCTGCCTCCCGATGTTTGCCCGTGGTGCGTTCGGTTTACCTTGGAAAGGCAATCTAACACATGCCAAGAGAGGTTTCAAGCAATCGTCCGTGGCCTGGCCCGGCCGACAGTTTTTGCAGCCACCCTAAACGGAACCCGTCCCCGGTCCGTATCACCTTTCAGAACGGTTGGCAAATAAATGCTCACCTGATGACAGTGCGAGTGCTATACTCAGGATCTTTCCCCGGTGCGATGGCTGCCTCAAGGGCAGGATACCGGATTCCACCCGCGAAACGACAGATCCAGTGAGCGACGACAACCAGTTGTTGATAGCGGATTTTTTGAACGGCGACCTGGCGGCATTCCGTGAGATCATCGACTCTCACGGCCCGCGGGTCCAGGCGATCGCCTACCAGTTGACCGGCAATTCCTCCGACTCCCAGGACATCGCGCAGGAGGTCTTCCTGAAGCTTTACCGCTCACTGGGCACGTTCGACCCGAGATACCGGTTCAGCACCTGGTTGTACAGAGTGACAGTCAACGTTTCGATCGACTATCTGCGCAAGCACGCCCGGCCGTTGGAGCTATCCCTGGAGGAGGTCGACCAGGCTCATTCCGCGGCGGAGGAAACTCCGCACCCCGGCAGTGAGCTTGAACGCAACGAGCTGCGGGGCGCGATCAGACAGCTGGCCGGGAGCCTGAGCCTGAAACAGCGGAAGGTGTTTGTCCTCCGTGATCTCCAGGGCTTTCCCACCCCGGAGGTGGCCCGGATTCTGGCTTGCAGCCAGGCCACGGTCAGGGTCCACCTATCGGCGGCGAGAATCAGGATCAGGCAGGCGCTGCTGAAATATTATCCCGACCTGGTCGAGTCATTTCCCACGGGGAGGAGGCACTAGATGCGCTGCCATCAAGCTGAAAACCTGCTGGCCTTGGAGGCGGGAGGCGATCTTCCGGAACAAAAAACCGGGGAGCTGCGGGCCCATCTGGAGCAGTGCGCTTCCTGCCGGGCGGAACTGGAGTACCTCAAATCCCAGCGGGCGCTGCTGGAGCGGATCGCCGAGGCCGATCTCCCGGAGCCGCTGCCCGCGGATTTTTCTCGCCAAATCCTGCTGAACGTTTTGGAGCACAAAGCGGTCAAGCGCAATCCCGCGCCCGGAGCCACGATCCTCTTCTGCTGGAAGCCGGCCCTGGCGCTCGGCGCGACAGTCCTGGCCGTGCTGCTGGCCTGGGGACCAGTGCGGGAGCGGCTCGATCCCGGGTTCGGGTCTTTCCGCAGCAGCGGCCGCCCGGCCGGTCCGGCTCAAAGGCTCGACCCTGGCGAGATCATCTGGGATGCCCGGATCAGGCTGATCGGCAGGATCGAGGGCCCCAGCCGCCTGAGCGAGCTTGACCCGCCGGATGCGCCCGGAATCTACGCGGTGCTGCACCGGCCGGACCCGCGAAACCGGCCGGAGGTGTTCGCGGTCGACTACATCGGGCAGAGCCGCCGCCTGTCCTCGCCGACCAGCTATTTATGGCTGTATCGACAGAAGGAACTCCTGCTCAGCCTGGCCGGGTCGCCGGACAGCCTGTATGTAGTGCTTTACCCGATGCCGGCATCGAGCGAGGAGCAGCGCCTGGAACTGCGGAACAGCCTGGTCGCCCGCTTCGAACCCTATCTCACGGACCAAGGAGGAGTGTAACGATGCGCCAGCAGATCCTGTCGACAGTGGCCCTGGTGACGGTACTGATGCTGGGCTGCGGCCCGGCCCTGTCCCTGCATCCCCTCTACACCGAAGAGGACGTGATTTTCGAACCGGCGATCCTCGGGACCTGGGGTGAGCAAGAAGACGATGGCTGGACTTTCCAAAAATCGAAGAAAGGCAACACGTACGATGTAATCATCAGATTCAGCGGAGACCCGACCGGCGGCGCGGACTCACTGGCCTTGGCCGGTCACCTGATCCGGCTCGGCGATGAGATGTTCATGGATGTGACCTCGCACGAGTCCGATCTCGATCCTTTCCTCGCGATCCCGGTGCATGCGTTTCTGCGGCTGTCCCTGGAGGGCGACAGCATGGGGATCGCCTATCTGGATGACAGTTGGCTTGCGGAGAGCATCGAGAACAAGAAAATCCGGATCAAGCACGAGCTGGTGGACGACTCCATTCTTCTGACCGCTTCCCCGCAAGAGCTTCAGGAGTTGGTAAAAAGCTGCGCGGAGGATCTGAAGGCGTTCGAGATGGAATATGCGCAGCGGCTGAAATGACCGCTCCGGACAACTGATCCGAGCCTGAAACACGAACCGGCTGGCGGGAGAGTGGTGCCTTCCCTCCAGCCGGTTTGTCACCCGCTGCCGGTTTTCTCGATTCCACCGCTCGAGCGGACGGTCGCAACCGAAGCGAACGGTCAGTCCTTCCGGCGGGCCATCGCCCGGGTGGCGCCGGTGCTGATCCCGCCATCGACCAGCAGGGTCTGGCCGGTCAGGTAGCGGCTGGCCTCCGAGGCCAGGAACACGATCGCCCCATCCAGGTCGCGCGGCTCGCCCGGGCGCTTGAGGGGGATGCGGTCCACCAGGTATTCCACCCACTCCCGGTCCTCGTAGAGCACCTGGTTCTGCTCGGTGCGGAACCAGCCCGGGGCCAGGCAGTTGACCGTGATCCCGTGACAGCCCCAGTCATCGGCCAGGCTCATGGTCAGCTGGCGCACCCCGCCCCGGCTGGCGCAGTAGGGGGCCAGCCCCGCGTAGCCGAACACGCTGGTCACCGAGCCGATGTTGATGATCCGCCCGTAGCCGCGCGGGATCATGGTCTTCGCCACCGCCTGGGCCGTAAAGAATGTCCCGCGCAGGTTGGTCTCCAGCACCAGGTTCCAGTCTCGCCAGGTGACCTCCACCGCCGGCTTGCGCACATTGCAGCCGGCATTGTTGACCAGAATGTCGATTTTGCCATAATGCGCCTGCGCCTTTGCCGCCATCCGGCTGATGCTCTCCGGGTCGCGCACATCCAGCTCCAGCGGCAGGGCCTTTTCCCAGGTCCTCGATCTCCCGCCGGAACTCATCCAGCGCGCCCAGGCGGCGGCTGGTGATCACCAGGTCGGCCCCGGCCCGGGCCAGCGCCCGGCCGAAATACTGCCCCAGCCCGCGGCTGGTCCCGGTGACAATCGCCACCCGGCCGCTCAGGTCGAACATGCTTGCGCTCATCCGCTCACCCTTTCACTCAATTCGACCACAGCCATTCTAAACCAGACAGATCTTCCGGGGAGAGGGAGAAAACTTTTTGGAAAAAGGTTTTCTCCCTCTCCCCGGACCCCTCTTCCACTTTCCAAAACTTTTCCAAATTTTTCTCGGCAGGTGGGCCAGTCACCGGCATAGATTAACCGGGCTAAACCGCGCCGGCCTCACGGCAGCAGGCAGACCTTGAGCAGTCCCGGCTCGCCGCGATAGAGGCGGTCGAACCAGGCTGCGCCCTCGCTCAAGGGAGCGGTGGCCGAAATCAGGCGGTCCACCCGGATTTTTCCCTCGGCGATCAGCCGCAGGCACTCCGGGTACTCCCCGGCCGAGGCGCAGGAGCCCAGCAGCGACAGCTCCCGCGCGACAATCCGCTGCAACGGCAGCTCCACCCTGGGAGAAAAATTGCCCACCAGCGCCGCCCGTGCCCCCCTTGCGAAGACAATTCACCGCGGTCTCGACTGTCGCCGGCAAGCCCACCGCCTCCACCGCCAGGTCCAGTCCCGCACCGCCCGAAAGCCGCACCAGTTCCGCGGCGACATCGGTCCCTTTTTCCGGGGCAAAAGTCTGGTCCGCGCCCAGTTCCCGGGCCAGCTCCAGCCTGCCCCGGTCCAGGTCCACCGCGATCACCCTCCCGCAGCCGCGTGCTTTAAGCACCTGCAGGGCCAGCAAGCCGATCACTCCGGCCCCGAGCACCACCGCGCGCTCCCCCTCCCGCGGCGCCAGGCGGTCCACCGCGTGCACCGCCACCGACAAGGGCTCGACCAGCGCCGCCCGCTCGAATGACAATCCCTCCGGCAGAGGATAGATGCTCCGCGAGGGTACCGCCACATACTCGGCGAATGCGCCATCGCGGCGGTACTCCTCGCAGGAGACCCCCAGCACCTGGCGGTGGTCGCAAAGGTTGATCTCTCCCGCGCGGCAGAACGCGCACCGGCCGCAGTAGATGGTCGAATCGAAAGTCACCCGCCGGCCCACCTCCAGCCCGGCGACTCCAGTCCCCAGCGCGGCGATCTCCCCCGCGGCCTCGTGGCCCATCACCAACGGCGGGACTCTTCGCCCGGTGCTGCCATCGAGCCCGTGCACATCGCTGCCGCAGATCCCGCAGGCCCGCACCCGCACCAGCACCTCGCCGGGTCCGGGCACCGGCTCGGGCAGCTCCTCCAGGACCAGCCGGTTGTACTCTCTCAGCACCAGCGCCTTCATCGGCACACTCCCGCTTGCGGCCGGCGGACCGGCCCGGTATCGGTTGGGGGAAGGACGAAAGAATAATACCGGGCCCATGGCGGCCAGTCAAGCCGCAGCCGGAGGCTTGATCCGGCTAAAGGGTTGGACCGGACGCCACGGGGTTGTATAATGGAGTATCGACGTCAGGACAACTGTCACAATTGGCGCGGGAGAAACCCTTGACCGAGCTGAACCGGATCACGGCGCTGTGGTTCACCGATCTCTACCCCTGGCTGCGGCCGCTGCTGACGGTGACCGGCTCGCTGCTGCTGGGCCTGCTGTTCCACCTGGTGCTGTTCTGGATCATCGTGCGGATTGCCGCCCGCACCGAGACCGGGGCCGATGACCTGGTGGCCGGTCATGCCCGCGGGCCGATGCGCTGGGTGATCCTGGCGCTGTTTCTCAATCCGGCCCTGGCGGTCCTGCGGCCGGACTCCCCATCGCGGGAGCTGCTGGAATCGGTCAACGGGCCGCTGCTGATCATCGCGGTGGCCTGGCTGCTGGTCCGGCTCTCCTACGCTTTCCGCGAGCTGATCCTGGACCGGTTCCGCACCGGTCCGGACAACAACCTGCGAGCCCGCCAGGTGCAGACCCAGGTCAATTTCCTGCAGAAAATCGCGATCATCATCATCATCGTGGTGGCCGCCGGGACCATCCTGATGAGCTTCGACACCGTGCGCCAGCTCGGCACCAGCCTGCTGGCCTCGGCGGGGATTGTCGGGATCATCTTCGGCTTCGCCGCCCAGCGCACGCTCGGCACCTTGTTCGCCGGGTTGCAGATCGCTTTCACCCAGCCGATCCGCCTGGATGACACGGTGGTGGTGGAGGGCGAGTCCGGCCGGATCGAGGAGATCACCCTGACCTATGTCGTGGTGCGGCTCTGGGACCTGCGCAGGCTGATCCTGCCGATTACCCATTTCATCGAGAAACCGTTCCAGAATTGGACCCGGGTCGGCTCGGAGCTGCTCGGGACAGTTTACCTGTACCTCGACTACGCGGTCCCGGTGGCGGAGCTGCGCAATGAGCTGAGCCGGATCGTGGAGAGCGACCCCAACTGGGATCGCCAGGTGGCCGGGCTGCAGGTGACCGACTGCAAGGAAAGCGCGGTGGAGCTGCGGGCGCTGGTCAGCGCCGCCAGCGCCGCCCAGGTCTGGGACCTGCGCTGCGCGGTGCGGGAGCAACTGGTGGCTTTCATTCAGCGCCGTTACCCGGAGAGCCTGCCCCGGCTGCGCGCCGAGCTGGTGGAGGGCGGCGGGTCCGGGGACCGCCGGGAGGACTCGGGCGGACAGCCATCCCAACTGCCCCGGCCGGAATAAAATCATTGTCAAAGCGCGGGGGCGGCTGTTATTCTGGAGCACATCCGTTCGTAGCCGGAACCCGTCCACCGCGGCGCCCGGCGCGGAACCCCGATCCCCCCAACAGTCGATGGAGGTAGCGCGCATGTCCAAGGTCCCGGCTCCCAAAGGCCCCTACTCGCCCTGGGTCAAGGCCAATGGCTTCATTTATGTCTCGGGCCAGGGCCCGGTCAATGCCGAAACCGGCGAGGTCTTCCTCGGCGCGGTCGAGGAGCAGGCCCGGCTGACCCTGGAAAATGTCCGGGCGGTGCTGGAGGATGCCGGAGCCACGCTGACAGATGTAGTCAAGACCTCGGTGTTCCTGACCGACATTGGCGATTTCGCCCGGGTCAATGCGGTCTACGCCGGGTTTTTCGCCGCGGCCAAGCCGGCCCGGACCACGGTCCAGGTGGCCGCGCTGCCGTTGGGCATCGCGGTGGAGATCGAGGCGATCGCCCTCGATCCCGCCGCCGGGCGCATGATCGTGCGCAAGCAGTGACCCCCTCGAACCAGGAAGGTCCGCCATGCCCAGCTTGAAAAGCCTGGCCCCATGCGCCCTGGCGGTCCTGCTGACCGCGGGCTGCAATGACCCCGGCAGCCGGCCGGAGCATTTCGAGCTGCTGATCCGCGGCGGACAGGTGGTCGATGGCACCGGGGCCCCGGCTTATCCCGCCGACCTCGGGGTGCGGGCGGGACTGATCGCCCGGGTGGGCCGGCTGGAGGGGGCCACCGCCGACCGGGTGATCGAGGCCGCGGGGCTGACAGTCGCCCCGGGGATCATCGACATCCACACTCACTCCGACTACAGCCTGCTGGTGGATGGCGCGGCCCGCAGCAAGGTGCGCCAGGGAGTGACCACCGAGGTGCTGGGCGAGGCCACCAGCGCCGGGCCTTTCCCGCCGGACGCCGATCCCGGCCGGCTGGAGAGCGCCGGCTATGGCATCGCGCTGGACTGGAGCACCCTCGGCGAGTATTTCCAGCGGCTGGAGCAGAGCGGAATCGCGGTCAATGCCGCCTCGTTTGTCGGCTCGATGACTGTCCGCCGCTATGTGCTGGGCGAGACCAACCGCGAGCCGACCGCTGAGGAGATCGCGCGGATGGCGGCCCTGGTCGAGGCGGCGATGGAGCAGGGCGCGCTGGGGGTGGCCACCGCCCTGCTGGGAAGCCCGCTCACCACCCGCGAGCTGACCGCGATGGCCGAAGCCGCGGCCAGGCATGGCGGGAGCTACTCCACCCACATCCGCGATGAGGGCAGCCTGATCTTCGAGTCGCTGGATGAGGCGATCGCGGTGGGACAGGCCGCGGGCGCGGCGGTGGATGTGCTGCACCTCAAGATCGCCGAGCGCCGGCTGTGGGGACAGATGGACCGGGTGCTGGCCAAATTCGAAACGGCCCGGGCCGCCGGGCTCGAGATCACCGCCAACATCTACCCCTACATCGCCGGGCAGAACAACCTTTCGGCGCTGATCCCGCCCGCGGGCTGGGAGGGCGGCCGCGCGGCGATGCTGGAGCGGCTGAAAGACCCCGCCTGGCGACAGCAATTCCGCGAGGTCCTCTACGCCGGGGGCCTGCCCAACTGGTACAACCACTACACATCCAGCGCCGGCTGGGAGAGTATCCTGATCGCCTCCACCACCGCGGAAGCCAACCGCGAGCTGGTGGGGATGACCATGGACAAAGTGATCGAGCGGCGCCTCAAAGCCGGGATGGACCCCGCGGATGTGCTCTACGACCTGCTGCTCGAGGAGCAAGGCTCGGTGCCGGCGATCTACTTCCTGATGACCGAGGAGGATGTCAAGACCGCGATGCGCGCCCCGTTCGTCTCGTTCGGCTCCGATGGCGCGGCGGTGCGTCCCGATGGCCCGCTGGGCGAGGGCAAGCCCCACCCGCGCTGGTATGGGACTTTCCCGCGGGTGCTGGGCAGGTACGTGCGCGAGCAGGGGGTGCTGACCCTGGAGGAGGCGATCCGCAAGATGACCGCGATGAACGCCGACAAGATCGGGCTCACCGACCGGGGCCGGATCGCCGCGGGGCTGGCGGCGGACCTGTTCATCTTCGACCCGGCGACCATCATCGACCGGGCGACTTTCGACAACCCGCACCAGTATGCCGAGGGCGTGGAGTATGTGATCGTGAACGGGATCCCGGTGCTGGAACGGGGCGAGCACACCGCGGCCCGGCCGGGAAAGGTGCTCTACGGCCCGGGAAGGAAGCAGTAGGCGGAGCAGCCGCCTATCTGCCCAACGCCCGCTCGATCCGCGGGGCCAGGTACTCCTCGATCATCCGCAGGGCGCTCCGCCCCAGCTCCGGCGAGGTTTCGGCCGCGACCGGCGCGCCGCGGTAATACCCGGGATGGCTGCCATCATCCTCGCGGACCCGATCCAGCCGGACCTCCTCCGGGCGCAGGGCCAGGTAGATCGAGCTCTCCCACTTGCCGCCGTGGTCGCCCTCCCCGCAGGCCAGCGGCTCCCAGAACGGAATCACCACCGCTTTGCCGCTGCGGTTGAACTCCTCGGCGCTGGCGGCCAGCACCCGGGTCTGGGCCTCGGGATAGTGGCCGGTGTAGGCGACAATCACCTTGAACCCGATGTTCGCCAGCCCATCGAATGTCTCCAGCAGGAAACTCCGGAACATCCCCTCCGTGTAGATGAAATCCCCATACCCGCGATAGATGGCGCGGTACTCGGCCTCGCTCCGGCTGGAGTCCCGGTCGCCATGGACCCCGGCCAGGTGGCTGGCCGGCAGGACCACTCCCCCCCGTCGCTCGGCCAGGTACAGGCAGACCGCGTGGGCCTTGAGCCCATCCAGCCCCCAGGGCAGATGGTCCCCATGCCGCTCCAGCACCCCCAGCGGCAGCCAGGCCAATGGCTGCCGCTCCATCCGCTGGTAGAGCTCTCCGCCATACAGGTGCTCGTAACGCACTTCCTCTCCCGATGCCTCAGCCAGGCAAATCCCCGCGCTCAACATCACCAGCAGCGCCGGACTTCCGGCCCATGACCGCCATCTCCTGCCGAAAAGCGCCATCGCTCCCCCTTTCGGGCCGGCCCCGCTTGGTCGGGGCTCGCCGCCGGACAGTTCGCCGCCACTCGGGAAAACTACCTGCCGGGTGTATTTAATACAGGCAATGCGGAAAAGGAAAGCGTAAACACCTGGGGAAAGTGGAGTGAAGCGCGGCGAACGCGCCTGCTCACTCCTCGGAGCGCCGGGACAGCTCGCCCAGGCGCTCGGTGAGGGTGCGGCACTTGCGGTAGCTCACCATCTGGCCCGCCTCGGAGATGTCGATCAGGCCGGAGCTGAGGTGGGGGCAGGCGAAATCCTCCCGGCGGCCGTTCCCGCACCAGACTGTCTGCGGCAGGCTGTCCTCGCCCGGGAGAGGATTGAAGTTGGCGCACTGGAACGGGCATTCGGCGAGCACCCGGCCCAACCGCAGGTCGAGATCATCCTCCAGCATGACTCGCAGGCTCATCAGCTCGGAGAGCCGCAGGATGATCTCCCAGGCCAGCGAGTCGCGCTGGCGGCCGTAGAGCCGCTTCAGCCCTGCCAGCAGGACTTTCGGCCTGACCCGCTCCCGGTAGCGCGGGTCCAGCGCCTCCAGCTGGCGGGCATTGAAATTGTAGCGCCGGCGGTGGGGCAGGTGCGACACCATCTCATCGAACAGGTCCGCGAAATAAAACAGCACGGTGTTACGGTTGGCGCGATCGCTGACATCGGGGGCATGGTGGTTGGCCAGGATGTGGAAAATCTCCCCCTTCTGGTAAGGGGTCATGTTCTGCTGCCAGCGGTTGAAGAGCAGGGCGCTCTCCACCTGATGGCGCTGGATGAATTCCTCGAGCTGGGCCGGGGTAAGGTCATCCACCGAGTCCAGGTGGGGATAGGGCGGAGTGGAGAGTATCCCCAGATCGTGCAGCAGGGCGGCCATCCCCAGGCTGACCAGCGAGAAAATCGTCCAGTGGAGCTTGATCCCCAGGGCCACCGCCAGCAGCGCGGTGCGCAGGCTGTGGTCGAGGATGCAGTCCAGCTGGCTGCCGCCGCGGGAGCTGAAGCGGGACTCGTACATCAGCTCGACAATCCCGGGGTTGGTGAACAGGATCTCCATCACCCGCATGATGTTGAGCTGGAGTTGCTCCTCGCAGAGGAAACCCTCGTAAACCCGGCCGCTGCAGACCTCCTCGACCACCCGGTCCAGATCCCGGCGCAGCAGGTCCTTCAGGTGGACCAGGGTTTGCCGGTCGTTGCGGATGCTGATCTGGTGCGGCTCCGGGACAATCTGCCCCGAGAACTTGCGGATGGACTCGATGACCTTCTCGTCCAGCCGGGCCCCGCCCAGCTCGCGACGAGTGATCAGGTAGCTTCCGGCCTTGAGCTGGATATCCTGCTCCAGCTCCATCCCGGCCACCAGATGTTCGGTGAGGACCTGCACCGCCTGCTCCAAGTTGAGGAAAATCAAGATTTTTCCTGAGCGCTGGCACTTGCCCCTGACCGTTGTCCTGTCGATTATCGCTCTTCCCTTATTCGAAATATTAGCCGCCAGATTGGTTTAGTCAAGAAAGAAGAATAAAGATTCAAGCTTCGGTTACCTGCCATTCCACAGCTATAATTCAGGATAATTGCTGCAGGATTAATCCATGTTCTTGCCCCGCAGTGATTCGCGCCCGCCCCTTTCCGAGGTAAAAAAAAGCGGCTCCCCCCATGGGAGAGCCGCCTGCCGCTTTGACCGGATCATCCTCAGAACGGCAGATCATCCTGGTCGCCGGCGCGATCCCGGCCGATGCCGCCGGAAGCCTGGCGCTCCGCCGGGGCCAGGCCCTCGGCGCCCCGGCCGCTCAGGATCACCAGCTCGCTGGCGATCACCTCGGTGACATAGCGCTTCTGCCCTTCCTGGCCATCCCAGGAACGGGTCCGGATCCTGCCCTCGAGGTATACCTGCGAGCCCTTGTGCAGGTAGTCGCGGCAGATTTCCGCCAGGCGCTTCCAGGCCACCACCCGGTGCCACTCGGTGCGCTCCTTGCGCTCGCCGTTCTGGTCGAGCCAGCTCTCATCGGTGGCCAGCGGGAAACGGCACACCGCCACGCCGCTCTGGGTGTAGTTCAACTCGGGATCGGTCCCCAGGTTGCCGATCAGCAGTACCTTGTTCAAGCCCTTGCTCATCTTCGCTCGATGCTCCTCGCTCTCGTCTCGCACTCGCGTGATTCAGGAAATGACAATGCCGCGCTTTCGGACCAGCCGCAGCCCGGGGATCTCCCGGGGCGGCCGTCCCTGGCCGCCGCGCAGGTCGCGCAGGGCCAGGTTGCGGTCGATTTTGCGCGCCGGCGGGATCGTACGCTCCGGCACCTGGCGCCAGTAGCGCTCCGGCACCAGGCGCTCATCGACCACCTGCACCTCGCCCGGGCTTTCGCGCAGCAGGACCCGGCACTGCCGATCCTCGAGTTCCCGGATTCCCAGCCCTGATAGCAGGCCCGCCAGGTACCTTTCCCAGCGTTCGAGTTCCCGTTCCAGCCGATGGCGGCGCACCGCCACCGCTTCCGCGAACCGCTGAAGGCGCTCCTGCTCGGCCTGGAGCTTGTCCAGCTCCACCAGTTGCTCCTTGCAGAGGGTGGCGATGCTGAGCGCCTTGCGTTCGATCTGCTCCACCGTGCGGGTCTCGACCACCTCCAGCTCGGCCAGCTCATCGAGTTGGCCATCCGAGGCCTCGCCCCCGTTGTCCTCGATCTGCTCCAGCAAGGCCAGCCGGCGGGCGAAAACATCCCGGTAGACCTGGTCCAGGTCGTAAAGGCTCAGCCTGCGCCCCGGCTGGTCGCCGAGCTTCCTGGCCGTACTCTCCATGCGCGCTCCCGTTCAGCACCGCGATTCAGGCCCCGACCGCCCCGGGGTGAGGCTCAGGCCGCCTGGTGCTCCTGCAGCGACCGCTTGATCAGCACGCCGGAGCGATGCAGCTCGCGCTTGAGCTCGAGCGGCAGGCTCCGGATCGACTTTTCCCGCGCCCGGAACAGCTCATCCACCTCCTCGCTCTTGCGGCAGGACTGCAACTCATCCCTGATGTTCAGGTAGCGCTTCTGGATCGCCGGGGTGAAGCTCTCCAGCTCCAGCTCCTGCTGGCCCGATTCGGGCTGATGCTCGGTCTGACGGGCCGCGGCCCCGCCCAGCTCGGCCTTGCGACGGCTGCAGAGCGCGGTGAGCTCCTGCAGCCGCGGGGCCAGGTGGCTGTCGGCGACCAGTTCCTCGTAGACCGCCACCAGCTCCTCGCGGCCGGCGGCCTGCTCGATGCGGTTACGGTAACGGTTGAAACGGCGGCTCAACTCGTCCGGGGCCAACTCGTAGCTCCGGCCCGCGATGGCCGCGGCATCCTGGCGCTCGTTCTCCGGCAAGGCCCAGTCCGGCAGGCGCGGCGGGTCCCAGCTGAACCAGCGGTTCTCGAGCTTGGCCTTGTACTGGCCGTTTTCGCGAAAAGCGGCCCAGCTCTCCCCGAGGTCATAGAGATAACGGCCGATCCCCCACTGCACCGCGGCCCGTTTCAGCGAGCCGGAAAGCCCGCCCTTGACCCCCTCGACATCGGTGTTCTCGGCGCCATCCCACTTGGTGACCCACTCCTCGCCGACCCGGATCGACAACCCGCAGAGCACGCCGCCCTGGGGGCCCTGGGTGAACTCGTTCTTCCAGTTCTCCGGTCCGGCGATATCATCGAGCCGCTCCTGGATCGCCCGGGCGGTGACATAGGCCAGGATCTTGGCCCACGGCTTGTCGTTCTTGAGCCCGGACTGCTGGATGCGCCATTCGATGTCCCGGCTGGGGAAGGGATGCTTCAGCCGCTCGAAGAAGATCTTGTCGTGCTGCATGCTCCGGTGTCCTCGCTCCATGAGTTAGACCCTACCAAAGCGCGTTATGATAACCTCGCTTCTCCATATTAAGTAAGCCGTTAACCGGCATACTTAATGTAACGCATGAGGCACTGACTGTCAAGGGGAATCTGGAGATTTTTGTCAACTTGAAGCCTTGCGGCACAAGGATCAGCGGGCGTGAAAATCACTGCTGCGGGGGCGGGATGTCAGGGAAGGACTGTTCGGCCGGGAAAAAAGGTCCATTCGGGAATTCCGGGGCAGCAGCGCGTGGTGGGGCGACCGGCCGGTCGCCCACAGGAAATGGTGATTCGTTCCCAGCGTAGGGGGCGGCCCTCGTGCCGGCCCGCCTTTGCCACGGGCGCGGCATGCCGCGCCCCTACGCAAGATTCCGCGGTAGGGCGGTCTTTGGGCCGCGGCTGGAGGCAAAAGACAGCGGTGTCATTGCCGCGCAATTTCCATCGCGGCATCGAATAAGCCGCCGCAGGTCGGCAGGCCATCGCGTTGCAGCGCCAGGGATGGCGCGAAACGCGGCGACCTCGGAACGAGCGCCTTACTTCCTCAGGCACACCGTAATTTATTGAATACCTTAATGTTGCTCCAGCTTCGCGGCCTTGGCTTCACAAGACTCTTGCTACTTCTGGTCACAGAAGTAGAAAAATCCGAAGGATTTACGGGATATAGAACAAGCTGAAGATTTCCCTCCAGCCCTTTTTGGTCACAAAAAGAAGAACAGCCGTCAGGTTTCAGGGATTGCCAAGCGATCTGGAGCCTCCCGCGGCGTCTTCCCGAAATGTCCGGATGAACCAAAAAAAAGCGCCGAGCTGGCGATGGGACCTCTGAAAGCTGGCGAAAGCCGGCGGGCGGAAGCGCGCCGTTTCAGCTCCGGCGCCCCTCCAGCTCGAAATGGGTGACAAAGAAGCGCCGGACTTTCAGGCTGGCGCCCTGGACCTGGCGGGCGAGGGCCCGCAACTCGCGGCGGGTGAAGCCGGCATGGAGCGACTCGCGGTACATCCGGCGCATCAGGCTGTCATAGCGCGCGCCGAACAGCCCCACGTACCAGTTGACCAGCCAGGCGGGCGGGCGGCGCAGGTCGCGGATCAGCAACGTCCCGGTCCGGGCGGTCACCCGCACCATCTCCTGCAGGCTGGGCAGGGGCTCCGGCAGGTGGTGCAGCATCGAGTGGCAGAGGGTCAGACGGAACGTTCCCTCGCGGAACGGCAGGGCGGTCGAGTCGGCCAGCACCGGCAGGATGCAGTGCTGCAGCCCGGCCTGGCGGATGTTTTCCCGGGCGCGGGCGAGCATTTTTTCCGACAGGTCCACCGCCACCACCAGCGCTCCGGGCCGCACCTCGCGGATGAAGCGCACCGGGATGTTGGCCGGGCCGGTGCCGACATCCAGCACCAGCGGCCAGGGACTGCCATCACGGTCCATCAGGGCGCCGGCGCGGCGGGTGAAACGGCGTTCCACCAGGCCCAGGTAGCGCCTGGACAGCAGGTCGTAGGACTCCACTTCCTCCGGCAGGTCCATCGCCCCGTGCTCGGGTTGGCGATCCATCATCGGGTTCCTCGTTCCGGTTGATCCCAGGCATTGCGTTCACCACTAATAATCGGTTCCACCACCGGCTTGCAGCAAGTTTTTTTTCTGCAGAGACTGCTGGAAATACCCCTGCCGCCGGTAAGCCGGCAGCAGTTGCTCGCAGGCGCGGGCATAGCGGCCATGCCCGGCGAGCAGCTCCTCCAGGTCCAGCACCATCGCGGTCGCCAACTGGTTGATGTAACGATAGAGCACCTCGCCGGTGCCGGGGATCACCCGGAAGGCCACCCGCTCGTAGCGCCGTCGCGAGCGCGGATGCACCGCGATCATGAATTCGCGGCGGGGCGGCTGGTGCATCCGGCTGTCCAGGATCAGCAGGTAATGGAGCCCGGCCTCGATTCCCAGCAGCCAGAGATCGGGACGGATCGCCAGCCGGCTGAGCTCGTAGGGCCGGAAGGTGCGCTCCGGTTTCCCGTCACTCCGGAAGCAGTCGAGGTAATGCTCGGGCAGTTGGAACGACTCCATGATCGGAAACCACACCGGGGGCTCGCCGATGATCTTGAGCCGGGGGTCGCGGGCGCTGCGGATCAGGCTCTCGATATGTCCCGCGGCCGCGCCGGGCCGGTCGCCGCTGATCACCCGCAGCGTGCCCACCAGGCAGCGGCTCCCGCCGGTGACCCGGAAGGCCCCGAGGAAAGTGCTGTAGCGGTCGTAGGGGTCGATGTCCAGCCCGTCCTCGTTTTCCTCCAGATAGTGCACGTAGCGGTAGGTGAGGTAGCGCAGGCGCAGGCACTCGCGCACATCCTCCAGGCTGCGGATCACCTCGAAACGGATGAGCTCGCGGCCATCCGGCTCCTCCTGCGGCGGGAAGGCGGATTCCGCCTCTTCCAGCAGCTCGATCCAGTCACCGTTCATGCCGGTTTTTGTCCCGCCGCTTTTCCGCATCTGCTCACTCCGTCTGGGAGGCCCCGGCCTGCCGGCGGCTGGCTTGGTTGACAGCTTCCCGGATGCCATCGATCCAGCGATAATCGCCGGAGATGATGTCCAGCAGGGCCTGGCGCTTGAACTCCTCGACTCCTTCCCGTCCCGCGAAGCCCGCGGCGCGCAGGATCAGGAAATGCTCATCGGTGACCTCGGTGGCGATCCCCCGCGACTCGATCGCCTCGCGCAGGCGCTGGCACTCGGCCAGCAGCTGGGTCAGCTCCCGGCCCTCCAGCCTGAGCTCGATCCGCGGCCAGAGCGAGGGCGGCTTATAGAGCACGTAGTCGTACTCGAGCATCCGGCGCACGAAATCGCCGCCGAGCTGGAAGCCATAGCGCCGTTGGTCCCGGAACCAGGCCGTGCCGGGGAACGGGGCGGCGGGGGAGATCAGCACCGAGTCCGGCTCCAGTTCCGCCACCAGCTCCAGGTCCTGGCGGGCCAGTTCCTCCAGCGTGATCCGGCCCAGGGTGGGCGCGGGGAAAATCAGCGACAGGCCGATGTCCAGCGGGAGACCCTCGGCCGCGGCGGCCTCGCGCAGGGCGCGCATGGTGTACAGCGCATCCTGGCGGCGGATGCCCTTGTTCATCACCAGGCGGTTGACCAGGTCCGAGCCGGATTCCATCCCGAGGAACAGCGCCCGCAGGCCGGCGCGCAGCAAGGTGCGATAGCTCCTGACCAGCTCGGCGTACTTCTCCGGCTCGGCGGCGCCCGGCTCGACCCGGCCGAACATCGAGAATACCACGGTCAGCGCCCGTCGCTCCATCAGCTCCGCCACTTTCCGCACGTGGTCCAGCGAACTGGTCGAGGCCGCGAAACGGAAGATCCCGATCCCGCGGGCCAGCATCCGCTCGATCTCGTCCACCACCGCCTCCGGTGGGCGCACGGTATGCCGGGGGTAGATCGCCGAGTGCACGCAGAAAGAGCAGGCGCCCCAGGGGCAGCCGAGGGCATCCACGACCACGTGGATCAGGGTTTTGCCATCGAGGTCATCATAGGTCGGGAGCACCTTGCGGGCGGCGTCCGCACAGCCCAGGGGCGCGCTGCGCACCCGCCCGTCGTGGTTGTAGATCACGTTCACCAGCCGGCCCTCCCGGCAGTGGGCATCGATCTTCTGCAGCAGCTCCTGGCGGGAGGTCCGCTGGCGGGCCAGGGCCAGCAGCCCGGCCAGCGCCCGCTCGCCCTCCCCGGCCACCACGACATCGAACTCCCCGGCCTCGAGCAGCGCCTCGCGGTAGATCGAGGCGTGGGGCCCGCCGGCCACCAGCAGGGTGTCGGGCGCCAGGCGGCGGACCTGCCGGGCGAAGTAGCGGGCGCCGGTAAAAGCATCCCCGTACCAGGTTTTGATCCCCACCACCCGGAAGCCCCCATCCCGCACCCGGCGCGCCAGGGCGCGCAGCAGACGGCGGCGGCGGCGCTCCTGGATGAAGGACATCAGCTCCTGGCAGCACAGGAACAGCAGGCCGAGCAGCCGCGAGCGGGGCTTTCCCTTGCCGCCGGGGGCGAACAGCCGCGCCGCCAGGTAACGGTTCAGCCGCGCCAATGGGCGGGGGGTGAGCCTGCGCCACTGGCCGCCCCGGGCCCAGTCCACCAGCTCCACCCGGTAACCCGCGGCCTCCAGGAAGGACTCGAGGATCGCCAGCCCGTTGTCCAGGAAATCATCGCTCGGCGAGCGCCGCCTCCGGGAGATCGAGTTCCACAGCAGCAAGTCGGACATCCTCAGTACCTGTCGGGGAAAGTGAGACCGCCATCGCGCGCCAGCTCGACAAAAATCGTCACCAATTCCGGGTCCCACATCTCGCCGGCCTTGGCCAGCAACTCGTTCAAGGCTTCCTCGCGGGTGAGGCCGGCGCGGTAGGGACGGTCGCTGGTCATGGCATCGTAGCTGTCGGCGATCGCCACGATCCGCGCATAGAGGGGGATCCCCTCCCCCGCCAGCCCTTCCGGGTAGCCTCGGCCATCGAAGCGCTCGTGGTGGTAGAGCACCACCTCGCGCACCTCGCGCAGCGACTGCAACGGCTCGAGGATCCGGCCGCCATGGACCGGATGCTCGTGGATGCAGCGGAACTCCTCCTCGCTCAGGACCCCCGGCTTGTTCAGCACCTGGTCCGGCACCCCGATTTTGCCCACATCGTGGAGGATTCCCGCCATGCGCACCAGCTCCTGCTCGCGCTGCGAGAGTCCGGCGGCCCGGGCCAGCGCCACCGCGAACGCCGCCACCCGCTCGTTGTGGCCCTCGGTGTAGCGGTCCTTGGCCTCGATCGCGTTGGCCATGGCGGCAATCACGGTTTCGTTGCTGTCGAGCATGTCGTTGAGGTGCTTCATCCGCAGCAGGGAGCGCAGCCGCACCCGCAGCTCGGGCAGGTTGATCGGCTTGTTGAGGAAGTCGTCGGCCCCGGCCTCGATGGCCTTGAGCTTCTCCTCCTGGCTGTGGTTGGCGGTGATCATCACGATCGGGATCAGCCGGGTGTCCTCGCGGGACTTCAGTTCCCGGCAGACCGCGTGCCCGTTGACCAGGGGCAGCATCAGGTCCAGCAGGACCAGGTCCGGCCGCTCGCGGAACACCAGGCTCAGGGCCTCGCGCCCATTGGCGGCCTCCAGCACTTCGTAGCCCTCCTTGTGCAGGAGGTAGACCAGCCCCTTCCTGATCGCCGTCTCATCATCCACCACCAGCACCCTGGAGACAGCGACGCCAGGCGGCGCCTGGGATTTGTTCCCGATTGCCGATCCGGCCATGCGCTCCGCTCCGTTGATCGTGGTCCTCATGCTCAGCAGCTCCCTTATCTTGCCGATGAGTTCTCTGTAATCGAAAGGCTTGGTTATATAGTGATCCGCCGCCGGCCTCCAGCCCTTCCTCCATGTCCCGCTCCTGGCCGCGGGCCGACAGGAAGACGATCCGATCTTGTTTGTGTCCGGATCGCGCAGGGCGCGGCAGACTTCCAGGCCGGTCGGCCCGTGCATCATCACGTCCAGGATCATCAGTTTAGGCTGCTCGAGCGCCACGCGCGAATGGCCTCCTCCCCATCCTCGGCAGTCAAGGCTTTGAATCCGGCGCTTTCGATACAGAGGGCCAGTCCCTGGCGCAGTGTCTTCTCATCGTCAACTATCAGACTTTATTCGCGCTGGTATTCATGATCCAATTCGTTCTCCTCTTCTTCCTCAAGATCTCCGGACCGCGCAGGTCTGCTCCAGGAGGGTAAAAAACACCGTGGTCCACCGCTCCAGCTCGCTTTCGATCCATATCTCCCCGCCCAGGCGCTCGATAATTGACTTTGAAATGGTCATCCCCAGTCCACTGCCCTGGGAATGGTGCTCGATGCTTTCGAGCTGACCGAAACGGTCGAATACTTTGGTATGTCCTCGGGCGCGATACCCTTGCCGGTGTCGGCACGCCACCCGGCCCATGTCGCCCGTTCTGGCCGGGCTCGACCGTGATCCCCCGCTTTCCGGGGTGAAACTTGCATCGCGTTGGAGATGATGTTTGTCAGGACCTGGATCACTTTATCCCGGTCGCCCCAGAGCAGCGGGTCTTTCGGCGACCCTGTCGCGTACTCGAACTGCATCTTCTTGGCCTCGATTGAGGGACGGATGCCGGCCATGGTCTCCGCCACGATCTCCCGGATGTCCGAGCTTCTCCAGCTTGAACTGCATCCGGCCGGCCTCGATCTTGGACAGATCGAGCACGTCGTTGATCAGACGGGTCAGGCGTTTGCAGTTCTCGACGATGGTGGAGAGGAACTCGGCGCTGGTCTCTTCACTGTCCGCCAGCCCGTCCAGCAGCATCTCCGATACAGCAGGACCGAGCTTGAGAGGGTGCGCAGCTCGTGCTGACCAGTGAAAGAAAATCATCCTTGGCCTTGTCCAGGGTTTTGAGCGACTCGTAGGCCTTTTCCAGCTCGCGTGCTTTTTCTCCAGCTCCCGGGTGCGCTCCTGGACGCTTGGCCTCCAGCTCGCGGTTCCAGGCCTGGATTTTCTCGCGCGAGGCCTTGAGCTGGCCGATCATGTGATTGAAAGAGTCGGCCAACACCCCGATCTCATCCGCGCGGTAGATCGGCACCGTCTGGTCCAGGTCCCCCCGGGCCACGGCCCGGGTGGCCTCCACCAGCCGTTGGAGCGGCACCGCCACGCTGCGCACCAGGTAGACTGTCGCCAGCGCCCCGCCGATCAGCATGATCAGCGTAATCAGCACCGCCCGCCGGGTATCGGCGGCCAGGGCCTGGTTCATCCCCTCCAGCGAGACTTCCAGCACGACATAGCCCAGCTTCTCGCCGGAGGCCCCGGAGGAGCGCCCGTTCGGAAGGGCGGGGCTCTCGGGGGAAAAGAACAGCAGCTCATCATCCCCGGTGGGCGAGCGCCGGAACTCGATCAAGGTCGCCGCCCGCCGGGTGCTGCGACCCGAGACGGGCAGCCACTGCGGGCTCTCCAGGCTGTCGAGCTCGTCCCGGAAATCGATCCGGCGGCCGATCAGCGTGCTGTCGGCGTGGGCCAGGATCATCCCCTGCAGGTCGACAATCAGCGCCTGCTCGATGTCGCTCTCCTGGAGGACCCCGGCCAGCAGGTTCTTCAGGGTGCGGGCATCCCCCGACAGTACCGGGTACTGGCTGTTGAAAGCGAGGTTGCTGGCCAGCGAGAAGGCGCGCTTGCGCAGCTCATCGGTAAGCGAGCGGCGATGCCGGGTGACAAAGAAGCTGGTCAGGGCGATCGAGATCGTGCTCAGCAGCAGGATCACCGCCGCGATCGATTTGGTCCCCAGCCGGCTGCCGGCCGCCCGCCTGAAGTTGGAAGAGGCCATCTCATCTACCCCCGCTCTTGAGCCTGACCGCGCTGAGACCCTCCCGCTCGGGGATTTCCAGCCCGAGGCGGTCCGCCACTCCCTCGTTGATGAAGAGCAGCACCCGGCGCGGATGCTGCTCGACCGGCCGGGGCGAGGGACCCCGCGACAGCCGCTGCAGGGCGAGCTCGGCGGTCTGGCGCCCCAGGTCCTCGTAATCGATCCCCAGCGCCAGGGGCGCTCCGGCCTCGGCAACCTGGCGGCTGACCGCGATGATCGGCACCCCGTTCTGGAAACACTCCTGGAGGATGTAGCGCAGGTTGTGCTGCTCGTAGGTAATCGACTCCGGGGGCAGCCAGAGCGCATCCACTTCCGGGAGGACCCGGCGCAGGGTTGCCACGATGTCGCGCTCGGAGGCGATCTCGGCGGTCACCAGGCGGATCCCGCGGCTTTCGACCTGCCGGGCGGCGGCACGGAAAGCCCCGGCCGAGCCGTTGGAACAGATCAGCCCGATCCGCCGGATTCCCGGCAGGGCCAGCAGCATCACCTTGAGCTGTTCCTCGGGGGTGATCGCCAGGGTGGTGCCGCCGATGTCGTGCAGGCCATCGCCGGCCGGGCCGGGTCTGAAGCCCTCCAGCACCATCGAGTAGATCAGGGGAATGCCGCGCAGGTGCTCGGCGGCCGAGCGGGTGGCGGGAGTGCCGACAGTGATCACCAGCGAGGGGTTGCGCTCACCGATCCTTCGCCAGAAGGCCGCCTCGGCATTGCCGCCGGCCTCCAGCACCCGGACCTCGAGCTCGAGACGCGGCGTACCGAGGGCCAGGGCGGCCGCGATCCCGGCGGAAACCTGCTCGTGGGCCCGGCGCTCCAGCGCGGAGCGGGAGGCGCTCCGGACCAGGATCACCCGGCTGGACTGGCCCTCCAGGGCCGCGGCCGCCAGCAGCATTGCCAGGCAGGCCACGACTGCCCGGCGCAGCCTGCGCCAGGCGGAATCGAGTCCAGGGCTCATTGTCCCACCTTCGTGTACCGCACCCGAGCCGGCCTCAGAACGAGAGATTGAAACCACCGACCATTCGGCGCCTGTACCGATCAGCCAGGGGATATTCCAGATAGCGACGGTCAAAGAGGTTGTAGGCGACCACGAACAGCTCCAACCGCGAGCGTTCCAGCAGCCAGGCCATGCGGGCATCGCAACGGGTGTGCGGCCCGCTCACGGAACGCTCGTAGTATCGGCCATCGAGGGTGGGGGTTTCCCAGACCGTCTCCCCGCGATGGCTGGCCAGCAGCGAGGCCGACATTCCGCGGGGCAGCGACAGGAACAGCTTGAGATTGAGCTTGTGGGTGGTCGGTTCCTGGATTCTGAGGACCGTGTACTGGTTGCCCAGCGTCTGGTAGCTGTAGTTGGCCGAAACCTTGAGCCAGGGAGCCGGCAGCAGATCGCCGGTCAGC
Source organism: Candidatus Glassiibacteriota bacterium (assembly GCA_963752515.1). Lineage (GTDB taxonomy): Bacteria > Gemmatimonadota > Glassbacteria > GWA2-58-10 > GWA2-58-10 > CAVVYO01. Next base: position 1,062,568 of record CAVVYO010000010.1, on the reverse strand, counting down.
TCGAAGCCATGCGCCGAGGCCCGTCCCAGGTTGCGGAACGACTGTACCGGCATGCCCTCGACCAGCCGCACCGAGTCCGGGCCGATGTAGTCGCTGAAACGATAGGCGAACAGGTTCGCCTCCGCGCGGAAGCGGGGGTCGGGAAAATAAGTGTAGCCCAGCTCGTAGGTGGTGATCTTCTCCGCTTCTAGGTCGGTCTGGCCGAGGATCAGGATCCCTTCATCGATCCGGTCGCTGGTCCTGAGCTGGAAATAGCTGTCGGTGAAACTGGGGTTGCGGAACGCCCGGCCGACCGAGGCCCGGAAAGTATGGCGAGCGATCGGGGACCAGATCAGGCTGCCCCGCGGGCTGTAATTGGTCCCCACCTGGGGATGGTGGTCGACCCGGGCGCCGGCCAGCAGGCTCAGTTCCGGGAGCGGCGAGTATTCGTCCTGAAAGTAGCCGGCCAGCAGGTGCTGCTGGTGATCGCGGTCGATCACGTTCGACTCGAAGGTGTTGTAGCGGTAGGTGGCGCCGCAGATGAAAGAGTTGCGGCGGCCCAGGGCGAACATATTCTGCAGGTCCAGGTCGAAGGTGTTGTAGAGGATGTCGACATTTTCGGAATTGACGAAAAACGGGTCCCCGGTCTCATCCCCACGGTTCCAGAAAGCCTGGAGCTTGAGCCCCTGATGGTCGAGGTTGAGCTTGGCATAGCTGGTGGTGGCATCGAACTCGTTGTCGTCAATCCGGACGATCTGAACGATCGAGCCTTTGCTCAGGCCGCCCTCGACCGAGAGCCGGGCATCATTCTCGAAACGGTGCTCGACCATCATGTTGGCCAGGGCGACCTGCTCGCTGTCCTTCCGCCGGTTCTCCAGGCTGTTGATCTGCCTGGTGCCGAGGCCGAGGCGGTAACCGGTCTCGCCCTTGCGGCTGCCGAACTGGAAGGAGCCGTAGAGGTTGGAAAGCTCGCCGCCCTGCACGCTGAGGTGGCTGCCGCGGAGCTGGCGGGGGGTCTTGGTGAGGATGTTCACCACGCCGCTGAAAGCGTTGGCTCCATACAGGGCCGAGCTGGGGGAACGCACCACCTCGACCCGGTCGATCTGCTCGATCATGATCGGCAGACCCTGCCAGATCACCCCGCCGAAAAAGTCGAAGTACACCGAGCGGCCATCGATCAGCACCAGCAGCTTGTTCGAGAGCACCTGGTTCAGCCCCCGGGCGTTGACCTCGGCATGAGAGGAACTGATCGTCATCACATCGAGCCCGGGAACCAGGCGCAGCAGGTCGGGGATGGTCTGGGCCCCGGAAGCCTTGATCTCTTCCGAGGAGATCACGGTGACTGTCGATGGCGCCCGCTCGATGCTCTGCTCGGTTCTCCCGGCGGTGATCACCGTCTCGATCGGCCGGAAGAACAGCTCCTCGGTCAGTTCCTCTTCCTGAGCCTGCGCCCATGCCCCTCCACTCCCCGCGATCAGCGCCATCAGGATCAGGAGGAAGAGCGTAGACAGATTAAACTTCATTTTCGAGCTCCTTGCTGCGGGAAGTGGCACGGGTGCGACTGCGATCTTCAATCGAACCAGCTAAGGGTGGGCTGGGTACAGACCCGCCTATTCTCCCCCGAGCGAGCCGCCTTGTCAAGTCGTTTTCTCAATTTTTCCGCGCAGCGCGCCCGCGGGGATCCTCCCGCCGCAACCCAACCCCACCCTTTCGGCCTCTCCGCAACCCGCTCCACCCCCTCCGGGGCCGCATCGCGCCGGGCGGAACAAGCTCTCATTTCTGGCCGGGTTCCCCCGCCCTCCCATGCAGCAAACTCCGCACGTGCTCCAGCAGGGTGCTCTTGTTGAACGGCTTGAGCAGGTAATCATCGGCGCCGTTGGCCAACAGGTACTCGCGATCGTAGGCTTCCGAGTGGCCGGTGATCGCCAGGATCTTGAGGCCCGGGCCGATCGCCCCGTTCAGCTTGAACCGCCGGCAGAGTTCCACCCCATCGAACTTGGGCATCCGGATGTCGAGGATCACCAGGTCGGGCTTGAAATCTCCGGCCTTGAGCAGGGTCTCGTAGCCATCCCGCGCCACCTCCACCTGGTACTGCTCGGGCTGGGCGCGCAGGATGAAGCCGATCGCCTCCACCACGGAAGGATCGTCATCGGCAACCAGAATCTTTTTTCCTCTTTCCTCATCAAAATATTCCGGGACTACCGGCATACCGTGGCGGACCAGGAATTGCCGGAAGTCGCTTCGAGTGATGCGAAACTGTCCGCCGGGGTTGCGGAAGGCTTTCAGTTGATCGCGCTTGATCCATCGGTTGACCTGCACCAGGTTGGTGTGGCAATAACGCGCCACATCTCCGGTGGTGAGCGGAGCTTCGGGGATGTGACCATTCTGGCGAGAGGCTCTCATCACGGTCTCCACTGGGATCGAATGGAGGTACGCGAACCTTACTACCTTATCAAACTTTACAAACATTACAATTTTTTGTCAAGATATTCCTGACTGAATCTGCAATTTTCGACTCCCCCTTCCGGCCGCGTTCCGGGCGCCTTGCCGCTGGCACAGTTCTTGATAACGAGTACCGGCATCCCACATTTCCGACTGCCCGGCGCGGGACGCCCCACCCCGTACTGCCGCGGAGGAAAGCTTCCGTGGCAGCAGCAAAACTACCATCTGAACAGGATTGATTGCCCATGGATGGACAAATTGTGGTCTGGGACCGGGACCCCTCGTTCCGCCAAGCCCTGTTCCGTTCCCTGTTGGGCTTGGGTTACAACCCGGTGTCCCTGGACAGCCCCGTCCGGCTCAGGCGGGCGGTGGAACTGCTGGAGCCGGAGCTGATGCTGTTGGAAGGCGAATGGCCGCGTGGCGAACTGGTGGAGTTCGGCCAGGAGCAACAGTCTCCGGGCCGGGCGGAAGAGATGGCGGTGGTGCTGCCCCTGCTGCGCACCCAGCGTGTCGGCCGGGGGGCGCCCGACCGCGGGATCGTGCTGGACAACCTGCGCAAGCCGTTCCCCCTGCCCATGCTGCTGAATACGATCCGCCGCTCGCTGAAAACACGTTCCTGGCTGAGGTGGGAACCGTCCTTCTCGGAGCAGTGCCTGGAGGTGCGCCCCCTGACCGAGGGCGCGGAGCTGCGGGAAGCCTATCATCTGCGCTACCAGGTCTACCGCGAGGTGGGCTACATCCCGCCCTCGCCCGAGGAACTGGAGATCGACCACTACGACCGGCGCTCGATCATTTTCGGCGCTTTCGTCCGGGAGGGCGGCCAGCGGCGGATGGCCGGGACCGTGCGGATCATCCGCCGGCCGGAGGGCCGGACCCGGGTGGAGGATCGCTCCCTGCCGGCCACCGATTCGTTCGGGCTGAGCTGGAAGGATTTCTGCCGTCTGCACCGCGGTTTCGGCAGCCGCTGCTCGTTCAGCGGGAGGGCGGTCTCGCCCGAGGTCTGCGAGCTCTCCCGCCTGGCGATCCTCCCCGAGTTCCGCCGCCACCCCCTGGGCATCGAGCGCCGGCTGTTCGAGTTGATCGTGGTGGACTCCTGCAGCCAGGGGCCGCCCCGCAACTGGTTCATGATCGCGATTCATCCCAGCCGCAAGCGCAAGTTTCAGCGTTTCGGCTTCAGGCAGGTCCCCGGCCTGGGAGTGCGGGACTACAAGGATCTTTCCCAGCCGGCGATCCTGCTGTCGCTGGACCTGCAGGAGTATCTGCTCGGTCCCAACCCGTTCACCGGCGACCTGCACCTGAATTCCCTCTACTACCGGATCAACGGCAGGCTGCTGGTTCACGCGGAAGAATCGGTTCTGGACCGGGAACCGGCGCTGGTCTGAAGCGACAATCGCCATCCGGCGGCCGGCGCAGAACAGCGGCCGCCTCCGGTCAGGCCCCGGCGCGGAAATTAGCTCCGCGGCCGGGGCCGCGAAACGCCGGCCAGGCTGGTCGGACGGCATCGTCCGCCGTGGACAGATGAGGCCCGGGTCCCCGTTGCCTCGGCCCCTCCCGCGCGTGACAGAACCGCGCTCTCCCCTTTGCTCCCGGTCACATCCACGCCGCTTAAGGCATGAAGCGACTCTCCGCAGAAGCTTGCCTTCCCGGGCTATCGAATATATCATTGTGTGTACTCGCATTCCGGGTGCATTTAACTCATGGCCGATTATTCAAACCAGTCCTCCCCCGAGGAAAACGAGCGAGATGAGAAAGCGCGAGTGGCTGATTCCCCTGCTTCCGGTGTTCCTGGTCCTGGCGGTCCTCCTTTCCTCCTGCGGGGACGACAGCAACCCATTGGGCCCCGGCGGCGATGACCTCGACACCCTGCCTCCTCCCGACACCCTGATCTTCCTGCAGCAGGGCTCGGGCTGGAATTATCTTTACCGCTACCGCCTCCACGAGTGGACCACCCAGGCCGAGCGCTATGTCAACCACTTTGGCCGGATGCAGCTCCGGGTGGCGCAGTCCGACCTGGCCGCCGGCACGGTCAGGCTGGAGTCGATGTTCCTGGTCGACAGCATCAGCTACCAGTACAACGATGCCTTGTTCCCGGCCAATGACACCAGCTTCACCCTGCGCCGCGGCATCAACCTCGATGCGCCCTACTCGGACTCACTGATCATTCACGAACTGGCCCGGCAGGGCGACACCCTTTATTACAAGGTCGGCTCCCAGCGCACCTACATGATGCCGGTGGAGTACGACCGGAACACCCAGCTCAACCTGCGGATGTTTATCTATCCGGTCCTCACTTTCACCAATTTCGGGCTGGACGCTTCGCTGACTGTCGATGAGGGAGTGGTGGAGTTCCGGGAGGGTTTCCTGCCCGGCACATATCAAAACTTCACCGCGGTCTTCACCCAGCAGGCGCTCGGGCTCTCGCGGATGGATGCGATCTGGGGAGAAGGCAACGTGTCGGGGTATGAAGAGCGCATCAGCTACGACCTCAGCGCCTACCTGCCGCCGGGCCAGGCCGGACCGCTGGGGCAGTGAGGGCGGCAGACCCCAAGCGGAGCATCAGGCTGAAATAAGGAAGCGGCCAACCCTTCGCATTCAAGGGTTGGCCGCTTTTGTCATGGCGGAGAGGGAGGGATTCGAACCCTCGGAACCTTGCAGTTCACACGATTTCCAATCGTGCACCTTCGGCCTCTCGGTCACCTCTCCGGGCCGCTCGCCGTGATTTCGCAGGTCCCGCCGGGACTCGCGAAACGCTAATTTACTCGTTTCCCTAATCGCTGTCAAGCCATCGCCTCCGGCCGGGGGCCCCCGCCGAGGACCGCCGGCGAGGGCTGATGGGAACACGCTAACCGGTTCCCGCAGCGCGATTTGATCTTGACTTTCAGGGACACCGCTGCTACCTTCCCCACTTGACTGCACTTATCTTCAGCTGAACCGACAGCCGGCACACCTCTTCCTCAGCAGGGCTCGATGACCTTGTCACGGCAGAACGCGCTCAGGCTGGCTTCCCTCCTGGCGATCCTCGCCTGCTGCCTGCTGTCCTCCCCCCTCTCCGCCCAGACCGGCGCCAAGCTCGAGGGCACGGTCCGCGACTCCACCACCGGCGAGCCGCTCGCCGGGGTGCAGATCACTGTCGAGGGCACGCGCCTGGGCAATGTCACCGCCGCGGATGGCTACTACTTCATCCTGAATGTCCCGGTCGGCCGGCGGACAGTGAGCTTCAGCCACACCGGCTACCGACGGAAAAGCGTGAGCGGGGTGCCGCTCTCGGCCGGTTATACCGCCACCCTGGATGCCCAGCTGGCGCCCGGAGTGTTCGAGCTGGAGGCGATCACGGTGACCGCCGAGCAGGCCCCGCTGGTGCCGCGGGACAATGTCCAGACCGCCCAGCGTTTCGGCCGCGAAACCGCCCGGGAAATCCCCGCCGAGTCGATCGAGCAGATCATCTCGCTGCAGGCCGGAGTGGTGACCGACCCCTATGGCCAGTTCAACATCCGCGGCTCGCGCCAGGGCCGCCAGGCGGTGTATGTGGATGGGATGCTGGTGCGCAGCTTCAATGAGCGCCCGTACGAGGCCGACAACACCCCGCTGGCGATCGCCACCAATGCGATCGAGGAAGTCAGCGTGATCACCGGGGGCTTCAGCGCCGAGTTCGGCCAGGCCGGCGGCGGGGTAATCAACGAGGTCACCCGCGAGGGCAACGAGCAGTATTCCGGGACAGTGACCATGGCCTCGGATGGCATGATGCCCCGCGGCGGCGACTACGGCTACAACCGGCTCCAGGCCGACCTGGGCGGTCCGGCGAAACTCCTGGACCGCGGCTACTTCTTCCTTTCGGGCGAGCTGCTGGGCCGGGCCGACCGTTCCCCCACCTCCGGCGGCTTCCGCGGGATCGACCAGGAGTTCATCGAGCGCCTCAACCGCCAGCTCACCACCCTCGGGCTCTACGATCCCAACTCCCCGGCCGCGCGCGAGGGCGGCGGGGCGCTGGATGCCAACTCCTATCTGGAGGGGATCCAGTCCCTGGACCAGTACAGTTTCGCCACGGTCCGGTTCGAGGATGCCAATGGCGATGGGATCGGCGACACCCGCCGGCTGATCCCGGGCGATGATTTCGATGGCAAGGATGGCGTGGCGGGCACTTTCGATGACCGCCGCACGGCCAACCTGGCGGCGGCATTCGCCAACCCCAACCCGGCGCGCCTGCCCGGCAATGGGGATGACCAGTACTCGCTCTCGGGCAAGCTCACCTGGTTCCAGACCGGCAGCCTGAAATGGCTGGCGACAGCCCAGACCAGCCGCAAGCAGCGCCTGGCCTACATCCACAGCAACCTGTTCAACAACCCCCGTCGCAGCAACCTCGCCGCGCGGATCGAGACCGGCAACCTCACCGCCGGATTCGACTGGATCCTCGACCAGTCCGCCCTGCGCAACACCAATGTCAAGCTGCGGGCCAACCTCTACCGCAACCGGCTGGTGGTCGGCAGCCCGACCCTGGCCTCGCTGAATCGCGACAGTTGGGGCGGGTTCTCGTTCGACCGGCTCGAGATCCTCGGCGAGAATCGGCGGGCCTGGAACGATGTCTACCAGAACCTGACCAACAGCGGCCTGGAGGGTGAGCAGACCGAGCCCGGCGGGACCAGCTCCACCGACAACAGCGCCCGCGGCCTCTGGCCCTCGGCGGTGGCGGGCCCCAACATCCCGTTCGCCGCCACGATCACCGCGCCGCCCGAGGGAAGAGCCGGCTATGCCGCGCTGTTTCTCAACAGCGGGCTGCTGACCCAGCTCGAAAACAGCACCGAGGACCGCTCTGAGCCTCAAGACCGACCTGGAGAGCCAGCTCGGCCGCTACTTCCGGCTCAAGCTCGGGGCCGACCTCAAGCTGTTCCATGTGGCCGAGCGGGATTTCAGCCAGACCGGCGGGGTGTTCCAGGACTACTACGATGTCCGGCCGCTGATGGCCGCCGGCTATGTCCAGAACATCCTGGATTTCGGCGACCTGGTGCTGGACTATGGCCTGCGCCTGGACTGGTTCGACCCGCGGGCCGAGTTCCCGGCGGTGATCGGCGAGCGCCTGGATGGGGACCCGCGCTACCGTCCCGAGAGCCAGCACCTGGTCAGCCCCCGGCTCTCGGTGGCCCACCCGGTCACCGACCGCTCGCAGATCCGCCTCTCCTACGGGCATTTCTTCCAGGCCCCGGCTTTCAAGGACATCTACGCCCACATGAACCAGGACTTCCGTTACGACCTGGGGGGCAATGGGAACAACATCTTCGGCAATGGGCGGCTGGAGATGAGCCAGACCGCGATGTTCGAGATGGGCTTCTCGACCATCCTCAGCGAGAACACCCGGCTGGACCTGGTGGGTTACCGCTCCGAGGTCAAGGGCGACATCGCGGTCCGGCAGCTCACTCCGGAACAACTGCTGGAACTGGGCGATGTGAGCGACCGCACCAGCACCCGCAGCAATGCGATCCTCAGCGTCTACACCAACCGCGACCGGATGAGCACCAAGGGCCTGGAGGTCACGTTCTCCCGCCGGCTGGAAAGCTGGTGGGGCCTCAACGCCTCCTACACCCTGGCGTTCCCCCGGGCCACCGCCAGCGATCCCCAGGAATATATCCTCACTTTCGGCCGCCAGACCTTCTTCGATCCGGTGACCGGGCGAAGGGGCGTGCAGCCTCCCCCGCGCAGGCTGAGCCCGATCGACTATGACCAGACCCACCAGCTCAACCTCCAGCTCAACTTCCTGCTGCCGGAGTTCTGGGCGGAAGGGTCCGACCTGGACCGGGTGCTGAGCGATGTGAGCGGATACGCCATCTTCACTTTCGCCACCGGCCAGCCCTACACCCGGCTCGGGGCGAGCGGCCACCCCTTGAGCACCAACAACAACGAGCGCGGGCCCTCGTACCGGAATGTCAACCTGCGGGTCAACAAGCTGCTGCCCTCGCCGCTGGCGGGGATGCGGTTGAGCCTCTTTTCCGAGATCCACAACCTGTTCGGCTTCCGGACCTACGGCATCGACTATCTCAACGCCACCTCCGGCAGCGCGGGGATCGATGCCTACCTGCTGGAGGAAGCCTTCAAGGACCGGCCCGACTTCCGCAACCCGCAGGGGGAGAAAGTGGACCGGATCACCCGCGCCGAGCAGATCGACAACCTGCCCGGCGAGGATGCCGCGGCCCTGGTGGCGATCCAGGACATCAACGGCGATGGGTTCATCGCCAAGAACGAGATCGTGGCGCTCAAGCTGGCCAGCATGCTGGCCGCCCTGGACAATCCGCTGGCCTATGGGCGCCCGCTCGAGGTGCGGCTCGGCCTGAGCGTGGACTTCTGACCATGAAAGCTCCCCGGATGAAGCGAAAAACCTCACAGCGCGGCACGCTCCTCCTGTTGGCGGCGCTCGCCCTCGGGATCGGGCTGTTCCCCACGGCCGGCGCGGCGGCGCGCCCCGGAGTGGAGGGCAAGGCCAAGGGCTCCCCGGTCGGCCCGGCGCTGGCCGCCTTCCAGACCCGGATCACCACCGGCAACCGGGTCGAGCTCAACCTGTCGAACAACGGCCACCTGGCGGTGGACCCCAGCCGCGGCCCGGTCACTCCGGGCGGCTTCTGGCCCTCCGGCTCGGAGGATGCCTACATCTACCATGAGCCGGCTGCACGTGATGGGAATGATCGACTCCGATGGCGATGGGATCGCCTCGGATGTGGTCGAGACCAACCTGGTGTTCGATGGCGAGTGGCGGGAGGGCCGTCCCGGAGACGCCCCGGACGATCCGAAAAGCCGCCTGTATTTCTGCACCAGCCCGCCGATCTGGCGGAGTGGCCCGCGGAGTTCATGATCACCGACAACAACCCGGCAGCCCCACGTTCGGCCGGCCGGTCCCGGATATCCGCTCCGAACAGGATATCGTCGGGATCTACACGGATGTCGACGGCCCGATGAACAGCGCCGCCGGGGAACCTTGCGGCTGGGGGTGGAGATCCGCCAGCACGTGCTGCACTACTCGCTCAGCAGCATGCAGGATGTCGATATTCGTGATCTGGGACTCTGTACAACGCCAGCTCTTTTATCAGCGAGCCGGGGATTCAGGCGCCCTATGACATCCACGAAGCCTTTGTCAACATCCGCACCGATTTCGATATCGGCGCAGAACGCCCTGGATGACCGCTGCGCGGTCAGCCCGGTGCGCAACATGTCCATCGCCTTCGATTCCGATTTCAAGGAGGCCGATTTTGACGGGACCCCCGGCGTTCCTCGGGATCAGCTTCCTTGAGGGCCCCACGGAGAAAGACGGTCTGGATAACCCGAACATCGCTGTTCCCGGCAGGTAACGGCCTGGTGGACGAAACTTTCGGCGAAATCGTGGAGGCCGGGATCAGAGACCCGCGCACCGGCCTTTTCTTTGAGTTCGCACCCGGATGTGCTGGATGAGAAAGCCGAGCGGATGAGCCTGTTCACCCTCACCACCAACGGCGGCGAGCGGCCGGACCCGGAGGATGATGCCGAGGCTTACCGCATTTACTCCGGCGACCCTCGCGAGGTCCTGGTCCCGACCAGTTTGACCCGTATGCCGACCTGATCGTGGCCGATGTGGTGGGCGATCTCCGCCAGAACATCGTCTCCGGGCCGTTCGAGCTGCCCGACAACCGCCGCAGGAGTCTCCAGCGCGTGGTGGCGGCCTTTTTCTTCGCCCGGCCCGCGCGCGCTCGAGGTCAACCTGAACAACCTCACGGTGAACGGCGAATTACAGCCCATCGTTGCAGGTCTGGAAAGCCGCCAGCACGGTTTACCGCAATTGTTTCGTCGTGCCCTCGCCTCCCGTCTCGCCCGCGCATGAACCTGATTCCCGGCGACCGCCAGGTGACAATCACCTGGGATGACCTGCCGGTCGAGGCGGTGGACCCCTACTCGCTGACCGCGAGTCGCGGCCGCTTTGCCGCCCTCGCCGGATTTCCCGGACCTGGGTTACCGCGCCCAGGATTTCGAGGGTTTCAGGGTCTACCGCTCGCTGACCGGCACGCCGGCGGATACCAAGCTGATTGCCCAGTTCGACCTGAACAACCAGTTCCGCACCTATTCGATCACCCGGGCCGTGGCCACGCCCAGGGTCTGGAGGATGTAGTCGAGGAAATACCGCTGGGCAACAACACCGGCCTGGCTTTCAGTTTCACCGACCGGGGCGATGATATGGGCGGACTGGTCAACGGCGTGCCGCTGTTCTACACGGTTACGGCTTATGATTTCAACCCGGTGCTGGTGGGCAACGAGTCCCTGGAATCCAGCGTCAATTTCAGCCGTCAGGACGCGCAGGGCCGCTTCTATCAGCTCGTGCTGCCGCGCAGCAACTCCAGCACCACTGGTCTCCGGCAGCGGCGCCTGGCAGCAGGTGGACTATAACGGCGCTCGGTCAGCGCATCCGGCTGCCCTCCGTCACTCGAAACCATCGGCGACCGTGGATGATGTCTACCACCGCGGCGCAGGTGGTGGAATTCGAGGAGCCGATTCCGCCGGTAAGCCGGGCTTTCTGCACGAGCCTTGAGCACGGTCAACGTGATCGACCCGGAAATGTGCAGGCCCTGGCCGGCTATCTGGTGGTGGATTCGATCGTGCACACCGAAACCGGACACCCGCAACCACGTGCATTATGTCCATTTCGAGGGCCCGGACGGGCCGGCCGACCACCAACGGCACTTTCACCATCCCCTATCATGATATCCAGGGCCTGTACCCGGAGGACGAGTGCTCGGACCAGGTCGAGCCGTTCACCTTCAGCGGGCCGCTGGTCGAGCGATGGGCCGGCTTTCAATGGGCCGGCCTACTTCCGCAAAGGCGGCGCTTAACTTGGCCAAGATCGCCCCGCTCAAGATCATGCCGTCCGCCGGCGGCGACTACGATGTTGCCCGGCTGCCGGGATCGACCTCGGCACCGTACGAGAGCCCTGGCGAGCTGCTGTTACCCCGACTTCATCGTACGCCAGCCCTTTGTCAGCCCACCAGATCAACGGCCTGCTGAGCCACACCCTGATGTGGCGGGACAGTTCGCTCCCGGCGCGCTGGTATCCTTTGGCGGGAGGATGGCTCGGTGGAGGTCTGGGACGAGGCCAACAATGTCCCGGTGCGGTTCAATGAGCGCGTGGCGGATGGCTGGGGTTTCCTGCCGCTGGACAGTACGCCTACGAGGAAATCTACCAGGACCAGATCATCGCACCAAGCTCAGCGCACTCACCCGGCTGTCCGCCATGCCGGACTACTTCGCCGACCCGGACTATCCCGGCGCGAGCTGATGAGTCTCTATGTGCGCGGGGTGGAGCTCTAGCTCCGGGACATCAGTGCGCCCGCGTCCCGGGGACCAGTGGCGGCTGAACATGGATTTCCTCAACTTCCGTCAGCCGTCCGATCCGTTTCACCTCGCCGTTCGCCGGGCATGCGCGTGGCGCTGAACCTCACCCCGGCGCAGAAATCGACCGCCCGGGGCGGCTTGAAAACATGCGGGTGGTGCCGAACCCCTACATCGCCAGCAGCCTGTTCGACTCCGGCCCGAACAAGCGCGCGATCATGTTCACCAACCTGCCGCTGCGGGCCAACAATCCGCATCTACACGATCAGCGGCAACCTGGTAACATCCTGCAACACGGTCCGGGGCTGGAGGGCTCGGTCGGCGGAGCGGGCGACCGCAACAGCGGCCAGTTCTCGTTCGATCTGACCACCCGTTTCGGCGACCAGATGGCCAGCGGGATTTACTATTTCCATGTACGGGACGATGAGACGGACGAGGAATTCCTGGGCAAGTTCAGTATCATCCAGTGAAGCGGATTCTGATGCGGGATGAGACGTGCCGAACAAACAGCTTTCTACCTTGATGCCTGCTGCTGCTGGGTGGGGTCCGGGGCGGTCTGGTTCCCGCGGCTGGCGGGCGATTGCGGCGCGGGCCAATCCGGGCGCCGGACGGGTGGAGGGCCTGAGCGGCGTGGGCACCCGGGCGGCTGAGTTCCTGACCATTCCCGTGGGCCCGCGGGCGTGGCCATGGGCGGGGCATACGGCGCTGTCGGCGGATGATATCAGCGCGATCTACTGGAACCCCGCCGGTCTGGGCTTTCTGGATAAAAAAGAAATCCTGCTGACTGTTATCGAGCGCCCGCTGGATATCCGCTACGCCTATGGCGCTTTGGCCGTGCCGCTGCTGGGACAGCGGCTGGTGCTGGGAGCTTTCCTCTCCGTCCTCAACAGCGGCGACCAGGAAATCACCACCGAGCCGCAGCCCGATGGCACGGGGGCCTATTACAGCGCTTACAGCCTGAGTGCGGGCGGAGCGGCGAGCCTACAATTTCTCGGACCGTTTCAGCGCCGGGCTGGTAGTCAAGAACGTGCATGAGGACATTTTCGGGCTGACCCAGGATGCCGTGGCGTTCGACATGGGGACCAACTACCACGAAGAGGTGCTGGGGATGCCGGTGCGGCTGGCTTTTACCCTGACCAACCTGGGAACCAACATGCGTTTCGGCGGAGACAAATTGAGGCTCAAACCGCACCGGAGGATATCTATCCGGGCCAGGATGTCGGCCGCCTGCCGCGCCAGGGAAAGCGCAGACCAAGCGCTTCCCCTGCCCACCACTTTCCGGATCGCCGCCAGCGCCGAGCCGCTGCGCTGCGAGTGCTAACCAGCTGATAACCACGTTCGATGTCGCTGAGAACTCCAATCAGCCGATGAGCCTGGCGCTGGGCACCGAGCTCTCGCTGACAGTCGGCGGCAAGGGCGTGGCCAGCCTGCGCTTCGGCTGGGGTTTTCAGCAGGATGAGACCGGGCTCAGCGGCTCAGAGCGCCTGCGCGGCCTGAGCGCCGGCGGCGGCTACTCCTACCGTCTCTACAAGCTCAACATCCGCGCGGACTATGCCTACCGTAACCTGGGCCTTCTGAGCGCCAACCACACCTATTCGCTCAGCTTCGGATTCTGATCCTAATTAACAATCAAGGCGGGATGATCGGGGGGAGGGAGAAAATCCCGTTGGTCGGGATTTTCTCCCTCCCCCGGGGATGCTCTCCTGCTTTCCAAAACTTTCGCTAGTTGAGTGCTGGAGGCCAACCCCATCGTAGGGGCGCGGCCTGCCGCGCCCCTGGGCCAGGCGATCCGGGCTCCAGGGCCGAGGGACGGCCGCCTGCAACCTCAAGTTATGCAGCATCAACGGGATCGAGGGTAGGGGCGTGCCGGCCGGACGCCCCTGACGGCAAACTCCGGCCCGGCTGCCATCACCCGGGCCAGGCGCAGCTGTGACAGCAGTCTGATGCGACGCATCATAATTTGTTGGAACAGATGCCCCCTGTGGCCGCCCATTCCGGGTAGCCGGGCAGGCATGGGGCCTGCCCCTCTGGTCACAGAAGTGAAAAATCCGAAGGATTTGGAGATGTGAAGCTGACTATGTTTCCAGGCGCAACTCGCCCCCGGAAGGGACTTCCCACTGAAAAATCATCATTCGATGGAATCGCTCAGAATTTGTAGAAGATCCCGGTGCGGATGCCCCGGCCGCCGAAATCATAGCCGGTGTGCAACTGGCTGGAGCCGTGGGTGGTGATGTCCTTGGAGAAGGCGTAAAACTCCATCCCGGCCATCAGGGTGCGCATCACGGTTCCCCCGCCGGGATAGCGGCTTAGTTCCATGTTCTCCAGATAGTGGTTCAGCTTGCCGGCCGGGTCCTGGGGCTGCTGGCGGCGGGACAGGTCGAGGATCGCCTCGCAACGCCAACGGGGAAAGAAAAACGGGGCGGGGGCCTGGAAACGCAGGCACTGGCCGAAAAACTGCTCCGAGGAGAGGGCATCGAACTGCCGATCCGCGGCCAGCGCTTCCGGCGCGACCGCCACCCGGAGCGCCAGCTCATCGGCCTCCGCCACCGAGGCGGCAGCCGCTGTCAGGATCAGCAGCAGCAGAAAAACGACAACCCAGCTACTCATCGAGCGCTCCCACCGCTGAACGTTCCGACTGCATTGTCTGTTAATTTATTCTCAAAGTTCGCTCTGTACAAGATACATTCCGGGATTGCATCCTGTTCCTCCTAAAAAGCGAAGCCCTCCGGCGAGCGGCGCTACCGCCGGATGAACCGGTTCAGGACAATGGCCGGGCACAGTCGACGGAAAAATGCGCGCAGAGTTTGCCCGCCAGCGCTGTCAGTGTGTAGCTGTCAGCCACCAGCAAGGGCTCCAGCCCGTGCTCCCGCGCGGTGGAGGCGGTGACCGGCCCGATCGCCGCGAACAGGGTTTTCCCGATCAGCCGCCGGATGGTCTCCTCCCCGATCAGCCGCACGAAATGCTCGACAGTCGAGCTGCTGGCGAAAGTCACCACCTCGATCCCACCCCGTTCCAGCTCCGCCCGCACCTCGGGCAGGTTTTCCGGCTCCCCGGCCAGGGTGCGGTAGAGCGGGACCTCATCCACCAGCGCGCCCAGCGCCCGCAGGGTCTCCGGCAGCACCGCCCGCGCGCTTTCCGCCCGGGGGAGCAGGATTTTTTTCGCATCCAGGTCACCGCGAGCGGCCAGGGCCGCGGCCACCGCCTCGGCGACATAGCTTTCCGGCACCAGCTCCACCCGCAGCCCCAGCTCCTCCAGGGCCGCGGCGGTGGCGGGACCGATCGCGCAGAGGGCGGCGCTCCCCAGGGCCCGCAGGTCGCGCCCCTGCTTTCGCAGCAGACGGCAGAGCCCGCGCACCCCATTGACACTGGTGAACACCACCCAGTCGTAGTCCCCCAAGGGCAGGGCCGCCAGCCGCTCCCCGGCCGCGGGATGCTCCTCCAGCCGGATCGCCGGCAGCTCCAGCACCCGCGCCCCCAGCTCGCGCAGACTCGCGGAAAACTCCGAGGCCTGCTCCCGGGTGCGGGTCACCAGGACAGTCCGGCCGAACAATGGCCGCCGCTCGAACCAGTTCAGCCGCTCCCGCAGCGCCACCACTTTCCCGACCACGATCAGCGCCGGGGGCCCGATCTCCGCCTCGGCCGCAAGGCGCTCGAGCGCCTCCAGCGGCCCGGCGACAGTCCTTTGCCGGGCGGTGGCGCCGCGATGGATCACCGCCGCCGGAGTCGAGGGGTCCAGGCCGTGGGCGGTGAGCGCCTCAGCGATGCTCGCCAGCCTGCCCACGCCCATGTAGAACACCAGGGTCGCGCCGCTGACCGCCAGGCTCCCCCAGTCGAGGTCGCTTTCGGGCTTGGAGGGGTCCTCATGGCCGGTGACAAAAGTCACGCTGGAGGCCAGCCCGCGCTGGGTGACCGGAATCCCGGCGCTGGCCGTCGCCGCCACCCCGGCGGTCACCCCCGGCACCACCTCGCAGGGGACACCCTGCTCCGCCGCGTACAGCGCCTCCTCGCCCCCCCGGCCGAACACATAGGGGTCGCCCCCCTTGAGGCGCACCACCAGCCGTGCCCGCCCGGGCTTTCTCCACCAGCAGGCGGTTGATCTGCTCCTGGCTCAAGGTGTGCGCCCCGGCCTGCTTGCCGACATAGATCCGCTCGCACTCCGCCGGGAGATGCTCCAGCAGCTCGGCCGGGGCCAGGTAGTCGTAGACCAGCACCTCGGCCCGCTGCAGCACTTTCAGCCCGCGCAGGGTAATCAGCTCCGGATCGCCGGGACCGGCCCCCACCAGGATAATTTTCCCCACACTTTCCGCCATGCGTGACCCTTTTTAGAAGCGGTTTTCCGGGGGAGGGGGGAACCCCTTTTGAAAAAGGGGTTCCCCCCTCCCCCGGACCCCCTCCCTCCTCCCCCAAACTTTTTCGATAGTTTCACGCGGGATAATCAGCAGCTTACCGGAAAAGGATCTCCCGCAGCAGCTCCCGTCCGCCCCCAGCCAGCATCCGCTGGGCGAGCACCTTTCCCGGGCGCTCCTCCGGGGCGGGCGGTCAGGCTGTCGCGCAGGAGCTTTTTCCCCTCCAGATCGGAAATCAGGCCGGTCAGCCGCAGCGCGCCATCCTGCTGCACCTCGGCCAGCGCGCCGATCGGCACCTGGCAGCCTCCGCCCAGCTCGTGCAGGAACTCCCGCTCGGCGGCGGTCTCCAGCATGGTCCGCGGGTCGGCCAGGAACGCGATCAGCTCCCGCACCCGGCCATCCCGCTCCCGGTACTCCAGGGCCAGCGCGCCCTGGCCCGGGGCGGGCAGCATCAGCTCCGGGGGCAGGACCTCGCTGATCCATCCCCCGAAACCCAGGCGCTCCAGCCCGGCCCGGGCCAGCACCAGCGCCTCGAACTCCCCGCGCTCCAGCTTGGCCAGCCGAGTGTCGACATTGCCGCGGATGTCCAGTACCGCCAGGTCCGGCCGGCGCGCGGCCAACTGGACCTTTCTCCGCAGGCTGCTGGTGCCGACCCGCGCCCCGGCGGGCAACTCGGCCAGTCGCGCCTGTCCCGGCTCACCAGGCAGTCCTCCCCGTGGAGGCGCGCGGTGATCACCCCAGCCGCCAGCCCCGCGGGCAGCGCGGTCGGCAGGTCTTTCAGGCTGTGCACCGCCAGGTCGACCCCTCCCGCCAGCAGCGCCTCCTCGAGCTCCCTGGTGAAAATCCCCTGGTCTGCCGATCCTGGAGAGCGCCACCCCGGTGACCCTGTCGCCGGTGGTCTGGATCACCTCGATCCTACCTCCAGCCCCGGGTGGCGCTCCCGCAGCCGCCCCCGGATGTGCTCCGCCTGCCAGAGCGCCAGCCGGCTCCCCCGGCAGCCGATCACCAGCTCATTCCTCGCGGTCATCGCCGCCTCCGCGCTGCTCCAGGCCGAACAGGAACCGCACCAGCTCGGCCGGGTTCATGCCCTCGAGCCGGCCCGGGTCCTGCTTGATCCGGCTGGTGGGCGCGTGCAGGAACTTGTTGAGCATCTGCACGCTCATGCGCTCCACCAGCGCCCGGTCCGCGGGGGACAGATGGCCGAGCTTGCCCAGCACCTTGTCCACCTCCTGGCGCGGATGCTCTCCAGGTGATCGTGCAGGTTGCGGATCAGCGGCACCACCGCCAGCGACTCGTACCAGGCCATGAACTCCGCCGCCCTCGCTGTCGATGATCTCCTCGACCAGCGCCACCTGGGAGCGGCGTTCCTGCGAGATTCTTCTCCACCACCGACTCCAGGTCATCGATGTTGTACAGGTAACACTGCTCGTATTCGGAAAGCAGCGGGTCGATGTCCCGGGGCACCGCCAGGTCGATCATGAAGATCGGCCGCTCGCGGCGGGCGAGGATTTCGGCCGGCCCGGGCCCGGTCCAGGATGATAGTGCGGGGCGCTGGTGGAGCTGATCAGGATGTCCGCCCGCGAGAGGTCGAGGGAAACTCCTCGAATCCGACCGCGGTGCCATGATAGGCCATCGCCAGCTCCACCGCCTTGCGGTAGGTGCGGTTGGAGACCAGCACGCTTTCCACCCCGGCCTCGACCAGCAGCGACAGGGTCAGCTCGCTGGTCTCCCCGGCTCCGAGGATCAAGGCCTGCTTGCCCGCCAGTTCGCCGAAAATCTTGCGCGGCCAGGTTCACCGCCACCGAGCTGACACTGACTGTCCCGCTGCCGATCGCGGTCTCGCTGCGGGCGCGCTTGCCCACCCGCACCGCCTGCTGGAACAGCCGTCCCAGCACCCGCCCCACCTGGCGGGCCTCCTGGCCCAGCCGCAGCGCCTCGCGCACCTGGCCCAGGATCTGCGACTCCCCCAGCACCAGCGAGTCCAGGCTGGCGCCTACCCGGAACAGGTGGCGCACCGCCTCCCGCTCCCGGTAATGGTAGAAGTTCGCCCCCTCCAGCGACACCGGCTCCCCGCGCTTGGCCGAGAGGATCGCCTCGATCCCCCGCCGCAGCCCATCCTGGTCCTGCCCGTAACCGTAGACCTCGGTCCGGTTGCAGGTGGAGAGCACCACCAGCTCCTCCAGCGCGGTGCCGGCGGTCAGGCCGGGCAGGCGGTGGCCGAGCTCGGCGGCGGAAAAGGCCAGCCGCTCCCGCAGCTCGATCGGGCCACCCGGTGATTCAGTCCTCCAACTGCGACAGGCATGCCTGCATCCTCTCGTTCAGCCGGCGGGCGATCTGATCCTCCGCCAGCCCGGCGAAATACTCCAGATCCACGAACCGTTCCCAGAATTTTTTCCTGAGCTCGGCCGCGGGCACCCGGGCCTTGAGTTGCTCCCGGATCCCCTCCAGCTCCCGCACGATCAGCCCATAGCGCTCGGGAAACATCCGCTCCAGCTCCTCTTTGACCTTGCGCGCCAGCACCGGGCTGGCCCCGCCGGTGGAGACCGCCAGCTGGAACTCCCCTCTTCGCACGACCGCCGGCACGATGAAGCTGCACAGCTCCGGCTGGTCCACCACGTTGACCGGCACTCCCCGCGCCTCGGCCAACTGGTGGATGCGCTGGTTGAGCTCCGGGGTGTCGGTGGCCACCACCGCCAGGAACACTCCCTCCAGGTCCGCCTCCTCAAAGCCGCGGGCCAGCCGGCGCAAGCGGCCCTCCCGCGCCGCCCGCTCCAGCCCGGGAACTGCCGCGGGCGCGACCACGGTCACCGCGGCCCCGCATTCCAGCAGGTCGCCGACCTTGCGCTCCGCCACCCGCCCGCCGCCCACCACCAGGCAGGGCCGGCCGGACAGCCGCAGGAAAACCGGGTAGAAGCCGCAGCCCTGGTCGGCGCTCAATGGAACAGACCTCGCCCCCGCGCGGGGGTCAGAGAAAGGAATGGGTGCGCGACAGCACCACGGTCACGATCACGAAATTGAACACCACCAGCGAAAACCCGGCAATCGCCAGCCAGGCCGCGCGTTTGCCCTTGCCAAGCGCCGGTGGAAGCGGCTGTGCAGATAGAATGCGAACAGCACCCAGTCGGCCAAAGTGATGATCTCTTTGGCATCGAACTGCAACAGCCGCCCAGCGCGGACTTGGTCCAGGCCATCCCGAACGCGATCGCCAGAGTCAGGGCGATGAAGCCGATAGTCACCGCCGGCCAGGTCAGGTGGTCCAGCTCCCCCAGCGAGGGCAGCCTTCGAAAAACCCGCCCAGGCGCTTGGACTTGATTTCCCGGTGCAGCAGAGGTACAGCACCGCGGTGGCGAACGCGATCCCGAATAGCGCCGTAGCTCGACCAGCGCCACCGAGGCATGCAGCACGAACCAGGGGGTCCGGGGTGCCAGCAACCGGGTCATGCACCCGTTCCAGCGGAGTGAATATCCCGACCAGTGAGAACAGGCAGACCAGGGGACCGACGATCATGCCGAGGAAGGCCTCGCCCTCGGCGCGGCGGAATATCAGCAGGTAGAGCAGGGCCAGGATGAACCAGGCGAAAGTATAGCCCTGGAACATCCCCGAGAACGGGGCCTGACCCAGGTATATCGTGTACATCACCATCCCCATCGACTGGAACAGCAGGGCGTAGCCCAGCAGCGCCAGCCGCCGGCCCGCCCCGGCGGGGCCCCGCAACGGTAAGCGCGCAGATGGCCCGCCGCGCTGGCGCCATAGAGGGCCAGGGCGATGGCATAGAAAATTCTGATCACCGGCAGCATGGTTTCAGGATACCGCTTTCCGCCCGGAATGTTTCTTTCGCAGGGACGCCGGATCGAACCGGGTCTTTCCCCGGGCGATCGCGCCGACCACCCCGGACAGGGCGATCAGCCCCAGCAGGTTGGGCAGGGCCATGCAGGCATTGGCGATGGTCCCGATGCTCCAGACCAGGTCGAGCTTGATCACCGCGCCGATGAAACGCCACGGTCACGAAGATGTAGCGGTAGGGAATCACCACCCGGTCGCCCATCAGGTATTGGGCGCACTTCTCACCATAGTAGGACCAGCCCATCAGCGTGGTGAAACCGAAAAGCAGGGCGCTGAAAATGACGATCAGGCTGCCGTAAGGTTCTGGAGAACACGGAATCGAAGGCGGCGCTGGTCAGCTCGGTGGAGGTCGAGCCCGCTGTCCCAGACCCCGGTGACCAGGATCACCAGCGCGGTCATGGTGCAGACCACGATCGTGTCGATGAACACCCCGTTCATCGCCATCAGCCCCTGGCGATCCGGGTCCTCCTCCTTGGCCGCCCCATGGGCGATCGGGCTCGAGCCCAGCCCGGCCTCGTTGGAGAGGATCCCCCGGCTGACTCCATACTGCATCGCCATGATTACGCCCGCCCCGGCGAACCCGCCCACCGGCGCCATCGGCTGGAAAGCTCCCCGCATGATCAGCGCCAGGCTCTCCGGGATGTGGGTGATCCGCAGCAGCAGCACCACCAGGCCGGCCCCGACATAAAAGACGATCATGAACGGCACCATCTGCTCGACCACCACCCCGATCCGCTTGATCCCCCCGATGATCACCAGCCCGGTGATAAAGGCCAGGCCCAGGCCGGTGATCCAGAACGGCACCCCGAAGCTGGAGTTGAAGCTCAGGGCGATCGAGTTGGACTGCATCATGTTGCCGGTGCTGAGGAAACAGGCGATGGTCCCGGTCAGCGCGAACGCGGTCCCCAGCCCCCGGCCGATGGGCGACTCGTTCAGCCCGCGCCGGATGTAGTACATCGGCCCCCCGGCCATCGAGCCATCCTCCTTGACCTCGCGGAACTTGATCGCCAGCATCGCCTCGCCATAGATCGTCGCCATCCCGAACAGCGCGGTCATCCACATCCAGAAGATCGCTCCCGGCCCGCCGAGGGCCAGCGCGGTCGCCACCCCGGCGATGTTCCCCAGCCCGACTGTCGCCGCCAGCGCGGTGCTCAGCGCCTGGAACGGGGTGATGTCCCCCTGCTGCCCCTGCCCCTGGTTCCGGTGCAGCGCCCCATCCACCACCAGCCGCATCGCCATTCCCATCTTGCGGAACTGAATGAAGCGGGTGCGGATGGTCAGCAGCACCCCGGTGCCGAGCAGGGTCACCACGAACCACGGGGAATACATGAAACGCTCGAACTCTGTCACGAACCGGGTCAGGCTCTCCATCTCCACTCCGTTGTCTCGGGACGCGCGGCTTGTCAGGCGAAAACGTTGGGGTTGAGAATCAGGTAGACGATCAGGCCGATCAGCACCAGGGGACAGATGTACTTGATCTGGATCGCGATCACCCGCTTGTACCAGGTCGGGCGCGAACCCAGGGCCAGCTCCGCCTCCAGCGCCGGCAGGCCCCACTTCCAGCCGACAAACAGCGCGATCAGCATCGCCCCGATGGTCATCGAGAGCTGGCCGGCGAACAGGTCCATCAGGTCCAGGAAGCCCAGGGTCCGCCCGCCGATCCGGGCCATGGCGGACAGTCCCTCCACCGCCCCCACGCTCAGGGCGCTGAGGATCCCCACCGCGAACGCGATCCCGCCGCAGAACAGGGTCGCCCGACGGCGGTGCCAGTGGCGCTCATCGACAAAGTAGGCCACCGGCACCTCCAGCAGCGAGATGCTCGAGGTCAGGGCCGCCAGCCCCAGCAGGATGAAAAACCCGGCGCCGAACAGGGTCCCGAACGGAATCTCCGCGAACAGCCGGGGCAGCACGATGAAGATCAGCTTGGCCCCGACCTCCGGCTCGATCCCCTGCATCGTGAACAGCACCGGGAAAATGGTCAGCCCGGCCATCACCGCGATCAGGGTGTCCAGCAGCGCCACCCATCCGGCCGAGCGCACGATGTGCTCCTTGCGGCTCATGTAGGAGCCATAGGTGAGCATCGTCCCGGCCCCCAGGCTCAGGGAGAAGATCGCCTGGCCCAGGGCGTAGATGAAAGTCATGCCGGTGACCTTGCTCCAGTCGGCCCGCAGGAACTTGTCCAGCCCGACCTGGGCCCCCTCCAGGGTCAGCGCCTGGACCATCAGCAGCAGCATGATCAGGAACAGCGCCGGCATCAGGATCTTCGACCAGCGCTCGATCCCCTGCTTCACCCCGCCGATCACCACCGCCACTGTCAGCAGCATGAACAGGAAATGCCACCAGATCACCTGCGGCGCACTGCCGACCATCCCGGTGAAAATATCGGCAATCTGCGTCTGGGTCATCGTCTCGGAAAAAGCGCCGGAACCGGTGATGAAAATATAGCTCATGGTCCAGCCGGCGACCACGCTGTAGTAGGAGACCACCGCCCAGGCGGTGAGGATCGACAGCGCCCCGGCCAGCTTCCAGGCAGAACCCGGCGCCAGGTGCTGGTAAGCTCCGACCGGATTGCGCTGAACATGCCTTCCCAGCGAGATTTCCGCCACCAGCACCGCGATCCCCACCACCAGCACGATCAGCACGTAGATCTGGACGAAAGCCGCGCCGCCGTTCTGGTAGGCGACAGTCGGGAAGCGCCAGATGTTGCCCAGCCCGATCGCCGATCCGGACGCCGCCAGGATGAAAGCCAGTTTTGATCCCCAGTTGTCTCTCACCTTGGTCATCGACTCTCCCCGGGTACGAAAAAGGAGCAAACAGCCTCGAACGACGGCTCATCTTGCTCCTTTTCCAGGCTGGAATGGACGGATCAGGTCATCGGGTCGAACCGGCATCGCCAGGGACCGTTCCGGCCGCGAGCCGGTTCCTTCGGTCCTGGCCCGGGACAGTCCCCAGGCGATGGAAGGCGTTCAGAACGGCAGATCATCCCCCTCGGCCGGGGGCTGAAACTCCTCGTACTCGCGCTCGGTCTTGCCGCCATGGCCGCCGCCGGCGTAGTCGCCGTAATGGCTGCCGCCGCTGCCGGCATGCCCCTCGCCGCCGCCCCGCCCGCCGAGGATCACCATCTCATCGGCGATCACCTCGGTCATGAACCGTTTCTGCCCGCTCTGGTCCTCCCAGCTGCGGGTCTGCAGCTTGCCCTCGATGTAGACCTGGGTCCCCTTGCGCAGGTACTCGTGGCAGATCTCCGCCAACCGCCGCCAGGCCACCACCCGGTGCCATTCGGTGCGTTCCTCGCGCGCCCCCTCCTTGTTGACCCAGTTCTCGTTGGTGGCCACCGTGAAGTTGACCACCGGCACATTGCTGGCCGTGTGACGCAGCTCGGGGTCCCCCCCCAGGTTGCCGATCAGGATCACCTTGTTGACACTCCTGCTTGCCATAGCTCCTCCAGAGGGTGGGGACTGGCTGCGGCCGGGTCCGGCCCAACCGGCCCGGCGGTCATGAATGCTGGCTGCTGCGCCCCGGCGGTGCTCAGGGGCGATGGTCGCCGAAATCCCGTGGCTTCACTTCCTCGAACCGGGCATCCTCGACATCGCAGGCCCGCAGATCGAGCCCGCGCCCGGGCGGCGGGGGCTGCCCGCCGGCCTCCCGTTCCCGCCGCTGCTGCTCCTGCTGCATCGCCAGGAAAGCCGCCTGGTAGGAGGCCACCTTGCGACGGACCACGTGCACGATCTGGCTGACCAGGTACATGATCAGCAGAAAAATCAGAATCACCTTAATCATCGCCTCGAGCCTTCTTCCCGTTTGAAGTGCCGCGGGAACGCCTGAACCCCGGCTTCCCCGCCCCAGCGCCGCCGCAGGAGCGGGCCTGGGCAGTCGTATATTAAAGGTTTCGCAAATCAAAGTCAAATATTATTTCCCCCGGCCGCCCGGGTCGGGGGAGCGGCGCCGGGAGGACCCTGCGGCAACGGATTTTGTTCTCTTATCCCGCCGAAGTTGTTAATTTATAATCCCCGGCGGGCGGGGACAGCCGGAAAAACGCCGGCGGTCGCCACGCGCCCCCTCATTGATAGCGGTCCGAGGTCGCGAATGTTCCCCAGAATCACGGCCGGATGGCTGACAGCCCTGCTGCTGCTCTGTTGCGCCATCCCGGCCCGCGCGGATGGCGACCGCACCCGCTACCTGCCGCTCGACCATCCGGCCTACCATTACCTGGACCTGCTGCAACGGCGCGGGCGGCTGCTGGGGCTCGACCCGGCGCTGCGCCCCTACACCCGGGCCCAGTTGGGCCGGGCGGTCGAGGCCGAACGGCGGCGGAGCGCCCCCCTAACGGGGTTCGAGCGGGCCTGGCTGGAGCGCCTGGCGCGCGAGGCCGCCCTGGAGACCGCACCGGCCGCCGGGGATTCCGCCGCGCTGGCGGTGATCGTACGCCCGCAGCTCGGGGCCGGCTATGCCTCCTCCCGCCGCGAGGGCGGCCGCGAGCGCAGCGAGGCCGGGATCGGTTTCGGCGGGGCTTTCTCGCACCTGGTCTTCGACAGCCGGTTCCTGCGCGCCCCGCACCTGATGCGCCTGGAGGACTCCACCGCCCACCGCGACCCGCGCACCGAGCGGCCGCTGGAGGAGGGGCTGATCCGGCCGATGGAGGGCTACCTCAAGGCGGATTTCGCGTTCCGTGGCGGGGCCTTCTCGACCGAGTTCTTTTTCGGCCGGCTGGCGCGCAACTGGTCGCCGATGGGCAAACGCAGCCTGATGCTGGATGCCGGGGCCGGCAGTTTCGACCATTTCGGGCTGACGCTGCGCTCGCGCCACCTGGTGCTCTCGCACCTGGCGGCGGCCCTGGATGGGATCAGCTACCGCCCCGCGGCCGGAGCCCCGGCAGTCCGGGCCAACCGCTACCTGACCGCCCACCGGCTGGACATCCGGGTGCGGGACCACCTGCGCTTCGGGATCAGCGAGAGCACGGTCTATGGCGGGGCCGGCCGCGGGTTCGACCCGGCGCTGCTCAATCCGTTCACCAGCTACCGCCTGGTGGGGATCCAGAACAAGCGCGACCATGCCAACAACACCCTGGTCGGGTTCGACTGGCAGCTCTACCTGGACCGCCTGGGCTGGCGCGGCCAGGTGATGATCGACGACCTGCTGCGGGTGGGCGCGATCCAGGACCGCTGGGCGCTGGACACCGAGGCGCTGCTGCGCTCCCCGCTCGGGCTGGAGCGGGCGACCCTGGCCCTGGAGGCGACCGTGGTCTCCAGTTTCGCCTACAACACCTTCCAGCCCTACGAGCGCTACCTGCTGAACGGCAGGCCGCTCGGCGCGCCGCTGGGCAACGACTACTGGCGGGTGGGTTTGAGTCTCGGCTATGCCGTGCGGGATGACCTGGAACTGGAGGCCCGGCTGGCCCGGCTGGATCGCGGCAGCCGGCGGGTGGCCTACCCGGCGCTGGAGCTGGTCGGCTCCGGCGGGGAGGGCTTCCCCACCGCGACCGTCGAGCGGGAGCTGGAAACCGGGCTGGCCCTGCGCTGGCTGCCCTGTCCCTGGCTGGACCTGGCGGCCGAGGGCGGCTACCGCTCGCAGCGCAACCGCCTCAACCGGCCCGGCCTGGGGCTGCGCCAGGGCTACGGGGCGCTTTCGCTGCGCCTCCACCACGACCTGATCGTCACTTTCTGAGCCCCCGAACCATGCGAGGAGCGACCCCCGGATGATGAGCGACACGCTGCCGACAGACAAGGACCGACCGACCATCGAGCAGCTCCGGCGCGAGATCAACCTGCTGCGCAACCGTTGCCGCGACCTGGAGCTCAAGTACGACATCTCCAAGCTGCTCTACGCCGAGCTGGACTACTCCCGGCTGCTCAACCTGATCCTGGACAAGATCATGGACATCCTGCGGGCCGAGCGGGGCTTCATTGTCACCGGCAGCCCGGAGCATTTCCAGGTCAAGGTGGCCCGCAACCTGGAGGGCGAGGAGCTGAACCAGCAGGAGCGGCTGGTCAGCCGCACCCTGGTGCGCCAGGTGCTGGAGAGCGGCCGCCCGCTGTTTGTCAACGATGCCCAGGAGGGCGCGGCCGGGCCCGCCAGCCGCAGTATCGTCGACCTCGGCCTGCGCTCGATCCTCTGTGTCCCGCTGGTTATCGCCGGCAGCCCCTACGGCGCAATCTACCTCGAAAACCGCTCGGTGGCCGCCTGCTTCATGGAAAAGGACCTGGAGCTGCTCCAGGAGCTGAGCGAGCTGTCGGCCAACTCGATCCGCAACGCCCTGAACTTCCTGGAGCTCTCCCGCGGCGTCTCCGGCCGCAGCTCGACCCAGATCGGCGAGAGCCTGCGCCTGGAGTACGATTTCAGCATGATTATCGGCAAGAGCCGCAAGATGGTCGGAGGTGATGGAGCTGGCTGCGCGGGTAGCTCCCACCGATGCCGCGGTGCTGATCACCGGCGGCAGCGGCACCGGCAAGGAGCTGATCGCCCGGGCGATCTACCTCAACAGCAAGCGCCGCGAGCAGCCGTTCCTGACCATCAACTGCGGCGCCCTGCCCACCGGGCTGCTGGAGTCCGAGCTGTTCGGCCATGTCAAGGGCTCGTTCACCGGGGCGATCGCCAACAAGGTCGGGCGGTTCGAGGCCGCGGACGGCGGGACGATGCTGCTGGACGAGGTGGGCGAGATGCCGCCCGAGCTGCAGGTGAAACTGCTGCGCGTGCTGCAGTTCGGCGAGTTCGAGAAGGTGGGCAGCTACAAGGTGCAGCAGGTGGATGTGCGGATCATCGCCGCCACCAACAAGGACCTCCGGGAGATGGTCCGCACCGGCGCTTTCCGCGAGGACCTCTACTACCGGCTGAAAATCCTGGAGATCCATTTCCCGCCGCTCAAGGACCGCCCGGACGACATCCCGCTGCTGGTCGAGCACTTTGTCGAGAAGCATTCCCGCAAGCTGGGACGGCCCCGGGCGGGGGTCGACCCGCAGTTCATCCGCCTGCTGGAGCGCTACCCGTTCCCGGGCAACATCCGCGAGCTGGAGGGGCTGGTCCAGCGGGCGCTGATCCTGTCCGAGAACAACTACCTGACCACCTCCGATCTGCCGCCCGAGGTGCTGGAGTCCTCGCGCATCACCACCGGCGGGGACAGCGGCGGCTCCCGCCGGGTGATCGCCCTGCCCCGGGACAACGAGGAGCTCAAGCAGGCCCGGGAGGAAGCCGCCCTGGACGCGGTGGCGGAGATCGAGAAAGCTTTCCTGGAGCGCGCGCTCGAGGAGCACGGCGGCAACATCACCCGCGCCGCCCAGGCCACCGGCATGAACCGCAGCCTGTTCCAGCGCCTGGTCAAAAAGCACGAGCTGCAGCCGGAACGGAAAAAGCGCGGAAAAAGCTGATGCGGTAACACTATGGTACTGTGGAGGTAACAACCATTCCCCACCACCGGCGCTTTCCCGCGTCCGGCCCGGTGGGATGCGGCGGTTCGCCCGGCCGGGAATTTTCTGCAAGTATTGTTATTTAGACAGATCGGATCGACCGGGGTCGCGAGGCCCGCGACCCGCTCCCGGTTCTCCCGACGCAGGGAGAGCCTGAACCACCTGGCACGAAAATTGATATTATTACGATAATTGCGGTTTATTTCGCGCTGCGTGACCAAGGATGGCTGCCTGAAAAGATTTGCCGAAATCCCGCTCCTGCTGGTGGGCCTGCTCTGCGGCCTGGCCATTTCCGAGCTGAGGGCCCAGGGCTGGCTGACCGCCGCTTTCCCCGCGCCCGGCGGGGCCGCCACGGCCTGGACCTTTCCCCAGGGGCGCTCGGCCGCTTCCTGCGCGGCGGTGTTTCTCTCGCCCGCGGTCGCCACTTCCTCCTCCACTCCGACCACTCTGTGGCTGCTCGATGCCCGCGGCGCCACTCCCGCTTTCCGACCCGCCGCCGGATTCACCGAAAAACCCACCCTCGTGGCTGTCGACTGGAACGCCGATGGCTTCGAGGAGCTGCTGGCCTACAATAAAACCTCTTCGCGGGTCGAGCTTTATGGGTTGCCCGGCCAGGAGCCGCTGCGGATCGAGTTGCCGTTCAGCTCACCCCGCGCGGTGGGAGCCCGGGACCTGACCGGGGATGGCCGCACCGACCTGGTGGCGCTGGGATTGGGCACGATCAGCATCCTTCCGCAGACCGGGAGCAATCCGCTGGCTCCGCAGTTCGGCGCCGCGCTGCCGGTCAGCGCCGCAATCCCCACCATCTGGCACGGCCTGACCCTCGAAAGCTTCCTGTTCGGGGATTTCAACGGCGACCGGCGCGAGGATTTCATCGTCTGGGGACGGCTCCACCTCAACCAGGGAGCCGGGCGCTTCACCTCCATGGCGGTGCCGGCCCTGGCCGAGCAGAACAGTCTGAGCAGCCTGAGGATTCGCGTGGCCGATCTGGACCGGGATGGGCGCGCGGAGCTGGTGTTCGTGCGTCCGGGAGCGGCCGGCGGCAACCCCGACCGGCTGGTGGTCGCCGGCTATGACCCGATCGCCACCCTGGTCGAAAAGCTCACGTTCGCCGCTCCCGCCGGGGGCGCGATCGAGGGCTGGGACATCGGCCAGTTCAACGCCGACAGCCTGCCGGACCTGGCGCTGTTCTCCGGCGGCAGCCTGACCCTGTTCACCGGCGGCAGCGGCGGGATCTCCGCCTCCCGCAGCGAGACCCTCTTCACCGCCGCGACCGCCAGGTTCTCCGGCCAGTACCTCGGCCCGCTGGACTGGCGCGCGGATGGCCGCACCGACTGGCTGTTCTGGGACCGTGACCGCCGGGAAATCTCCCTGGTCTACCCCGACCAGGTCAGCTTCTCGGACCGTACCGCCGCGGTGGGACTCAACCTCAGGCTCAGCGCCTATGCCACCGCGGCCGGAGATTTCGACAACGATGGCTATGTGGACCTGTACGTGATCAACGGCGAGGGGGCCAACGCGCTGTTCCGGGGCAAGCCGGGCGGTGGCTTCGAGGATGTCGCCGCCCGGGCCGGGGTGGCCACGGCCAATGATGGGATCAGTTGCGCCTGGGGCGACTACGACAACGATGGCTTCGCCGACCTGCTGGTGGCGGGTCTATATCTGTCGGACAAGCTGTTCCGCAACAACGGCGATGGGACTTTCGCCGACAGCTCCCATCTGCTCGGCCTCTCCCGGGGCAACAAGCGGGGCACTTCGGTCTGCTGGGGAGATGTCAACAACGATGGCTGGCTGGACCTGCTGATCGGCAGTTTCGATGGCCCCAATTATCTGCTGATCAATCGCGCCGGCCGCTCCTTTGAGGCGCGCGGCGCGGAGTACGGGCTGACCCAGGAGGGCAAGACCGAGAACGCCACCCTGGTCGATGTCAACCAGGATGGCTGGCTGGACGTGGTGGCGGTCAACCTCGACGCTCCGGGCAACCGCCTGCTGATCAACTCCCAGCGCGGCGGCTTCCTCGACTCCACCGCCGCCAGCGGGCTCAACCCGCCCGCCGCCCAGCCGGTCCATTTCGGCCAGAGCCAGACCTGGGGCGACCTCAACGGCGACAGCTTCCCGGACCTCTACCTGACCCGGGCCCAGGATCAGGACGCCCTGCTGCTGGGCCGCGGACCCAACGCCACGGAACGCTTCCGCCTGGCCCCGCCCGACTCGATTCAGCCGGTTTACGGGCGGATCGCCAGCGCCATCGCCGACTTCAACGCCGATGCGGTCCCCGACCTGCTGATCGCCCGCAGCTCGAGGTACGGGACCTGGACCCTGATCCCCTCCAATATCCTGCTGGTAGGCACCGGCCGGGACAATCCGCTGCTGGTGGAGAACCGCGAGAACCTCGGCCTGCCCCGGAACGTGGACTCCAGCCTGCCGCTCCCGGCGGACTATGACCGGGATGGGGACCTGGACATCTTCTACGCCAACCACCTGACCGATGACAGCTACGACCTGTTCAGCGGCAGCCCGCTGGAGCTGCGCTACCTGGAGAACCTCACCCCCCGCGGCCGGACGGTGCGGGTGATGCTCCGCCGGCCCAGCGGCCGGAGCGCGATCGGCACGCGCATCCTTGCGACAATCGGGACAAAGACTTATCTTCATACGGTTTCCGGCGGCTATGGCCGGATCCAGGACTCGCCCTACCCGGTGATCTCCCTGGGCCGCAACGCGACCCTGGACCGGCTGGTCGTGCTCTGGCCCCAGGGCGGCCGCCAGGTGATCGCCGGCCCGTTCCAGCCGGGCGAGCTGACCGTGATCGAGGACAACCAGGCCCCGGTGCTGACCGCCCTGCAACTGCCGACCGGGCTGCGGACCGATGTGGCCGGCCTGGACTCGGTCCCCGCCGCGCTGGGAGTTCAGGATGCCAGCCCGCTGGCCTGGCTCCGGGCGATCCTGGTTTACAGCCGCGTGGCCCGCGCCGACACCATGCGCTTCCTCAGTCCGGCCGCCGGGAGACTGGAGTTCAGCCTGCCGCTGCCGCTGCCGGAAGACACCCTGCGCTACCACTTCGAGGCGGCGGACATCAACGGCAACCAATCCCGGCTGCCGGCCGCCGGCGGCCAACCCTTCCTGCTGACAGTCCCGGCGGTTTACCGGCCGGGCGATCTCAACCTGGATGGCCGCATCAACATTTTCGACTGGCTGCGCCTGCGCCAGTTGATCGACAACCCTTCCCAGCCGCTTTCCCGCGAGGAACGTTTTGCCGCGGACTTGAACCGGGATGGGGTGATCGACATCGATGACTGGCTGCTGCTCCTGACCAAAATCAAATCCTGACCGTGTGATGCCGCGTACGCGCCTGTCCCTGCCAGTCCTGTCCATCCTGGTCCTCGCCCTCTGGCCCTCCGGCTGCGAGCAGACCCGCCGGGAGGATTCCCGCCGGGTGGTGTTCCAGGTCCAGGCCGGGGGCGAGGGAGCCGCCATCGATACCGGCTATGTGACCGGCCCGAGCTATGTCATGCTGTCCGGACCCGAATCGTTCACCGGCTGGCAGTCGGATGGCGCGCCGGACTCGGCCTTTTCCCCGCTACGGCTGTCGATCGAGATCAGCCTGCTGGGCGAGTTGATTCCCTCGCTGATCAACATCAACGGCTGCCGGGTGCATACCAGCCTCCAGCTCGAGGGCGGGACGATCGAGATCGACCACACCAACCAGGTCGAGCCGCTGGCGACCCCCGCGGGAGACACCCTCTACGCGGTCCGCGGCGAGGGGATCATCTCCAGCGGCACCGGCCCGCGCTTCCAGAACATCACCGGCTTATTCTTCGAGGAGAGCACCTACCGCATCAGCACCCCCACCACCGGCGGCGCCCGCGCCAATGTCGAGCGCATCAACTGCCGCTACGAATTGATCGTTGATTTCTGAACGACTTATGTTAAAATTATCCCTTTGAATCGGATCGTCCCCGGCCGCGCCCGGCACCCTGTCCCCCGGTCTGACGGATCGCCATGCTCCGCTTTCGGAACACGTTGCGCCGCCTGCTGCCCCGGCCGCTCCCGCCCCTGGCCGCGCTGCTGGCGCTGCTGCTGGTCCTCCCGGCCGATCCGGCCCGGGCCCAGAGCTTCTGGCGCAAGAGCGACCGCAACACCTTCATCCGCAACATCCAGTTCAACTTCAACATCCCCAGCGCCCGCGCGGTCGGGTTGGGCGGCGCGTTCGTGGCGATCGCCGACGATGCCACCGCCGGGATGGCCAATCCCGCCGGGCTGACCGTCCTGACCAAGCCCGAGATCTCGGTCCACTACAAGCTCAGCCGCTACAGCCACACCGAGAACATCGGCAATGAGCTGGACCATGACCTCACCGGCCGCTTCCGGGAAGATGTCGGCAGCCAGAGTTACCTGTCGCTGGTCTACCCCTCCGGCAAGTTCGCCTTCTCGCTCTACCGCCAGGAACTGATCAACTTCGAAAGCTCCTTCGAGGGCCAGGGCTTCGGCTCGGTGTTCTACTCTCCCGAGCTGGACCCGGCCGACTTCCAGCCGGGCAATGAGACCCGCAGCGACATCCAGGTCAACAACTGGGGCTTCGCCGCCGCCTATCGCCCGATCCCCCAGCTCTCGCTGGGATTTTCCAGCATCGTTTCCACCCTCGAGCTGCAGTTCTACGAGAACCTGTTCCAGCGCCACACCCAGGAAACCGACCGGCTGGTGCGCTTTTTCGGGATCTCCAGCAACAGCGCGGACACCCGCTACAGCATCAACCTGGGAGTGAAGGCCGAGCCGGTGGAGTACCTGTCGCTGGGGGCGGTCTACCGCAGCGGCCCCCGCTTCCGGATTGTCAACCGGATCGAGGACGTGGACGAAAGCGGCGGCCGGACCGAGATCCACCGCGCCGACCAGTCGCTGGACTTCAAGGTGCCCGATGTCTACAGCCTGGGCCTGGGCTTCAAGGCCCTGGACAAGCTCACCCTCTCGCTGGACCTGGTGCGGGTCGAGTACTCCGACCTGATCCAGGGCCTGGACCGTAACCTGAACGCCGATGACCGGGCGGTCTACACCGACGAGTTTCCGTTCACCCGCTTCGAGGACAGCGATGGGCTGCAGGACCTGGTGCTCGCGGATGCCACCGAGCTCCACCTCGGGCTGGAGTACTACCTGATCTGGCGCGACTGGAATATCCCTTTGCGCTGCGGAGTCTACACCGATCCCGCCCATGCGGTCCACACGACGGTCGAGGACCAGGCGCTGCGGCGGCTGTTCCCGCCCGGGAAGGATGAAATCCATGGCACCATGGGTTTCGGCTTCGTGCTGCAGAACAAGATCCAGGTCGATGCGGCGGTCAATTTCTCGCGAAGCGTGGCCGAAGCGCTGCTCTCCGCGGTTTTCCGTTTCTAGGGAATGAGGGCGATGCGCAAGCCGCGAAATCTGACCGCGCTCGGCGCCGGCCTGCTGGTGCTGTGGATGGCCGCGCTCTCCCCCGCTCCCCTGCGAGGGCAGGGCAGCTGGTTCGCCCACTACGAGCAGGCGCTGGAGCAGATCGCCGCCGGCCAGTGGGAGCAGGCGATCCGGGAGCTGGAGCAGGCGGTGGCGCTCAAGCCCGAGCCGGAGCTCAATGCCCGCACCTATGGGAACTGGCGCCCCGATTACCTGCCCTACTTCCACCTGGGTCTCGCCCACTACAACCTGGGACAGGACAGCCTGGCCCTGGCCTGTTTCGCCCGCTCGCTGCAGGCGGAAGAGGTGGCCCGCAGCCCGGAGATGCTCCAGCAGCTCAAGGGCTACCAGCGGGCGATCCGGGAACGGCAGCCGGGGACAGAAAGCCCGGGCGGCGAGTTGCGGCAGCGGATCGAGGCCGAGCGCGAGCGGGCCCTGGAGCTCGAACGCCAGGGCGCGCTGGATGAGGCGCGGGTCAGGTTCGAGAGCGTGCTGGCCCTGGACCCGCAGGACAGCCTGGCCCTGGCGCACGTGACCGAGGTCCGGCGGAAGCTGCAGCGTTTGCGCCTGGAAGAGGGGCGCCGGCAGGCCCTGGAACGGCTGCTGGATGAGGCCGAGACCCGGCTGCGGGAGGGCCTGTTCGGCGAGGCGCTGTTCCTGGCCGACAGCGCCCTGACCCGGGAGCCCTCCAGCCCGCGGGCGCGCGAGCTGCGCCGGCGGGCCGAGCAGGAACAGGCCCGGCTGGCCGGCGAGCGCCGTCGAAGGGCGCAGCAGGCCGACTCGCTGCTTGCCGAGGGGGGGCGGTTGCTGCGGCTGGATTCACTCGAGGCCGCGCGCTCCCGTTTCCAGGAGCTGCTGCGCCTCGAGCCCGGCCATGCCGGGGCTGGGCTGCGGCTGCGGGAAATCGAGCAGCGGAGCGAGGCGCTGCGCCGGGAGGCCGCCCGGGATAGCCTGCTGGCCGCCGCTGTCCGGCTGCTGGCGGTGGATTCGCTGCTGCCGGCCCGGGACCGGGTCCAGCAGGCCCGCCAGCTTGGTCCCGACCGCCGGGCGGACAGCCTGCTGGCCGCGGTGGAGGCCCGGCTGGCCGGCGGCGGGCAGCTCGGCCCGCCGGGCCAACCCCGCCTGGTGCTCGACCCCGGGCTGCCCGACACCCTGTTCCGGGTCTCCTCCCCCCGGCTGAGGCTCGCCGGCGCCGCCTATGATGACGGCGGGATCGAGCGGGTGGCGCTGGTGGTCAATGGCCGCCGCCGGGAGCTGTACCGCTTCCGGGGCGGGGAGCCGCTCCGTCGGATGGATTTCGAGGAGGAGCTGCCGCTGGCGCGCGGCCGCAACCGGATCGAGCTCGAGGTGCAGGACAACAGCGGCCGTCGCGTGGTGGCCGCCCGCAGTGTCGACTACCTGCCGCCCTTCTGGCGGGACAGCCAGTTCCGTTTCTTCTGGGCCGCGCTGCTGCTGCTCGGCGGCGGCGGCTACTTCTGGTACCGGCGCAACGTCCTCCACATGTACTTCAACCGTTTCCGCCGCCGCGCCTTCGAGCTGATCACACCCAACCCGTTCATTGTCGGCAACCCGATCCGCACCCGCGAGATGTTTTTCGGCCGGGAGGATGACTTCCGTTTCGTCAAGAACAAGGTGGAGGGCGACCGTTACGGCTCGCTGATCCTGCTGTTCGGCGAGCGGCGGGCCGGCAAGACCAGCGTGCTCTACCAGATTGTCGGCGGGCGCCTGGGGCCCAGCTACCTGCCGGTGTTCATCGACATGCAGGCAATGGCGATCAACGATGACCGGGAGTTCCTGGGCCGGCTGGCCGAGCTGACTGTCCGCGCTGTCGCCCGCCCGGAGGCCGGATTCGACCTCTCGCCGTTCGAGGATCGCTCCCGCAACCCCTTCACCGTCTTCGACAAGTTCATCGACCGGGTGTTGGCGGCGATCGGCCCGGACCGGCTGCTGTTCCTGGTAGATGAGTACGAGCTGATCGAGGACAAGGTCGAGGAGGGCAAGATCAGCAAGGACATCTTCCTGTTCCTGAGCGGGCTGGTCGAGCACAAGGAGGGGCTGTTCTTCATCTTCGCCGGCACCCACCGGCTGCAGGAGCGCCGGACCGCCTACTGGCAGCCCCTGCTCCAGCGCTGCGACTACCGCAACATCAGCTACCTGACTCCCAACGACACCCGCCGGCTGATCGTCGAGCCGGTCCGCGGCAAGGTCTTCTACCTGGGCAACTCGGTGCGGCACATCATGACCCTGACCGCCGGCCAGCCCTTCTACACCCAGCTGGTCTGCCGCAACATTGTCGAGCTGCTCAACAACGAGCGGCGCAACTATTTCTACGAGGAGGACATCGCGGTGGTGGTGCGGGAGATCATCGACAATCCCCCGCCGCAGATGATCTACTTCTGGGCGGGCCTGAGCGACCGGGAGAAAGTCGCCCTGTCGGTGCTGGCCGAGCTCTCCCGCAGCGAGGGCCGCGCCCCGGCCATCCGCGAGATGCTCGCCGCCCTGGCCAAGGGCACCCTGCCGATGTCCGAGACCGACCTCAAGAAAGCCTGCGAAAGCCTGGCCCGCCGGGAGGTGCTGGAGCAGCTCGGCGAGGAGGCCTACCGTTTCCGGATGGACCTCTTCCGGCTCTGGATCAGGGAGGAGCACAACCTGTACCGGGTCTCCCGCGAGATCGAGCACCAGTTTTCGGCCTGAGGGCCAGAAAGGCGGTGGAAGATGAGAAAACCGTTCGTTTGCGCCGCGCTCATGCTGCTGCTTGGTTTCGCCGCCTCCGGCCATGCCGCCCGCCCGTTGCGGGTGCTGGTGTTCGCCGAGGGCTACCGCTACGGCCGGGCGGGTTTCGAGCTGGCCGAGCTGCTGAACGCCCAGCCGGACAGCGCCATCGCCGCCGATTTCGCCAACACGGAAAACGTGCTGGAGCCGGAGCCCCTGGGCCGCTACGAGGTGCTGGTGCTGTTCAATCATAACGACATCGCCGAGGCGCGGGAACTCAACATCAGCCGCTTCGTGGCCGGCGGCGGCGGGCTGGTGGCCCTGCACCACGTGGTCAGCCGGGCCAACCGCAACCCGGAGCTGTGCCGGCTGATCGGCGGCTGGTACGAGGCCGCCGAGGGCGCGGTCGAGCACGCCGACTTCCGGGTGAGCCGCATCCCCGGAGTCGAGCACCCGGTGTTCGCGGGGGTGCCGGAAAGCTTCGCGGTGAAAAACGACCAGGACTTCCGCCTGCACCACTTTGCGAGCCAGCCGGTGCAGCGGCTGCTGACCTGCGATGTCCAAGGCAACGGCGAGCAGGAGGACTGCGGCTGGACCCGCGGCGAGGGCCTGGGCAGGGTGATCTACCTCAGTCCCGGCGACCCGGTCGCGGAACGGCCGTTCCTAGTCAACCGGCCGCTCGGCCGCCTGATCCTCAACAGCGTGCGCTGGGCGGGCGGCGCGCTGTAAACAGCAACGGCGCGAAGATTCAGGGCTGTTCCGGGGGAGGGAGAAACCCTTTTCCACTTCCTCCCCTTCCGCTGGTTCGCTCCGATTGTTATGTCAATTATAGGGAGTTTAAGAGCTTTCAGTCCAACATGTTGCAACAACTTCAAGGTCGGAGCGGAAACAGTCCCCCCTGGAGGGGGGTGGCCCCGATGCAATCGGGGCCGGGGGTGTCAATCCGAGGCGCCCTCTGCAAGCGGAGCACGACGTAATCCCTTTTCGACATGGCACAATCTTTCGGATCGCAAGTCAGTAACCGCCTGGCAAGGAAAACCGGATGATCTGTCCGCACTGCACCACCGAGAACCCCAACAGCAACTGGTTCTGCCTGGCCTGCGGCGAGGCGCTGCGCGAGGAGCGGCCCCGGAGCGGGGGCGGGTCCGCGCCGGCTCCCGGGCCCGTGGCGCACCCCGCGGCCGGGGAAACGCCGGCTGCGGGAGCGGGCGCCGTTGAGCCGTCCCCGGGTGATGCTGAGCTTGATCCGCCTCCGGCGGTTGAAGCCGCCGCGGATGATGAATCGGAAAAGAAATTCGCCGGACGCTACCGCGAGCTGCGCCGGATCGGCGAGGGAGCGATGGCGACAGTCTTCCGGGCGCTGGATACGGTGCTGGACCAGGAGGTGGCGCTGAAAGTGCTGCACCCGGAGCAGGCCGCCAACCGCTCCTTCATCGCCCGTTTCAAGCGGGAGATCGCCCTGGCGCGCACGATCACCCATCCCAATGTCTACCGCATCTACGACATCGGCCAGAGCGGCAACACCCACTTCATCAGCATGGAGTACATCCGGGGAAGGGAGCTGAAGGAGTGCTGCGATGGCAATCCGATGCCGGTCCGCGAGGGGCTGGCCCTGGCCCGCCAGATCGCGCTGGCCCTGGCCGAGGCCCATGCCAAGGGCATCGTCCACCGCGACCTCAAGCCCCAGAACATCATGCTCGAGGAGGGCACCGGCCGGGCGGTGGTGATGGATTTCGGGATCGCCATCGGCCGCCAGTCCAGCTCGATCACCCAGCTCGGCACCTTTGTCGGCACCCCCGAGTACATCTCCCCCGAGCAGGCGCTGGGGGGGACCGTGGACCTGCGGACCGACATCTACGCGCTGGGGGTAATCATGTACGAGCTGTTCACCGGGCGGCTGCCGTTCGGCCCGGGTGACCCGCTGAGCGTCGCCCTCAGCCACATTCGCGAGACTCCCGAGCCGCCGGGACGGCTGGTGCCGGGACTGCCCCCGGAGCTGGAGGCGCTGATCCTGCGGGCGATGGCCCGGGACCCCGAGCAGCGCCATCCCTCCGCCGCCGCGCTGGTGGAGGAGCTGGACCGCCTCTGCCGGCGGCTGGACTGCGCCCCGGAGGAAGGAGCCGAAACCGAGGCCCCCGCGCCGCTGTTTCCCGGCTCCAGCCAGAATCCCTACCTCAACCGGGCGATGATCCGGGACAAGCGCTTTTTCTTCGGAAGACGCAAGGAGCTGGCGACCATCTACTCCCGGCTCGGGGCGGCCCGGCCGCAGTCGGTCTCGATTGTCGGCGAGCGGCGGATCGGCAAGAGCAGCCTGCTATCGGCGATCAACGACCCGGACAACCGCCGGGCCCACCTGCGGGACCCGGAGAGCTACCTGTTCATCTTCATGGACTTCCAGGAAAAACGCCGGGCCCGGGTCGAGGAGTTCTTCGCCTCGCTGTTCCAGGCCCTGCAGGCCGAGGCCGGCGAGCGGGCCGGCCAGTTGCCGGAAGCCGGCTATGATGGCTTCAAGCAGGTCTGCGAGCGGCTCGACCGCCAGCGGATGAAGCTGGTGCTGCTGTTCGACGAGTTCGAGGCGGTGACCAAGAACCGCAACTTCGACCCCGAGTTCTTCGCTTTCCTGCGCTCGGTGGCCAACAACTACAACGTAGCCTATGTCACCAGCTCGCTGAAGAACCTGCAGGAGCTCTGCCATAACCGGGAAATCAGCGACTCGCCGTTTTTCAACATCTTCTCCAACCTCAACCTGGGTCCGTTCACCGAAAAGGAGGCCCTGCAGTTTGTCTCCGAGCCCAGCCGGGAGTACGGCAACCCGCTCGGCGAGCATTTCGAGACCGTGCTGGAGCTGTCGGGCTACTTCCCGTTCTACATGGCGATCGCCTGCTCGATCCTGTTGGATTTCGACTTCCGCCAGGCCGATCCCCGCAAGACCGTGTTCGAGAATGTCGAGGAGCTGTTCCTGGAAGAGGCCCAGATGCACTTCCAGTTCATCCTCAACGGCCTGGGGCGGGATGAGCTGCAGGCCTGCCGACGGCTGGCCGCCGGTGACAGCCTGAACGAGATCGACCGTTACGTGGTCAAGGACCTGCTGCGGCGCGGCTACCTGATCCGCGGCCAGGATGGCGAGCTGCGGCTGTTCTCCCGCACTTTCGCCCGGATGCTGGAGGAACACCTGGTGCGCGGCCGGGGGCCGGAGCCGGCCTGAGGCCCTCCCCCTGGCGGGGGCCCCTATGTTTTTTGTTGAACTGCGTGCGTTTCCGGTGTTATTATACCAAATAAGGAACACCTCTCTCGGAGCTATTAGGCTGACGGCTTTCGCAGGGTCAGGGAGAAGATGTCGGACTTGTTCGATAATATCAATTTCAGCCTCAACTCAGTCATTGATATCCTGCTGGTCTCGATTTTCGTCTACTATATCCTTTACCCGCTCAAGGGTACGCGCAGCGCCCGGATCGCTTTCGGGATCGTGCTGCTGATCCTGCTCTACTTCATCTCCGACCGCTTCCAGCTCCAGACCATGGCCTGGATCCTGCAGAACTTCCTGGCCTACATCGTGATCGCGATCATCGTGATCTTCCAGTCGGACATCCGCAAAGCCCTGGCCTCGTTCGGCCGCAATCCGTTCATCGATTTCTTCAGCATCAAGGAGCCGCCCTCCGACTTCCTGGCCGAGCTGCAGCGGGCGGTCAACATCATGGCCAAGCGCAACATCGGGGCGCTGGTCGTAATCGAGCGCGAGCTGGACCTGCGCAACCTGATCGAGGTCGGGGTGCGGATCGACTCCGAGATCCGCAGCGAGCTGCTGCTGAGCATCTTCAATCCCCGCTCGCCGCTGCACGATGGGGCGGTGGTGATCAGCGGCAGCCGCATTTCCAGCGCTGCGGCGATCCTGCCCTTGAGCGGCCGGACCGACATCGACAAGGATTTCGGCACCCGCCACCGCGCCGCGCTGGGCTTGAGCGAGGAGTCGGATGCGATCATCATCGTGGTCAGCGAGGAGCGCGGGACAGTGACCCTGGCTTACAACGGGCGCTTCCAGCGCCTGGACACTCCGCTGGAGCTGGAGCGACGGCTCAAGACCCTGCTCACCAGTTAACCCGGGCATGAGATGGGCATCAGGGAACAGATCATCAGGTTCAGGCGTTACCGCCGGGGGATTCCCAACCTGGAGCTCAAGCTGATCTCCCTGGCGATCGCCACGATCCTCTGGATCATGGTGACCGGCAAGGACTACCGCTACGGGGACTTCAGCATCCCGATCGAGTTCCGGGGCTTGAGCGAGGACTTGATCATCTCCGCCCTCGGGCCGGAAAACCAGGAGGTGAACAATGTCACCGTGCGGGTGCGCGCCAGCGAGACCGTGATCCGCACCATCGATGAGCGCTCGATGTTCCTGCGGGTGAACCTGGAGAACCTGGGGGTGGGCCAGCACCTGATCCAGCTCGATGAGGAGATGGTCACCGGCCGTCCGCCGGGGGTCGAGGTGACCGACATCTTCCCCCGCACCCTGGAAGTGGAGATCGAGCAACTGATGCTCCGCTCTTTTGTCCCGGTCAACCCGGAAATCCTGGGCAAGCCGGCCGATGGTTTCGAGTTGAGCCAGATCATCACCAACCCGCCCAGCGTCAGCCTGCAGGGGCCGAAAAGCCTGGTGTCGCGGATCGAGAAGGTCAGCACCCGGCCGGTCAACGTGGATGGATTCACCGAGATCAACCTGCGCCGCTCGGTCAGCCTGGTGACCCCCCACCCGCGGGTGACAATCATCCCGGACGATGTGACCCTGCGCATCCAGATCAGCGAGAAGCGGGTCACCCGCCACTTCGAGAACGTGCCGGTGGAAGTCCGGGGCGCAAAGGCCAACTTCCGCCTGAACCCGCAGGCGCTGGGAGTCTGGGTCCAGGGCCCGATCTCCCAGGTCGAGCGCCTGAGCCGCCGGAACATCGGCCTGTTTGTCACCCTGGGCGGCAATGAGCCCAGCCGCGAAAACCTCCGTCTCGACCCGCAGGTGCAGCTGGTTCCCCCGGATTCCTTCCCGAACGTGCGGCTGGAAAGGCTCTCCCAGGGTTATGTCGAC
Source organism: Candidatus Glassiibacteriota bacterium (assembly GCA_963752515.1). Classification (GTDB taxonomy): domain Bacteria; phylum Gemmatimonadota; class Glassbacteria; order GWA2-58-10; family GWA2-58-10; genus CAVVYO01. Next base: position 1,022,015 of record CAVVYO010000010.1, on the reverse strand, counting down.
ATCTTCCTGACCCCCCGCCGGTAGCGACCAGCTCCGCGCGAGCCGCTGCCCTGACCCCGGAGCCGGCGCATGCCCTCCTCTTCTGCCCGACTGCTCTGGCCGGCGCTCTGCCTGGCCTACAGCCTCGCCCTGTTCTTCATCGCCTCCCGGCTGCCGGTGCTGACCAAGCAGGCGGCGGCGGCCCTGACCTGGGTGGTCTATGTCCAGCTGGTGAAACTGGCGGTGCTGTTCACGGTCAACCTGCTGCTGTTCGTGGTCTTCATCCGCTGGTCCTGGCTGCCGCGCCGCTGGGCTTTCCTGCTGCTGTGCCTGGCCTGGGCCGTGCCGGCCGCGTACCTGCTCCGCGGCCTGGGCGACAGTGTCAACGAGTATGCCCACCTGCCGCAGTATGCCCTGCTGGTGCTGCTCTGGTACCGGGCCCTGCGGGAGCTTCCCTCCACGGTCTCCCATCGGGCCTGGAGCATCGCCCTGGCGGTCTCGGCCCTGCTCGGGGTGCTGGAGGAAAGCTTCCAGCGCCTGGTGCCCGGCCGGAGGTTCGACCCGCAGGACATCCTGCTCAACCTGCTGGGGGTGGGACTGGGAGGGCTGCTGCTCTGGGTGCTGGCCGCCCCGCAGCCGATCACTGCGGATGTCGCCGCGCGGGAAAAGCCTTGTCCTCCGGCCTCGTTTATCGCATAATACATTCTTATTTTAAGCGACAAAGATGGAGGACATAATTTTGGGGGAGGGATAATTCATGTCCACCTTTGATTCCACCAAAACCAAACTTTCTGAAATTCTCGATGATATAGTTGACGGGAAGCTGCAACTTCCTGACTTCCAGCGCGGGTGGGTTTGGGATGACGAACATATACGATCTCTACTCGTTAGTATAGCTCGTTCCTTCCCGATTGGTGCTTTAATGCTGCTTGAGACCGGGGGGGACGTCCATTTTCAAGTGCGCGCTGTTGAAGGTGTTTCCCTTTCGTCACCGACACCTCGCGAGGCAGAAAAATTAATACTTGATGGCCAACAGAGATTAACTTCTCTGACACAAGTGCTAAAATTCGTTGCTCCAGTCTCTACTCGTGACGAGAAAAAACGAGACATAAAGCGCTATTACTATTTTGACATTGAGCGCACACTAAATGGCCCAGCAACTCTAATAGATTCCATCGTTGCAGTTGACGAGCAAAAATTATTGCGCACCAATTTCGGCCGAGACATCTCGCTTGATTTAAGCAGTACAAACAAAGAAATAGAAGCCTTCCACTTCCCCTGCAATCAAATTCTCAACTCAGACAACTGGGAAGAACAACTTAACACTCTACGTCCTGATCTTTTTAACCGATATATGCTATTTCGGAAAGAAATACTCAAGGCATTTCGAGAATACCTTGTACCAGTTATTGTCCTCAAGAAGGAAACTTCAAAGGAAGCGGTTTGTCTTGTTTTTGAAAAAGTCAATACCGGTGGAGTTCCACTATCAGTATTTGAGCTTGTAACTGCCACTTATGCAGCCGACAATTTTAACATGCGCGAAGATTGGTATGGCAGCAATAGTACGACAGGAAGAAAGAAGATATTTGTAGCCAAACCGCTCCTTAGAGATATGGAGCCAACTGATTTTTTACAAGGTATAGCCCTAATACACACACATGAGACCAGGAAATCTGATTTATTATCAGGAAAAACCGGTAAAGAAGCCACCGCAGTAAGCGCCAAGAGAGATACTATTCTCATCACACCTCTTTCTGCCTATAAGAAATGGTCAGGCCTTCTGACCGAAGGATTCCTTGAAGCGGAACAGTTCCTACGCCATCTTGGATTTCACCATCCGGATTTCTTGCCTTATCGTGCACAATTGGTACCTTTGGCAGCCCTACTAACACATCTTAAAGATCGCTGGTTGGAGCCTCAAGTGCAGGACAAGCTGTCTCGTTGGTACTGGTGTGGTGTCTTTGGTGAACTTTACGGCAGCGCGACAGAAACCAGGATAGCACTAGATTTTCAAGAACTCCTAAATTGGATTTATAATGATAGCGAGGCAGAGCCATCAACAATAGTTGCATCAGGATTTCAAGATGGGCGCCTTGACACTTTGCGCACTAGAACATCAGCTGCATATCGTGGACTTTACAGCCACTCATTCAACAACATGGAGCCAAAGATTTCTATTGGAAAGCTCGCATGTTGGATATTGACCGTAACGATAAAAACATAGACATTCACCACATATTTCCGGTAAAATGGTGCACCGACAACAACATCCCCCCAAAAACATACAACTCAATAGTCAACAAGACTGCTGTTTCTCTAAAAGCCAATCGAAAAATAGGAGGAAACTCACCATCACAATATTTGGCCCTTTTACAAGCAGATCCAGCCGTGCACATAGACAATTCTGCGATGGACGAGATTCTTCAAAGCCATCTCATAGATTCCAAATCTCTTAGAAATGATGATTTTAGCACATACTATATTTCTCGAAAAAAGTCTTTACTTGCTCTTATAGAGAACGCCATGAAGAAAACGTCAATTCAGAGCAACGAACAAGTACCAGAAGATTCATTATTCGACGAGGAAGAGATGGCAGCCCAATTTTCTGAATAATAGTAATCATTTAAAGATAACTGATTCCGATATGGCCAGTTATAACGGTTAGCGGTCGTATCTCCTCTCTACTATTTTATCTCATCTCTGCAACTAAAGTCAGGGATGGATTCATACCCCTTTCGCGGATCGATTGCCATGTTGAAAGCACTGTTACACGCTTCGCTCTTGCTGTCGGCCCTGTCCCTGATTTTCGGAGCGGTCTCATCGCAGGCTGCGGAGGATGGGATGCTGCAAGTGGAGATCAAATCTGTCGACCTGCCGACTTTCCGCACCGGGGAGCGGGGACCGCTGCTGGGCCGGGTGGTGCTGCGCCTGCGGGATGGGATGAGCCTCAGCCCGCTTTCCTGCCGGGCGGTGATGGAGATCCCCGGCCTGGACTACCGGGCCGAGGGCCAGGAACAACTGGTCTACCCCGGACTGTCCGCCGCGCTGGATTTCCCGCTGGAGCTGGCCGAGCCGCCCCGGAAGAACACCGTGCTGGCGGGTCGGCTGACCATCACGGTCGAGGGGCGAGTCGAGGGCAGCCGCGATGTTCCGGTCTATGTCCGCCAGAGCGGGATGCACTTCCGCACCTATCGCAGCCGGATCGATGAGGCGGTCTACCCCTATGCGCTCTATCTGCCGGAGGGAGTCGGCGACCCCGGCCGCAAGTGGCCGCTGGTGGTGAGCCTCCACGGGGCCTGGTCCAACCACGCCAACAACCTGCGAAGGCTGTTCGGGATCGGCAACCGCCCGGGCGAGCCGGACGAGATGGTGCTCACCTCCCTGCCGATCTGGCCCGAGCTGCCGAAAGTGGAGGGGATCGTACTCTGCCCCTGGGGCCGCGGGACCATGAGCTACCACGGGCCCGGGGCCCAGGATGTGCTGGAGGTGCTGGAGCGGGTGCGGGAGTACCTACCCGGTCGACCCGGAACGGGTCAGCCTGACCGGGCTGTCGATGGGCGGCAATGGGACCTGGGAGTTCGGCCTGCGCCAGCGGCCCGATCTCTGGTCGGCGATTGTCCCGGTCTGCCCGGTCTCGGACCTGGAGCACTGGGCCTCGATCGAGGAGATGATCCCCGATGACCGCCGGCCCTACCCCTGGCTGGAAACCGTGCTGGCCCAGAACCAGATCCATAATTGGGCCGAGAATGCCCGCCGCTTCCCGGTGCACATCCACCACGGCAATGATGACCCGACCGTACCGATCGCCCACTCGGAAAAAATGGCCGGAGCGCTCAGGGCGCTGGGGGTGAAGGTTTCGTTCAGCCGGTACGACAATGTCGGCCACAACGCCTGGGACCCGGCCTACGCCGGGGGCAAAACCCTGCTTGAAATGCTGGCGGCCCGCGCGCCCCAAGCCGGAAACCGAGATCATTTTCACCACCGGCCGCTACGAGAACTCCTCCTATGACTGGGTCGAGATCGAGCGTTTCGAGCGCTACGGCCAGTTCGGGCGGGTGCGGGCCCGCTGGGAGCAGCAGGGACGCACCCTGCGGCTGGAAACCGCCAATGTCGCGCGGCTGGCGCTGCGGCTGGAGGGGCTGCCGGGGCTCTCCCCCGGCGGTGGGCTCAGCATCCAGAGCTTCGTTCCCGGCGCCACAGCGCTCAAAGTGACAGTCCCGTCCGCGGGCCCGTTGCGGCTGGAAAGCGCCCCAGGCGGCTACCGGACGGCGGGCGAGGCAACTTCCAGCCGGCCGGTCAAGCGCAAGGGACTGGAGGGGCCGATCTACCAGGCCCTCACCGACCGGGTGCTGCTGGTTTACGGCACGGGCGGGGGCCAGCACAACCAGACCCTGCGCCAGGCCATGCGTTTCGCCGATTGGGGCGAGCTGCCGGACGTGCACTTCCTGATCCGCCCCGACACCGCGGTCACCGAGCGCGACATCGAGCGCAGCCACCTGGTGCTGTTCGGCGATGAGCGCAGCAACCGGCTGATCGGCCGGATCAACGCGATGAGCCCGGTGCGTTTCGAGGGCGAAGCGGTGGTGGCCGGCCGGGAGCGTTTCCCCCGCGACCAGATCGCCTTCAAGTGCGTCTTCCCCAACCCGCTCAAGCCGGACCGCCTGGTGCTGCTCAACTACCACGAGGAATGGGACTACACCCGCTTCTGGTCCTTCCTGTCGATGGTCAAGCTGCTGCCGGACTACTTCATCTACCGCCGGGGGGCCGACACCCCCTACGAGACCCCGGTGCTCAAGGCGGGCTTCTTCAACGAGCAGTGGACCTGGTGAGCTGGAACCCCGGGACAAGGAGCATGGCCACAGGATGACCGAAACTCAGAACATGCTGGCGGTGCTCTCCGGCGAGCGGCCGGAGCGTTCCCCCTACTGCCCGATGGGCCACTGGAACCGGCGGGCCTGCGAAAACTCCTGCCCCCGGAGTGCTTCCATGACCACCTCTACTGCCTGCCGGCGGAGTCGTTCGGCTCCGGACCCCGGGATGAGGCCAGCCGACAGGCGCTGCTGAACTATGCCCATCACCTGGGGGTCAGCACCCTCGGCTGCGGCAAGGGCGGGGCCCTGCCGTTCGGCCATGGCGGGCCGGGGGAGATCATCGGCGAGCTGGAGCGGCGCGCGGAGGATGGCCGGGAAATCTACCGTTTCGAGGGCGGAGCCGGCGGCTGGTGCGCTTCGACCCCTACTCGGTGCAGTACGGCTACCGTTTCCCGCTCGAGCGCCACGCCGACCTCGACCGGCTGGAGCTGCCCGACCCCCGCGACCCCGCCCGCTGGGTGGACATCATCCCCGATGCCGCGGCGCTCACCGCCGCCGGGGTGATGCCCGCCGGCAAGATCATGGGCTTTTTCAGCGGGATCCACAACAATTTTCTACGATTTCCAGTCACTGATGATCGACCTGCTGGATGATCCCGGCTTTGTCGAGCGGCTGACTGCCCGGCTGGCGGAGTGGAGCCTGGCCTGCGCCGGGGAGATGCTGGCCCGCGGGGTGCGGCTGATCGAGGTCTGCGATGACCTGGGCACTCCCGAGGGGATGCTGATCTCCCCGCAGATGTTCGAGCGTTTCTTCCTGCCCTGGTACCGATCAGCTGTTCGCGCTCTGCCACGCTCACGGGGCGTTTGTCCACCTGCACAGCCATGGCAATATCGCCGCGGTGCTCCCGCAACTGATCGCGGCCGGAGTGGATATCCTCAACCCGTTCGACCCGCAGGAGAACCCGCACCTGGAGGAGCTTATCGCCCGTTTCGGCGACCGGGTGGTGTTCTGCGGCTTTGTCCCCAGCAATTATTACCTGCTGGAGGATGACCGCCGGATCGAGGAGCTGTTCGCCCGGGCGGCCGCGCTGGGGAGGCGTTGCCGCCGCGGCTACATCATGATGGAGCACGGTTTCCCGGAGGAGCTGCCCCCGCGGCGCTTCCGGCTGATCCTCGACCTGGTGGAAAAGTACCGCACCCTGGCATGAACCCGGGACCGGGGTCGATTGCCATCGGCCCCGCCCTTTCCGGCCACTTTGCCCGCGGAGGCCCGACCCGCCGAACCCTGTCAGCCGTAACTAAAGCCATCCTCTCCGCTGCCGGGCGGCGATCCCACCCTGTTCGCCGTCCTCTCCCGCAAGCACCAATGGAGGTGGTTCCATGAGCAGCTTCTCCCGTAGAGAAATCCTGGGCGGTTGCCTGGCCGGCACCCTCGGCGCGATGGTCCTCGGCCGCCCCGCCGCCGCTGCGGTCCCCGGACTGCCCCATCTGCCCGCCGGCGATCTCTGCGCCCTGGCCGGCCGCCAGACCAAAACCAGGCTCTACCTGGTGTTCCTCGCCAAGAAAAAGGGCCAGATCGGCTGGCCCTACCACGAGTACGATCACGCCGCCCGCGCCGCCGAGTTCCGCGAGCGCCTGAGCCAGGTGCCGGACATCGAGTGGGTAGGCGGAGAGATCATCGAGGAGGAGGAGCAGCTTCGGCCCCTCAAGGAACGGATCGAGCAGTGCGATGGGCTGGTGGTCTGCATGATCACCTCCCCGACCACCGGCAAGCGCACCCTGCTGGAGATGATGCCCACGGTCCCGGTGCTGGTGTTCAACGACCTGTTCTGCGGCGACTGCGGTTACCTGGGCTTCCACAAACAGGCCACCGAGGCCGGGATGAGGCTGGTCAGCCTCTCGGCCGAGGACCTCGGGCTGCTGGAGCGCAAGCTGCAACTGCTGCGCGCCGCCGCCCGGCTGCGCCGCTCCCGGATGCTGGTCTTCAGCGACAACGACCGCGGCGCCGGCAACCTGTACCAGGGACTGGAAGACCACCTGGGGCTCCGGGTGACCCAGTACGGCAGCCCGGAGATCAACGAGGCGTTCCAGAAAGCCGGCCTGGAGGAGTCGAAAAAAGTGGCCGAGCGCTGGGTCGCCTCGGCGGACCAGGTGGTGGAACCCTCCCGCGAGGAGATCGTCAACTCGGCCCGGATGTACCTGGCGCTCAAGGCGATCATGGACCGCGAGCAGGCCAATGCGGTCACGGTCGACTGCCTGACCATGCTCTATGCCCACAAGGTCGGCTACTATCCCTGCCTGGCGTTTGTCGACCTCAACGACAACGGTTATGTCGGGGCCTGCGAGGCCGATGTCGCCGCAACCGTCACCATGCTGATCGTCGGCCTGCTCACCGACCGCCCGGGCTTCATCTCCGACCCGGTGCTGGACACCGAGGCCGGGCTGATCTACCATGCCCACTGTGTCGCCCCCACCCGGATGGCCGGCCTGGGAGCGCGCCCCGAGCGCTGGAACATCCGCAGCCACTCCGAGGACCGGCGCGGGGCCTCGGCGGAGGTCAAGTTCACGCCGGGCAACAAGATCATCGCCGCCAAGTATGTCCCCTACGACCGGATGCTGGTCTCCACCGGCGAGATTGTCGGCAACAAGGTCACCGAGCTGGCCTGCCGCTCCAAGATGACCACCACCGCCGGCTCCCGCGAGGGCATCCAGCAGATGATCGACAACTACTCAGGCGGGCTGCACCGGGTGATCTTCTACGGCGACTGCCGGGAGGACCTGCGCGACCTGGGCAAGCTGCTGCGTTTCGAGGTGGTGGAGGAGACCAAAGTCTGAAACGAGAGCTGAGCCGGCGGAAATACCGATGGCAACAGGGGCGGCCCGGGCGGGTCGCCCTTTTTTTGCTTCGGCGGGCGCATCCGGGCATCGATCGTATGATGCCCTGCGAAAGCTGCCGCCTGGGTAGTGGCTGCTGAAAAGAGGCCACACACCCCGTCGGCTGTCGCCGGGAGCAGGGACGTCAGCCAGTGGATAGCGCCTGCCGGCGTAGTGGCGGGTTTTAAACCCGCCACTACCAAGAGCCTGATTACTATTTGCAACATTGACCGGGGCGAAGCGGGAACGATCCCCCTTAACAAAGGGGGACACCGGGGGTGGTGTTTTTTCCTGATTCCCGAGCCGCGGAGGGGGCGCCGATCCGGCACAGCGTGCGCGGAATCTTACTGCCGCAACTGGCCCTCGCCGAGCACCACCCACTTGTAGGTGGTCAGCTCCTCCAGCCCCATCGGGCCGCGGGCGTGGAGCTTGTCGGTGCTGATCCCGATCTCCGCCCCCAGGCCGTACTGGGCCCCGTCGCTGAAACGGGTGCTGGCGTTGACCATCACCGAGGAGGAGTCGACCCGGGTGATGAACCGCCGGGCCGCTCTCGGGTTCGGCGGTGACAATCGCATCGGTGTGGCGCGACCCGTAGCGCTTGATGTGCTCGATCGCCTGATCCAGCCCCTCCACCACCCGCACCGAAAGCGTCAGGTCCAGGTACTCGGTGCCCCAGTCCTCCTCGGTGGCCGGCCCGACCGCCGGGTCGAGGGCGCGGGTGGCCGCATCGCCCTTGAGGAGAACCCCGGCCGCGCGCAGGCGCGCCAGCATCGAGCGGCAGGAACTCCCGGGCGACCGCCCGGTCCACCAGCAGGGTCTCCATCGCGTTGCAGACCCCCGGCCGCTGCACCTTGGCGTTGAGGGCGATCTCGGCGGCCATCTTCAGGTCGGCCGCGCCATCGACATAGACGTGGCAGATCCCGTTGTAGTGCTTGATTACCGGGATCGTGCTCTGCTCCACCACCCGACGGATCAGACTCCTTGCCGCCGCGGGGGATAATCAGGTCGATCAGGTCGTCCAGCCGCAACATCGCCCCCACCGCCTCGCGGTCGGTGGTGGGCACGAGCTGGACAGTCGCCGCCGGGAGCCCGGCGGACTCGATCGCCCGGGACATCACCCCGGCCAATGCCAGATTGGAGTGGATCGCCTCGCTGCCGCCGCGCAGGACCACCGCGTTGCCGCTCTTAAGGGTCAAGGCGCTGGCATCGACTGTCACGTTGGGACGGGACTCGTAAATGATCCCGATCACCCCGATCGGCACCCGCAGACGGTGGATTCGCAGGCCATTGGGCCGCACCCGCTCATCGTAGACCGCCCCCACCGGGTCAGGGAGAGCGATCACCTCCCGTACTCCCGCGATCATCGCTGTGATCCGCGGGTCGGTCAGGCGCAGGCGATCGAGCATCGCCGGGGACAGGCCGGCCTTGGCCCCGGCCTCCAGGTCCCGCTCGTTCTGCCGCCGGATCAGCTCCCGCTCCGCTTCCAGCGCCGCAGCCACCGCCTCCAGGGCGCGGTCCTTGGCCGCGCTATCGGCCGCGGCCAGCTCGAAGGCCGCGGCGCGGGCCTTCAGGCCCATCTCCCGGACCAGTTGCTTCAGATCCATCCAGTCCTCCTGCTCCTGCTCATCAGCTGTCAAAGCTAACGCTTTGAACCAGCAAAAGTTTTCGGGCGATGCACATCACTCAAGTAGATGCTAGATATTGTGTTTGCAGCAAGTCATTCTTGTCCGCTCAAAAGTTCTTGTGCAGCTTGGAAGGGTGTTGGAAATGCTGAAAAAACACAACCCCCTGTGTCCCCCTTTGCTAAGGGGGATCAAAAGCCAACACAACCCCCAGTTTCCCACTTCGTTAAGGGGGACTTCACAGCCGCCACCGACCGGCAGTGGAGGCTGGCAAAAGGCTGTGTCGCTTCGCTCTGGTTCTTGTTGCGAAACGATGATACATGCTTCCGGCAAGCTGCCGATTATCCCGCGTGAAACTTACGAAAAAATTTGGGAAAGTGGAAGGGGGGCCCGGGGGGAGGGAGAAAAACCTTTTCCAAAAGGTTTTCTCCCTCCCCCCGGAAAAGCTTCTCGCATCGGGATCGGGCGGTTCGGCCGGCCGCCGCGGCGCTTTCAGCGCGGCGCGGGTCCGACCAGCGCCAGATTGTCCTTGTGCACCACTTCCTCGGGGCCGCCGTGGCCCAGCACCCCGCCGATCTGCGAGGAGTGCAGCCCCTTGATCCGCGCCAGGTCATCGGCGCTGTAGCTGACCATCCCCCGGGCGAACACCGCGCGGTCGGCCAGCCGGGCGATCTCGACCACATCGCCGGGCTCGAAGCGGCCCTCCAGCTCGCGCACCCCGCTGGAGAGCAGGCTGCTCCCCCGCTCGACCAGGGCCCGCTGCGCCCCCTCATCCACCAGCAGCCGGCCCCGGGGGCGGCCGGTGAAAGCGATCCACTGCTTGCGCCGCTTCATCCCGTTGCGGTGCGGCAGGAACAGGGTGCCCACATCCCGGCCCTCGACAATCTCCACCAGGCTGCTGTCCCGGCCGGAGGCGATCACGCACCAGCGGCCGGCCGCGGTGGCCTGGGCCGCGGCGGAGATCTTGCTGCGCATCCCGCCGATCGAGACCTCGCTGCCCTTGCCGCGGGTGGCGCGCAAGAGCTCCGGGGTGATCTCCTCGATCACCGGCAACCGTCGCGCCGTCGGGTCCACTTTCGGGTTGGCGCTGTAGACCCCATCGATGTCGGTCATGATTACCAGCAGATCCGCGCCGACCACCCCGGCCACCTGGGCGCTGAGGGTGTCGTTGTCCCCGTACTTGAGCTCGCGCACCGCGACGCTGTCGTTCTCGTTGACCACCGGGATCACCCCCAGCCGCCGCAGGCTGTCGAACGTGTTCTGCAGGTTGACATAGCGGCGGCGGACCTGGAAGTCCTCGGCCATGATCAGCACCTGGCCCACCAGCCGGCGGTAGGCGGCAAAGGCGTGCTCCCACATCTTCATCAGCTGCACCTGGCCGACACTGGCCGCGGCCTGGCGGTCCGGGATCAGCCGAGGGTAGCTCCCCAGCTCCAGCTTGCCGATCCCCGCGCCCACCGCGCCGCTGGAGACCAGCACGGTGGAAATTCCCCGTTCCTCCAGGCGCACGATTTCCGCCGCCAGGCGGTCCAGGCGTTCCGGCAGGATCAGGTTGTCCCCGCCGGTCAGCACGCGGGTGCCGATCTTGACCACCACCCGCCGGATGTCCTTCAGTTCGTGGCGAATGCTCATCCCCGGTCCGTAGTTTGTTTCGATCCACGCACCCGCGCGGGGTGCGACAAGGTCAGGCAAGATGCTTGAGGCGGCGCCTTGCCAGGGTTTCAATCCCAGTGCTCGCACGCGGCGCGCCGGCGCGATGCTCAGGAGCCCGGCTCCCGGCCCTCCATCGCGTACAGGCAGCCATTTTCCGCGCCGATGTAGATCACCCCGCCGGCGACCGCCGGGCTGGAGATGATCGGGCTGCCGAGGGCCAGGCGCCAGCGCAGGCGCCCGGAATCGAAATTCACCCCGTAGAGGTAGCCATCGCTGGAGCCGAAGATCACGGTCCGGCCGGCCACCACCGGGGAGGAGTAGATCGCATCGTTGGTGCTGTAGCTCCAGATCAGCCGCCCGGTAAGCTGGCTCAAGGCGTAGCAGCGGCCATCCAGCGAGGTGAGGATCACCCGGTCGCCGGCCAGGGCGCAGGTGGAGCGGATCGCATTGTCGGTGCGGAAATGCCAGCTCAGTTCCCCGCTCCCGACCTCCACGGCGTAGAAGCGGCGGTCATCGGAGCCGAAAAACACCAGGTTTTCCGCCGCGGCCGGGGTGCAATGGATCGGCCCCTCGCTCCGGAACTTCCACAGCCGGTCGCCATCCTCCAGCCCGTGGGCGTAAAGGCAGCCATCGGTGGCGCCGGTGAACAGCGCCCGCCCATCGAGGCAACTGGCATAGCGCAGCTCGCCCTCGCAGCGGCTGCTCCAGGCCAGCCGGCCGCTGGATTTCTCCAGGGCGTAGAGATGGAAATCCGAGGAGCCGGTGAAGACCAGCCCGCCCACCACCAGCGGGGTGGCGAACACCGGGCCCAGGGTCTGATAGGCCCAGAGCTGCTCGCCTTTCGCCGTGGAGATCGAGCGCAGGCAGCCATCCCGGCTCGAGCCGACAAACACCCGGCCATCCTCGACCGCGTTGGAGAGGTTGCCCTCATCGCAGGTGTGGAAACGCCAGCGCAGCTTGCCGCTGCCGCAGTCCACGGCATAGAGGTAGCCATCGTGGGAGCCGCAGAGGCACAGCTCCCGGGTGACTGTCGGCGAGGCGAAGAACAGCTTGCTCTCGGTCTGGAGCATCCAGCGGAGCGCCAGCTCCTCGCCGATCTCCTCGGGGGTGTAGCCGGTGCGGGCGGGATCGCGGTGGAACATCGGCCAGTCCGCGGGTGACGGCATCAGTCCTCCACTACAGCCCGAAACGGCGAAAGCTGCGGAAGTCCTGGCCGATGACTTCGGAGACATATTTGATGACCGAGACCGGCCAGACGAACTCGTTGGGAGCGAGGATCAGGGCGTTGTTCTCGTAGCCGAGGCGGGCCGAGCGGTGGCTGGTGATCCGGTCGAACAGGTTGCGGACCATCCCCACCGACTCCTCCATGTTCCGCGCCAGGTGCTGGCGCTGCACCCCCTCCTCCAGGTGGAGATAGGCGCTGCGGAAGACGATCGAGAGGTCGCGCAGGTCGGGCGGGATCTGGTCCTCCTCCACGAAGAACTCGCGCAGGTTGATCGAGGCGTACTCATCGGCGGCGATGGTCAGGCGCGGGCTGACCCGCACCGCTCCATCCCAGCGGATGGTCTGGCTTTCGTTCTCCTGGCTGGGGGCCAGCACCAGGTAGTTGAGCACGGTTTCGGAGCCGGTGAGCAGCTTGTCGCCCACCCGCAACGGGATCTCGGTCTCACGGAAAACCTTCTCGATCAATTCCCTGCCGATCTCCACCGTGAATCCTCCGGGCTGCCGGCCGGCTGCCGGCCGGCATTAGGGCTTGCCTGACATGTGCTTAGATTAACACTTCCCCGTGCAAAACGCAAGCCCGGCCGGGCGCGGCCCTAGTCGATCCGCTTCTTGAAGCGCAGCACCGCGAAGCTCACCGTGACCACTCCCCAGCTCAGCAGGGCCAGGCCATCGCGCCAGAGGTACTCGAACCCGCTGCCCTTGAGGTAAATCCCGCGGATGATCGAGACAAAGTAGCGCACCGGGTTGAGGTAGGTCAGCTCCCGCACCAACGGCGGCATGTTGTGGATCGGGGCGAACATCCCGCTCATCAGGATCGCGAAGAAGTTGAAAGCGAAAGCGATCAGCACCGCCTCCTGCTGGGTCGAGGCGATGGTGGAGATCATCAGTCCCACCCCGAGCGTGCTGATCAGGAACACGAAAGAGAAGGCCAGCAGCAGCGGCAGGCTCCCCGCCATCGGGATCCCGTGCCAGAACGTCACCACCGCCAGGGCCGGCAGCAGCAGGATGAAGCTCAGGATCAGGAACGGGATGGTCTTGCCCAGGATCAACTGCCAGGAGCGGATCGGGGTGACATTGAGCTGCTCCAGGGTGCCGATCTCCTGCTCCTTGACAATCGCCAGCCCGGTGAGCAGGGTGGTGGTGACGGTCAGCAGGATCGCGACGATCCCCGGCAGCATGTAGTATTTGCTCTCCAGCTCGGGATTGAACCAGACCCGGGGCCGGGCCTCGATCCGGTAGCGGTCCCCGGGCGCGGCCAGCCGGGCCAGCGCGCTGCGCGGCAGCCGCGGGTCCAGGGTGGCGATGATCCGCTGCAGGTAACCCAGGGCGACTGTCGAGGAGTTGGAATCGACCCCATCGACCAGCACCTGCAAAGCGGGCTGCTTCCCGTCGAGCAGCTCCCGCTCGAAACCCGCGGGGATCGACAGCGCCAGCGCGGCCTCGCCCCGTCGCAGCCAGCCCTCCAGCGCCGCCTGGTCATCCTCGTGGCCGGCGATCCGGAAGCGACGGCTGGCCTCGACCTTGTCCACCAGCAGCCGGGAGGTCCGGCTGCGGTCGGCATCGCGGATCACCAGCGCGACATTCCTGATGTCGAACGTGATCGCATAGCCCAGCACGAACAACTGGACCATCGGCACGACAAACAGTACCCGCAGCATCAGCGGGTCGCGGCGGATCTGGCGGAACTCCTTGCGGACGATGTGAGCGATTATGCCCATCGCGCCTTGCCTTTCTCAGGAGAGCCGGGTGCTGAATTTTTTCATCCCCACGCCGAGCAGCAGCAAACCCATCCCCACCAGGGTCAAGAAATCGGGCCAGAGCACCTCCCAGCCCACCCCTTTCAGCATGATCCCGCGCAGGATCCGGATGTAGTAAGTGGCCGGGATCAGCCGGTTCACCACCTGCAACGGCAGCGGCATGCTGGTCACCGGGAAAATGAAGCCCGAGAGCAGCACCGAGGGCAGCAGGGTCCCCACCAGCGCCAGGCTCATCGCCACCTGCTGGGTCGCGGTGGCGGCGGAGATCGCGATCCCGATGCTCAGGGTGGCAAAAACATAGCCCAGGGTCATGAACAGCAGCAGCCCCAGGCTGCCGTTCAGCGGCACCTCGAACCAGAAGTAGGACAGCCCGACAATCAGCAGCCCCTCGATGTAGGCGATCGCGATGTAGGGCAGCACCTTGCCGAGGATCACCTGATAGGGACGGATCGGGGTGGTCAGCACCAGCTCCAGGGTCCCGGTCTCTTTCTCCCGGACGATGGTCACCGAGGTCATCAGGGCGCAGATCAGCATCATGATGATCGCCGCCAGCCCGGGGACAATGAAGTTGACACTCTCCAGCTGCGGGTTGTAGAGCACCCGCGGCCGCAGCTCGAACGCCGGGCCGGCAGCGGCCCGGCCAGCTCGCGCACGAACAGCTCGAAATAGTTCATCGCGATGTTGGCCGAGTTGGCATCGGTCCCATCCAGCAGGAGCTGGACCCGGGCGCCGCGGTCCCGGCGGGCCTCGGCCAGGAAGTTCCGCGGGATCACCAGAATTCCCATCGCCCGGCCGGCCATCACCAGGCGCTCGGCCGGAGCCAGCTCCTGCGGCCGGGCCACCACCTCGAAGTAGCCGGACTCGACCATCCGCTCCACCAGCAGGCGCGACAATGCGGGAGTGGTCGCGGTCCACCACCGCCAGCGGGATATTCCGCAGGTCGAGGTTCACCGCATAGCCGTAGAGCAGCAGCATCATCACCGGGATCAGGAAGACAATCGCCAGGGTGCGCGGGTCGCGCAGGATGTGCCGCGACTCCTTGAGGGCGATGGTCAGCACTTTCGGCCTCATCCGGCCCCTCCCTCCCGTTGGCGGTCCAGCAGGGCGATGAACAGCTCCTCGACTGTCCCCAGCCCCTCGCGCTCTTTCAACGCGGTGGGCGAGCCCAGGGCGATGATCCGCCCGGCCTCCATGATCGAGATCCGGTCGCAGTACTCGGCCTCATCCAGATAGTGGGTGGTGACGAAGACCGTGGTCCCGGCGGCCGCCAGGTGATGGATCATCACCCAGAAATTGCGGCGGTTGACCGGATCGACCCCGCTGGTGGGCTCATCCAGGAAGACGATCCGCGGGCGGTGGAGGATCGCGCTGGCCAGGGCCACTTTCTGTTTCCAGCCCAGGGGCAGGCCGCCGGTCATCCGCCCGCGGGCCTGCTCCAGCCCCAGCCGCTCCAGCAGCTCATCCCGCCGCGCCTGGAACTCCTTGCCCTGCAGTCCGTAGACCCCGCCGAAAAACTCCAGGTTCTCCGCCACGGTCAGGTCGCTGTAGAGCGAGAAGCGCTGGCTCATGTAGCCGATCCGGCGCTTGACCTCCTCCGGGCGACGGCCGACATCGATCCCATCCACCAGGCACTCGCCCGCGCTGGGCTTGAGCAAGCCGCTCAGGATACGGATCGTCGTGGTCTTGCCCGCGCCGTTGGCCCCGAGAAAACCGAAAATCTCCCCCCGGTCCACCTCGAAGTCGATGCGGTCCACCGCGGTGAAAGCCCCGAAACGGCGGGTAAGGCCACGGGCGATGACAGCTTTCCCCTGCTCAGCGGCTGGCGGCATCGGGGCTCCTTTGCGCCTGGCGGATCAGCTCGACGAACACATCCTCCAGGCCGGGGGCGATCTCCCGAATCTCCGGCGGTCGCCCGCCCTCGCCGGCCTGCCCGCGAGCTGTCGGGGCCAGCCGACGGGATAGCGCCTCCCGGGCCTGCTCCACCCGCTCCACTGCCACGTGCAGCCGGTCGCCGAACACCTGCACCGAGCGCACCTCCGGCAGGGACTCCACCAAGGGCAGGCTTTCCACCGCCGCGCTCACCCGCACTTCCAGCAGGCGGAAGGGGTAGCGCCGCGGCATCTCGCGCGGGTGATCCAGGGCCAGCACTTTTCCCCCGAACATGAACCCGACCCGGTGACAGCGGCCGGCCTCGTCCATCGCCGCGGTGGTGGCGAAAATGGTGGTCCCCTGGCGGTTGAGTTCGGCCAGCAGGTCCCAGAACTCCCTGCGCGAAAGCGGATCGACCCCGGTGGTGGGCTCATCCAGCAGCAAAATGCGCGGCGTGTGGATCAGGGTGCAGCACAACGCCAGTTTCTGCTTCATCCCGCCCGAGAGCGCCCCGGCCCGGCGTTTCGCGAACTCCCCCAGCCGGCTGAAACGGTAGAGCTCCTGCTTGCGCGCCAGCAGCTCCCTGCGCGGCACCCGGTAGAGCTCCCCATAGAAATGGACGTTCTCCTCCACCGACAGGTCCGGGTAGAGCGAGAAGCGCTGGCTCATGTAGCCGATGGTCTCCTTGACCCGCGGCAGCTCGCGGGTCACATCCAGCCCGGCGACCAGGACTTCCCCCGCCTCGGGGAGGATCAGCCCGACCAGGGTCCGGATCAGGGTGGTCTTGCCCGCGCCATCGGGCCCGATCATCCCGAACAGCTCGCCCCGCTCCACCGCGAACTCCACCCCGGCCAGGGCCTCGACCTCCCCGTAGCGTTTCCGGAGCTCCCGGACCTCGATCGCGTATTCCGGCATCGAAACTGACCCTCACTCGAAGTAGACATCCCCGGGCATCCCGATCTTCAGCATCCCATCCGGGTTGGGCACCCGGACCTCCACCGCGTAGACCAGCTCGGCCCGGGCCTCCGGGGTCTGGACATTCTTGGGAGTGAACTCGGCCTCGGAGGAGATCCAGGCGAGCGTGCCCTTTAAGGCCCGCTCCGGGGCGCCATCGGCCCGCACCTCGACTGTCTGCCCGAGCTTGAGTCCCCCCAGCAGCGCGGCGGGCAGGTAGACCCGCAGCTTCATCCGCGACAGGTCGGCCAAGCGCAGCAGCGGCGCGGCGGTCACCAGCACCTCCCCCGGCTCGGCGAACCGGGCCAGCACCTGGCCGGAGATCGGCGCGTACACCCGGCTGTCCTCGATCTGCCGCTCCACCAGGCTCAGGCGGGTCTGGAGCTCGCGCCGCTTGATCGCGGGCCCCTCCAGCTCCTTGCGCGCGGACTGAAGCTGATTTTCCCGCAGCCGGACCGCGGTCTGGAGGTCATCGAGGCGCTGGCCGGTGGCGCTCTGCTGCTCGTGCAGGTTCCTGATGCGCTCCAGGTTCCGGCGCTCGTTCTGCAGGGAAATCCGCTGGGCCTCGACCCGTTCCCGCAGCAGGGCCAGCTCCAGATCGACCTGTTGGAGCTGAACCCCGAGCAGTTCGCGCTCCAGCTCCAGCTTTTCGCTGTCGATGGTCGCCAGCAGCTCCGCGACAGTGACCGTGTCGCCCTCCTGCTTATCCAGCATCACCAGCCGACCGGGCAGCAGGTTGCCGACATCGACCTCATCGGCCTCGAAAGTGCCCGAGGCGTGCGGCCGCTCGGCCTGGCGCTCACAGGCCGACAGGGCGAGCCATAGCAGGGCTGTCAGGAGCAACGCTCCGGTCCGGGAAAGCAAGGCATTCATCTAAGTTCCTCCGGGGAAAATTGGTCCTCGTTTCCAAGCTCCACCGCCAGGCCGGGCCAGCGCGCGCGCAGCTCCCCGGCCAGCTCGCCGTTGACATAGGCCCGCTGCCACCCGGCCTGGGCCAGGTCCACCCGGGCGGAAGCCTCCTGGAACCCGGCGGCGGTGAGCTCGCTCAGGGCATCCAGGTACTCGGTGTGGGTGACCTGGGCCTGCTCGAACCGGGCGCTCACCACCCGGAACTGCTCGCGGGCGGATTCCAGGGCCAGTCCGGACAGCTCCAGGCGCTGCCCGGCCTCGCTCTGGCGCAATACCGCTTCCTCCAGCTCCAGGGCGATGTTGCGGCGATAGGCCCCGGTCTCGGCCCGCAGCTCCTCCTGGCGGGCCCGGAGCTGCTGCCGACCAAGGTCCTGGCGGCCCCAGTCCCAGAAATTCCACTCGGCGCGCACCCCGGCCCGGGCGTAAGCCAGCCAGTCGTTGCGGAACTGGTCCGGCCCCGGGCGGCCGTAGTGGCCGGAGGCGAACAGGCTTACCTGGGGATGGCGATCGCCTGCCAGCGCGGCCTCGGCGGCCTCCAGCGCCCGCAGCCGGGAGGCATAGGCCTCCAGCTCCGGACGCCGCGCCAGGGCGCGCTCCAGCTCGCCCTCCCCCTCGAACCCGACCGGCACTGCCGCCAGCGTATCGGCGAACTCGACCGGGCTATCCAGCGGCAGGACGGTCACCTGCAGCAGCCGGGCCCGGGCCAGCCGGACCGCATGCTCGGCCCGCACCAGCTCGATCCGGCTGCGCTCCAGGTAGACCCGGCCCTTGAGCACCTCGTCCTTGGTGAGCATCTCCTGCCCGTGCAGGGCCTCCAGTTGCCGCAGGTGCTCCCCGGCGATCGCCACCTCATCGCGGGCGATCGCCTCGCCCCGGCGGGCCCCCAGCAGCCGCAGGTAGCCATGCCCGGCCTCCAGCGCCACCTGGGCCCGCACTGCCTGCAGCGACTGCTCCCCGGCTTGCCGCAGGCTCAGGTCCCCCTCCAGCCGGCGCTCCCGCTTGCCCCAATCCTGGAGCAGGTAGCCGCTCTCCAGGCTGACCAGCGCCTCGTCATGGTCGCCCAGCCGGATCGGCCGGCCGGGGATCGGAATCTCCGGCACATAGCTCTGGCCGGTGTAGCCGGCGCTTACGTTCAGTTCGGGATGGAAAGCGGTGCGGTCCAGCGCGACCTGCGCCCCGGCCTGGGAGACCCGGGCGCGCCCGGCGCGGACCTGGGGATGCAGCCGCACCGCCCGCGCGACACAGTCCCAAAGCCCCAGCTCCGCCTGATCCGGAGCGCTCCGGGCCGGCGGGGCCACGAACAGGAGCGAAGCGAGCAGCAGCGGAATCAGCAGGATCGCTCTCAACTCCGGCCTCCTTTCAGGATGCCATGCAGCAGCAGCTCGGTCACCTGTTCCGGCCGCTCGGCGGCGAAACGCTCGTACTGACGGTCATCGAGGGAGAGGATCGCCCGCATCACCGGCTGGAAGATGAACGCCGCGGCGCTCATCCCGACCATCGAGACCAGCAGGTGGCGGGGGTCGATCTCCCCGCGGATCGCGCCCCGCTGCCGCTCCTCCTCCAGCGAGCGGAGCAGGGCCGCGGGCATCCCGGCGCCCTCCAGCGAGCCGAGCAGCTCCTGCAGCACTTCCCGCAGGATCGAGCGCTCGGCCGCCAGTTCCCGCAGCAGCAGCCGGACAAACCCCGGCTCGCGGCCGTAGAGGTCGACATAGACCCGCACCAGGGCCGATAGCTTCTGCTCCAGGCTGCCCGCGGAGGCGACCACCCCCATCAGCTTGGCGAAAGTCTCCCGCACCACCGCGCCCAGCGCCTGGCGGTAGAGGTTGTCCTTGCTGCCGAAATAGTAGTAGATCATCGCCTTGTTGGCTCCCGAGCGCTCGGCGATGCGCTGGATCCGCGCCCCCTCGCAGCCGTGGGCGATGAACTCCTCGCCGGCGGCCGTTAGGATCCGTTCCCGGGTGGAGGCCTCGGCCGGCAGTGGCGGGTGGTCATGCGGCATGGCTCGTTCCTTTTATCAACCGTTTAGTTTAACCGAATGGTTGTTTAAGTTTATCACGATCAATCTTCCCTGTCAAGAACAGTTGCGCATTTTTTCGGTTCATCCGGGAATTCCGGGGTGAGAGCTTCTGCCGACCGGGGAGCCGGACTAGACCCTTCCCGGGCTTGGGGACACAAATTCCCGGCGGTGCAGCTATCTCTTTGATGGTCATTATTTTTCTTCTTCTGTGACCAGAAGAAGCAAGAGTCTGTGCGGCGCAAAACTCGCCTACCAGTGGTGGTCTTCAAAGAGTCCACTGTAATCCTGCGATCTTTACGCTACCCTGGCGGGTGGGCAGCGCTGACGCGCATCTGCCGGTCAGCTCTGGCCGCTGCTACTTCCTCTCATGTGATCGCTTGCTCTGTAACCGCTGCGATGCCGTGGCTCAGCCAGTTGCTGCCGCGGAGCGCCCGGAACGGGCGCTGGGGGATGAAAGACAAGGGCCAGGGCGTCTTGTTCTTGGGCGGGGGGGGCTTTCGGGCCGCGGCTGGAGGCAAGGGATAGCGGCGGGTGAGCCACGCAATTTCCATCGCGGCTGCCATGGAATGCCGAAGCCCGGCAGGCCATGGCGTTGCAGCGCCCGGGATGGCGCGAAACGCGGCGACCGCCGAAGGAGCGGCTGATTACCTCAAGCACACCACTGCCCATTGAAGAGCTGATTGATCCTTCAGCTTCGCGGCCTTGGCTTCAAGAGACTCTTGCTACTTCTGGTCACAGAAGGAGAAAAATCCGAAGGATTTACGGGATTAGCAGCGGGCTGGAGCTTTCCCCGGACATAGACGGATGAACCTTTTTTTCGCTGCCCCCCCCGGGGGGCCGGGGCGCTGGTACGCGCCTTGCACCGGTTATCGGCGGCGGGATCGGGCGCTAAACAGCCCGCGGCCCGCATCAACTTAATTTTATTGCAGTTACACCGCTCACCCCCTTGGGGCCGATGCCGCGCGCGCTGAAAATATTTCCGCTCTGGGCGCTGCTCCTGCTGGCAAGCTGCGCCTCGCCGCCGGGGGGACTGCTCGATCCGGATGGCTCCCCGCCTCCCGATGGCTGGGCGCAAGCTCGCCCCAGCCTGGGGCTCAAAGTCGAGCTGGCGGTCCTGCCGAACGCGGGCGAGACTTCGACCGCCCTGGCCACGGCTCGGGATGATTCGGTGTCGGACAGCCTGCACATGTACATCGATGTGGCGGTGATCAATGCCGGCGCCCAGGCGGTGCTGCTGCCCGAGCAGGCCCAGGCCCTGCCGCTGGAGCTGGAGCTGTCGTTTGTCGACCTGCCCCGCCGCAAGCAGTTCGACCGGGGCCGGCTGGAGCTGGTGGTGGGCTGGAGCGAAACCGGCCTGCAGTCCACCGAGCGCCTGACCCTGGAGTTTACCACCGACTCCACCCTGCACCTGTCGCTCCCGCTCAGCCGGGTGGACTCGTTCCGGGTGGCGGACAATGTCGCGGTCTATGGCGAGAGCTGGTCGCCGGACCGGTTCGTGGTCGCCAGCCGGGTGCGGCGTTTCTCTGGAGCCGCCCCCACCTCGCCCGCGCCGGCGCTGGTCGGCTATGTCAGCGGGACCGATCCCCAGGCCGGCCGGCTGTATGTCTCCGGAGCGACCGTGGTGATCACCGACACCACCCGGATCGAGGACTCCGCCGGCAGCCCGCTCGCCCTGGAGGACCTGCGCACCGGCGAGAACCGGATGACTGTCACCGCCCTGGCCTGGGCCTACAGCCTGCGCGCCGCCGGCCGCGAGGTTTTCATGGTGGCCAACGGCTGGGAATGGCGCGAGTTCACGGTGATGGTGGCCCGCCGGCCCTGAGGACGGGCGGTCCGGGCAGGTCTGCATTTTTTCCTTTCCCCGCGGCGCACTCCGCTGTAAATTCGCCCGCACTTCCGACAGAGGTCCGCCTCCGCCGGTGGCCGGCCACGCGCTGACAACTCACGCCGGCTCCTCTTGACAGTCCAGTCTGTCTAGCATACAATAAGTCGACTTTTCTGGAGGCGGGGTCAGGTTATTGATAAGTTATTTAATACCAACATATTACAAAATACCTACCTTGCTGGTTCACTGCCCATTCAGCACCTGGAGCAAGCGATGACCAAGTTTCAAGCTTACGATGACGAGAATTTCGCCGGGGAAGAGGATTTCGAAGAGTTCGAGGATGAGGAGTTGGATGAGGAGGAAGATGACGAGTTCTTCGATGAGGACCTGGACGACGAGGACGAGGACCTGGACGAGGAGGAAGAGGAGTTTTACGAGGATTTCGACGAGGACGAGGAAGAAGAAGAGCTCGAGGATTACGAGTAGCCCGCTCTTCCCGGTCTTGCGGTGTCAGCGTTTGCTTCTCCCGCCCCGGCCGGGCGGATTCTGTCTTGAGGCCGGCATTCGCCCCCGGGCCTGCGACAGCGCTGAAACCGGCGCTCCGGCAGGGCCCGGGGCTTTTTGTCTTGACAGTATCGCCACAGTTCCTTACTTTCTATGCAGGTTTGCGCCAGGCCGCCGTGTCCCGGCGGGGCGGCACCCGCGGACCATGACTTGGAAACTGTCGCCGCCTCCGGCAGGAGCGCGGGCGATGGTGCGACAGGATCGGCTTTCTGGCCCGCCGGGGAACCGGCAGCGAGCATCGATATCGGGTTACAACCTAGCCATCCGCTGGCCAGCCTTACCGGACAGCGGTTTTTTTGTATTTGCCCTCGAGGATGGAGCATGATGCCGGCTTTCGAATACCGTGATGGTGAGCTGTACTGCGAGGAAACCCCCCTGGCGCGCCTGGCCGATGAGGTCGGCACGCCCTGCTACGTCTACAGCCGCCGGGCCCTGAGCGAGGCTTTCGACAGCTATCGCCGGGCTTTCGCCCCGGTGGAGGCCATGATCTGCTTCGCGGTCAAGAGCAATGGCAACCTGGCGCTGCTGCGGCTGCTGGCCGGGCTCGGCGCGGGGATGGACATTGTCTCCGGCGGCGAGCTGTTCCGCGCCCTGCGGGCCGGGACCCCAGCCGCGCGGATTGTCTACAGCGGGGTGGGCAAGACGGACGAGGAGTTGGCCTTCGCGGTCGAGCAGGGGATTTTCTCCTTTAACGTGGAGAGCCTGCCCGAGCTGGAGGTGCTGGACCGGATCGCCCGGCGGCTGGGAAAGCCGGCGCGGGTCTCGCTGCGGGTCAACCCGGACGTGACCAGCAACGCCCACGAGTACACCGCCACCGGGCACAAGGCCACCAAGTTCGGCATCCCCTACTCCCAGGCGCTGGAGACCTACCGCGGGCTGAAGCGTTTCGAGGGGCTGCGGGTGTGCGGCATGGCCACCCACATCGGCTCGCAGATCACCGAGCTGGAGCCGTTCATCCAGGCCTACCAGCGGCTGGCGGAACTGTTCGACCGGTTGCGCCGGGAGGGCCTGCCGCTCGAAGTGCTGGACATCGGAGGGGGGCTGGGCATAAGATACAAGCAGGAACAGCCCCCCACCCCGGCCGACTTCGCGGAGGCGGTGCTGCCGGTGGTCGCCCCGCTGGGCTGCCGGATCATTGTCGAGCCCGGGCGCTCGATCTGCGGCAATGCCGGGGCGCTGCTCTCGCGGGTGCTGTACTTCAAGCAGACTCCGGCCAAGAACTTCGCGATCATCGATGCCGGGATGAACGACCTGATCCGTCCCAGCCTCTACGGCGCTTACCATGAGGTGCTGCCGGTGCGGGAGAACTCCCGCGAGGCGCTGCCGATGGATGTGGTCGGGCCGATCTGCGAGACCGGCGACTGGCTGGCCCGCGACCGCCTGCTCCCCTCGCCTGCGCGCGGAGACCTGCTGGCGGTGATGTCGGCCGGGGCTTATGGCTTCGCCATGAGCTCCAATTATAACAGCCGTCCCCGCCCGGCCGAGGTGCTGGTCGAGGGCGACCGCTACCGGGTGGTGCGTCGGGCCGAGAGCTACGAGGACCTGCTGCGCGCCGAGGAGGCCTAGTTGCTCGAGTTCACCAAGCTGCACGGCTGCGGCAATGACTACCTGTTCATCGGGTGCCTGGATGGCATCATTCCCGCCGATGCCCCCGCGCTGTCGCGCCGGATGAGCGACCGCCACTTCGGGGCCGGGGCGGATGGCCTGGTGCTGATCCTGCCGCCGGAGACCGCGCGCGCCCACTGCCGGATGCGAATCTTCAACGCCGATGGCAGCGAGGCCGAGATGTGCGGCAATGCGATCCGTTGCCTGGCCAAGCTGGTCCACGAACGGGGCTGGATCGGTGCGAACCCCTTGCGGGTGGAGACCGGGGCCGGGCTGCTGGAGCTGGAGCTGATGTTCGCGGGCGGGAAAGTCGAGCGGGTGCGGGTGAACATGGGCCCGCCGCGGTTCGATCCGCGGAGCATCGGGGTCCGGCTCGAGGGGACGGAGGTGCTGGGCCATCCCCTGACCATCGCGGACCGCGACTTTCCGATCAACTGCGTCTCGATGGGCAACCCCCACGCCGTGATCTTCCTGGAGGAGCCGGTGGAGAGCTTCCCGGTCGAGCGCTACGGGCCGCTGATCGAGCACCACCCGTTGTTCGTGAGCCGCACCAATGTCGAGTTCATCAACCTGCGGGAGGATGGCGGCTTGCGGCAGCGCACCTGGGAGCGCGGCTCGGGCGAGACCCTGGCCTGCGGCACCGGGGCCTGCGCCGCGGCGGTGGCGGCGATCCGCACCGGCCGCTGTCAGCCCGGCGTGGTCCCGGTGGCGCTGAGCGGCGGCACGCTGGAAATCGAATGGCGTCCCGGCGAACCGGTCTTCAAGACCGGCCCGGCGGTGGAAGTCTATACCGGCCGGTGGCCGGAAAACTGACCTCGGGTCTGTAGCGCATCAATCTGAAGGAGCGGAAGGCAGATGGGGGAAAACCTGGTGCAGCAGTTCTTCGCCCAGCGCATCGGCGGTGAGCATTTCGGGCGGGAAGACCGGATCTACAAGTTCGAGAAGATCAAACGGGCCAAGCGCGCGGCGATCAAAGAGCACCCGGGGGTGGAGCTGATCGACCTGGGGGTCGGCGAGCCGGACGAGATGGCCCCGCCGATGATCCTCGAAAAGCTGATCGAGGAGGCCCGCAAGCCGGAGAACCGCGGCTACACCGACAACGGGATCATCGCGTTCCGGGAGGCCGCCTGCCGCTACATGGAACAGGTGTTCGGGGTGATCGGGCTGGACCCGGAAACCCAGGTCAACCACTCGATCGGCAGCAAGAGCGCGCTGGCGCTGCTGCCCTCGGCTCTGGTCGATCCCGGGGACCTGGTGCTGATGACTGTCCCCGGCTACCCGGTGTTCGGCACCCACGCCGCCTGGTACGGGGCCGAGGTGCTGAACCTCCCCCTGCGGCGCGAGCATGGCTTCCTGCCGGACCTGGAGGCCTTGAACGAGGACACGAAACGCCGGGCCAAGGTGCTGGTGGTGAACTACCCGAACAACCCCACCGGCAAGTGCGCCACTCCCGAGTTCTTCAAACGGGTGGTGGAGTTCGCCCACAAATATCAGGTGGCGATCGTGCAGGATGCCGCCTATGCCGCGCTGGTCTACGACCGCCCGCCGCTGTCGATCCTCTCGGTCGAGGGGGCGATGGAGGTAGCGATCGAGCTGCATTCGCTCTCCAAGTCGTTCAACATGACCGGCTGGCGCATCGGGTTCGCCTGCGGCAACCCGCAGCTGGTCAAGGCGTTCGCCGAGGTCAAGGACCATTCCGACAGCGGCCAGTTCGCCGCGATCCAGCAAGCCGCCGCCCTCGGCCTGGACCACCCGGAGCTGACCGCGGCGATCACCCGCAAGTACGAGCGCAAGCTGCGCCTGCTGGTGGAGGTTTTCGGCGAGCTGGGCTTCCAGGCCCGGCTGCCCGAGGGCACTTTCTACCTGTACCTGCCCAGCCCGAAAGGGATCGAGGGCGGACCGGATTTCGCCAGCGCCGAGGAGTGCTCCCAGTACCTGATCCGCCGGCACCTGATCTCCACCGTCCCGGAGGACACCGCCGGGGCCCACCTGCGCCTCAGCGCCACGTTTATCGCCCCGGGCGAGGACGAGGAACAACGGATCGCCGAGGAAATCCGGCAGCGCCTGGGCGGACTCAAATTCCAGTTCTGAGGAACCGGCGCCACACCATGACAGTCAAGCTATCTTCGCCAACCGAGAGCAACAGCTCCGCGAAGGAGGAAGCATGTTCAAGGGATCGATTGTCGCCCTGGTCACCCCGTTCCGCGATGGCACGGTCGATGAGCAGGCCCTGGGCGAGCTGGTCGAGTTCCAGATCGAGCACGGCACGGCCGCGATCGTCCCCTGCGGCACCACCGGCGAGTCCGCCACCCTGGACCACGCCGAGCACCTGCGGTGATCCGGCTGGTGATCGAGGCCGTGAACGGCCGGGTGCCGGTGATCGCCGGCACCGGCAGCAACAGCACCGCCGAGGCGATCCAGCTCACCGCCGAGGCCAAAGAGCCGGCGCCGATGCCTCGCTGCAGGTCGGCCCCTATTACAACAAGCCGACCCAGGAGGGTTTCTACCAGCATTTCCGGGAGATCGCCCGCCAGGTGGACCTGCCGATGGTGCTCTACAACGTGCCCTCGCGCACCGGCAAGAACATCGAGCCCGAGACCATCGCCCGCCTGAGCGAGATCGGGAACATCGTCGCGGTCAAAGAGGCCTCGGGCGACATCGACCAGATGAGCCGGATCGCCGGGATGTGCGACATCGCCATCCTCAGCGGCAACGATTCCCAGACCCTGCCGATGCTGGCCCTCGGCGCGACCGGGGTGATCTCGGTGGCGGCCAATGTCGCCCCGGGCAAGTGCGCGGCCCTGGTGCGCAGTCTGGCAGGAGGGCAAGCCGGAGGAAACCCGCAGGCTGCATTTCGAGCTGATGCCCCTGTTCGATGCGATGTTTGTCGAGACCAACCCGATCCCGGTCAAGGCCGCGCTGGCGGAGATGGGGATGATCCGCGAGGAGTACCGCCTGCCGCTGTGCCGGATCTCGGACAACAACCGCAAGAAGCTGCTGGCGGCGCTGAAAGGCGCGGGGCTGGTCTGAGCGCCGGTTTTCATTGCCGGCTCTTATTAAAGAAAAGATTTATCCACGAAGTACACGAAGGTTCACGAAGGTTTTCTTAGTGTTCCTTCGTGTACCTTCGTGGATATCTTTCAAAGTTTTCTGCAAACTGGCACGAAAGGAAATACCGACAGATGATCGAGATCTGCCTGATCGGGGCCGGGGGCCGGATGGGCCGCATGATCACCGCGGCGATCGCCGACAGCAAGGACTGCCATCTGGCGGCGGCGGTGGAAAGCGCCGGCCAGGAGCTGCTGGGCCAGGACCAGGGCCAGTTGGCCGGGATCGGCCCGCTGGGGGTCAAGCTGAGCGCTGACCTGGAGGCCGGGCTCGCCGCCGCCCGGGTGGCGATCGATTTCTCGCTGCCGCAGGGCCTCGCGGACCGCGCCGCGGCCTGCGCCGCGCGGGGGGTGGCCCTGGTGACCGGGATCACCGGGCTGGAAGAGGCCCAGCAGCGCTCATTGCGCGAGGCCGCCGCGAAAGTTCCTGTCATCTGGGCCCCCAACATGAGCGTGGGAGTCAACCTGATGTTCAAGGTGGCCGCCGAGGTGGCCAAGGTGCTCTGCGAGGGCTGGGATGTGGAGATCATCGAGACCCACCACCGCTTCAAGCAGGATGCCCCCAGCGGGACCGCGCGAAAGCTGGCCGAGGTGATCGCCGAAGCCCAGGGCCGCGAGCTGGAGCGCGAGGCGGTCTATGGCCGCCAGGGGATCACCGGCGAGCGCAAACCCGGCCAGATCGGCATCCTGGCGGTCCGCGCCGGGGATGTGGTCGGCGAGCACACCGTGATCTTCGGCGCTCTGGGCGAGCGTTTCGAGCTCACCCACCGCGCCCACAGCCGGGACACTTTCGCCCGCGGTGCGGTGGTGGCGGCCCGGTTCGCCGCCGGGGCCGGACCCGGGCTCTACGACATGCAGGATGTCCTCGGCCTCAAGGGCTGAGCGCTCGCTCCCCCGGCCGGACCTTTCGACCCGCACCTACCACCGCTGTCCACCCGTGCAGGAGGCAGCCATGTCAATCGTCTCAGCGTGCGTCGACCGGATCGAGCAGTCCATCACCCTGGCGATCACCGCCAAGGCCAAGGCCCTCAAGGCGCAGGGCATCGATGTCGTGGGCTTGAGCGCCGGCGAGCCGGACTTCGACACCCCGGACAACATCAAGCAGGCCGCGATCAAGGCCATCAACGATGGCAAGACCAAGTACACCCCGGCCTCGGGGATGCCCGAGCTCAAAAAGGCGGTGGCCGGGAAGTTCAAGCGCGACAACGGCCTGGACTACAAGCCGGAAGAGGTCATCATCAACTGCGGCGCCAAGCACTCGGTGTTCCTGGCGGTGGTGGCCCTGGTCGATGCCGGGGATGAGGTGATCATCCCCACCCCCTACTGGGTGAGCTACCCGGAGATGGTCAAGGTGCCGGATGGCAAGCCGGTGATTGTCGAAACCTCGCCGGGGAACGAGCTCAAGCTCACCCCGCAACAGTTGGAAAAAAGCATCACCAGCCGGACCAAGCTGCTGATCCTCAACTCCCCCTCCAACCCGAGCGGGATGGTCTATACCAAGGATGAGCTGCTGGGACTGGTCGCGGTGCTCAAAAAGCACCCGCAGGTGTGGGTGATCTCGGATGAGATCTACGAGAAGATCCTCTACGATGGGACCGAGCACCTCTCGATCGCCGCGCTGGACCCGGGGCTGTTCCAGCGGACAGTGACGATCAACGGCGTCTCCAAGTCCTACAGCATGACCGGCTGGCGGATCGGCTACGCCGCCGGGCCGGCGGAGGTCATCAAGGCGATGGGCAAGCTCCAGAGCCAGGAGACCTCCAACCCGACCACGATCAGCCAGTACGCCACCCTCGAAGCCCTGAATGGCCCGCAGGACAGCGTGGCGATGATGGTGCGCGCGTTCGATGAGCGCCGCCGCTACCTGGTGGGCCGGCTGAACTCGATGCCGGGCGTGAGTTGCGTCAACCCCAAGGGCGCCTTCTACGCTTTCCCGGACTTCAGCGCCTGGTACGGCAAAACCGGGCAGGATGGCGCGAAGATCACCGGCAGCGTGGCCCTGAGCGATTACCTGCTGGACAAGGCCCGGGTGGCCGTGGTGCCCGGCGGCGGGTTCGGCGCGGACAACCACCTGCGCCTGAGCTACGCCACCAGCATGGAGCTGCTCCGCAAGGCCCTGGACCGGATCGAGGAAGGGCTGAAGACCCTCTCCTGAGCCTGCGCCGACAGCCGCAAATACAGAAAAGCCCGGGATGGAACTTCCATCCCGGGCTTTTCGCTTTCAGGGAACCGCCGTCCGACCGCTACTTGCCGGGCTGGACGATCGAAAACTCGTTGTTGCGGGTGAGGGTCCGGCCGGAGACCATGTCGGTCACATCGATCTTGAGGTTGTAGTGCCCCGCCGGAGAGTCCTTGATGTCGATCGAGATGTACTCGGCCTGGGCGATCGTCTCGGCATCGCCTTCCTTGTCGAAGGTCAGGGTGATCTTGCCCTTGTCCTCGCTCTTGCTGACCAGCTTGCCGAAGGAGGCGAAAATCTTGGAGGCCAGGTTGCGGTCGAGCCGGTCCGCCTCGATCGTGAAGTCCACCTTGTAGCGCTTCTTGTTCTCGCTGTCCTTGGTCAGGAAATAGACCTCGTAGTAGACGAACACCGGCTGGTCGCGGCGGAACGTGCGCGAGGGCAGCGGCATCACGTTGAACTGGCCGCGGGTGAACTTGCCCGGCTTCTGCTCGCCCAGCGGCGAGACATTGGAGGCGATCACGACCTGGCTGACATTGAAGTCGTTCACCTGGTAGTGCGAGACATCCAGGTCGCCCTTGTAGATGCCCAGGTGGTTCGAGCCCAGGTCGCGCACGCTCACCGAGTAGTGATACTGGCCCGGCGGCAGGTTGATGTTCTGCTTGTCGACCAGCAGCAGGCCCTTGTTGTTGCGGTCGGGCTCCTGGCTGAGCTGGTAGCTGCGGCGGTTGTAGACCCGCTTGACCTCGTTCCAGTTCTGGTCGAAGACGGCGAAGGTGTTCTCGTAGTTGACCCGCACGCCGATGATGTCACGCTTGAACTCGAGTCTGCTCGACCGGCATGCCGTAGAAGATGTTGACGTTGCTGTTGGCGTTCATCGCCATGAAATCGGCGGTATAGTAGTAGTAGTCCATCGGTTCCGAGCCCATGTCCGGGACATAGGTCTCGGTGGCCATGCCGGTGGTCAGTCCCGGCTCCATGATCCTGGACTCATCCATGGCGAACTGGCTTTCCAGTTCGGAGGTCAGGGCAGTGGGGTCGCGGGCGTCGCCCAGCACGGTGGCCATCCGGAAATAGAGCGGGTCGATTTCGGCCCGGTTCATCAGCAGCTCCTTGAAGTTGCGGCTGAGTTCCGGGAAAAGCGCGACAGTCGGGTTTTCAGGTTCGTCCGGGCTGTCGAGCTGCTCCAGCGAGGTCTGCAGCGGCGAGCCGATGATCGCATCCGACAGGTTGGGCACGATGAAGTAGGCGTTGGTCTTTTCCACGAAATGGTAGATGAAGTTCTGGGGCTTGCGGCGGTACAGCCAGCTCTCGTTCGCCCGGACACCGAAGTTGCTCATCAGCGTGACCCGGTCGTCCGGCTCGCCATGCTTGATATAGATGATGCCGCGGTCATCGTAGCCCTTGGTCTGCTTCAGGACATAGTGCTGCTTGGCGTAGTTCATCCGGCGGTAATGCTCCACCAGGCGCTCGTTGAACTCGGTGGTGGGCGAAGGGTCGCGGCTCTTCCAGAACTTGCGGAAGAAGATCTTTTTCTGTTCGATGGTGCGGGACTGGGCGAACTCGGTCTTCTCGCCCGGCAGGATGATGTCGAGCACATCCCGGTACATCTCGCGGGCGGCGATATCGTTCAGGTCATCCAGGCACTGGAAGTAGTAGACATTGCCGATGCGGTCCTCTTCGAGCACGAAGAAGGCGCGGGCCATCAGCAGCTTCATCAGGGCGGTCATCTTCTCCGGCCCCTGGCTGGAGAGGTCGGCCAGCACCGCCTCGGCGATCTGCCGATTGTAGATGTCGAAGAAGCTCAGGCCCAGGTTGTAGATCGACTCGCTCTGGTCCGGGGAGGACTCGAGCAGGGTCTGGAACAGGTCCAGCGCCTTGCGGTTCTGGCCGCTGCCGACATATAACCGCCCCAGATGCTCGCTGGCATCGTGTTCCTTGTGGTTGACCGCGACAATGTTCTTCAGGAGGTTTTCGATGGTCGGGTTGTCCTGCGGGTCCTTGCCATCCATCAGCTTCTTGGCGGGCTTCCAGTTGGCATCGCAGTAAGCCACGACGCTCACCTTGTAGCCGGGCCACTGGCCGAACGGGATGGAATAGCCCCCGCGCGCGCCGGCCAGGAAGTGCCCCGCGGCTTTCTCCCGGCCATCCTTGCTGCGGTCATCCGCCACGATCGCCACCCCGAGCAGGTACTCAGCTTCACCCAGCCCGGGCTGCCTGGCCAGTACCTCCTCGAGTACCGCGATGGCGGCGGTGTACTCCGCCTTCAGGAGCATCGACTTGGCATCGTCCAGCCGGCCGCGGAGTTGCTCGCTGACGGCGGGCTTCGAGGCCTCCTGGGCCACCAGCGGGGGGATGGCGCCCAGAAGCAGCAGTGAGAGGACGATCAGTGTCAGGTAGCGGGCCATCTTACGCACTCCTTTTCCCTGAAGCAGAGTTAGACGGGAAAACACTCTCCACAACCAGCGGTAGCTCTCACCATCGGTACGGTACGGGATGCTCGGCTTACGATATTCTGATGGCAGACCGTCCAGGGAAACGACCCTGACGATGGTAGTCGGGCAATAGTCCTGTTCGAATTCCCCCGCAGCCCACTGTCCCATCCCGCACCTTCTGCCGCTGCCGCCCGCACGGCCGGCACCAAGATAACACCACCCGGAGCGGTCTTCAAGCAATCCGCGCCATCCGGCGGGATCGGGCCAATCGAGCATCGCATACTGTTTTTACTTGATCCAGCTGATCGGTATGGATATATTAAATGTCTTCAATCAATACCGCTTGAATGCGTCCTGCCGTCCTTCCCCGCCACGATGGCGAACCGGCGGACCGCAACCGCGGCTTAACCGCGGGGTATCAACAGCCTGAAGATTTAGTCGCCGAACCCTTACAGTCAAGCTTATACCCGTTCCCGGGGACTTATGTTCAAAGAATATCAAAAAGAATTCAGCCTGCCGGACCTCGAAAAGGAAATCCTTTCCTTCTGGGAAGAGCACCGCATCTTCGAAAAGAGCCTCGAGCAAAGCCGGGACCAGCGCCGTTTCGTGTTCTACGAGGGACCGCCCACCGCCAATGGCCGGCCGGGGATCCACCATGTGATCAGCCGGACCATCAAAGACCTGGTCTGCCGATACTACACCATGCTCGGATACCATGTTCCGCGCAAAGCGGGCTGGGACACCCACGGGCTGCCGGTGGAGATCGAGGTCGAGAAGCAGCTCGGGATCAACGGCAAGAAGCAGATCGAGGAATTCGGGGTGGAGCGGTTCAACCGGCTCTGCCGCGAGAGTGTCTTCAAGTACGTCAAGGAGTGGGATCAACTCACCCAGCGCATGGGCTACTGGCTCGACTACCAGCGCCCCTATGTCACCTTCGACCGCGACTACATCGAGACGGTGTGGTGGATCCTCAAGCAGTTCTGGGAAAAGAACCTGCTCTACCACGGCCACAAGATCGTCCCCTACTGCCCGCGCTGCGGCACCGGACTTTCCAGCCACGAGGTCTCGCTGGGCTATCGCGAGGTCGAGGACCCCAGCGTCTTCGTCAAGGTGCCGCTCGCCGATGAGCCGGACACCTTCTTCCTGGTCTGGACCACCACCCCCTGGACCCTGATCTCCAATGTCGCCCTGGCGGTCGGCCGGGATTTCGACTATGTCAAGGTCCGGGTGGGCGACCAGCGCCTGATCCTGGCCCAGGCCCTGCTCGAGCAGGTCTTCGGCGCGAAGATCGAGTACGAGGTGCTGGAGGTTTTCCCCGGCCGCGAGCTGGAGGGCCGCCGCTACGGTCGGCTGTTCGACTACGCCCGGGTGCCCGAGGGCGCGGATGCCTTCTATGTCACCCTGGGCGACTTTGTCAGCCTGGAGGATGGCACCGGGATCGTGCACATCGCCCCGGCGTTCGGCGCGGACGACTACGAGCTGTCGCGCCGCTATGGGCTGCCGCTCTTGCAGCCGGTGGACGAGCGGGCTGGTTCACCGCGGAGGTCACCCCCTGGCAGGGCCGCTTCGTCAAGGATGTCGACCAGGAGATCATCGGCGACCTGGACCGGCGCAAGCTGCTGTTCCGGGCCGCCGGCTACCTGCACAACTACCCGTTCTGCTGGCGCTGCAAGACCCCGCTGCTCTATTACGCCCGCAAGTCCTGGTATATCAACACCAGCAGCCTGCGCGACCAGTTGCTGCAGAACAACGCCTCGGTCAGACTGGTACCCGCCGGAGGTGGGCAAGGGCCGGTTCGCCGAATGGCTGGAGAACAATGTCGACTGGGCCCTGAGCCGCGACCGCTACTGGGGCACTCCCCTGCCGATCTGGGTCTGCGCAGGCTGCGACCACCGTCATGTCGTGGGCAGCGTGGCCGAGCTTGTCGAGCTGGGCGAGAATGTCCCGGCGGAATCGACCTGCACAAGCCCTATGTGGACGCATGAGGTCACCCTGCGCTGCGACAAATGCGGCGGCCGGATGAAGCGGGTCCGCCGGAGGTGATCGACTGCTGGTTCGACTCGGGCAGCATGCCCTACGCCCAGTTCCACTACCCGTTCGAGAACCGCGAGGAGTTCGAGCGCGACTTCCCCGCCGACTTCATCTGCGAGGGGATCGACCAGACCCGCGGCTGGTTCTACAGCCTGCTGGCGATCGGCACGCTGCTAAAGGGCAGGCGCCCTACCGTAACGTGATGGTCAATGACCTGATCCTGGACAAGAACGGCCAGAAGATGAGCAAGTCGGTGGGCAATGCGGTCAATCCCTGGGCGGTGTTCGACAGCCACGGCGCCGACCCGTTGCGCTGGTACCTGCTCAGTGTCAGCCAGCCCTGGCTGCCCAAGCGCTTCGATGAGAACGGCATCAGCGAGGTGGTGCGCAAGTTCTTCGACACCCTGCGCAATGTCTACTCGTTCTTTGCGCTCTACGCCAATATCGACCGGTATCACCCTTACGCCGACCGCCCGGCCGAAGCCAGCCCCGATGAGCTGGACCGTTGGATCATCAGCCGGCTCAACTCGCTCGTCCGGGAGGTGCGCCAGGACTTTCAGGGCTACGAGCTGACCCGGATCACCCGCCGGCTGCAGGCGTTCGTGATCGACGAGGTGAGCAACTGGTACGTGCGGCGCAACCGCCGCCGCTTCTGGCAGTGCGGCGACCCGATCGACAAGCGCCATGCCTTCGCCACCCTCTGGGAGGTGCTGCGCCGGACCGCCCAGCTGATCGCCCCCTTCGCGCCCTTCAGGCCGAGGAGCTCTACCGTAACCTGGTGGCCGGCTCAGAACGCGGACGACCGGAAAGCGTGCATCTGACCGGTTCCCCGAGGCGGATGAGCAGCTGATCGACCCGCGCTGGAGCGCAGATGGAAGATGCGATCAATCTGGTGGTGCTGGGGCGCGCCGCGCGCAACCGTTCGAAGATCAAGGTCCGCCAGCCGCTGGGCCGGTATGCTGGTCTCGGTCCCGCATGACATGGGCGCCGCGACCTGGATTCGATCTGCTCAGATTATCGGCGAGGAGATCAATGTCAAACGGATCGAGCCGGTCGATGACGCCTAGGACTATGTCACCCTGAGTGTCAGACCGGACTTCAAAGTCGCGGGCAGAAATTCGGGCGCGGGTCAAAGAAATCGCCCGCCGGCTCGAATCCTTGAGTCAGGAACAGATCCGCGCCTTCCGCGAGAATCCGGCGTGCGGAGCTGAGGCTCGATGGCGACCGGGTCAAGCTGCGCTGGAGGATGTGGAACTGCGCCGTGGACCGCGAAGGCTTCGTGGTCGAGACCGATAACGGCTTGGTGTAGTGCTGTCGACTGCCCTTGACCGGCCCTGATCGAGGAGGGTTTGGCGCGGGAGCTGGTCAACAAAATCCAGAATATGCGCAAATGCGCCGGACTGGAGGTGGTGGACCGGATCGCGGTCGGGGTGCAGTCCACTCCAAAAGTGGAACTGGCGATGCAGCATTTCGGTAACTATATCAGCAAAGAGACCTTGAGTCTCGAACTCACCTCCGAGCTGCCTGGCGATGCAGTGCTGGTCAGCCAGTGGGATCTCAACGGGGAGCCTGCCACCATCGGCATCAGCCGGCGCGGGCGGTAAGCGGCGCTGGAACTTGGGGCCGGATAGTACGGGAACAGTCAGCAAAAGGGAACGCTGATGGACGACAAGGATAAAAAACACTACGAACAGCGATTGATCGAGGAGCGCAAACGGCTCCTCAAGGAGATGGGCCGTTTCAGCGAAGTCTACAACAGCAGCATCAAGGACCGGACCGGGGACATCTCCGCCTATCGCTTCCACATGGCCGACCTGGCGACCGATGTCGACCGGCAGGAGCGGGATTACCAGCAGTTCAGCAAGGAAGGCCGCCTGCTCTACCACATCGATGAGGCGTTGCGCCGGCTGTATACGGACCCGAACTTCGGCAACTGCCATAGTTGCGGCCAGCCGATCGACACGGCCCGCCTCGAGGCTGTCCCCCACGCCAGGCTCTGCATCGAGTGCAAGTCCAAGGAGGAAAATGGGCGCTGACCACGACATCTCCATCGGCCCGGGACTGCCGTTCCGTCTGCGGCTGTTCTTCGGCGTGGTCCCGGCGGTTTTCGCCGCCGACTTCCTGACCAAGCTCCTCGTCCAGCGGATGATGGTCCCTTACGGGGAGACGGTCACCCTGATCGAGAACTTGGCGCGCCTGCGCTTCATCTTCAACGAGGGGATCGCCTTCGGCATCCGGACCGGGCTGACCAGCGGCTGGGTGCTGATCGTGCTGACCGCGGCGGTGGTGGTGCTGCTGGTGGGCTATTTTTTCATGTCCGTCCAGGAGAATGTCATCGGCCTGACCGCGATGGCCCTGATCGCCGGGGGCGCCCTGGGCAACCTCTACGACCGGGTGCTCCATGGCAAGGTGGTCGACTTCATCGAGCTCGGCTGGCGGGAGCTGACCTGGCCGGTGTTCAATGTCGCGGACATCGCGGTGACCGCCGGGGCGGTGCTGCTGGCGATCCGCCTGTTCCAGGGGGAGAAGGGCAAGGAACAGGCCTCCGCCATCGAGTGAGAGCTCGGCCGGCGGCAGCGGGCGCTGTTCCGAGCCGCAACTACGGCTTTGAGCGGGTGATGAACTCAGAGCGACCGGCTCGGGAATCAGGAAAATACACCACCCCCGGTGTCCCCCTTTGCTAAGGGGGATCGTTCCCGCTTCGCCCCGGTCAATGATGCAAATAGTAATCAAGCTCTTGGTAGTGGCGGGTTTTAAACCCGCCGCTACACCGGCAGGCGCTATCCACTGGCTGACGTCCCTGCTCCCGACGACAGCCGACGGGGTGTGTTGCCTCTTTTCAGCGGCCACTGCCCAGGCGCCATGCTTCGCAGTGAATCACACGCTCTGGACCACGGTTGCCCGGCGGGCGGTCGTGGCCTTGTCATGTTTGGCCCTTTCGCCGCCGTGCGCTTGCTGTTAAATTGGAAAAAACAGGAGCCCGCGGCGCACGGTCTTCCGGCCTTTCCCGCCCGGGCCGCCGCTGCTGCTCCAGCGATCCTTCCATCCCGGAGCTTACACCACTTGGCAGACCAGGAAACAGTCAGTTTCGAAGCCGCGCCGCAGGATGAGGGCGGGCGGGCGGATGTGGTGATCGCCCGGGCCCTGGAGATCTCCCGTTCCCGGGCCGCGGCGCTGATCCATGACGGCAGGGTGCGGGCCGAGGGGGTCCGCAAGCTGAAAGTTTCGACCCCGGTGCACGCCGGCCAGCGCTTCGAGTGCCCGCTTCCCGAGCGCTCCCCCCGCGGGGCGACCGCCGAGGCGGAAGCGATCCCGCTGCTGGTGGTGTACGAGGATGAGGAGCTGCTGGTGATCGACAAGCCGGCCGGGATGGTGGTGCACCCCGCTCCCGGCCATGCCCGCGGCACGCTGGTCAATGCCCTGCTGGCCCACCTCAACCGCACGCCCGACCCCCGGCTCGAGGCCCTGCGCCCGGGGATCGTTCACCGCCTGGACCGCGACACCAGCGGGCTGATGGTGGTGGCCAAGACTTTCGAGGCCCACGAGCACCTGGCGCGGCAGATCAGGGAGCGCCGGGCGCAGCGGGTCTACCTGGCCCTGACCCTCGGGCGCTGGCCGAGCCCCGAGGGGGTGATCGAGGGGATGATCGGCCGCTCGCCCGCCAACCGCAAGAAAATGGCGGTGGTGGAAAGCGGCGGCCGTCCGGCCCGCACCCGTTACCGGGTGCTGCGCAGCCTGTCCCCGGCCGAGCTGGTCGAGGCGCGGCTGGAGACCGGGCGCACCCACCAGATCCGGGTCCATTTCGCCGCTCGCGGCCACCCGGTGCTGGGCGACCCGCTCTATGGCGGCCGGATCGTGCTCCAGCGCGGCTTCTCCGGCCTGGCCCCGGGCAGGGCCCGGGCCCTGCTGGAAGCGATCGACCGCCAGGCCCTGCATGCGGCCCGGCTGGCTTTCGACCACCCCCGCGGGGGACAGCGGCTGGAGTTCGAGAGCCCCCTGCCTCCGGACATGCAGCGGCTGCTGCAACTGCTGGAAGAACATCCCACCCCCGAAAGAGAGCAGCCATGAACAAGCTTCTGCGGGAGTACCAGGTCGGCGAGGCGGTGGACACGGTCTGCATGCTCACCGGGCTGCAAGTCAAGCAGACCCGGCAGCAGAAACCCTTTCTCAAGCTCGAGTTCGGCGATTCCAGCGGCCGGTTGCCCGGGGTGATGTGGGATGGCTTCGATGACCGGATGGCCAAGCTGCCGCAGGGCGAGGTGCTGCGGGTGCAGGGGCTGCTGGAGGAGTACGAGGGCAAGGGGCAGCTCAATGTGCGCGCGCTCGGCATCCCCCGCCCCGGCAGCTACGAGCCGGAAAAGCTGCTGCCCTCCACCAGCCGGGATGTCGAGCAGATGCTGGCCGAGCTGGACCGGATCATCGCGGAAATCGGCGAGCCCCACCTGCGGCTGCTGCTGGAGCTGGCGTTCTCCGACCCGGACTTCCGCGGGAAGTTTTCCAAGGCCCCGGCCGCCAAGCGCTGGCACCAGCCCTGGCTCGGCGGTCTGCTCGAGCACACCCTGAACGTCCACCACCACGCCCTGGCGGTCGCCGCCCGCTACCCGCGGATCGAGCCGGACCTGGTCAGCGCCGGAGCGCTGCTGCACGACATCGGCAAGATCGAGGAGTACCGCTGGCAGAGCTTCTTCGAAAGCTCGACCCAGGGCCGCCTGCTCGGGCACCTGGTGCTGGCGGTGGAGCAGCTCGACCGCTGGATCGCCCGGATCGAGGGCTTTCCCGAGGAGCTGGGCTGGCAGCTCAAGCACATCATCCTCAGCCATCACGGGGCGCTGGAGTTCGGCAGCCCGGTGGTGCCCCGCACCCTGGAGGCCCTGGTGGTGCATTTCGCCGATGACCTGGATGCCAAGATCACCGGGGTGATGCGGGTGATGGAAAACGAGGAGGAGTCCGGCGGGGACTGGACCAGCTACATCCGGCTGATGGAGCGCGAGTTCTTCAAGGGTCGGGTGCTGGCCGGGCCGGACCTGGAGCAGACGCCCTCCGCGCCGGCGCCGCGGCCGCGCAAAGCCCCGGTCCGGACGGTCACGCCGAGGAGAACGGCGAACAGTCGCTCTTCCCGGTGGAGTTCGAGGGCTAACCCGGGAAGCTGGGAGAATGTCCGAACGTTCACAAAAATATCTTGCATTCGGCCAGCCTCGCTAATAACTTATATCAATATCTTCCATAGACATATGCGGTGTTTGAGACGGAAAGCGGCTGACCACGCATTCCCGGTCATTTTCGGCCGGATCGCCGCACGCGGTGAGGAGTTGGCAGTAGACCGCACTGCGCGGCGTCCCGAGTGCGACCACCCCGGACAAGGATGATTGAGCCATCAGCGCGGCTTATCTTACATTCCTGGTGATCATCGTTTTGGCTGCGGCCGTGGCCTCCACGAAGGCTATCCGGAGGCGCAGGTCCGCTACGGAGCTGCAAGTCAGCGAAAAAGGAGGAACTATCAACTCCCAGAGCGGGTCCTTCTGGACCAATGAGATCGCTATCGACCTGGGGACAGCGAACACCCTGGTTTACATCCGCGGCAAGGGCATCGTGCTCAATGAGCCATCCGTGGTGGCGATCGACCGGCAGACCGGGAAGGTCAAGGCGGTGGGCCTGGAGGCCAAGGCGATGCTGGGGCGCACCCCGGCCAACATCACCGCCATCCGGCCGCTCAAGGATGGGGTGATCGCCGATTTCGAGGTCACCGAGGAAATGCTGCGCTACTTCATCAAGACGGTGCTCAAGAGCCGCTTCCTGCCGGTCAAGCCGCGGGTGATCATCTGCGTGCCGAGCGGGATCACCGAGGTGGAGCGCCGCGCGGTGCGTGACTCGGCCGAGTCGGCCGGGGCCAAGGAGGTCTACCTGGTGGCCGAGCCGATGGCCGCGGCGATCGGGGTCGGGCTGCCGGTGGAGACCCCCAGCGGCAACATGATTATCGACATCGGCGGCGGGACCACCGAGATCGCGGTGATCGCCCTGTCCGGCATCGTCAGCAATGTCTCGATCCGCGTCGGCGGCGATGAGCTCGACGAGGCGATCGTCCAGTTCCTCAAGAAAAACTACAACCTCCTGATCGGCGAGCAGACCGCCGAGCAGATCAAGATCAACATCGGCTGCGCCTACCCGCTGGGCGAGGAGCGGGAGATGGAAGTCAAGGGGCGGGACATTGTCTCCGGCATCCCCAAGACCGTCAAGATCCATTCCAGCGAGGTGCGCGAGTCGCTGCAGGAGCCGGTGATGGCGATTGTCGAGGCCGTGCGCCAGGCCCTGGAGCAGACCCCGCCCGAGCTGGCCAGCGACATTGTCGACCGCGGGATCGTGATGACCGGCGGCGGCTCCCTGCTGCGCGGGCTCGACCAGTTGCTGCGCGAGGAAACCAACCTGCCGATCAACATCGACGAGGAGCCGTTGACCTGCGTGGTCCGCGGCACGGGACGAATCCTGGACGATCCCAAGCGGTACTGGAACGTTCTGACCCAGAGCAAGTAGTATTCCATGTGACAACGGGGGTGCCGGACCGGCCAAACGGCCGAGCTATCCGGCACCCCTCGGCTTGAGTCGCTTCCCGGGCAGGACCGGGGCGCCAGCCGCGGCGGCGTGCGCCGGCCTCTCCCTCCTGCCCCGTTCCGGGTCACCGAACCAGACTGCAGGCTCCATGTCCAAGTTTTTCCTCTTTCTCTGGGAGCACAAGAAAAGCCTCCTGTTCCTGCTGCTGGTCCTGCTGTCCCTGGCGGCGCTTTCGCTCTCCAGCCGGCAGCGCTTCCAGCTCGCGCGCAGAATCAACCGCTCGGTCCTCACCCCGTTCCAGAGCGCGGTCTCCCAGGGTGATTTTCTGCTCAGCCTGAAGCAGGAGAACGAGGCGCTGCGCCGCAACAATTTCCTGCTGAGCCTGGAGATTTATCGCCTCGAGGAACTGGAGAAGCAGAACCGGCGGCTGGAGAAGCTGCTCGACTTCGTCCAGCGCTCCCCGGTGCACTTCATCGCCTGCCGGGTGGTGAGCGGCGGCCTCGGCGAGCAGGCCCATGTTTTCATCATCGACAAGGGGACCAACCACGGGCTCAAGCCGAACCAGCCGGTGCTGGTGCCGGAAGGGCTGGTGGGCAAAACCGTCGAGTGCGATCCCACGCGTTCGGTGGTGCAGTTGTTCACCCATCCGGACTTCCGGGTCAGCACCAAGCCCGCCGACAAAGAGGAACGGGCGATCGCCGGCGCCGGCCCGGGCA
This sequence comes from Candidatus Glassiibacteriota bacterium, assembly GCA_963752515.1. Taxonomy (GTDB): domain Bacteria; phylum Gemmatimonadota; class Glassbacteria; order GWA2-58-10; family GWA2-58-10; genus CAVVYO01. The sequence continues at coordinate 981,340 of CAVVYO010000010.1, read as the reverse complement.
ACCAGCTCTACCTCTACAACATCCCCCTGCGCACCGAGATCAAGCCCGGCGACCTGATCGTCAGCACGGGCATGGGCGGCATCTTCCCCAACGGCATCCCGGTCGGGACCGTGGTCTCGCTGGAGAAGGAAGAGGAGTTGGGGATCAAGCAGCATGCCCTGCTCAAGCCGGCCGCCGAGCTGGACCGCATTTCGGAAGTGTTCGTGCTGGCCGATTCCGCGTTTATCGCTCCGGGATCGGGCCAGCTTTATCAGGTTTCGGACTCGCTCAACCAGGCCTGGGAAGAACAGTGATGCCCACTTTTCGTTTCGTGCTGCTCCTGCTGGTGCTGTTTTTCACCCACCTGGTGTTCTACCAGTACCTTTCGGCCGGCGAACTCTACCCGGACCTGTTCCTGGTGCTGGTGGTGTTCGCCGGGCTGCGCTGGGGAGGGATCGCCGGTTCGCTGAGCGGCTTTCTGACCGGGATCGTGCAGGATTCATTCAGCTACACCTATTTCGGGCTGCACGCGCTGATCAAGACCCTGCTCGGCTTCGCCATCGGCCAGACCCGCAGCAGCTTTTACAGCAACAATTATCTGGTGCAGCTGGCGATCATCTTCGCCACCAAGCTGCTGCACGACCTGCTGTTCTACGGGATCTACCTGTTCCGCGGTCCGGGCGGCTTCTGGCACCAGATCATCTTCATCTCCGCCCCATCCGCGCTCTATACCGCGCTGATGGGGGTCGGGCTGCACCTGGTCCTGAGCTACCGGTCGCGCGCCCGTCGCTGGAGCTGAACGCCAACCACCTCACCCGAACCAGCGAAAGCCGGTGAAACAAAGATGGGCTACCGCAGCTTTCAGGATGAAAGCGCCTCGGACCGGCTGACCCGGGCCAGGCTGGCCAAAATCTTCCTGACGATGCCGGTCCTGCTCCTGCTGACGGCGTACTTCCGTTACCAGGTCCTGCACACCAGCGAATATACCCTGCACTCCGAGGAAAACCGGCTGAAGCGGGTCGAGCAGCCCCCGCCCCGGGGACTGCTCACCGACCGCAACGGGCAGGTGCTGGCCGAAAATGTTCCGGCCTACTCGATCGAGTTCTACCCCCAGCCGCTGGACTCGATGCGGCTGGCCCTGGAGCGGATCGCGCCGGTGATCGGCCTGGACACCCTGCAGCAGCGGGAACTGCTGGAAAAGTTCCGCTATCGCCGCCAGCAGCCCCTGCAGGTGGCCACCAGCGTGAACGACACGACCCTGGCCGTGGTGGAGGAACACCGCAGCGAGTTCCCCGGGATCTTCATCCGCTCGGACATGAAGCGCAGCTATGTCTACGGCGAGATGCTGGCCCATGTCCTGGGCTACGTGGGCGAGATCACCGAGAACGAGCTGAACAGCGAGCGCTACCTGGGCTACACCATGGGCGCCCTGGTCGGCCGCAGCGGGATCGAGGCCCAGTACGAGCAGCAGCTCCAGGGCCGGCGCGGAGTCAAGTTCATCGAGGTGGATGCCCGGGGAAGAGAGCTGGGGCCGTTCCGTGACCGCCCGCCGATTCCGCCCCAGCGGGGTCAGGACCTGCAACTGACCATCGACATCCGGTTGCAGCAGGCCGCGTGCGAGGCGATGAAAGACATCGAGCGCGGAGCGCTGGTGGTGCTCCAGCCCTACACCGGCGAGGTGCTGGCGATGGTCAGCAAGCCGGTGTACGATCCCAACCGGCTCACCTCGGGGGTGACCGGGGCGCAATGGCGCGAACTGCTGTTCCATCCCAACAAGCCGTTCCTCAACCGGGCGATCCAGGGAGTCTATCCTCCCGGCTCGACCTTCAAGCCGTTCACCGCCCTGGTCGGCGCCGAGCTGGGCTTCGTCCACCCGCCCCATGGCGCGGGGATGGAAGTGGGTTGCCGCGGCGGCCTGCAGTTCGGACGCAGGTTCTTCCGTTGCTGGCGTCCGGGCGGGCACGGCTCGGTCGGCCTGCCCGAGGCGATCGAGCAGTCCTGCGACACCTTCTTCTACCAGATGGGGATCAGGATCGGCCTGGACAAGTTCTGCCAGTTCGGCAAGGAAAGCGGTTTCTTCGACCGCACCGGGATCGACCTGCCGGACGAGCAGCCGGGGGTGATCCCGGACGAGGCCTGGTACAACCGCAGCTACGGCCGCGGGGGCTGGGGTCCGGGCAATGTGCTGAACCTGTCGATCGGCCAGGGAGAGATCTCGCTGTCTCCGCTTCAACTGGCGGTGCTCTACTCGTTCCTGGCCAGCGGCGGGCAACGGCACCGGCCGCACCTGCTGATGGGCGATGCCCAGCGCTACGAGTTGCCCAACACCGTTTTCAAGCCCGAGAACGTCGAGATGCTGCGCGAGCCGCTGACCGCGGTGGTCAATGGCCCGAGCGGGACCGCCCGGGCCAGCCAGCTCTGGGGGCATGGGTTCAAGCTGGCCGGCAAGACCGGCACTTCCCAGAACCCCCACGGCGATGATCACGGCCTGTTCTGCGGCTTCTACCCGGCCCATGCTCCCGAGCTCGTGGTCACGATCGTCGGCGAGCACACCCTGCACGGTTCCTCGATGGCGCCGTTGGCGCGAATCCTGGTACAAGCTTATATTGACAATTACGAGGCCCCGGCGGCCCCCCCCGAGCCGGTGGCGCTGAACGCCGAGCCCGCGCCTCGCCAGCCCCAGGAGTAGCATACCAATGTGGTTCAAGCGGTTCGACTGGATCATGCTCGCCTTCGTCCTCGCCCTGACCTCTTTCGGGCTGATGATGATCTATAGCGCCGACAACATCCAGACCGTGCGCACCAGCGGGACGATCTACCACCAGAAGCAGTTGATGTGGATGGCCATGGCGACGATTTCCATGCTGGTCGCCAGCGCGATCACCAGCCGCACCATGGAGATGCTCTCCTACGCGATCTACGCCCTGGTGATCCTCACCCTGGCGTTCCTGCCGCTGACCGGCAGGGGGGTGGAGAGCTGGATCGCCATTGGCGGCACCGGCATGCACATCCAACCGGCGGAGATGGCCAAGATGGCGGTGATCCTGGCGCTGGCCAGCCACCTGGCCAACCGCAAGAAGCGGATCGACAACCTCAAGGGCCTGCTGGTGCCGCTGTTCCTGGCCGGCTTCCCGGCGGCGCTGGTGCTGGTTCAGCCCGACCTGGGCACCGCGATCGTCTTTTTCTGCATCCTGGTCGGGATGCTGTTCTGGTCGGGATTGCCGCTGATCTACATGTTCATGATCCTCAGCCCGGCGATCAGCTTTTTCCTGGCGCTGGTGAGCCTGCTGGGCGAGCTGCGGCTGCCGCTCTGGGGGCTGTTCTTCCTCTTCTTCTGCGCGGTGATCTTCTACAAGCGGGTCTACCTGATGGACGCGATCCTGTTCATGGGAGCCAACCTGCTGACCGGGATCCTCACCTCCCCGCTCTGGAACAGCCTCAAGCCCTACCAGCAAAGCCGCATCCTGATCTTCTTCCGCCCGGAGACCGACCCCCAGGGCACCGGCTGGCAGATCATTCAGAGCAAGGTGGCGATCGGCTCCGGCGGGCTGTTCGGCAAGGGTTTCCTGCAGGGCACCCAGAAGAACCTGGCGTTCCTGCCGGCCCAGCATACGGATTTCATCTTCCCGCTGGTGGGCGAGGAGTTCGGCTTCATCGGGGTGACCATCGCCCTGGTGCTGTTCATCCTGCTGCTGCACCGGATGGTCGAGCTGGCGCGCACCGCCGGCACGCCCTATGGCAGCCTGGTGGCGTTCGGCGTGGCGACATTGCTGTTTTCCCACCTGATCATCAATGTCGGGATGACCGTCGGGCTGATGCCCTGCACCGGGCTGCCCCTGCCGCTGTTCAGCTACGGCGGCTCGTTCCTGATCACCTGCTATGCGGCGGTCGGCATCCTGCAACGGATCAACATCGAAAAGAGCACCCTCTGATGACAGAACCGGTTCTGAGCGCGCCGCCCCAGCCGGGCGGAACAGTCGGCATCTCGGTGGTGATCCCGGTCTACAACGAGCGGGAGTCGGTGGGCATCCTCTACCGCCGGCTGGTGGAGGAGTTCGAGCGGCTGGGCCGCAGTTTCGAGGTGGTGTTCATCGATGACGGCAGCCGGGATGGCTCGTTCGAGGAGCTGGAGCGCCTGCACCAGGCGGACTCCCGGGCGCGGGTGATCCGCTTCCGGAGGAATTTCGGCAAGTCGGCGGCGCTGGATGCCGGCTTCCGGGCCACCCGCGGCGAGCTGGTGTTCACGATGGATGCCGACCTGCAGGATGATCCGGCCGAGATCCCGGCCTTCCTGGACAAGCTGGAGCGGGAGGGCTGCGACATGGTGTCCGGCTGGAAGCACCAGCGCCAGGACCCGCTCTCCAAGCGCCTGCCCAGCAAGCTGTTCAATTGGGTCACCAGCCTGGCCAGCGGCCTGCGGCTGCATGATTTCAACTGCGGCTACAAGCTCTACCGCGGCCAGGTGGTCCGCTCGCTGCAGGTCTACGGCGAGCTGCACCGCTACCTGCCGGCCCTGGCGCACTGGCGGGGCTACCGGGTGGCCGAGATCAAGGTCCGCCACCACGCCCGCCGCTTCGGGCGCTCCAAGTTCGGGGCCAGCCGGCTGGTCAAGGGCTACCTGGACCTGCTCACCGTGCTTTTCCTCAACCGCTACACCCGCCGGCCGCTGCACTTCTTCGGGGCCCTGGGCTCGCTGTTCTGCCTGGTCGGCTTCGCGATCGGCTGCTATTTCGTCTGGTACTGGGCGCTCTACCACAACATCGGCGGCCGGGTGCCGCTGCTGCTGTTCGCGGTGTTCATGATGCTGAGCGGGATCCAGCTCATCTCCACCGGGCTGATCGGCGAGATGCTCACCAGCATGCACACCCTCCGCCGCCGCGAACACGACTACGAGATCGAGCGCTTCCTGGACTGAAGCCCCGGCCCGGCCGGGAGGACCCGCCCGTATCCTTCCGTCCTTGACAACGTTTTATCATCGAGCGGGCGGCTCTTCCGCACGGCTATCCCGGGCGGCGGACCACCCTTTCCGCCTTGAGCGCGGAATGATTGCGTGCCCCTGTCACAGGCATTATCTTCTGACCAGTTTCCCTGCCGGCGAGGGCCGGGCCGCCTCCCCGCGGCCCTTGCGCGCCCGCGCTTCCGGGAATCCACGACCAACGTCCTGTCGCCTGTACCTCAAGCAAGGGTAACACGATGCCGCCTGCCCGGAACAATCGCCGCGAGCCCCTGATCCTCCTGCTGATCCTCAGCCTCGCGCTGCTGGCCCTGCTGTTCTCCGGGGCGGCCGGGGCCTGGAAGCAGCCGCCGGTCCAGTCCTCCCACGCTCAGCACGAGCAGATGGGGATCGGCTGCGAGAGCTGCCACCCCGGGGTCGAGGAGAGCGCCACCGGCGCCGACAACCTGTTGCCCGTCAAGAGCGCCTGCCTGGAATGCCATGACCAGGAGGACTGCGCCAAGTACAACTGCGATGCCCTCGAGCCCGGCCAACTGGAGCCGATCACCGGCTACAGCAAGCTGTTCAGCCACGCCCGGCACCAGTCGCTGGGGCTGGAGTGCGAGCGCTGCCACCAGGGGATCACCGCCTCCGATTCCAGCGGGACCGCCCACCTGCCCCGGATGGCGCTCTGCATGGAGTGCCACGATGGGCAGACCGCCAAGAACGACTGCCGGCACTGTCACGAGGAGGGCCGGCTCCTGCCGGCCACTCACAAGGATGACCGCTGGATGGTCGAGCATGTCGGGGCGGTGCTGCTGGATGATGGCCAGTCGTGCACGATCTGCCACACCGCTCGGGATTGCCAGCGCTGCCACGAGGGAGAGAACCTGATCCCGACCAAGCAGTAACTGTCAATGACTGTCAGGGAAAGCTCACGCGGACGCCGCGGCGCGGCGCCCGGCCCGTCCAACCAAGACCACAGGGGGATGAGATGGCCAGGAAGATCAACCGCCGCAGTTTCATGGGCAAGAGCCTGTTCGGCGCGGCCGCCGCGGGGATGAGCCTGGAAAACCAGGCCCTGCTGGCGCAGATGGCCCAGGGGCAGGAGGCGAAAGCCGCGCAGACTCCGGTCAGCGGGGTGCCGCGGGGCAAGCTGGGCAAGCTGGAGGTCTCCCGCCTGATCTGCGGCGGCAACCTGTTCTCGGGCTTCGCCCACAGCCGCGACCTGATCTACGTTTCGGCCCTGATGACCACCTACTTCACGCCCGAAAAGATCATGGACACCCTGCAGAACGCCGAGCAGAACGGGATCAACACCGCGATCCTGCGCTGCGATGAGCATATCGTCGGGGTGCTCAACCGCTACCGCCAGGAGCGCGGCGGCAAGATCCAGTGGATCGCCCAGACCTACCCCAAGGTCAACGACCTGGAGAGCAACATCAAGCTGGCGATCGACAATGGCGCGGTGGCGGCCTATGCCCAGGGCGGCATCGGCGATGCGTTCGCCAAGGCCGGCAAGCTCGAGCTGCTGGGCAAAATCATCGCTTTTATCAAGCAGAACGGGCTGGTGGCCGGGATGGGCTGCCACGACCTGGAGGTCTGCAAGCTGGCCGAGGCGGCCAACCTCGGCCATGATTTCTACTTCAAGACCATGAACATGGTGGACTACTTCAGCGAGAAGCCGGAGGAGATCGCCGCCTTCATGAAGACCGTCGAAAAGCCCTGGATCGCTTTCAAGATCCTCGGCGCCGGGCTGACCGAGCCCAAGGAGGGTTTCCCGATGGCGTTCAAGATGGGCGCGGACTTTGTCAACGTGGGGATGTTCGACTGGCAGGTGCGGGACGATGCGGCGCTGATCAAGGAAGTGCTGGCCGGCGACCTGCAGCGCGAGCGGCCCTGGCGGTCCTGATCCCGGAAGCGCCTTGAGGAAGCAGCAAGGCGGGACCCCTCGCGGGTCCCGCCTTTTTTTGTCCCGACCCTTGCCGAAAAAAAGGCGCGGAGGGAATCGCTCCCCCGCGCCCATCGCTGTCGAAAAACTGAAAGCCGACTCTAGAAAAACTGAAGGCCGGCGCTACTTCAGCAGGACCATCTTGCGAGTGGCGACATAATCCCCGGCCTGCATCCGGTAGAAGTAGACCCCGCTCGAAAGCTGGCGCCCGGCGCTGTCATCGCCGTTCCAGTTGACCGTGTAGCTGCCGGGGCCCTGGCTCGTGCTGACCAGCCGGGTGAGCTCCTGGCCGCGGAGGTTGAACACGGTCAGCTTGACCTCGACCTGGCCGGCCCCCTCGGGGACCGTGTAGCTGATCGTGGTCGAGGGGTTGAACGGGTTGGGAGTGTTCTGCGCCAGGGAATAGGACTTGGGCAGGGTCGAGGGCTGTTGCGCCCCCAACTGCTCGTAGGCCTCGTCCAGCAACTCCTTGGCCATGCCCGCGGTGGCGGTGAGCTGGTCCAGGCTCTTGCCGTCGAAATCGCGCGGAGTGGTCAGCACCGATCCATCCGGGAACACCAGCTCGATCGCATCGGCGCTCAGCCTGACATCATAGCCCTCGGCGGATTTCTGCTTGTCCGCGGCGGTCAGCAGGCTGACCGAAGCCACCAGCAGGCCGGCGAGCAGCAGGGCAAGAAAACGGTGTTGGCGCATGGCTCCTCCTCCAGTGAGAGTTCAGCGGGTGCTGTCTGCTGATTGTTTTCTACGCAAGATTCATTCCCTTGCCAGGCGAAGAGCTTGTCCTGGCGACCGGCTCCGTCATCCCCTTCAATCTACCACAACCGGCTCTCCCTGTCAATTTCGATAACTTGATACTGCTTCCGGATTTATTTCCGGACTTCCGGCGTTTCCTCGCCAAAGACCTCGGCCTGGAAGGAGCTGATCTCCAGCCCCCCGCGCCGCCAGGCATCCGGGGGCAGCCCGGCCTTGCGGCAGGTCTGCGACAGGAAGCTCTCCCGGTCCCAGCCGTACTCAGCGGCCACCTGGGGCAGCAGCAGCCCCTGGTACTGGCCCTGCCGGACCATCAGCCCATCCCGCCCGACCTGGATCGATTCCAGCTCCGCCACCGGAGCCAGCGGAGTCAGCACCGAGATTTCCAGGGTCAATTCGCCCAGCTCATGCTCCTCGATCGGGCGGAACCGCGGGTCGCGCAGGGCGGCCGCCACCGCCATCTCGCGGACGGCCAGCATCAGCGGCTGCATCCCGATGATATAGCCGATGCAGCCGCGCAGCTCGCCCCGCTTCCGGATGGTGACAAACGCCCCGCGTTTCTGGCTCATGGCCGGGGTGATCGCTTCCGGCTCGGGCAGGCGCTCTTGCCTGACCGCCGCGGCGATCGACCGGCGGGCCAGTTCCAGCAGGTAACGCCGCTCGCGGGTGGAGAGTTCCATCTTCCCATCCGCCATCGTCTCGACCGAACTGGCGTTGCCGTGCTCACCGGGCGCCTGGCGGTAGAACATCGCCGACAGGTAACCGACCACCCGGTCGCGATCTCCGGTGACATCTCCGGAATTGGCCAGTTCCAGCAGTTGCGCCCGGTTCGCCCCCAACTCACGGCAGGCCAGCATCACCGCGAGCACCGGGCCGCTCCCGCAGGCCTCCGCCTCGCCGGACCCCAGCGCCCGGTCCAATCCTTCCGGATCGAGCTCCTCCACCAGCCCGGCAAACCGGCGGTCCAGCCGGCCGGCCTGCTCATAGTCATGGAAATGGGACAGGTCGCTGCTGGCCACCAGCAGCACATCCTCCCGCTCGCTCACCACCCGGGCCAGCGCCCGGCCCAGCCCCCGGCAAAGCTCTTCGCTCTGATGGCCCATCACCACCGGCACCAGGCGGAAGTTCCCCAGCGCCACCTGCAGGAATGGCAGTTGCACCTCCAGCGAGTGTTCGCCCATCTCCAGCGCGCCGCTGTCATGCCCGCGCCGGCCGAACCGCACCAGTTCCCCGCCCGCCTCGACCAGCGCCGCCGCCAGCTCCCGATCCAGCTCGACAGTCCCGAGCGGGGTGGAGTAGGCCTCGCCCTCGTACACCGAGCAGAACGTGAAGTACTCCCGGTGAGAGGGCGCGACCACGATCACGGTCGTGTAGCGCCGGCCCTCCAGTTGACGGTAGCCGGCGGCGGCGACCCCACCGGAAAAGACATAACCGGCGTGGGGACAGACCAGCCCCAACGGCCGGGCCGAGGGCTGCGCGGGCCGGGCGCGGCCCAGCAGGGCGCGCACCTGGCGGCCCAGTTCCAGGGAATCGGCGGGGTAGAACGCCCCGGCCACAGCGGGAGTGCGCGTTTCCATGCCTTGCGCTCCGGAAAGGGGTGAGGCGGCGGCGGACAGCATCAGGCAGAGGGCGCTGAACAGCCCGTTCAGGACCAGCAGCCGGCGATCGGGGCACCGCATTGTGGGCATTTCCCCTGGGTGAGATGGTTCTCCAGGATCGTAAAACCAACCCGCCGGACTACCACCCGGCGGCAGGAGGGACAGCAGGTGGACTCGGCCGCATGACCGGGGACATTCCCCAGGTAAACATAGCGCAAACCATGCTCGAGGGCAATCTGTCGCGCGCGTTCCAGGCGCTCCAGCGGAGTGACCGGCAGGTGGGTGAGACGATACTGGGGATGAAAGCGGGTCAGATGCAGCGGGACATCCGGTCCCAGGCGGTCGGCCACCCAGGCGCAGAGGGCCGCCATCTCGGCTTCCGAGTCATTGAGGGTCGGCACCATCAGGTAGACCAGCTCCAGCCAGACTCCCGCCGCGCGGATCAGCTCCAGGGAGGCCAGCACCGGGGCCAGCTCCGCGGCGCAGATCTCCTGGTAGTACTTCTCGCTGAACGCCTTGAGGTCGATCTTGATCCCATCCAACACCCCGCAAAGCTTCCTCAACGGTTCCTCGCGGATGTAGCCGTTGGAGACCATCACGCTGCGCAGCCCCCGTTCCCGGCCGGCCCGGGCGCAGTCGTACATGTACTCGTAGAACACCACCGGCTCGCTGTAGGTATAGGCGATCGAGCGGCAACCCGAGCCGGCGGCCAGCTCCGCCAGGCGCTCCGGCGGCAGGAACCGGGCCGGCACCTGCTCGGGACGCACCTGGCTGATCTCCCAGTTCTGGCAGAAGGCGCAGTCCATGTTGCACCCGGCGGTGGCGATCGAAAAGGCGGTGGAGGCGGGCAGGAAGTGGAAGAAGGGCTTCTTCTCGATCGGGTCGCGGTTGGCGGTGCAGACCGCGCCGTAGACCTCGGTGAAATACTTTCCGCCCCGGTTCTCCCGCACCCCGCAGTAGCCGCGCTCCAGATCATCGACCAGGCACTCCCGGGGGCAGAGCCGGCACTGGATGCGCCGGGCGGGCAGGCTGTCCCAGAACTCGGCCGCGCGCGGGGGGATGGTGTCGCCGCGGGCTTGCGCCAGGGCGGCTCCCGGGACCGACAGGGCGGCCAGGCCGGCCCCGGCCAGCCCCAACCCGCGGCAGAGAAACTGACGGCGGTCACAGCTCATGGCTCCTCCAGCTTGCCGCGCGAATCGCGGCGCTACCCGACCCGCAGCTCGCGGATCCGCTCCGGGTCGGCAATCCCCAGCCGGTGCGCCGCATCGGCCGCGGTGAGGATGTACGAGGGTTTCCGGCCGGCCTGCTCCAGGGTGGGCAGGCCATGGGCCGCGCGCTGCTCCTCGATCAGCCGCCAGGCCACCCGGTCCAGCGCCACCGGGTCGGTCGCGGCCAGCACCAGCCCCGCCGGCCAGCACCATTGCGGCTGGTAGGGCGGGCCGCCCTCGTACTGGGCGGTGAAAGCCTCGCACAGGTTGAGCGCGTTTTTGGCGCGGATCGCCGGCAGGCGGTTCAGGTCGGCGACATAGGGATCGCCGGCGGCGAGGTGGTACTTGTTGGGATTGTGCACCGCGCCGTAGTGGTTCTTGAGGCAGGCCGAAACTCCGACGATCCCGTGGTCCTTGAGCACCGGAAGGTTGATTAGGCGGTCGCAGCGCTCGACTACGGTCCGCGAGACCAGGCTGCCGATCGCGCCCTCGATCATCAGCTCGGGATGGTAGCCGCCGCGGTCATTGCCCAGGCACTGCACCCGGCCGCTGATTCCGGGCTCGAATCCGGCCTGGCGCAGGTCGCGGTCGGAGCGCTCCCAGACGATCACCCGCTCCACGGCCGGGCAGCAGTCGATAATCTGGCGGCAGACCGCCCCGACAAAGGCCGGCGAGCTGGCCACCCCGGAGCGGGCCAGGCAGTTGGGCTTGAGCCCCACCACCCGGGCCTCTCCCAGCAGCTTGCGCCAGCTCTCCCGCAGCCCGGGCTCCCCGGTCAGCGCCCGCAGCGCCGCCTCGACCAGCTCTCCGGCCACCCGCTCATCCGGCGCCGCCCCGACCCGCGCGAAAGCCTGGTCATGGGCCAGCACCACCCGGGAGATTCCGGCCGGTTCCCCTTCCCCGCGGCAGGTCCGCGCGCGGGTGAGGACGATCAAGCCGGCGGCCAGGAAGCTTCGCCTGCGCATGGATTGGAAGTCCGGTTAACGGTAGAAGATCCCCGCCGTGTAGCCCACCACCTGAGTGAAGTCGCCCGAGGTGTCGCCGCTGGTGCCGTAGCAGAGGTTCTCGCCCCGGCTGGCCCCGAGCTCGCGGGCGGCGAACATCGCCGCCGCCATCGGCCCGTAGCCGCAAGCCTCGGCCCGGTGCTCGTGGATGGTCTCCAGCAGTCCGTCCGGGTCGAAGCGCTCGATGCTGTCGACCAGGTGGCGATCCAGCTTCCGGGCGTGTTCCTGGGCGTGGAAATGGCTCAGGTCGCTGCTGGCGACAATCAGCACCTGCCGTCCGCTGGCCGCCTCCGCCAGGGCCAGTCCCAACCGATGGCTGCTCTCCCGGTCCTGCCGGCCCATGACCACCGCCACCAGACGGCAGCCGGGCTGCACCACCTGGATGAACGGCAGGTGCACCTCCAGCGAGTGCTCGCCGGTATGCAGATGACCCTCGTGACCCAGGCGGATTTCCGGCAGGGCGGCCAAGGCGGCGCTCAGCTCCTGATCGATCTCGATCAGCCCCAGCGGGGTCTCGTACCCCCGCCCCTCGAATACGCTGCAGTAGTCGAACAGGTCCCGGTGGGCGGGCGAGATCACCACCACCGTGTCGTACCGATGGCCTTGCACCTGGCGATAAGCGCAGGCGGCGATCGGGCCGGAATAGATATAGCCGGCGTGGGGGGCCACCAGGGCGATGATCTGCTCACCGGAGCGGTCGATGGTCACCCGCTTCAGGTAAGCCTCGACCTCCCGCTGCAGCCGCTCGGGGTGAACCGGGTAGAAGGTCCCGGCCACCACCGGCTTTCGCACCACCACGGTCATCCTCGGCCTCCCCCGGTCGGCAGCGGAGCTCCCCCCTTGCTCGTGCGGAACTACAAATTATAATATGTTTCGGCTCCACCAAAAGCAAGTCGAATGATGAATCTTGTAATTTTTCAAGGAGTTACGGCCTCGACTATCCCCCGATCCGGCCGACTCCCGGGCGCCCGTTAAAGCCGCCCGCTCCTCCTGCCGATGATGAGTTCAGGGCAATGATCCCCGAACCCGAGGTCCCGATGCTGAAAAAAACTCTGATCCTGATCCCGCTGGTGCTGGGACTGCTGGTGCTCCTGGCGCTCTGGGCCGGAGAACGGCTGTCGCTGCTGCCGGGCGGGCTGCACCCCTGGCTGACGGCCCGGGGATGCTCGCCGGGCGCTGAGCCCTTACCGGACCGTTGCCTCTGAACGCCTGGCGCCGCAAGCGTTTGGCCGGACTCCGGCAATATCTCTTGACAATTTGCGCCCGCAGGCTTATCATTACGATACTTCCGCCGCCGCAAGACCGACGGCAGACGGATTCAAGCCAGACCGGCGGGCGTAATTCAGCGGTAGAATGTCAGCTTCCCAAGCTGGACGTCGTGGGTTCGAGTCCCATCGCCCGCTCCATAATGACGGGGGTTTCCTCGGTTCGATGGCAAGGTAGGCTGAACGTATCAGGTCCGACTTTGCCCTCTGTTTGCCAAAACCCTTCGGGTTAACCTCCAGTTGTACCGCCCTCCGGACCGCCTCCGGAGGGCTTTTTTATGGTTCATCCGTACATTTCGGGGAGGCGCAGGGGGAGCGAAAGCTCCGGATCGCTTGGCAATTTCTGAAGCCTGACGGCTGGTTACTTTTTGTGACCAAAAAGGGCTGGAGGGAAATCTTCAGCTTGTTCTATATCCCGTAAATCCTTCGGATTTTTCTACTTCTGTGACCAGAAGTAGCAAGAGTCTTTAAGGGCCAAGGCCGCGAAGCTGAAATAACAACATGCTCTTTAATTGGTTACGGTGTGCCTGCGGGAGTTAAATCGCTCCTTCGGCGGTCGCCGCGTTTCGCGCCATCCCTGGCGCTGCAACGCCATGGCCTGCCGGGCTCTCTCGCTTCGTAGCAGTAGCCACGATGGAAATAGGGAAAATCTACTCCGCTCGCTCTTGCCTCCAGCCGCGGCCCGCAAGCCCCCCCCGCCCAAGAACAAGATGCCCTGGCCCTTGTGTTGTCTTTCATCCCCCAGCGCCCGTTCCGGGCGCTCCGCGGCAGCAACTGTATGAGCCACTCGGGAGCAGCGGTTACAGCACGCATCATCCCATGATGAACTGTAGTGGAGGCAAGAACCGACTGGCAGATGCGCGTCAGCGCTGCCCACCCGCAGGGGTAGCGTTTCGATACCGCGCTTACCAGTGGCCAATTGAAGATCACCGCCGGTGGGCGAGTTTTGCGCCGCACAGACTCTTGCTTCTTCTGGTCACAGAAGAAGAAAAATAATGACCATCAAAGAGCTAGCTGCACCGCCGGGAATTTGTGTCCCGAAGCCCGGGAAGGGTCTATTCCCGGCTCCCCCCACCGGCAGAAGCTCTCACCCCGGAATTCCCGGATGAACCTTTTTTTATGCCCTCGCCCGCATCCCGGGATCACCTCTTCGAAAAGGCCCGGGAAATGCTCCCGGGCCTTTTTCGTTCCCCGCTCGGCACGGTTCGACCCCGGCGCCATCGCGGCCGACCAGTTCCGCCCTCCCGGCGCCCAAGCGAGAATCTGGAGCAGATAACTTCGGCCACGCTCTGGTGGTGGCGGTTCACCGCACATCGTAGCGAGCGAAAGCGACCAACCCCCCGGCAAACAGCAGGACATTGAACCCCAGCAGCACGCCCAGGAATGGCAGCACCGCCTCCAGGCGCTGCCGCAGCGGCTCCTCGGTAAAAACAAACCGCGGCCGGTCGTGGACATCCAGGAAAGCGTTCTCGTTGAAAGTCGGATCGGCCTCCCGCGCCCGGCCGCTTTGTTCGCCCAGGTACTTCCACGTGTCCCCGTAGAACTGCCCGGCGAGCTGCTCGAAATGCGCCCGGCTGCGCAGGCCCGTGCCGGTGAGGTCGGTCGCCACGTACACGAAATCGGCATAAGGGGAGATGCAGGCCAGGTTGCGGGCCAGCCGCACCTGCCGTTCGGCCTTGAGGTTCAGGTCCGCCTGCAGCTTCCCGGCTTTCTCTTTCTGGGTCTGGTTAGCCTCTTCCACGGCCCGCTGCCGGATCGCCTCCACCTGCTCGTGCAGCGCCCGCAGCGCCGGATCGGTTTCCACCCGGCGGCGCAGCTCTCCCCGGTCCAGGGTCTGGTACAGCGCGTAAGCCTCGCCGTTGCGCTGCTCCAGCTCCCGCAGCGGCTCCTTTTCCAGTTGGCGAATCAGCTCATCACGCTCGACCTGGGTCAGGCGGAAAACCTCCTTCTCCACCCGGCTCACCGAGGGCACCTGCTGGAACTGGGCCGCCAGGTAGGGACTGAGCGAGGGCAGCACCAGGGTCAGCAGCACCCACAGGAACAGCGAGCTCAGCACCGAGACCACCGAGTACCGGCAACGGGCGCTGACCAGCAGCCCCAGCAGGTAGAACAGCGACAGATAGAGCGCCGCCGCCCCCAGCAGCACCAGGAACGCCAGCCAGGTGTCGCCGCGCCAGCCCAGGTCCGGCTGGAGCGCCAGGTACAGCCCCCCGGCCAGAGCGGCGAACAGGAACGGGATCAGCAGGCTGACCATCCCGCCGGCCCACTTGGCCAGCAGCACGATCCAACGCGGGACCGAGGACCCGGCGATCAGCTTGAGGGTACCGCTTTCGCGCTCCCCGGAGATCGCATCGTAGGAGAACATCACCGCCATCAGGCTGAGGATCACGGTGACAATGAACACCAGGTCCAACGGCGGGAACACCTCCTGCAACGGGTTGTCGGTGAAAGTGGCCGCCTCGCTTTCCCGCGACAGGCCGATCACGAACGGGCGAAAAGTTTCGGGCGGCTGCTGGGGGGTGATCAGCCCGCCGATCCGGTTGGTGTGGGCGTACTTTTCCAGGAAACTGTCCTGCAGCGAGAGCCGCAGGTGGTAGTCCTCCAGCTCCCGGCGATAATCATGGGTGAGGATCGCCACCCCGGCCAGGGTCAGGATCACGCACAGCGCGAATCCCGCCTGGAAGCGCAGGTTGAGCAGATTGTCGAGGATTTCCTTACGGAATATAGTCTTGAACATCTCCTCATCTCCCGGGACACGAAAGGTAATTCAACGGACATCGTAACGCAGGAATGCCAGCTGCGCCCCGGCCAGGGCGATCAGGCCGTAGAGCGCCAGCAGCGACAGATCGAGCAGGCCCTCCGACCGCAGCACCTCGGCCACCGGGGTCCGGGCGTACTCGAAGGCCGGGAACTCCCCCTGTAGCTGTCCGGCGGAGTTGATCGGCTGGTCCCAGACCTGGTCCTTGTAGCGGTACACCGCCTGCTTGAAGCGCCGCTCCTCGCCCAGGCCGGTCCCCAGGATATCGGTGGCGTAGAACGAGTAGGCCGCCGCGGGCGAGAGCCGGGTGATCCCCCGGGTCACATCCACCAGCTGGTCGAATCGGCTGCGGTAATCCTCGGCCAGGCGGTCATTGCCGGTGTTGATCTCCCCCAGCACCCGCTGCATGTCCTCGCGCCCGGGCTGATGGTCGGAGTTGTTCAGATCGAAAATCTGCTTGATCCAGATCTGCTGGCGCTGGACCTCCACCCGTTGCAGGCTGGGAACCTCCACCAACTGGCGCGCCAGGATGTGGCCCAGGTTCGGCACGACAAACACCAGCAGCGCCCAGACGAACAGCGAGAGCACCAGCGCCGAGGAGGAACGGTGGCTCAGAGCCGAGATCAGCAGGCCCAGCGAGAAAAACGCCGCCAGGTAGACCAGGGTCCCCAGCGCGAACAGTCCCAGCCGCAGCCAATCTGTCGGGTTCAACTGCACCAGCGGCGAGAGCGATACCGCCAGGGTCCCGGCGATGAGGATCAGCAGGAACGGGACCGCCAGGCTCAGGTAAGCCCCGACCCACTTGCCCAGCAGCAGCACTCCCCGGCCGGTGGACCCGCTCAGGATCAGCTTGAGGGTGCCATTCTCGCGCTCCCCGCTCACCGCGCTGAAAGCGAACAGCAGCGCCGCCAGGGCCAGGATCGCCCGGATCACGAACAGCAGGTCCGGGGTGGCGAACAGCCGGAACAGGCGGTTGACCGACTGCTGCTTGCCCCCGACCTGGATCTGCCCGCCGAACTGGATTTCGTACGGGCGGCCGAGGTTTTCATCCAGCCCGCGGGCGAAAATCGACAGCGGCGAGGGCGGAGTGATCGCCACCGGCTGGTTGCCTTCCGGCCGCAGCACCTCGTAGTTTTCCAGCCGCAGCGTGTAGTCGCGGTACATCACGAACAGGCTGGAGGCGACAGTCACCGTGGCCAGCAGCAGCACCACCGCGAACCGGTAGCTGAGCAGGTTCTCCAGCAGCTCTTTATGAACGATGGTTTTGAACATGGGTCCCTTCGGTTTGGCTTAAAGATTATCGCACATCATACCTGAGGAACGAGACGAACGCCCCGGCGAAGCACAGCAGCGCCATCGCCGCCAGCACGAAGAAATCCGGCAGGGCGCGCCGCAGCGAGTCCCGCAGGCTCTCCGCTTGGAAAGAGTACTGCGGCATGTCGCTCAGGTCCGGCCGGGGCATCTCCAGGCTGCCATTGAGCGGCAGGGTGCGCATCATCTTGGCCATCGCCCAGTCGGCGAACAGCGGCTGGTAGGCTTTGACCGATTCCAGGAACCGGTCGTGATCCTCGATGCCGGTCCGGCTCAGGCTCATTACACCAAAGGAAAGGTCCGCCGCCGGAGAGAAGCGGGAGAGCAGGATCGCCAGGCCCATCTGCTTTTTCCGCTGAGTCAGGTAGGCCTCCTCGATCTCCCCTGCTTTCTGTTCCATGGCATGGAGATACTTCTTCTGCGACTCCTCCAGGAAAGTGCGGAATTTTCCCTGGAAAATTTTCGCCTCCTCAGCCGACTGGGGCTGATTGGTCTTCATCCATTCTTTGAGTGTGGCCATGTTGGCGGAGTAGGCCTCCTGGCGGGCGGTGTCCTTCTGGCCGCTGACCTCGTGGATCGAAAGCACGGGCGAGAGCCGCTCGGCCAGGACCACTCCCGCCTTGGGGATGATCATCACCGCCAGCACCCAGGCCGCCAGCAGCACCAGCAGGCTGCTCGAGGCGCGGGAGGTGCGGGCTGAGACCAGCAGGCCGAGCGTGAAAAAGACCAGGACGTACAGCAGGCACAGCCCCAGGATCAGGCCGATCCGCAGCCACTGTTCGCCGCCGAGCGAGACCTCGGGAAACAGGTTGAGCAGGATCAGCCCGACCAGCAGCGGCGCCACCAGCGGCAGCACCAGGGCGGCGAACAGCCCGACCACCTTGCCCAGGATCAGGCTGGCGCGGGGAACGCCATTGGCGAGCATCAGCTTGAGCGTCCCGCGCTCCTTCTCCCCGGAGATCGCATCATAAGCGAACAGCAACGCCAGCAGGCTCAGCACGAACTTGACGATGAAGGCCAGGTCCAGCTCGCCGAACACCGCCAGGATCGGAATCGACTCGTTCCGGCTTTCGAGGGAGTTCGGGCTCTGTCCGCTGGCGACATGCACCAGTTGGGAGACCTCGGCGCTCACTCCCGCCACCAGGCTTACCAGTACCTCCGGCGGCTTCGCCAGCTTCAAGCCGTAACCGGCCAATGAGTTGTAATCGGGCTGGCTTTCCAGGTTGGCGCGGTTGAGCGCCTCCGTGGCGTGGTACTGGTGCAGCTCGGCGCGATGGTTGTCGATCCCCACCAGCATCGCCAGCAGGATCACCACCGAGCAGAGGGCGAAAGTGACCGTGAACCTGAGGCTGGTGAACGCATCCAGCAGTTCTTTGTAGATGATGGTCGTGAGCATGGCGCGGTCCCTCGGGCAAGGGGAAAAAGCCGGAAGCACGGATTGTTGCCTACACCTCCACCACCGCTTCCTGCATGTAGTCCAGATAGAGCCGCTCCAGGTCGTCCTCCAGGAACTCCTCGCGGGTGCGCAGCATCACCAGCCGGCCCTCTTTCATGATCCCCACCCGGTCGGCGATCTCCTTGGCGCGGAAGATGTCGTGGGTGCACATCAGGATGCTCTTGCCCTTCTGGCGCAGCCCCTTGAGGATCATCACAAACTCCGCCGCCGCCTTGGGGTCGAGGCCGCTGGTCGGCTCATCCAGCAGGATGTTGCCCGCATCCTTGATGATCGCGATCGTGATCCCCAGCTTCTGGCGCATCCCCTTGGAAAAATTCTTGAGCCGGGTCTCGAACGCCCGCTCGGGCAGCCCGACCTTGCGCATGAACATGTAGTAGTCTTCTTTCTTCAGGTCGCTGCGGCCGCCCAGCCGGGCGAAGAAGTCGAGGTTCTGCCGGGCGGTGAAGTTGCCGTAGAGCATCACATTCTCCGAGACATAGGAGAGATGCCGCTTGGCCTCCAGCGGGTCTTTGGTGACATCGATCCCGTTGACCAGCGCCTGCCCGGCGGTGGGCTCGATGAAATTCAGGAACAGGTTGATCGAGGTGGTCTTGCCCGCGCCGTTGGCTCCGAGCAGGCAGAAAATCTCTCCCTCGCCGACAGTGAGGTTGAGATGGTCGAGGGCCAGCAGTCCATCCTCGTAACGCTTGGTCAGGTCGATGGCTTGCAGCATTTCAAAACCTCCGTAAAAGGGTATGCTTCACCGGAAATCATAGCGCAGGAAACGGGCGAACCCGGCAGCGAAAAACAGGATATTGAACGCTGCCAGCAGTAGGATATCCAGCCACTCGCGGGTAAGTACCTCCCGCAGCGAAAGGGTACTGTAATCATGGAGTTGTGGGGCCGTGAGCGGCTGATCCCGGCCTGCCCCCTCGACAGCGTACGCACCCACCGAACGCTGCTGGCCATTGTCGAGCGACTCGATGACATATCGATCGTAGATTTCCTGCCGGGCTTGCTCCTGAAAGGCGGCTGCCCGCCGGGTGAAGTTCTCCATTTCCAGCAGTCCGGTGCGGGCGATCTCTGCCCCAACGAAGCTGTAGCAGCCGGCGGGGGACAGGCGGGCGATCGAGATCGCAATCGATCCCTGATGCTCCCTGCGGCTCTCATAGTCCCGCCGGAGCCTGCCGACCGCCTCGGCGATCCGTTCCTCGTACTCCCGATCCAACGCTTTCGATTGCTCCTGATACTGATGGTATGCCTCCAGTTCAACTTCCGAGTAAGCGGTCGGATTCGTGATCCGAGGCTCCACGCCGGAGGCCTGGCAGAGGCGGACAAACAACTGCCACTTCTGTTGCTCCTGTTCCCGGACAAGGTTCTCCACGGCAGTCCGCCGCGACACCGCGGCCACCTGGGAGGACTCCACCGGGCTGAGGGTTTCGGCAAGCATCGGCGCCACTCGCGGCACTCCCAGGACCAGGGCCATCCAGACCAGCAGCACGACAACCATCGCCGTCACCGAACTGTGAGTGAGAGAAGAAACCAGCAGGCCGAGGTTCAGGAACACTGCCAGGTAGAGGGCGCTGATCGCGAAGAATGCGGCCAGCGAGGCCAGGCGGTCGGCGGAAAAGGGATCGAACCGGCCGGTGAGGGCCAGCAGCAGTGCTCCGGCCAGGAACGAGACCAGCAGCGGCAGCATGAACATGCAGAATCCACCCACCAGCTTGGCGGTATAAACCGCTCCACGGGGAGCAGCGCTGGCGCCCATCAACCGCAAAGTCCCGGCTTCTTTCTCGCTGGTGATCCCGCTGTACATGAAAATCAGCGCCAGCAGGGAGAGGAAATAGCAGACCACGAACAGCAGGTCCAGCCTGCCGAACAGCGCCGCCTGGGGGTTGTCCACGCCACGAAGCTTATCCAGGCTCACTCCGAACTTGCGCGAAGTGACCGCCTTGTTCGGCATCTCCGCTTCAATCCCGAGGGCCAGCACGCTCAGGGGCGAGGGCGGGCGATAGGCCTCCGCCTGAAAATCCGCGCCGACATCCGACTCCGCCCGCTGCTGGTAAAGCCGTTGCGCTTCGCTCCAGTCCTGCTGCCGCAGCTCATAGTCCCGGAATGCGGTGTACATCGCCAGGGGTACCATCACCAGGCACAGCAGCAGACTCACCATGTAGCGCGAGTTGCGTACCGCCTCTCGAATCTCTTTCATCAGCAAGGCTCGAAACATCAGCAACACCTCCGGCAGTTTCTGATTCTCAGTCAATCGCATCTCATGCGGCACCTACAGCGAATACTGCTGTCTGACTGGCATCACCTGCGGCTGATCTTGACTCCGAACACCACGATCCCGACCAGCAGGCCCACCAGCGAGGCCACCAGCAGGCCGGTCCAGAGCAGCTCGGCCCGGGCCCGCACCTGCACCCGGACAGTTTTGTCCTCGGTGCGCACCGGACGGTTGTCGGCCATGGCCTCGGTGCGGATCTTCACCTCCTGGGCCCCTACTCCCACTTCCGCCGGCGGCAGGAACACCAGCGCTACCTGCTGCTCCTGCTCCGGGTCCAGCGAACGGATCAGGTCCGGCTCCACCCGCGAGCGCCAGTTGAGCGGATTGTCGGTGCCGACCTTGATGTTGTCCAGCCGGCGGCTGCCGATATTCTTGACCGTCACCTCCATCACCACGCTGTCGCCGACCGTGATCTCGTGGTAGAGGCTGGGGGCGCGGACCTCGATCCGTCCCACCCCGCGCGGGATCAGCTCCAGCCGTACCCGGCCGCCCTGGACCCGCTCCAGCCCCGCCGGATCGAACCCCTCGGCCCGCGGGTCGCCGAGCTGCTCGTACTCGGCCGGGGAGAGCACCAGGGCCAGGAACTCCAGCGGCTGGTCGATCGCCACCAGCGAGTCATCGCGCTCGGGCAGGTAGGCCTTGAGCGACAGCTTCTTGGTGTTGACTCCCTGGGCGAACCGCACCTGGGAGAGCCGGGCCCCGGTCTCGGCATCGAGAAACTCGCAGCTCACTTGGCGCGGCAGGCCGGCCACCGCCAGACGGTAGGCATCCTCGCCGGCGCTGAAACGCTCCAGGGTCAGGTCGAAAGTGGCCGAGCCGCCCAGGTCGGCCTCCTGGGAGAACTGGAACGAGCCGATCGCCACCATGTCGGCGCTGGAGTCTTTCTCCAGGTAGATCCGCTTGCTGTCCTGCCGTCCGCTGTAGTTGATGTTCACCTGCAGGTTGTCGGCATCCTGCAACAGGCCAAAATCGACTGTCACCGTCTGGCCCAGCTCCAGCACCGGCACCCGGGCCTCGTAGGGCCGGCCGATGATCGTGCCCTCCCCTTCCAGGCTGAGCAGCGAGACAAAGATGTTGTAGATCCGCTGGGAGCGCATCTCCGGGGTGAAGACATCGAAATGCTCGCGGAACTGGTCCAGGTACTCCTGGTTGCCCTCCATCGTGCTGCGCAGGGTGACCCGCACCCGACGGTCGCCGCCGGGGGCCTGGTACTTGACCGCCCGCTCGACAATGATGTAGCTCTGCTGGGACATCACCCGCAGGATCAGCTTCTGGTAGTCCACCTCGCGGGCCATCAGCTCGCTGCGGGAGCGGGTCAGCTCGTCCTCGCTGATCGCCTGGTTCTCGAACAGCTTGTGGTCGGTCTCGTAGCGCTGCCGGGCGATATCAAAGCCGGCGCGGGCCTTGCGCAGGTCCAGCAGCAGCGAGGCCTGGTCCTGCTCCTGGGCCGGGGCGGCCGTGGTCAGGATCAGCAGCAGCAGCGCCGCCAGGCCGGGGATGATCGTCTTGATGCTCACAGGTCAGTTCTCCGCGCTGGTGTAGCGTTCCTCGACAGTGTAGGGGCAATCCCGCTCGAAATCCCAGAGGGTCTGTTTCTTCAGCTCGGCCACCGCCAGACGGTAGGAAATGAACGCCTCGAGCTGGCCGAGCTGCGAGGCCGAGAGTTGCTGCTGGGCCAGGGCCAGCTCCTGGCTGGTGATCCCGCCGTTCTCGAAACGCAGCCGGCTGACCCGGTAGCTGCGCTCGGCCAGCTCCCGGTTGCGCTCGTGGATCTCCAGGCGTCCGGCGGTCTCCGCCACCCGGCGCACAATGTCCCGCACCTGGCGGACAACTGTCACCCGCTGATCCTCCTCGGCCAGCTCGCTCTCGCGCAAGGTCGCCAGCCCCCGGGCCACCGCCTCGCGGCCCCGGCCCCAGTCGAACACCGGGACCGTGAGGGCGAAAGTCACCCCGCGGTTGGGCGGCCGGTCGGTAAAATTACTCAGCGAGGAGTGGAACAGGTCGAACGTCGTGCCATGCTCGCGGGTGCTGACTCCGGTAACATCATAGTAGGCGGAGATCGTGCCGCTCACCTCACGGATGCGCCGGGCGCGGTCGAGCTCGATCTGCGACAGCTCGGACTCCAGCCGGGCCTCCTGCAGCTCGAGCCGACGGGCCAGGGCGCGCTCGATCGCCAGTTGCTCATCCACCGCAAAAGTGCGGTACTCCAGCTCCGCGGCGACAGTCACCGGCCGCTCCAGCTCCAGGCCGATCAACTGCTTCAGCTCATCGCGGCTTCGTTCCAGGTTGCCGCCCTTCTCCGAGAGCGCGGCGCGGTTCTCGGCCACATCCACCTCGGCGATCAGCACCTCGGCCTCGGGAATTCGCCCGGCCTCGCCCTTGAGGCGGGCGATCCGCAGCACCTCCTCGGAGTTGCGCAGCTTTTCGGTGGCGATCTCCTGCTCGCGGGCGGCGCGATGGACCTGGTAGAACGAGCGGGTAACCTCGAAGATGATGTCCACCTGGCGGCGGGTGAACTGGTGGGAGGCATGCTGGTAGCGCAGCCGGGCCTCATCCAGGCTCTCATCCAGCCGGTTGCGGGTGAACACCGGCTGCTCGAACATCAGGCTGAAGCTGCTCTGGGCCTTGCGCGAGCTGAGGGTGGAGTAGTCCTGCAGCGCCAGCACCGCCTTCTCGTTGACCCGGCTCAGCTCCGAAACCAGGGCGAAATTCCCGCCGGTCGGCAGCATGTAGGTGAACTTGAGACGGCTGCCGTAGCGCAGCGCACCCACCGAGTTGTAGACCGGCAGCCCCTCGGCGCGCTGGATCGGGCTGACATTCTCGCTCCAGGCCGGCAGGCTGGTGATCAGGTCCAGCCGGGGATCGAACTCGGCCTGGTAGTAGCGGAACTGGTGTTCCATCGCGCTCTTGCGCTCGCGGTAGGAACGCACCGTGAAGCTGCCTCCCAGCGCGGTCTCGATCGCCCGCTCCAGGGTCAGCGCCGGCTCCCCCTCGGCCAGGACCGGGCCGGCGGTGATCATCAGCAACAACACCATGCCAGACAATCTGCTCACGCGTTCTTCTCCGGTTTCCGTGGTGAAGGCCGCCGGAGGCCCGGTCGTGATCCGGGTCCCGGTGGCGCTGGTTCTGTACCCGGCCGGAAGAAAAGCAAGAGCCATGCCCAGCCGGGAACTCCGAGCGGGACAGATTCGCCGGAAGCCTGTGCCGCAAGGGATGTAACGACCACCGGCTTGTCGGTGGAAGGGCAAGTCGCCGCTCCCTCCGCAACGGAACACCCTCCCCGGCGCCGGGGGCGACTGCTGTCGCGGCCCGGGCCGGCGGAAGATCGGCCGTTGGGCATGAAAGATGCACGGGACAAGGCCCGGGAGCGATTTCCCGATCGGGCGCTCTCCGGCCGGGAGCCTGTCGCTCCGGGCGATGGGCGGCCCGTGGATCATCCGGAAACTCTCCCGGCGGGTGTGTAACCCGCCTTACACAGTGTCACCCTGATTACACAGTATCCCGGTTTTCCTTGCCCGGGGCAGACCTTCAGAGCTATTATCAAAGCGTCGGAGCGCTCCCACCTCCGACCCTCCACCGCTCACCGGGATGCCGCATGCAACTGCCGGCCGCCATCAGAAAGCTCCTGGCTCCGCGCTCCGGGGCCCACCAGCACCAGGCGCTGGCCGAGTTCAACCGCTCCCTGGCGCTGATTGTCGACCTGGAGCAGCTCCAGGACAGCGTGCTCGCGGCCTTCCGCGATTTGCTGTCCGCCCGCAGCGCCTCGCTGTTCCTGCAGGACTCCGAGCTGGGGAGGTTCCAGTTGACCGCGGCCCGGGGACTGGAGCCGCTTGCGGACAGCCGGCCCTGGTTCGCGGCCGATGGGTCACTGGTGCGCTGGTTCACCGCCAATGAGACCCACCTGACGCTGAAAGACCACCCCGACATCCTGGCCTTCTTCACCGACCAGGAGCGCGGGCTGCTGGACCGCCTCGCGGCCGAGCTGATCCTGCCCCTGGTCTCGATGAACCGGCTGATCGGACTGGTCTGCCTGGGCGGCCTGCCGCGCGGCCGCAAGGGCCTCCCCGAGCGCGCCGAGCTGCTGCGCGCCCTGGCCGGGCAGTGCGCCCTGGCGATGGAGAACGCCCTGCTCTACCGCCAGCAGCAGGATCGCCTGAAGAAGATGTACCGCGCCGACCGCCTGGCCACCCTCGGCCAACTCGCCGCCGGGGCGGCCCACGAGATCCGCAACCCCCTGACCAGCATCCGCAGCACGATCCAGTACCTGCAGAAAGACACCCACGATGCTGCCCGGCGCGAGCTGATCGAGGGACTGATCGGGGAGGTGGACCGGATCAACGGGATCATCGAGGGGCTGCTGTCATTCTCGCGCCCGGTGAGCCCCGAGCTGTGCCGGGTGGAGCTGCGGGCCCTGCTGGAGCAGGCGCTGAGCCTGGTCGCCGCGACCGCCCACGAGCGGGGGATCGCCCTGGAGCTGGAGTACGCCGCGCCCTCCTCCGAGCTGGAGGCCGACCCCTCGCTGCTCAAGCAGGTCTTCCTGAATCTCCTGCTCAACGCCCTGGAGGCCGGCGGCGCCGGCGCGATCCGGGTGCGGGTCGAGGGCCGTCCCCGCGGCTTCCACCTCCAGTTCCGGGATGATGGACCGGGGATTCCGCCGGAGAACCTGGAGCGGGTCTTCGACCCGTTCTTCACCACCAAGCGGGATGGCACCGGGCTGGGGCTGTCGATCTGCTACGGGATCATCCACCGTCACGGCGGGGAAATCGAGATCGACAGCCGCACCGCCGCGGCCGACCCCGCGGGCCACGGCACCGTGGTCACGATCTCCCTGCCCGCCCGCTGCCGTGTCAAGCCTGAACCGCGGGGAGGAAACCGGCCATGACCGGAAACATCCTGGTGGTCGATGATGAGAAGCGCATCCGGCTGATCCTGTGCCAGTTGCTGAGCGATGAGGGCTACCAGGTGACCGCCGCCGCCAGCGGCGAGGAGGCCCTGGCCCTGGCCGACAACTGCGAGCCGGAGCTGGTGCTGATGGACCAGCGCATGCCGGGGATCGACGGGATCGAGACCATGGTGCGGCTGCGCGCGATGCGTCCCGGGCTGACCGTGATCATCCTGACCGCCCATGCCGCGCTGGAGCTGGCGGTGACGGCGATCAAGCAGGGGGCCTACGACTACCTGGCCAAGCCGTTCGACAACGAGGAGCTGCTGATCGTGATCCGCCGCGCCCTGGAGCACAGCCGGCTAACGGGGCGGGTCGACTCGCTGGAGCGCCAGCTCGGGGAAAAGTACAGCTTCAGCAGCATCATCGGGGTCTCGGGCGGGATGCGGCGGGTGTTCGAGCAGGTGGGACGGGTTTGCGAGACCGGGGCGACCGTGCTGATCGAGGGCGAGAGCGGCACCGGCAAGGAGCTGGTGGCCCGGGCGATCCACTTCAACAGCCCCCGCCGCGGCCAGCCGTTCGTGACGGTCAACTGCGGGGCGATCCCGCTGACCCTGATCGAGAGCGAGCTGTTCGGGCACGAGAAAGGCGCGTTCACCGGGGCCGCGGCCCGTTGCCCGGGCAAGTTCGAGCAGGCCCAGGGCGGGACCTTTCTGCTGGACGAGGTGGGCGAGCTGCCGCTGGAGGCCCAGGTCAAGCTGCTGCGGGTCCTGGATGAGCGCCGGGTGACCCGCCTCGGCGGGACGCGAGAGCCTGCCGGTGGATGTGCGCCTGATCGCCGCCACCAACAAGGAGCTGGAGCGCGAGGTCGAGCAGGGCCATTTCCGGCTGGACCTGTTCTACCGGCTGAACATTGTCACGATCCGCATCCCGCCTTTGCGCGAGCGGCGCGCGGACATTCCGCTCTTGGCCGAGCACTTCCTGGCCAAGCATGGCCGCGGCCTGGGCCTGGCGGTGGAGGGGATCACCCGCCCGGCGCTGGATTGCCTGACCGCCTATGACTGGCCGGGCAATGTCCGCGACCTGGAGAACGCGGTCCAGAGCGCGATGATCCAGTCCGGGGGCGGGATGCTCGACCTGGCGCACCTGCCGCCGCGGGTGCGCGCCGCGCGCTCCGCCGCCCCCTCGACTGAGCTGGGGCTGGGCCAGGCGGTGCAGCAGGTGGCCGACCGTCACGAGCGCGAGCTGATCGCCCGCACGATCGAGGAATGCGGGGGCAACCGCTCCCTGGCCGCCCGCCGGCTGCGGATCAGCCGCAAGACCCTCTACAACAAGCTGCGGGAATATGGGCTGGGGTGAGGGGGGATTTCCTCAATAATATCAATGTGATGATTTGGCGAAACAAGTATGTTCTTTGATATTGACAACACCATATTACCGAATATACGGAGAGTCTTAATGAATAAGATAACCACAACCCCAAAAGCTTTCATATCATATTCTTGGACATCAGAGGAACATGAACAGTGGGTTATCGCTCTCGCAGAGACGTTACGAAATGCTGGCGTAGATGCAATTTTAGACAAATGGGATCTTCACGAAGGGCAAGATAAGTATGTATTTATGGAGCAAATGGTATCCAACCCCGAGATTAGTAAAGTCCTTATTATCTGCGATAAAGAGTATGCAAAAAAAGCAAATGAAAGAAAAGGTGGCGTGGGCACCGAAACTCAAATCATTTCTCCAGAGATATATGCAAAACACGACCAAAACAAATTCGTAGCGATTATTAAAGATACAGATGATAACGGTAATCCATACCTACCAATTTATTACAAGTCGCGCAAATACATAGATTTAAGCACAAGCGAATTATATGCAACAAACTTTGAGCAACTCCTCAGATGGATTTACGACAAACCTCTATTTATAAAACCTCCTTTAGGTAAAACTCCTTCTTTTCTCTCTGAAGAAGACAGATCTTCACTTGGAATAACGGCACTTTTCCATCGAGCCGTGGAAGCCATAAGAAATAATAGACCATATCGATCTGGAGCTCTTTCAGAGTACTTGCGATCATTTTCAGCGAATTTTGAAATCCTAAGAATCCCCTCCAATACAATTAGTTGCGACGAGTTCATTGTTGATTCAATAGAGAAATCCCTTCCTATCAGAAACGAATTTATTCAAATTATTTTTAGCCTTGCCGAGCACGGAATATTACCAGACGAACAAAGATCCATTCACCGCTTCTTTGAACACCTTTATCCATATATGGACCGCCCTAAACACATCACATCTTACAATAACAAGAGTTTTGACAACTACCGTTTTATTGTTCACGAATTGCTTCTATATACAATTGCAATTCTTATTGCATACGAAAGATTTGTTGCCATTGCGATGCTTCTTCGCGATCCTTACTATATTGATAATCCGCCTAATGGCCGAGCGCAAGCCGTATCATTCGCTTCATTTTATGTACCAATCCAATCTCTTATTGATCTTTCTAATGATACTATTCATTCAAGATTGTCCTTAAGATCGGACTATTTAACAAATAGAGTCGAATCATCCGGGCTTAGCTTAATGCAATTATTGCAAGCAGATTTTACTCTTTATATAAGAGATTGCCTCAACTCGTTGCGCAATAATAAGGCGCAACGGTGGCGGACCTGAAACATTATTATACACACCAGAAGACCGAGTATTTGAAATTTTTTTAAGAGCTCAATCTAAATTTTATTTCGACTCGTTCAAGGTTATGTTTGATATTCAAGAGAAAATAGATTTTGATATTTTATTTAAAGCGATTAAAGAGAATCACATCAAACTCCCCAAATGGGGTTGGGAGAGCTTCGATCCAGCAAAGCTAATGGGATATGAACTAATATCAACCCTGCCATAATAAGATAGTTATAACTTTTTGTTTTCCCATTACCCTTTCTCCAATCCCTCGATTTGACAACCCGCCTCTCCCCATCCTATATTCAAATATCCTTCTTTACTTTTCCGATTGTTTTAGTGATCTTTACGGGGGAGAGCGCGCCATGAAAGCCATATCCGTCATCGAGGAAACCCTGAAAGCCAACCGGGCCTATGCCGCGCAGTTCAAGCTCGGGCACCTGCCGATGCCCCCGGGACGCAAGCTGGCGGTGATCGCCTGCATGGATGCCCGGATGACAGTCGAAAACATGCTCGGGCTCAAGACCGGGGAGGCTCACATCATCCGCAACGCCGGCGGGATTGTCTCCGAGGATGCCCTGCGCAGCGTGCTGATCAGCTACTACCTGCTCGGCACCCGGGAGCTGATGATCATCAACCACACCGACTGCGGGATGCTCACCTTCCAGGACCACGAGCTGCTCGAGCGCCTGGAGAGCCGCACCGGGACAACCGCCCTGGCGCCCCAGCATTTCCATGCCTTCAGCGATGTGGAGCAGAACGTCCGGCGTCAGCTCTCGCGGGTGCGCTCCCATCCCTGGGTCCCGGAGTCGCTGCCGGTGCGCGGGTTTGTCTACGATGTCAAGACCGGCAAGCTCAGCGAGGTCCAGGCCGGCCGGCCGAACGAGGTCCAGCCGGCCAGTTGAACGCGGTGAAGGTGTAGCTCGGGTCGTTTTTCCATCCGGAGACTTGCGGCCGCGGGGCCCGGGAGGCAGCTTCCGGGCCCTGGCTGCTGGCACCCGCCCCCGCCCGCTGCGGAATTTCATGGCGTCCGCGATGATTTTTCTCAATAATAATCCCAGCGTACTTCCCCCTCCCACGCTCCGGTTCGCCCGGAGCGCCTTTCCACCCTCGCACGGAGCTGTCCCATGCAGGAAGACCAGTCGATCAGCCGCCGGGAATTCCTCGGCAAGTCCGCCCTCCTGGCCTCGGCCGCGGCCGCCGGTGTCGGGGCGCGCCCGCTCCAGGCCCAGAAAAACAGCGCCCTGGGGCCGCTGCCCTCCAAGCTGCGGGTCGGGTTCATCGGGGTCGGGATCCGCGGCACCGAGCTGCTGGAGGCCTGCCAGCCGATCCACGGGGTCGAGGTGGTGGCGGCCTGCGATCTCTACCAGGGACACCTCGACCGGATCCGGGAGCTGACCGGGGGCAAGGTCGAGACCTGCGGCCATCACGAGGACCTGCTGGCCCGCACCGACCTGGATGCGGTGGTGATCGCGGTCCCGGACCACTGGCACCGCCAGGCGCTGCTGGATGCCCTGAGCTCGGGAAGGCATGTCTATGTCGAGAAGCCTCTGACCCACAAGTTCGAGGATGGCGAGGCGTTGATCAAGGCGGTGGACAAGAGCGGCAAGGTGGTCCAGGTGGGCAGCCAGACCATCTCCACCCAGGTGGTCAAGATCGCCCGCGAGCTGGTGCAGGAGGGACGGATCGGCAAGCTGATGATGGTCGATGCCAAGATGCACCGCGCCAACAGCCAGTCGGCCTGCTACTACCCGATCCCGCCGGATGCCTCCCCCGCCACTGTCGACTGGGAGCGGTTCCTGGGCGGCGCCCCCAAGCGCGAGTTCGACCCGAAGCGTTTCTTCCAGTGGCGGCTGTTCTGGGATTACAGCGGGGGCCTGACCACCGACCTGTTCGTGCACCTGGTGACCGCCACCCATTTCATCACCGGGGCGGAACGTCCCGACAGTGTCAGCGCCTGCAGCAGCATCATGCTCTGGAAGGATTACCGCGAGGTGCCGGACCAGGTCGCGGCCCTGGTGAGCTATCCGGATTTCATGCTCAAGCTCGCGACCACGGCCAACAATGGGCACCCGGGGCCGGAGTACACTTTCTACGGCACCGAGGGCACGATCGAGATCCTGGGCGGAAGCGTCCTGCTCTACGAGGAGCCGGTGCGGGAGAACTTCCGCTACTCCACCCACAGCTACGCCACCGGGACTGTCGAGCAGCTCAAGGCCATCATGCAGCTCGATGACAACCTGAGCCCGCTCGGACAGTCCACCGCCCGTCCCGCCGGGCCGGTGGAGTACTCCACCGATGGGAGCGAGAGTTCCGACACCGCCCACCTGCGGAATTTCTTCGAGGCGGTCCGGGGCGGCGCCAAGCCGATCGAGGACATCCGCACCGGAGTCAATGCGGTCAATGTCGGCCACATGGTCAACCTCTCCTGCCGCACGCAGAAATTCGTGCGCCTGAACAAGCAGAACCTGGCGCTGGAGACGCTCTGAGCGGGGGCGGCGGGTTGTTCCCGCCGCCTGCCATCGCCCGACCGGAAGGGGATGAGCAAGATGAGGCCGTGTTGGCTGCTGCTGTTCTGCCTGCCGGCGCTCCCGGCTTTCGCCGCTCCGCCCGCGGAGGACGCCGGGATGGCGCTGGTGCCCGCCGGCCGCTACGAGCTGGTGACCGAGTATCGCTGGCGGGAGGGCCTGGCGCTCGACCCGGTGGTGTCGGATCCGCTCGGGACACGCTTCGTGCACCGTGAGAGCCTGGAGCTGCCCGCCTTCCGGATCGACCGCACCGAGGTCACCAACCGCCAGTACCGGCAGTTCCTCGACTCCTCCGGCTACCGGCCCGCCCACCCGGAAAACTTCCTGCGCCACTGGCGGGATGGCAGCTACCCTTCGGACCAGGCCGATCACCCGGTGGTCTGGGTCTCGCTGGAGGATGCCGCGGCTTTCGCCGCCTGGGCCGGCAAACGCCTGCCCACCGAGGCCGAGTGGCAGCGGGCCGCCCAGGGCGAGGATGGCCGTCCCTGGCCCTGGGGAGGGCTGTTCGACCCTGCCCGGGCCAACCTCGACTCCGAGGGCGCCCGGCCGGTGGGCAGCTACCCGGCCGGGGCCTCACCCTACGGCTGCCTGGACATGAGCGGCAATGTCTGGGAGTGGACCGATTCCCGGGAAGCGGATGGCTACCACCACTTTTCCTGGATCAGGGGCGGGAGCTGGTTCCATGCCAAGGGCAGCCTCTGGTACGTGCAGGGCGGGCCCCTGCCGATCGATTGGCGGGTCAAGTTCTGGGAGATGACCCCTGCCCTCAACCGTTGCGCCACGATCGGCTTCCGCTGTGTCCGGGATGCGGGGCCTCAAAGGAGGAAGCCATGATCCGCCGGCAACTGATCGCAAGCTGGGGGCTGGCGCTGGGCCTGGCGCTTCCCGCCGCCGCGCTCCCCCCCGCGGGCCCCGCCTTGAGCTTTCTTCCCGGCCGGGAAAACCCCGCGACAGTGGTGTTGGAGAACGACAGCCTGCGCTGCCGCCTGCGGCTCGACCGCGGGGTCTGGATGGAAAGCCTGGTGCACAAGGGGCTGGGCCAAGACCTGCTGGAGGGTGTCGAGCCGCGGCTGTTCCTGTCTTGCGGCTCCGGCGCCGGCTACCGGCTGCTCAGCCTGGAGGAGGAGCGCTCGGACAGCCTGGCGGCGGTGACTGTCACCCAGCGCTCCAGCTTCATGGAGTCCCCGCTGGAGCTCACCCAGCGCTTCTCCCTGGACCGGGGCGGCGAGCTGCGCTGGCAGGTGAGCCTGGCCCATGCCGGCGGCGCCGGGAAAAACTTCCGCGAGGACCAGGGAATCGGCGTTGCGCTGGGATTTCCGCTGCTGCAGCAGTTGCGCCTGGCCCCGGCCGACTCCTCCCGCCTGCTGTTCCCCTGTGCCGGGGGCTACTGCCTGGATGACCGGCCGGAGCTACGCCTGTACTTCACCAACCCCGAAGATCCCCGGTTGCCGGTGGATGTATTCAACCCGGCGGCCGGCCTGGGGGTGTATTTCGATCTGGAGTTCGCCCGGCCGGAAGACCACCGGGCCTTCCAGTTCCGCGACCGGGAGGACTTCCGCTCCCGCTCCTTCCAGGTGAACCTGGCCCCGGGCGAGCGCCGGGCGTACCTCGACTGCCGGATCGCGCCGCACCCCGGCGACTGGCATGCCGCTTTCGAGGCCTTCAAGCGCCGCATCCGCGACCGTTTCGATTTCAGCTACTACCGGCGCACGGTCCGGCAGGACATCCGCCGCCGCTTCGTCTCGCACTTCACCTTCCTCTATGGCCTCGACATCTACGACCCCGCCACCAACAGCTTCCAGCTCGACCGTTTCCTGGACGAGGGCGAGCGCAATTTCGGCGGCTACGATGAGATCCTGCTCTGGCACGACTATCCCCGCCAGGGAGTGGACCGCCGCGATCAGTTCGACCTGTACGAGGACCTGCCCGGCGGGCTGCCCGGACTGCGGGCGCTGGTCGACCGGGCCCATACCCGGGGGGTGCAGGTGTTCATCCCCTACAAGCCCTGGGACATCATCGGCGCTCGCCGGGACGAGTTCCGCCAGGAAGCACGGATCGCCCGGGAGATCGGGGCCGATGGAATCTTTCTGGATACGATGGACGAGTCGGACCGGGCGTTCCGGGATGCGCTGGACGAGGTCAGCCGGGAGATTGCGTTCGTGGCCGAGGGAAGGCCCGGGATCGAGTCGCTGGAGCTGGTCACCGGGAGCTGGAACCAGGACGGCGCGGCCTCGAATCGGATGCCGCGGGTGGATTTGCTGCGCTTCGTGCTGCCTGAGCACGATGTTCGCAACATCAACCGCGGGGACCGCAACCGCGAGGCGCTGATCCAGAACGCGCTGTTCAACGGGGTCGGACTGATCGTCTGGGAGGACATTTTCGGCGAGCTGAACCGTTTCACCTGGAAAGAGCGGATCATGCTCCACCGCTACAGCCGGATCATGCACGAAAACAGCGATGCCTTCCTGACCATGGAGCCCCGGCCGCTGGCGCCGGACCTGCGGGATGACCTGGATGTCAATGCCTTCCCGGTGGCGGAGAAGTGCCTCTACCCGGCCTGGCAGCACGACCGGGCGGCGGTGGATCGCTACCGCAACACCCGGCTGATCGGCCCGTTCCTGGAGGTTGACCACCCCGCCGACTGGCACTACATCGACCTCTGGAACCACCAGCCGATCGCGGCCGAGCGCCAGGGGAACCGCACCCGGCTCAGCTTCCGGGAGGAGACCCCGGACCAGCTGTTCTGCATCGCCGCCTTCCCGCCCAACCTGCGGGCCGACCGCGAGGGGGACAGCCTGCGGGTGAGCCTCGCCCGGCCGCTTCCGGGGATGGTGATCCGGCTCGGTACTGTCGACAACCTGACCCTGATCGAGCGGGAGCGGCTGACCCTGCCCGGGACCGGGGGGACCGTGGCGCTGGCGGAACTCGAGCTGGAAAGCCCCTGGCTGGTGCTGGTCAAGCTGCTGCAGGATGGGCTGCTCAGGGATGAGCTGATCCTCGACCTGGGCTGGAAACGTTTCGGCCGGCCGGCTCCCGGCGCGGCGGAATGACACTGACCATCCGCGCGGCCTACCGGACGCCAGGCCCACTCCACCGTCAATCGATAGGGGTTGATGTCAAAGCTGTTGCCGATGGATAGGGGTTGATGTTAAGGCTGTTGCCGCCGGAGTGATAGGTGATGCTCCCACGACGTTGGAGTTTCAGCACGGTCAGGAGATCGGTGATAAACACGCTGTAGAGCTGCCCGGAGGGGTCGAACGGGAGCAGAAAGCCATCGTACCGGGCCATCCCCTGCCATGAACCGGAGAAATACAGGGCATCCCAGACCTGGAAATCCCTCAGCAGTCCGAAGCTGCTCCTGCGCCCTCTCAGCCGCAGTGAGCCTCCCATGAACAACTTCCCCTGGTCCGAGTAGTCGCTGAAGACGAGGCTGAGGTCATAGGTGGCGGTAGCCGTGTCCGGAACGATCACTGAATCCGGGGTGATGATGAAATCCGGAGATAATTCGACGCTGGCGATCGCATAGCCGTAATAGTCGCCGATGATCCGGACCTGTCCGCGAAGATCGGAGTGGCGCTTGATGCTCTGGCTGGCCTTGTAGTAAGCCTGCACCAGCGCCTCATCGAGCTCCTGGCTGGCGGTGTCGGCGTTGCTCCAGGTGATGATGCGGTTGGGGCCGTGGCCGCCCATGCTCAGCTTTCCCCCGCCCGTCAGCTCGGGGTTGTCCAGCAGCAGCGGGTCCACCCCATCGCCGCTGCAGGCCAGCGCCAGGAGCGCCGCCAGGAGCACAACTGGTAGAGCCGCGGGTCGCAGGGCGCACCTCGGAATGATTTTCAGCAGGCTGCTCGTGTTCATCGCTCGACCTCGGGGTCAAATGTCGGCTTGGCGACTTGATGTTCAGGGCTCGGGCTTGGGCATCGGGTAAGGATTGAGCACCACCCGGCTGCCCTCGGACTCGTAGATGATCCGGCCGTGATGGAAGACCAGACGGGGGATCGAGTCCTCCTCGAAGACAGTGAACGCCAGCCCGTGTTCATCGACCGGAATCTGATAATCTTCGAACTCCGCGGTCCCGGCCCAGTCCCCGGCGAAAGCGATCTTCTCGTTGAGCTGGACATCCCGGGGCCCGAAGCGCGCAGTTACCGGCCCATACAGTCGCAGCCTCCCGCCGAAAAACACCCTCCCGTCATCGGAGTAGTCGAAGAACACCGCTTTCAACGTGTGGCGTTCGATCCCGTTCACCACGGCAAAGCTATCCTCGACCATGGCTTGGCCAGAGAACAGGCCGAACATCCGGACCGGCTGCTGCTCATGGGAATATTGCGGGGCAAAGTCCTTTGTCCGGTTGAAGATCTGCACCAGCACCGGATGCAGGTACTCGCTGGCCCTTTTGCCATCCTCGTAGCCGGCGATCACCTCATTGCGGCCGCCGCCGCCCATGGTCAGCCTTCCCCCGATTTCCAACTCCTCGATCTCCGCCTCCAGCGGGTCACTGCTGCCGCCGCCGCAGGCCAGCGCGAGCATCAACGCCAGGACCAACGCCGGGATCAGCGCCGCCGCCAGCCATCCGTTTCGGGTCATCATCGCCTCCCGTGCTGCCAAGTCCGCGAGCGGGCTTCCGCTCGCGCTACTGTTCCAGCTCCTCCAGCTCGGAGCCATTGCCGGAGCTATAGTCGGAGCCGTGCATGGAAAAAGTGAGGCCGAAGTAGAAGTAGGTTCCCGGCGGTCCGGCCCCCTCCATGAAGCCGAAGATGTTGGGATCATCGTTGAGCAGGTTGTTGATCCCGAAATAGCTCTCGAACGAGGGCGAAAGCCGCTTGGAGAGATACAGGTGGAGGAAGGTGTAGGCCTCGGCCCGGTGCCGGCTGGAGAGGGTCCGCTCGCCGACCGTCACCGCCCGCAGGTTGGTCCTGAAGCCGTGCTTCTTGTCCGCGAACTCCAGCTTGGCGTTGTTCAGGAAATCGGGCTTGTTGAGCAGCTCTCCCCCGTGGCTGCGGTCCTCGGTCTCGAGCAGCGTGGCATTGTCGGAGATGGTCCAGCGGGGAGAAATCAGGAACGAGCCGCCGAACTCCAGCCCCTGGGTCATCGCCCGGTCGATGTTCTGGAACTGCAGCACCGGACGCAGCCAGTAAAGCGGATCGCCACCGGGATTTCCGCTCCACTGGCTCTTCAGGTCGAGGGTGTCGAAACCCACCTGCACGGTGTTGATCATCTCCCGCAGGTCGTTGCGGAAGAAGCGGACATCCCCGCTGAAGCGCTCGGTGTTGCCCTCCAGCCCGAACTCGTAGCTAATCGAGCGCTCGGGGATCAGCAGGGCGTTGGGCAGGATCGCGCTCTCCTTGGTGGCGTTTTCGATATAGAGCTCGTTGATGCTGGGCGAGCGGATGCCCTTGCCGTAGGAGCCCTTGAGCCGCAAGCCCTCCCGCAGGCTCAGAGACAGGCTCGCTTTGGGGCTGTAGACCGCGCCGAACTGGGAGTGGCGGTCGTAACGGCCCCCGATGATGACCAGCAGGGGGTCCGCCACCTGCCAGACATCCTGCAGGTAGACCGCGGTGTTGAAGATTTCCTGGTTGAAGATGCGCTCGCTGCGGCGCTCGCCGCGGTACTCCGAGCCGGCGGTGATGGTGTGGCCGCCGGGCAGGCGCTGGCTGAGCTGGAGTTCGGCCTGGGTCAGGTTCTGGCTCAGGCGGTAGAGGCCGGTGCTCTGGGAGTAGGGGTTTTCGATCTCATCGCCGAAAATCAGCGGGAACAGGTCGATGGTGGTCTCGTAACGGCTGCGGTAGCCGCGCAGCCGGGCCTCGAAACCATGCCAGGGATCGCTGTTGTAGGACAGAAAAGCGGACTTGCGGCGATTGAGCGCCGTTCGGGTGCCATCGCCCCAGTCATAGGGCCGAACCCCCTCGCGCTTGACCCGGTTCTGGTCCAGGCCG
Organism: Candidatus Glassiibacteriota bacterium; assembly: GCA_963752515.1. Classification (GTDB taxonomy): domain Bacteria; phylum Gemmatimonadota; class Glassbacteria; order GWA2-58-10; family GWA2-58-10; genus CAVVYO01. The sequence goes on along the minus strand of CAVVYO010000010.1, from coordinate 944,839 downwards.
CCATGGAAGTGGTGCCGGCCGAAATCCAGGTAGAGCTGCGCCAGGGCGGAGCGGATCGAGCGCTGGTCCCCATCGGTCCATTTCGAGCTCTTGTAGCGGTCATAACCGTTGTCGCGGTCCAGGGTGGCGGAAAGGACATAGCCGATGCCCCCGGCCCGTTCGGCCATGAAACCTTTGACCATCGGGTTGCGGGCCTCGCCGTAGCGGCTCTGGCCATAGCGCATGGCGAAACTGGCCGCCGGGTCCTCGGTCGGCTTGCGGGTGATGATGTTGACCACCCCGCCCATCGCGTCGCTGCCGTAGAGCGCCGAGACCGGCCCGCGCACCACCTCGATCCGCTCGACGATCGCGACCGGAAGGTCATCCAGGTCCACGTTCTCGCCGACTCCCGGGACCAGCCGCCGGCCATCGATCAGCACCAGGGTGTGCGCGGCGCGCATCCCCCGCAGGCTGGCCACCAGCGAGCGCTCACCATCGCCGTGGACATAGAGGCCCTGGGCCTCGGTCAGGGCATCGGCGACTGTCAGGGCGCCCATCTCCTGGATTTCCCGCTCGGTGAGCACCTCCACCGCCATCGGCACCTTTTCCAGCTCCAGCTCGCTCATGGTGGCGGTCACCGCCCGTTTCTCGGCCTCGCCCCGGACCTCGACCGCATCGAGCCGCATGACCCGAGTCTTGAGGGTGATCTCAGTGCTGGCCACCTGGCCCGGCATCACCAGCACCGAGACGAAATTGGTCTCATAGCCGGTGCGCATCACCCGCAGGTAGTAGCGGCCCACCGGCACCGGCTTGAGCACGAAGCCGCCATCCTCACCGGTCACCACCCCCAGCCTGGTCCTTTCCAGCTTGACCTGGGCCCCTTTCAGCAACTCGCCCTCATCCGACTTGACCGTGCCGCGGATTTCGCCGAAACTTTCCGCGCCCAGCAACCAGGCCGGAATCAGCAGCAGGCAGACCGACAGCATACGCAGCATCGTGTACCTCCGGAAGTTGGAGCAGGCCGACTGCCGTGGATCCTAAACTACTTTAATGAGCCGGGGTGGCCAATTCAAGTAGAATTATCGGAAAGTCTTTTATAGATTGTTTCATTTTCTGTCGCCGCTTTGTTCCATTTTTTTCAATCTCCGACGGGAGAACAGCCCCCACAGTGCCCGGAACCGCTGCGCTGCGGATTGCGCCGGGTCGCGGCCGGAGTTATTATAAGCTCATGCCGTCACCCACGGAAGAATCGCCCGTGGCTTGCTTCCCGCCATCATGAGCTTGCCGCTGTCCCGGGAGCCGGACCATGCCGCTGAAATCAACGATCCATCTGCCGCTGCTGCTGGTGGCCACGCTCCTGGCCGCCCTCCCGCTCCGGGCCGAGACCATCCTGCGCGAGGGCTTCGAGTCCGGCATCCTGGGCGCGTCCTGGGAGCGCAACACCACCGACACCACCCATCTGAACTTCGAAACCCGGCCGCAGTACGTGCACTCCGGCCAGACCTCCTTCCGGGTAACCACGCCCGATCGCCAGGGCCAGGAAGCCGGCAGCAACATCAAGTATTTCTTCCTGCCCGGGGTGGACCAGGCCTACTTCCGCTGGTACGGGATGTTCGACCGGGACTTCGACCAGGGCCGGCAGATGCACTACGTGTTCATCACCGGCAGCCGCACCGACAACAAGTACTCCCCCCTCGGCCAGGCCGGCCTGCGGGCCGATGGAACCAATTTCTTCGTCACCAACCTCGAGCCCGCGGTCCACGACGGCCGGTACGCGCCGCCGGGGATCATGGGCTTCTACACCTACTGGCCTGACATGCAGCCCGATCCCAACTCCGGCAAGTTCTGGGGCAACCGCTTCGAGCCGGAAACCCCGGCGCCGATCGAGCGCGGCCGCTGGTACTGCTTCGAGGCGATGATCAAGCTCAACCGGCCGGGCCAGTCCGACGGCGAGCAGGCGTTCTGGATCGACGGGGACCGGAAGTACCACCAGCGGGGCCTGCGCTGGCGCACCTCCGACATCCTGCGCCTCAACATGCTCAACCTGGAGATCTACATCCATCGGTCGGCCCGGCAGAACACGGTCTGGTTCGATGATGTCGAGATCGGCACCGAATACATCGGGCCGCTGAAATAGCACTCAAGCCGTTACCGGCTGGGAAATCCTCCCCCGGAACCTTTCCACCACACGCTTCTGCAAGGAGCATGCAATGAACCGACGGGACTTTGTCACCGCGGCCGGCGGCAGCCTGGCCCTGCCCCTGGGGGCCCTGGCCGCGACCGGGGCCGCCCCGGAAGGACGTGAGTTCTACGAGCTGCGGCGCTATCAGTTGCTGCCCGGATCGAAAAAGGAGTCGCTGGCGGCGTTCCTGCGCGAGGCGGCGATCCCGGCCTGGAACCGGCTGGAGATCGGCCCGGTGGGGGTGTTCACCGGCCTCTATGGCCCGGCCGCGCTCGAGCTGCTGGTGCTGCTGCCCTTCCATCGCCTGGAGACCCTGGTCGAGGCCGAGTACCGCCTGGCCGGGGATGCCCAGTACCAGGCCGCCGGGAAAGACTTCCTGGAGACCGCGCTCTCCGATCCGGCTTTCGCCCGCTACGAAAGCTCGCTACTAACGGCGTTCGACACCATGCCGCGGATCGAGCAGCCCGCGCTGTCCAAAAACGCCCAGCCGCGGATTTTCGAGCTGCGGGTCTATGAGAGCCACAGCCTGAAAGCCCATCTGCGCAAGGTCGAGATGTTCGACCGCGGGGGCGAGATCCAGCTCTTCCGCGAGACCGGGCTCAACCCGGTGATGTTTGGCCGGACCCTGATCGGCCCGCGCCAGCCCAACCTGACCTACCTGCTCTGCCACGAGGACATGGCCGCCCGCGACCGCAACTGGAAGGTGTTCGGCGAGAGCGCCGGCTGGCAGCAGCTCCGCGTTGACAGCTACTACACGGACACGGTCTCGGACATCACCGATTTCATCCTCCGGCCGACCGATTACTCCCAGCTCTGACCTGTCAGGAGGTGGAGCGATGCGTACCCTGTCCCTGGCGCTGGCCCTGCTGCTGCCGGGGTGGCTCACCGCCGCCCCGCCGGCCGACACCCTGCTCTACCGGACCGATTTCTCCCGGCTGGCCCCGGGCGCTTTCGCCCAGTACGCCGAGCCGGGCTTCCCGGAGTACCATCATGCCGACCGCGAGTTCACCGATGGCTGGGAGGTGGTCAACAACCGCGGCCCCGAGGAATGGAAGGTCCTCGAGCCGGAGCCCGGCGTCAAGGTGCTGGACTACCTGGCCTACAACACCTCGGTCTGGACTTACGACTTCACCTACCCGATCATTGTCACCGGGGACCCGCTCTGGCGGGACTATGCCCTGGAGGTGGAGCTCACCCCCCACCACATCACCGACCTGAACGGCATCGTCTTCCGTTACCGGGATGGCCGCCACTACTACCTGTTCGGGATCCTGCCCGGCGACAGCCTGACCCTGCGCTACCGGGATGGCGAGAAAGACTTCCGCAGCGAGGGCTGGCACGAGTTGGCCCGCGCCGCGCTGCGGCTCGACCCCACCCGGCCGGTCCTTCTGCGGGCCGAGGCGGATGGGGACCGCCTGCGCTGCTTGGTCGATGGGCGGCAGGTGTTCGCGGTCACCGACAAGCGTTACGACAGCGGCAAGGTGGGGCTGTTCGCCACCAGCCCGATCCGTTTCCACCGGGTGGCGGTCAGCGCCACGCCCGCCAGGCAGGCCGCTTTCCTGGCCGCCAAAACCGCCGAGCAGGCCGAGCTCGACTCCCTGCGCCGGCTCCAGCCCCGGCCCAAGCTCTGGAAACGCATCGACACCCGCGGGTTCGGGGCGGCCCGGGCGCTGCGCCTGGGCGACCTGGATGGCGATGGCGAGACCGATTTCCTGCTGGTGCAGAACGTGCCGTTTTTCGGCGGCAACTATAACATGATCAGTTGCCTGACCGCCCTGCGCGCCGATGGCGGCCTGCTCTGGCAGCAGGGGACCCCGGACCCTGACCACGCCTGGGTCACCTACGATGTGGCGGCGCAGATCCACGACATCGACGATGACGGCCAGGCCGAGGTGATCTGCGCCCGCGACCGCTGGCTCCTCGTGCTGGACGGCCGCACCGGGAAAGAAGAAGCCCGCTGGCAGGTGCCCCTGTCGGCGATCCAGCCGGGCGAGACCTCCTGGGATGAGTACGACCACTACTACCGCCGCGACCACCTGCCGTTCCTCAATGTCGACTGCATCTCGTTCTGCGACCTGCGGGGCGCCGGCAAGCCGCTGGACATGCTCATCAAGGATCGCCACACCCGGCTCTGGGCTTTCACCAACAAGTTCGAGCCGCTGTGGACCGCCAGCGCCAACCTGGGCCATTTCCCCTATTTCATCGACTGGGACCACGATGGCCGCGATGAGGTCTTCATCGGCTACACCCTGTTCGACCATGACGGGAAAGTGATCTGGAGTAACGACGACAAGTTGCAGGAGCACGCGGATGGAGTGGTGGCCGCGGCATTCGACCCGCGGCGGCCGCAGCGGCGGGCGGTGTTTATCGGGGCCAGCGATGACGGGGTGGTGATGCTGGACGAGCAGGGAAAGATCACCCTCCACGACCGGGTCGGGCACGCCCAGACCCCCTCGGTGGGCAACTTCCGCCCGGACCGGCCGGGGCTGGAGTTCTGCAACGTCAACTACTGGGGCGAGCCCGGGCTGATTACGCTCTACGGCTGCGATGGCGTGAAGCTGAACGAGTTCGAGCCCTTCCACGCCGGCTCGCCGGTGATGCCGGTCAACTGGAGGGGGGATGGCGCGGAGCTGATCATGCTCTCGGCCAGCACCCGCGAGGGCGGGCTGCTCGATGGCCAGGGGCGGCGGGTGGTGATGCTGCCGGAGGATGGCCACCCGCACCTGGCCTACACGGTCCACGACCTGACCGGAGATCCCCGCGATGAGCTGGTGGTCTGGGACCCGGCAGCGATCTGGATCTACACCCAGGACCGTGTGTTCGAGGGCGACAGCATCTACGCCCCGGTCCGGCCGCGGCTCTGCAATGAGTCCAACTACGGGGTGCCATACTCGTTCCCGGGCTGGAAAAAACCGGCCCGCTGATTCCAATTTTTCCGGGGGGAGGGAGAAAACTTTTTGAAAAAAGTTTTCTCCCTCCCCCCGGACCCCCTTTCCACTTTCCAAAACTTTTTCGATTGTTGGTTCCGCTCCAGTTCGGGATTTTAGTGTAAGCGATTGGGCGAGAGCGCTTTTGATCCCCCTTAACAAAGGGGGAAACAGGGGGTTGTGTTTTTGATCTGATCCAACCGGAGGGGCGTCCGGCCGGATGCCCCGACGCCCGATCCCGATGATCCCGCATCTCCCCGGCCGCGGCTGGAAACCCATAACCCCTTGTAGGGGCGGGGCATGCCCCGCCCGTGGGAGACCAGCGGGCCGGAGTGCTGTGATCCCCCTTAGCAAAGGGGGAAACAGGGGGTTGTGTTTTTCAGGGCCGGCACGGGGGCCGGCCCCTACGATACTGCGGCGCAAGCCTCGGGATGGCGCACCACTCCCGACCGAATTTGTTGGAACAGATGGGGCATGCCTCGCCCGCTACGGGCCAACCCGACCGACAGCGGTCAAGCTCAAGCAAACCAGCCCGGGAAGCAGCGGTTATGTTTTTGGGATGGGATCGGTGGCGGTTTTCGGGCCGCGGCTGGAGGCAAAGGGCAGCGGTAGTTTTTTCCGCGTATTTCCATCGTGGCTGCCATGCGAACGAGACGAGCCCGGCAGGCCATGCGTGCATCGCGCCAGGGATGGCGCGAACGCGGCGACCTCGGAACGAGCGCCTGACTCCCGCAGGCACACCGCCGTCTATTCAAGACCTTGATGTTGTTTCAGCTTCGCGGCTTTCGCTTCCAGACTTTTTGTTACTTGGTCACAAAAAGTAACCAGCCGTCAGGCTTCAGAGATTGCCAAGCGATCCGGGGTTTCCGCTCCCCGCTGCTTTTTCCCGAAACGCTCGGCTGAGCCGGAGGCTGTCATCCGCCGGCAACGGTCCATCGCCTCGTGTCCCGCGATGATGCTGTCCGAGACCTCCCCTGCTCTTCAATCCTGTCGGTTGTCGCCGGTCCTGCGCTCCGGGAGCGACTTCGTCCGGGCGGCCGCCGGTCAGTTCAGGGAGATATTGAAGTACAGCACCACTTTCCCGGGTCCGCTCTGTTCCATCCTGACTTCGGGCATCACCCTCCGCGGGTCATACTCGTCCAGCACCGAAAAAAATCCCTCCGCGACTTCGCGCTGCAGGGTAATGAAAAACATCTCCGCTCCAGGATCAGGGTGAATGGGATAGTGGCAGGAAGTCTGCCGGTACGGCTGTTCACTTGCGGCATCGCAGCCTTCCTCCAGGAGCGGCAAATCCCTGGCGGTCAGGACCTGGTCCGGCCAGGGGAAAGACAGCGCGGCTGTCTGCCTGTCCCTCCGGGACCGTCGCTCGGGCACCTCATCCCTCCACCTCATCTCGACCTCCCGCGAATTTATCAGCTTTGCCGCTTCACTCAAGCACAAACCATACCTGAATCTGTCACCTGTTCAACTCAAATATTACAAGCAATTAAGAGAAAGAGGCTGGTCTGGCGCTGGATAGTGGTTTGCGCGATTACGGACATTCTGCTCGAAATCGCGCACGACAGTTTGTCCAACAGTTTCCCCGCCCGGGGCGCAACCGGAAGAGCGAAATCCAAGTTAGTCGATTTGGTCTTTCCAGCGAGAAGAAAGTATATTATTTTTGGTTGCGTTTCTTGACGTTTCGCTGACAGGCATTCCAGGCAAGGAGGAGCGCAACCCAGGTAAACGGTATCAGACAGCCGTAGTCGAGTTCGCACCTCTGCCTTGCAAGGGAAGTCGGGTTTCAGTCCCGCGCTGACGTGCAGCCGTGGGGAGCACCTAAGGGCGGCAGGGTCACTGTCCATCACGGACGGGAAGGCTCCTGCCCGCAACAGCCCGCTCTCCGAGCCGGAAAACCTTGAGGCCGAGGCCCTGTCTTTCAACCCTTCACGTGCAGAGGATGAAAGCGCCATGCCACGTCTCTTCCACCGTCTCCTTCAGTTCTGCCTCCTGCCGGTGCTGCTGCCGGCGATCCTTGCCGCCCAGGAATCCGAGCAGATCGGTACCGTGGTGGTAACTGCCACCAAGCACGAAACATCCCTGAGTCATGTCAGCACTTCGGCCACTGTCATCACCGCCGAGGAACTCCAGCGGCGCGGCCATCGCACGGTGGATGAGGCCCTGCGCGCGGCGGTCGGCTTCGACATCGCCCAGCTCGGCGGCCCGGGCGGGATCTCCTATCCCCAGTTGCGCGGCCTGCCGGGCAAGTTCATGGTGGTGATGATCGACGGGGTGCGGATGAACGACCCGGCGGATGCCAACGGCGGGGTGGGCACGCTGTTCAGCCACCTGACGGTCGAGGACATCGAGCGCATCGAGATCATCCGCGGGCCCCAGAGCTCGCTCTATGGCTCCAACGCCGCCGCCGGGGTAATCAACATCATCACCCGCCGCGGCCAGGGCGACCCCGCCTTGAGCTTCTCCTACGAGGGCGGCTCCCTGAACAGCCACCGCCTGACCGGCGGCCAGGAGTTCTCCGCCGGCGGGTTCGCTTTCCGCGCCGACCAGTCCCTCAGCTACTCCGAGGGCAATGTCGCCCTGGAACGCTTCCGCGGCCAGACCGCCGGCGCCCGGGCCGGCTACAGCCTGAACGGGGTCCTCGACTGGGAGAGCACCGTGCGCTACACCCGGGCCGAGCGCAATTACGCCGACCTGCGCGAAACCTACAGCGGCCCGCTGTGGACCGCCGAGGTGCCCGACCCCAACCAGCGCCTGGAAGTGGATTACCTGACTGTCGGCAACAGCCTGCAGCACCGCCTGAGCGACATTTGGAGCCATGAGCTGAAGGTGGGGATCGGCTGGCGGGACCGCCACAACCTGGACACCGATGATGGCCTGCTGGGCGAGGTGACCTCTCCCTGGGATGGCTTCACCCTGGACTGGGCCAGTTTCTACGACCGCGGCCAGGCGGTTCCGGTGCTGGATGACGGCGACAGCCGGGCCTACGGCTACACCGGCACCAGCTATGATTTCGACTACCGCCATACCCTGGTGCTGGGAGGCAGCAGCATCGGCGACATCCTCAGCACCGGGTTCGAGTACCAGCTCAGCGACTATGGGCAGTGGGGCAAGTACGGCACCCTCAGCCGCGACCTGGGGACAGTCAGCGGTTACCTGCACAACCAGTTGCTGCTGCTGGGCGAAGCCTTGAGCCTCAACGCCGGCCTGCGCTACGATCAGCACGAGCAGGCGCAGGGAGCGGCCACCGGCCAGCTCGGCGCGGCCTGGGACATCCGCCCGCTGGGGCTGATCGCCCGCGCCAACTATGGCAGCGCGTTCCGGGCCCCCTCCGCCTATGAGCTGTTCAACCCGGATTACGGCAACACGGCGCTCGATCCCGAGACCAGCCTCGGCTACGAGTTCGGGCTGGAGAAGTACACCCCCGGCCGGACGCTGCGGGTCGCGGCCTCGCTCTGGCACATGGAGCTCGAGGATGCGATCGTCTGGGTGCTGACCGACCCCAATCTCTTTCTCGGCCATTACCTCAACTATGACCGGGCGGAGTCGGACGGGATCGAGGCGCTGGTCGAGTTGCGCCCGACCGCCGACCTGATCCTCGATCTCAACTACACCTACACCGACAGCCGCCGTTTCGATGTCGGCCAGGGGCTGTGGTCGCGCCAGGTGCAACTGCCCTACAACAAGTGGAACCTGTCGCTGACCTGGCTCCACCGCGGGGCCTCTTTCACCCTGGACAGCTACCTGGTCGATGGCAACCGCCTGCGCTGGAACGGGGTGGACCGGATGGACAGCTACTTCAAGCTGGATTTCAACACCCGGGTGCCGGTCAGCCGCCACGCCCTGCTCACCCTGCGGCTGGAGAACCTGACCGATGAGAAGTACAGCGAGGAGGTGGGCTATCATGAGAAGGGGCTCGCCGCCTATGCCGGGATCGTGCTGAAACGCTGAGGACGCCCATGGCGGGTCCGCCCGTCGGCATGGTCCCGGGCGGACCCGCAAGAGGTCATGATGGATCTTTCCACCCGCAATGCCGGCCGGCTGCTGCGGCCGGCCCTGGCGCTGTCGCTGGGGCTGCACCTGGCGCTGGTCCTGCTCCCGCCGGAGGCCTCGCGGCTGCTGGAGCGTGTCTCCCGCCCGCTGCCGCGCCTGGAGCTGGTGCGCCTGGCCCCGGAGCCCGCGCCGCCGGTCCCGGCCCCGCCCGCGGCGGTTCCACCCCGGGCGGCGTTGCCGCTCCCGGCGCCCGCGCCATCGCCGCCCGATCCCCGGATCGACTCGCTGGAGCTGCCGGTGATGGCCGTATCCGGGCCCTCCGCCGCTGCGCTGGAGCGCCTGCTGTCCCTGCCCTCCCCGGTCTCGGAGCCGGGCCTGCCGGTCGCCTGGAGCGCCGACTCCGCCGCGGTCCTGCAGTCCTACATCGACCAGGTCTTCTCCCGGATCGAGCGGGCCCGCCGCTATCCCGAGCTGTCGCGCCGCCTCGGCCAGTCGGGCGAGGTGGCGGTGAGCTTCGCGATCGGCCGGGGCGGCGAGCTGCTGGAGGGAACCCGGCTGGCGACCCCCAGCCCCCACCGCCTGCTCAACCGCGCCGCCGAGCAGTGCGTGCGCGACTGCGCTCCCTTCCCGCCCCTGCCCGGACAACTGGGCCGCGACACCCTCCCGCTCACTGTCCGCATCCTTTACCGGCTCGAGCGGTAGCGGGCATCCCTTCCCTCCCGGAATTGTTTGACAGCCGCCTGGCCCGGTCCTAACTTAGCTCCAGCGATCCAGCGACAGGGGCCGCGGGCCGGGTTTCCGCTCCCCTCAACTTTCCATCCGGTCGGAGGTACGATGAGCAGCAGGCTTGGGGTCGGGTTTGTCGGCGCGGGCTTCATCACCAATTTCCACATCCGGTCCTGGCAGGGAGTGCGCGAGGCCGACATCCTGGGCATCTACAGCCGCACCGAGGCCCGGGCCCAGGTCGCGGCCGACAACTGCCGCAAGTACCGGGTGGGCGATGCCAGAGTCTACCGCAGCCTGGCCGAGATGGTGGCCGACCCGCGGATCGATGCGATCTTCATCGCCGGGCCGAACTATGTGCGCCTGCAGCACATGCGGGAGATTGTCGACACGATCGAATCCGGCAAGGGCCAGTTGGTGGGAGTGGCCTGCGAGAAGCCGCTGGGAAGGAATGTCGCCGAGGCCCGCCAGATGGTCGAGCTGGCCAAAGCGGGCGGCTTCCTCAACGCCTACATGGAGAACCAGGTCTACAGCCCGGCGGTGCTGCGCGGGCGCGAGATCCTCTGGCGGCGCGGGGCGGCGGTGTCCGGTCCGCCCTACCTGGCCCGCTGCGCCGAGGAGCACAGCGGGCCCCACGAGCCCTGGTTCTGGCGGGGCGAGGACCAGGGAGGCGGAGTGCTCAACGACATGCTCTGCCACTCGGTGGAGGTGGCGCGGCTGCTCTTGACCGACCCCTCCCGGCCGCGCGCCTCGCTGGTGCCGAAAACTGTCACCGGGGAGATCGGCTGCCTGAAATGGAGCCGTGAGGAGTATGCCGGCCTGCTGCGGGATCGCAGCGGCGGCCGGGTGGATTACTTCAATCATCCCTCCGAGGACTACGCCCGGGCGACTTTCACGTTCGAGGACGACCAGGGCCGGCTCGCGGTCGCGGAAGCCACCACCAGTTGGAGCTTTGTCGGCGCGGGGCTGCGGCTGTCGATCGAGGTGATGGGCCCGGAGTACTCGCTGCAGAGCGCCAGCCTCAACACCGATCTCAATGTCTTCTTCAGCCGCAAGGTCACCGGCCGCGAGGGCGAGGACCTGGTGGAGAAGCAGAACGCCGAGCAGGGGCTGATGCCGGTGGTGCCGAGCGAGGAGGTGGTCTACGGCTACACCGAGCAGAACCGCCGGATCGCGCAGGATTTCCTGGATGGGAAACAGCCCGCCGAGGATTTCGAGCAGGGGCTGATGGTGACCAAGCTGCTGATGACCGCCTACATGTCGGCCGAGCAGGGCAGAAGGCTCGCGTTCGAGCCGGAGGGGCTGGATGGCTTTGTCCCGATGGTGGCCCAGGGCACCTGGCAGGCCCGGGACCTGATCCATGGCCTGCCGCCGGAGAAGTAACAGAGCACACGCCCGGCCCGCTCAAGCGGGGACGAGGCCTGACACCCCCCGGCAGCCAAAGCTGCCGCCCCCCTCCAGGGGGGAGTAACAGCTTGCCGTCCAACCGGTTGCACCATCAGCCGCGGGCGAAGCGAGCAGGTCCCCCCTGGAGGGGGGCGGCCCCGCTTACAGCGGGGCCGGGGTGTGTAACGCCCGGTCAGGCACCAGCGGCCAGGGACAGCCTCCGCTGTTTTCATGGGAAACGTCACAACCACGGGCTTCCCCGCCCTCAGCCGGGGAGGCCCATTTTCTGGTCGAACTCGGCCCGCAAGCGTCCGGTGAGCGGGCAGGGCTTCCCCGCCAGCATCTCGCGCAGGGCCGCGATCTCGGTGCGCGAGAAATTGGCCCCGTACCGGAGGTGGTCCTCGAACGACTCGTAGGCCAGCGGGGCCACCGCCCGGGCGATGGTCGCCAGCGCCTCGGCGTACTGGCGGATCTCCCACTGGGCGTGCTCATCCAGCCGCAGCTTGAGGAAGTGGAACAGGTTGTGCAGGTCCATCTGCCAGTACCACTCGGTGTAGAGCGACAACGGCAGGCCGACCCGCGCCAGCTCGCGGCTGACTCCATCATCGATCATCTCGCGGTAGGAGGCGAAACAGTCGCCCTGGTCGCGGGTGAGCAACTCGATCACTTTCGCCTGCAGCTCCGGCGGGACAGTCTCCTCCTCCCGGCTGCCCTGGCGGTTGAACTCATCCTGGGGCTTGACCCGGCCGGGCTCCGGGAGATAGAACTCCTCTTTCATCTCGCTGTAGCGGCCGGAAATCTCGTTGATCCGCGCGGTCCGGTGGCGCACCCACTGGCGGGCGACAAAGATCGGCAGCTTGGCGTGAACCGTCACCACCACCTGCTCGAACGGCGAGGTGTGCTGGTGGCGCATCAGGTAATCGATCAGCTCCTTGTCCCGCCGGACCGTGGTCGTACCCTCGCCGTAGGAGACCCGCGCCGCCTGGACAATCCGGGCATCCGAGCCCAGGTAGTCCACCAGCCGCACGAACCCCTTGTCCAGCACCGGCAGCTCCCGGTCCAGCAGCTTTTCCGCCTCGGGTGAGGTGATGCGCGCCATGCCGACCCCCGCTGAGATTCGAGACCACTTTGACATTCAAGGCCAACTGTTCCGGGGGGAGAAAGAAAACTTTTTGGAAAAAGTTTTCTCCCTCCCCCCGGACCCCTCTCCCACTTTCCAAAACTTTTTCGCCGGTTCAATCTTGCCGATCGGAATGCCCGCCAGTATTGACTCGGCCCTCCGAGCTTCGCACATTATTCTGTGAAAAACCCGAGTGGAACACTGGAGAAATCTACAGAGACTGCGGCGGGGAGTCAACCCGCAGCCGTCCGGCGGTCAGCCGGCGGGCGCGGCGAGCCCTCAGCCGACCTCGTCCAGCCGCTCCAGCAAGGGGCAGCCGGTCAGGGGGTGCCGCCCCTCGAGGGCGCGCAGGGCTTGCCGGCGGATGAAGTCGGTGAACGGCTCGAAATCGGAAGAGTCGAGGGTGGCGATCGCCAGCGAGGCGCGGTGGCGCCGGGCGCGGGCGAGCACCTGGCCGTTGAAGCGCACGATCATGCTCTCGTGCCAGGCGGGGGCATCGCTGGCATTGGCCGCCGACAGCCAGATCCCGTTCTCGGCGGCCCGGGTCACCAGGTTGGCCGGGGCCACCAGCCGCATGTGCCCGGCCCGCGGGCCCCGGCACTGGTAGGAGCTGATCAGCACCAGGTTGACCCCGGCCTGCAGGTAGCGGCGGAAAATTTCCGGGAAACGCATGTCGAAACAGATGGTGAGCCCGACCCGGAAGCTCCCGATCCGCAGCACCTTGAGGGCGTTGCCCGGCCGGTAGGCCTGAGCATCGGTGTCGGTCAGGAAGACCTTGTCGTAGCGGCAGAGCTCACGGCCTTGCGGACCGACCGCGTACAGGCAGTTGAACGGCAGAGCATCAGGCTCCGCAAAATGGGTGCTGCCATAGACCAGCCAGACCCCGAGCCCGGCGGCCAACTGGCGCAGGTCCCGGTTGCGCGCCGCCAGCAGCTCGCGGTCGATGGCCTGCGGGTCATCCAGGTGGACCCGGTGGTAGCCGGTGAGCGCGGTCTCGGAAAACTGCACCAGTTGCGCGCCCTCCCCGGCCGCCCGCTCCAGCCAGAGCGCCATCCGATGGTAATTCCGGTCGATCTCGCCGCTCAAGGGGAACTGCACCGCGGCGATCCGCAACTGTCCGGCTGCCATCATCCGCCTCGTAAGTCGAGAATGAACCCGCTCCCCACCGCTTTCCCAATATATCATGGTCACCGGGCCATCCGCCAGTGCCCCCGCTCCTGATGCAAAAAACGCTTTGGTCAGCGCCGGGGAACAATTATAATTGTCGCGACCGATGCAACCGCGCCATCTTCCGCCCCGGCCGAGGAGCCCGATGCCGTTCAACGCGGAAAACCTTCCGCTGGCCGACCTGGAACAGCTGCTGGACCGCCACGCCCCCGCGGCGGAGCGGGTCCTGCTGATCCGTTCCTCCTCCCGCAGCCATGTGACCGCCATTCTGGAGCGCCTGCGCGCCTGGCGGCCGGGCCTGAGGGTCACCCAGCTCTGCCACCCGGGCGAGGAGCTGGAGGGCTGCGAGAACCTGCTCTACCCTGACCCGGGCTATTTCCGGCGGGAGCTGGTGGATTTCCCCGCCTTGCGGGAGCGGCGTTTCCAGCTGGTGCTGCTGCCCTACGCCACCGACCGCCGGCTGCACCCGGACTACCACGAGCTGGATGGGATCGCCTCCGCGCTGGGGGCGCCGGTGCTGGCCTGCTACCTGGATGGCCGGGCGCTGGCGCTGGAGCGCGGCGTGCTGGCACTGAAGCTGAAACTGGAGGTAGGCCCTTACCTGGCGCGCAAGGCCGAGGCGCTGGAGGAAATCTGCGGGTTCACCGGCGAGGAGCCGGCCGCGGCCGAGGACCTTTGCCGGCGCGCCAACAAGCTGATCGCCGAAGAGTGGGAACGGCTGGCCCCGCGGACCGAGGAACAGATCGAGGAGTTCTACCGCAGTTGCCGGCTGTACATCCACCAGCTGATGAAAGAGTGCGACTGGCGCGGGGCGCGCAGCGACCTGGCGGAGGCTGTCGCCCGGGTGCTGCCCCCCGGCTGCCGGGTGCTGGACTATGGCGGCGGCTGCGGCGCGCTGTCGCTGGCCCTGGCCGGGCAAGGCTTCCGGGTGGCCCACCTCGACCTGCCCGGCCCATTGCTGGAGTTCGCCCGTTACCGGTTCGCCCGCCGGGGCCTGGAGGCGCAGGTGCTGGCGGCCGATCAAACCTACCCGCTGCGGGAGCATTACGCGGCGATCATCTGCACTCACGTGCTGGAGCACCTCCCCGACCCGGAGGACAAGCTGCGGCACATGGCGCGGCACCTCGAGCCCGGGGGAAAGCTGCTGCTGGCGGTGCCGTTCGAGCCCAATCCCACCGCCGGGGAGCACCCCGGGATGCACCTCAACCGGCTCGGCCCCTCCCGTTACCAGGAGTTGCTGGAGGAACTGGGCTTCCGGCTGGAGCTGAAGGAGGGCGAACTGGATGTTTTCATCCGCCCGGCCTGAGCCCTCCCGCCCGCGAGCACCGCTCCCGCCCCCCCGGGATCCCTCCGCCCGCGGAAAGCGGCTGTTCCTGACCGTACTGGCCTTGCTCGGGCTGACGGCGCTGCTTTCCCCCGCCCGGCTGGACCAGCTGCCCGCGGCCTGCCCCTGGCGGGTCCTCACCGGCGCGCCCTGCCCGTTCTGCGGCCTGACCCACTCCCTGGCGGCCCTGTCCCACGGGGACTTCCGCCAGGCGTTCGCTTTCCACCCGTTCGGGCCCGCGCTCTACCTGCTCGGGCTGACGGCGCTGGCATTGGCGGCCCGCAGCTGGCGCACCGGCCGGCCGCTGCTGCGGTCCGGCCGACCGCGGCTGGTGTTGCGAACGCTGCTGATCGCTTGCGCCGCGGCCTGGGCGCTGTGGTGGTGCTGGGGCCTGCTGCGCTGACTCAGTCCGCCGCCGCCGCCGGAGCCGCGTGCGCCAGCTCTCCGGGACGCCGCTTTCCCAGCAGGTAGAGGACAATCCCCAGTCCCAGGTTGAACAGCACCGCCACCAGGGTGATGATGGTCTCGCGGTGGTTCAGCTCCAGCAGGAAGAACCCGCCCATCAGCACCGCCATCAGCATCACCACCACCCCGAGGATCTTGAACGAGGAGAGGTCCGCCTCCCGCTCATCGTAATCCTCCCCCAGCTCGCGTTTGACATCCACCGGGGTGTCCAGCTTGACGAAGAACCGCTGCACCTCGTGCAGGTAGCGCAGGTCGGGGACAATCCGCAGGCGCATGATCCCCTCGGTGAGCAGGGTCCAGAGGACAGCATAGGCGGTCATCGCCAGCGGATTCTGGAAAAAGCGCATGATCGCGGCCTGGACCGGGATGAAACCCGCGCTGTCGATCACCCCCGCCACCCGGGGCAGGTTGTTGTACAGGAACGTCCCGTAAATGAAGAACCAGGCGCCGAGGGCGTAGAGGATCACCCGGCCCCAGCGGCGCAGGGCCGCGCTGCCGCCATGCTCATCCGCAAACAGCATCCCCGGCACGAAGAAGATCGCGCACAAGAGCGGATACAGCACCGCGTAGAACAGCTCGTAACCCAGGGACCGCTCCCAGTTGCCGATCGCGAACACCGCGCCGATCGACATCCCGACCAGGATCACCGTGTAGGGCACCCAGCTCGGGGTGCGGCGGTAGACCAGCCCGAGGATGATCGGCACCGCCACCGGGATTCCCAGCACCGAGGCGACCTTGATCAGCAGATCGAACACCCCCAGCCCCGGCAGGGTGTTGTAGTAGTAGGCGATGACGATCGTGACCACCCCCATCGCCAGGGTCACCACCTGGCCGATCCGATGCATCTGCTTCTGGGTGAGGTTCTTGATGAACACGGTGCCGATGATGTCCTTGGTGATCACCGCGCTGTACATGTTGTAGAAGGTGGAGACCGAGCTCATCGTCGCGGCGAGGATCCCGGAGATCAGCACCCCCTGCAGTCCATGGGGCAGGAGCTTGAGGCTGATGAACACGTAGGAGGCCTCGCTGGGGACATTCAGCCCCAGGGAGGCCGCGGCCTCCTGGCCGAGGTTCGGGTAGAGCACCCGGGCCACCATCGGCGGGGTCAGCCAGATGATCGGGCCGATGAAGGCCAGCACTCCGGCCAGCATGGCGATCTTCCCGGCCTCGTGCTCATCCCGGGAGGAAAAGTAGCGCTGGGCTCCGCCGCCGGAGTTGAACATGAAGAAGCCGTTGATGAACTGCATCACCACGAACAGCTTGGTGATGTCCGCCGCCTCGTTGAACGGCATCCAGTAGTTGGGCGGGGCCTGGCGCACCAGTTCCCCCACCCCGCCCACCGCCACCAGGCTCAGCGCCATCACCAGCAGGGCGATCGGCAGCAGGATGAAAAACTGCAGCGAGTCGGTGATGCACACTCCCCACAACCCGCCGATCATCGTGTAGAACAGGATCACCACCCCGCAGCCGATGATCACCGTGGTCACCGGGATGTGGGTCGCCGCGCTGAGGAAGATGCTCAGGGCATAGAGCCAGATCGCGCACTGGAAGATGGTCACCGGGGTGTTGGCCCAGCTGATGAACTGGTGCACCCGGCTGTCATAGCGCTCGGAGAGGTATTCGAGGATGGTCAGCGAGCGGGTGCGCCGCCAGCGCTTGGCGAACACCAGGTAACCCAGGGCGTAACCCAGCACCGCGCCCCAGAACATCGAAAAAATGCTGATCCCGCTCTCGTAGGTCTTGCCCGCCCCGCCGGTGAAAGTCCAGGCCGAGAACGAGGACATGAACAGGCTCAGTCCCGCCAGCCAGTAAGGCAGCTTGTTGCCGCCCTTGAAGTAGTCGTCCGCGCTCTTGTTGAACCGGACCATCAGGATTCCGACCGCGATCATGATCGCCATGTAGACCGCGACCACGATGTAGTCGACTGTCGCCAGAGATTCAATCCGCTCCATCGGCGCTCCTTGATCGGGATGCAGGGCTTAAAGGGGGGCGTTATGGCGGCCAGCGGCTTGGGTCTCGCCACCGCCGGTGCAAGATAAGCCAAAGCCCGACCCCTGGCAAGCGACAGTCATCACCATTGCAATTTTTTCTGGAGCCGCCCGGGGGCTTGCGGTAATTTATGCTGCAGAGCAGCGGCCGGGGGCAGGCTGGAGCCGCCACGGCGGAACCCCGGCCGGCCAGGCGCGGGGATGGTTGCGAAACACCATGCCTCAGTTTATCTTGGCGACATGGACCACTGAAAGCCAATCTGACCCGATGCTCCAGGAAGGACCGGACCCATGCACAGCAAGCTGAGCCGCAAGAGCTTTCTGAAAACCGGACTGGCGGTGGCCGCGGGCCTGGGGGCCGCCCCGGATGCGGGTCGCGCCGCGCCGGATGCCTCCGACCCGCGGGAGGGGCTGGTGGTGCGCCTCCCGGGAAGAGACTACTGCTGGCAGGCGCGGATCGAGCAGGGCCGCCTGGCGGAGCTCACCCCCCTGGCCGGGGCCCGCACCCCGCTCTGGCTCACCCGCGGGCTGGTGGACATCCAGGTCAATGGCTACCAGGGGGTCAATCTCACCCTGCCCGGCGGGCAATCCAGCGACCAGTTGGCCGCCTGCGAGCAGGCCCTGGCCGCCGAGGGCACCGCCCGCTGGTGCCCGACCATCACCAGCGATGATCCGCAGGTGATCCGCGACTCCCTGGCCGCGGTGGACCGGGCGGTGCGGCAGGGCGCCCTGAAACAGGCCCATTGCATCCACCTGGAGGCCAATTTCCTCTCCTCCGAGGAGGGCTACCGCGGGGCCCACCTCGCCCGCTGGCAGCAGGACCCGGACCTCCCGACTTTCGAAAGCTTCCAGCAGGCCGCCGGGGGAAGAATCGGCTATGTCACCCTCGCCCCGGAGCGCAAAGGGGCGATCGAGTTTATCAAGTACCTGTCCGCCAAGGGCGTGCTGGTGGCGCTGGGCCACTTCAATGCCCCGCCGGAGGTGGTCGCCGCCGCGGTCGATGCCGGGGCCCGGCTGTCGACCCACCTGTTCAACGGCTGCGCGGGCACGATGCACCGCCACCACAACGTGATCCTGACCCAGTTGGCCGAGGACCGCCTCTGGGCCAGCTTCCTGCCGGATGGCCACCACATCCCCCACCATGTGCTGAAAGTGGGCCTGCGGGCCAAGGGCCTCGAGCGCGCGGTGTTCACCAGCGACCTGGTGCACCTGGGCGGCCTGCCCGAGGGGGTCTACGCTGAGGGTGAGCAGCAGGTGGAGGTGCGCGACGGTGCGGTGTTCCTCAAGGGGACGCCCTACCTTTACGGGGCCTGGTGCAGCCTGGCCAAAGGAATCGAGCGGGCCACCGCCGCGGGGATCATCGCGCCCGGCGAGGCGCTGCGGCTGGCCTCGACCAATCCGGCCCGCCTGCTAAGGCTGGAGGATGACCTCACCCCCGCAGTCGGCGCCCGCGGACCATTCGTGCTGTTCCGCGAGGAGCAGGGCGCGCTCCGGCTGGACCGGATCATCTCCTGAAAACGCCCTGCATCGCCATCTAATCCCCGCCCCGGAGGGCAACCCATGGATCGATCGATCAGTCGCAAGCAGTTCCTCCAGGCCGGACCCGCCGCCGCGCTCGGGGTCTCGGCCGCGGTGCTCGGCAGCCGCCGGGCCCTGGCCCGGGCCGACCGGACGATCAATCTCGGGATCGCCGGCGCCGGCAACCGTGGCCGGGGGCTGATGATGAACATCGCCGGCGTGCCGGGGGTGAGCATCAAGGCGATCAACGACATCGACCCGGCGGCCCTGCGGCAGGCGCGGGAGCTGCTGGCCGGAGCCGGGCATCCCCGGCCCGAGGAGTACGGCCGCGGCGAGCAGGACTACCGACGGATGATGGACCGCGAGGACCTGGACGCGGTGATCATCGCCAGCCCCTGGCACTGGCACACCCCGATGGCGGTCTACGCGATGCGGGCCGGCAAGTACGCCGGGGTGGAGGTGCCCTGCGCCCTGACCCTCGAGGAGTGCTGGCAACTGGTCGACACCAGCGAGCAGACCGGGGTCCCCTGCATGATGCTCGAAAACTGGAGCTTCCGGCGGGACAACCTGGCGGTGCTGAAGATGATCCGGGCGGGCCTCTTAGGCGACACGGTCCACTGCCACTGCGCCCACTCCCACGACTGCATCGACCACTGGTTCTTCGACCCCGAGGGCGAGATCCGCTGGGGGGGCGATTATCTGGTCAAGCGCAACGCCGACCAGTACCCGACCCACAGCCTGGGCCCGGTGCTGAGCTGGATGGACCTCGGCTGCGGGGACTATTTCGACTACCTGACCTCCACCGCCACCAGCTCGCGCGGGATCAACCACTATTTCGCCGCCAAGTTCGGCCCCGACCACCCCAACGCCAAACGCCGGTACGCCCAGGGAGACATTGTCACCAGCGTGGTCAAGACGCTCCAGGGCAAGAGCATTGTCATCAACTACGACATGCAGCTCCCGCGGCCCTACGACAACCGTTGGATGATCCAGGGGCTGAACGGGCTCTACGATGAGGACCGCCAGGTGGTGTACCTCCACGGCCGCAGCCCCGCCTACCACGAGTGGGAGCCGTTCGCCCCCTACCAGCGGCAGTTCGACCACCAGTGGTACAAAGAGCTGGAGGCGGATGCCGCGGGCCATGGCGGCACCGACTACCTGGAGCTCAAGCTGTTCGCCGAGGCGGTGCGGGACCAGCGCCCGACTCCGCTGGATGTCTATGACTCGGTGCTGATGAGCGTGATCGCCCCGCTCTCCGCCCAGTCGATCGCCGGGGGGAGCATCCCGGTCAAGTGCCCGGATTTCACCCGCGGCAAGTGGCGCACCAACAAGCCTTACTTCGCGCTGGAAGCCTGATTTCGATCCGGCAGCAGAGGCCGGTTTTCCGGGGGGAGGGCGGAAAAACCTGGAAGACATCCACGCAGGACACGAAGGCACACCAAGAAAAAATCTTCGTGAAGCTTCGTGCCCTTCGTGGATAAATCCTTTCTTCCAGAGCTTTCCCGCCGGTTTGATGCGGCAGGTCGGACAGCCCGCCAGCAGCAGCGGCTACCGCTCCCCGACCTCCTCCAGGGCGCGCTGTTTCAGCTCCTCCGGATCGCGCAGCCCCTCCTCCAGTTGCAGGCGGTAGGCCGCCTCCAGCACCCGGCCCATCCGCGGGCCCGGCTCCAGCACTCCGGCCAGGTGGCGGCCTTTGAGCACGGGCGGCTCCGGGCGGCGGTCCACCTGCAGCGCCCGGGCCTGTTCCAGGAACCAGTCGACCATCGGGTGCTCGCCATCCGCGCGGGGTAACTCGCTGCCCGGGTTGGTGCCCCGGCTGTCGGCCAGGGCCAGGGTCGCCAGCAGCTCCAGGTCGGCTTCCGGGTGCAGCCGCAGGGCCAGCCGCTTGAAACCTTTCTCGCCGGCGTTGTTCTGGTGGAACTGCAGTACCTGCATGTGCTGGGCCACCAGCTTCAGCACTCCGCGCCGCAACTGGCGGGTGTGGATCAGCCGCTCCAGCAGCGCGACGGCGATCCGCGCACCCTCGCGGTCATGCTCCGGGGTGCGGATCCGGCCCTCCAGGATGACCGTGGTCGCCGGCTTGCCGAGGTCGTGGCAGAGGGCGGACCAGATCAGCTTGAGGTCCCGCAGCTTGTCGCCGCAGCGCAAGGCGGCCGCGGCATCGACCACCTGCAGGGTGTGGGTCCAGACATCGCC
This sequence comes from Candidatus Glassiibacteriota bacterium, assembly GCA_963752515.1. Taxonomy (GTDB): domain Bacteria; phylum Gemmatimonadota; class Glassbacteria; order GWA2-58-10; family GWA2-58-10; genus CAVVYO01. Next base: position 923,874 of record CAVVYO010000010.1, on the reverse strand, counting down.
CTCCGGGTGCCACTCCGGGTCCTGGGGGCAGCCTTTCATCGGCTCCAGTTCCGGCAGCACCTCCCCCAGCCTTCCCACCCGCTCCAGCCAGCGCAGCCCCAGCGAGGGTCTTCGCGCCTCGAGCCAGAGCTTGACGAACTCCTCCTCGATCCGCTCGCCGGAGACCCCGCCCAGGTCCATCCGCGCGCAGACCGCGTGCAGCTCCCGGTCCGGTTCCAGCTCGAACCGGGCGGTAAACTGCATCACCCGGAAAAAGCGCAGCGGGTCCTCGATGAACAGCCGCAGGTCCGGGGCGCGCAACACCCCGCGCTCCAGGTCCCGCCGGCCATTCCAGGGATCGACCACCTTGCCGGTCAGCACCTCCTGCAACATCGCGTTCATGGTCAGGTCGCGGCGGCGGCCGGCCTCGCGGAAGCTCATCCCCGGGTCGGTGATTACCCGCGGATGGCGGCCGGCGCTGTCCCGGCGCGGGATCGCCCAATCCACCTCCAGCCCGGCCAGCCTCAGCACCCCGAACTGACGGCCGACCAGCATCACCCGGCCCTGTTCCGCCAGCACCTCCTGCAGCTTTCCCAGCGGCAGCCCGTAGACCTCCACATCCACATCCTTGGGGCTGCGGCCCAGCAGCCGGTCCCGCACCACTCCGCCCACATAGAACGCCCGGCCGCCCGCCTCCGCGATCCGGCGGGCCAGACGCTCCACCTGCTCCGTCAGTTGCGGGTCCAGCTCGAATCCCATCCCCGCACCCTCCTTTCCCGCCGCTTCAGCCGAACAGCTCCTCACGCGGGAGCTGGTAATCATCGAACAGGCGGCGCCGCTCCAGGAGCAGGATCAGCCAACTGGAGAACCCCACCGCGCCCAGGATCGCCAGCATGATCGCCAACTGGTAGCGGATCGCCGCCATCGGTGGGACTCCGCCCAGGATCTGGCCGGTCATCATCCCGGGCAGAAAGACAATCCCCATCCCGCTCATCGAGGCGACAGTCGGCAGCAGCGCCGCCCGGTAGCTGCCGCGCAGCATCCGGATCGTGGCCTCGGCGCTGGTGGCGCCGAGCGCCACCAGGGTCTCCACCATCCGCCGCTCCTCCCGCACCGCCGAGTAGTAGCGCTCAAGGGCTAACGCACAGCCATTCATCGAGTTGCCGATAATCATCCCGGCCAGGGGGATGAACCAGCGCGGGTCGTACCAGGGATCGACCCCGATCACCACCCCGGCCATCAGCGCGGTGATCGTCCCGCCCCCGGCCAGGATCGCGAGGAACAGCAGCCAGGTCAGCCCGCCGAACCGCAGCTCGGTCCGCTCGACCACGGTCCGGGCGGCGAAGAACACCATCACCAGGAACACTCCCAGCACGACATACCACAGCCGGATCCCGAACAGGTACTTCAGGGCGAACCCGGCCGCCACCAGTTGCAGGCTCATCCGCAGCACCGGGACCAGCACCTCGCGGCCCAGCCCCAGGCGCTGGCGGCGGATCAGCAGCAGCAGCGGCAGCAGCAGCGCGTAGGCGGCCAGCATCCCGCCCAGGCTGATGTCGTGGAAGTTCTGGTTCATGACGACCGCTCCAGGAACAGCTTCAAGGCCTCGAGATCGAGCCCGTGGGCCACCCGCTCGATCCTTCCCGCGCGGACCAGCACCTGGCTGCCGGTGCGTTCGATCAGCTCCGGGGAGTGGGTCGACAGCAGCAGGGTCAGCTCCGGGCGATGGGCGGTGATGTTGTCGAACAGACGGGAGGCGGTCACCAGGTCCAGGGCCGAGGTGGGCTCATCCAGCAGCAGAGCTTCCGGTTCCAGGCAGAGGGCGCAGGCGATCGCCGCCCGCTGCTTCTCTCCGCCCGAGAGGGTGCCGCTGGCGCGCTCCAGGTAGAGCGGTTCCAGCTCCACCAGTTCCAGGCACTCCCGCATCCGCTCCGGCGAGGGTGGCGCGGCTGCCCGGGCGCTGGCGAAAGCGAACGGGAGCAGGAAGCTGGCCCTGACCGTATCTGCTGCCAGCAATGGCTCCTGGGCGACCAGGGGCAGGCTTCGGCGCAGGATGGGCAGTTCCTGGGAGGCAGGAGTGCGGCCCCGGAAGGTCACGCTGCCGGCGGCGGGCCGGAGCATGAAGCTGCAGAGCCGCAGCAGGGTGGATTTCCCCGAGCCGCTCGGGCCGACCACCGCCACCCGGCTCCCCGGCCCGATCCGCAGTCCCTCCACCCGCAGGATCGTGCGACCGCCCCGCACCACCGTCACCTCCCGCAGCGCCAGGAATTCGGGCCCCTCAGTCGTTTCGTCCATCACTCCGTTCCCCGCTGACAGCCTCCACCAGTCGGCAGTGGGCCAGCCGCAGTCTTTTATTCTGCTCGATGCCGCCAAAGACGATCAGGGTGTCATCCCGGCGCAGTTCCTCCTCCGGCGCCAGGCCGAACCGGCAGACCCGCTCCCGCACCAGGGCCACCGGCTCCGCCCCGAACTCCTGTCGCAACTCTCCGACAGTCGCGGGGCCGGACAGGCAGACCTGGTCCATCCGGAAGCCCTGCTCCAGCATCATCCGCAGCACCTTGTTGGCGTACTTGTTGGTCACCTCGCGCAGCATCCGGTTCGCTCCCACCCGGCCGATGAACACCGGCAGCGCCCCGATCCGCAGGTAGTGCTGCTCCATGTCGCCATCCACCGCCCGGGCCACCCGCAAGAGCTCGCTGCCGATGAAATCCAGCCCGATCGCGAAATTCCGCTGGTCCACCGGGGTAGCGATCGCCACCCCATCGAACCGCTCCTGCTCGTACTCGCCGGGCAGGCCCGCCCCCTGGAGGCAGGTGATCCCCCGGTCCCCGAACCGCTGGCGCAGGGCCGCCAGCTTGGACCGGTCGGGATCGATCACCACCGCCTCGCGACAGGTCTCCAGCAGCTCGCTCAGCACCGCGCTGCCGATGATTCCGCCCCCCAGCACCAGGAAACGGTCGGTGCGGTGGGGCAGCGCCGGCAGCTCCAGACGCCCGAGCTCCCGCTCCCGCCGGGCCGGGTCCCGGAAGCCCAGGGCCAGCAGCTCCTGGCCCTCCGTCGGAGCCGCCCCGCAATGCAGCTCACCGCCCGCCAGGGCCCCGATCGGCACCAGCAAAGGGTCCTCCTGGGCCCGGGCGGGCGCGACCCGCCGGAACTCCAGCACCGACTGGTCCGGGAAGACGAAACGGTCGAGGAACGCGGTGGCCTGGGGGCGCACCAGGGTGGAGACAATTTTCAGGCCGCCGCTGAAGTGGGGCGAGATCGGTTCCACTCCGACCCGCCGGAAGCGGTGGATCACCGAGAAATCGCCGGAAAAAGTGCTGATTACCCGCACCCGGCCCTCGAGCATCGCCCCCAGCAGCAGGTTGCGCTCATCCTCCCGGAACAGCAGGTAGGCCGCCTGCGCGGCCTGCGGCCGGACCAGCTCCATCGTCTCCGCGCTGTGCGGCTTGGCGACAATGAATTTCAGCTCCGGGTAGCGCTTGTGATAATCCTTGAGCAGTTCCCGGTTGTCGCCGACCAGGAACACCTGGTGACGGTCGATCAGCCCGTGCACGATGTTGTCGAGCAGCTCCCGGTCATCGCCGAAGACCAGAAAGTGGCCCTGGACCTTCTCCAGGGTCTTGCGCATCTCCTGGTCGAGCTTGATCTCGCGGACCTGCTCCACCACCGTCCGGGCGTAGATGTTGGCGCTGAGCACGATGAAGCGGGTAATCAGGTAGACCCCGGCCAGGATCGTCACCAGCCGCACCAGGTCGTTCTGATAGAAACCCTCGTTGCTGTAGCCGATCCCGGCGAAAGTGATCCAGGTGAAATACAGGCACTCGACCAGGGTCCGCTGCTCGCCGATCGCCCGCTCCAGGAAGAAGAAGACCAGGCCGAACAGCATGATTACGATCGCCACGCTGCCGATCGCCAGGACGAAGACCCGGCTGGTCTCCCGGAGCTGGGCCTGCTCCTGCCAGTACAGGTGGCGCAGGAATCGGTAAAACTTCTTCAGGATTTCCATCAGGGCGGTATCGGGGGAGAAGGGTGAATGGCAGCCGCGGCGGATGGCGGCGAAATTCAGCGATAACGCTCGAAAAACGCGGACAGCTCGACATTGCCGCCGCTGAGGATCACTCCCACCCGCGGCGCTTTGCCTGCGGCGGCCAGGCGACCCTCCAGGAGCGGAACCAGCGGCACCGCGCCCGAGGGCTCGACCACCAGCTTCATCCGCTCCCAGAGGAAATGCATCGCGCGGATGATCTCATCCTCGGCGGCGAGCTCGATCCGCTCCACCCGACAGCGGATCACCTCGAAAGTCAGAGGCCCGAGCGAGGTGCGCAGCCCATCGGCGATGGTGCGCGGATCGCGCTGGGGGATGATCTCCCCGGCCTCCAGCGAGCGATGGGCATCATCGGCCCCGGCGGGCTCCACCCCCCAGACCGTGATCCCATGCCCTCCCGCCGCGGTGGCGGTGCCGCTGAGCAGCCCTCCGCCGCCGACCGGGGCCAGCACCAGCTCCAGCTCCGGGACCTCCTCCAGCAGCTCGAGGGCGGCGGTCCCGGCCCCGGCCATCACCCGCTCGTTGTCGGAGGGGTGGACCAGGGTCAGCCCCTCGCGGGCGATCAGCTCCGCGGCGGCGGCCTCCCGGGCCGGAAGGTTGTTGTCGCAGAGCACCACCTCGGCGCCGTAACCGCGCACCGCGGCCTGCTTGACCGCCGGGCTGCCCGCCGGCATGACAATCTTCGCCCGCACCCCGGCCAGCTTCGCGGCCAGGGCCAGGGCCTGGGCATGGTTGCCGCTGGAGTGGGTGGTCACCCCCGCCCTGCGCTGCTCCGGGCTGAGGTTGTCGACCGCGTTGTAAGCTCCGCGGAACTTGAACGACCCGCTGCGCTGGAAATTCTCGCACTTGAGGAACACCCGCGCCCCGGCGCGCTGGTCCAGGGTGCGGGAAGTGAACACCGGGGTGCGGTGCGCGACCCCCCGCAGCACTTCCCGCGCCTGCTCGACATCCTCCAGCTCGATCACCGGCCGCTCCTTGTCACACGAGTTTATTCAAAAGCTGCTGTTCCGGGGGGAGGGAGAAAACCTTTTGAAAAAGGTTTTTCTCCCTCCCCCCGGACCCCCTTTCCACTTTCCCAAACTTTTTCGCTGGTTGAAAACTGAATCCCGGGCAGCAAGTCGGGACCAGCCCGCTCCAGGAAAGACCGCATCTGTTCCAACAAAACAGGATCGCCGCATCAGGCCGCTGTCACGGCTGCTCCTGCTCTTGATGCCATCGGCCGGGCGGCAGTGCCGTTGATCCCCCTTAGCAAAGGGGGATTGGTCCGGCTTCGGCCGGAGCTTTGAGCTAAGCGCTTGAGCGATAGCGGTTTCGATCCCCTCTCGAGAGGGGTGGCCCGCCGCAGGCGGGCCGGGGTGTGTGTCTTTGCCGGCCGCACAGCCTAACTCCCCGACCCCGAGTTCATCACACCGCCTAGCCGGAAAACCGACCGCAACCCAGCCGGCCACAATTATAGCCCATCCGCGAAACACCTGCCAACCATTTTTTCTTGATCGGCGCCCGCCGGAGCGTTAACTTCCGCCCATTCAGGCGGAAGGCGCCGTCGCCCCGCGCGGCCGACCGGCATCCGCCGCCGGACATCCCCGATCGGTCAGTCCCCACAGGAGGCAGCTTGGATCATACCACCAAAGTCCCGGCCCAGGAAGATTCGCTGGAAGCCTACGGCTACAAGCAGGAGTTCAAGCGGGTGCTGAAGCTGCGCCACCTGGTGCTCTACGGGCTGGCCTATGTCACTCCCACCGCGCCGTTCCCGATGCTCGGGATCGTGGCGATCGTCTCGATGGGCCACCTGGCCGCGGTCTACATCGTGGCCCTGGTGGCGCTGTTCTTCACCGCCACCAGCTATGGCAAGATGGCGGCGCGCCACCCGATCGCCGGCAGCGCCTATTCCTACACCACCAATGCGATCAATCCCCATTTCGGGTTCGTGATCGGCTGGGCGATGTTCCTGAGCTACATCCTGGTGCCGCTCTTGAGCGTGATCGCCGCCCGCGACCTCTGCCTGCAAATCTGGCCGGCGGTGCCGAGCTGGGTCTGGATCGTCGGCTTCGTGGGGATTTTCTCCGGGGTGAATTTCTTCGGAATCAAGGTGACCGCCGGGGCCAACGCGGTGATGACCGCGGCGATGATCCTGGCGGCGATCCTGTTTGTCGCCCTGGCGGTGATCGCCCTGCAGCACGGGATGGGCGAGGGGCGGCTGCTGTCGCTCCGGCCCTTCTACAACCCGGCCACTTTCGACTGGAACCTGATCTTCGCCGGGACCGCGATCGCGGTGTTTTCCTATGTCGGGTTCGATGCGGTTTCGACCCTGGCCGAGGAGGCCGAGAACCCGCGGCGCAACATCGGCCGGGCCACCGTCCTGGTGGCGCTGTTCTGCGCGGTGATCTTCGTGGTGGTGGCCTATCTGGCCCAACTGGTCTGGCCGGACTACAGCACCCTGCCGCGGGATGTGGGCGCGGTGCTGGTGATCTCCGAGGCGGTTGGCGGCAATGCTTTCAGCTTCTTCATCTTCCTGATCATGATTGTCGCCGGGGCCTCCTGCTACCTGGCCGGCCAGGTCTCGGCCGCCCGGCTGATGTACGGGATGGGCCGCGATGGGGTGCTGCCGCGCCGGTTCTTCTCCTATGTCAGCAAAAAGAGCCAGGTCCCGACCTACAACCTGCTGCTGATGGCGGCGGTGTCGCTGGTGCTGGCGTTCCTGCTGGACTTCGAGCTGGCGGCCCAGGTGCTGAACTATGGCGCTTTCCTCGGCTTTTTCGCGGTCAACCTGAGCGTGATCTTCGAGTATGCGATCCGCCGCCGGCCCGAGCCGTTCGGCCTGTGGGAGCTCACCCGCTTCCTGCTGATGCCGCTGGGGGGGATGGCGGTGATCGGCTGGGTGTTCTTCAACCTGGACCGCGGGGTGATCTGGTATGTCACCGGCTGGATGGTGTTCGGGCTGAGCTACTACGCGGTGATCACCCGCGGCTTCCGTCGCAGCCTCAAGCTCCGGCTCGAGGAATAGCTTCCGGCGTCTTCCGCGCCTCCCGTCCTGGCGGGAGGCGCTTTCTTTTGTCCAGCACCCTTGGAGTTCGATCTCTTGAGCATGATCTCGATGTTGCTGATCGCCGTGGCCCTGGCGATGGATGCCCTGGCGGTGGCGGTGGGACTGAGCCTGCGGTTCCGCTGGCGCTCGTTTCGCCAGTTCTTCCGGCTCTCTTTTCATTTCGGTTTGTTCCAGTTCCTGATGCCGGTGCTGGGCTGGGCCGCCGGGCTGCGCCTGGGAGCCTACATCCGGGACTACGACCACTGGGCGGCGTTCGGGCTGCTGGTGCTGATCGGGGTGAAGATGATCCGGGACTCCTCCCGGGAGGAGGGCTACGGGGGGGCCGCCGATCCCACCCGCGGGCGCTGGCTGGTGCTGCTGTCGCTGGCCACCAGCATGGATGCCCTGGCGGTGGGCCTGAGCCTGTCGGTGATGGACGTGGAAATCTGGCTGCCGAGCATCGTGATCGGGCTGGTGGCGGCCAGTTTCACCCTGCTGGGGATGATGTTCGGCGGGCGCTTGCGGCGGCTGGGAACCGGCCGGCTGGAGATCCTCGGCGGGCTGATCCTGATCGGGATCGGGCTCAAGGTGCTGCTCGAGCACACCCTGTTCGCCGGCGGCTGATCCTGACCAGCGTTCTGATGCACCGCCTCGAGCTTTGATGGAAATATGGGAAGAAAAGAGTTATCCACGCAGGACACGAAGGTTCACGAACTTTTTCTTAGTGTCTCTTCGTGTCCTTCGTGGAAATCTTTCCTCAGTTTGCGTTCACCCGGCCAGCAGGCGCAGCAGGGCGATCAGGTCGAAGATGTCGGTGCGGCCATCGGCGTCCAGGTCCGACCAGGGTCCGGCCAGGCCGCGGCCGGCGAGGATGGTCAGCAGCTCCAGCAGGTCGAAGATGTCCTGTCGCTGGTTGCGGTCCACATCCCCGGGCCGGGCCAGGGAGGGGCTCGGCCGCAGGGCCAGCGGGCCGGGCTGGCGCAGCCGGGCCTGGGACTCGATCGCCAGCGGCGCCAGGTCGCCGGTCAGGCTCGTGAGCTCCAGCTCCACCCGCACGCTGTCCCGCGGCGCGGCTGAGCGCGGGACAAATGCCGCCCGGAACAGCTCCGCCACCGCATTTTCCGCCCGCGGCTCCTCCCGCGCGGTCAGCCGCACCCCCAGCCGCCCCTGCCCGACCCTCAGCGTATCCAGTTCCGCGGCCATGCTCTCCCCGGCGGTCAGCCATCCGGTCAGGGGCACCCAGCGCAGCAGCTCCGGAGGCCAGCGGACGGTCAGGCTGCAGGCGCGGATCAGTTGGGAGGACCCGCCCAGCTCGGCGAACACCCGGCAGTAGAGGCTGTCGGCGCGCAGGGTGTCCGGGGGATCGAGCACTGCCGCCACGAGCAGCGAGTCGGCGCTCAGGCCCAGGGCCGCCCGCACCGCCCCGATCGCGTTGGCCCGTCCATGGCCCCAGTAGTTGTCGGGCGCGCCGATGGTCAGGCTGTCCCGGGCGGCGGTGGCGGTCAGCAGCGCCTTGGCCCGCGCCTGGTTCAGCCCCGGGTCGGCTTCCAGCAGCAGGGCGCAGAGCCCGGCCACATGGGGCGCGGAAAAGCTGGTCCCCTGGCTGGCGGCGTGGAGCGAGTCCCGGGCCACCATCAACAGCGGGGCCCCGCGCGCCGGGCTGACATAGATCGAGAGCGGCTCGGTCAGCGGCCAGGCCTGGGCGCTCAACGAGGAGAGCACCCACTGACCCGGGGCGGTGAGCTCAGGCTTCGGCACTCCCTTGCGGTTGGGGCCCAGGCTGGTAAAGTAGGTGAGCGCCCCCGGCAGGCTCCCGCCGAAATAGGCGGAAGAGGAGGACATCCCCGGCTCCAGCGGCTCCCAGGCCACCCGGCTGGTGTAGGCGCCGACCGAGATCAGTTGCGGAGCCGAGGCCGGGACCGCGATCGTGCCCAGCTCGGTGGCATGGCTGGCGAAACGCGCCCGCAGGCCCTCGGTGGCGTAGAGGTAGGCATCGAACGCGCCGGTGGCGGAGTGCAGCACCAGCTTCCAGGCGCCGGTGGCGATCTGGGCATTGGCGCTGTCCGTGGTTTCCTCGTCCAGGAAGGCCAGGTCGAACAGGGCGAAAGTCACCAGGCGGTCGCCGCTCTCCGGGTCCGGCCCGTTGGGGGCGTTCTCCACTGCGATCACCCCGTGGGGGGTGATCGGGTAGCGGTCGCTGAAATAGCGATTCGGGTAGGGGCCGAAACGGGTGCCGTCCGGGGCGAGGACAGTCAGGCTCAGCCCGGGATGGCCGCTGGAGAGCCAGAACTCGGCCACCAGCTCATCGTTGCGCGAGCCCCTTCCCGCCACCTGCAGCTCCAGCACGACTGAGTCCCGGCCGGCGAAACTACCGGCGGCATGGCAGGAACGTTGGCGCTCATTGCCCGCGGCGGCGACAATCAGCGCGCCGGGGTTCCGGGTGAACCCGGTGATGAAGCGCTCGAACGAGCTCGTCCCATCGTGGGCCCCCAGCGAGCCGCCGAAACTCATGTTGCAGACATAGGGCATCCTCCGGGCCCGGGCCAGCGAGTCCAGGAACGCCAGCCCGTTGAGGATGTTGAAGTCGCTGAAAGTGGAATCGCGAGGGCTGGAGGTGGCCTTGATCCCCACCAGCTCGGCCTCCGGGGCCACTCCGCCCAGCCGGTTGATCCCGAAGGGGTTGTCCGAGGGCGAGGCGGCGGCCACGCCCAGGCAGTGGGTGCCATGGCCGACATAGTCGGCGGTGCCGAGGGTGGAGCCCTGCTGCAAGGCCCGGTCGATCTCCTCCCGGCTGAACAGCTTGCCGCCGTATGGCCCGGGCGCGCCGCCGCCCTGCGAGTCCGGCCCGGTGCTCAGGTCGAGGAGCGCCGCGATCCTGGTCCGGCCATCCGCCGCCCGGAAATCGGGGTGGGACCAGTCCAGCCCGGTATCGATCACCCCGATCAGCACTCCCCGACCGGTCAACCCCAGCCGGGGCTGGACCCGGGCCGCGCGCAGGCTCAGCACCCCCAGGTCATCGACCGGATGCAGCCGCCGCTCCCCGCGCAGATGGCGCACCGCGGGCGATGCGGCCGCTTCCGGCAGGCGGGAAAGCTGCAGCCGCGCGGTGGCGACATTCCCCCGCCGCGCCAGCAGCTCCAGGCCGGGCACCTCGACCGCGGTTTCGCTCTCCAGGGTGACAATCACCCGGCGGAACTCCTCCCGCCGCGCCGCGGCCAGCCCCGAGGCGGCCCGCTCCTGCCGCAGTTGCCACGACAGGCGCAAGCCCGGCTCGACCTTGCTCTGCCATGACTGCAACTGCTGCGCCGCCGCCGGTCCGCCCAGGACCAGCGACAGGACCAGCAAAGTCGGCATTCCCTGGGACAACCAGCGATGGCGAGGGGGTTGGCCTGGCATGTACGCTCGCTTTCCGGGCCGCCCGTTCAGAGCAGCCGCAACAGTTCCAGCAGGTCGAAAATATCGGTGCGGGCATCGGAGTTGACATCCGAGCAGGGGGTGGCCTCCTGCCCGCCGGACAATGTCCGGAGGACTGTCAGCAGATCGAATATGTCCACCTGCCCATCGCGGTCGGCATCCCCTCGGACCAGGCAGGACGGCCCCTGCTCCAGCCGCAGGGCCGGGGCCTGGGCCAGGATGGTCTGCGGGCTCAGCTCGAATGGTTCCAGGTCGCCCAGCAGGCTCATCAGCTCGAAATTCACCACCGCGCTGTCAGGCCCCTCGCCCAGCCGCTGAAACAGCAGAGAGAGCAGCTGGTGAGCGGCCGGCAGCCCTTGGGCGGAAAGGCCCCGCACGGTCAACTGGCCCTGGCCGGACCGGCTCCGGTCGATGCTCAGCTCCAGGCCCTCCCTGTTCGGCAGGGAGTCCGGCGAGGCCAGCCAGGCCAGCCGGTCCGGGGCCCAGCTCACCTGCAGCTCGAACGAGCGCAGCAACTGGCGCGAACGGGTGAGGTCGGCCCGCAGGTCGTACCGCACCAGGCCGGGGGCCAGGCTGTCCGGCCGGGAAAGCTCGGCGGCGAGCCGGATCGAGTCTCCCGGCAACTCCAGCAGCTCGGCCAGGGCGGCCATGGCATCGGCCCGGCCATAGCCCCAGAAATTGTCCGGCGCGCCCCCGGTCAGGCTGTCGGTGGAGGCATTGCCGGTGAGCAGTCGTTTGACCTCCGCATTGGTCAGCCCGGGGGAGGCCTCCAGCAGCAGGGCGGCCAGACCCGCCACCAGCGGGGCGGAGAAACTGGTCCCGGCGCTGACCGCGTGGATGGTGTCCGTGGCGACATAGAGCAGGGGCGGCATCCAGGGCGGCGGAGTGAACATCGATCCGGACCGGCCGGAGGGAAAGGCCCGGTCGCTCAGGGCGGACATCACCCACTGGCCCGGGGCGGTCAGCTCGGGCTTGAGCGCTCCGAGGCGGGTCGGCCCCACCGAGGAGAACGAGGAAAGCTCGCCCGGGGTCAGCTCGCCGAGATAATCCGCCGCCGAGCGCACTTCCGGCTGCAGGGGGTCCCAGTCCGCCCGCCCGACATAGGAGCCGACCGCGATCACTTCCGGGATGGCCGCCGGGCTGCCCACCGTCCCGGTCTCGCGGACCTGGGAGGCGAAACGGACCGGTTGCGATCCCGCCGATTCCAGGTAGGCATCGTAGGAGCCGCCGGTCCCCTCCAGGTAGCAGCGCCAGACTCCCGGGGCGATCCGGATCAACCCCGCGAACCCCTCCAGCCCCAGGGCCGCCCCATCCCAGATGTCGACCGTGAGCACCCGGCTGTTGTTGTAGGGATAAGGTCCGCCCCAGGAGTTGGCGACCATCAGCACCCCGGCGACGGTCGGCACCGGCAGCGAGTCGGCGTAGCCGGTCGGGAAAATGCCGACCACCTGGCTGTCCGGCGAGACCAGGGTCATGGTCACGCCCGGGTGCCCCGGGGAGAGCCAGATTTCCATCCGGATGCAGCTGAACGGGCCGCCGGCATAGCCGATCTCCAGCTCCTGCACCACCGGCTGCTGTCCCGGGCCGGCGGGGAAAGCCGCCGCCGCGTGCAACTGCTTGTCGCGCTCATTGCCGGCGGCGACCACCACCGCCCGGCCCGGCAGCTCCGGGCCGATGAACCCGGCGATGAACTGCTCGAACGGCAGCGAGCCATCGTGCGGACCGAGGATTCCCCCGACACTGATGTTGGCCACGTAGGGCCGTCCCAGCTCCCGGGCCACCGAGTCCAGGAACGCCAGGCCGTTGAGCACGTTGCTCTCCAGCCCGAGCGTGTCCTCGGCCCGGGCGCTCACTTTCACCGCGACCAGCTCCGCGCCGGGAGCCGCTCCCCCCAGCAGGTTGAGGGTATCGCCCCCGCTCGAGGGCAGGGCCGCCGCCGCGCCGGCCACCATCGTGCCGTGGCCGATCTCATCGCGCTGGCGGATCTCGCCCTCGCCCCGCAGCGCCCGCCCGATCTCCTCGCCGGTGACCAGGATCCCGCCGTAGGGGTGCGCCGTGCCCAGCTCGCCCGGACGCAACGAGTCCGGCGAGTCGCTCAGGTCCAGCAGATAGCGGATTTTCGAGCGGCCATCCGGGAGGATGAAATCGGGGTGGGACCAGTCGATCCCGGTATCCAGCACCCCGATCAGCACGCCCCGGCCGGTGATCCCGAGCTTGGGGCGGACCCGGGCGGCGCGCACCGAGCGCACCGCCGGGTCATCCCGCGGGCGCAGGACGCCATCGAACGCGATGCGCTCGATCGACTGATCCGCGGCGATCCGGGGCAACTGTTCCAGGCTCAGCCGGGCGGTGGCGAGATCGCCCCGCCGGGCCAGCACTTCCAGGCCCGCCGGCGGGGCGGCCCCCTCCCGGAAATCGGACAATCACCTTGCGGGTGAGCCGGCCGGTGGCGGCAGCGCTGAGCTGCGGGCCGGCCCTTCCGGTTTCCAGCCGCCAGTCCCGCAGCAGCCGGGGATCGACCCGCTGCCGCCAGTCGGTCTCCGCCTGGGCCCGCAGCCCCGCGGGAGTCGTCAGTCCGATCAGCAGCAACAACAATACCGGCAGAATTCCCGATCGAGCGCCCATCTTCCCCCTCCCCTCCGCCTCCGGGAGCGGCGCATCTCCCCTCGGCCGCCAACCACCCATTGCTCACAACAGGATCTACCTCAGCCGGAACACCAGTCCCAGCGCGTGTGATTCACTGCGAAGGCTAACGCCGGGGCAGTGGCCGCTGACAAGAGGCCACACACCCCGGCTCCCGCCGGTGGCGGGAGCCACCCCTCTGTTTAGAGGGGATTAACAGCCTGTGGCTCAACCAGTTGTCGTAACTCTACGGGCGAAGCGAGCACAGTCCCCCATAGAGGGGGGATGGCAGCTTCAGCTGCCAGGGGGGTGTGATGGCTGTCACGGTATCGGTGGCTGGTGCAGCACCGTGGCCTTACACCCCCCGGCCCCGCCTTCGGCGGGGCCACCCCCCTCCAGGGGGGACTTGACAGCCTGCCGCCCATTCGGTTGCACCACTGCCGGGCCGAAGCGCGAACGGCCCGGCGGCATCGCTGGCCGGACCTTTGTTGTGGCGAGCGTGCTAAGGCTTCAATTTATCAGCTTTTCCACGCTTGAGCAGCCGGTTCATCCGCCCGCTGTCCACCCGCAGGTGGAGGGTCTTGCGCGCCGCCAACGTCACTTTGCCCGGCCCCATCCCTTTCGGCTTGGTCAGGTTCTTGCGATAGGTATAGTCCACATCCGCCGACGGCTCTTTCTTCAGGCTGGAGAAGAACACCGCCAGGTGCGCGGCATCCAGCATGGCCTCGTGGCTGTACTTGCCCTCGCGGTCGCAACTGACCACCACATGGGAACCTGTCGCCCCGGAGACATGCAGCCAGAGGTCCTTGCCGCGGGCCACCTTGAAAGTCAGCTCATCGTTGTCGGCGCCGCTCTTGCCGACCAGGATCCGGGTCCCATCCCGGGAGGTAAAAATCCGGTAGGCCTTGTGCTCGGTCGGCTCGGGCGGGGGCGGCAGCTCGAGCTTCTCCCTCACGGCCGGGGCCGGCCTGACCACCACCGCCACTTCCTCGAGCTGCTCCTCCCGGCCGGCTTGCTGCAGGCGCAACCGCGTCTCGTCCAGCTTCTTCAGCCGGAACACCACCTCCGCCAGCCGCTCCCGGGCGACCTTGGCCCCGCCCTCCAGCTTGTGGGCCTGCTTGAAAAAGCGCTCGACATTCTCGGCCGGCAGCAGGGCCGGGTCGAGGGTAATATCCCGCAACTGCATCCGGTTCCGGACAAAGAGGTCGGGCAGGCGCACCCGGTCCTGGCCTTTGCGCAGGCTGTTGTAGTTGGCGGACAGGATCTCGCCGTTCTCGCGCAGCCGGCGGGCCTCCCCGGCCCGGGCCATGTTCTGGCGGTACAGCTCCTCCAGCCCCCGCAGCCGCTTCTCCTCCTTCCGCAGCTCCCGCTCCAGCCGCCCCTGCTCCTCCTCGACCCCGGTCCGCTGGGCCAGCTCCTCGTAATGCAGGCGCACGGCGCTGTTGTAGTCCGCCAGAGCGCGCTCGCGCCGCACCTGCTCCAGCGGGTCCTCGGCGGGAGGCGGCGGGATTGTCCCGGCGGTCGGCGCGGGGGTGAACTGCTCCCCGGAACGGTTCTCTCTTCCCCGGGCCGCGGCCGGGTCCAGCACCGCCATGATCTTGTTCTCACCATCCAGCAGGTAGCAGTTGGCCCCGGCGGAAAACAGCTCCGCCACCAGCACCCGCTGCTCCGGCCCGGCGAAAGCGAGCCGGACGATCCGGTCGCCGGGCTGCTGCTCGATCCCGGCCAGGGTCAGGCCGGCCAGCCCGGCCCGCAGCTTCATCAGGAAATCCGGGGCGGCCACGCCACGCGGGCCGGTGCGCTCCCCGGACAGGTAGAGCGAGCCCAGCCCGCGGCCGGCGCGCAGCACCAGCAGCTGCTCCTGCCCGCGGGCGTAGAGCTCCAGCTCGACCGTATGCGTGTCCGGCTGGTGAATCTTCTGAACCCTTCCTCCCAGGACCCGGGGCGTGATCTCCGCCAGGACCCGTTCCAACTGGTAATGACTCAGCGCCATAAATGATCCGTTTCTCCATCCTCAGGTGAGTTTCAATCCTCTTTCAAAGCATATTACCCGGCCGCGGGCCTGTCAATGAAACCGTTGCAGACCGCGCCCGCCAACTGCCCGGTCTGATGGAAAAAAAGCAAACTGTTGCGTCCCGGGGAAAATTGACGAACATTATAACTGATATAGTTTTTGCAGAAACAATCCAATCCGGGGGTGGAGGATGACCGTTAGAATGACGGCCGCGCTGGCGGCGATGCTGCTGCTGGGCCTGGGCGCGAACGCGAACGCCTACAACGTTGTCAGCGCCGATTCGCTGCGGGCCTGGCTGAACACCACTCATCCGCCGTTCCTGCTGGATGTGCGCGAGCAAAGCGAATACGATGCCGGGCACATCGCCGGGGCGGCGCTCTTCCCCTGGAACTCCGGGGTCCTGCGGCAGCGCTATGCCGAGCTGCCCGCCGACACCACTTTCGTGGTGATCTGCCTGGCCGGCTCGCGCTCGGCCCTGGCCAGCGCCTTCCTCGACAGCATCGGCGGCCGGTTCAGCGGAAAGATCAACTGGCTGGACGGGGGGATGAACGCCTGGAACCTGCTCCCGGTCCCGCTGGAGGAGGAACTGACCAGTCCCGGGAACGCCCTGCCCGCGGGGCTGGCCCTGGAGCAGAACCGCCCCAACCCTTTCAACCCCTCGACCAGCATCAGCTTTTCCCTGCCCGGGGAGTTCGCCGGGGAGGTGACGCTGACCATCCTCGACCTGCGGGGACGGCTGGTCCGGACCCTGTTCCGGGGACAACGGGCCGGCGGGCGGTTCACGGTCCTCTGGGATGGCGCCGACCGCCAGGGGCGGCCGATGGCCTCGGGCAGCTATTTCTGCCGGCTGGAGGCGGGCCGGACGACCATCGTGCGCAAGCTGGTGCTGCTGAAATAACCGGGGGCCGACCTCGCCGGAGACGCTCCGGGCAAGGCGGCCTCACCCGACAGACTGTTGACCCGCTCCCCGGGGGCTAGTATAATTTCCCCACATCCGTTGGACCGGCCCCACCACCAGCGCCGCCGCGCGCGCCCATTACGGGAGATCAGCATGGACAGCCAGGGCACTCCGCGCCACCCCGATCGCCGCCGCTTCCTCCAGGTCGCCGGCCTGACCGCCTGCGGTTCGGCGCTGACCGCCCTGTCCGCGGCAAAGGTGGCTGGGGCCAACGACCGGCTGTCGATCGGGGTTATCGGCTGCGGCAACCGCCCCACTGCGCTGATGAGGAAATGGCTCCCTTCATCGCGGAGGAGAACATCGAGTTCACCGCCCTCTGCGATGTCTGGAAACCGAACCTGGAGCGTTTTTCCGCCCGGATGAGGGAGCTGACCGGCCGCGCCCCGCGCACCTTCCGCCGCTACCAGGACCTGCTGGCCCGCGCCGGATATCGATGCGGTGATGGTCACCACTCCGGACCACGGCCACACCCCGATCCTGATCGCCGCCGCCGGGCGGGCAAGGATACGTTCTGCGAGAAGCCGATGTCGCGGACAATCGAGGAGGCCAGGGCCGCGGTGGAGGCCGTGCGCTCCAGCGACAGGATCGTGCAGATCGGCACCCAGCGCCGCAGCGACCCGATCTACATGGCCGGGGCCGAGTTCATTGATAGCGGCAGCTGGGCCAGGTGACCGTGATCGACCTCAAGTGGAACGATGCCGGCCCGCGCTGGGACGCGACATTTCGGCGTGTCGCCGGGAGGATGTCGACTGGGAGGGCTATCTCCTGGGACCAGCGCGACCGTCCCGTTCGACCCGCGGCGTTTCCGTTGCTGGCACCTCTACAGCGATTACTCTGTCGGCGTGGTCGGGCTGCTCGGGGCGCACCACACCGACCATGGTCCACTGGTTCATGGATGACCCCTTCCCGGAGAGTGTCACCGCCACCGGCGGGGTGCTGTCTGGACCGGGCGCGAGCACGACGATACGCTGCAGGCCTGTTTCAAGTACCCCAAGGGCTACCTGGTGAATCTACGAGACCCGCTTCGGCAACAGCTCCATGCGCGCCGAGGCGGTGTTCTACGGCGCCAACGGGGTGTTCGACACCCCGAGCTGGACCAGCGACCGGCGAGGGACGGGTCCTGCCGGAGCGGCTGGAACCGGCAACCGCCAGTACCCCACCAGCGCGTTCGCCATGCACGAGGGCGCGGAAGTGATCGCCGCGGTCAAAATCGAGGACCACGGAAGGGGATCACCACATGCGCAACTGGGTGCAATGTATCCGCAGCCGCAAGCAGCCCAACGCGACGGTCGAGCACGGCTTCAGTCACGCCCTGGCGGCGATCATGGCCCACCGGGCGGCGGACACCGGCCGCAGGGTCAGCTACGACCCGGCCACACGCGAGCTGCGGGAGGCCTGAGAGCGGCAGCTTTTCGCCCCGGCCGCGTTGCATGCAAGATTACAGGCTGTTCCGGGGGAGGGAGGAAATCTCGATGCAATCGTGGATTTCCTCCCTCCCCCCGGACCCCCTGTCCACTTTCCAAAACTTTTTCGATAGTTCGATTTCAAATCTCGGACACCGGTCAGCATCACGTTTTCAGGAGAATCCCGTGAAAGGCCATGCCCGTTCCGTGCTCAGCCTGCTTGTCCTGCTCTCTGTCCTCGCGCTCACCGGCTGCAGCCAGGAGGAACTGGTCGAGGCCACTTTCCCGGCCGGGCTGCACGGGCACCTGGTCCCGGCCACCCTCACCCTGCCCGAGAATTTCGCCGATACCGGCACGGTCTGGGTGATCGCCCCGCCCCAGTGCCTGAAGGCCAAGAAAGCCTACGGCCAGGAATGGGCCGACAGCGCCGACTGCTGGCCCTCCGGCGCTCCCCGTCGCAAGGTGACTTTCCTCTGGGACCCGGCCACCGGCTCCAAGGAGAAAACCTTCTACTACTACTTCCACCACCCCAAGGCCGAGGACACCGCGATCCCCGCCTTCAGTTTCGCCGATGACGGCGAGAGCCTGGAGCTGCGGCAGGATGGCAAGCCGGTGCTGGCCTATGTCCACGGGATGAGGCTGGCCCCGGGCGCGCCCGAGGACCGCCGCCGCTCCAGCTATGTCCACCCGGTCTGGAGCCTGGATGGCACCCCGCTCAGCGATGACTTCCCGGCCGACCATCTCCACCACCGCGGGATCTTCTGGACCTGGCCCAAGGTGCTGATCGGGGCCGACTCCTTGAGCCTGTGGGACATCCGGGGCATCCACCAGCGGTTCGAACGCTGGCTGGAGCAGCGGGCCGGGGCCTCCTTCGCCCGGCTGGGCGTGGAGAACGGCTGGTACGCGGGGGATCGGAAAGTGGCGCGCGAGGAGGTCTGGATCACCGCCTACCAGGCGGACACCACCGGCCGGGCGATCGATTTCGACCTGACCTGGACCGCGCTGGAGCAGCCGATCACCCTGATCGGCGCCCCGGAGGAGGACAAGGGCTATGGCGGCTTCTGCTTCCGGATGGCTCCGTTCGATCAGCCGGCGCTGACTACCCCGGAGGGTCTCCAGGCCGGCGACAGCGACCGGGTCCCCGCTCCCTGGGCCGATTTCTCCGCCCGTTTCGGGGGACAGGACTCGGCGGGGGTGACGATCCTGGCGCACCCGGAGAACCCGGGGTTCCCCACCGGCTGGACCTTGCGCACCTATGGCTTCCTGGGCACGGCCTGGCCCGGCCTGGAGCCGTTCGTGCTGGAGCCCGGCCGACCGCTACGCCTGCGCTACCGGGTCTGGCTCCACCGCGGCGACAGCGAGGATGGGATGAGCGCCTCGGCTTTCGTGGGCTACACCGAGCCGGCGCGGGCCCTGCTGGTGCGGGCCCGTCCCAAGTCCAACAACAGCGGCGACCAGGTCACGAATCAATGAACGCGGCGGTAGCCGGACCGGGCCGGCCGGCGCGCTCCGCCCAGGAGCCATCCTTAGAGCGTGTGATGAACTCCGAGCGACCGGCTCGGGAATCAGGAAAACACACCACCCCCGGTGTCCCTCTTTGGTAGAGGGTGTGATGAACTCCGGGTCGGGGAGCTAGGCTGTGCGGCCGGCAAAGACACACACCCCGGCCCGCCTGCGGCGGGCCACCCCTCTCGAGAGGGGATCGAAACCGCTATCGCTCAAGCGCTTAGCTCAAAGCTCCGGCCGAAGCCGGTACTAATCCCCCTTAAAAAAGGGGGACACCGGGGGTTGTGTTCTTTCCCACTCCTGAGTGCATCACACCCGCTACGCAATCGACCTCCACTTTGACGTGGTTTCGAGGGCGTTTTCGCCCGGACCTGATCCTTGCGCCGGGGGCCGCCCGGCGGTCTATCCCCAGCAAAAATTTCCGCGGAAAACGTCAAGAAAAATCTTTCGGTTTCCGACTGGTTGTATTATTTAAAATCAATAGGTTTTTTCCTTCCACCAGCCTGTGCCACCTTTGAATGCGGTGCGCCCGGAATGATCGACTCCCTCTCCGGCCAGCCCGGAATCGAATGCGCCGAGCCCCAGACCCTGGAAGAGGCGCTCAAGGCCCTGGCCTCCCTGCGCGAACGCTACCGGAAGCTGTCGGCCGGCCTTCACACTATCGGCCGCAAGATCCATACGCTCCGCTCGATCAGCGGCATGCCCGAGCTGTACCTGGACGAGCAGTGGCGCATCACCGGCTGTTCCCCCGACTTTTCCCGAATGGCCCCCGCCGCGGCGGAGCTGCTGCGGCGCCAGGCCCCGCTGGCGGAACTGCTGTCCGATGAAAGCTTCCAGCGGTTCCAAGCCTACCTCGACCGCCTGGAAGAACTCAAGCGCCTGCCCTACGATCAGGGCGACCCGTGGGAACCCGCCTACCGCGGCCCCACCGCCGGGGAGCGGATCGGCCAGGACTGGCTGCCCTACCACGACTGCCCCGCTTCCGACTGGGAGCTGGTCAACGAGGGGGGCCGCCCGGCGCTGCGGCATCACCCCCACCCCGGCGATGATGTGGACTGCAGCCTGATGTTTGCCAGGCAGTTCGACGGCGCGGACCGGGACCTGCTGATCCGTTACCGGCTCAGGACCCCCGCCTGCCCGGAGCAGATCCGCGATCTGTCCCTGGTGATCGACCAGGAGCCAGTCGATGAGCCGATCCTGCCCGGCACCGTAGGCTATGCCTTCTGCACGGGCTCGGCCGGAAACTCCCGGGCCGGAATCCAGCGCCAGGGAAGCTACCTGGTCAGCATGGCCGAGCAGCTCGAGCCGGACACCGAGTACGAGGTCACCGCCGAGCGGATCGGCGGGTTCATGCGCCGCCGGCTGTGGAACCTGCGCACCGGCCGGGAAGCGGAAGTGCTGGAGGCGGTCGATCCCCGGGCGATTTACGACCGGTCGCACCACCTTGGCTTCCATACCTTTTCCGGCGGGGCGCTGTTCTTTGACATCGAGGTTTTCACCCGCCGCTCCCGTTTTGCGATCGAGACCTTCCGCCTGCCGCTGGAGCTGGAAGTGGAGCTGCGGGAAGCCTCGCTGGCCGGGCGGGTCTTCCGCCTGCGCTGGGGACTGGATGCCTCCGAAGAACGCGCCCGGCACCTGCTGCTGTTCGAGGATGTCACCGCGCACCGGCGGATGGAGGAAGAGCTGCGGCATGAGCGCGACCGGGCCCAGCAATACCTGGATGTCTCCGGAGTGATCCTGGTCGCCCTGGACCGCGAGGGCCTGGTCACCATGATCAACCGCGCCGGTTGCGAGTTGCTGGGCTTCCGGGAGCACGAACTCCTCGGCCTGGACTGGTTCGATCACTTTGTCGGCTGCCACGAGGAGCCGGAACGACGGCAACTGTTCCGGCGGATGATCGAGGGGGAAAACCCCCGCCTGCGCCGCGAGGCCGCGGTCCTGACCCGGGAGGGCCGGGAGCGGATCCTCTCCTGGCGTCACCACCTGTTGCGGGACGAGGCCGGGCGGATCACCGGGGTCCTCAGCTCCGGGGCGGATGTGACCGCCGAGGAACTGCTGCGCCACAGCGAGGAGCGCTACCGCACCCTGTTCGAGACCATGTCCAAGGGGGCGCTGTACCTGGACGCGCGGGGCCGGGTGGTCAGCGCCAACCCTGCCGCTGAGCTGATCCTGGGGCACAGCCTCAGCGAGCTCCTGGACCGGACCTCTTTCTACGAGGTCTGCCGGGCGATCCGCGAGGATGGCCACGAGCTGGCCCTGGAGGAATGCCCGGCCTGGATCGCCCTCCAAGAGGGCCGGGAAATGCGGAACGTGCTGCTGGGAGTTTTCAATCCCCGAGAAAACCGCCGCCGCTGGATCAACCTCGATGCGCTCCCCCAGTTCCGCCCCGGAGAGCTGACCCCCTACCGGGTCTTCGTCAATTTCGGCGATGTCACCGAGTTGCGGGAGGCGGAACAGCAGCGCCGCCGGCTCGAGGAGCAGCTCCACCAGGCGCAACGAGTGGAGGCGGTCGGCCGGCTGGCCGGCGGGATCGCCCACGACTTCAACAACCTGCTGACCGCGATCATCGGCAATGCGGAACTGGCGCTGCTCTCCAACGAGGAGGGCCGCCAGGCCGGCGAGGACATCCTGGCCATCCGGGAATCCGCCCGTCGCGCCGCCGAGCTGACCCGTCAGTTGCTGGCGTTCTCCCGCCGCCAGATCGCCCAGCCGCGGGTGATCGATCCGGGCCTGCTGGTGCGTGAGCTGGAACCGATGCTCCGCGAGCTGGCCGGCGAGGGCCTCGAACTGTCGCTCGGGCTGGAGGGCGAACTCTGGCCGGTGCTGATCGACCCGCTCCAGCTCGAGCAGGTCCTGACCTGCCTGGTGCTCAACGCGCGCGAAGCGATGCCGGAGGGCGGCAAGCTGACGATCGAGGCGGAGAGCCTCCGCCAGGAGGGCGGGCGGGAAGAGGACTTCGCCGATCTCGAGCCCGGGGACTACCTGTGCCTCCGGGTGAGCGACAGCGGCGCGGGGATCGACCCGGCCTGCCTGCCCCACATCTTCGAGCCGTTCTACACCACCAAGCCGCAGGGGAGCAACCCCGGGCTGGGGCTGTCCACCTGCTACGGCATCCTCAAGCAGAACGGCGGCGCGATCCGGGCCATCAGCCTGCCGGGCCGCGGCGCGACCATCGAGTTCCGCCTGCCCCGCTTCGATGGCCGCGAGGGACCGGAAAGCCCGCCGCCGGCAAATCGGCCCGATGGGGAGGCGGCGGGCGAGACCCTGCTGGTGGCGGAGGATGAGGTCGCGGTGCGGATGATGGTCTGCCGGGCCCTCCGGGCGGAGGGCTTCCGGGTGCTGGAGGCGATGGACGGGATCGCGGCGCTGGAGCTCTGCGGGCGGAGCGGGGAGCGGATCGACCTGCTGCTGAGCGATGTAATCATGCCCCGGATGGGCGGGGTCGATCTGTCCGAGCGGATGCGGGAGCTTTACCCGGGGCTGGAGGTGTTGTTCATGTCCGGCTACACCGAACGGGCAATCGCTCAGCAGGGCTTGCTCCCGATTGGGATCGACCTGATCCAGAAACCGTTCTCGATCGAGGAACTGTCCGCCAGGATCAGGCAGGCGCTGCGAAGAGCGGCCGGCGGCAGGGAGGCCCCATGAGCCCACCGGTCCACCAGTTGCTGGAGGAATACCTGCAAGGCGGCGGAGCGGCCCTGGTCGGCTATGCCGACCTGTCGGAGCTCCCGCCCCGGCCCCGGCGGGGCCTGCCCCGGGCGGTCTCGTTCGCGGTGGCGATCGAGCCGCGGGCGGTCGCCGGGATCAGCCAGGGACCGACAGCCGCTTACGCCGGCGAGTACACCCGGATCAACCAGTTGCTGCAACTGCTGGCCGACCAGGGCGCGGCCCTGCTGCAACGGCAGGGTTTCCTGGCGGTCCCGGGCGCCGCGACCCAGGTCGCCGTGGGACCGGAGCTGCTGGCCAGCGAGCTGCCCCACAAGACTGTCGCCACCCTGGCCGGTCAGGGCTGGATCGGCCGCTGCGCCCTGCTGATCACCCCCGAGTTCGGCTCGGCGCTCCGTTTCAACACCATCCTGACCGATGCCCCGCTGCCGGTCGGGGAGCCGGTAACCGAGTCCCGCTGCGGCGATTGCGAGGAGTGCGTCCGGGCCTGCCCGGCCGGGGCCGTGCTGGGTCCGCTCTGGCGGCGGGGGATCGAGCGGGCCGAGTTTTTCGATGCGTTCGCCTGCCGGGCCAAGGCGCTCGAGCTGTCCCGCCGGATCGGCTTCGACCGTACCATCTGCGGGATCTGCATCACGGTCTGTCCCTTCACCCGCCGGCATCTGCAACGCTCAGTCGCCGGCTGACCCATCCTGTCCCGCTCCCGATCCATCGCCTTTTCCCGCTTCCCGGCCGCTGACGCCCTTTCACCCGGGGGCGCGAATGCTTACAATTTATCAGGCGATTGTTGCCCGGCATGCGGGCATGGGGTCCGACACAAGGGGGAATCCAGGTGGCGAAAACAGAACGGCGCGAGCGCGGGGAAACGGTACTGGAACTGGACCGGGTCAGCTACCGTCGCGGGGACAATCTGATCCTGGAGGAGGTGTCGCTGCGCATCCGGCGGGGCGAGCACTGGGCGGTGCTGGGGGCCAACGGCAGCGGCAAGACCACCCTGCTGAGCCTGATCACCGGCGATGCCTGGCCGACCGAGGGCGCGGTCAGCGTGCTCGGCGAGCGTTGCGGGGAGGTGGACCTGCGCCTGCTGCGCCGGCGGATCGGCTATGTCACCTCGGCCCTGTTCGACCGGGTGCCGGGCGGCGAGAGCTGCCTGGAGGTGATCCTCTCCGGCCGTTTCGCCAGCCTGGGGCTGTTCGAGGCTTCCGGAGGCGAGGACCGCGAGCGGGCGCAGGCCGTGGCGGAGTTTGTCGGCCTCGGCCGGGTGCTCGACCGCCCCTACCGCCTGCTCTCGTTCGGCGAGAGACAGCGCGCGCTGCTGGGCCGGGCGCTGATGCCCAAACCCGAGCTGCTGCTGCTGGATGAGCCCTGCGAGGGGCTGGACCTGGCCGGGCGGGAGAAAGTGCTCGACAGCCTCGAGTCCCTCACCGGCGACAACCCGAGCCTGACGGTCGTGCTGGTCACCCACCGCCTGGAGGAGATCCCGCCCGGGATCGGCCACGCCCTGCTGCTCCGGCAGGGGCGAGTGCTGGCCTCCGGGAAGAAATTCGATACCCTGAGCTCGGTCAACCTCAGCGCGGCGATGGACCTGCCGGTGGAAGTAGTGCGGCGCAATGGGCGCTTGTACTCGGTGGTGTGAGGGTCTCCGGGTCGGCCTCAGTTCTCCTGCGCCCGGACCAGTCCCGGCAGGGGCTGATCCCGGTACTGCTCCGGGCGATCCCCATTGCCGGCCGGTCCCGGCCTGAAGCGCCTCTCGCAGGCCGCCAGCCCCAGGCCGAGCAGTCCCCAGAAGCAGATCGCCGCCGCCGGCCCCTCCAGCGAGACATCGAACGCGCCGTTGATCAGGAACGCCGCGCCGTAGGCGAT
This sequence comes from Candidatus Glassiibacteriota bacterium, assembly GCA_963752515.1. Lineage (GTDB taxonomy): Bacteria > Gemmatimonadota > Glassbacteria > GWA2-58-10 > GWA2-58-10 > CAVVYO01. Next base: position 899,379 of record CAVVYO010000010.1, on the reverse strand, counting down.
CACCCAGATCAGCAGCACCTCTTTCAACCGATCCCCGGTGTACCGGGCGCGCCGGATTCCCCGGCCGAACTTCAGGTACAGGAAAAACAGCAGCAGCAGCCAGGCCGCCAGGCCGGGCACCCCCATCCGCGCCAGGAGCATCAGGTGGAAGTTGTGCGGGCTGCGAAGCTTGGGCTCGCCATCGCGCTCATTCACCTGGAAGCCGTGAACATCGGCCAGGTTCGGCCCGAAACCCCGCCCGGTCCAGAAATAATCCCCGTAAACCGTGTCATCGATGATCTGGCCCCACCACTGCAGGCGCCACTCGGCGGTCCCGCTGCGCATCCGCGGGTCGCTGCTGCTGCTCCAGAGACTGTGGATCAGGCCGAGCGCCACTTCCAGCGAGATTTCCTTGTCGGTTTTGGTGACGATTCGCGGGTTCAGCAACGCTCCGGCCAGGATGAGCCATCCCGCCAGGAAAACCGGTCCCAGGATCCGCGCCCGGCGGCGGAATTTCAGGAGCATCAGCCCCAGCGCGCCGACCAGGGCCAGGAATGGCGCCCGGTTGAAGCCATCCAGGAAGAAACAGGTGAAGGCGAAAACCGGCCAGATCAGCCGCAGGGCCCGGTTGCGGAGCAGGGGATGGTTCATCCGGTGGCGCATCAGGAACATGAACACCATCATCCCGGCCAGGTGGACTTTCATGTCCCCGGACTTGAGATAAAAGATCGAGATGTTCTCGGCAGCGGAGGATTTGGGGATGAACTGGGAGTACAGGTTGTCGGTCCAGTAGAGCAGAAAGAACCAGAAGACGAAGAACGGGATGATCCGGCCGTACCAGTCGATCACTTTCTCCAGCCGGCTGCCGCCCCGGAGCAACAGGTAGACGATCAGCATGAACAGGCTGTAGTAGTAGACCGCCGAGTCCCGCACCGCATCCAGCCCGTAAGCGCCGAGCATCGGCAGCGTGCCGGTCACCCCCAGCGTCATGAACGTCAGGTGCAGGAAGAACACCGGCTCCGACAGGCTCCTGGTGACCAGCCGGATACTGTGCCTCAGCAGCGGCACCATTCCAAGCGCCAGCGCGATCTCCCCGATGTACAGCGGGAAACCGAGATTCAGGTGCAGATAGGCGAAACCCTTGTTCATCAGGAGGTAGCCGGTGAACACTCCCAGCAGCAGAAATCCATAATAATGCTGGTAGCGGCCGATCAGGTCGGCCTGGGAAAGGTTGATCGCCCTTCCGCCGCTCCTGACCGGCAACTCCCCGACCAGGTCCTCGTACTCATCGGCGACCGGCCTTGACTGCGGGAGACTCATGCCCCGCCCCCTCTCCCCACCGGAGACCATGCCTGCTCCCGATCCCCAGGTCCCGGTCCGGGCCTGGGGGCCCGGCCCACCATCCCCCTCACGGTTTGGCCGCTCCCGCCCCGGATTCCTCGTGCTCCAGCGCTTTCGGGCCCGAGGGCTCCAGCGGCCGGGAGCCTGGGCGCTTGACCGGCTTGTCGATGGGCCGCCTGCCGCTCAGCATCCGATAGCCGATCAGCACCGCCGGGATCAGGAACACCACCTCCCCGGCCAGCCTTCCCGTGGCCGCCCCGACCGCCCCGAGCGAGTAGGACAGCACCAGCGAGGTCCCCACCAGCGCGGCCCCGGAAAGCAGGCTCAGGTACATCGACAGGTCCGGCCGGCGGATGGCGTTCAGGACCACGCCGGGCATGATTTCCAGGCCGAGCAACAGGTAGGTCAGGCCCCAGAGCACCACCACCGGCTCCGAACCGGCGTACTTGCCCCCGAAAAGCAGTTGCAGCCACAAGCCCGGCGCCGCCAGGATCAGCAGCGTGTAGCCCAGGAACAGCAGGCCCCAGAACACCGTCATCGTCGTGCTGAACCTCAGCAGGCCCTCCCGCCCCTCCCGGGCGTACTTGTGGGAGCTCTTGGGCCCCATGAAGCTGCCGCCGGCGATCTGCACCACCTGGAGCGGAGCCATCAGCAGGCGCGGGGCCTCGAGGGCGGCGGTCCCCACCGGGCCGGCGAACGAGGCCACGATGAAGTTGTTGATCGGCGCGCTGAGCTTCTTTCCCGCCAGCGAGCCCAGATGCCACCGCCCGAAATCCCAGTTCTCCCGGAAATGCCGGCGCAGCATCCGGAATCCGGCCAGATCGCGCGACACCATGAACAGAGCGAAACCCGAGGCGATCAGCGCCGCGATCGCCTGAACCGTGAACAGGTACTGGCCATTGAGCCAGCCCTTGCTCACCCGGAACTCATGCCAGAGCAGGAATCCGATCCCGCCAAAACGCAGCAGGCAGTAGACCAGGTCGGCCACGAAAACCCGGACCAGCTGCAGCCGCACGAACATGATCCTGCGGAAGAAAAACTGCATCTGCACGAACAGCAGCGCCAGTGTCATCCCCTGGAACGGGCCGACCAGCTTGCGGGTGGGTGCGAACAGCCCCAGCACCAGGAAAGTCGCCACGGCCAGCAGCACCATCGCCCCGGAGAGGCCGAGCTGGCCGATCAGCAGCGAGGAGTTGTAGGTCCGGAACTCCTGGTCATCCTTGGCGGGCCCGAGGTAGGCCATCGGCCCGGTAATCAGGCACTGCTGGATCTCGGTGAAGACGATCATCGCCGAGAAGGCCAGCATGAAGGAACCGAACTCCACCTTGTTGGTGAAGCGGGCCAGGGCGAACGAGGAGAGAAAATTGGTCAGGGAAAGCAGCCCCTGATCGGCGATCGACAGGTAGCTCTCGCGCGCGGTCGTGCCGGTGCCTATCGCCCAGAGCCGGCTCCGCATCCGCTCGCCGCCCTTGTCTCCAAAACTCAATCGGATCATTTGGCAATCCCGGGTCTGGCCCTGTTCAACCCCCCACGGTCACGCCCGCGGCCTTGCGGCCGAGGCGGACTCCCCCCGCTCACAATCCAGGCTCGCCCCGGCGGGGACCGGCATGGAACACCGCCACCCGCCGGCATTGCGCACGGCCCTGCAACTTTTTCAATCCCCGCCACGATCCACAGGCAGCTCCTCCGCGGAAGCCTCGCCCGGCCAAGCGGCCCGGGCCGCGCATCCGGCGCCATCCGGTGAGCCCCGGCCCCGGTGCGCGAACCGGTCCGGCGCGACCCGCAGTCGATTTTTACAACACCAGCGACCCCGCGGTACCGCGGTTTTGCCACAATCAGGCCGGAATGGCGAACGAGGCAGCATTCCCCGCGCTTATTCATTCTAGCAGGATTTCGACCGAGATCAACCTTGCGGCCCGATTATTTATTGAAAAGGCTGGAGGCCCGTCAAAGACTTTAATCCAAGCGAAGGTCACGGGTCGGTTGGAAAATAATCTGAAACCGGGCCGAGGAGACTGAGCGGGAATCGCGGCCATGGCCGGCGGCGGGAGGAGGCGGTCGCCGGCAGGCGTGGGTGGCGAATGGATCCGCCATGGCCAGCCGGGCGGCGGCGCGAGGGGGACCCGGGGCTGCAAAAAAAGACGGCCTCTCCGCGCGCATCCCGAGAGGCCGCCTGTCTGAGATTGGTGCCGGGGACGGGACTCGAACCCGTATGCCGTTACCGGCGAAGGATTTTAAGTCCTTTGTGTCTGCCAGTTCCACCACCCCGGCTGGTGCAACGCCTGAAGCGGACCCGGCGCCGCTCCGCGCCGCCCGCTTGCTGTGCAGAAGATATGCTGCTCCCCGCCCCGCGTCAACCGGCGCCACCACGCGATCAATCTTTCGGAACCAGCTCCACCACCCCCTCGCAGTGCGGGGTGTGCGGGAACAGGTCGAACAGCGCGGCGCGCCGGACCTCGAACCCGGAGAATTTCTGCAGGTCGATCCCGAGCTGCTTGAGGTTGCAGGAAACATAGATCAGCCGCTCGGGCCGCAGGGCCGTCAGCTGCTGGATGGTCTTGGGGTGCATCCCGCTGCGGGGCGGGTCGGTGATCACGGTCAGCGGGCCGGTAAGCTCGATGTTCTTCAGCCGCATCGCATCCAGGCACACCGCCCGGGCATTGCCGATTCCGTTGCCCTGGATGTTGGCCTGGGCCGCCTCCACCGAGCCGGCGAAGCTCTCGATGATCGTCACCTCGCGGAACAGGTCGGCATTGATGATCCCGAATGTTCCCACCCCACCGTAGAGGTCCACCAGGTGATGGCCGCCGGTGTCGCGCTCCTCGAGCAGGGCGCGCACCCACTGGTGCAGCTTGAGCGCCATCTCGTAGTTGTTCTGGAAGAAGCCCTGCACGCTGTAGCGGAAGGTGCGGCCCAGATAGGATTCCTCGAGCTGGTCCCCGCCCTTGATGACAAAAAAGTCGTCCGAGATCGAGTTGTCGGTGTCGCGGGGGACATAGGTCACCACCACATTGCGCGCGCTGGAGCCTTTGGCGAATTCCGCGATCCGCTCCCGGGCCTCCAGCAGGCGGGTGGATTCGCGGCTCAGCACGAACGAGATCGAGGAGTCCTGCTGGGGGGCGCGGATCACGGCGTAGCGGAAGGTGCCGCTCTTCCGGCGCAGATCGAACCAGTCAACCTCGCGGAAAAACGAGCGCACCTCGGCGATCAGCCGGTTGATCGTCTCGTTGGAGATCGGGCACTGCTCCACATCCACCACCCGGTGCCAGACCCCTTTGAGGCGGAAGCCCAGCCCGCCCTCGTGGAACACCATGTCCATCCGGGTGCGATAGCCGTACTCGCGGTCGGAAAAGAGTTCCGCCGGCGCGAAGCCGGCCGCGCGCTCCAGCAACTGGCGCTTGTTCGCGAGCTGCAGCTCGTAGTCGATGTGCTGCGCGGCGCAGCCCCCGCACCTGCCGAAGTACGGGCAGCGTGGTTCAGCCATTTCCTGTCCTTTCGGTATCGTGGCCCGCGGGCCCCCGCCAGCCTCGTTGCCCGCGGTTCATTCCAGTCCGGCCCGGAGACATCAATCTACAAGTTTCGGCCGTTCCGCTCAAGCTTACCCTACCGGGACGGGAATGATCCCGGTCGAGGGATTATCGCCGCCGGCGCTTTCCATCCTCCCGGCCGGCGTGATATATTGAGAGGTGAGCTGAAACCGCATTGGCGTCGGGCCCGGCAGGCCCCGCGCCCGTACTCATCCGGCGAAAAGGGCGGCAGCGATGCGGACCGCGCAGGCGACCTTCACCGCCCGGCTGGAGCACCCCCCGGCCGCGGTCTGGGACTGGCTCAACCGTCCGGGGGCGTTCGAGCGGCTGGTCCCGCCCTGGGAGCGGGTGCGGGTGCTGCGCCACAGCCTGCCGATCACCGAGGGCAGCCGGATGCGGCTGCGGCTCCGGGTGGCCGGGATCGACCGGGACTGGGAACTGGAGCACTCGGAGGTGCGGCCCGGGCAGGGCTTCTGCGCTGAGTCAATCGGCGGGCCGCTGCCCTGCTGGCGTCACTGCCATGACTTCCGGCCCGCGGGCGAGGGCACGCTAATGGAGGACCGGCTCTGGTACGCCCTGCCGCTGGGACCGCTGGGCAATCGCCTGGGCGCCGGACCGGCCGGGGATCGATTGCGCCGCCTGTTCGACTGGCGTTACCGGACCCTGGCCTCCGACCTGAGCGCCCACCGCGAGGCCGCAGCGCACCTGGAGCGCCCCTTGCGGGTGGCGGTCACCGGCAGCAGCGGGCTGGTCGGCTCGGCGCTGGTGCACTTCCTCACTTCCGGCGGCCACCAGGTGCTGCGGCTGGTGCGCAGCCGGGATGCCGCCGCCGGGGACAGCACCTTCTGGGACCCGATCTCCGGCAAGATCGACAGCGCGCGGCTGGAGGGGCTGGATGCGGTGGTGCACCTGGCCGGGGAAAGCCTGGCCGCCCTGCGCTGGACCGCCAGCAAGCAGCACCGGATCATGCTCAGCCGCGACCTCGGCACCCGCAACCTGGTGCGGGCGCTCGCCCGGCTGGAGCATCCGCCCCGGGTGCTGGTCAGCGCCTCGGCCTCGGGCTACTATGGCAGCCGCGGCGAGCAGTGGCTGGATGAGGGCCAGCCCCCGGGCCGGGGATTTCTGGCCGAGGTCTGCCGGGCCTGGGAGGAAGCGGCCGGCGGCCTGGAGCAGGCCGGCGCCCGGGTGGTGCGGGCCCGTTTCGCCGTGGTGCTGACCCCGGCCGGCGGGCTGCTGGGCCACCTGCTGCCGGTGGCCCGCCTGGGCTTGGCCGGGCCGCTGGGCGGGGGCGGCAACTACCTGAGCTGGATCGCCCTGCCGGACCTGGTGCGCATCCTCTACCGGGCGCTCTGGGACCGGGAGCTGGCCGGACCGGTCAACTGCGGCTCCCCGCAGCCGGTCACCAACCGGGAGTTCACCGCGACCCTGGCCCGGGTGCTGCGCCGGCCGATGTTCCTGCGGGCGCCCGAGTCGCTGCTGCGCCTGGGCTTTGGCCGGATGGCGGATGAGATGTTCCTGGCCGGCATCCGGATGCATCCCCGCCGGCTGGAGGAGAGCGCGTTCCGTTTCGAGTACCCGGAGCTGGAGCAAGCCCTGCGCTGCCTGCTGGGCAAAGGGCGCTAAAGACCAATCGGGCGATGCACATCACTCAACTAAATGCTACATATTGTGTTGATAGAAAGTTACTCCTATCTGCTCAGTGCTTTAGCAGCTGGGAAGTGTGTTGAAAAATGCAGAAAAAAACACAACCCCCTGTTTCCCCCTTTATTAAGGGGGACTTCAAAGCGCAGCCGCCCAACCGGTTGCGGCATCGCTCGGGCCGGAGCGGGAACAGTCCCCCCTGGAGGGGGGTGGCCCCGCCTCCGGCGGGGCCGGGGGGTGTGATGCCAGAAGCTGCTGCAGTCGTGGGGTTGTGGCTGCCCTCACACCCCCCGGTCCCGGTAACACCGGGACCACCCCCCTCCAGGGGGGACTTTAAGGCACAAATCCCGGTTTCCCCCATCGCTGGGGCGGGTTTAATCACCGGAGCGCCACTACCAAGAGGGGTCTCAACTCCGCGACGGACCGGCATTGGAGGGTGGCAAAAGGCTGATGGCGCAATGACTCAATCCACTTCCGGCAAGCTGCCGATTATCCCGCGTGAAACTATCGAAGAAGTTTTGGAAAGTGGAAAGGGGGTCCGGGGGGAGGGAGAAAACCTTTTTCAAAAGGTTTTCTCCCTCCCCCGGGACAGCCGTCAATCTTCACGCTGTTGCCGTCAGCTTGGCACAAGGAGGGAGCGGATGCAAGACCGGTTGCGACGCGGTGAACTGGACCGGGACCCGCTCGGGCAATTCGACCGCTGGCACCGCGAGGTCCTGGCCGCCGGCGGTCCCGGCCACCCGCAGGCGATGATCCTGGCCACCGCCAGCGCGGAGGGACAGCCCTCGGCGCGAATGGTGCTGCTGAAAGATCACGGCCCGGAGGGCTTCGTGTTCTACACCAACCACGAGAGCCGCAAAGGGCGCGAGCTGGAGGCCAACCCCCGGGCCGCGCTGCTGTTCTACTGGAGCGGCGGACCGCGGGCGCGGCAGGTGCGGATCGAGGGCAGGGTCGAGCGCACGAGTCAGCGGGAGAGCGAGCGCCACTTCCGGGCCCGGCCCTTCGAGAGCCGGGTAGCCTCGGCGGTGGGAGGCCAGAGTGAGGTGGTGGAGAATCTGCCCCACCTGCTCGAGCGTTTCGAGGAATTATCCCGGATGTTCGCCGCCGCGGGCGAGGAGGTGCCGCTGCCGGCCTGGGCCGGCTGCTATCGGCTGCTTCCCGACTGCTACGAGTTCTGGCAGGAGGCCCCGCACCGCCTGCACGACCGCTTCCGCTACCGTCGCGCGGGACAGACCTGGATGCTGGAGCGGCTCTACCCTTAGGCGTTACGGGTTGCGCCAGGGGGGAAGGTGTACGGAAAGGTTGAAATTATTTGCACTAACTATTATTTTTAGCGCCGCATCGCTTCACCCATCACCCTTTCCTCAGCCTTGCCGGTTCGGCGGTGTTGCGGCCCGGAAAATTCGATTCCCTTGTGCTCGACCATCGGAAACGGTGGCTCCCCAGCCGCCGGGTTCCCCAACAGGAGCGGGATAACTCGATGATAGTCGGTATTGCCGGAGAGTCTTACCCTGGTCAGCGCCTGGTGGCGGTGGTGCCGGACGGCGTGGCCGCGCTGAGGAAAGCCGGCTATGAGGTGCTGGTGGCGACCGGCGCCGGGCGGGAAGCCGGCTACCCGGACCAGGCCTACGCCGAAAAAGGGGCCGAGCTGGTCGGCAGCCGCCGGGAGGTGCTCTCCCGGGCGGAGCTGATCCTGCAGCACCAGGCCCTGGGCGCCAACCCCGAACAGGGGATGACGGACCTCGAATCGCTGCGGTCCGGGCAGCTCCTGATCGCTTTCCTGGACCCGTTGTCCAGCCCCGCGGCGGTGAAAGCGGCCGCGGAGCGCGGGGTGACCGCGCTGTCGATGGAGCTGATGCCCCGGATCACCCGCGCCCAGAGCATGGACGCGCTGTCGTCGATGGCCACCATCGCCGGCTACAAGGCGGTGCTGATGGCCGCCGACCGCCTGCCGCGGATGTTCCCGATGCTGATGACCGCCGCCGGAACGCTCTCCCCGGCCCGGGTGTTCGTCATCGGCGCCGGCGTGGCGGGCCTGCAGGCGATCGCCACCGCCAAGCGCCTGGGCGCGGTGGTCCAGCCTATGACGTGCGGCCGGCGGTGAAGGAGCAGGTGCAGAGCCTGGGCGCCAAGTTCGTCGAGCTGGAGCTGGAGACCAAAGAGCGCCGAGGGCCAGGGCGGCTACGCCCGAGCGATGGACGAGGAGTTCTACCGCCAGCAGCGGGAGATGATGGCCCGGGTGGTGCCCGAGAGCGACGTGGTGATCACCACCGCCGCCGTGCCGGGCAAGCAAGCCCCGGTGCTGATCACCGCCGAGATGGTCCGGGCGATGGCGCCCGGGCTCGGTGATCGTCGACCTGGCGGCCGAGCGCGGCGGCAACTGCGAGCTGACCCGAGCGGGCGAGGAAGTCCGCGTTCGAGCGGGGTGACCATCCTCGGGCCGCTCAACCTGCCGGCGACTGTCCCGTTCCACGCCAGCCAGATGTACGCCCGCAACATCGTCACTTTCCTGCTGCACCTGGGCAAGCAGGGCCGGGTGGAGCTGAACCTCGAGGACGAGATCACCCGGGAGACCCTGGTGACCCGGGACGGCCAGATCGCCAACGCCCGGGTCCGGGATGCGCTGGGGATTTCCGCCCGGCCGCCGGAGAGGAGCGCTAGATGGAAATGTTCGTGATCGCCCTGACCGTCTTCGTGCTGGCGATCTTCGTCGGCTTCGAGGTGATCACCAAGGTGCCGCCGATCCTGCACACCCCGCTGATGTCGGGCTCGAACGCGATCTCCGGGATCACCATCATCGGGGCGCTGATCGTCGCCGGGGCCAAGTTCACACTGCTGGCCACCTCCTCGGCTTCATCGCGGTGGTGTTCGCGATGATCAACGTGGTGGGCGGGCTTCCTGGTCACCCACCGCATGCTCAGGATGTTCAAAGAAGATAACGCGGGTAGGCCATGAAGGACAGCGCTGATAAACCTTGCCTACCTGGTCGCCTCGGTCATGTTCATCTTCGGCCTGAAGGGGCTGGCCCACCCGCGCACCGCGGTGCGCGGGCAACCTGCTCGGCGCCCTGGGCATGCTGCTGGCGATCGTGGTGACGCTGCTGGACCGCAGACATTGGCGGTTTCGAGCTGATCCTGGCCGGGCTCGTGGTCGGCTCGGCGGTCGGGGCGCTGATGTCGCGCTCAAGGTGCAGATGACCGCGATGCCGCAGATGGTGGCGCTGCTCAACGGCTTCGGCGGCGGCGCCTCGGTGCTGGTGGCCGGGGCGGCCCTGCTGGAGTCCGGGGTCACCGGCGGGACCCGCTCGACCGCAGATGACCGTCGCCACCGCGCTGTCCGGCATCATCGGCGCGGTGACCTTCTCCGGCAGCCTGGTCGCCTTCGGCAAGCTCCAGGAATTCATGATCTCCGGCAACCCGGTGCTGTTCCGCGGCCAGAAGACGCTCAACGCTCTGATCTTCCTGCGTATCGGCTGGCGCTCGGCGCCTGGCTGGTGATCGATCCATCCTGCACGCAGTGCTCTACTGGTACCTGACCGCGGTGGCTCCTGGTGCTGGGCGTGCTGCTGGTGATCCCGATCGGCGGGGCGGACATGCCGGTGGTGATCTCGCTGCTGAACTCCTACTCCGGCCTGGCGGCCGCGGCCACCGGCTTCGTGCTCAACAACAACGTGCTGATCATCGCCGGCTCGCTGGTGGGCGCCTCGGGCATCATCCTGACCCAGATCATGTGCAAGGCGATGAACCGCTCGCTGGCCAACGTGCTGTTCGGCGGGGTGGGCGCGGTCAAGGCCGATGGCGGACCCCAGACGAGGACATCTACGCCGGGAAGGTCAAGTCGGCCTCGGCCGAGGAGGTGGCCATGCTGCTCGACAGCGCCGGCGCGTGGTCATCGTCCCCGGCTATGGCATGGCGGTGGCCCAGGCCCAGCACGCGGTGCGCGACCTGGCCAACCTGCTGGAGTCGCGCGGGGTCGACCGTCGAGTTCGCGCATCCACCCGGTGGCCGGCCGCATGCCCGGGCACATGAACGTGCTGCTGGCCGAGGCCGACATCCCCTACGACAAGCTCAAGGAGATGGACGAGATCAACGCCGACGATGGAGCCAGACCGACGTGGCGATCGTGATCGGGGCCAACGACGTGGTCAACCCCGTGGCCCGCACCGACCCCAACAGCCCGATCGCCGGGATGCCGATCATCGACGTCGACAAGGCGCGCACCGTGGTGGTGATCAAGCGCAGCCTCAGCCCGGGTTTCGCCGGCATCCCCAATCCGCTGTTCGCCGCCGACAACACGCTGATGTATTTCGCCGACGGCAAGAAGGCGATCCTGGACCTGATCCACGCCCTGAAAGAAAGCTGACCGCCCCACTGTCAGCGCCGCTCAAACCGAAAGCCCTCCCCTTCCGTGCGGAAAGGGAGGGCTTTTTTGTTCAGCAGGGAAGAGTGGGCCGCCGGCTGCGGGAATTGGGGCGGTCAAGTCGATTCCGGACCATTTACCGCCCTCGTGCTCTTTTCGCTTGAAATCGACCGGCATCCTGGGGTAAAATTGGTTACTTCCGGCGAGCGATGCCGGCATGTCGAGGCTCTGGTGGATGGAGCATCTTCAAGGAGCGCGAACGATGGCCGCAGGCCGGGAGACTGCCGTAAAGCTGCAGCAGAAGGTGCGGGAGCTGGAACTGGAACTGGAGGCCAGGCAGGAGGAACTGGCGCGGCTCAGCACGATCGAGCAAAGCTACCGGATCGCCGCCCATGAGCGCGCGGCATTCTCCCGCAAGCTCAACCGCCTGCGCGCCATCTCCGACCAGCCCGAGCTCTACCTGGATCGGGACTGGCGGATCATCGACTACTCCGGCAACATGCTGTCCCGCACTCCGCAGGTGGCCGAGTGCGCCCGGCAGAGGAAGCATGTCCGGGAGCTGATCTCCGAGGACAGCTTCAGTCAGCTGCTGATCCTCTCCGAGCGGATCGAGGGCCTGTCGCAACTTCCCTACGAGCGCGGCGGACGCTGGCGGCTCAGGTATTCCGGCCCCACCCCGGCGGAGGAGATCGGCCGGGACTGGCTGGTCCATGATGGCGCCGGGGTCTACAACTGCCGGCACCGGTGGCGGATCGAGACCTTGCAGGGCCGGACCAGGATCGTGCACGAGCCCCATCCCGAGGACCAGCTCGACTGTTACCTGATGACCGGCGCGGAGTACGGAGGGGCCGAGGAGGACCTGAAAGTGGTCTGCCGGTTTCGGACCGATCCCCGCCCCGAGCTGATCCGGGACCTGAGCCTGGTGATCTGCGGCTCCCCGGCCGGCGGGGCGATCCTGCCGGACATGCTGGGCTACACGGTCTGCAACGGCTCCAATTACAACACGGAGGCCCGGATCCAGCGGCAGACCCTGACCATGACCTCGGTCCTGGAGGCGCTGGAGCCGGATACCGAGTACGAGGTGACCGTGGAGCGGATCGGCGGGCGCCTGACCCGCCGGCTGCGGCACCTGGCCAGCGGCCGGGAAGCCCCGGTCCTGACCCTGATCGACAGCCAAGCGATCTACGACCAGCAGCACCACCTGGGCCTGACCACCTACTCGGGAGCTGCGGAAGTTTATGGGATCGAGGTCCATACCCGGCCCTCCCGCTTCTCGATCGAAACCTTCCACCTGCCCTGCGAAACCACGGTCTCGCTCCAGACCCGCGAGGGCAGTCAACGGAAGTTCCGCCTGCGCCTGGGCACCGATTCCAACCCGGACAGCCCTTTGCGCACCCTGATCCTGCAGGATGTCACCGAGTACCACCAGGCGCTGGAGGCCCTGCGCGAGAGCGAGGAGCGCTTCCGGACGGTCTTCCACGCCAGCCCGGACTCGATTGCGCTCGGCAGCTTGCCCGACAGCAAGTATCGGTATGTCAACGACACTTTTGTCGCGCAGACCGGCTACACCCGCGAAGAAACGATCGGCAAAGGCTCCCTCGAGCTGGGGATCTGGCAGGACCCGGCCGACTATGATCGCATGATCTCCACCCTGGCCCGCCAGGGCTACTGCGAAAACCTACAGGCCTGCTGCCGGATGAAGAACGGTGAAATCGTTCCGGCGCTGGTATCCGCCCGGATTGTCTCCATCGGCGGGATCAGGCAGACCCTGGTGATCGTCCGCGACATCCGCGAACTGGAAACGGCCCGCTCGGCGCTGTCCGAGAGCGAGCAGCGCTTCCGGGCCCTGGTCGAGACCATGCCCTGCGGGGTCACGGAACTGGATTGCCGGGGCGACCTCACTTTCGCCAACCGCGCTTATGCCGAGATGCTGGGCTATCAGGTCGAGCAGGTCATCGGCGGCCCATCGGCGAGCGTGCTGGCATTCGATGAGCTTGGACGCCAGGAATACTACCGGTTCATGGCGGACCTGGTCCGGGAGCAGCCCCTGCCCCTGGCGGTGATCCGCCACACCAGCACCCGGGATGGCCGCCCGATCGATCTGCAGGTGGACTGGAACTACAAGCTCGACCGCGAGGGCCGGGTCACCGGCTTCATTTCCACGGTGACCGACATCACCAGCCGGCTGCGGGCCGAGCGCGCCCTGCGCGAGAACGAGGAGAAATACCGCCAGCTGTTCGAGATGGAGTCGGACGCCCTGTTCCTGATCTCCAACGAGACCGGGAAAATCCTGGAAATAAATGCCTCGGCCTGCCGGATGTACGGATTCAGCCGCGAGGAACTGCTGGCCCGCCGCAATGTCGATCTTTCCGCCGAGCCGGATGCCACCCGGGGCGCGACCCAGCACCGGCTGACCCAGATCCCGGTGCGCTGGCACCGTAAGCAGGACGGGACGGTGTTCCCGGTGGAGATCACCGCCAGCCATTTCACCTGGCACGAGCAATCGGTCCATCTGGCGGCGATGCGCGACATCACCGAGCGCATCGAGGCCAGGCAGGAGCTGGAGCGCCAACGCGCCTTCCTCAAGACCGTGATCGATGCCTGCCCGAGCTTCATTTACGTCAAGGACCACCAGGCGCGCGTCGTGCTGGCCAACCGCCCCCTGGCCGAGCTGATTGGCCGCTCGGAAGCGGAACTGATCGGCGCCAACACCCTGGACATCTTTGCCGACGACCGGCCGACCGCGGAGAAACTGTACCGGGAGGACCTGGAGCTGCTCAGCGGCAAGCGGGAGCTGATCGAGGAGGAGGAGAGCTTCACCGACCGTCATGGCCGCTGTCGCTGGCTCTACCGGGTCAAGCTGCCGTTGCGGGACGACCAGGGCCGCCCGGTGCAGGTGCTGGGCGTGAGCACCGACATCACCGACCGCAAGCGGCTGGAAGAAGAGGAGCTCAAGGCCAGCAAGCTGGAATCGCTGGGGCTCTTGGCCGGGGGGATCGCCCACGACTTCAACAACATCCTGACCGCGATCCTGGGCCACATTTCGCTGGCCCGACGGCAGGGACGGCTGGACGAGCACTCGGCCGAGGCGCTGGCCGAGGCCGAGAAAGCCAGTTTCCGTGCCAAGGACCTCACCCGCCAACTCCTGACTTTCTCCCGCGGCGGCGCGCCGGTCAAACGGGCGATGGCGATCGACACGCTGGTGCGGGAGTGTGTCGGCTTCACCCTGAGCGGCTCGCGGATCAGGTGCAACTTCGACCTGCCCGCTGATCTCTGGACAGTGGAAGTGGATGACAGCCAGTTCGGCCAGGTGATCCAGAACCTGGTGATCAATGCCGATCAGGCGATGCCCAACGGCGGCGCGATCAAGATCGAGGCCGCGAACCTCACCCTGCGGGAGGGAGAACTTCCTCCGCTGGAAGCCGGGCGCTGGATACGGCTCTCGTTCACCGACCGGGGAGGCGGGATTCCGCCGGAGAACCTGCCGCGAATCTTCGACCCCTATTTCACCACCAAGCAGAAAGGCAGCGGACTGGGGCTGGCCACCACTTATTCCGTGGTCAAGCGGCACAATGGGCACATCACGGTGGAATCAGTCCTGGGCCATGGCGCCACGTTCAGGATCTACCTGCCGGCCACGGGGTCCGCCCCGCAAGTCGACTCGCCCCTGTCGGAGGAGAACGCCGCGAGGGGCCGGGGAGCCCGGGTGCTGGTGATGGACGATGAGGAGGCGGTACGGGAGGTGCTGTTGGCGATCCTGGGTCACCTGGGCTACCAGGTGGCGGTGGCCCGGGAGGGAGCCGAGGCGATCGAGCTCTACCGCCGGGCCCGGGAGCAGGGACAGCCGTTCGATGCCTTGGTGATGGACCTGACCATCGCCGGCGGGATGGGCGGGTTGGAGGCGATCCGGCACCTGCGGGAACTGGACCCGGCGGTCAAGGCGCTGGTCTCCAGCGGCTACTCCAGCGACCCGGTGCTCGCCAACTACCGCGAGCACGGATTCAGCGGCATGGTCTGCAAGCCCTACCGCATCGAGGACCTTGAACGCGAGCTGAGGCGGGTCCTCGGCTGAGGGAGCGATTCTGTCTGGAGCCGCCACGCTGACCGCGCCGGTCCACGGCCGGGTGAAGCTTGGAGCCTCGACCTCGCTGGCGCCCATCCCGAAATAATCGGGACTCTTGAGCCGCTCTCGGGCATCGGCTGCAGGGTGCGGCGATCAGGCACGATCGCGGTCAACCGCCTGAAGAAAACCCGAATGAACCAAATTCACTTGAGCAGAACCATCTTCCTGGTCTCGACAAACCCACCGGCCGCGATGCGGTAAAGGTAAACTTCGGAGCGGCCGGACAATCTCCCGGGTGCCATAGCCGATCCCGGTGGTGGCCCGCTCCAGGCCCTGAGTCTTGAGATTATTGTAAGAGTCGAGCAGCTCGCCCGTGACCGCATCGACATAGGCGATCACCGCATAGAGCCTCTCGCTTCCCGGCCCGGGCACGAGCGCCAGCCGGTAGGCCAGACGCAGGCTGTCGCCCAGCGGGTAATAGCCGAGGGCGGTGGAATCCGGCAACGCACCCGCCAGGTTCAGTTCGCTGATGGCCTGGCTTCGCGCCTGCTCCGCTGACAGGACCGGGGATGAAGGCGCCTCCTCCGAGTGGGGATAGTACTGGCCATTGGCCATCCAGATCGCGCCGTCGGCCTCGCCGTGCACGATCAGTTGCGCCCCGAACACCGGCAGAGCTCCCACCCGCTGATCCATCCGCACGTGGAAAGAGCCATCGGCTTCCCTGGCCACCGCTCGCGGCTCGAACTCGCGACCGGCATCCCGGATGCGGAAAACTCCCCGGGCCCGGTCCAGGAACTCCCGGCCGGCCTCGGCCGGGTCGGCGCTGACGGCCTGGTAGCGCCCCCCAGCAAGGAAAGCCGGAGTCGAGCCCTCGCGAGTGAACCGCACCCGCCAGTCGGGGCGGGAGGAAACGGTGTTCAGTTGATGCAGGGCCTGGAGCTGGGCCTGGTCCGGGGAGCGTTTGAGCTTCTGTGCCGAAGCGGCGGAAGGAAGCAGGCAGATCATCACCAGGAGCAAGAGCCGGACCGGCTGACAAAGAGACCGCTGTCCGCTGGCGCCAGGAGCCATGGTCATGTAAACTCCGGAGTAATTTTCTTGCATAATTTCCAATCCAACTCTATACCACCATCGAATGAGCTGTCAAGAAAAAAACTAATTGCCGATATTTTATTTACCAATATGTGTTATCCTGAAATCCAGCACTATACATTATAGTATTTGAGTATTTGTGGCTCGAATGCCGGACTTACGACATAATTACTCAGCTATTAATTTAATCGCCGCAAATAATTCAGCTCTAGTCAGAGCATTAATTTTTTACTTAGCCGCCAGTGATCAAGACGACCTCCATCCGGCGGCGATGGAATTCCAGCGGAAGCCCGAGTTACCATTGGAGCGCCCCGCGCTTGCCCCGGGACCCTCCCCACGCTAAATTGACTTCCGGAAGAAATTACGCTGTCAGCCCGGCCGTCTTTCACCCCCGGACCGCGACCGATGAAATTCCCCGGCAGAAATCCCCTGAGCCTGGCCGCGCTGGTGCTGGTGCTGATCGGCCTGCTGCTGCCCGCGGCGGCTTGGCTCGGGCTGCGCAGCAACCGCCGCAACCTGGAGCGGATGTTCTACAGCAAGGGCTCGGCCCTGCTGGAGTCGGTGCTGCACAGCGCCGAGTCGAGCCTGCTGGCCGACCGGGAGATTGTCGGCAGCCTGGTCGATCACCTGGCCGATGATGCCCGTTACCTGCTGCTGCTGGATCGCCAGGGAAGGCTGGACCGCCCGACCCTGGAAGCGATGCGGGTCGCGGCCGGGCTGGTCCGGCTGGAGCTGCACCGTTCGGGAGGACGGCCGGGCGTGAGCACCGCCTCCGCGGACTCCTGCTCGCCGCCCCTGGAACTCGACCGCATGGAGCTCTATTACCGCGAGGAGGGCTACGAGACCTTCTCGGCGTTCCTGCCGCTCGCCGCACCCGACTCCGCGGCCGACAGCCCGCCCGCGCTGGAGCTGCTGGCGGTGGCGGTGCGCGGTCCCGACTCCTCCCTGGCCGCGGCGTTCACCGATGCCGGCGAGCTGGTCAAGCTGCGGCGCAGGCTGGGGATCGGGCTGATCCTCGATGACCTCTCGGCGGTGGAGGGGGTGGTCTACGCGGTCCTGCAGGACACCCTGGGGATCATCGCCGCCTCCAGCCAGGTGGTCTCGCTGCGGGCGATCCGGGACGATCCGTTCTTCCCGATCTCCGGCGGCGAAATCCGGGCCCGCTACCAGGACTATTTCGGCCGGGAGGTCTACGAGCTGGCCGAGCCGCTCTACCTGGAGGGCGAGCACTACGGCTACCTGCGGGTGGCCCTGGCCACCGATGAGCTGCGGGCGATCGCGCAAGGCGACCGCCGTCGTTTCCTGCTGGGGCTGGCGGTGCTGATGGTGCTGCTGGCGGTGGTGGCCGCGCTCTACGACCACGGCCGCCGCCAGCTGGCCCTGGAGCGCGAGCACCAGCGGGTCAGGACCATGGCCGGCGGGGTGCTGGAGGGGATGGACGAGGCGGTGATCGTGCTCGATGAACAGGACCGGGTGGTGCTGGTCAACCAGGCCTGCCGAAGGGTCTGCCCCTGCCCGGGCGGCGACATCACCGGCCGGGAGCTGGCCGCGATCAATCCCGCCCTGGCCCGGCTGACGGAAAAACTCGACCGCGGCCGCCTGACCGTGCTCGAGAGCGAGCTGCCCGGGCCGGCTGGGCCGGTGCCGGTGCTGCTGACCGCCACTCCGCTGGCCGCCGCCGGGGAGCGGCTGTTCACCCTGCTGATCCGCGACCTGACCGACCGCAAGCAGGCCGAGCGCCTGGCCCTGCTGGGCGAGAAGTACAAGACCATGGCCGAGGTCTCGGCCGGGGTGGCCCACGAGATCAGAAACCCGCTCAACGCGATCGGGATGAATGTCCAGCGCCTGAAGCTGGAGTTCAATCCGCCGCCGGAGCAGGCCCCCGAGTATGAGGAGTTCATCGGGATCATCCTGGCCGAGGTCTCGCGCCTCAACCGGATTGTCGAGCAGTTCCTGACCCTGGCGCGCTTTCCCGGTCCCCATCCCGTGGCGGGGCGGATCGAGGAGCTGCTGGGGGAAACCGCCGCGTTTGTCGAGGGCGAGCTGGCCGCCCGCGGGGTGCGCCTGGAGCGGGAGATCCAGCCCGGCCCGGTTTTTCCGTTCGATCCCGGCCAGTTGCGCCAGGTGCTGCTGAACCTGTTGCGCAACGCCGCCGAGAGCATGGACAGCGGCGGGCGGATCACCCTTGCCGGCGCCCCGGCGGGAGCGGTCTACCGGATCGCGGTGGCCGATGGCGGGCCCGGGATTCCGGAAACCGCGCGCGCCCGGCTCTTCGAGCCCTTCTTCTCCACCAAGCCCGGCGGGATGGGCCTCGGGCTGGCGATTGTCCAGCGGATTGTCAGCGAGCATGGCGGCGCGGTGCGGGTCGAAAGCGCGCCGGGCCGGGGCAGCTGTTTCACGGTGGAGCTGCCGCTGGCCCCGCCCGGTCGGCCGCAGCCCGGCCCGAGCCGGGCGGAAAGCTGAAACCTCTGACCTGGGAGAAAACGCGATGGACAACGGCCGGATCCTGGTGGTCGAGGATGAGGACTCCCAGCGGCGCACCCTGGCCGGCTTCCTGACCAAGCGCGGCTATGAGGTCCAGCCGGCGGCCTCGGGCGAGCAGGCGCTGGAGCTGCTGCGCGCCGCTCCGTTCGACCTGGTGCTCACCGACCAGAAGCTGGGGGCGATGAGCGGGCTGGAGCTGCTCTCCCGGGTCAAGGAGCTCGATCCCGAGACCGGGGTGATCGTGCTCACCGCTTTCGGCGATGTCCCCAGCGCGGTCCAGGCGGTCAAGGCCGGGGCCTACGACTACCTGGCCAAGCCGATCGACCTGGAGGCCCTGGAGGTGGCGATCCGCCGGGCGCTGGAACGCCGCCGGCTGCTGGCCGAGAACCGCGTCCTGAAGCAGACCCTGGTCGAGCGCCACCGTTTCGAGTCGATCATCGCCGACAGCGGGGCGATGGAATCGGTGCTGAGCATCGCCGCCCGGGTGGCCCGGGTCGACACCCCGGTGCTGATCACCGGCGAAAGCGGCACCGGCAAGGAGCTGGTGGCCCGGGCGATCCACCAGGCCAGCGGCAGGCGGGACCAGCCGTTCATCGCGGTCAACTGCGCCGCCCTCAACCAGAACCTGATCGAGAGCGAGCTGTTCGGCCACGAGAAAGGGGCGTTCACCGGGGCGATCCGCGAGCGCCGGGGCAAGCTCGAGTCCGCCGAGGGCGGCTCGCTGTTCCTGGACGAGCTGGGCGAGGTGAGCCCCGAAATCCAGGTCAAGCTGCTGCGCTTCCTCCAGGAACGAACTTTCGAGCGGGTGGGCGGTGACCGCCTGATGAAGGCGGATGTCCGCCTGATCGCCGCCACCAACCGCGACCTGGATCAGGCGATCGCCGCGGGGCGTTTCCGCGAGGACTTCTACTACCGGATCAACGTGGTCAACATCCACATCCCCCCCTTGCGGCAGCGCCGGGAGGACCTCCGCCCGCTGGTGGACCACTTCCTGGAGGCCGGCGGCGAGCGCTTCGGCCGGAAGAGCTTCTCCCGCGAGGCGATGGCGGTGCTGCTGCGCTACGACTTCCCGGGCAACATCCGCGAGCTGCAGAATATTGTCGAGCGGGCGATGGTGCTCTCCCGCGGCGAGCTGATCCTGCCCGAGGACCTGCCGCCCAGTGTCGCCGGGGGCCCGGCCTGCGCCGCTCCGGCAGCGCCTTCCGGCTCGCTGCCCGAGGCGGTGGAGCTGCTGGAGCGCAACCTGATCCTCCAGGCCCTGGAACAGGCCCACGGGGTCCAGGTCCGGGCCGCCGAACGGCTGGGGATCAGCGAGAAGCTCCTGCGGGACAAGCTCAGGCGTCTCGGGATCGGCGGCCGCCGATCCGGCTGAGGGCGCGCGGTCGACCGGCCGGTCGAGCCCGCTCGACCATTCGGTCGAAAAACGGCCGGGCTACGGGTGGGCCGCTCCGCCATCGCCGGCGGAAGACCGCCTCCCGAGCCTTGGCTGTCAAGCCTTGCAACGGAAAGAGACATTTATCGCAAGCTCTGGCACCGTTCTTGAACTGACACGGGGTGCGCGCACCGTATCGCAACCTCGAACCCGATCAGTTTCGCCATTGATTGTCAGGAGGCACCCGATGAACACCCCGAAGTTTTTGCTGCTCACCCTGCTCACCGCCGGGATCACCGCCCTGCCGCTGGTCGCCCAGGAGGAAAACCCCGGCGGCCAGGAACAGGAGCAGGTGACCACTCCGACCCAGACCCGCCTCGGCCGGGGAATGCGCGCCCGGTTTATCGATGAGGACGGCAACGGGATCAACGACCGGCTCCAGGACGAGGACAGCGATGGGATCATCAACGCCCACGATCCGGACAGCCCGCTCTATGTCGCCATTCCATCGCAGGCCGGGCGCGGCTTCATCGATGAGGACGGCAACGGGATCAACGACCGCCTGCAGGACTCCGATGGCGATGGCGTGATCAACGCTCTCGATCCCGACAGCCCGCTCTACAGCCCGCAGGGCCCCCGCGCCGGCTTCGGGATGGGGATGGGCTTTGTCGATGAGGATGGCGATGGGATCAACGACCGGCTCCAGGACTCCGACGGCGATGGGGTGATCAACGCCCTCGATCCCGACAGCCCGCTCTACCGCGATCCGGCCACGATGCGCATGGGCCGCGGCCGCGGCTTTGTCGATGAGGACGGCGATGGGATCAATGACCGCCTGCAGGACTCCGACGGCGATGGGATCATCAACCACCTCGACCCCGACAGCCCGCTCTATCTCGCCCCCGGCACGCGGCTCGGCCGGGGCCATGGCCACGGATTCATCGATGCCGATGGGGATGGGATCAACGATCGCCTGCAGGACGCCGATGGCGATGGCACGATCAATGCCCTCGACCCGGACAGCGACCTGCAGTTCCGTCCCGGCGGCGGCCGGGGCCAGGCCGGCGGTCACGGCCGGCAGGGCCGGGTCCGTGGCGGCGGGCATCGCTGACCATCTGCTCTGAATTGACTGCGGCCGGGATCGGGGACTCAAGCAGTCTCCGGCCCCGGCCTGCCGGCAATCTGACCGGCATAACTTTTAATGGCGACAACACCGGCCCCGTGATGCAGAACCCCAAGCTGACAAAACTGGCGCTGGCCCTGGCGCTGCTGGCCCTGCCGGTCCCCGCCCTGACCGCCCGGCCGCTGGAGAACGCCGGCCGCCCGGCGCTGGAGCGGAAAACGGCCGAGGCCGTCCCGATCAAGCCGCTCGGGTTCGCCGACCGGGACAACGACGGGGTCAACGACCTGTTCCGGGATGCCGACGGCGATGGGGTCAACGATGCCACCGGCCGACCTTACCCCCACGATTTCGCTTTCGAGGACCAGGACGGCGACAAGCTCAACGACCTGTTCCGGGATGCGGACGGCGATGGGGTCAACGACCTGCTGGACGGCGCCCCCGGAGGCGGCGGGCCCGGCCCGGGACGCCCGGCGCTGGAGACCTGGTTCCATGCCAATGTGGTGGATTTCGACGGGGACCAGATCAACGACATCACCGGCCTGCATTTCGGCCGCGGGTCCTTGCGCGGCTACAAGTTCGGCAACATCCGCGAGGAGCGCCAGAGCATGATGCGCTCTTTCCGCTTCCTGGACGAGGACGCCGACGGGCTCGGAGACAGGCGCGGCCACGGTCCGAGGATCGACCGGCCGGCCGCCGGCCAGCAGCAGGGCGACCGGTTCATCGACCAGGACGGCGATGGGATCGACGACCGTCGCCAGGGGATGCACCGGATCAAAGGCGGAGCGAGAGGAGGCAGGAGATGAAATTGCTGCTGGCGGTCCTGGCCGTCCTGATCCCGGCCATGGCGAAACCCGCGGCGGCCGGGCAGGAGCTGCGGGTCGGCACCAACCTGCTGGTCGATGACAACATCTTCCGCAACTACTCCGGCCAGGGCGATGTGGTGTTCATCCCCTACGCCGACCTGGGCTACGGGTTCCTGGACGGCCAGGAGCAGCGGCTGCTGCTGAACTACCAGGGCGATTTCTACCTGTTCAACGAGCTCAGCCGCCGCGATTTCTCGGTGCACAGCCTGGGCGGGGACTACACCCGGCTCTGGCCGGACAGCCGCCGCCAGCTCTCGCTCGGCGGCCGGATCGAGACCCGCCTCAACCCCGAGGACTACCGTTATTACGACTACAACTCCGGCGGGCTCTACCTCAACCTCAAGCAGTACCTGCGCGACAATGTCGTGCTCACCGCCCGCTACAACCTGGCCGGCCGCAGCTTCGACCAGTTCCCGGAGTTCAACTACGCCGAGAATGTCTTCGCGCTCCAGACCAGCATCTCGCTGCCCAGCCGCACCACGCTGCAGCTCAGCACGAGCTACTACCACAAGAACTATACGCAGAGTGTCAACAGCATGGACTCGGTGTTCATCCCGCAGCAGTCGGCGTCCGAACACCAGACGCCCCCGGTGATGGGCGGCGGCCACGGCCGAGGCTGGTGGCGGCGCCAGCAGCAGACCGTGGTCCAGCCGGGCGGAGCTGGCGGCTATTATATCTACCACCTGCGCAGCGATGAGTTCGCCAGCACCGACCAGTTCCGGCTGGGGGTGACAGTCGCCCAGAACCTGGCCGATGGCACCGGGCTGTCAGTGGGCTTCGCCACCCGGCTCAATCCCCACAACCGCAACCGTTACCTGGCCAACCTGGGCGAGAACATGCTCAACAACGAGGAGCTGTTCGATGACCACTACAGCTACCTCGGCCACGAGGGCACGGTCCAGCTCAAGCAGGTTCTGCCGGGCGAGTCCCTGCTGACCATGCTGGTCACCGCCCGGGAACGCAGGTACAGCGGCCGCCCGGCGATGACCCTGGAGGGCGAGCCCCTAACCTCCGGCGCCAGCCGGCTGGACCGCGCCCTGCTGTTCGAGACGATCTTCACCCGGCCGTTCTCGTTCGGGCAGCACCTGGAGGATTTCGAGCTGTCCGCCCAGTTCGGGCTCGGCCGCAACTCCTCCAATGACAGCTATTACGACCACCGCAGCGCCTATTTCGCGCTCGCGCTGGAAAAAGCCTTCTGACCGCCGTGGACCGGGGGGGGGAACACCCCGCCGGTCCCGGCCGGCTCCCCCCTCGTGTTTTTCGCCTCCCGCCGACTGGAATTCCCGGCCCGCATCCCCTATAATAAGAAAGCCCCTTGGGTCAGGGTCCGCCACGCCGGCCCCAACCTCACCCTCAGCTACAAGGACTTCGCCCAGATCAACCTCCAGTACCTGCGGGCCGGGACGACAATCCGCTGCTCCTGGCCCGGCGCAACCTCCGGTTCACCGGCGGGTGCACCCGGATCTTCAGCGGCGACTGGAACCGTCTCGGAGTCGGCTTTGTCAGCGCTTTCTAAGCGCGGCCACGGCGCTTGATGCTTGTTTTTTCCTATTGACAGTGGCTGTGGGCCTTGGTAGATTGGCATCAGATCAGCCTGCCTTAAATTATGTTCAGGTTTTCCCTCGGAATTCACATGAGGTCCGGCGATGTCCGCAGGGATCCGAAAGGCCTTGCCGCAGGCGCTGCTGCTCGTGCTGCTGGGATGCTCCGGCCTCCTGGCCGCCGACCTGCTGTTCCGGGGCAACGCCCGCTCGCTGCTCTACGGCCGGGAGCGTTTCTCCGGCGATGGGACCGAGGGCCAGCCGCTCGAGGACAGCTACCGCTTCTACCAGTACTTCCGCCTGCAACTCGCCCGCCGGGCCGAGCAGAGCTCGCTGGCGTTCAAGAGCTACTTCCGGGTGACCGATGATTTCAACCTCGACCTCCCCGGGGACCCCGGCTGGCGTCTCTACCACGGGTACCTGGAATGGAAGCGCGGCCGGTCCGAGGTGACAGTCGGCCGCCAGTGGCTGCACTTCGGGCCGGGCAGCCTGACCCTGGATGGGATCCAGGCCGGCTATGCTTTCGATGAGCGCAGCCGCTACCGGCTCACCGGCTATTTCGGCTCCGAAAGCCCTTTCACCCACGGCTTCCACCTGCAGGGGATCGACCGGACCGGCTCGGGCGGCTTCTATCTGCGCGCCCTGCCCCGGCCCGGGCTGGAGCTGGGCCTCGGCGGGGTGCAGAAAAACCGCCGGGGCGAGGCCATCCAGCGCGAGCTGGGGGCCGACACCCAGCTCCGGCTCCCCCACCGGCTGCAGCTCACCGGGCGGCTGGATGTGGACCTGCTCGAGGACCGCCTGCAGAAAGGCACCGTGCGGCTGGACTACCGCGAGCTGAAGCGCTGGGAGTTCCAGCTCCAGTACCGCCACTACGAGCCCCGGCTGCTGGATGACCGCTATTACTTCCGCTTTCCGTTGCAGGGCCACGAGCAGGTGCGCGGCGGGCTGATCTACCGCCTGCGGCAGCAGTTGATGCTGAGCGCCGCCTGGTCGACCATCTTCTTCGGCGGCGAGGAGACCAGCTCGTTCCTCAGCTTCGGCCTCACCGCCCCCTACGCCGAGCTGATCTACTACCGCGGGATGGGCTTCGGCGGCGAGGAGGACGGCTTTTCGCTGGGGGGCAATTACCTGTTCGGCGACGCCTACCGGGTCTACGCCCAGCTCAACTACTCGGCCTACCGTTTCTACGAGGAGCTCGATGAGCGGGACAACCTGGTCTCGGGGGTTTTCGGCTTCGACTGGATTCCATTCGATGACCTGACGGCCGGGATCGAGCTGCAGGACCTCAACGATGAGGTCTTCCGCCACGACTTTCGGGTGCTGGCCAAGTTCTCCATCAACTCCGACACCATCTTTTGAGGGTCCGCCGACTGATGACCAGCACCGCCCTCAAGACCATCGCCCTGATCGTGACCGCCACCGCCGCCGGCTGGGCGGTGCTGGAGTACGGCCAGCCCCCGCTACGCCAGGAAACCGAGCTGATTTTCTCCCACCGCCGGCATCTCGAGGCGATGGGTGTGGAGTGCGAGCAGTGCCATCCGGGAGTGGCCGAAAGCCATAGCGGGCGGGATGACCTGCTGCCGCTGATGGCGCTCTGCGGCGAGTGCCACGACATCGAGGACCCGGAAAACTGCAAGACCTGCCACAGCCGGCTCGAGGCGCCCGAATCCAAGCAGCCGGTCATCGATTACAGCCCCAAGTTCGATCACGCGAACCATGTCCATGAGCATGAGATCGACTGCGAACGATGCCACGCCGGGGTTTCCGCCTCGGATTCCGCCTCGTCCTGGCACATTCCGGGGATGGCGCTGTGCATGAGCTGCCATGATGGGGTCCAGGCCGGCAGCCGTTGCCTCACCTGCCACCAGCACGAGCGGGGCAAGATCCCCGCGGACCATGTCCTGCCGTTCTGGCGCCGTCAGCACGGCGATGCCGCCCGGATGGACAATGCCCAGTCCTGCCTGATGTGCCACGCGCGGGACAACTGCGAGGAGTGCCACCAGGGGGACAATGTCCTGCCCCGGGCCCACCCCCTGGGCTGGACCCGGCGGCATGGGATCGAGGTGCGCAAGGACTGGATGGACTGCGCGGCCTGCCACCAGGACCGCTCGTTCTGTGTCGAGTGCCACCAGGAGCGGTTCGTCTTCCCGCTCTCCCACCAGTTGCGGGGCTGGATCGCCGGCGGAGGCGGCCGTCACGCCACCCAGGCGCGGCTGAACATCGAGAGCTGCACGGCCTGCCACCCGGGGGACCCGGAGAGCAGCCCGGTCTGCGTGCGTTGCCACGGGAGCTGAGATGAGCAGCGGAGCGAGAGATTCCAGGTTTGCCGTTTGTTCCCTGGCGGCCATCCTCTGCGGCCTCGGGCTGGCCCTGCTGCTGGCCTGCGCCGAAACCAGGGACCCCGCCGGCCTCGAGCGCCGGGTCCACCCCGAGGAGTGGCTCGATTCCCAGTCGGCGGTGTTCCACGGCGACCAGGCGATCGGTCGCAGCGTGAACAACTGCGCCGATTGCCATGGGGAGGATTACCACGGCGGCGAGCTCTCCGGCGTGAGCTGCTACCAGTGCCACAATGGCCCCGGCGGCCATCCGGTCGGCTATCTCGGGTCCCACGGCGATGAGGTGGCGAGCCGGAGCGATACCAGTTGCCGGCTCTGCCACGGCGACCAGCTCCAGGGCGGGTTCCTGGCGCCCGCCTGCACCGCCTGCCATGCCTACCCCTTCGGTACCGAAGGGCTGTTCCATCCCGCGGGCTGGTTCGATGCCCAGTCGGCGGTATTCCATGGCAACCAGGCGCTCGACAGCAGCGTGGTCAACTGCGCCGGATGCCACGGGGAGGACTACCACGGCGGAGAGATCTCCGGCGTGGGCTGCTACCAGTGCCACAATGGCCCGGGCGGCCACCCTGAAGGCTATCTCAGGACCCATGGGGACACCGTGGCGACCCGCCAGAGCGATGACCGTTGCCGGCTCTGTCATGGCGATCAGCTCCAGGGCGGCTTTCTGGCTCCCGCCTGCACCGTGTGCCACATCTACCCCTTCGCCTCCGGCTGGCGGGTCCACCCCGCGGGCTGGCTCGATCTCCAGTCGGCGGTGTTCCATGGCGACCAGGCGCTCGGGAGCAGCGTGGGCGGCTGCACCGGTTGCCACGGGACGGACTATCGCGGCGGCGGGTTCTCCAGCGTGAGCTGCTACCAGTGCCACGATGGCCCCAGCGGCCACCCTGCCGACTATGACCGCTCCCATGGCGATGAGGTGGAGCGCCAGGGCGATACCAGTTGCCGGCTCTGCCACGGCGACCAGCTCCAGGGCGGGTTCCTCGCCCGCTCCTGCACCACCTGCCATTCCTACCCCGGCGATGACTAGCGCGTGTGATGCACTCAGAGCGACCGGTTCGGGAATCAGGAAAAACACCACCCCCGGTGTCCCCCTTTGGTAAGGGGGATTGTTCCCGCTTCGGCCGGAGCTTTGAGCTAAGCGCTTGAGCGATAGCGGTTTCGATCCCCTCTCGAGAGGGGTGGCCCGCCTGCGGCGGGCCGGGGTGTGTAATGCCACGATGCTGCACCAGCCACCGATACCGTGACAGCCATCACACCCCCCTGGCAGCTGAAGCTGCCATCCCCCCTCCAGGGGGGACTGTGCTCGCTGCGCCCCGGTCAATGCTGCAAATAGTAATCAAGCTCTTGGTAGTGGCGGGTTTTAAACCCGCCGCTACACCGGCAGGCGCTATCCACTGGCTGACGTCCCTGCTCCCGGCGACAGCCGACGGGGTGTGTGGCCTCTTTGCAGCGGCCACTGCCCCGGCGTTAGCCTTCGCAGTGCATCACACGCGCTAGCGGGAGACGACCGGCCGGCCGTCACTGCTGCGTCTTTCCCGGACGCCCCCGGCAGTTCCCCGATCGTAAATCGTTCGTTCCACGCAAAAAATCTTTTCAATCGGGCTGGATGTGATATACTATATTCAGCAGAGACCCGCCGCCCCCGGGTGTTTCCCGCCCGGAGCGCGCCGGCGGTTTCCGGCTTCCCGTGTCTTCGATGCTGTGTGCGGATGAAGAAAGGAGCGACGGCATGGCGCAGAACCCGCCTGAGGACAAGGGTCGCAGGAGTTTCCTGAATCTCATGCTGGGTGGCGGCCTGGCGACCTTCATGGCCGCGGTGGTCTACCCGGCGGTGCGCTACATCTCTCCGCCCGAGGTGGAGCAGTCCGGCACCGATTCGGTCAGCGCCGGGAGCCGCTCCGAGTGGCCGCTCAACAGCGGGAAAATCGTCAAGTTCGGCAACCAGCCCGCCCTGGTGCTGCGGGATGCGGATGGCCAGTTCCGGGCGTTCATCGCGGTCTGCACCCACCTGCAGTGCACGGTGCAGTACCTGCCCGAGGACCGGGTGATCTGGTGCGCCTGCCACAACGGCAAGTACGACCTGAACGGGATCAATGTCTCCGGGCCGCCCCCGCGTCCGCTCACCCCGCTGGAGGTCAACCTCCGGGAGGAGCAGATCTTCATCTCGAGGGAGGCATAGCGCGATGCCCGCCATCCAGGATTCCCGGCAGGATTCCTCGGAGTCCCGCGGCCTCTACGGCTGGCTGGACCGGCGCCTCGGGCTGGAGGCGCTGCTCGGCTTGCTGCGCCACAAGCAGGTCCCGGTCTTCAACCACACCATCTGGTACTATTTCGGCGGGCTGTCGCTGTTCCTGTTCGGGATCCAGGTGGTCACCGGGATGCTGCTGCTGCTCTACTACCGTCCCGGGGCGGATTCCTCCTACGAGAGCATGCAGTTCCTGGTGAGCCAGGTCCAGTTCGGCTGGCTGGTGCGCCAGATCCACTCCTGGTCCGCCAACCTGATGATCTTCTGCGGTCTTCGTCCACATGTTCAGCGTTTTCTTCCTCAAGAGCTACCGCCCGCCGCGCGAGCTGACCTGGATGAGCGGGATGGCGCTGCTGGGCCTGGCCCTGGCTTTCGGCTTCAGCGGCTACCTGCTGCCCTGGAACGAGCTGGCCTACTTCGCGACCAAGATCGGCACGGACATGGCCGGCATCGTGCCGTTGGTCGGCGATTGCTGCTTGCGGGTGATGCGCGGCGGCCCGGATGTGACCGGGGCCACCCTCTCGCGCTTCTTCGGGCTGCACGTGACGATCCTGCCGATCGATCTTCGGGCTGTTCCTCGGCCCTCACCTGTTCCTGATCCAGCGCCAGGGGATGAGCCAGCCGCTTTCCTGGGGACCTGCGACAGCCGGGCCCGAACCCGCTTCATGCCGTTCTTCCCCAACTTCATGATGCGCGAGTTGATGTTCTGGATGCTGGCCCTGGTGGTGATCAACGCCCTGGCGGTGTTCTTCCCCTGGGAGCTGGGGGTCAAGGCCGACCCCTTCGCACCGGCGCCGGCGGGGATCAAGCCCGAGTGGTACTTCCTGTCCATGTTACCAGTCGCTCAAATTTTTCCCGGCGCATTTCGGACCGGTCGAGGGCGAGATGGTGGGGCTGATGGTGTTCAACCTGGCCGGGCTGGCCTGGTTCACGCTGCCGCTCTGGGACCGCTGGTCCGGCACCGGCAGCCCCGGGCCCGGCTGATCACCGCGCTGGCATCTGTGCTGGCCTTCCTGCTGGTGATGACCATCCTCGGCTACCTGCTGGCCTGAAGCGGCCCTGTCACTTGCGAGAGGATCAGACATGAACCGTCACGCTGTGCTGATCGCCGCGCTGCTCGTCCTGCTGCCCGCCGCGCTCCCGGCCGCGGCCGCGGGGCGAGCCGGCCGCCGGGCCGGAACACAACTGCCTCAACTGCCACTCCCGGCTGATGAGGAACTTCGCCCGCCCGGCCGAGTTCTACGCGCGGGATATCCATCCCAGCCGCGGGCCTGCGCTGCTCGGACTGCCACGGCGGCGATCCCGCCCGGGAACGCTGGCATGGGCCGAAAAACCCCGCCGCAGGCTTCCTCGGCGCGACCGGAGCCGGCCGATATCCCGCAGTTCTGCGGCCGCTGCCACGGCGATCCGCAGTACATGCGGAATTTCAACCCCACCCTGCCGGTGGACCAGCTCACCAAGTACCGCACCAGCCGTCATGGCGAGCTGCTGCTGGGGGCGGGCGACCCCAAGCCCGCTCAGTGTGTCAGCTGTCACGGGGTGCACGATATCCGCCAGGTGAGCGACCCGCCGCCACGGTCTACCCTGCCAACCTGCCCCGCACCTGCGCGAACTGCCACTCGGATCAGCAGTACATGGCCGGCTATGGCATCCCGACCGACCAGTACGAGCAATACGCCGCCAGCGTGCACGGGGTGCCCTGCTTAAAAAGGGAGACACCGGGGCCCCGGCCTGCAATGACTGCCACGGCGACCACGGCGCTTTCCCGCCCCAGGTCTCCGGCATCCGCCAGGTCTGCGGCCTCTGCCACGTGCTGAACGCCCAGCTCTACGACAGCAGCTTCCACGCCGCGATCTTCGAGGCGATCGATGCCCCGGCCTGCCAGACCTGCCACGGCAATCACGGGATCGCCCACCCCACCGATGCGATGCTCGCCGCCGGGGACAGCTCGGCCTGCGGCCAATGCCACCTTCAGCAGCCGGATGACCCCGGCTTCGCCCTGGGCCTGGCGATGAAAGCAGTGCTCGACAGCCTGGAAGAGGGGTACGACACCACTGTGGCGCTGGTGGAATCGGGACGGCTGAAGGGGATGTACACCAGCGAGCTGGAGCTG
Organism: Candidatus Glassiibacteriota bacterium; assembly: GCA_963752515.1. Classification (GTDB taxonomy): domain Bacteria; phylum Gemmatimonadota; class Glassbacteria; order GWA2-58-10; family GWA2-58-10; genus CAVVYO01. Next base: position 869,303 of record CAVVYO010000010.1, on the reverse strand, counting down.
GCCCTGCGCGAGGTCCACCAGGGGCTGGTCCAGTCCCGCACCCAAATCCACAGCTTCGATGAGGGCCAGGTGGCGCGGACCGCCGGGCCGGGGCTGGAGCTGGCGGCCGGGCTCGAGGTCCGGGCCCGGGCCCTGCTGGCCGAGTACGACCAGCGCCGCTGGTGGCTGGGCGGCTCGACCCTGCTGCTGGTGTTCCTGATCGGCGTGCTGTTTCTCAAGCTGCGCCAGGTGGAGCGGCCCCGGTCCTGACCCGGCCGGAAAGCCGCATGAAGCACTTCTGACCCGGCCTGCGGCCCGAAGCCCCGGCCATGCAGCTATCTCTTTGATGGGTAATCTGGTTCTTCTTCCGAGGCCAGAAGAAACAAGAGTCTGGCGCCGCGATGGCTCTTTGCGCCATTTTCCGGCCACAGAAAGTGGAAAATAATACGGAAGTTAGATAATGGCGGGAGGCCGGGGAATTACCGCAGAAGCCTATGCCGCGGATCAGGCTCAGCCCTGCTCCAGGGCCATCGCGGTCAGCACCGCCGCTCCCCGCACCACCGCGGCCTCGAGCGGGGTGAGGGTCGAGCGATCGAGGGCGGCCCTTCGGTGGAAGCCCAGCGAGCTGATGTCGAACCCGCCGGAGGTGACCACCCGGTAGAGCGGGCGGCCCACCGCGGCCGAAATCTCCCGCGAGGCCTCGCGCAGCGAGCGGCGGTAGGCGGCCAGCACCGCGCAGAGCATGTCCTCGCGGCTGTTCTCGGCGGTCAGGTTGAGGAAGCCGCCGGTCAGCGGCTCCAGGCTGTGGCGGTTGCCGAACAGGTAGGGGATGAACTCCGGCACCCCGGGCCCGGACCCCATCCGCTGTTCCTCCATGAAGTTCTCCATCTTCACATCCAGCCTGGTCAGCCAGTCCCAGAACCGACCGGTGGACATCTCCCGGCAGAAGCGGTCCCGGAACCAGATCAGGCTCTGCCCGCCGACCGGGATCACCTTGACCGCCACCCAGCGGCCCGGCACCAGGTGCGGCCGCAGCAGGTAGTTCTCCGCCGGCTGGGGGCAGCCCTCGCACGAGGCGGCGAAGACCTCGGTGGTGCCGCTCATGTTGAGGGCGCAGTCGGGCAGCAGCTCCTCGGCCGCCAGCAGGCCGATCGGGATGTCCGCCCCGCCGGTCACCACCGGCAGCCCCCGGGGCAGGCCGCTGGCCTGGGCGGCCCCGGCGGTGAGCTTCCCGGCGATCGAAGCCGAGGGCGCCACCTCCGGCAACTGCTCGCGCCGCACTCCCAGCTCGTTCAGCCATTCATCATCCAGCCAGCCGCTGCCCCCCGGCACATCGTACAGCCCGGTGTAGGCCGCCTGGGTCGGGTCGGTCACCAGGCGCCCGGTCAGGGTGTGCAGCAGCAGGGCGTGCAGGTGCACCCAGTGGGCGGCGTGGGACACGACATGGGGCTGGCGCGCCGCCAGCCAGCGCAGGGCGGTGATCGAGATCCCGCCCGGGACCGGCAGGTTGCCGGTCTTGCTCAGCCAGCGCTCGGGGCCCAGCCGGTCGGCCAGCTCCCGGGCGTGGGGCTGGCTGCCGCGGTGCAGGTGGGTGATCGCCGGGTAGAGCGGGCGCAGGTTGCGGTCCAGGGCCACCAGCGCCGGGCAGCAGACCGAGGGGCAGAGCGCATCCACCTGCAGCCCCTCGCCGGCGAGCTCCCCGGAGACCCGCCGCAGCAGCTCGAAGATCCGGGCCAGGTAGGATTCAACCTCCAGATGGCTGTGATCGCGGCCGGGGACCAGCTCCTCGCCGGAGTGCTCTCCGACCTTCTCGATCCAGAGACGCATCGGGGCCCGCACCGCGGAAGGGCGCGCCGCCCCCAGGTCGACGATCTGAAAAACCCCCGCCTTGAGACGCGAGGTGCCGCAGTCCAGGGTCAGCACTCTCATCGGTCACGCTCCATGCTTCACCTGCCGGCTCCGGTCAGGGATGAGTCATCCGGCGCTCGTCCGCGACCGGGGGCAAGTGCCGGGTGATCCAGTCGCGCATCAGCGGGGAGAAGGGCCGGCCTACCTCGCCGTGGTCCAGGTAAGGGTAGACCTCGCACCGCTTGTCCTTCGCGCCCAGGCGCAGGTACAGCCCGTAGATCGAGGGCGCCGGGCAGGTGCGGTCGAACAGCCCGGCCGAAACCACGGTCGGGGCGGTGATCCGCTCCGCCAGGTTGAGGGCATCGAAGTAGCCCAGGGTGCGCCGCACCCGCTCCTGTTGTTCCGGGTGCTGTTCCAGATAGTGCACGATCTCGCGATAAGGATTGCCGCTCATGGTCAGCGAGCGGGGGAAATCGGTCAGGAACGGAACATTGGCCGCCACCACCCGCACCCGGGGATCGAGCCCCGCGGTGAGCAGGCTCAGGCCCCCGCCCTGGCTGCCGCCGGTCGCGCCGATCCGTCCCGGGTCCACTTCCGGCCGGGCGGCCAGGAAATCGATCCCCCGCAGGCAGTGGGCGATGATCTCGCGGTAGATGTAAGTCTCCGGCGCCTCGATCCCGAGGGTCATGTACTGGGCGTTGTCCGCCGGATACTGGGCCTGGTCCACCCCGTAGCCCCGCACCTGGATGGCGAGGACCGCATAGCCGAGCCGGGCGTAATGGGTGTTGGGGGCGATCCGGCCGGAGCTGTAGCCGGGAAGCTGCAACAGCGCCGCGTGCGGCCCCGGCTTCCAGCGGGGGACAGTCAACCAGCCGTGGACCCGTACCCCGTGCAGGCTGAGGTAGCTCACCCGGAACACCGCCACCATCCCATCGCTCTGCAGGGTGTCCGCCAGCAGGGTGGCCTCCAGCGGCAGGGCGGCCAGGGTGTCACGGGTGGCCTGCCAGAAACGGTCGAAATCCGACGGGAGGTCCGGGGAGACCGGCAGGCGGCCGACATCGTAGCCGAAAGTGTACTCGTGCCCTCCCAGCTCGCGCCCGGAAGCGAAAGCCAGCGCCCGGACATCGTAGAAACCGGGATGGCCCGCCAGCGCCCCGGCCGGGAAGCTCAGTTCGGCCTCGCCCCCGGCGGGAACAGCCACCCGGCGAAAGAAATCCTGCACCCCCCGGCCCTCGAAGTCGCTGATCCCCAGGTAGAGCGAGAGGCTGTCCAGCGGCCGGTCCCCACGGTTGCGGACCAGCAGCCGCAGCACGGGGCCGCCGGGAGCCGCTGTCAGCAGGAAGGTCGAATCGGGCGGCATCAGGGGCAGCAGCTCCAGCGGCGAGGAGCGCCCATAGGCGACAGTCCCCCGGTCCCAGGCCGGGGCCGGGCCGGCCGCGATGCACAGCCAGGCCAGCAGGAGCCCCAGCGCAATCCGGCCCGGACGGGGCGGCGCGGCTCCCGCGGCGCGAAAGGGGCTGGTCGGCTGGAAAAAGCGCATCAGGGGATTCTTCCGTGTCGGTCGGCGAAAGGGCGGCGGGGCGACAAGGGCCGGGGATCGGCCGCCCGGATGACCTATTAGTATAGCCATTCCCAGCCACAGGTCAAGGACAGTTTTCCGTTGAAAAATATTTTGACCTGCCCGGCTGGGGAGGAAACAAATTATGTCTTGACACGGTTTTATCAGAAAGCTATAATAAATTCCGTACAGGTTATGCGGTGCAGCGGAAGTACGCCCCCGGGACCACCGCCCCAGCGTCTGCCGTGACAGTCCTTGCCAGGCGGGGATGATCGGCCCTACAATTAAGCACTCTCTTAATTGCTCAATTGGCCAACTATCCCCGGATGGGACATGAACGCGGAAGAACGTGAGCTGGACGAGTTGTTCGAGCTGCAGGCCGAGTTCTGCTGCATTTTCGGCAATGCCAGCCGGCTGAAGATCATCTGGGCGCTGGGGCGCCAGGAGAAATCAGTGGGGGAGCTCGCCGAGCGGGTCGGGGCGAGCATGTCCAGTGTCTCCCAGCACCTGCGGATGATGAAGGACCGCGGGATCGTGCGTTCCCGCAAGCAGGGGCAGAAGATCTTTTACCGCATCTCCAACGACAAGTTCATCGAGGCGCCGATGCTGCTGCGGGAGGGAATCATGGAGATCCACGGCCTGGACCGGCGACGGCTGGGAGAGCCGCCGGAGCGGGCGAACCCGGAATCCGGCTGAAGCCCGGCCGGGCGCTGTTGTCGCCGGATCCCGCGGCACTCGCCGGTACCGGGAATGGCGGCTACCTGACACGTTTCCCCCCGCAGCGCGGCTGATCGTCCGCCTGTTTTGCCTGGTCCCCGGCCGATGGAGTCACGATGAACCGCATCCCGCTCAAGCGCTGGAACCCGACTGCGCCGCTCGCCGCGCTACACGCTCTGCTCCTTGCCGCGCTTCTGCTGCCGGCCTTCGCCATCGCCGCCGGCCCGGCGCTCAGCCGGCAGACCCCGTCCGCGCCGGTCCTGTCCGCCGCGGGCAAGCAGCGCGATGGCCACTCGACCGCGCTGGCGGCCCACGACAATTGCAGCGATTGCCACCTCAATGGCACCGGGTCCGGCACCCTGGCCACGATGCCCCTAGCCGCCGAGATCTGCGCCACCTGCCACGATCCCGCCGGCCCCGGCTCGCCGTACCAGCAGTGGAGCCACTCCGGCCACGGCGGGGAGCGCGCCGCCGGCGCGAGCTACAACCGCGCCGGGACTAGCTGTGTGCCCTGCCACACCACGGAGGGATTCTTCGAGGTCAACGTGCTCGAGGGCCACCAGGCGACCGCGCCCTATGACACAATCCACGGGGTCACCTGCCAGGTCTGCCACGGCCTGCACGGCAGCACCGGCTCGCATCAGTTGCGGATCGCGACCGATTTCAACTCCAGCACTGTCGCCGGGGGCACGACATACCAGAGCGATGGTACGGTGGCCAAGTCCTGCGATGTCTGCCATCACCTGCGGCCCGGCACCGGCCAGCCCGGCAGCCGTCCCCACGAGTCGCACCAGACCGACCTGCTGAACGGCACGGTCGGCTATCGTTTCCCCGGCCAGAGCTATCCCGCCGCCAACCAGCACAACCAGATCACCGACCGCTGCATCGGCTGCCACATGGCGACTCCCAACAGCGCCAATCGTGGGCTTCTGGTCGGCGGGCACACCCTGAACATGCGCTATGCAGTGGCCGAGGGCGACACCCTGAGCCTGACCGAGGCCTGCGCCCGCTGCCACTCCGGGATCGGCGCGGATTTCAACTACCACAACGTCCAGGACCAGGTGCGCGACCTGCTGGGCCAGATCAAAAGCAAGCTGCCGCTGTACGGGCCGGAGGCGGGGGCCCGCCTGATGGGCCAGCCCCGCTACAGCCAGCAGGATGTCACCGCCGGCCTGCTCACCACGGTCCAGCTGCAGGCCGCCTACAACTGGTACGTGGTGGGCAACGACGGCAGCGAGGGGATCCACAACCCGCGCCTGGTGCTGGCCCTGCTGCAGACCTCGCTGGAGGCGCTGCAGGCCGAGGAGGCCTCCGCCTGCGGCCGGCAGTGCGACCTGAACAGCGATGGCCGGAGCGATGTGGCGGACGTGGTCACGATGCTGCTCCAGATCCGGGCTACCCCGGCCGACTCCTGCCTGGACCGCAACCACGATGGGCGCGCCAATATCCTCGATGCCCTGGACCTGCTGATGGAGATGCGGTCCGGCACGCTCAGCTGCACCGGGCTGGCCGGGACGCAATTGGCCGGCGGGATCGGTCTGGCCCCGCTCGAGCGGATGCCGGGCCTGACCGCGGAGGATGTCGCCGCTGTCGAGGCGCTGCTGGCGCGGGTGGAACTCGCGCCGGATGAGCAGGCGGCTTTCCGGCTGGCGCTGCATGGACCGGTCGCCGGCCCGCAACTGCCGAGGGCGTTCGCCCTGGAGCAGAACTCGCCCAACCCGTTCAACCCCTCGACCACGATCAGCTACAGTGTGCCCGAGGGCTATCGCGGCACGGTTTCGCTCGAGGTTTTCGACCTGCGGGGCCGGCTGGTCAAGGTGCTGGCCGAGGGCGTCCGCCCGGCCGGCAGCTACACGGTGTTCTGGGATGGCCGTGACCGCGATGGGGCGGCGGTCGCCAGCGGAAGCTATCTGTGCCGGATGCGGGCCGGTTCGTTCAGCCAGACCCGCAAGCTGGTCCTGCTGAAGTGAGGCTGGGCCGCAATCGCGCCGCAACTGCCAAGCCGGCCTCCCCAGCGCGGGGGGGCCGGGCCGGAGCTTGCCGCAGGGGCGTCCGGCCGGACGCTCCTACCATCGATCCCATTGATGCTGCATAACTTGAGGTTGCCGCAGCCGGCCCGGAGCCCATCGTAGGGGCGCGGCCTGCCGCGCCCGTGGGAGACCAGCGGGCCGGCAGTGCGGTTGATCCCCCTTAGCAAAGGGGGAAACAGGGGGTTGTGTTTTTCCGGGCCGGCACGGGGGCCGGCCCCTACAGGGTCGTTGGGGTGGTCCCAGGGCTGCGGCTGGAGGCAAAAGCGAGCGGTTTTTTATGAAGAACCCACGGTGTCTGCTGCGGCCTTCCGCGGCGGCCCGGCAGGCCATGGCGTGGCAGCGCCCCGGTATCATGCGGGCGCGAAACGCGGCGACCGCCACTGGAGTTTTTCCTACGTACCCTCGGCGGTTGTTAAAGACCTCAGTGCAACTCCAGCTTCGCGGCCTTGGCCTTTAAAGACTCTTGCTACTTCTGGTCACAGCAGTAGAAACATCCGCAGGATTTACCGGAATAGCACACGGCTTGGAAAATTCAGCCGGGAAATGAGCCTCAGGCCCCCAGCCCGAACACCCAGCTCGGCAGCTCCATCCGCGCGCCCTTGGTCGGATCGACAATCTGGTTCACCCGCAGGTCCCCCAGCATCGCCACCAGCATTTTGGCTTCCTGCGGCTCCCGCCCGCTGACCCGGGCCAGCAGCCGCACCATGTCCTCGGTGGCCTGCCAGGCCGCCTCGTCCAGCTCGGGCCTGGCTCCCAGGGTGGCGACAAACTCCGGCCGCAGGATCACCGGCCGCTCCGACAATGGCTCCGTCAGCCGGCGGAAACGCACCAGCGCCTCGGCATCGGTCTCGATCCCCTGCCCGGCGATCTCGCCATCCCCCTGCAGGGCATGGGCATCCCCCATCCCCACCAGCGCCCCAGTCACCCGGGCGGTGAACACCACCGTGCTGCCGGCCCGCACCTCCCGGCAATCCATGTTGCCGCCGCAGTCGCCCGGGGCGCGGGTGTCCAGCTCGCCCTCGGCCGGAGCCACCCCCAGGCAGCCGAGCATCGGCCGCAAGGGCAGCCGCAAGCTTCCGCCCTCGTAGCCGGCGAAACCCCCCTCCAGCTCGAAAATCCGCCGGGAGGAGTAGCCCCAGTCTCCCACCCGGATGTCGAGGATATCCACCGCCAGCCCCTCGCCCGGCTCCACTCCCTCGATGTAGATCGGCCCGGTCTGGGGATTGATCTTCGCCCCCGGGGGAGCCTCGCGGAACTCGCCCGCGCGGGTGACCAGCCCCGGCATCCCATGGCTGGTCTCGACCAGCACCAGCTCACCCGGCGCAACCCGGAAGGCCGGCTCCAGCCCGGCCCGCCAGACCGTGAAATCCCGCTCCCTGGTGAGCCGCCGCACTCCGGACAGCGGCAGCTCGCCGATCCCGAACCCGGCGCCCAGGCCGGTCCCGGCGGCGGCCCCCCGCAGCGGCAGCGCGGCGGCCGCGGCCCCGAAAGCGAAACACTTGAGGAAGCTCTGGCGGTCCATCGGTCCCCCCTTATTTCGACTGATCCCAATTTGACAACAGCGTTGAGAAGATTGGGATCTTTTCCGAGGGGAGGGCGGATGATGCAATCGTGGATTTCCGCCCTCCCCTCGATCCCCTCTCTCACTTTCCAAAACTTTTTCGCCGGTTCGATCCAGCTACCGAACAGCAAGTCAGAGTAAAGGGCGCGGCCGGGCGCGCATCGGTCAATAACCGGTGGAGCCGAGCACCTCCGCCGGCAAGGGGTCGGGCACATCCCCGCGCAGCTCCAACCGCGGGGCGATCTCATCCGGCTCCAGGCGGATCGACTGTTCCAGCAGCTCGGCGGCCTCGCGGTGAAGTCCCTCGTGCTTGCGGGCCAGGGCCAGCAGGTAACGGGCCTCGGCGCGGTAGCGGCGGTAACGGTCCTCGAGCTGGCCCTCGGCGTAACCCCGCATCGACTCCAGCAGCCGGGCGGCCTCGGCGGTCTTCCCCAGTTTCTCCAGCGCCAGCGCCATGAAAAAGTTTTCGCTGTTGAAGCTGTCGCGGTCGCCGGAGAGCAGCTCCCAGCCAACGGCGCTCTTGGCGAACTCCTGTCGCGCCGCCTCCCGCGCCCCCAGCCGTTCCCGGGTCAGCCCCAGGTAGTAGTGCAGCCGCGGGGCGCTCTGGAACTGGAAGTCATCCGCCCCCAGGCTGCTCGGCGGATTGAGCGCCTGCTCCAACTGGCTCAGGGCGCTTCGGTAGTCCCCGCCGCGGAAAGCCTCGGCCGCTAACCCATAGCGCATCGAGCGGTACTTGTCGCGAAGACGGTAGCTGCGGTGGCGCTGGGCGAAAGCATGGGCCGAGAACAGGCTGTCCGCGGCGCGGTAGTCGCCCCGCACCAGGTGGGCGGTGATCAGCCCCTCGATGATGTTGTCATCCGCGGGCGAGTGCCGCAGGGCCTCCCGCAGCAGGGCCGCCTGCTGGTCGAAACGGCCCTCGCGGGAGTAGAGGTAGCTCAGGTCGGTGAAAGTGCGGATGTGTTCCGGCCGCAGGCGCAGCGCCGCCTCCAGGTGCACGGCGGCACTGTCGATCCCCCGTGCCGCTTTCGTAGAGCGCCAGCCCCAGGGACCGGCGCAGGCTGAAATGCTCCGGCGCGCGCAGCGCTCCCCGCTCCCACAGCGCGATCGCCTCCTCGCGCCGCTCCAGGAAATAGAGCAGGCAGCCGAGCTGGAAGCAGGCGACCCCATCGCTGGAGTCGGCCGCCAGCGCCGCCCGCAACGGCTCCAGGCTCTCGGGACGGAAGGGGTGGCGGTCCAGGTTGCCCCCAGCCTCCTGGCCCCGGCGAAAAGCATCCCGGGCCTCGGCCTCGCGGCCGAGGGCCTGCAGATACCAGCCCTGGTGGTAGTGGAAGATCGGCGGGATGCCCCAGGGGTCGGCGTTGCGGCGCTCCACCAGCTCCAGCACGGCCAGGGCTTCCTCCATAGCGGCCGGCGGAGCGGTAGTCCAGCGCCAGCTCGATCGCCTCCTGGCTCTGGCCGCCCAGCAGACGGGCCAGGCGGCTTTCGGCCTCGGGATCGCCGCCCAGCAGCCAGCGCTCGGCCGCGGCCCAGCGGTCGGTGGGGTCCACCGCCTCGACCTCGGCCAGCCGGGCCAGGGCCGCCTCCCGCTCGCCCTCCAGCCGGTGGACCAGCGCCAGCAGGGTCCGGGCGGTGAGATCACCGCCATTGCTCAGGGCCGCCTCCGCCAGGTGCCCCTGCGCTCCCTCGCGGTCCCCGCGCAACAGGGCCAGCCTGCCCAGCAGGCCCTCGGCCGGGCCATGGAACGCCCCGGAGCGCGAGATGAAATAGAGCTGGCGCTCGGCGCGGAGGGAGTCGGCCAGTTGCAGCCGGGCCAGGGCCAGGTAGTAGTGGGCCCGGTCGGAGTAGGGGTTGCGCTCCGCCGCCGCCGCCAGGTGCTGCGCGGCGCTGTCCGGCGCTCCCGCCTCCAGGTGGAACAGCCCGAGGTGCTCGTGGGCCAGCGAGTGGCCGGGGTCCTGGGCCAGGGCCAGCCGCAGGTACTCGGTCCCGGTGGCGGCGTGCATCTCTTTCAGCCGGGTCTCGGCCGCCAGCACCAGTTCCTCGGTGCTCAGCTCCTCCGGCCGGCGCTGCGGGCGTTCGAGCTGGCTGGTGAACGGGGTGTACTCCGTTCGTCCGGGATTGCGGTCCGGGCGGCAGTAGTCCAGCACGATCGCCCCCTCGGCGGCGGTGACAGTCAGGCGCATCCCGGCCAGTCCCGCGCTGTCGGCGGCGATCCCTTTCAGCAGTTGATTGTAGGGCTTGCCCGGGGCCAGGTCGGCCCGGGTCTCCAGCAGGACGCCGCCGGCGGCGGTGAGCCGAATGGTCGCGCCCGGCAGCACGCGGTTGGCGCTCACCCCCAGCCGGACCCGGGAATCTTTCCCGCGCGGGTCGACTTCCGTCTCCAGCCGCAGGGCCGCCTCGCGGGTGGCGGTGGTCAGCCCGCCGATCCCGGCCACCGGGAACCACCACTCGCGTCCAGCCCTCGCGGGCGTGGGGCTCCAGCCACTCGTAGTGGCCATCCCAGACATAGCGTCCGCTCTGGATCTCGATGTAAGATCCGGCCTTGTCGGTATACCCGCTCGCGATGTGCCCGGCGCGCTCGCCCGCTCCCCAGGTCCAGGTCTTCATCCCCTGGGTCACCCGGCGGTCGGCCCAACGGAAAGTACCGTAGTCGGCATCGAAATCGTAGGCCCCGAGGAAGTTGTCGTAGATGTCGATCCCGAACACCCCGAGCATGTGCTGGTTGTTCTTGAACCAGCTGTAGTCCACCCCGCCATAGAACGGCCAGTCGGCGACCTCGCTGGTGGTGTGGCCGATGGTGCGGGTCATCGGATAGAGGAAACGGGTCCCCTTGCTGGCCGGGACCCCGGCATTGATCCAGAACATGTACGGCTGGCGGCTCTCCCGGCGGTTGTAGCAGAAGATTTCCAGCCCCAGCGCGGCCAGCCCCGGCTCCAGCTTCGCGCGGAGGCCGACCTGCATCCGGAAGAACGGATCGATCGCGCTCAGCACCAGGGTCGCCGAGCCATCCGCCTCACGCAGCACCTCGTGGAACCAGAGCGGCTCCTCGCGGCGGGTCAGCATGTGGGTGTCGTAGGGCCCGGTGAGCTCGATGTTGCCCACCAGCCAGGCCTCGCGGGCATTGACCCCCGAGTACTTGATCACATCGTTGCGGTAGAACAGCTCCCTTCCGCGCAGCTTGTCGTACACCGAGTACAGCCTGCCGCCGAAATAGGGGCACCAGGTGACTTTCAGGTACTCGTTCTCGAGGAACACCGCCCGGTACTTTTCCATCCGGGGGCTGTCCGGGGTGTAGGGCTTGAGGAAGGGCGGCAGCGGGTACTTGCCCTCGACAGCCGAGGTGGTGAACAACGGGGGCTCCAGCTCCCGGCCGGAGAACTCATAGGAGGGCGCCTCGATCGTCCCCTCCCAGACCCGCACCGCCTGTCCATCCGGCGCGGCTTCCGCCCGCAGGACAGCCGGACCGGCCAGCAGCAGCATCGCGGCCAGCAAAGCCGGAAAAAACCCCGTTACGCTTTTCGCTTCGTTCATCGCGCTCCCTCTCGCTCGAGATGGCCTGTTCCCGGTGGCGGCCGGGCATGGGCGACAATCCGGTTGACTCCCGGGCCAGGACTGCCCAGATTTGTCCAGAGATCATGAACCGGCCGACTGCCGGCAGCAGATCACGTTGATTTTAGCCGCCGGCCGGGCCGGGATCAAGTTATTTCAGCGATGGGGGGCAACGATGCGCGCGCGGACCATCAGCTATGCCCGGCTGGAGAGCGGGTACGGGGAACTGTTCCTGGCCGGCTCCCGGGAGGGGTTGTGCCTGGTGACCCTGCCCGAGGCGGCCGGGGGCGGAGTCGAGCAGCGGCTGCGACCATCGCTGGCACGGCGGTTCGGCCGGGTGGAACTCAAGGAAAGCGGGAAACTGCTGGAAGCTCCCCGGGCCTGGCTGGAGTTTTTCCTGAGCGATCCGGTGGGGGCCGGGAGCTATCAGGGCCGGCTGGACCCGGGCGGGAGCGAGTTCCAGCAGCTGGTCTGGCAGGCGATGCGGGAGATCCCCGCCGGCAGAGCCGCCACTTACGGCGACCTGGCGTTGCGGATCGGCCGCGGCGGGGCGGCCCGGGCGGTGGGGATGGCCTGCGGGGCCAATCCCCTGCCATTGGTGGTGCCCTGCCATCGGGTGGTGGCCGCCGGCTACCGGCTGGGAGGCTTCGGCGGAGGACCGAAGCTGAAAAGACAACTGCTGGCGGCCGAGGGCTGGTTCCCGGCCTGACCCGCCCTTGACTCCTCATGCCATTTCGACCACAACGGCGAGAAGAATGGCGGCTGTTCCGGGGGGAGGGAGCAAACCTTTTGAAAAAGGTTTTTCTCCCTCCCCCCAGGCACCCCCCTCCCACTTTCCCAAACTTTTTCGATAGTTTGAGGTGCAGGTGGGATCGGCATTTCAGGATGGGGAACAGTCTTTTGCCTTTCACCCCCAGGCGGCACCGCCGCCACCGCGGCAGCAACTGTATGAGCCACGGCGGAGCAGCGGTTACGATCTCTCGATCCCATGTGCGGCATTCGGGGAGGCAAAAGCTGACTGGCAGATGCGCGTCAGCGCTGCCCAACCTGATTGGTAGCGTTTCGATACCGCGCTTACCAGTGGCCAATTGAAGATTACCATTGGTGGGCGAGTTTTGCGCCGCACAGACTTTTGCTTCTTTTGGTCACAAAAGAAGAATAACAATGACAATCAATGAGATAGCGGCACAGCCAGGAGTTTTCAAACAGCAGGCCGGCGAGTTTTGCGCCGCCAGACTTTTGGTCTTTTTGGTCACAAAAGGACAAAAAAAAATAAATGTCGGGGAATCGCAGGAGGCTGGGGAAACACCGGCAGGAGTCGGTGCCGCCTCATGCCAATTCGACCACAACTGCCAGAAGCTTGACGGCTGTTCCGGGGGGAGGGAGCAAACCTTTTGAAAAAGGTTTTTCTCCCTCCCCCCGGCCCCCCTCCCACTTTCCCAAACTTTTTCGATAGTTCAAGCCGGATGCGGGCAGCAAGCCGGGATCAGAGCGTGGGATCCTCGACAATCCCGGGCAGGGTGTCGGCCCGGATCACCACCCGGCCCCCGAACCGCCCGGCGATGATCCCGTACTTGCCCTCCTCGATCCAGCGCCGGATGGTCGACTTGGCCACTGTCACCGGCGAGCGCTCGGCCGCCTCGGCGATCGTGATCCACTGCTCCTGCTCCTGCATGGCGTTGCTCATCGTTCCTCCTTCTCCCGCAGCCGGGCGGGCCACGGGTGGGCGTGGGGATTGAAGCTTGGCGGGCGAGGCGCGCCCGCCGGGTGCTCCGCTCCGGCCGGAGCCGAAGCAGGGTCGAAAATCCCGTCAAAAGCTTGACAGCCATCTCAGACTGATATAATCTTACGTGATGTGCGATTTTGGTTATTTTGAGCACGGTTCGTGCTAAATAATCCCTCAATTCACCCGCGCCCGCTCTGGGTGGGTGTCAGGCTCTAATTATTTTTTCAGTACGATTCGTTGTTGATCTTAATATTTATATCACTCTTTGTCAAGTTTTTCTTCAACGAAGGGTGAACCATGCACTCCAGAAAAGTCACCGGGGCCGGGCCTGTCCCGGGCCGCACCACCGAGGAGCGCTTTTCCGAACTGCTGCAGGTGATGAAAGAGCGCTACCTGCGGGCCGGCTACGAGCTGGATGATGTCCACCTGGCGCAGATCCTGGAGGTCCACGATGGGGTGCTGCGCAAGGGCAAGGCCGAAAGCGTCTCCCCGGCCCTGGCCGAGGCGGTGGGCCGGACCTGGCAGGTGGACCTGAACTGGCTGCTGCTGGGAACCGGCCGCCGCCCGGACCCGGCGGGGCCGCCCCTCGGGCTGGACCGGCTGCCTGCCGGGCTGCGGGTCAAGCGCGGCAACTGGGACCGTCGCAAGGTCGGCCAGTTGCTGGAAGAGCACGGCCTGATGCAGAAAGACCTGGCCGAGCGGCTCGGGATCGACCCCGGGCGGGCCGGGGGGCTGGTGCGCGGCACCCTGCGCGACTCCGCGCTGCGGGAGCGCCTGGCCGATCTGCTGGAGGTCAGCCCTCAGGAGCTGTTCCTGACCGCGCCCCTGTCGCCGGGCCGGCCGGAGCATGAGCATTCGCCCGACCAGGAGCACCGCTTCAGCCTGGGTACTGTCAGGCTGGCGCTGGAATCGATGCTGGAGCAGCAGCTGGAGCGGGCGCTGCTGGAGCGGGGCGCCGCGGCCGGGGAGCTGGAGTACCAGCCGACCGAGCTGCGGTTGGAGGTCCCGCCCCCGCCGGAAGAGCTCACCGGCGAGCATCGCCGCCGCTACGAGCTCAACCGCGAGGTGCTGGAGCGCTGGAGCCGCACCTCGGCGGCGTTCCAGGTCCCGCCCGCAATCGCCCGCCGCTACTGCCTGGAGGTGGTGGGTTTCTACGAGGGCGGCCAGGTGGATGATGTCGGCGGGCTGCTCCGGGATTTCCTGCAGGAGGACCAGGCGCGTGGCGACACCCGCCCGGCGGAGGCCGAGGGCGAACCGATCCGGCTGCTGAAAGGGGTGCTGGTGGTCGGCGGCCGGGAGGTGGCGGTCGAGGACCCGGAGCTGCTGGCCCGCCTGCCGGAGTACCTGGCCTCCCGCGCCGGTCGAAGAAGGCTGCTGGACTGGCTGCGGCGCAACCTCCATCGTGGTGGGGACTGACCGGGCCTGCCGCTTCAGCCGCGCTTTCCCGGCCCTCGATGGTTGGCGGTGTCCGTGCGGATCAACTGCAGCAGCCGGTCGCGCAGCTCACGGTCGCCCAGGGCTTCCACCAGCAGGTTGATCAGTTCCTCCTCGGTCGCGGCCGGGTCGGCGCTGCCATCGGTCACCTGCATCGGCCGGCGCGGCGTGGGCCCGGAGAGCCGTCGCTGGGCCTCGAGCACGGTCCCCAGCAGACGGGCCGCGTGGCGTTTCATCACCGCCAGCCGCTCGGCATCGATCCGGTCGGTCAGCATCGAGCCCCGGCCCTCCAGCAGGAACTCCCGTCTGACCCCGGCGCGCTCCAGGCTCTCCAGCACCGCCGAGGGCAGGACCGGGGAGCGGGAACGCAACAGCGGAGGCAGGCTTTCCTCGGGCAGGCCCAGCAGGCGCTCCAGCTCGCTGGGCTCGCTGCAGTGGAAGTGGCGCATCACCTCCACCAGCCGGTCCAGCAGGTCGGGGGACTGTCCCTGGTTCGCTTCGCTCGTCATCGCACGCCTCCTCGTTTGTAAAGGATTCAGGCCGCCCGGACCGATCAGCCGGGGGTTGCGGGTCGAGCCGATTGTACCCTCTTTCGATAGCGGTCTGTCAAATCATTTCGGCCATCCCGGCCGGAGGGAGAACGCACGGTGAGCCGGAGCGTGACTTTCGATGAGTTGCTGCGGGCCAGGGATTTCATCGCCCCCTACCTGCATCGCACCCCGCTGTACCCCTACCCCCTGCTGGAGCGGGTGCTGGGCGCCCGCACCTTTGTCAAGCACGAGAACCATCACCAGGTGGGGGCGTTCAAGGTGCGCGGGGGGGTGAACCTGGTAGGCAACCTCACTCCGGAAGAACGGCGCCAGGGGGTGATCGGCGCCACCCGGGGCAACCATGGCCAATCGCTGGCGTACGCCGGGAGGCTGTTCGGGGTGAAAGTGGTGATCGTGGTCCCCCACGGCAACAACCCGGACAAGAACGAGGCGATGCGCCTGCTGGGGGCGGAGCTGATCGAGCATGGAAAGGATTTCGATGAGGCGTTCGTGCGGGCGCGGGAGCTGATCGACTCCGGCGGCTACCGGTTCGTGCACTCGGCCAATGAGCCGTTGCTGATCGCCGGGGTGGGCACCTACAGCCTGGAGATTTTCGAGGAGTGTCCCACGGCTGGGGTGATGTTCGTGCCGATCGGCCTGGGCTCGGGACTGTCCGGGGCGTGCCTGGCCGCCGAGGGCCTGGGGAAGAAGACCCGACTGATAGGAGTCCAGGCCGCGCAGGCCGACTCGGTGGTGCAGAGCTGGCGCGAGGGCCGGATGATCTCCACCCCCAGCGCTGAAACCATCGCCGATGGGCTGGCGACCCGGGTCCCGGCCGAGATGACCATGGAGATCATGCGCCGGAGGGTGGATGAGATGGTGACAGTCAGCGAGCAGGAGCTGGCCGCGGCCCTCAAGCTGATGGTCAGGGCCACCCACAACCTGGTGGAGCCGGCGGCGGCGGCGCCGTTGGCCGCGGCGCTCAAGATCAGGGAATCCCTGCCGGGCAAAGATGTCGTGCTGGTCCAGACCGGGGCCAACATCGACTGGCCGACCCTGCGGCGGATCATGGACAGCGCGCCGGAGATTTAGCTGTTCCCGATCTTTCCTCCTCCACTCGTTTTGCGGAGGGAAATCTTCAGCTTGTTCTATATCCCGTAAATCCTTCGGATTTTTCTCCTGCTGTGACCAGAAGTAGCAAGAGTCTTTTAAAGCCAAAGCCGCGAAGCTGAAACAACATCAAGGTTTTGAACAGGCAGCGGTGTGCCCGAGGGAATCAGCCGCTCCTTCGGTGCTCGCCGCGTTTCGCGCCCGCATGATACCGGGGCGCTGCCACGCCATGGCCTGCCGGGCTTCGGCATTCCATGGCAGCCGCGATGGAAATTGCGCGGCAATGACACCGCTGTCTTTTGCCTCCAGCCGCGGCCCAAAGGCCACCCTACCGCGGAATCTTTCGTAGGGGCAGGCCCCCGTGCCTGCCCGGCCACCCGGAATGGGCGGCCACCGGGGGCATCTGTTCCCACAAAACAGGATCGCCGCATCAAACTGCTGTCACAGCTGCGCCTGGGGTTGATGCCACCAGCGGGCCGGCAGTGCCGTTGATCCCCCTTAGCAAAGGGGGAAACAGGGGGTTGTGTTTTTCAGGGCCGGCCCCGACGGTAGGTGCTGACCCAACCCCACCGTCGAGCCAATCCCATTTATCGCCGATTTTGTTGGAACAGATGGGCATGCCGCGCCCCTGCCATGGACTCCCGGCCTCCAGTGTCAACCCGTATACATGGTCCTGTCCCGGCCTTTGTCTTTCACCCCCAGCGCCCGATCAGGGCGCTCCGCGGCGCAACTGTATGAGCCAAGCCAAAGCAGCGGTTACATGACGCGCTATCCCATGAATGGCGATAGAGCAGGCAAGCACCAACCGGCAGATGCGCGTCAGCGCTGCCCACGCAGCAGTGGTAGCGTGTTGCGCAGCAGGGATACAGGCCGGGCAGGGAAGACCATCAAGGGTGTGCGAGTTTTGCGCCGCAAAGACTTTTGCTTCTTTTGGTCACAAAAGAAGAATAAACATAAAAAAACAAAGAAATATCCGCATAGCCGGAGGTTTTTGGACCAAAGCTCAAGAAGGGTGATTCAAGCCTCATCAGTGGCCGGAAAGCTGTGGCGCCCCAGGGCTCTCTGGCCCTCCAGAACGTCATAAAATCAAAGAAGATAGAGCATAGCAGGAAGCCAGGGAACCAAGGCAGGAGGTAGCGGCAAGCAAAAGGGGCCGCCCCGGATGGGACAGCCCCTCGCACACTGGCGGAGAGGGAGGGATTCGAACCCTCGGTAGAGTTTCCCCTACAACACCTTAGCGGGGTGCCGCCTTCAGCCAACTCGGCCACCTCTCCGTGATCTTCACCTGTTTGGCAGGCAGAACTTAAGCCCGAGGCCGCCAATTGTCAAGACCATTGGCGGGAGGGTCTCAACGCGGGGAATCGGGCTCACGCTCCGCCTCCCCGCTCTGGTGCTCTCCGGGCAGGATCAACCCCATGGACTGCTCTTGATACTGGGTGATATAGCTCATCAGGTCGCCGATGGTCTGCCACTTGGCGCAGGCCTCATCGGTAGCCACCACCCGCAGCTTCTCCTCCAGGTCGAGCACGAACGCGGTGCGCTCGATCGAGTCCATCTCCAGCTCGGCCAGCAGCGTGTCCTCGGAGATCGTCTCCAGCGGGCACAAGTTGGCCCGCAGCAACTGCAACAGCTCTTCCAGGCCCGGCTGATGCTCCGGCATCGCTCCCTCCCCGCTGGCGCTCAACGGCCGTTGATCCGTGTCTCCCGGCCGCCGGCGAGCTGGCTGGCGACTCCGGCCTCGATCACCCGCACCACCTCCAGCGCCTCCTCGTAGGGCCGCACCGGCTCGCCCCGCTCGAACGATGCCAGCACCGCGGCCACCATCCGGGCATGGTTGTCCTCCACTGCCAGGCGCACCGCATCCTGGCCGCTGTCACCGGTGGCGGTAAGCGAGTAGGCGTGGTCCTCCCAGCTGTGGATCACCCCGCAGGCGCCATCGGTGAATTCGAGCAGCAGCAGGTGACGGCGGTGGCTGGGACCGATGTTGCGCACGCTGCGCACCCGCATCCCGGCCATGAACTCCAGCATGATCTCGATTCCGTGCACCGCGTAGCGGGCCAGGTCCTGGTAGCAGGGGCAGCAGACCGTCACGATCCGGGGAGGCTTCCCGCTCAGCCGTTTTTTAAGCTCCTGCAGGGCCGGATCGAAACGCATCGCGCTGCAGGTGGAGAGCACGGTGCGGCCGGCCTGGGCGGCCTCGATCATCGCCTCGGCATCGGCGAGGGTTTCGGCCAGGGGCTTGTCGACAAACACCGGCTTGCCCCGCAACAGGAACGGCAGGGCCTGCTCGCGGTGATAGTCGCCCCACATGTCGCAGACAAAAGCGCCATCGGTGGACTGCGCCGCCTGCTCCAGGCTCTCGGCCATCCGCCCGACCCGGGTCGCCTCGGCCACCCGCCGGGCGAACTGCATGTCGCGGGCCCAGGCCTCGGTGAAACGCCAGTTGTCGCCGAGCTGCCCCTCCCAGTCCCGCTCCGGAAACAGCCGGTGGGTCCAGCCCGGAGAGTTGGTGGTGAAGACGTTGCGCAGGCCGCCATTGACCAGCCCGCTGAACACGTAGGGATGCGAGTTGTTGAGACCGACCAGCGCCAGGGATTTGGGCATAAGCACTCCTTTTGACGGATGCCCCTAATTTGTAAATCAGGGCGCTGGTGCGCAAGCTTTTTGACCTTCAGCCTTGTCATTTGTTTTTTTTGGGCTTACCTTTTTAGCAGGAGTGCGAGGGACGGCGATCCGCGGGTTGACTCAACCGGGAGGGGGCGTGAAGGTTCACGAGTACCAGGCCAAGGCGCTGCTGCGGGAGCACGGGGTCAGCGTGCCTGAGGGCGAGCTGTGCACCGATCCGGAAGCAGCGGCCCGGGCGGCGGAACGCCTGCTGCCCTCGGCCGCAGTGGTGGCGCTCAAGGCCCAGGTCCAGGCCGGAGGGCGGGGCAAGGCCGGCGGAATCAGGCTGGCCCGCAGCGTGGCGGAGGCGCGCCGCCTGGCGGGCGAGATGCTGGGGATGACCCTGGTCACCCCCCAGACCGGTCCCGGCGGAAAAGTGGTCAGCCGGCTGCTGGTCGAGCAGGGGCTGGCGATCGAGCGCGAGCTGTATGTCGCCGTGACTTTCGACCGGGCGCAGGTGGCGGATGTCCTGATCGCCAGCCGCGAGGGCGGAGTGGAGATCGAGGAACTGGCCGCCCGCAGCCCGGAACGGATCCTCACAGTGACAGTCGATCCGCTGGCCGGGCTCCAGCCGTTCCAGGCCCGGAGCCTGGCCTACGGGCTGGGGCTGCGGGACCGGCTGGCCCGCGCCGCGACCGAGACTTTCCTGCGGCTCTACCGCGCCTACCGCGACTGCGAGGCCGCGCTGGCCGAGATCAACCCGCTGGTGGTCACCGCCGAGGGCGAGCTGGTGGCGCTGGACGCCAAAATGAACCTGGATGACAACGCGCTGTTCCGCCACCCGGAATGGCCGCCATGCGCGACCCGGGCAGGAAGACCCGCTGGAGCGCGAGGCCCCGCAGCCGGGGTCAATTATATCAAGCTGGATGGCAATGTGGGCTGCATGGTCAACGGCGCCGGGCTGGCCATGGCCACCATGGACATCATCAAGCAGGCCGGCGGCGAGCCCGCCAATTTCCTGGATGTGGGCGGCGGAGCGAACGCGGAAACCATCGGCAAGGGCTTCCAGCATCATCTGCAAGCGATCAACGGGTCGGGCGGTGCTGATCAACATCTTCGGCGGTATTGTGCGCTGCGACCGGGTGGCCCGCGGAGTGGTGGAAGCGCTGCTCCGGGATGGAGGTCCGAGCTGCCGGTGGTGGTGCGGCTGGAGGGGACCAATGCCGCGGAGGGGCGACAGATCATCGAGCAGGCCGGCCTGGGTTTCCGTTCGCCGAGGCGCTTGAGCGAGGCGGCGCGGAAAGCGGTGACTCGCGGCCCGGGAGGCGGGGGCGCCGATGAGCATCCTGGCTCTCGACAAACACCCGGGTGGCTGGTGCAGGGGATCACCGGCGGCGAGGGCAGCTTCCATGCCCGCCAGATGCTGGATTACGGCACCAATGTCGTGGCCGGGGTCACCCCGGGCAGCGGCGGGGAAATCTTCGAGGGCAGGTCCCGATCTTCGACACGATGCGCGAGGCGGTGAGGGCCACCGGCTGCGATCAGCTCGGTGATCTTTGTCCCGGCCCCGTTCGCCGCCGATGCCGCGCTGGAGGCCGCTCGATGCCGGCCTGGGGCTGGTGGTGGTGATCACCGAGGGCATCCCCACCCTGGACATGGTCCGGGTCAAACGGCCCTGGAGGGCCGCGACACGGTGCTGATCGGCCCCAACTGCCCGGGGATGATCACCCCCGGCCGTGCAAGATCGGGATCATGCCCGGGTTCATCCACCAGCCGGGGAAAGTCGGGGTGGTCTCCCGCAGCGGAACCCTCACCTACGAGGCGGTCTGGCAGCTCACCCAGCTCGGGATCGGCCAGAGCACCTGCCTGGGGATCGGCGGGGACCCGGTGGTGGGGACCACCCACCTCGAGGCGCTCAAGCTCTTCCACCGCGACCCGGACACCGCGGCGGTGCTGCTGATCGGCGAGATCGGCGGAACGGCCGAGGAGCAGGCCGCCGACTACATCCGCGCCGAAATGGACAAGCCGGTGGCGGCGTTCATCGCCGGGCGGACCGCCCCGCCCGGGCGCAGGATGGGCCATGCCGGGGCGATCATCTCCGGCGGTCGGGCACGGCCCAGGCCAAGATCGATTACCTGCGGAAGCCGGCGTGGCGGTGGCCGAAAGCCCGGCCGAGATCGGCGCCACGGTCGCCGCACTGTTGGAGCTGAACCCGCACCAGGAGCGTGAAGCCTTGAAAGAGATGACCCTGACCATCATCAAGCCCGATGCCCTGTCCGCGGGGAACTGGCCGGCAAAATCCTGGCCCACCTCGAACAGCGGGGTTCGAGCTTCGGGCGGCCCGCATGCTGCGGCTGACCCGCGTAATCGCCGCCGGGTTCTATGCCGAGCACCGGGGCAAACCGTTTTTGACCCGCTGCTGGAGTTCATGACCAGCGGCCCGGTGCTGGTGGCGGCCCTGGAGCCGAGAGGACGCGGTGGCCGAGCTGCGAAGGGTGATCGGCGCCACCGACCCGGCCGAGGCTGCCCCGGGACGGTCCGCAAGCTGTTTGCCGAGAGCAAAACCCGCAATGCGATCCATGCCTCGGACTCGCCCGCCAGCGCCGGAAGGGAGCTTGGATATTTCTTCCCCGGGCGCGAGCTCATCGAGATCCTGCCCCTTGAGCGATGAGGGGCCACGTGGGCGAGTTCGAGATCATCGGCAAAATCAAGGCACTGGCGGAGCGCCGGCCGCTGCCCCCGGAAGTGCGGCTGGGGATCGGCGATGACTGCTGCCTGCTGGACCCCGGGCCGGACCGCGAGCTGGCCCTCTCCACCGATGCGGTGGTGGAGGAGGTCCATTTCCGGCTGCGCTGGTGCTCGTTCCGTCAGGTGGGGATCAAGGCGATGGCCTCGGCCCTGAGCGACCTGGCGGCGATGGCCGCGGTCCCGCTGGGGGCGCTGGTGACTGTCGCCGCGCCGGACTCGGCCGGTGAGGCCGAGCTGCTGGAGCTCTCCCGCGCGCTGGTGGAGACCGGGGCCCGCCATGGCTGCGCGCTGATCGGCGGGGACCTGGTGGGCAGCCCCGGGCCATTGATGGTCAGTGTCACTGTCGCCGGGGCGGTCCCCCGCGGGCGCGCGGTGCGGCGCTCCGGCGCAGCCCCCGGCGACCGGATCTGGGTCAGCGGCGCTCCCGGGGAGGCCGCGGCGGCGCTGGCCTGGCTGGAGCGGTCCGGCCAAGAGCCGCAGGGCGTTGCGCCGGTTTCATCGCTCAGCCTGCCGGAGCCGCCGGATGACACGAGGGAAAAACTCCTGGAGCCGGTCCCCCGGCTGAGGCTGGGGCTGGCCCTGGGCCGGCTGGGGATCGCCACCGCGATGATCGACATCTCCGATGGGGTGGCCGGCGACCTGGGGCACCTGCTGAAAGCTTCCGGAGTCGGCGCGCAACTGGAGGAGGCCCGCCTGCCGGTGAGCTCTTTCGCCCGGCGGATGGCGACCGCGCTCGGCAAACCGGGCAACGAGTTCTTCTTCCGCGGCGGCGAGGACTACGAGCTGCTGTTCACCGCCCGGCCGGACGCGGTGGAGCGGCGCCGGGAGGAGCTGGAACGGGAGGGGGAAATCCACCTCACCATGATCGGCGAAATCACCGGGCGGACCGGCGAGTTGGCGCTGATCCGGCCGGATGGCGCCGGGCAGACCATCGAGCAGTCGGGATTCGAGCACCTGAAGCATCCCTCATCCAGTAGCGGACCCCTTCCGAACAAGGAGCAGCGATGAACAAGGCCGAGCTGATCGACAAGGTCGCCGCCGCGACCGGCCAGAGCAAGGGCGCCACCAGGGAGGTCCTGGAGCAGTTGCTGGAGGCGGTGGGCCAGAGCCTTTCCAGCGGCAACAATATCGAGCTGCGGGGCTTCGGCTCATTCAAGGTCAAGAAGCGCCAGCCGATCACCGCGCGCAACCCCCGCACCGGCGAGGAAGTGATGATCCCGGCCCGTTTCGTCCCGACCTTCAAGCCCTCGCGCAAGCTGCAGGTCCTGGTGGACGGCAAGGAAAAATAATCCCCCGGACCGTGCTTCCGGCCCGGAAGAGGGACAGGCTCAGGATGGACCATCCGGGCCTGTCCTTTTATATTGTACCATTGCGATTTCTACTCAACGAGTCATCATCGGGGGATGGGCCCGCCCGGAAGCGGCCCGCCCGCACAGCAAGGGGCAGACAGATTTGGATCAGGCACCGGTAGTCGTCCGTTTCGCGCCCAGCCCGACCGGGATGCTGCACATCGGCGGGGCCCGCACCGCGCTGTTCAACTGGCTGTTCGCTCGTCACCATGGCGGCCGTTTCCTGCTGCGGATCGAGGACACCGACCTGGAACGCTCCACCCCGGCGGCGGTCCAGGCGATCCTGGATGGCCTCTCCTGGCTGGAGCTGGACTGGGATGGGGAGATCCTCTACCAGGCCCAGGGAGTGGAACGCCATCGCGCCCTGGCCCAAAGCCTGCTGGAGCGCGGGGCCGCCTATCGCTGCTTCTGCACCCAGGAGGAGCTGGAGGCGCGACGGGAGCTGGCCCGCCAGGCCAAGGAGAACCTGATCTACGACCGCGCCTGCCTGGCCCTCGGGCCGGAGGAAGAACAGCGGCGGCTGGCCGCGGGCCTTCCCTACACCGTGCGCTTTCGCATCCCGCCCGGGGTGACCGAGTTCGAGGACCGGGTCTATGGGAAAATGAGCTTCGACAACGCGCTGCTCGAGGACTTCATCATCCTGCGCTCGGATGGCACCCCCACCTACCAGCTGGCGGTGGTGGCCGATGACCTCGAGATGGGGATCACCCACATCATCCGCGGCGATGACCATGTCTCCAACACTCCCAAGCAGCTCCAGATCTACCGGGCCCTCGGCCGGCCGGTGCCGACTTTCGCCCACCTGCCGCTGATCCTGGGGGCCGACAAGAAGCGCCTGTCCAAGCGCCACGGCGCGACCAGTGTCACCGAGTACCGCACGCTGGGCTTCCTCCCGCCGGCGGTGGTGAACTTCATCGCCCTGTTGGGCTGGTCCCCGGGCGATGATCGGGAAATCCTCTCCCGCCGGGAGCTGGTCGAGGCTTTCAGCCTGGAGGGGGTGAGCCGCAAGAGCGCGGTGTTCGACCTGACCAAGCTGGAGTGGATGAACGGCCGCTATTTCACCGCGATGAGCGGGGAACTGCTGCTGGAGCTGGTGCGCGATGAGCTGGCCCGGGAGGGCCTGCTTCCCGAACCGCCCGCGCCGGAGCAGCGCGCCTATGCCGCCCGGGCGCTGGAGCTGGTCCGGGAGCGCTGCCGCACCACCGGCGAGCTGGTGGAGCGCAGCCGGTTCCTGTTCCCCATCCCGTTGCGCGAGTACGACCCGGAGGCGGTGAGCAAGGTCTGGAAGCCGGAGAGCCGGGAGCTGCTGAACGCGCTCAAGCCGGAGCTGGAACAGGTCGATGAATGGAGCGAGGGCCCGCTCGAGGAGCTGCTGCGCGCCCTGGCCGCGAGGCTGGGGATCGGCGCGGGCAAGCTGATCCACCCCTTGCGCCTGGCGTTGTGCGGCCAGACCGTGAGCCCGGGCATTTTCGAGACCATGGCGCTGATGGGCCGCGCGCTCACCCTGGCGCGCCTCGCTCAGGCCCTGGAGCGCCTGGGATAGCGGCCGCCCTGTCCGATGCGCTGTTTGCCCGGTCCGCCTGGCGCGGAAAACCATGACACCCCCCTGCAGGGGGGAGTTTGCCGCTCCGGCCCGGACAATGCGCAACCGGTTGGGTTTTAGAGCTTCAAAATCCCCTCTAAGCAGAGGGGTGGCAGCGAAGCTGACGGGGTGTGTAGTCTTTGTGCCCGCGTAGCGGGCGGCTGGGGCCGCACCTCGGCATGACACCCCCTGTCCCGATGAAATCGAGACGGGGTGTGCAGTCTTTGTGCCCGCTCGAGCGGGCGGGTGCGTCCGGCCAGGCCCGCCGGCAAGCGGATGAGCCGAAAGCATGGGGGACCCTTCCCGGAGCGGGTCCCCGCCCACTCCCAACCCCGGTGCCGCGATGGCCTGTCCCGCCCGGAAATCCCTGACTTCGTCGCTGCCGCTGACTGTTGCGCTGCTCGCTGCGCTCCTGGCCCTGGGTCCGCCGACTGCGCTTCTCGCCCAGGCCGCCGATACCACCGCCGACACCACCGCGGCCGCCCCGCCGTTCACCCGGGCCACCGCCGACTCCGTCCGGGCCGCGCTCGGCCCCACCTATGCCGCCGACCTCAGCCTGCGCACCAATGGCGACCTCAATGGCGACCGCCGCTTCGACCTGTTCGACATCATCGACCTGGAAAAAGCGGTCAGCCTGGGGACCGGAGTCACCCCCGAGCAGGTGCAGAGCTGCGATGTGGATGGCGATGGGCAGCTCACCGGGTTCGACCTGCTGGCGATGAACCGCGCCCTGTCCCGGATCGATGAGGGGGTGGAGATGTTCGATGCGGTCAAGGGGGCGATCGAGGAGGACCTGGCCAAGTCCGGCGACAACGTGGAGATCTACCTCGACCTGGCCCGTTTCTACCGCAAGGAACGGCTTTACTCCCGCTCCACCAGCGTGCTGGAAAGCATCCTGGAGGCGATGGACACCCGCCACCCGCTGTTCGAAACGGTCACCCGCACCCTCAACCACGTGCGCGGGGAGGAGGCCGAGCAGCAGGCGGAGGCCAGTATGGACATCCTCTCCGGGGACCTGTTTCTCACCTCCGGGGACCCCACCGGCAAGCAGGGACTGCGCAGCAAGGTGGTCCAGCTCCAGAGCCGGCTGTCCAACCTGCTCAAGGACCGCAATTTCTCCGCCAACTACAACAGCAAACGCGTGCGCTCCCGGCTCAACGAGCTGATGGAGGGCATGATGCGCAAGATCGACTCGGACCAGCTGGTCGATCCCGGCCAGATGGAGGATTACGGCAAGTCGGTGCGCGGCGTGCTCGAGGACCGGGAGAACCTGGTCCGCAACCTGGACGATGAGCAGCGGGGCCGGCTGAACCAGATCCTCGACCAGTCCTTTCAGGGCCTGCGGGATGAGGCGGTGCGACTCAACCAGGAGTTCGACCCGGGTGTTGCCGCCGCGGGCGAAACCGGCGGCCGGGATGGCCTCTCCCGCGGGATGATCCTCGACCGGCGGGAGTGGGAGAACCGCGGCCGTCAGGACGACCAGCCGCTCGACCGCCTGGTGGTGGCCAATCCGCCCCGCCTGGAGCCGGACACGATCAGCATTGTCGCCCCGCTCTACGCCCTGCACTGGGATGTCTCCAATGTCCTGGGCGCCAGCGATGCCGCCCTGGAGCTGAGCAAGGTCAACCAGAAGTTCTCCAACCCCAACGGCATCGCCCAGGATGCGACCAACACCCTGTACTACACTCCCAGCCTGGGCGCGATCAGCGGCCAGCGCAAGGGCAGCGCCCTCGAGCTGGAGGGGGTGGGGATTTATTGCTACCGGGTGGCGGCGCTCAACAACCGGGGCGAGCTGATCAGCCGCTTCTCCGAGGCCCGGGAGCTGGTGGTGGTCTACAACAACGTCAACACCCTGGCCCACAAGCCGGAAATCACTCCGGCCAAGGTCAGCCTGGAGAACCCGGAGTACACGTTCCGCTGGGATGCCTCCAATGTCGAGGGCGCCAAGGATGTCGCGGTGGAAATCTCCCGCCCGGAGACCGCCTTCGACAATCCCAACGGGGCCGAGCGCGACCGCACCAACACCTATTTCTACAACCCCTCGCTGGGAAGGCTCTCCGGCACTTTCAGCTCCAGTGTCCAGGGGCTGGCCGGACCGGGAAGCTACCTGTTCCGGGTGATCGCGGTCAGCCCCTATGGGCGATTTCATCGGCCGCTGGTCCGACCCCGACACCCTGCTGGTCGAGGGCGCTCCCGGGAGCGCGCCTTACGCCGCGCGGACGGGAGTTGCCGCCACTGCCCCGCCGCGGATCGACACCAGCGCCGGAGTGCTGCGGGTAAGCTGGGATGTGAGCGCGGTCGATGGCGCCGGCGGGGTGCTGCTGGAGCTCTCGGCCGCGGTCGAGGACTCGCTGGCCTTGCAGCTCGATGCGGATGGCTCCTCGCCCGAGGCCCTGCTGACCGAGGCGGCGGAAGGGGCCAGCGGCTCCTGGAACATCGATCCGGCCCTGCTGTCCGGCGGCGAGCATTATTTCATCCGGGTGAGGCCCACCGGGCCGGGCGGCGGGCAGCTCGGGCCCTGGAGCATCCCGGTGCGGCTCTCGGCCCAGTCCGCGCCACCTTCCGCCCCCCCGGCCGCCGCACCGGACACCGCCGCCCCCGCCCGGCCGACGCCCTCCCGGGTCGAACCCCCACCGGCCGGCGACAAGCTGGAAGTGGTGAGCAACAATGTCCCGCTCTACGAGCGCGGCGATCTTTCCAGCCCCGAGCTGGTCCAGCTCCCCAAGGGCGAGTCGCTGATCCGCATCAGCACCAGCGGCATCTGGCACAAGGTTTATTACCCCCGGGGCGGGATCGACGGCTGGGTGCTGACTTTCAACGTGCGCAGTGTCGAGTAGCGGCGACCGGGCCGGGCGCTTTTTGAGTTGACAAATCCCGGCCTGATTTTTAGATTAACAATCCTGGCCGCACGGTCCCGCAGACTGGGCCGCGGCGGTGCCTGACCCGTACCGAAACTCATAGCCCGATGGTGTAACTGGCAACACGCCTGACTCTGGATCAGGAAAGTCCAGGTTCGAGTCCTGGTCGGGCTACCATCCGCAAGCCCCGGGGAGCATGCTCGCCGGGGTTTTTTTATTTCCTGCCGATGGCCCGGAGCCGCCCCGCTCCCAAAAATGTAAAATCAGTCGCGCAATCCGCACAACAGTTTTTTTTGCCCGCCCCCCTTCTCCCATCTATCGTTATACAGGGGGAATCACAGCTTGCTATCGGGACCACCCGGCATCAGGGCCGGCATCGTGCCCGGATGACATCCGGCGGTCCCGCAGGCTCGGGCCCATTTTGTTAGGGGGGATGATGCGCAGCGCGATCATCCAGTTGCCGCCGGTGCTGCTGCTCGCTTCGCTGCTGGCCGGTTACACGCCTGCCGCGGCCGATGCGCTGCGGATCGGCAGCGCGACCGCCGGGCCCGGACAAACCGTGGCGCTGAGCCTGATCCTCGAAAACACGGTCCCGGTGCGGGGGCTGCAGTTCAACCTCTCCCTCCCGGCTGACCGGGGGATCGCGTTCAGCGGAGTCGAGCCGATCGGCCGGGCGGTCGGCTGGAACGCGGGCAGTTCCGGCAGCGGCACCGAGCTTCTGATCCTGCTCTTCTCGGTCGGCGGGACCTCGCTCGCTCCCGGCAATGAGGCGGTGCTATCCTTAAGCTTCTCGGTCGCCGCCTCCGCGCCCGTGGGTGTCGCCGCGCTGAGCCTGACCCAGGTGACCGTCTCGGATGAGAACCTGTACCCGATCCCCGGGGTGCTGATCGGCGATGGCAGCATCACGGTTGCTTCCGACCAGCCGCCGCCGCCAAACCAGCCGCCCACCGCCGCGTTCACCCTCGCCCCCCGCAATGGCAAGGCGCCCCTCGCGGTCACCTTCGATGCCGCCGCCAGCCGCGACCCCGATGGCAGCATCGCCGCCTATGCCTGGGAGTTCGGCGATGGGCAGGGCGGCAGCGGGATCACGGTCGTACATACCTACCCGGACCCCGGCCGGTTCCTGGTCCGGCTGACTGTCACCGACAACAGCGGAGCCGGCGCAGTCGCCACGGACAGCGTGCTGGTGACCGCCAACCGGCCGCCGGTGGCGCTCTTCAGCTTCACCCCCGACAGCGGCCAGGCCCCGCTCACGGTCCGCTTCGATGCCGCCGCCAGCCAGGACCCCGATGGAACCATCGCCGGCTACCGCTGGGACTTCGGCGATGGCGCGGGCGGCAGCGGGATCGCGCCCACCCATACCTACCCGGACAGCGGCAGCTTCCTGCCCCGGCTGACTGTCACCGACAGCGATGGCGACAGCTCGTTTTTCGCCGTCGACACGATCACGGTCACCGCGACCCGCCTGCTGGCGGCGTTCACCGCCACTCCCGGCAGCGGGACCGTGCCGCTGACAGTCAGTTTCGATGCCGCCGCCAGCCGGGCTTTCCCGGACTCGATTGCCGGCTTCGCCTGGAACTTCGGCGATGGCGGGACCGGCAGCGGTCCCACCGCCGGGCACACTTTCGCCGCCGCCGGCAACTACACTGTCCGGCTGACTGTCACCAGCAGCCGGGGCGACAGCGCCGCCGTCACCCGCCCGATCTTCGCCTATGCCCCCGGCGACTACCGCCGCGGGGATGTCAACCGCGACACCCGCACCGACATCTTCGACCTGCTCGAGCTGCTCGGCATCCTCTCCGGCAGCAGGCCGACCCTGCTGGCCCAGGCCGTCGAGCAATTCCCGCGGGGCGATGTCAACCGCGACACCCGCACCGACATCTTTGACCTGCTCGAACTGCTGGGGATCCTGGGAGGCCGCCGGCCGGAATGACCGCGTGAAGATGGCCGGATGTTCCGTCCTCCCTCCGGCCTGAGCTCCTCCCCCCTCGTTCGCTTCCGCCTTGTCCTGTCCTGACAGCTCCTAACCATCGCGAGATTTTTTTGCGGCCGCCCGGGTTTCGATGTAATTTCCATTGCCGGCAGAACCGGCCGCACCGCCTTCCCATTGGCATCGACACTTAGCCCCACCAGTCACCCGCGGAGGATCGCCCGATGAGACGCAAGCTGCTGCTGACCACGCTCGTGCTCGGCTGGCTCTGGCAGGCCGGGCTGTTTGCCGCGCTGGAGGCCGGCGCCGCCGCGGTCCAGCTTCCCGCCGCGCCGGGCCTGAAAATGTCCGGGTTCTCCCAGCGCCATGAGCCGGCCCGGGAAACCCTCGACCCGCTGTTCGTCCGGGTGCTGATGCTGCGCTCCGCGGGCCGCAGCGTGGCCTTCGTGGTCTATGACCTGATCGGCATCCTCGACCAGCCGCTGAACGCCGAGCTGACGGAGCGGATCAGGCAGCGGACCGGGATCGATGAGGTGATCTTCAGCGCCACCCACACCCACTCCGGCCCGGAGCTGGCCGGCGCCGACGGCCTCGACCGGCTGCCCGCCTTCGAGCAGGCGCTCGGCGCGGCGACCATCCGGGCGCTGGAACAGGCCCGGGAGGCCCTGGAGCCGGTGCGGCTGGGGGTGGGCTACGGCCGGGTGGACCTCAACTACAACCGGATCAAGGAGCTGCCCGGCGGCGGGGTGGAAATGATCTGGATCAATCACGAACAGCGACCGCTGGGGCCGACCGAGCAGACGGTCCTGGTGCTCCGGCTGGATGACCTCCAGGGACGGACCCGGGTGCTGCTGGTCAACTACGCCTGCCACCCGGTGATCCTCGGCTTCCGCAACCTGCGCTACTCGCCGGATTACCCCGGGGCGATGTGCCGCGAGCTGGAGCGCTCGCACCCGGACCGTCCGACCTGCCTGTTCCTCAACGGCGCCTGCGGGGACATGAACCCCTATTTTGCCGATGCGGACGAGCAGGCGGAGGAGCGGGTGGAGGAAGCCGGACGGGAGCTGGCCGGGGAGGTGCTGCGGGTGGCGCGCTCGATCGCGGTCGAGGAAGCTGCTGACTCGGCCGGGCTGGACTGGAAGATAGTCCGTTTCCCGGCCCGGGGCCGCTGGGACCTGGAGCGCTGGCGCGCCTCCGCCGGGGACCGCTCCCGGGCCGCGATCGAGCGCACCGCGGCCCGGATGGAGCGGCTCGAGCTGCCGATCAGCCTGGTGCGGATCACCCCGCAACTGGCCTTTGTCGGGCTGCCCGGGGAGTTCTTCTCCGCCTTCCAGCGCTCGCTGCGGGCGCAGTCGCCGGTGAAAGACCTGATTGTCGCCGGCTACACCGGCGGCGGGTTCGGCTATTTTCCCGACCTGACGGCGGCGGTGCGCGGCGGGTATGGGGCCAATGACGAGGCCACGGTGGTGCGGCCGGGCACCGGCGAGCAGGTGGTGATCGAGGCCGTGGCGGGCCTCAACGAGCTGCTGGGCAACCTCCGGCCGGTGCCCGCCTCCGGCGAGGATGGTTATCGCCGCTGACCGGCCGCCCGCGCCTGGGCCGCGGCCCTGAACATCACATCATCCGGCAGGAGAGCGCATGTCCCCGACCATCGTCACGCTGTGCCAGGCCGTGCTGCTATGCCTGGTCCCGTTCCTGGCCGCGATCCTGGCCTGCGGCGGGAAAGAGCAGTCCGCTCCGGTCTACCTTGACCCGCGGGCCCCGGTGGACCGCCGGGTCGAGGACCTGCTGGCCCGGATGACCCTGGAGGAGAAGGTCGGCCAGCTCAACTGGCCCTGCGTCTATGCCGGCGAACTGGGGGATGACCTTCCCACCAAGATGGAGTCCTGCCGGAAGTTCGCGGCCGGCGAGCTGGTGGCGGGGCTCGGGCCCGGCGGCGGGTTCTTCACCCTGGCCAACACGATCCTGCACGAGGGCCCGGGCCGGCAGGCCCGCTTCTTCAATGAGCTGCAACGGATCGCGGTCGAGCGGACCCGGCTGAAAATCCCGCTCTGCCAGGTGGAGGAGGGCACCCACGGGCTGATGTGCTCCGGCGGGACAATCTTCCCGGAAGGGCCGGGCCTGGGCAGCAGCTGGAACCCGGAGCTGATCCGCGAGGTCTACGCCGCCGCGGCCCGCGAGGCCCGGGCGGTGGGCATCCATCAACTGTTCACCCTGGTGGTCGAGCCGATCCGCGACCCGCGCCTGGGCCGCAACCAGGAGGCGTTCAGCGAGTGCCCGTTCCTCTGCGCGGCGTTCGCCCGGGCGGTGGTCGAGGGGGCGCAAGGGACCGACATCTCCGCGCCGGACAAGGTGGTGGCGGGCCTGTGCCATTACCCGGGCCAGAGCCAGCCGGTGAGCGGGATGGAGCAGGGCGCGATGGAAATTTCCGAGCGGATGCTGCGCGAGGTGTTCCTGCCGCCCTGGGAGGCCGGGATCAAGGAGTGCGGCGCGCTGGGGGTGATGGCCACCTATCCGGAGATCGATGGAGTCCCGGCCCATGCCTCGGAGCAGATCATGACCGGAATTCTGCGCGAGGAGCTGGGCTTCGAGGGAGTGGTGCTGAGCGAGGGCGATGGCTTCTCCACCCTGACCACCCGCCGGGTCGCCGCCGATCAAAAAGAGGCCGGGGCGCTGGCCCTGCGGGCCGGGGTCGATGTGGGGATCACTTTCGAGCCGGCCTTCATGCTGCCACTGATCGAGAACGTGCGCGAGGGGCATGTCCCCGAGGCGCTGGTGGACCGGGCGGTGCGCAGGGTGCTGGCCCTCAAGTTCCGGCTGGGGCTGTTCGAGAACCCTTATGTCGACCCGGAAGCGGCGGTGGCGGCCAGCCACACCGCGGAGCACCAGGCCCTGGCGCTCCGGGCCGCCCGGGAGGGGATCGTGCTGCTCAAGAACGAGGGCGGGCTGCTCCCCTTGCGACGGGACCTGAAGCGGATCGCGGTGATCGGCCCCAATGCCGATGATCCCCGCAACCAGCTCGGCGACTACATCAGCGATGTGATCCTGCAGCAGGTGGTGACGGTCCTGGCGGGGGTCCGCGGGCAGGTCTCGCCGCAGACCACGGTCGAGTACGCGCGGGGCTGCGCGGTGCTCGGGGATGCGCCGGATGAGATCGAGCCGGCGGTGGCGGCCGCCGCCCGGGCGCAAGTGGCGATTGTCGTGCTGGGCGAGAACGAGCGCTTCAAGCCCGATGGGCTGGGCACCGATGGCGAGCACAAGGATGCCGCCACCCTGGAGCTGACCGGGAGGCAGGAGGAGCTGCTGCGGCGGGTGGCGGCCACGGGGACTCCCACTGTCCTGGTGCTGGTCAAC
The DNA here is from genome assembly GCA_963752515.1 of Candidatus Glassiibacteriota bacterium. GTDB lineage: Bacteria > Gemmatimonadota > Glassbacteria > GWA2-58-10 > GWA2-58-10 > CAVVYO01. Next base: position 836,839 of record CAVVYO010000010.1, on the reverse strand, counting down.
GGCCGCCCGTTGGCGATCCCCTGGGCCGCCGAGCACCTGCCGGCGATCCTCGAGGCCTGGCTGCCCGGCGAGCAGGGCGGGACCGCGGTGGCCGAGGTGCTGTTCGGCGCGGTGGGCCCCAGCGGCAGGCTGCCGGTGACAGTCCCCCGCCATGCCGGGCAGTTGCCGGTCTATTATGACTACAAGCCCTCCAAGGCGTTCAGCCTCAAGCGCTCCGGCTATGTCGACCTGCGGTCCTCCCCGCTCTGGGAGTTCGGCCACGGCCTGAGCTACACCAGCTTCGAGTACGCGGACCTGCGGATCGAGCCGGACAGCATCGCCCCGGATGGCCGGGTGCGGGTCAGCCTGGAGTTGCGCAATACCGGGCAGAGCGAGGGCCAGGAGGTGGTGCAGCTCTACCTGCGGGATGAGCTGTCCTCGGTGGTGACCCCGGTCCGGCGGCTGCGGGGCTTCCGGAAAGTGGCCCTCGCCCCGGGCGAGCGCCGAAGGGTGGAGTTTGTCCTCACGCCCGCGGACCTCTCGCTGCTGGACTCCGGGCTGAAGCGGGTGGTGGAGCCGGGCGGGTTCGAGCTGATGATCGGCGCCTCCAGCGCGGACATCCGCCTGCGGGGACAGTTCACGGTGACCGGGCCCTGAGCGGCCATCACCTCCATCTCGACAGGAACTCAAGCCATGACCGACCAGGATCGCCCCAACATGAGCCCCGAAGAGTTCCGCCGCTGCGGCCGGATGGTGATCGACTGGATCGCCGACTACTACGAGCGGATCGAATCCTTCCCGGTGCTGTCGCGGGTCGAGCCCGGCCAGGTCCGGGCGGGCCTGCCCCCACGCCCGCCGCAGCAGGGGGAGGCTTTCGAGCGCATCCTCGGCGACATCGAGCCGCTGATCCTGCCGGGGATCACCCACTGGCAGTCGCCCAATTTCTTCGCCTTCTTCCCGGCCAACAGCTCCGGGCCCTCGATCCTCGGCGAGCTGCTCGCGGCCGGGCTGGGAGTGCAGGGGATGCTCTGGGCCACCAGCCCGGCCTGCACCGAGCTGGAGACCCATGTCCTGGACTGGCTGGTGGAGATGCTCGGGCTGCCGGAAGCCTTCCGCTCCACCACCGCCGGCGGCGGGGTGATCCAGGACTCGGCCTCGAGCGCGGCGCTCTGCGCCCTGCTATCGGCCGCGCGGAACGCGCCACCGGGCTGGCGAGCAACCGCGAAGGCTGCGATGGCCGTCTCACCGCCTATGCCTCGACCCAGGCCCACTCCTCGATCGAGAAGGCGGTGAAGATCGCCGGGATCGGCCGGGACAACCTGCGGCTGATGGAGGTGGACAGCCGTTACGCGATGCGTTCCGGAGTCCCTGGCCGAGCTGTCCGGCGCGACCGGCGGGCGGGCAAAATGCCCTGCTTTGTCGCCGCGACAGTCGGCACCACCTCCTCCAACGCGCTCGACCCGCTGGAGGAAATCGGCCGGATCTGCCGCGCGGAGGGCCTCTGGCTGCATGTCGATGGGGCGATGGCCGGCACGGCGGCGCTCTGTCCGGAGTTCCGCCCGCTCCAGGACGGGCTGGAGCTGGCCGACAGCTACTGCTTTCAACCCCCACAAGTGGATGTTCACCAATTTCGACTGCGACTGCTTCTTTGTCGCCGACCGCGAGGCGCTGATCCGGGCGTTGACGATCCTGCCCGAGTACCTGCGCAACCAGGCCACCGACTCCGGCGCGGTGATCGACTACCGGGACTGGCAGGTTCCGCTGGGCCGGCGCTTCCGCGCGCTCAAGCTCTGGTTCGTGATCCGCTACTACGGCGTGGAGGGGCTGCGCGCGATGGTGCGCAAGCATGTGGCCCTGGCGCAGCAGTTCGCCGGCTGGGTCGAGGCCGACCGCCGTTTCGAGCTGGCGGTCCCCCCGCCCCTCAACCTGGTCTGCTTCCGCCACCGGGCCGGCAATGAGTTCAACGCGCGGCTGCTGGAGCGCCTCAACGCCGGCGGCCGGCTGTACCTGACCCACACCGTGCTGGAGGGCAGCTTCACCCTGCGCTTCTGTGTCGGCCAGACCACCACCGGGGAGCGGCACGTGCGCGCGGCCTGGGAGGCGATCGGCGCAATGGCCGCGGAGCTGGAATTAACAGCATAGTGCCAAACCAGTTACACCATTGCCAGGGTGTAGCGGAAAAAACTCCCCCCTGGAGGGGGGTGGTCCCGATTCTATCGGGACCGGGGGGTGTCAATCTGATGCGCCGTGCCCGTGCAGCCGACGGGGGTGTCGGGCCAAGCCCGGTCCACTGCCTGATAGGCTGTAATACCAATGGTTTGAATGCCAGATGACAGGGATCAAGTCAGGATCATCCGCAACCGAAAGCGAGGCGATGCCGCGATGGCGATACTCAACGAGGCCGGACAGAAGCTGTTCCTGGGCGACTACAGCTGGGATGAGCTGGACCGCCATCCCCACCGGGACCGGCTGGTGTTCCTCCTGCCGTTCGGGTCGGTGGAGGAGCACGGCTACCACCTGCCGCTCAAGTGCGATTATTTCCTGGCCTCCCGGATCGCCGAGCTGGCGGCGCGAAGGGTGCCGGAGGTGATCGTCATGCCGGCGGTGAGCTACGGCAGCTGCATCCACGCCGCCAACTACTGCGGCACGATCAACGTGCGCTCGGAGACGATCATCGCCCTGGTCTGCGACATTGTCGAGAGCCTCTACCGCCACGGCTTCCGGAAACTGCTGATCTACAACGGGCACGGGGGCAACAACGGGGTGCTGGATGCCGCCCAGCGCGAGGCGATCTACCGGCTGGTCCCGCCGGGCCGCCCGGTGGGGACCGATTTCCGCCTCCTGGTGGCCAACACGGTCCAGGGCATCCCGGTCGAAACCCTGAACGAGTTGGCCGGGGGAAAAGAGTGGGGCCATGCCTGCCAGCTCGAGACCTCGGCGATGCTGGTGCTGGAGCCGGAGGCGGTGGACATGTCCCGGGCGGTGGACCAGTACCTGCCCGGGGACCCGGAGACAATCTGGATCACCCGCGACACCAAACCGGTCAATCCCTCCGGGGTGCACGGGACCCCGAGCGTCAGCAACGCCGCCGCGGGGGAAAAGCTGGTCGGGCTGATGGTCGGGCACCTGGAGCAGTTGCTGCGGAAGCTCTGAGCTTGGGGACTGCGGCCGACCGGAATCGAGCCGGACCGTTTGCGCCGGACCCACTCCGGCGCTCCGGTCCCGGCAGGGAAAGGCGGTTCAGCCGCCAGACGACAGGCGAGCCGCAGGCGGGTTGCCCGCGGCTCGCTCGCCGGCGTTGTCGAGGTCAGCCCCGGGGCTACGAGCAGATCTCCTCATCCAGGTCGCTGGCGTAGGTGTCGCAATGAGGAATCATCACCCCACACCCCGGCATGACCGCACCGCCCGGACAGGTCTCGTAGAAGGCGCTCGATCTCGTTTCATGCGGAAGGAAATCGTAGAAATCCCGATAGCCATAATACTGTTCCACCTGATACCAATGCTGGCACCAGGGATCCAGCACGCCGCCATCGTAATGGCCGTCATTGGCCATGTAGCATTGGCCATAGACTCTTCCCGATGCAGACCAGGCGACGGCATCCGCATAGGCATCGCACCATGCGGCCAGTTTAGGGGAGGACAAGGCTTTGCCCTTCTCCAGCTCGGCCTTCTCCTTCATCTTGACATACGCTTCCAGCAGCGTCGGGACTGTCTCCAGGGCGGCCAGCTTCTCTTGCTCATCCGCGAAATAGTACACCACATCCGACTCGAGCTTGCTGGCTCCATCCCACCTTACCGGCTTGACGGTCTTGGTCACCCAGGGTCCATCCCCATCCTTGGTCGATAGTTCGAAGGTAATATCGAGCGGGTCATCGGGATTGAGCCGGCTTTCCCCGGATGCCGCTGAAAGCTGAGTCTGCGGCTCGCTGAGCATGGACGCGTCGCGATCGTTGCAGCTCATCACGACCAGCCCCAGCACCGCGAGGAAGGCAAGTGAAAACAGGATGGGTCTCATCTTTTTCTCCTTGGTGAAACTGGTTGGCCTCTTCGGAAAAAAGCCGGCACTGCTGTCATTGCTCCATCCGCAGCCTCCTGGCAAGGGTTTCGTTTCGCGACTGACCTGCATCAGGCGCTCAGCCATGACTCCCTTGGATTACCGGCGGCATCGGCGGCAGAGATGCGCGTTTCGCTCTCTGCCTGGGCCGGGGAAACCCGCTCCCAACAGTTGTGCCCGCGGCGGAGCTGGCCGGGGATAATCCGGTGATTGGAAATTCTCATAATCATTATTAATATGATCGATCCCGCTAAGTCAAGTTATTTTTCAAGTATTATATTTATAATTAATCTGATTAATGTTATTTCATCGTGCATTGACTTGTCGAAATCATCGCCGCGCCAAGCCCCGGGAAGCGCCGGTGGCCAGGGCCTGAGGCTGGACTGGCGCGCGGCGGGGCACTACCCCTTTCAAACCCATCCCCGGTGCAGATTGCCCTTGACCGGGCGGGTAAAAATCGGTATTCTGTACGTTTATGTGAGAACGGCTCGCAAGTTGTCGGAGGCTCCCCGCCGGGGAGCCCGGAGGCAATCGCAGAAAGGAACCGGAAAGATGAGCAGCAGTCGCCCGGCGCCCGGACCGGATTTCATCCGGGCCATTGTCCAGGAAGACCTCAAGAGCGGCAAGTTCCAGGGCCCGGTGATCACTCGTTTCCCGCCCGAGCCCAATGGCTATCTCCACATCGGCCATGCCAAGAGCATCTGCCTCAACTTCGGGATCGCCCAGGAGTTCGGCGGCCGCTGCCACTTGCGTTTCGATGACACCAACCCCACCAAGGAAGAGCAGGAGTACATCGACTCGATCATCGAGGATGTGCGCTGGCTCGGCTTCGACTGGGGCGAGTACCTGTTCTACGCCTCGGACTACTTCGACCAGCTCTACGACTGGGCGGTCAAGCTGGTCGGAAAGGGCAAGGCCTTTGTCTGCGACCTAAGCCCGGAGCAGATCCGCGAGTACCGCGGCACCCTGACCGAGCCCGGCCGCGAGAGCCCCTGGCGCAGCCGCCCGATCGCGGAAAACCTCGACCTGCTGGAGCGGATGCGCGCCGGCGAGTTCCCCGAGGGCTCCCGCACCCTGCGGGCGAAAATCGACATGGCCTCGCCCAACCTCAACCTGCGCGATCCGGTGATGTACCGGATCCTCAAGGCCAGCCACCACCGCACCGGCGACAAGTGGGGCCTCTACCCGATGTACGATTTCGCCCACGGCCAGTCGGACTCGATCGAGGGCATCACCCACTCGATCTGCACCCTGGAGTTCGAGGATCACCGCCCGCTCTACGACTGGTTCCTGGACGAGCTGGAGGTCTACCACCCGCAGCAGATCGAGTTTGCCCGGCTCAACCTGACCTACACCGTCATGAGCAAGCGGCGGCTGGGCGAGCTGGTGAAGCTCGGGCTGGTCGGCGGCTGGGACGACCCCCGGATGCCGACCATCTCCGGGATGCGGCGCCGGGGCTACACTCCGGCCGCGATCCGCGACTTCGCCCAGCGGGTCGGGGTGGCCAAGACCGAAAGCGTGATCGATGTCGCCCTGCTGGAGTACTGCGTGCGCGAGGACCTCAACCGGCACGCCCCGCGGGTGATGGCGGTGCTCGATCCGCTCAAGGTGGTGATCGAGAACTATCCGGAGGGGCGCAGCGAGGAGCTGGAGGCGGTCAACAACCCCGAGGACCCCGCCGCCGGGGTCCGCCGAGTGCCCTTCTCGCGCGAGCTGTACATCGAGCGCGAGGACTTCATGGAGGAGCCGCCGAAGAAATTCTTCCGGCTGGCCCCGGGCCGCGAGGTGCGCCTGCGCTATGCCTATTTCATCAAGTGCGAGCGGGTGATCCGGGATGCCGGCGGGCAGGTGGTGGAGCTGCGCTGCAGCTATGATCCAGCCACCCGCGGCGGGGATGCCCCGGATGGCCGCAAGGTCAAGGCGACCCTGCACTGGGTGAGCGCGCCCCACGCCATCGAGGGCGAGGTGCGGCTTTACGATCACCTGTTCCTGAAGGAAAATCCCAACGAGGCGCCGGAGGGCGGGAACTGGAAGGACAACCTCAACCCGGAGAGCCTGCAGGCGCTGCGCTCCTGCCGGCTGGAGCCGGGCCTGGCGGTCGCCCGGGTCGGCGACCTCTTCCAGTTCGAGCGCAAGGGCTACTTCTGCCTGGACCGGGACTCCCGCCCCGGCCGGCCGGTGTTCAACCGCACCATCACCCTGCGGGACACCTGGGCCAAGCTCCAGAAATCCCTCGAGGACTAAAGCGTGTTATGATCTCCTGTCAGAGCCGCTTGGGAGATCAGGGCCGGGTGAGAGTCGGGAACCGGCGATGGGCCTCACCTCCCCCGAGGGACTGGAAGAAACACAACCCCCGGTGTCCCCCTTTGATAGAGGGTGTTATGAACTCCGGGCAACCCGCCTGGGGGATGATGTCGCTGGACGCGAGGCCGCAAGAGACTCCTGGCCTCGCACCCGCAGGACCGGTAAAAACACAACCCCCTGTGTCCCCCTTTTTTAAGGGGGATCGTTCCCGCTTCGCCCCGGCAGTGGCGTAACCGTTTGGGAATCAGGCTGTTAATCCCCTCTAAACAGAGGGGTGGCTCCCGCCACCGGCGGGAGCCGGGGTGTGTGGTCTTTTTAACGTCCACTGCCGCTCATCGCAGTTCATCACACGCTCTAAGACCTCCCCCTCCTAAGCCTCCCCCTCCACGGCCGGTCCCGGGCCCATCGGCGGCAGGTCATCCTCCGCGGCCGGCTCCGGACCGGCCGGCGGCAGTTCCACTTCGACAGTCGCGCCCGGCGGCGGATCGTTGTTGAGCACCCTGACCCGCCCGCCGTGGAGCTCCACGATATTCCTGACAATGCTCAGGCCCAGCCCGGCCCCGCGCGAACGGGTGGAGAAGAAGGGCTTGAACAGCTCCGGCAGGTGCTCGGGCCGGATGCCCTGGCCCTGGTCGCGCACCAGCGCCACCACCTGCTCCGGCCGGCGGATCAGGGTGATCGTGACCTCCGAGTCCGGCGGGCTGTGCTGGGCGGCGTTCTCCAGCAGGTTGAAGAAAACCTGCTGCAACTTGGGAACATTGCCGATCACCGCCGTGTCGACCTCGCCCTGGGGCCGCAGCACCGCGACCCGGCGCCGCGGGTCGGGGCAGGAGCGCTGCCAGAGCTCGACCGCCCCATCGCAGACCTCCAGCAGCGAGGTGCGGCTGAAGCTGCTGCGCTCGATCGGCTTGCCCAGCTCCAGCAGGTCGTTCATCAGCATCGCCAGCCGGTCCACCTGCAGGCGGATGTTGTCCAGGTAGGGTCGAAACTCGGCGCCATCGCCCAGCTCCAGGAACAGCGCCTCGGTGATCGCCAGGATCGAGTTCAGCGGGTTGCGCACCTCGTGGGCCACTCCCGAGGCGATCCGGCCGATCAGCTCCAGCTTCTGGGAATCCTTGAGAGTGGCCTCGGCCCGCTCCAGCTCGGCGATCTTCTCCTCCAGCCGGCGGTTGGTGCGCCGCAGATCGGCGGTGCGCTCGATCACCAGGCGCTCCAGGTTGATGTGGCGGTAGATCGCATAGCCCAGCAGCAGCAGGATCACCACCGCGGCCGAAACCGCCAGCAGCTTGAAGCCGGGCTCCTGGTACCAGGGCAGGAGCACCGTGAACTCGAACGCCGCCGGCTCGCGGTCGACATTGAGGTTGGAGTCCATCGCCCGCACCTCGAAACGGTGCAGGCCGGGCGCGAGCCCGCGGTAGAAAGCGACGCTGCCGGGGACAAACGGCGACCACCGGCCCTGGTCCAGCCGCCAGGAGAACAGCAGGCGGTCAGCCCGGCTCTGCTGCCACTTGTCCTCGCCGGTGAAGATCAGCCGCACTTCGGAACCGGGCGGGGTTTCCCGGGGATTGCGGCGCTCCGGCAGGATCGCCTCGGGCGGATCGAGGTCGGCGGAGGGATTGTAGAGCGCCACCCCGCTCACTGTCCCGGCCCAGATCCTTCCCCGGCTGTCCTCGAGCACATCGAACACCGCGCTGTTGGGCAGCCCATCCTCGGCGGTGTAGGTGACCCAGCTGTCCTCGAAGCGGCGATGCAGGCCGGTGCCGGAGGCCACCCAGACGCTGCCATCGCGGCCGGCCATGATCGAGCGCACGCTGGAGAGCCCCGCGAGCACCTCGCTCCACCCCCGGCCATCATACTCCAGCAGCTTGTCCCGCCCGCCGACCCAGATCCGGCCATCCACCTCGCCGATGCAGAATCCCCCGGTCCCGGCGTAGGAGCTGTCGGCCAGGAAGTCCCGCAGCCCGGTCTCACCCAGCACCGCCAGCGCGCGCTCGGTCTGGCCGCCCAGCCACAGCTCGCCATCGCCGGCTCGGAAGGCGTAGCGCAGGTTTCCCAGCCCGCCATCGCCCTCCAGCGACAGCAGCGGGTGGAACACCTTTCCATCGAACAGCTCCAGCCGGTAGTCGGCCTGATTCAGCCGGTCGAAGGTCTGGACCAGCAACTGGCCGCCGGCCAGCGGACTGATCAGCCCGATCATCCGCCCGGCATCCGTCGTTAGGGAATCCGGGCCACGGTAGGGGATGCGCTCGAAGCGCTCGCTCCCGGGATCGAAGATCAGCAGGGAGCTCTGGTAGGGCAGGGTGCCGACCGCGATCCGGCCATCGGGCAGGGAAGCGAGCGAGCGGGTGAAGTAGGATTGGGTCTCGAGCCCGTCCGGCAGGCGGTAGCGCCTCCAGCGGCCGTTGTCGCAAGAGATCAACTGGTGAACCGCGCCGAACCAGAGCCTTCCCCGGGCATCCTCGTGAATCGCATGCACCCGTTCCTGGCAATCGCTCAGCTCCCGGGGGGTGCTCCAGAGCGCGGGGGCATAGCGCGCCACCCCGTGACTGGTGGAGATCCAGAACACCCCGCCCGGCTCCACCGCTGCATCGAAAAAGTCCCCGGCCAGGATGCCGACTTTGTCCTGAAGCACCTCCCGGCCTTGTTCCAGCATCGTGAGATCGTTCTTGCCGCGCACCACCCAGTAACAATTCTCCTGGCTGAACCAGGCCCGGCTGATCGGCTCCCGGGAGGTCAGCAGCACCTGCCAGACGCCACCCTCCAGCACCAGCAGCACGTTTTCCATCCCCCGTGCGGCGATCGTCAGCAGGCGGCCATCCTCCCCTTCCACGGGCTGGTCCAGGTCCCGCACCCCCGGCATGGTCACCGGGAAGCGGGTGAGCCGGGGAGAGCCGGTCCCACCCTGGAAGGTCAGGCGCGCCGCCCCGCGCTCGCCGGTGATCCAGAGCCCGCCCCCGCGCGCGGCCGCCATGCCGCTCAGCCGGCCCAGCCCGGCTTCCGCGGCGGTGAGGATGGTATCGATCCGCCCCTCGTCGGCCCGGAACAGTTGCAGCCGGTCCGGCAGCAGGTAATAGCATTGGTCCCGCTCCCCCGGGAGAAACGGCACCAGCTCGAGCTCGGGCAGAATCGCATCCGGCGGGGACAGGTTGTTGATCTCCTCGATCCGGAAGGTCTTCCAGCCGTCCTCCCGGTAGAGCTGCAGCCCGCTTTCGGACAGAGACCAGAGCTGCCCGCAGGCGCTCTCGAGCGCCTTCCAATCGTGGCCCGAACTGGGCATGGATTGCACCAGACGGCCATCCGGCCCGGGCCAGCCGGTCAGGCAGCTCAGGCGCTCCACCTCGCCATGGCTGACCCAGACCCGGCCGGTGGGCCCGACCGAGATGAAGCTCGACCAGGACTCCGCCAGGCCATCCTGGGAGGAATAGAACCGCCAGCGGCTGAACCGCTCCTGTCCGGCCCGGGCCGGGAGCGCCGCCAGAAGCATCGCCAGGAGCATCGCCAGGAGCGCGGCGTGCCGCAGCGCCGGCTCCAGCCGGCCGACTCTGTCCCCATTCCTGTTCATGCCGCTCCCGCAACGGTGGAGGTGCTCGCCCGCGGCATCGCCGCGGAGAGAATTGTAGAAAATAAGCGATCCGCCCGCTGAAAACAAACAAAAGAGCCCCCGGCGGAGTGCCGCCGAGGGCTCGGGTTGAAGATAGATGCGCTTCGAAGCTGATTACTTCAGCAGGACCATCTTGCGGACCTGGTTGAAGTCGCCGGCCTGGATGCGATAGAAGTAGACTCCGCTCGCGACCCGGCGCCCCTGCGCATCGGCGCCATCCCAGAAGACATTGTAGCTGCCGGCCTCCCGGTCCTCATCCACCAGGGTGCGCACCAGCCGCCCCCGCAGATCGTAGACCATCAGCCGCACATGCGCGCTCTGGCCCTCGGGCACGCTGTAGCTGATCGTGGTCGAGGGGTTGAACGGATTGGGCGTGTTCTGGCCCAGCGCGAACGCCTGGGGCAGGGTGGCCCGGCCCGCATCGCCGTGGATCGCGAACAGGTAGGCCGCCTGCTCCTCGGGGGTCAGCCCGAGCTGCGGCATGACCTGGTCGAGGAATTCGACCAGCTCGGCCGACAGCCCGGTGACAATCGCCATCCGGGTCAGCGGGTTGCCGCCGGTCGCCGCGGCCAGGGAGCTGGTCACTCCCTGCTCCGGGCAAACCTGGTTGCGGATGTTGATAATCAGCAGCACGACATCGTTGATCGCCACCCGGCCATCGCCGTTGCGGTCCAGGCAGGCATAGGTGGAGTCGCTGAACCAGTCCCGGATCATCGTGACCGCATCGGCGATGCTCAGGATCCCATCCCCGTTGATGTCGCAGGTGCACGACACCGGCGGGCCGACCGGGAACATCACATCCGTGTACTGAGTGTTGGCCGCGAACTGGAGCGTGGTGTCGGCCCGCACCGAGGCCAGCCACAGCCGCCAGGCCTGGTCGGTCGGCGGCGGATTGTACAGGCTGTTGCCGTTGATGTCCGACCAGATGTCAACCCGGTAGCTGCTCATCGGCTGCAGCGCGGCCTCGAAAGTCAGCATCACGCTGGAGCCGGCCAGCGCGCCAATCAGGGTGTCGGCCACCGGAAGCTGGCTCAGCGAGTCGACCACCCGCACTCCGAGCATGTACCCGACACCGGCATCGAGCCCCGTCAGGTCCAGGGTCAGGCTGAACGGCCCGCCCAGGGTGTCGGGGTAACCGATGTCGGTGAAGATGGTGTCGAAGGCGAAGCTCAGGGTGGTGTCACCCATCACGCCCAGCAACGGAAGCTGCCAGGCCAGGTCGGTCGGCGGAGCATCATACCGGTTGTTGCCGTTGGTGTCGGCGTAGAACCGGACCCAGTAGCCCAAGTCGGCAGTCAGCACGCTGTCGAACATCACCGAGAAGTCGGCGCTGCCCAGCGAGCCGATCACCGTGTCCGCCACCGCCATCAACGTATCCATCGCCGTCGTGTCCGCCATCATCGTGTCGGCCGTCACCACCCGCAGGGCGAAACGATGGCCGACCGCAGCGGTCATCCCGGTGAAGCTGACCGTCAGGTCGTACTTCACGGCCCCGGTCGTGTCCTCGCCGGTGGTATCGGTGACCCCGAACCAGCGGATGTCGGTGAATTGGGTATTGTGGCCGTAAACGACCGTGGTGTCGGCCATCACGTTCATCAGCGCCAGTTGCCAGGCATGGTCGGTCGGGGGCGAATCGTATCGCAGATTGGTGTTCTGGTCCGCCCAGAACTGCACCCAATAGCTCGCGCTGTCGGCCAGCAGGCTGTCGAAGGCCAGGGTGAAGTCGGCGCTGCCCAGGACGGTGATCACCGTGTCGGCCACGGTCAGCGCCGTGGTCAGCGAGTCGATCAGCAGCGTATCGGTGACCGTGGTGTCGGCCAGCACGCTGTCGAGCTGCACCACCCGCAGGGCGAAGATCTGCCCCACGTGCGGAGTGAAGCCGGTGAAACTCATGGTCAGGTTGCGCCTCGCGGCGGTGTCGGCCGGAGCTCCGATGGTATCCGGATACGAGACGTCCGTGAAGGTGGTGTTGTGGACGAACATCAGCGTGGTGTCGCCTGTCACGTTCATCAGCTCCAGTTGCCAGGCGTGATCCACCGGCGGCGAATCATAGCGCCCGTTGTTGTTGAAATCGGCGTAGAACTGCACCCAGTAGTCGGCAGTATCGACCAGGATGCTGTCGAACATCAGGGTGAAATCGGCGCTGCCCAGCGCGGTGATGATCGTGTCGGCGACAGTCACCAACTCGGCCGCCGCCGTGTCCGCTTCCACCACCCGCAGGGCGAACCGCTGGCCGAGATGCGGCGTCATCCCGGTGAACTGGATGGTCAGGTTACCGGGCGCCCCGTGGTGTCCGTGCCGGTGGTATCTCCGACCGCATACCAGCGGATGTCGGTGAACTGGGTATTGTGAGCGAAGGTGAGCGTCGTGTCCGCGGTCAAGTCCATCAGCGTGAGCTGCCAGGCGTGATCCAGCGGCGGCGCATCATACCTCGAGTTGCTGTTGAAATCGGCGAAAAACTGCACCCGGTAGCTCGCACTGTCGGCCAGCAGGCTATCGAACATCACCGAGAAATCGGCGCTGTCGAGAGCGGTGATGATCGTGTCGGCCACGGTCAGCGCCGTGGTCAGCGAATCGATCAGCAGCGTATCGGTGACCGTGGTGTCGGCCAGCACGCTGTCGACCTTCACCACCCGCAGGGCGAACATCTGGCCCAGGTGCGGAGTGAAGCCGGTAAAGTTGACAGTCAGGCCATGAACGCCCTGGGTCGTGTCCGCCTGGGCCCGGGCCTGCGAAGGAGCCACGGCGAATAGCGCCAGACCGAACGCCAGGGACAGCAGACCTAGTTGAAATGGTCCCTTTCGCATCCTCATCCTCATCTCCCCACTTCAAGGTTAGGACTTCTGCGCATTGAACGGAAACAACGGGTGCGACACACCTCCCTCCTGCGGTGGAATCCACTGTGGCGGCACGGGGGACCGTGCGCCGCGGGTGCGCTTCGGTTCACGGATGATGGAATCTCCGCCGCTTCCTGCCCCCACGACACGGCCGGAGGCGCTCCACCCGCGGCCGACTGCTGCCGGGAACGCCAGATGGCAGATGGTTTTCAAGGCGCACTACGGCGTTGATTGATCTTTTAACGAGGGAGGGGAAGGAGAAGCGCGCGCGGATCAATCCCTGCTGTTCTATTCTTCGTTCTGGCTTATATATAGAAGCCCCCGACCGCTCCTGTCAACTTACGAGTTAGGAGGGACGGCCGGGGCCTGATCGACACAACCCTTTGGCAGTAAGCATCCTGGCGATTCGGGCGCTCACTTTTCCCGCTGCTTTCGACAGTTTTTTCAGTTCTTTCCGCGCAATTCAGCACCTTCCAATCTTGACCCTTTCCGATCAATGAGTTAAATCTATTCGGGAGGGGTATTCAAGCTCGAGGGGAGCAGCGCAACTCAGCGAACCAGACCGGAAGCCATCGCGCGTTCAGGCAAGAACGCCCGGCCCCGGCCAGGGACGGATAGCGTACTCGGATTGCGGGCAGCCTTCCGGCTGCCAGTCAGGAAGGATGGCTCAGCGGGCGCTGGTCCCGCCGCCGGCTCGACCGGACCACCGGTCGAGCCGTCTTTTTTCCCCCAGGTCCCGAGACTGGCGTCACGGCCGGGAGGCTGTTATTTTGCCGGGAAACACCTGTCGAGCATGGCTGGTTCCACCCTGCAAGCGAGAGGCTGTCACGGATGAAACCGAAAGTGCTGGTGCTGGTGCAGTCCAAGTTCAGGGACTACCTGCTGCCGGAGCGGATCACCGGCCGGCTGGGCGAGTTCGCCGATTACGAGATCCTGGCCGATCCGGGCAGTCTGCCGCAGGCCGAGTTCGCCGGGCGTTTCCCGGGGGTCCGGGGCTTGCTCACCAGTTGGGAGATCCGGCCGCTGGACCAGCAAGCCCTGACCGGGGCGGTCGAGCTGGAGATCATCGCCCACGCCGGCGGGATGGTGCGCTACTTCCTCCCGGCCGAGGCGTTCGAGTGGCGTCCCGGACTGACTGTCTGCAATGCCTCGGGAGTGATGGCCCAGCCGGTGGCCGAGTATGCCCTGACCTCCGCCCTGGCCTGCCTGCGCCACCTCTGGTTCTTCCGGGACTGGGTCCGCGGGAGCGATCGCTGGGAGGCCTATCCGGACCGGATGAATGTCAGCCTGCTGCGCAAAAAGGTCGGGGTGGTCGGGCTGGGACAGATCGCCCGCGAGTTCATCGCCCTGGCCCGGCCGTTCCGGGTGGAGCTGCTGGTCCACAGCAGCCACCTGAGCCGGGAGGAAGCCGCGCGCGAGGGGCTGGTCAAGGCCCCGTTGGAGGAGATTTTCTCCAGTTGCGATGTGATCCTGCTCAGCGCGGCCAACACTCCGCAAAACCGGCAGATGGTGGACAGGGAGCTGCTGCGGCGGATCAAGCCCGGCGCGGTGTTTGTCAACATCGCCCGCGGGGCGCTGGTGGATGAGGCGGCGCTGATCGAGGAGCTGGCCACCGGCCGTTTCATGGCGGCGATCGATGTCACCGACCCCGAGCCGCCCCTAACCGCCAACCCGTTGCGGGACATGCCCAACGTGCTGCTCACCCCGCACATCGCCGGGCCAACCCCGGAACAGCGGATCTGGATGATGGAGGAGGCGGTGGAAAACCTGGAGCGCTTCTTCCGCGGCCGGCCGGTGAGCGGGCTGGTTGACAGCGACCGCTACCGCTACATGGCCTGAGGATCGGCATCGGTCATAGGCAGGAGCAAAAGACCTCCAGGCATCGCCGCCTCAGGAGGTTTTTTGCGGTCTAAGGACAGCCGGCTTGGCGCCGGGCGCGGCGGGAGCCGCGGTCGGGGCTGAAGCCGCGGTCGGGGCCGGGGCGGCCGGCGCCGGTGTGACTTTGGGCGGGGCCGGGGCGATGGATGGTTGCCCGGCGGCGGGCGCTCCGGTCGAGGCCGCCACCACTTCCTCCAGCCCGATGACCACCGGTTTGCCCGAGGCGACCTTGGCCGGGGCGGGCGCGGCAGGCTTGGCCTGGTTTTCCGACAGGCTTTCCTTGATCTCCTTGTAATACTGGTCGTAGAAAGCCATCAGCTTGGGACAGAGCAGCTTGCAGCGGCTGTAGTCACCGGGGGGCAGCTCGCCCAGCTTGCGCACCAGCTTGACCGAGTTGATCGACATCTCCAGGTAGCGGCACTCGGTGACAGTCTTGCGGCAGACAAAGATGGTCGGGCTGTGGAAGCCGGTCAGCGGATAGGGCACCGCCGATTCGTAGGGGCACTTGCGCACCAGCTGGTCCAGCTCCGAGTAGAAGTCGAAAATGTCCATCAGGTTGAGGCCCAGGGTCAGGGCCTGGACCGCCCGGTCGTTGAGCTGTCTCTCCATCACCCGCACATTGAGTTGGTCCACCACCCGGCGCACATCCAGCGGGTCGCCGAACAGCCCCGCCTCTTTCTGCAGGAACAGGTCCGCCACCACCAGGATGTTCGCCATCGCCCCCGGCCACTCATCCTCGCCGATAAACTCCCGCCGGCCGAGGTGATAGAGGATCACCCGCTGGATCGCATCGCCGGCCACCTCGCCCAGCTTGAACCCGGCCAGGCTGCGGAAGCCCTTGCGGTTGGCATCCCAGTAGACCGCCATGCGCTCGTCCTCCGCGGCCTCCAGCACGCGGTCGATCTCGGTGATCGCGCCGAAGTTGTGAAACAGCGCGGCCTTGAGCAGTTCGATCAGCCGGCCCACATCCTCGCCGATGATCGAGCGGTACTTGTGCGAGCGGGAGATGCCCAGGGCGATCAGGGCGACATTCATCGCATGATCGTTGTAGAAACAGGCTTTCTTGTAGCGGGACTGCTCGCAAAGGAAACGGACCCGGTAGAGCTCGAGCAGCAGGTCCGCATCTTCGAACAGCCGGGAGAAGGTTTTACCCAGGCGCTCCTCCACCTCGGAGAGCAGGTCGTTGAACAGCCTGATCTCCCGGCGGCGCTTGAGCAACTGGTGCAGGCGCTCGACCAGGTCATCCCGGAAACTGTCCAGCATCCGCTTGTTCCGGGCGATCCGGAAGTGAAATTCGCTGTTCGGGCTGGACTCCTTGAGCTGCAGCAGGCGGGCCAGGCGATCCCGGGAAATCTCGGTGCCGCCGGGATAGAGGACTGTCCCGGCCTGGTTGCGCAGTTCCCCGGCCAGGATCAACCCATCGATGAACTGCGCCGGATGGATCGGACTGTAGCGGGTGAGCCGGACCAGGGTGTCGAGGTGATCGACCTCGATCCATTCCGGCTGAATGGAATAGGCGCCTTCCATGGACCAGGATCTCCGGTGGATGATGGCAATTTCTGAAGGCTAATTGTACCACGAACCGACCCGGGAAGTCAATCTTCCCGGAGTGATCTTCCGAAAGGAAAAACCCGGGTCCCGCTCGTTTCAACCTTGACAAATGAGTCGGGAATCCGCTAAATTTCAACCTGTTCCGTTTTAATTCCCGAAAATCGGAGGCGCGATGATCTGGGCGGTCTCGGCCGGAGTGCTGGTATTCCTGCTGGTGGTGGCGTTAATCAAGGTGAACCGCCAACGGCAACTGCTGCGAGAGGCCCGGAAATACGAAAAACTGCTGCGCGAATGCCGGGTGACCCGCTGGCATTACACCCAGAGCCTGGAGAAAAGCCGGGAGGCGGTCCACCAGGTGATGCCGTTGGAGGAGCGGCGGCGCGCGCTCAAGGCCGAGCTGCACGCGATCCGCGGCGATCTCCACCGCGAGCTGCAGGCCCTGCGGGAGGCGTTCCGCCGCAACAGCGGCTCCGACCTCGACCAGCGGGTGATCTCCCAGCAGCGTTTTACCCTGAACCAGAAATGGAAACTGCTCGACAGCCGCCGGAAGGACTGCCTGGGACTGGAGACCACGGTCCGGGAGCTGGCAAGCCGGCGGGACCAGGCGGTATCAGAAGAAAACCGCACCTGCCAGAACTGGGTCCGGGACAAAGAGCGGGTGATGGAGCTCTGGCGTGGCCTGCACCCCAAGGTGAAAATCACCGATCCGCAGAAATTCCTCCACTAGATCGTGTAATTCACTGCGAAGCCAGGCGTCTGGGCAGTGGCCGCTGCAAAGAGGCGACACACCCCATCGGCTGCCGCCGCCACCCCGTTTGATCGAGGGGATTAACAGCATCCCACCCAAGCGATTATGCGATTGCCGGGGCGAAGCGAGCACAGTCCCCCCTGGAGGGGGGATGGTCCCGATTCTATCGGGACCAGGGGGGTGTGATGGCTGTCACGGGATCGATGGCTGGTGCAGCACCGTGGCCTGACACCCCCCGGCCCCGCCGCAGGCGGGGCCACCCCCCTCCAGGGGGGACTTGACAGCCTGCCGCCCATTCGGTTGCACCAGCGCCGGGGCGAAGCGGGAACGATCCCCCTTAGCAAAGGGGGAAACCGGGGGTGGTGTATTTTCCTGATTCCCGAGCCGGTCCGCTCTGAGTTCATCACACGCGCTATCGAGCCCCACCCTCTTCAGGCGATCCGCTCCCAGCAGGAGACCTCGGCCGGGCGGGCCACCAACCCCGCCGCCCGATCGCTGAAACGCTTGAAGTGCGGGCTCTGCAGGTGGCGATCCAGGTCCTCCCGGCTGCGCCAGGTTTCATGGAACAGGAACAGCCCCCGCGTCTCCTGCGAAAGATGCAGGTCGTAGTTGAGGCAGCCCGCCTCTTTCCGGGTGGGCTCGATCAGCGCCACCAGCTCCCGCCGCACCTCCTCCTCATTGCCCGGCTTGGCCTGGATCAGCGCCATCACCACCAACTGTTGCTCCGCCATCTGTCGCTCCTTCCGCTTGCGGTTGGTCGGTGAAAGGTCCGCGGCCACGCGGGCCGCGCGATCATGTTGCCCATATTACCGCCCCAGCGGGGACCGGTCAAGCCACTTCTCAAGCGAGCCCCCCCCCAAAAAAATCCCTCCGACCGTTCCAAGGTCATGCAAGCCGGATTGGGGTCTTTCCTGAGTGGATCTTTGAAAATTTCATTCTCTCTATCGGCTAATTTCTTGCAATAAAAAGAGCAGATCGCTATATTAAGAGAATAATAAGAACCACAAAGCATGTATCCGGAGGTGATAGTGCCTCTTGAAATACCGGTTCTTGCGCCTTCCTTGTTTCTTCCAATCAACCATACCCGACGACAGCAGCCTCTCGACCAATTCAACGGCCGGATCGCCACGCAACGCCTAAAAACGAATCCATCCTCTGCCAAGCTGCCACCGTAGTGGCCCCGTTTATCCCCCCGAATCATCCTCCGCTGGGATCAGCGGCAGTGTTGGTGTCCCTGCCATCCTCACTACTCACCCTCATCGGAGGCGAGGCCAAGATGGCTGTCATCCGTCTGGTGGCGACATCATTTCTGATCATCCTCCTGTCACTGGGCTGCGCTGCCGGCCCCAAGCTCGTGCTGCGGCCGCTCACGGTGGATCGCATCGAATACGACACGGTGGTTGTGGGCGAATTCGCGATTCCCGAGGAGGAAGCGAACCCGGACCTCAACCAGGAGCAACAGGCCAAGCTGGAATATGATAAAGCCGAGGCGACCGAAGCGTTCAGAACCCTGTTGACGGAAAGGATCGTCCGGGACAAGCGCTTCAAGCAGGTACTCGACATCCATACCGCCCAGGGAGCGGCCATGGTGGCCGAGGCGCTGCTGATCGAGGGGACCCTGGTCAAATTCAACCCCGGCAACCGGGCCGCCCGCTATATCGTGGGATTCGGCGCGGGTACGGCCTCGTTCGAGGTGGAATGCGTTTTCAAGGACCAAAAGATGGGGGCCGAGCTCTACCGGGCCCGTTACGAGAGCAAGCTTGCCGGAGGCTTCTTCGGTGGGAATAAAAAAGACTCGGTCAGAGGATGCGTGGATGGAATCACCAAGGAGCTGAAGAAGCTCAAGAAAAAATGAGTGAACGCACCTCGCTCATTCCTCCCTTCACGTTGAAACTCTGAACACGGAATCCCGCGATAGGGCTTCCGGAGAAAGGCGGGCATCATGATCAGGGTCCTGCTCGTTTCGCTCTGCATCACGCTGGCTTCCGCCGGCAGCAGCCAGGCGGCGAAATGGCTGATCCCGGTGAACGTCAACTATGTCCACGGCTTGCTGGACGTCAAGGACATCATGATGGATAATATCGGCGAGGGAGCCGAGTTGCAGTGGTACTGGCCGGTCGGCCTCTCCATCACGCCATATCTACAACTGGACAACAACCTCAGGATCGGTTTCGGGGCTGGTCCCGCCCAGTTCATGCTGACAGAGTCGGACGAAGCCGGCAATTATTTTTCCTTGCCGGTCGAGATCTCGCTGGGCTACACCTTCTTTTCCAGATCGTCAGTGGCTCCCTATGTCAAAGGTGGCATGGTCTACCGTCTCGCCGCCGGGAAAAATGTCAAAGGTTCGACTCCGGGAGCGCTGCTGGGTCTCGGCCTCGAACTGAACCGGAACGGAAACTATCTCTATAATCTGGGGGTTTCCTACGACTTTTCGGAAATCGAGATGGCACATCGGGGGATTTTTTTCTTCCCCCATGAGCAGGTGAAACCGGGACAGGTGAATGTGAGCTTCGGGATTGTGTTCAGGCCCGGAGGAAGGTAAGGGCAGGACACACTTCAGCCTGTGGCTGCGGGCCGGAAAACAAGCACCCGGACCGGCTCGTTTTCAGCGGGCATCGGCCATCCGGCTGATCGCATCCGCGCTCAGCTCCGCTGCTCGCCCGGCTACTCGCTGCGCTCCCCGGCCTCTCCCGCCAGCTCCAGCAGGAACGAGTAGATGAACGCGATCTCGCGGTAGGTGCGGAAGCGGCCGGAGGGGCCGCCGTGACCGGCCTCGAGGTTGGTCTTGAGCAGCAGCAGGTGGTCGCCGCTCTTGAGCTCCCGGAGCCGGGCCACCCACTTGGCCGGCTCCCAGTACTGGACCTGGGAGTCGTGCAGGCCGGTGGTGACCAGCAGGTGCGGGTAGGTCCCCGCCCGCAGGTTGTCGTAGGGCGAGTAGGAGCGGATGTAGTCGTAGTAGGCCGAGTCGCCCGGGTCGCCCCACTCGTCGTACTCGCCGGTGGTCAGCGGAATTTCCGGGTCGAGCATCGTGGTCACCACGTCGACAAACGGCACCTGGGCCACCACCCCGTGGAACAGCTCCGGCCGCAGGTTCACCACCGCGCCCATCAGCAGCCCCCCGGCGCTGCCGCCCATCGCGTACAGCCGCTCCGGGACCGTGTAGCCCCGCGCCACCAGGTGCTCGGCGCAGGCGATGAAGTCGGTGAAGGTGTTTTTCTTGTTCAGCAGCCTTCCCTCGTCGTACCACCAGCGGCCCAGCTCCTGGCCCCCGCGCACGTGGGCGATGGCATAGATGAAGCCCCGGTCCAGCAGGCTCAGCCGGGCCGAGGAAAACGCGGCATCCAGGCTGTAGCCGTAGGCCCCGTAGCCGAACAGCAGCAGGGGGTTTGCCTCCTCCCGCCGCAACTCCGGGCGGTAGACCAGCGAGATCGGCACCTGCCGGCCATCCGGGGCCGTGGCGAGCAGGCGCTCGGTGCGGTAGCGGGCGGGGTCGAAATCCCCCAGCACCTCATCGCGCTTGAGCAGCTCACGTTCCCGGCTTCCCATGTCATAGTCGTAAACCGAGCGCGGAGTGGTGAGCGAGCTGTAGACATAGCGCAGCCGGTCGGTGGCCGGCTCGGGATTGGTGCCCAGCCCGGCGGCATAGGCCGGCTCCCCGAAATCCAGGTCATGGCCCTCCCCGCCCTCCCAGGGAAGCACCCGCAGCCGCACCAGGCCCTGCTCGCGCTCCTGGGTCACCAACCAGCGCTCGAACAGCTCGAAACCCTCCAGCAGCACCTGCTCCCGGTGGCCGATCAGCTCCCGCCAGTGCTCCCGGCCGGGGGCCTCTTCCGGCGTGGTCATCAGCTTGAAGTTCTCCGCCCCATCCTGGTTGGTGCGGATGAAAAACTTTCCCTGGTAGTGCTCCAGGTCGTACTCGTGGCCCCGCTCGCGGGGCAGGAACACCCGGAAGGCTCCCTCGGGCTGGTCCGCCGCCAGGTAACGGTACTCATTGGTGACAGTCTGGAAGGAGCCGATCAGCAGGTAGCGTTCCGAGCGGGACTTCGTCACTCCCACCTGGAAGGTTTCATCATCCTCCTGGTAGACCAGCGCATCGCGGGAGGGATCCTCGCCCAGCCGGTGGCGCCAGACCTGCCAGGAACGCAGGGTTTCCGGGTGCTGACGGGTATAGAACACCGTGCGGTTATCCGCGGCCCAGGCCAGGTTGCCGGTGGCCTGCTCCAGACTGTCCTTCAGCAGGCTGCCATCGTCCAGTCGCCTGAACCGGATGGTCGAGATCCGCCGGCCGACCGTGTCCTCGGCGAACGCCAGCAGGTCCTCGCCCGGGCTCACCGCCTGGCCGGTGAGCGCATAGAAGCCATGCCCCTCGGCCCGCCGGTTGAGGTCCAGCAGCACTTCCTCCGCGGCCTCCAGGCTCCCCCGCTTGCGGCAGTGGAGCGGATACTCGCGGCCCTCCTCGAAGCGGGTGTAGTACCAGTACCGTTTCCAGCGGTAGGGCGCCGAGATGTCGGTTTCCCTGATCCGGCCCTTGATCTCCAGGAACAGCCGTTCCCGGAGCGGCTCGAGGTGGGCGGTCATCGCCCCGGTGTAATCGTTCTCGGCCTGCAGGTAGGCCAGGACCTCGGGGTTGTCGCGCTCTTTCAGCCAGTAGTAAGGGTCGAGCCTTACCCGGCCGTGTTCCTCCAGCCGATGGGGATGCTGTGGCGCCCGAGGCGGCGCCGGGTCCTTCCCGCTCATGTGCTCCTCCGCTTCCCGGCAGCCGGAGGCGCAGGTTGCCAGCAGGAACAGCGCGAAAGTTGCCGCCGCGGCGTGCATCATCTCCCGCCTCCTCCGGAATTGATACTTCGGGAGCCCGGATGGGGACTCCCGGCGAACCATCCTGATACAATTTAAGGGCAACCGCCGCTTCGAGCAAACAGAGACTGAAAAAACCGGCGGCCGGCGGTTGATACCAATTCCAACGACAAGTGCCATCTTTTCCGGGGGGACGCCCTCCCACCTTCCCAACCTTTTTGCGATGGTTCAATGCTGTCCGAGCGGCCACCCCTGACAAGATCCTCGCCGCCACAAGCTGAAGGCAGACTGGAATGGCGGGAAGCCGGGGATTGCCCCAACCCGCGGAACAGGCTAAATTCTGTTGAGTTTCCTGCTCCCGCCGCCCTTGCGCCGGCGACAGCCATCCTGGCCAACCCTCACGGCAAAGGAACTCCCGATGCGTCTGCTATCCCGACTCCTCCTGCTGCTGGCGATCCCGGCCTGGCTCGCGGCCGCCCAAGCCCCGGGCCTGTCCGCGTATAACGTCCGCGACCACGGGGCCCGCGGCGATGGCCGGGCCAAGGACACCCGGGCGATCCAGCAGGCGGTCGAGGCCGCCCACGCCGCCGGCGGCGGACAGGTCTACTTTCCGCCCGGAACCTACCTGTCGGGAACCGTCTTCCTCAAAAGCGGGGTGACCCTCCACCTGGAGAGCGGGGCGACCCTGCTCGGCAGCCCGGACAGCACCGACTACCCGCACCTCCGGTCGGGGTTCCGCTCCTACACCGACCGCTATGTCGACCAGGCGCTGCTCTGGGCCGAGGACCAGGAGCGGATCGGGCTGGCCGGGCGCGGGACCATCGATGGCAACGGGCAGGCGTTCCAGTGGAAAGACTACGGCGGCCGCCCGGATGTGATCCGCTTCATCAACTGCCGCCACATCCTGGTCGAGGACCTGCGCCTGCAGAACTCCGCGCTCTGGATGCAGCACTACCTCGGCTGCGAGTTCGTCACCATCCGCGGGATCCACGTCTGGAACCACAGCACCTGGAACAACGACATGATCGACATCGACTGCTGCCGCAACGTGATCATTTCCGACTGCTACGGCCACAGCGATGATGACGCCCTGACCCTCAAGAGCACCGCCGACCGTCCCACCGAGAATGTCACCATCACCAACTGCGTGCTCGGCAGCGGCTGCAACGCGATCAAGATGGGCACCGAGAGCAACGGCGGCTTCCGGAACATCTCGATCACCAACTGCGTGATCGACTCCTGGCTGGGAAAGAAAGGCTACTACGGGCTGCCGAAAGGGATCGGCGGCGTGGTGCTGGAGATTGTCGATGGCGGGACGCTGGAGAATGTCACCATCTCCAACATCAGCATGAAAAACGTGATGGTCCCATTGTTCCTGCGTTTCGGCAACCGCGCCCGGCCGTTCAAAGAGGGCATGGCCAAGCCGGGGATCGGCGCCTACCGCAATGTCGTGATCAGCAACATCACCGCCCGGGATGCCGACCTTACCGGCTGCTCGATCACCGGGCTGCCCGGCCACCCGCTGCGGGGAGTGACCCTCTCCAACCTGCGGCTGAGCTTCCCCGGCGGCGGCACCCGGGAGGATTTCCTGCGCCCGGTGGAGGAGCTGGAGGACCAGTACCCCGAGGCGTTCATGTTCGGCACCCTGCCCGCCTATGCTTTCTACTGCCGCCATGTCGATGGCCTGCGGATCGAGAACCTGGACCTGGAGCTGGAGGGCGAGGACGGCCGCCCGGCGCTGGTGTTCGACGATGTGGAGAACCTGGAGCTGGATGGCCTGAGCGAGCGGCGCCCCGGGGCTTCCGCGGCTCCGCTGCTGGTGCTGAAAGATGTCCGCGGGGCCGGCCTGCGCGCCTGCCGGCCGCTGTCCGCGACTCCGGTGTTCATGCTGCTGCAGGGAGCGGTGCGCGAGGTGAGCGTGATCGGCAATGACCTGCGCCGGGCCGCCCGGCTGCTCCAGTGCGAGGGCGGCGCCGACAGCAGTGCGGTGTTCAGTTCCGGCAACCGTCTGGCGGACTGACAATCCGAGGCGGTGATGCCGTCCGGAAAGGCCACCCCCCTCCGGCCCCGCTGCCAGCGGGAGCCACCACGCTGTTTAGTTGGGATTAACAGCATGATTCCCAAACGCTTACGCCACTGCCGGGGCGAAGCGGGAACGATCCCCCTGCTTAATAAAGGTTCATCCGGGAATTCAGGGGCAGCCGCAGATTGGGGCGACCGCCGGTCGCCCCTTGACCGATCCCGATGATTCCGCCTGGTCCGGACAACAGTAGAAAACCCGTCATTACTTGTAAGGGCGGGGCATGCCCCGCCCCTACGGCTGATGGGGGGTGAAGTGGTCTTGCGGGCCGCGGCTGGAGGCAGGAGAGAGCGGAACCATTGCCGCATAATTTCCATCGCGGCTGGTGTGGAAGAAGAGCGCCCGGCAGGCCATGCGTGCAGCGCCAGGGATGGCGCGAACGCGGCGACCGCCAAAGGAGCGGCTTACTTCCTCGGGCACACCGTAATTTATTGAATACCTTAATGTGGCTTCAGCTTCGCGGCCTTGGCCTTTAAAGACTCTTGCTACTTCTGGTCACAGAAGTAGAAAAATCCGAAGGATTTACGGGATAAAGAACAAGCTGAAGATTTCCCTCCAGCCCTTTTTGGTCACAAAAAGTAACCAGCCGTCAGGCTTCAGGGATTGCCAAGCGATCCGGGGCTTTCGCTCCCCCTGCGCCTCCCCGAATTGTACGGATGAACCAAAAAAAGGCCCGCGAGTCGATCCTCGCGGGCCTTGCCATTGCTCCCGGCCACGGGCCGGGGACTGCGGCACCGCCTCCGCCGCGGCGTGTCAGGCCGGGGGACCATCGACCGCAGCCGCCGGCAGGGACGCCCGGCGGCATCTTGACGGCGGCCGCCGGCGATGGCCTGAGACGTCACCGCGCAGTGCCTACCTGGTGTAGACCGCCCGGGTGGTGAAGTCACCCCGGGCAGTGGTGCGAACCGCCTCGATCACCAGCGCTCCATCCACCAGCACCCAGACCTCGGTCGACTTCATGGTGAACTGCTGGCCCTCGCGGGAGAAGGTGGCCTCGGAGTCGATGGTCAGGCTCTTGCCATCCTCCGACCACTTCGCCACCGAGACCGTGCTCCGGTTCTCGCTCCCGTTGCGGCTCTCTTTGCCATCCAGCGTGTAGACCAGGGTGACCGGGGTCTCGCCGCCATCGCGGCCGCGCCGGACAGTGGCGACAGTCAGCTTGCCCTCCTGCTGGGTGACGGTCAGCTTGGGGGCGACCATGCCGCCTCTCCGTCCCCCGCCGGTGTCGCCCAGCTCACTTTTGGACTGGTCCAGGGTCCAGCTCCCGGAAAAGTCTACCGGGCCGTCCTTGGCGTTCAGCAAGCCGGCGCAGCACAGCAATGCCGCGCAGCACAGCAAAACCAGTTGTCTCATGGCAGCCTCCAGCGGGGTGGTGAGATGGACCGGGCGTCCTGCACGGTACACGATAATTGTTAACCGGAAATACAAAAAACACAAGCATCACGCTCCGGCGCCCCATCGCCCGCTCCGCGCAGGGAACCCCGGGGCGTCACGAAACGGACGGACCCGCGGGGGGAGATCCTCGCGGGTCCGGTTGCTTTCCGGCAGAGCGTGCAGAGCACGGCCGGAGCGCCGGTCAAACCCCGGCGCCCTGCAGCAGCGGCTCGACCGGCGGCAGGCGCTCGGCCTGTCGCCCCTCCCGCCGGGCGATCACTGTTAGCACCTGCTGCCACATCCGCTCCGCCTGGCTGTCCAGCCCGGCGGAAGCGGTGGTGATCGCGGCGATGAGCTGCCGGCGCGAACCGGCCTCGACCATGGTCTCCAGATAGCGGTAAATGGTCTCCTCCTCGGCGGCCGCCGGCAGGCAGTAACCCGGCAGGCCATAGTCCTCCAGCAGCATCTCGTACTTGTGGCTCCAGCCGGAAGCCAGCGCGGGCACCCCCTGGGAGAGGGCGCCGACCAGCGCGTGGAAACGCGAGCCGACCACTCCCGCGCACAGCCCGAGGATCCCTTTGAGCCGGAGCGCATCCTGCTCGACCACCACCTCCAGTTCCTGTCCAAGCTGCTCGATGATCCGCCGGGACAGCCGCAGGTCCTCCGGGTCATCATCGTGGATCAGGATGAACGGCCGCTGTCCCGCCTCGGCCAGCCAGCCCAGGCACCTGACGCAGAACAGCCGGTAGCGCCGGTCGACTCCGGCCGGGCCCTTGAGGATCATCTGCTGGTTCGGCACCAGGCAGAACCGGCCCCGGAAGCGCTCGGGATCGGGCGGCGCGATCCCGGGGACCAGGCTGGTGAAATCGGGGGCCCGCCGCAGCTTGGGCTGCTCCCCGACCAGCTCGGCCACGTGACGATAGGAGATCTCATCCCGGGCGAAAATCAGCTCCGCCTGCTCGACAATGCGGGCGAACTCCGCGCGGATGCGGGGCGAAGTGAATGGCCCGAAGGCCTGGGGCATCAGGATCAGCTCCACCCCATGCCGCTTCCAGCCGGCGAGGCGCGAGGCCAGCTCCAGCGTATTGGTCTCCCCCCACTGGTCGCTGTAAGCGAAGCCCGAGGCATCCAGCACCACATCCAGTTCCCGGTCGTGGACCAGGCCGTACGCATGGCGCAGGTTCCCCGGGACCGCCCAGCCGAGATCGCCCCACTGGATCCCCGCCCGCCGGAACCGGATCATCTGCCAGAGACCCAGCTCCGCTCGCCGCCGGTAGTCGAAACGCCGAGGCTTCACCGCCAGCACCACCCCCGGAAACGCCGCCCGCACCTGCTGCAGCACGGCGTGCAGCAACAGCTCGGAGCCCTTGTTGATGAAGCCGGTCCCTGTGATTTCGATAATCATCCTCACTCCAGGTCGATGGTCCCATGCCGGCGGCGCCGCTGGCACCCGGCCGTGGCTCCGACAGTCGCCGCGCCGGGGCTGCGGAACGCCGCCTCCATCCAGTCCAAAAATGGCCGCACTATGATTCTGCATCCGTTCCGGCCCGGGATCAATCCTCAGCCTTGAAATAATCGTTGCAGAAATGTTTCAATGGCGTTCCCGAGAATCACTGCGAGCGAGGCCGGCTGATCCGCCCCGGCCGGACCACGGGCCCGGCCGGCCGGGCTGAGCGCCCGGCGCGACCCGCTCCGTGATTGAGTCGCCCTGTCCCGGAAAGCCCCCCTCCCGGCCGCAAAGCTGTTGACCTCGCCGCCGCTCCATGCCAGATTAGAAGCTGTCCCGAACCGGACGGCGGATCGACCCACCGCCGCCCGGTCCCCTGCCGGCACCCACGCCCTGATCGCGGAGCCCGCCGATGAGACGCTGCCTGGTTCAACGCTTGCTGCTGCTGGCCGCCCTCTGCCAGTTGGCCGTCCTCACTCCCGCCCTCCGCTCCCAAGAGCAGACCGACCGCCACCCGGTGCCGCAGGAGCATCCCCGGCTGTTCGGCACCCGGGAACGCCTCCAGGGGCTGGCCCTCGAGCGGCCCGAGGCCTATGCCCGGATGAAGGCGGTGACAGGCAACCCGGACGCCACCGATCACGAGCTGATGTTCTCGCTGGCCCTGGTCACCGCGATCGAGCGCGACAGCACCCTCGGCCGCCGGGCGGTGGAACTGGCGATGACCTATGTCAACGGGCCGATCCGCAGCGGACATGTGACCTTCGGCTATGACCTGGCCCGCTGCGCGGTGGTCTACGACCTGTGCTGGGAGTACTGGACCGCGGAAGAGCGCGCGAAATTCCATACCTATGTCAACGCCACGGTGGATGCCAATGTCACCTCCGAGGCCAGCCCCTTCCACAACGGCTGGTACGGCTACAAGCACTGGGGCTACGGGCTGGCCGGCCTACGCCGCCTGGGATGAAAACCCGCGCGCCCGGACCATCCTGCAGAAACTGGAAGACGACTACCGCACCCTGGCCGCCCCGGCGCTGAGCCTGGCCGGGAATGGCGGCGGCTGGGCGGAAGGCTACTACGGCAACTACTGGACCTACGAGTGGATGGTGTTCTGCGAGGCCGCCCGGTTCTGCGAGGGCGTGGACTACTGCGGGATCGCCTCGGACTTCTTCGGCCAGCGCGCCATCGCCAGCATGTTCGAGGCCTACCCCGGGATCCGCGAGTATGGCTCGCGGCGGCCGATCCCGATGGGCGACGGCGGCGGGAGGCTGTTCGGCGGGGATCGCGACAAGGTGCTCTGCGTGCGCCGGATGCTGGCCTCGTTCTACCGCGACGATCCGGCGCACCAGGCCGTGCACGCCTTCAACGAAACCACCCCCCGGGTCTCGGTCGGCACTTACGCCTACAAGGACTTCCTCTGGCGCGACACCACGGTGCCGAAAGGCGAGCTGGAGACTTTCAAGCTCTCCCACCTGAGCCAGGGTCCGGGCTATGTCTACGCCCGCAGCTCCTGGCGCGAGGATGCCACCAGTTTCTTCTTCAAGTGCGGCGACCGTTTCACCTCCCACCAGCACCTCGATGTCGGCCACTTCATGATCGCCAAGTACGAGGAGCTGCTGGGCGATGGCGGCCACTACGATGAGTTCGGCACCAGCCACGATGTCAACTACCACCTGCGGACCATCGCCCACAACACGATGCTGGTCTACAACAGCCGCGAGGAAATTCGCCCGGACATCCGGGCGGGGATGGTGCTCGGCAACGATGGCGGGCAGAACTACCCCCAGGCCCCCGCCAGCCACAACTGGGCCGCGAACCAGGTCTCGGACTGGAACTCCGGCAAGTCCGGCTATGACATCGCCACGCTGCAGTCCTACCGCGATGGCGGCGACTGGCTGTACCTGGCCGGGGACTGCTCGCGCGCCTATGCCGCGAACAAGCTGGATTACTTCTACCGGCAGATCGTCTACCTGCGTCCGGACCGCTTCGTGATCTTCGACCGGGTCAAATCCAAGTCCGCCAGCTACCGGAAAACCTTCCTGCTCCAGGCGATGAAAGTCCCGGAAGTCGAGGGCCAGCAGTTGCGGATCACCAATGGCGAGGGGCGGCTGTTTGTCCGCACCGTGCTCCCGGAACGGGCCGCGATCGTGCTCAACAGCGGAGCCGGGCTCTACACTTACGGCGGCCGCAACTACCCGCCGAGCTGGGATACCGGCCCGGCGCCCGAGTGCCGGGTCGAGATTTCTCCGTTCCTCCCGGCCATCGAGGACCTGTTCCTGCACGTGATGGAGGCCGGCGGCAGCGGCAAGCAGGCGATGTGCGAGGTGACCCGGATCACCGGACCCGCAGGTGAGGAGGGCGTGCGCCTGACCCCCGCCGGCGAGCCCCAGGTGGAAATCATGTTCGCCGATACGGGAGCTGTCGCCGCCACTTTGCGGATCGGCGAGGGGGAACCGATCACCCTCGCCGCCGGGATCGACCCCAGCGTGCCCGAGCGCACCTTGCGCGGGGACATCAACGGGGACCGCCGCCGCAACCTGCTGGATGTCATGTCGCTGCTGCTGGCGATCCATCGCGGCCCGGCCGACCCGGCCCTGGATTTCGACAGCGATGGGACGGTGACTGTCGCCGATGTGGTCGCGCTGATCCGCTACATCCACAACAACCGTTACTGAGGCCCGCTCTTCCGGGCAATGCGCCCTGGCCCACCGGTTAGGAGGCTCGCTGTGAAGCATCCGCTCCCCGCTCTTTCCGCGGTGCTGCTCCTGGCCCTGGCCGCCCTGGCCGGGGGCCTGTGCTGGAGCGGCCGGGCCTGCGCCCGCCCCGAGGCGGTCCAAGCCTGGACCATCGGCATCTGCACCGGCCAATCGCCGTTTTCCCTCGCCACGCCGGCGGGCCGCTCCAACCCGGTGCTGACCGCGGCGGCGGTCACCGACCTGGAGGTCAACATCCTGGCCCACCCCTTCCTCACGGTGACCGACTCCCTCTATTACCTGTTCTTCACCGCCAAGCACGACCAGACCCATGCGGGCGGCATCGGGCTGGCCACCAGCCGCGACGGGCTGGACTGGCAGTACCGGCGGATCGTCCTGGATGAGCCGTTCGAGATCTCCTACCCGTTCGTCTTCCAGTGGCAGGGCCAGTCCTACCTGGTGCCGGAAAGCTATGTCGAGCGCTCGGTCCGGCTCTACCGCGCCACCCGCTTCCCGGACCAGTGGAGCCTGGAAGCCGAGCTGATCACCGGCGAGGAGCTGGTCAGCCCCTCGCTGGTCCATTTCCAGGGGCGCTGGTGGATGTTCGCCGGGGGGCTGGGCAACCAGTCGCTGCGGCTGTTCCAGGCCCCCGAGCTGCAAGGGCCGTGGACCGAGCACCCCCGCAGCCCGATCGTGGCCAATGATCCCGACATCGCCCGGCCGGCCGGAAGGCCGCTGGTGCTGGATGGCGTGCTCTACCGCCTCGGCCAGGACTGCGACCCGACCTATGGCAACCAGGTGCGGGCTTTCCGGGTGACCGAGCTCAGCCCGACCGCCTACGCCGAGGAGCCGGTCGAGCCGCCCCTGGTCCAGCGCGCCGCCACCGGCTGGAACTCCGAGGCGATGCACCATGTCGACCTCCATCGGCTCGGCGCGGGCCGCTGGATCGCCGCGGTCGATGCCCTGGGCCGGTGAGACCGATCCGGCGATAGACTTTTCCGGGGGGAGGGAGGAAACCTTTTGGAAAAGGTTTCCTCCCTCCCCCCGGACCCCCTTTCCTCTTTTCAAAACTTTTTCGCTTAGTTCAATGCTAATTGTCGGCCAGCAAGTCGGGATGAACCACCGGCCGGTCTCCCCTACAATGGATTCCGATGATTCCGGATTGCCCGGATTGCAGGAGAGCGCCCATAACTCATTGTAGGGGCGAGGCATGCCTCGCCCCTACGGCCCAATCCCATTCAACGGAGCATGGAATCCGCTTTGAAGAAAGGGATTACTGATGGGGGGTGAAGTGGTCTTGCGGGCCGCGGCTGGAGGCAAAGGGAAGCGGAGCCAATGCCGCGTAATTTCCATCGCGGCCGCCATGGAATGTCACGGCCCGGCAGGCCATGCGTGCAGCGCCATGGATGGCGCGAGACGCGGCGACCTCGGAACGAGTTTTTCCTACGTACCCTCGGCGGCTATTAAAGACCTCAGTGCAACTCTAGCTTCGCGGCCTTGGCTTCATAAGACTCTTGCTACTTCTGGTCACAGAAGTAGAAAAATCCGAAGGATTTACGGGATCAAGAAAAAGCTGAAGATTTCCCGCCCCCGCTGCGCCTTCCCGAAATGTGCGGATGAATCAAAAAAAGCGGCTCCCCGGTCACCCGGAGAGCCGCTGGCATTTCCGGCTCACGCGGTCATTCCAGCGTGATGCTCCTTTGAGTCAGGTCCCAGCGCAGCGCCTGCTTTTTTCCATCCCTGATCCAACTCACCGCGAGGGCCTCCCCGCCGGGCAGGACCCGAGCGGTCACCTCCCGCAGCGCGGGCTCGGCGTCGCGCCGGGCGTGCAGCAGGTTGAGCAGGGTCGCCCGGCCCTGCTCCAGCTCCGGGGTCAGCACCAGCCGCCTGGTCCGGCGGAAAGTGAACGGCTCGACCTCGGCGTTCTTGACCTTCCAGTCCTCCAGGACAATGGTTCGTTTGGCCGGGGCCAGCGGGTAGAGCTCCAGCACCGCCCCGCCCAGCGCCACCCGCACCAGCCCGGCGGATTGGGTGACCTCCGCCGCCGGGTCGAAATGCAGCAGCCACTCCGCGGCGGGGGGATTCTCCACCCCCGGCCCCAGCAGGGCCAGCTTGGTGAGCCGGGTGCCCTCGGCCATCCCTTTGCCGCGCAACGCCACCCGGCTGCCCGCTTTCAGCTCCACCGCGGGCGACAGCTCCAGCAGGTTGTCATCGCGGTCCTGGTTGTGGCTCCGCCACTGGTGGACCACGGTCCCATCCACCTCCAGCGCGTACTCCGCCTGCTCGGGGGCGTTGTCCAGGTAGACCGCCTCGAGCCGGTAGCGGCCGGGCAGCCCCTGGAACTCCAGCCAGGCCGCACCCTGGCTGCCGGTGACATAGCCATTGTCCAGGTGGCGGAAATCCCCCTCGACCTGGAGCTCCTCCGGGGCATAGTTGTAGACCATCCCGCTGTCCGCCACCACGAGCTGATCGGCAACCAGCAGGATGTCCGGCTTGAGAAACAGCAGGTGACGGGTGAAACGCTCCACTCCCAGGGCCGGCGGATAGGCCCCGGCCACCTCGCCGACCGCGTAGTCGTAAGCCGCGGAAGCTTCGGCGTGGACCAGCTCCGGGTAGTGGTCGAAGCGCAGCGCCTCGCTGGAGCTGAACGCCCGCTGCTCGCCGAGCTGGCCCTTTCCCCGGAACAGCATCGTGTTCTGGTTGGCGGTGACATGGAAACCGGTGTAGCCGGGGTCGATCGTCAGGAACTGGCCGTGAGCGAAAAGCTGGAAGCTGCCATCATCCGGATGGCGGTGGCCGGTACCCCAGTCGAACTCGGCCCGGCGGAATAACTCGGTGCCCATGAACGGCCCGCACTTGATACCGACCAGGGTCGCGGCGGAGTCCTGCCAGGCCGAGCGCATCATCGCCTGGCCGATTACCGGGAAAGCGGCGAAGTCGGGAATCGCGGCCGGATCGGCCGCTGTCGACCGTCGGGTCATACGTACAGCATCATCATCCAGCCCTGGCGGCCCAAGCCCCGGGCCTGCAACTCGGACGTTTCCCGTGCCCATCCATTGCGCCGCCGGCCGTCCCGGTAAATCCGAGCCAGGTGAACAGGTGCTGGGCGGTGGAGCTCCAGCCGCGGCGGCGGGGCATCGCCGAACGTCATGGCCCACGTCCGCGGGGGTGCGCTTCGGCAGCAGGCCGTGAAGCATGTACTGCGGCGAGTGGCGCAGCCAGGCAGAGCCGGAGTAATCCTTGCCCAGCAATTGCTCGTGAGCATGGCGCGTAATCGAGGCATACTCGGCCCGTAGCCCGCGTAGGCATAGCCCTCCACCGAGGAGCCGTCGGCGGGCATCACCTCGAAAATCTTGTCGAAAAACCCCTCGCAACCGGCCAGCCACTGCCCGGCCCGCTCATCCCACCCACAGAGCGCCGCGGCGGCGAACGCCAGGGCGCAGTGATTGGTATGGGAGTGGTTCTGGAAGTACTGGTTGCGCCACCAGATCCGGCCGTTGACGATCGACTCGTACTGGGCCTGGGCCTGTTGGCCCAGGCCTTCTCCACCTGTGCCCGCTCGCTGCCGGTTAGTTCGGGGTAAAGCCAGTCGTAGGCCAGGCTGATTCCCAGCAGGAAATGGCCGCCGATCAGGTAAGCCAGGTCATCCTCGGCGCTCCCAGGTTTTCGGGGTCGGTCAGCCGCAGCAGGTGGTGCCGGGCGATCGCCAGCAGACTGTCCTCCCCGGTCATCAGCCAGGCGAACGCCAGTTGCGGGGCCAGGTCGCCATCGAGCCGGGTGTCATCGACCTCGACTCGCCGGGTGGAGAGGTCTACCGTGTGCGGCAGGTCCTGGAGGAAGCGCTCCCAGAGCCAGGCATGGCTCCCGGAGAGCTGTTCCCGCAGGCTGTCGGCCCCGGCCGCGGTCAGCAGCAGCCGGGGGTGCACCCCGGAGAGCTCCTCCAGCCGGGTGACCGGCGCCCCTCCGGCCGCCTGGTCCGGCCGGCTCCCGCCGCCGCAGGAACACCACAGTACCGCCAGCAACAGCCATCCGCAGAGGGCAAGACGCATCGGATTCCTCCTCGACCGGTTACAGGCCCGGGCCTGGCGTGAAATGTCCGGCAACGAGAGCCTTCCTTTTCCGGGGACACCTCGGTAAAATATCAGGTCAACGACTCCGGTTTCGATCAGCCGCAACACCGACCATCGGACTGCCACCCTCAACTGCAAGGGGAACGCCATGAAAAGCTTCGCCTTTCGCCTGATCCGCCTGACCGCTGTCGCCATCCTGGCGCTGCTGCTGGCCGGCGGCCCGCTCTCCGCCCTGGATCGTGAGCTGGTGATCTCCACCTACCAGGGAGCGTGCCGGGGCGGGGAATTCTCCGCCAACCTGAAGCTGGTCCGGGAGGTGGTCCGGGAGGCCCTGGGCCGCAACAGCGATTTCGTGGTCTTCCCGGAAACCTTCCTCTCCGGCTACGACACCGCGGAAAATGTCCGTCGCGGCGCCCGCCGGGTGGATGACCCGGAGCTGGCCGCGTTCATCGCCGAGAGCGCGCAGCACCGGATGACGATCCTGGTCGGGATCGCCCGCCTCACCGCGGAGGGCATCTACAACTCGGTGCTGGTGATCGAGGGCGGCCGCCTGCTGGGGATCCACGACAAGGTGATGCTGACCGAGGGCGACCGCGACGACCTGAAGTTCATCGCCGGCAATGACATCCCGGTTTTCGCCACCCACGGGACCCGGATCGCGGTCTCGATCTGCCACGACACCTCGTTCCCGCACCCGGCCCTGGTCGCCCGGATGCGCGGGGCCGAGATCCTGTTCACCCCGCACTACAACTCGATCTACGCCCAGGGCGCCGATGGCCACCGGATCTGGGTCCGCAACTGCCATGTCGGGCTGGCGACCATGATGAAGATGGCGGTGGTGCGCTCCAATGTGGTGGTGACCGATGTCGCCGGCGAGCCGGGGTTCGGCGACAGCTTCATCATGAGTCCGCAGGGAGAGATTCTGGCCGGGGCGGGGCTATTCCGCACCGGGCTGGCGACCGCTGTCCTCAAGCCGGAGATGTTCCAGGCGCCCTTTGTCTGGGCCGACCTGAACGAGGTCCCGGCCTGGCTCAAAACCACCCTGGCGAACGAGCTGACAAAGTAAATCGCCCGGCCGTTGATACTTATCTGAAGAAAGTTTTGGAAAGTGGAAAGGTGTTCCGGGGGGAGGGAGAAAATCCCGTTGGTCGGGATTTGCTCCCTCCCCCGGAACAGTTGCCCTTTGCCGTCAGATCGGGATCACAGCCCCGGGTACCAGCGCGCGGCATTGTCGTGGAAGATCAGGCGCAGCGCTTCCATCGGCAGGTCGAGGCCCCGGCAACTGAAGCCGGGATGGACCTCCTCGATCGCCAGCTCATCAGCGGTGGCGAAGTACCGGCAGTCCAGCCGGTAGACCTGCTCGAAATGCTCCAGCTGCTGCTCCAGGCTCCGCTTGTCATCCACCAGGTTGTCGGTGCCGTAGAGCAGGCGATCCTGATACTTGAGGACAAAGGCCCGCACCTTGTCGCGGTCCTGGAGCTGCAGGTGGACCACCCGGCCCGCCAGATCGACCGCGAACTGCGGATAGCGCTCCAGCCGAGCCGCCAGCGAGTCGACATCGTACTCGAGGCTTCCCAGGTGGCAGCCGACAGTCCGCAAGGCCGGGTGGGCGGTCAGCAGGTTGTCCCGCGCGGCCACCTGGCGCGCATAGCCCGGCACCCGCGGCAGCAGGTAGCCGTGGTACTGCGGGAACTCGCGGAAGTAGCCGCGGTCGCCCGCGGTGGTCATCTCCTCCAGCGGCAGCCAGCAGTTGCGCGGCTCGCCGATGTGGGCCACCAGGGACTTGCCCCGGGCCCGGATCAGCTCCAGCACCGGCCCCAGCCGGGGGTCATCGACCATCACGAAGCCGGAGTCCGGGTCGCGCAGGGTCATCCCCAGGTCTTTCCACAGCTTGACCGCCACCGCCCCATCCCGGAAGCCGGCCTCGACCCAGGCCAGGCTGGAATCACACCAGCCCGGCTCGCCCCAGCGGTCGAGCGGGAACGAGACCGCCCAGCCCAGGCGCTCCGGATAGCGGGAGTGAAAGTGCCGGGCCAGGCGATGCTGCTCGCCCAGGTCCTCCTCGCCATCCAGGATAAAGGTGCAGATGTCGAGCCACTTGAAGTTCATCCGCTCCAGGAAGCCGATGAACCGCGCCTCTTCCCCCGCGGGGAACCGCATCAGGTGGGCGTGGGCATCCACTTTCGGCATCGCCAGCAGGGCCGCGAGCTTGGGCCCGGACGCGCCATCCATCTCCGGCCCGGCCGCAACCGGCCCGACCCCCAGCGCCAGCAGGACAACTACCCGCAGCCAATGCCATCCATTCATGATTTCCCCCTGATGGTTCCTGCCCCGCGACTGCGGGCGGCTCACTTGACGATCAGCTCCAGCAACTGCTCGCGCACCCGGTCGTAGTCATCGCCATGCTGGCTCCAGGGGGTCGGCCCCTGGGGATCGGCGACCTCGCTGAACGAGGCCGGCACCGCCTGCCGGGCCAGTTGCGCGACTTTCTCCCGTCCCACCTTTTGCGCCGCCAGCCACATCAGCTCGTAATCCTGCTGGCCGCGACGGAGGTTGTTGAGGCGGATCGAGGGCAGCAGGCGGTCCAGCCCGCGGTCCTCCTCGGGATAGAACGGCATCCGGCCGGGATAGAACATCACCCCCTCGCCATTGGCCAGGTCATCCCCCTCCGAGGAGAAAGTCACCGGGTAGCTGAACACCCGCTGGTGCAGCCGGCTCTTGATGAACTGGAAGTTGTGCCGCCAGTGGGTGCCATGCCAGTAGAAATAGGTGTCGATCCCGTGGATGAACTCGGCCCAGCCGAGCATCCGCATGTCCACCGCGGTCATGTCCATCACCGTGGAGCCCCAGGCCGGCCGGCCGCCATTGTAGAACCAGTGCTGCTTGCCCTGGGCCTTCAGTTCGGCGGCCTTGGCCACATCCAGCTCGTGGCTGCTGCACCAGATGTCGATCGCCTCGGCCAGCTCGGGCAGGAAGCCGCGGGTGGTGAACACCGGCATCCGGCCTCCCGGCCCCGGGTTGCCCTTCACCAGTTGGGCGCGCTCCCTGATCCAGGGGAACTGGACCTCCCCCGGCTCATCGATGATGTACCAGAAGAAAGAGGCTCGCGGCGCATTGGCCTCGAACCACTGCACCCAACTGTCGCTCTCCTTCCAGGCCAGCTCTTTGGTGGCGAACGCCGAGTTGGTGAGGGCGCTGTACATCCCGACCGGGAAGACCCCCTCGCCGGTCCCCTCGCCGGGGCCGCGGTAGCCCTGGTCCGGGGTGAACGCGCTGCCATCGAGGTAAGGCTTGTAGCCCGCCATCAGTTGCTCGTCGAACGCCGCCCGGTGGGCCGGGAAGCCGCCGACCGCATCGATCCGGTGACGGTGGCATTCGAACTTGATCATCCGCTCCACCTGCCGGGCATCCAGGCCCGGGAAATACTCCTGCACGTCCTCGGTGAACATCCAGACCCGGGAGTGGTTCTCATCCGGCAGGTAGGCCGGCAGCAGCTCGACCTGGTAGGGAATGGACTTGGCCAGCCGCCCGCCCTCCCAGACCTCGATCCGGCCCTGGTAGACCCCGGCCGGGAAGCTCCGGTCGCGGGGCAGGTGCAGGTCCACCCAGAAGCCCTGGTTCTGGAAGGCGGCCCGCTCGACCACCTCGACCTTGTTCCAGCGGCGCTCGGTGCTGCGCGCGGTGGGCGGGATGTCGAGCGGGAAGCCGCCGGTGCCGGGCTTGGCATCGGCCGGGATCAAGGCATCGGGGATCCAGCCGGTCATCTTGGCCGGGGCCGCGGCCGGAGACTCGTAGAGCCAGCTCGGCGGAGTGGGAGTCTTGACCTGGATGTAGTGCTGGCTGAACAGCTCGATGGTCCCGGCGGGACCATAACGCAGCGGGGCGCCGCCGCCGATCGCCCGACCCGACTTGGCATGGATCGGAGCGCTGACCGCGATTTCCACCGCCCGGGCGCCCTCGCTGTCGGCGACCGCGATCACCTGGAAGGCCAGGACCTCGTTGTAGAGCCCCCGCAGGCGCATCGTCCCGCCATCCCAGACACTGTTGGCGATGCGGGAGGGATGGTCGGCCTCGTACCGGAAGACCTTCTCCCCATCGCCGAGCACCCAGGCCTCGACCACCCGGGCCGCGACGGGCCGGACCATCGACAGGATCACCGCCAGGGCCATCACCAACGCTGCGCCGTATCGATTCGGTTTCAAGGCCGGACTCCTTGCTGGGGTAGTGGAAGCGATCGGGATGGCGGCATGGTTGCCGCCCGCGAGCAATGCTAAAATCTATCTTCCGGTCCCGGTCGCGGCAAGCCCCATCTGCGGGCGGGAGAATGGCTCCAGGGCCGGCGAACCCGCACGGGCCTTGCCTTTTCCCGGTTGGAACGGCTATATTTTGCGCAGCATTTACCTGGTTTGGGAACCGTAACCTCAGCCCGAGGTCCCGATGAAAAATTTGAACCACCGCCTGTTCCCGCTGCCGGCAGCGCTCTTCACGCTCTGGCTGGCCGCCTGCGGCGGCCCGCGTGTCAGCAGCACGATCGAGGACTCCCAGCTCCGGCTCGAGGTGACCGGCAGCGGCGGGCTCGCGGTCGCCTACCTGGCCGGCGGCGTCGTGGTCCCGCTCTCCACCGGCGCGGCCCCGGCTTTCGCCCTGCTAAGCAGCGCCGGCGAGGAAATCCCGCTGGTCCCGCGCAGTTACCGGGCCGGTACGCTTCCGGCCGGGGACCCGTTCGGCCCCGGCAAGCTGCTGGAGGTGGAGCTCGCGCCTCAGCCGGGCGGGAGCTTCGACCAGGTCAGCCTGCGAGTGACCCTGGCCCTGGGCGACAAGCTCCCCGGCGCGGTGATCGGGCGGGCCCGCTGGCGCGGCCTGACCCCGGAACTGATGGGGCAACTCTCCGGTACGCGCTGCTATGCCCTCACCGCCCGCGCCGACCTGGCCGACAGCTCCGCCCAACCGTACGACTTCCGGCTGTTCCAGGGCCCGGCCTACACCTGGGGTGACTGGTACACCCGGATCAGGCTCGAGCCCGGCTACAGCGCCCCCAACTCGACTGTCCGCACCGGGAAAGTCCAGCCCAGCGGCGGCGGCATCCCATTGGACTATCTCTGGACCCGCGCCGGCGGGCTGGCCCTGGGGATCGCCGACACCACCGCCCGGGTGGCGGCCCTGCCGGTGAAAGTGCTGGAGGATGGGACAGTCAGCGTGGCGATCGAGAGAACCGCCGAGTTCATCCGCCCCGACTCCGCGGGTGAGGCCGCGGACCTGCCGGTGCTGCTCGGCGCGTTCGGCGGGGACTATTTCAACGCGCTCCGGGCGTTCGGCGGGGCGCTGGAGGCCCAGGGCTTCCGGTTCGCCCAGGCTCCGCCGGCCTCCTACGAGGCGATCTGGTGCTCCTGGGGCTTCCGCCGCGAGGTGGTCCCCGGCGACATCCTGAAAAACCTGGCGACAGTCAAGGCCCTCGGGATCCCCTGGGCGGTGATGGACGATGGCTACCAGTTGGGGATCGGCTCCTGGCCGCTCGACCCGCAGAAATTCCCCCGCGGCGAGGCCGACATGCGCGCCCTGGTCGACAGCATCCATGCCGCCGGGCTGAAAGCCCAGCTGTGGTGGGTGCCGATGAATGTCAGCCGGACCGACCCGCTCTATGCCGAGCACCCGGACTGGGTGGTGCTGGACAAAGAGGGCCAGCCCCGGCTGGAGGAGTGGTGGGACTGCTACCAGCTCTGCCCGGCCTATGCCCCGGTGGTGGAGCAGCAGCGGGAGCTGGTGCGGCGGTTCATGGTGGACTGGGACTACGATGGCTTCAAGATGGATGGCGGCTGCCTGGACATGGCCGGGCCCTGCTACAACCCGGCCCACCATCACGCCCGTCCCGAGGAGGCCTGCGAGGCCACGGCGGCGCTGTACAAGATGATCAAGGAAGAGGCGGACAAGTACAAGCCCGGCGCGGTGCTGCTGCTCTGCGAGTGCGGCCTGCCGCCCAGCGTCTTCAAGCTGGCCTGGTACAACCAGCAGGTGACCGCCGACCCGGTCTCCAGCGAGCAGGTGCGCGCCCGGATCAAAATGTACCGCGGGCTGCTGGGCGCCAAGGCCGCCCCGTTCGGCGACCATGTCGAGCTCTCCAACGGCTGGTATGTCGGCAAGGAGAACCTGGTGGAGAACGGCCGCGACTTCGCCAGCAGCCTGGCCCTGGGCGGAGTGGTCGGCACCAAGTTCACCGCGCTGGTGGATGACACCACCGGCCTGGACTGGCGGCAAGCCAAGGGCTGGCGACCGCACTGGGAGCACTGGATCGCGCTCTACAACAGCTTGCGGCTCTACGAGGGCGAGTACCTGAACCTCTACGACATCGGCTGGGATGCTCCCGAGGCCCACGCGGTGGGTAAGGATGGCGCGATCTACTACGGGTTCTTCGCGCCCGAGTTCGCGGGGAAAGTCGAGCTGCGCGGGCTGCAACCGGGGGTGCGCTACGCCCTGACCGATTATGCCGCGGGCGATGCCCCGCTGGGCGAGGTCGAGGGCGGCCCCGGGGCCGCGCTCGACTGCCGGTTCACCGAGCACCTGCTGGTGCGGGCCGCCCCGGTGCAGTGATCCCGATTTGACGGCAAAGGCGAAAATATAGCTGTTCCGGGGGGAGGGCGGAAATCCCGTTGGTCGGGATTTTCCGCCCCCGCCAATGTCAAGGCCCGCGAGGACGACCTCGCGGGCCTTGGCTTTCGCTGGTGACAGCGGCATGGCCTCCAGCCCTCCGGCACCGCGATCAGAGGCAGGGAGCTCGCCCGGGGCACGCTGCCGGCCGCTCACCGGCGAAGCCTGGCGGCGCCAGGCCCGTGCCCGCAGGACGGGCTCCGGTCACACCACCTTGCTGATTT
Organism: Candidatus Glassiibacteriota bacterium; assembly: GCA_963752515.1. Lineage (GTDB taxonomy): Bacteria > Gemmatimonadota > Glassbacteria > GWA2-58-10 > GWA2-58-10 > CAVVYO01. The sequence goes on along the minus strand of CAVVYO010000010.1, from coordinate 796,566 downwards.
CCTTCAGCACATCGGCCGGCGAGTCGTAGGTCCGGTCCGGAAGATGCTGGAGGGTCTCCACGACCTCACTTATCTCCGGGCCCATCGCCTGTTTCGCACGTTCCAGCAACTGCCGCTTATCCACAGGGAAATCTATCCCCTGGATCTGCTTCATGATGTTCGCGGGCCCCTGCCCGCCGAATCCCTTGACCATCTGCTCCTCCTGTCGTCCTCCCGAAAATGAATGATCAGAACCGGCTGTTACCGGCCCTCGCGCGGGGACAGAGCAGGCGCGCTCCCTCCCCGCCGAATGGCCTCTATCTTACTTTAATACAATTAGTTATAAAAACCAAGCCCTCCAGCGCCGGGATTGTTGAAGATTCCGGAGCACCGCGGCCGGCAGCTCTGCCCGCTCACTGCCCGGTCAACTGCGCCCACGCCGCCTCGTACGGAGCCAGCCACAACCGGAGCGGGCCGCTCTCCAGCTCGGCGGCATCTCCATCGCGCAGCACCTCGAGCCGGTTGGCGGCCGCATCCAGTTTCACCAGGCGGAACTGTCCGGTCAAACCGGCCGGAAAGCGCAGCACGACTTCCTGCCGTTCCCCGGGGCCCTCGAGCGGGAAGTTCCAGCACGCCACATGGACCTGGCCCTCCCGGCTGACCGCGAAAGCGCGGATGCCGCCGGTGGCGCCGCTCACCGGGAGCCGCTCGCCCCGGGCCTGTCCCAGCAGCTGGAAGACATGCCAGGCCGGACGGCGCTGCCCCTGCTTGTCGAACAGGCCGCTGTTCTGCACCTGCACGTTCCACCAGTCGGACATGAACTTGTAGCCCTTGGGCGACATCCAGGTGAAATCCTCCGGGGCGACAAAATGGTCGCGGATATGGTAGTAGGAGGCGCGGCTCAGGCCCTCCTCGAAAAAGCCCAGCGTGCTTTCCAGCACGAACGCCGCCTGGAAGCCCGGGCTCGGCTCCTCGCCCAGCAGCTTGATGTTCCACTCATCGATGATGGTCTCGGTGGCGGCCAGCCGGGGGTAACGCGCCAGCTTCGCCCTAATTTCGCGGATGCTCTGGCGCAGGCGCTGCGGGTCATTGCCATACATGTGCCAGGAGAAAAAATCCAGCGGAGCGCCGCCCTGGCCGCAGAACGCGATCAGCGTGTCCCCGATCGGGCTGGTGTAATTGGCCAGCGCCGGGCCGCCGACCTTGGCCGCGGGGTCCGCCCGCCGGACCGCCCGGGCGGTGTGCTCATAGTAGATGTTGTAATCCCGCGGCTGGAAACGGTACGGGCAGCCGCCGGACTCGCCGAGGTCCACCTCGTTGCCGACCTCCCAGTACTCGATCCCGAAACCGCGCTCCTGATTGCAGTGCCGCACCAGGGCCTCCACCAGGGCTTCCCATTGCGCGTAATCGGTCGGATGCACGAGGTCCTGGTCGATCCGCGGGTAGAGCACCCGCGGCTTGAAGCACAGCGCCATGATCGGCTTCGCGCCGGTGGCCAGGATGTTCTCCAGGCTGCGGTCGAGGGTCTCCCAGTGGTAGCGGCCCGGCTCCGGGTAGAGGTCGAAGTACTCCTGCACGAACAGCCGGATGGTCTGCGGCGCGAGGGCGGCGACCTGGTCCAGGTGCGCATCGAACATCGGCTCGCGCGACAGCCCGCCCTGGCCGAGGGAGTAGCGGGTCAGGTCGAGCTCCCCCGCCGGGTGCGCGGTATCGATGAGCAGCTCGGCCGGCCGGGCGGCGGCAGCCAGCGCTAGCAGCAGGGCCAACAGGCAGATGGTGATTCTCGGCATGATCGAACTCCGGTTCAGGGTGAGACCGCCGCAAGCTTCAACTTGGCTGCCAAAACCAACTTCCCTCAGGATGCAAGCCGATGAATAGTTGTTCCGCGGGCGCGGTCACGAAAGCGGGCGGGTCGGCCGCCGGCCGATCCCCGGGCCGTTGTCCCCGGCGGAACCGCTCAGGGCAGGCACTCCGCCAGCGACCGGCGGGAGAGGTCCCCGGCCGGTCCACTCCCCTCCAGGTACAGCCGCAGCCCCGGCGGGACCTCCCCGTACAGCCGCACCCGGTCCCCGATCAGGGCCACCACTTCCGGAATGTCGGTGTAGCGCAGGATGTCCAGGTAGCATGGCCCCTGGCGATGCGAGGCCGGCGGGGATTCCAGCACCGCCCGTTCCACCGCGCCATCCAGCAGGGCCGCGTACAAGCCCTGGATGCCCTCCTCGCCGCGGCCGACAATGGTGATCCGCGCCGGGTCGACCTCCGGCCGGGAACGCAGCCACTCCAGCGCCCGCAGCACCTCGTAGAGCCGCATCGACTCGAGGGTGGTGCCGGCCACCATCGCCGTGCGCCGCAGGTGGTGCAACGAGTCATCATCGCTGAAGCTGCGCAGGTTGCCCTCCAGGGCGCGGCCGCCCCGGTCGATGGTCTCCACCAGCAGCACCGCCCGCTCGCCCCAGCGGCAGCCCTCCAGCGGCTGCTCATTGCCCCAGACCGGGATCCCCTTGCGATGGTCGATCACCAGCACCGCGGGGAGCTTACCCTTCGCGGCCCCGGCCGGCAGCGACCAGCTGCCCCGCACCCGCAGGCCCGGGAACGAGGTGAAGCTGACCTTGCCGACCTGCCGGCCCTGGAACTCCGATCTTTCCTGATCGACCGGCTCCAGCGGAGCACTTTCCGCCGGGAAGTAGCGGAAGACCTCCCGGCGCAGCACCCCGGCCAGCTCCCGCGCCCGCTGCTCCCGCGCCCGCCCGGCCGGCGGGACTGCGGGGAGGGTGAAGGCCGGGACCAGCTCCTCGTCGATCCGGTTCAGCCGTTCATCCAGCGGGTAACCCTCCCGCCAGCAGACCAGCTCCGCATCGGGCAGGGTCTCGACCGGCCCCTGCGCGGTAATCAGGGTGTCCTTGCCCAGGAACTGCTTGAGGAAAAAGGCGTAGACCGGCAGGCGGATCACCTCGTTGTCCCCGTGCCCGCCCGGAACCAGCGCGGTATCCAGCGCGCTCCCGGCCTGGTAGAGCCGGTAGACCTCGCCCATCTTGTCGAACATCTCGCCGAACGCATCCATCGGGAACCCGCGGTCGGCGGTGGCGTTGCAGAGCAATTGCGCCCGCGGGGCTGTCAGCGCCCCGACTTCCGAGTAGAGCAGGCCGTGGCTGTTCACCGGGTACTGGCAGTCGCAGTGGGCCGAGGACAAGCCTTTCCTGATCCAGCCCGGGGTGGAGAGCGAGCCGGAAACCGGGGCCGAGGCCGCCACCCGCTGATCGACCGCCGCCAGGAAGAACGTGGCCATCCCGCCGCCGGAGACCCCGGTCGCCCCGATCCGCCGCGGATCGAGCTCGGGACGGCTCACCAGGTAGTCCAGGCAGCGGCGGGCGTTGAGCAGCTCCACCGCCAGCGGCGAGAATCCCCGGCTGTACCAGTGGAACCAGGCGTGGGCATAGACCCCGTGGTGGGTGAACTCGATCTCGCCCATCTCGATGTTGTCCATGATCAGCACGGCGATCCCCCGGGCGGCGAACCAGGCCCCGTGGTGCTTGAAAATCCGCTTGTTGGCGTGGCCGCACTGGTAGAGCACCACCGGGTAGGGTGCGCTGCCGGTTTTCGGCAGGTAGAGGTTGGCGGTGGCGTGCAGACCGGGGGCGGTTTCCAGCACCAGGCATTCGAGCGTATAGTCGCGGGCCTGAACCCGCCGGGTTACCACGGCCGGCGGCGGCCCTGACGGCCAGTCGCGCTCATGCCAGAGCATCCGCTCCAGGCACTGGCGCAGCTGCGCCCGGCGCGTCTCCCACTGGTCGACTGTCCGGTAGCGGCTGAACAGGGTGTCGAACCGGGCGGCGGCCACCCGCTCGAAGTGGGACTGCAGGGCCTGGAACTCCTCGTTCTGCTGAGCCCGGACCTCGGCAACAGCGGCCGGGAGCATCGCGAGCAGGCACAGCGCGAGGGCGATACGGCAAAGCAGGTTCGTTTGCATCGGCTGACCTCAGGGGGGTGGGAGGGTTGTCGAACACGGCACGGTCGCGACAGAGCAGGTTCCTTTTCCGCGGCGCCCGCCTCAGCGGGCATCCCGGCGATGGAGCTAACTGCCGCCGGACGACCTGCGGCCGATCGAGGGTGGCCGGACCCACAGCTTCACCAGCCGGATCAAGTATATCTTCCCGATGGATTTTCCGGAACATTTTCGCCGGTTCGATGCAATCATAGAGCGTGTGATGAACTCAGAGCGACCGGCTCGGGAATCAGGAAAATACACCACCCCCGGTGTCCCCCTTGATTAGAGGGTGTTACGAACTCTGGGTCGGGGATCCAGGCTGTGCGGCCGGCAAAGACACACACCCCGGCCCGCCTGCGGCGAGCCACCCCTCTCGAGAGGGGATCGAAACCGCTATCGCTCAAGCGCTTAGCTCAAAACTCCGGCCGAAGCCGGACCAATCCCCCTTACCAAAGGGGGAGACAGGGGGTGGTGTTCTTTCCCACTACTGAGTTCAGAACACCAGCTAAGGGGGATCGTTCCCGCTGCGCCCCGGCGCTGGTGCAACCGGTTGGGCTGCAGGCTGTCAAGTCCCCCCTGGAGGGGGGTGGCCCCGCCTGCGGCGGGGCCGGGGGGTGTCAGGCCACGATGCTGCACCAGCCACCGATACCGTGACAGCCATCACACCCCCCTGGCAGCTGAAGCTGCCATCCCCCCTCCAGGGGGGACTGTGCTCGCTTCGCCCCAGCAATGATGCAAATAGTAATCAAGCTCTTGGTAGTGGCGGGTTTTAAACCCGCCGCTACGCCGGCAGGCGCTATCCACTGGCTGATATCCCTGCTCCCGGCGACAGCCGACGGGGTGTGTGGCCTCTTTTCAGCAGCCACTACCCAGGCAATAAGCTTCGCAGTGCATCACACGCTCTAAAGGGGCAGCCAGTCGGGGTCAGCGGTCCGGGCAGGCCCCCTGGAGCCGGGCCAGCAGCATCCCCAGGGCATCGCGGATATCACAGCGGCCATCCCGGTTGAAGTCGGCGCGCAGGTCCAGCCGGTCGGTGCGAATCGCCCGCAGCAGGGCCAGCATGTCCTGGTTGTCCTGGATGCCATTGCCATCGAAGTCGCAGAAAACAGTCCGGCCATCCCAGGCGGCGGTGCGGATGCGCGCCCGCAGGTTGAGGTTGCCGCCCTCGGGCAGGCGGACATAATTGCGCCCGCCATCGGTGGAGCGAAAGGAGCGGCCGCTGTCCGGCGAGCCGGTCTCGTAGCAGAAACCCGCCGGGTCAGTCCAGACCACGAAAAACTCCTGGCATTGCTCCAGCCGCAGTTCGGGATTATTCAGCTCGATGGTGTGCCAGCCGGCCCGCAGCGGCGAATCATTGCTTACCCGGTGCAGCAGCCCCTGCGGCTTCAGGTTCCCATCCAGGCCGCGATAAACCTCGATCACAAGCGGGCCCGAAGGCGCGAGCAGGCCCAGGTCCAGCGCCTCCAGCACCCCGGCTTCCGCTGCTTCGAACCGGACGCCGCACCATTGCGGCGCGAGCATGCCACCCTCGAGCCGGCCCGCTCCGGTGATTCCCTGGCGGTCGTAGACCAGGGCGTAGCCCAACGGCTTTCTCACGGTCACCCGGGCGTTGATCCGGCCGCCATAGCCATCGATCCCGCGCACCGTCACCTCGCTCAGGTTTCCCTGGTAATCCCGGCTGCCGGGGCTGGAAAAGTCATCGAACGCGGTGCTGCCGCTCGCTCCCGGGAAAGGGTCGCCGGCATCGCCGGGGTTGCCATCCCTCCGATCCAGGTCTTCCCCGCCATCGGCCTCCTCCAGGTCCACCAGTTTGTGCTGAAAGTCGTTGTTGTACAGGTGGTAATCATCGAAGCCCAGGTAGCCGCCGGCTCCCAGGCAGCGCTGCTCATCCACGTGGTAGATCAGCAGGCCCTGCCCCGGCAGGGCGCTGTCAAAGCCGGTCTGTTGGCGGTTCTCCAGCAGGAAATAGCGGCTCAGGCCGTAGCCGTCCTCCCAGAGCCGGTAAAACTGAGAACTGCTCTCCGCCGGATCGAGGCTGACCCAGCCATCCTCCCGCAGCTCCACCGTCGCGGCCCAACCCAGCCGCAGCTTGCACCAGGCCGAGGGGTGGGCGGGGTGACGGCCCCTGTCGTTGTAGGACCCGCGGGCCATCAGGCACCAGTTTCCCAGCCCGTAGGAGCGCATCGTGTAGTCATAGAGGTCCGGCAGGCCCAGCACGTGGCAGAACTCGTGGCAGGCGATCCCGATGCTCATCCAGGTATTCGCGCCGGACCCGAGCAGCTCGGGGACCAGCAGGAAGGTGTTGACCTTGATCTTTCCGCCGCCCGCGGCCGGATCGCCGGTGGTGAATTCCCGCTCATCCAGAGTGCCCTGCAGCCCGGCGGCGACATCATGGGTAGGCACTCCGGCATAGACCACCATTACCGCATCCGCATAGCCGTCATCATCCCCCGAGTTGGGCGCTCCATCCGGGCCATCGTTGTCGTAGCGCGAGAAATCGACCGCCGGATCGGCCTTGGCCAGCGTCTCCAGCACCAGGCCACCATAATTCCGCGGAAATTCATCATCGGTCAGTTGCTTGAGATAATAATCCTTGGGATTATCGGAGCGGTACCAGCCCTCCACCTCGCCGGTCAGCTCGAACCGGCCGCCGGAGACTTCCCGGAAGTACTCGGTGAGGTTGCCATCGGTGTTGCCGCCGAAGTAGCTGATCCGGAGGCTGGAGGTGCTGTACTTTTCCGCCTGGTCGGTGAACGACAGCAGCAGCACCGGCAGGTGGAAGCGGTCGACCGGCAGGGCCTGGAGGGCGGTCCCCGGGTGGGCGGCCTGCTCCAGCCTCAGCCGGCGGGCAGCCATCCGGCGCATCCAGCCCGGGTCGCCGCGGTTGAGGTGGGAGTTGCGCTCCAGTTCCCGCAGCTCCGGCGGCTGTTCCGGCCGGGCCGGGGTGAAAGCCGGGGCCGGGCCGCCGCGGAGCAGCAGCAGTACGACGGCAAAAACGATCGATCCGGGCAGGCTCGGGCAGCGTCCAGTCGGCATTCAGCGAACTCCCGCAGCAAGGGTGAGATTTCAGCGGCGGTCGACCGGCCGCGCGAATCGTCCAGCAGGCGGGGCTGATGGTCCCGCCCAGGCGCCTCGAGCTGTTTCCGGATCAGCGACACTGCCCCCCGCATGGAGACATCCGTCATGAAGATACGCTTGGCATCCGGCGGCTTTCTACCCGAAACTCCCAGCGGGAAAAGGCGATAGCGGCAAACCAGCCGCCCGGCGCTCAACGCCCGATCAGCGACTTTCCCGCCGGAGCTCAACAATATCAAGTAGCATGCCAGGAATGGGAGGCATCGGCCGCCCGCCGCGGACGGAAGTGACGGCCGGGGACGAGGGGCTGGTCCGCCGGCTGTCGGCGGAGGAAGCGCGGGGGCCGGAAAGCGCGGGGCGATGGGCCATCAACGCCACAAGGGCCCGGGAGCAATCTCCCGGACCCTTGCTGTTACTGGTAGCGGAGGAGGGACTTGAACCCCCGACACGTGGATTATGATTCCACTGCTCTACCGACTGAGCTACTCCGCCGTTTTCTCCGTTATTCTGGCTCAAATTAGCCATCGGCGGGCGGAAAGTCAACATTATTTTTGACCGTCCCCGGGCCCGGGATGTATATTTGCCGCTGATCCCCGCGCCTTTGCGCCAGGCGCGCCGCCCACTCTCGACGGCCGGTGACCGATGCTCGCCATCCCCTCGCAGGACCTGCTCCTCACCCTGGCCGCCCCCGTCCAGGCCGAAACCCGGGTCCGGGGCAGCCGCTTCCTAGCCCTGGCCGCCCCCGCTCCCGGACGACCGGAGTGCGACAGCCTGCTGCTGGCCGAGCAGAAGAAGTATTTCGATGCCACCCACCACTGCTGGGCCTGGCGCTCGCTGGAGGCCCCGGCGGAGGACTGGGCCGCCAGCGATGCCGGCGAGCCCTCGGGAACAGCGGGGCAGCCGATCCTGGGCGCGATCGACAGCGCGGGACTCTGTGGAGTGGCGCTGGTGGTGACCCGCTGGTTCGGCGGGACCAAGCTCGGGACCGGCGGGCTGGCCCGGGCCTATGCCGGGGCGGCCCGGGAGGCCCTGGCCATCGCTCCCCGCCGGAGCGGGATGCGGGCGGAAGAATTTTCCCTGGAGTTCGATTACGCCCTGACCGGGATCATCACTCATCTGGCGGAAGCCTGTCCGGCAATGGTTACCGCGCGCCGTTTCCAGCAGCGGGTCGGCCTGGATATTGCAGTAGCCTCCAGTCGGGCCGAGGCGTTCCTGCGGGAACTGGCCGAGGCCACCGCGGGCCGGGTGGAACTGCTCCGCCTGGGCCCGCGACCGGTGTTTCCCTGAGGTGGTCCACCCGCTCGCCCAAGGATTCCGCTGCATGAGGCCCGGCACCCATCCCTCCCGCACCGCTGCCCTGGATGAAGATCATTTCACCATTCCGTTGCCCCTGCTGCCGCTCGAGGACCGGGTGGTTTTCCCCCGGGTGGTCCTGCCGATCGCGATCCCGGATGGCGAGCTGACGGCCCGGCTGGAACAGCTTCCGCCCGCCGGAAGGCTGGTGGTGCTGGCCTGCCCCGGCCGCGACGGGGACAACCCGGAGGGCTTCCTGCCGCTGGGCACCCTGGGAAGAGTGCTCCGGCTGATGCGAATGAAAGATGGCTCGGTGCGCCTGCTGATCCAAGGACTGGAGCGGGTCCGGCTCGGAGCCCTGGAAACGGGGCCGGGCTGCCGACTCTGCCGCCCGCAAGCTCCGGCGGAGGATCAGCATGCCCCGGAAGCCCAGGGCGAAAGTCTCCACCAGACCCTGCTGCTGCTGTTCCACGAGCTGATCGAGCTCAGCCCCGCCCTGTCCGAGGACCTGGCCGCCGCTTCCGAGGCGGTGGGCTCCACCTCCGAGCTGACCGATTTCATCGCCGCGAACCTGGAGCTGCCCCTGGAGGAAAAGCGGCAACTGCTGCTGGCCTGCCGGCCGCTGGACCGGGCCCGCCAGCTGATCGAGATCATGGTGCGGGAGAAGAACCTGATCGAGCTGGGACGGCAGATTCAGTCCAAGGTCCGCAGCCAGCTCGACCGGGAGCAGCGGGAGTACTACCTGCGCGAGCAGCTGCGGGTGATCCAGCGTGAGCTGGGGGATGAGGACCCCCGCGACGGCGAGCTGGATGAGCTCTCCCGCACGATCCGGGAGGCGGGGCTCCCGCCCGAGGCGCAGGAAGCCGCCCGCCGCGAGCTGGAACGGCTGGGCCGCCTGCCCTCCTCCTCCGGCGAGTACCAGCTCTGCCGCACCTACCTGGACTGGCTGGCGCATCTGCCCTGGCAGCGGCGCAGCCCGGACCGGCTGGAAATCCGCCGGGCCAGGCAGGTGCTGGATGAGGATCACTGCGGGCTGGAGGAGGTCAAGGAGCGGATCATCCAGTACCTGGCGGTGCGCGCTCTCAAGGCCGACAGCCGGGGCCCGTTGCTGTGCCTGGTCGGCCCCCCCGGGGTGGGCAAGACCTCGCTGGGCAAGTCAATCGCCCGGGCGCTGGGGCGCGAGTTCGGCCGCCTCTCCCTGGGCGGAGTGCGCGATGAGGCCGAAATCCGCGGCCACCGCCGCACCTACATCGGCGCGATGCCGGGCCGGCTGCTCCAGCTGCTGCGCCGGCTGGGAGTCAATAACCCGGTGGTGATGCTGGACGAGCTGGACAAGCTCGGCGCCGAGGCCTCGCGCTCCGATCCGGCCAACGCCCTGCTCGAGGTGCTGGACCCCGCCCAGAACGGCGCTTTCTCCGACCATTACCTGGAGATCGGTTTCGATCTCTCGCAGGTGTTCTTCATCGCCACCGCCAACCTGTTCCACCAGATCCCGGCCGCCTTGCGCGACCGGCTGGAGCGGATCGAGCTGAGCGGCTACACCCCGGGCGAGAAGCTGCAGATCGCCCGCCGTCACCTGCTGCCCCGCCAACTGGAGGAGCACGGGCTGTCCGCGGACCAGCTCGAGCTGCCGGACGAGGCCCTGGCCGCCATGATCGCCCGCTACACCCGCGAGTCCGGGGTGCGCGAGCTCGGGCGCGAGCTGGCCACAATCGCCCGGGTGACCGCGCTGCGGCTGCTGGAGGAGGGCGGCTCCGGGGCGCGGGTGACCACCGATGAGCTGGAGAGCTACCTGGGACCGGCCCGCTACCTGCCGGAAAGCGCCGGGCAGTCCCCCGAGGTCGGGGTGGCCACCGGGCTGGCCTGGACCGCCTGCGGCGGGGAAATCCTGTTCGTGGAAGCGCTGCTGACCGGGGAGCGCCCGGGGCTCGAGCTCACCGGCCAGCTCGGCGAGGTGATGAAGGAGTCGGCGCTGGCGGCGCTGAGTTACCTGAGCGCCAACCGCGAGCGCTACGGGCTGGGGCGCGAGGCGCTGCAGCGCGGCATCCACCTGCACGTGCCCTCCGGGGCCACGCCCAAGGATGGCCCCTCGGCCGGGCTGGCGATGGCCGCCGCCCTGGCCAGCCTGCTCAGCGGCAGGCCGGTGCGCCACGACACGGCGATGACCGGCGAGATCACCCTGCGCGGAAGAGTGCTGCCGGTGGGCGGGGTCCGGGAAAAAATCCTGGCCGCGCACCGGGCGGGCATCCGGCGGGTGATCCTGCCCCGGGACAACCGCAAGGACCTGCTGCACCTGCCCGCGGAGGCCGCGCGGGAATTGGAATTCGTGTTCGCCGATGGGGTGGAGCAGGCGCTCGAACAGGTGCTCTGTCCGGTGGAAAGCCGGGTGACGGGAATCGGCGGCGAGAGCTGATTTTTTCCGCGAAAAATCTGTAAGTTTCGATGTAAAAGGCATTGACAGAATGGAGCATCGGCCCTATTTTGAGAGCGTGTTTTTGCAGTTCCCGCCTCCAACCCCTTCGAAAAGAAGCGCTTATGTGGGAGATTCCTGAAAGGTACGATTTCCTCGACGAGATCCTGGAGAAAGACGTCCGCTTCTCCAAGGAAGCTTATGTCTTCATGCTCGATTCCCTGCGCGCGCTGATCGAGAGCATGGATGTGGCCCGCCATGTGAGCGGTCGCGAGCTGAGCCAGGGCTGCCGCAACCACGCGATCGAGCTTTACGGCCCACTGGCGCGCACCGTGCTCGAGTACTGGGGCATCCGCAGCACCCGGGACTTCGGGGATATCGTCTTCAACCTGATCGCGGCCCGTCAGCTCACCAAGACCGAGTCCGACAACCGGGAAGACTTCTGCGACGTCTACGATTTCGCCGAGGCGTTCGAGAAGAACTACCCCTGGGGCAAGGTCATCTGAGGGCGCGCTCCCGCCCTTCGTTTCCGCCGATCCATCCCGCCCGAACGCTACAAAGCCTTGCGCAATCCGGCTCCGGTGCCTAACTTGCACCCGGAGTGGGAAGTTATTTTTATTGCTACCATGGTTTGAGGAGGGAAGGCATGAAGATCACGGTGATCGGGGCGGGCCATGTCGGCGCGACCACCGCGGCCAACCTGGCCGAGCGCGACCTGGCCAGCGAGATCGTGCTGCTGGACATTGTCGAGGGAGTGCCCCAGGGCAAGGCCCTGGACCTGTGGGAATCGGCGCCGATCAAAGGATTCGACACCCGTTGCACCGGGACCAGCAATTACGATGACACCGCCGGCAGCCGGATCGTGGTGGTGACCGCCGGGCTGCCCCGCAAGCCGGGCATGAGCCGGGATGACCTGCTGGAGCTCAATGCCGGGATCGTCCGCCAGGTGTGCGAAAACATCCGCCGCACCAGCCCGGAAGCGATCGTGATCGTGGTCTCCAACCCGCTGGATGTGATGACCTGGGTGGCGCGCGAGGTGACCGGCTTCGAGCCGCGAAAAGTGTTCGGGATGGCCGGGGTGCTGGACACTGCCCGGTTCCGCTCCTTCATCGCCCTGGAGCTGGGGGTCTCGGTGCGGGACATCCAGGCGATGGTGCTGGGCGGCCACGGCGACTCGATGGTCCCGCTGACCCGCTACACGACGGTCTCCGGGGTGCCGCTGACCGAGCTGATGGACGGCCCGACCCTGGAGCGGCTGATCCAGCGCACCCGGGATGGCGGGGCGGAAATCGTGCGCCACCTCAAGACCGGCAGCGCCTTCTATGCCCCGGCGGCCGCCGCCGCGGAGATGGTCGAGGCGGTGGTCAGGGACAACCGGCGCCTGCTGCCCTGCTCCTGCCTGCTGCAGGGCCAGTACGGCCTGGACGATGTCTACGTGGGCGTGCCGGCGGTGCTCGGCCGGGGCGGGGTGGAGGAAGTGCTCGAGCTGGAGCTGTCGACAGAGGAGCTCACCGCGCTCCGGGCCTCGGCCCGCGAGGTGCAGGAGAACATCGCCAAGCTCAAGCGCTGAGCCGCACCGCTAGTCGATGTCAGATCAAAGCCCTGTCAGGGGACCGGCGCGGACAATCGCCGGCTCCCGGCCAGGGCTTTTGATTGGGCTGGCATTGCCATGGCACCTCAGATTGACACCCCCCGGCCCCGCCGGCAGCGGGGCCACCCCCCTCCAGGGGGGACTGGGCTCGCTTCGCCCGCTAAATTCCGGCAACTGGCCGGGCGCAGACTGTAACTTCCCCCCTGGAGGGGGGATGGCAGCTTCAGTTGCCAGGGGGGCGTCAATCGAATGTGCCGTACCCGCAACATTGGACGGAGGGTGTATTCATCTGGCCTGACCGCCAAGAAGAAGGGCGGCAGCGGCTGCGAGGGGTCGGCTTCAGGAAGATTTGGGCTTGTGGGATTTCGGGGCTTTGTTGCGCTCGCGGCGGTTGGGCTGCTTCTTCTTGGTCTCGACAGTCGCGGTCGCGCTGCCGCGGCGCTTCTCGCGGTACTCGCCGATCGCCTTGTCCCGGCGGGCCTTGAACACCCGGAACTCCTCCAGGGTGGTCTGCTGCATCCGCAGGTAACGGCGGGAGGCGGCGATCACCAACCCGAGCATGACCATGGCCGGCAGGAACATCAGCAGCAGCTCGAGCAGCCGGGAGGTCTCGCGGCCATCCCCCAGTTCCGCGGTGACCAGCCAGTAGACCAGCAGGCCCATGATCCCCAGGCAGAGCACGATCGCCAGGCCCCCCAGGGCCATCACCGCGAATTCCTTGCGGCGGATGTGCTGGATCGGCTCATAGCCGGCGGCCTCGAGCCGGTCCTGGCCCCGGCCTCCTCTGCGCCCGCCCGGCCCCGTGACCAGGGAGCGGGCCAGCCAGAACAGCAGTCCCAGCATGATCGCCAGCAGGGGCAAGGTGATCAGCAGGTTTTTCAACTCGGGACCCATAACCCTCCGATGGCGGAAACCGTCGTCATTCCGAGGCCCGCAGCCCCAGCTTGACCCGTTCGATGTAGCTCAGCAGCTCGGTCAGGCGGACGGCGAAATTGTCCTCCACCACCAGCACCTCGCCGCTGGCGAAGCGCACGCCATGGACGAAGATGTCCACGTTCTCGCCCGCCAGCTTGTTCAGGGTGACAATCGTCTCCTTCTTCCAGGAAAGGATGTCCCGGATCGAGACCCTGGCGCGGCCCAACTCGGCCCGCATATCCAGGTAGACATCGTTGAGCTGCTTGAGGTCGATCTGCTTCCTGGAATCCCCGCCGGCATCGAACTGCTCCAGCTCGAGCTTCTTGATGCGCGGCCGCTGCGTGGTATCGCTCATGCCCACCCCGAAGGTTGGCCCGAAGGCTGAATTGATCCGCCGTCCCTGCGCCGGGACGGTACTGCCCGCCAAGAAGTCTTGGCAAGAAGCATACCAACCTTCTTCAATCCGTCCTGCCGCGGAGCAGTTCCTGCAGGCCGTCCGCCAGCCGGACCAGCATCGCGGGCGGCAGCTCCTCCGGCCGGCGGGACAGCTCCAGCCCCAGCCTTCCGGCCAGACCCTCCAGGTCCTCCGCCGCCAGCCCGAACCGCGGGTCCGAGCGCAGGATCTTCTGCACCTGCTTACGGCGGTCCAGGAACAGCCGCCGCACCAACTGGGCGAAAAACTTCTCATCCGCGGCCCGCTCCGACAGGGGCCGGGCGAAATCCAGCCGGATCACCGCCGAGTCCACCGCCGGCGGAGGGCGGAAGTTTTTCCGGCCGACCGGAAAAAGATACTCGGGAGCGGCATGGTAGGCGGCCAGGGCGGTCAGCATCCCATAGGGCTTGCTCCCGGCCGGGGCGGTCAGCTTGCGGGCCACTTCCTCCTGGAGCATCAGCACGACAGTCCCCAACCGGGCGTGGGCCGCCAGCAGCTGGTGCAGCAGGGCGTTGGTGATCGAGTACGGGATGTTGCCGGCCACCACCGGCCGCAACGGGGCGGCTCCCTCGGCCCAGGCCGGGAAGTCGAAGTCCAGGATGCTCTCGCGCAGCACCCGGGCCTGGGGCCAGGGGCGCAGGCGATTCTCGAGGGAGGCGGCCAACACCCGGTCGATCTCGACCACGGTCAGGGCGGAAGCCTGTTCCGCGAGACTGAAGGTCAGCGCCCCGGTCCCCCCGCCGATCTCCAGCACATGGGCTCCCTCCAGCGGCCCCAGCGCCGCGACAATCCGCCCGGCAAGCTCCGGCGCGGCCAGGAAATGCTGGCCCAGCACCCGCTGGCGATATGGCTTCGACCCGCTCATCCTCAAGGCTCCTTACCAGACAACATCTTTTCCCGGTTTGACACGATCTCGAACAGCCACCAGGGCTCAACCCGCGCACCCGGGAACAAAAAGCCCCGGGACACGAGGTATCCCGGGGCGATCCGTGCCGGGCAGACCGCCCGATCCGGGGTTATTTTTTCTTTTTGCTGTCCGGCCCGAGCGAAATCCGGCTGACCAGCGCCGGGTCCAGCACTTTCCCGGCCACCTCCAGCACATCGACCGTGGTCACCGCCTCGATCCTGGCGATCACCTCGTCCACCTTCTGGTAGCCCAGGCCGTTGATCTCGAAATTGGCCAGGCGGAACATTCGGGTGGTGGTGCTCTCCAGCCCCAGCAGCAACTGGCCCTTGAGCTGGTTCTTGGCGTGAGCCAGCTCCTCCTCGCACACCCCCTCGCGCAGCAGCCGGGCGTACTCTTCCTCGATCACCCGCACCGCTTTCTCGCTGCGTTTCGGCTCCACCCCGAGATAGACCCCGAACAGCCCCGTGTCCACGTAGAACTGCTGGAAGCTGTAGACCACGTAGGCCAGGGCCTCTTCCTCCCGCACCCGCTGAAAGAGCCGGGAACTCATCCCGCCGCCGACAATGTTGCTCAGCAGCAGCAGGCTGTAGCGGCGCGGATCGCGGTTGGCGAAGCTGATCGTCCCCAGGCAGAGGTGGGTCTGCTGGCAGTCACGGTCGAAATGCCGCAGCACCGGCGTGGTTTCGGCCGATGAGTGCGGGACCGTCTCCTCTACCGCCGCCGGATGACCATTGGCGCGCCGGGCCAGGAAATCGAACTTCTCCCGCACCAGTTCGAGCATCGGCTCGAACTCGAGGTTGCCCGCCGCGGCGATCACCACGTGGGGAGCGATGTACTGGCGGTGCAGGAAGTCGAGCAGTTCCTGGCGGTTCAGGCCCTCGACGGTCTCGTAGTTACCCAGCAACGGGTAGCCCAGCGGACCGCCATCCCAGATCGCCTCGGAGTAGAGCTGGTGGATCAGGTCGTCCGGAGTGTCCTCCATGTTGCGGATTTCCTCGTAGACGACCTGCTTTTCCCGCTCGATGTTCTCCTCGGTCATGGTGGGCGTGTCGAGCAGGTCGCTCAGTACGTCCACCGCCAGCTCGATGTACTCGTCCAGCACCTTGGCGTGGAAACAGGTATACTCGCGGCTGGTGAAAGCATCCAGGTTGCCGCCCACCGACTCGATCGAGGAGGCGATCTCCTTGGCGTTGCGCCGCTCCGTGCCCTTGAACACCATGTGTTCGAGAAAGTGGCTGATCCCCACTTTCCCGGGCAGTTCATGGCGACCGCCGCGGGCCACCCAGACCCCGATCGAGCACGACCGGACGTGCGGGATGCGTTCGAGCACGATCCGCATCCCGTTTTCTTCCACCACCCGGTGGACGTTTTCCTGCATCCGCCGTTCTTTCACCCTAACTCCTGGAAGCGGGCTGCTCGGTCGTACGGCCCTCGAGCTCGTCCATCGCCGCGACCTTGGAGAGCTTGACCCGGTTCTGCTTGTCGATGCCGATCAGCTTGACCTTGAAGCGGTCGCCGACCTTGACCACCTTTTCGATGTCCTTGACCCGCTCGCGCTCCAGCTCCGAGATGTGCACCAGACCCTCGCGGCCGGGGAGGAACTCGACAAACGCGCCGAAGGCGGTGACCGTCTTGACCTCGGAGTCGTAGATCCGGCCCACTTCCGGCTCGGCGGCGATGTCCTGAATCCGGCGCACCGCGGCATTGCAGGCTTCCAGGTCGGCCGAGGCGATCATGATCGTCCCGTCGTCCTCGATCTCGATCTTGGTCCCGGTCTCCTCGGTGATCTTGCGGATCACCTTGCCGCCGGGGCCGATCACCTCACGGATCTTGTCCGGGTGGATCTTGATGGTGATGATCCGCGGGGCGTACGGGCTGATCTCGGCCCGTGGCCGCTGGATCGCCTGCTCCATGATCCGCAGGATGTGCTTGTAGCCGATGCCGGCCTGCTCGACCGCCTGCTCCAGCACCTCGAACGGGATGCCGCCGATCTTGCTGTCGAGCTGGAAGGCGGTGATCCCATCCACCGTGCCGGCCACCTTGAAGTCCATGTCACCGAGGTGATCCTCGGCTCCCAGGATGTCGGTGAGCACGGCGTGGCCAAGCCCCTGCTCGTGGATCAGGCCCATCGCGATCCCGGCCACCGGCTTGGTGATCGGCACGCCGGCATCCATCATCGCCAGCGAACCGCCGCAGACCGTGGCCATCGAGCTCGACCCGTTGGACTCCAGGATGTCGGAGACCAGGCGGATCATGTACGGGAACTCCCCATTCGGCGGGAGGACGGCCTTGAGGGCGCGCTCGGCCAGGTTGCCATGGCCGATTTCCCGGCGGCCGGGGCCGCGGGGAATCCGGACCTCACCCACGCTGAACGAGGGGAAGTTGTAGTGTAGCATGAAGGTCTTGCGGAACTCCGCCTGCTCGATCCCGTCGATCACCTGCTGTCCATGCTGGTGCCGAGCGTGACCGAAACCAGGGCCTGGGTCTGGCCGCGGGTAAACAGCGCCGAGCCGTGGACCCGGGGCAGGATTTCCAGCTCGCAGGTGATCTGCCGGATCTCATCCAGCTTACGCCCATCCACCCGGCGCTTTTCGCGCAGGACCATCTCGCGCATCTTCTGTTTTTCGAGCTGGTCCAGGGCCTTGGCGACCTGCTCGGGATAATCGGGGAACTCCGGCCCCAGGGCCGCCACGGTCTCACCCATCAGCTCATCGAAAGCGTCCTGGCGCTCCTGCTTGTCGGCGATGCGCAGCACCCGATCCAGCCCGGCGCCCGCCCGCCGCTCGACCGCCCCCACCACCGCGGAATCCAGCTCCTTCGAGACGTGCACGCGCTTGGGAACCCCGGCCGCCTTGACGATTTGCTCGATCAGCTCCAGGATCTCCCGAATCTGCTCCTGGGCGAACTTGAGCGCCCCGAGCAGCAGGTCGGGCGGCAGCTCCTGAGCCCCGCCCTCGACCATCACGATCGCCTCGCGGGTACCGGCCACCACCAGGTCCAGTCGGCTTTGCTCGAGCTGGGCGAAAGTCGGGTTGGTCACGAACCGCTCATCGATGTAACCGACCCGCACCGCGGCCACCAGCTCCTGCAGCGGGATCTGGCTCATCCCCATCGCGGCGGAGGCGCCGATCAGGCCGAGCAGATCGGCCGGGTTCTCCTGGTCCGCGCTGAGCACGGTGATCATCACCATCATGTCGTGACGGTAGTCATCGGGCAGCAGCGGACGGATCGGCCGGTCGATCAGCCGGGCGGACAGCACCTCCCGGTCGGAGGGACGGCCCTCGCGCTTGAAGAAGCCGCCGGGAATCTTGCCGCCGGCGTAGGCGCGCTCCCGGTAGTCGACGAACAGGGGCAGAAAGTCCACACCCTCCTTGGGAGTCTTGCTCTCGACCACCGCCGCCAGCACCATGGTGTCGCCGTAGCGCACCACCGCGCTGCCGTGGGCCTGCTTGGCCATGTGGCCGGTCGTGATCGACATGGTCCTGCCGCCGATAGTCTTTTCGAATTTATGTACCATAAGATGCCTTCCACTGAATTAGAAAACCCAATCATCTGAAAGTGAGGCCGGACCGGATACGCACAAGCGGCTGCCCATCGAAAGGTCCGGAAAATCCATCGGCAGCCGCCTCCCCGGGGGCCCGCTGCAGACAACCGGTTTGGCGAAACGACTGCTACTTTCTCAGCCCCAACCGATCGAGCATGCTCTTGTAGCTCCCGAAATCCGTCTTGCGCAGGTAGCCCAGCAGCCGCTTGCGCCGACTCACCATTTGCAGCAGTCCGCGACGGGAGTGATGGTCCTTGGCGTGGGTCCGGAAGTGACCGGTCAGGTTCTGAATCCGCTCGGTCAGCAGCGCGATCTGGACCTGGGCCGACCCGACATCCCCCTCATGCACCCGGAAACTATCGATCAGCTCGCTTTTCTTCTCCTGCGTGATGCTCATGTACTGTGTCCTCCTAATGTTATTTCAGCCGTGACGGCTCTGCAGTTTGAACTCCGCTCCAAGCTGGTCAGCAGTCTTGCCAAGTCCGGATAACAACTGCCGCGCCCGCCGGACATCCTGCTCCATCTGCGCCGCCAACTCGGCGGCGGAAGCGAAGGAGCGGATCGGGCGGAGGCGATCTATGACATAAACCTCGATCCGGCGGCCATAGAGGTCACCCTCGAAGTCGAACAGGTTGAGTTCCAGGGTCGGCGCCGCCTCAGCGAAAGTCGGCCGGGGCCCGTGGTGCAGCGCCCCGCCCAGCAGGCAGCCGTCCAGGTCCGCCAGCGCGGCGTAGATCCCTTCCGGGAACAGCAGCTTGTCCGGGTTCAGCGGCTCCAGGTTCGCGGTCGGGCAACCCAGTTGCCGTCCCCGTCCGGCCCCGGCCACCACCCGGCCGCTGAAGGAGTAGAAGCGCCCCAGCAGCTCGGCGGCCTGCCGCAGCCTGCCGGCGGTCACGGTCTCCCTGATCCGCGAGCTGGAGACCGGCTCGCCGCCCACCAGCACCGGCGGCACCCGTACCAGCTCGAAATTCCAGCGGCCCGACAGCTCGTCCAGCAGCCGCTCGCCCCCGGCCCGGTCCTTGCCGATGGCGTGGTCCCAGCCCATCACCAGGGCCTCCATGTGCCAGCGGCCCAGCAGGTAGTCCCGCACGAAAGTTTCCGGCGGGGTCGCGGCCAGCGCCCGGTCGAAACGGAGCATGGCGACCAGGTCCACTCCCAGCTCGGCCAGCAGCCGCAGCTTTTTCGGGCTGCCGGTGAGCAGCGGCACCCGCTCGTTCGGGCGGAACAGGTTCGAGGGATGGGACTCGAAAGTCACCACCAGCGAATGCAATCCCTTGCGGTGGGCGGTCTCCCTCAGCCGGTTCAGGATCTCGAGATGTCCGCGGTGCACCCCATCGAAAGTGCCGACAGTCACCGCGGTCCCGATCCGTCCCGGCAGCCTGTTCTCTTGCCTCAGCACCGGTTCCATAGCACTCGTCATCGGCCCGCGGCCGGAAGATTCACTCGCCCGCGAAGGCCTCGGCCAGCAGGCGTCGGGGCTGCAGCAGCCCGGCCGCTCCGTTGTCGCCGGGATCGAGCCGGCCCACTCCCAGGAAACGCCCCTGCCGGTCGTGCATCCGCACTTCGCAAGATGCCGGCGGAAACTGTCCCTCGCCCGCTTCCACCCGGCCATCCCCGGTCTCGACGCTCCGGCCGAACCAGATCGACTTCACCGCCTCATCCGACAGTACCACCGCCGGCAGGACGGACAACGCCCGCTCCACCGGAAGCACGTGCGCCCGCCAGCGCTCCTCGCTCCCGAGGGACTCCAGGCGCTCCAGGCTGCAACTCTCCTCCAGGGTGAACGCCCCGACCCGCGTGCGAACCAGCCCGGCCAGATAGCCGTGGCACCCCAGTTCCTCCCCCAGGTCCCGAGCCAGTGACCGCACATAGGTCCCCGCCGAGCACCCCACCTCCAGTTCCAGCTCCGGCAACTCAAACGACACGAGCCGGAGCGAGCCGATCCTGACCCGCACCGGGCTTAAGCACGGAATTTCCCCGCGCCGGGCCGTTCGATAGGCCGGCATTCCCTGTACCTTCTTGGCGCTGTAAGCCGGCGGGAGCTGATCGAACTCGCCGGTAAAACGCGCCAGGGCGGATTCCAGACGCTCCGCGCTCACCAGGGCCGCCAGGTCGCCCGCATAACGGCGGATGACCTCGCCCTCGCGGTCATCGGTCGCGGTAGCCTCGCCCAGCCTGATCCGCGCCCGATAATGCTTGTCCTGGCCGGTCAGGTAGCGGGCGAAACGGGTGGCCCCGCCCAGGCACAGCACCAGCAGGCCCGAGGCCTGCGGATCCAGCGTGCCGGTATGGCCGACCTTCCGCAGGCCGAACAGCCGGCGCACCCGGTCGACCACGTCATGGCTGGTGGGTCCCAACGGCTTGTCGACCGGCAGCACTCCGCCGATCGCCCGGGCCGCATCCTCCGCCCCCCGGTCGCTCATTCTTCCCGCTCCGCCTCGTCCCCACCCCGCTCCTCCTCCGGACCAGGCGACTCCCCTAAGTGCAAGTCAGCGATGATCTGCTCGATGCGCGAGGCGTTCGCCAGGGT
Source organism: Candidatus Glassiibacteriota bacterium (assembly GCA_963752515.1). GTDB lineage: Bacteria > Gemmatimonadota > Glassbacteria > GWA2-58-10 > GWA2-58-10 > CAVVYO01. The sequence goes on along the minus strand of CAVVYO010000010.1, from coordinate 775,904 downwards.
GTTGTCCAGCCGGAAGATCAGCCGTGGCACGAACTTCAGGTAGCAGCGGCGGGCCAGGCCGGTACGGATATGGCTGACGGCGCGCTCCAGGCTCCGCAGCGCCCGCTCCTTTTCCTTGAGTCCGCCCTCGCCCGGCACGGTGACAAAGACCGTGGCATCCTTCAGGTCGTCGGCGACCCGCACCCCGGTGACCGTGACGAAACTCAGCCGGGGGTCCTGAACCTCGAACTGCAGCACGTTACCGATCTCGCGCTGCAGGAGCTGGGCCACCCGGTCGCTTCTTTTATATGAGAAGTTCGGCATTACAGAAAGAACATCTTCTGGTCGATCAGCGTCGTCTCGCCGTTGGAGGCCACCAGCTCGGAGATCTTGGAAAGCACCTGGTTGCAGAAGCGCTGCTCGTTGGAGACGATCGCCACGGCGACCGTGGAGCGCTGCCAGCTGTCGAGCTGGGACACCTCGGCGAAAGAGACGTTGAATTTGTTCACCACCTTGGTCCTGAGCCGGGCGAGGATTCCCCGCTTCATCTTCAGCGACTGCACCCCGGCCAGGTAGAGTTCGAACGTGCACACCCCGATCACCATCGTCACAGCCCTTCCGGCCTCAGTTGCCCGAGCCGGTCAACTGGCGCTTGACCTCTTCCACGGTGAAGGTCTCGATCACATCGCTCACCTTCATGTCGGCGAAATTCTCCAGGCGCACTCCGCACTCGTAGCCGTTGGCGACCTCGCGCACGTCCTCCTTGAAGCGCTTGAGGCTGGCGAAGCTGCCCTCCCAGACCACCACCCCGTCGCGCACCAGACGGGCCTTGTGGTTGCGGTTGATCTTGCCCTCGGTGACAAAGCAGCCGGCGATGATGCCGATCTTGGAGATGCGGTAGATCTGGCGCACCACCAGGCTGCCCTGGACCACTTCCCGCTCCTCGGCCGAGAGCATGCCCTCCATCGCCTTGCGCACATCATCCACCGCCTCGTAGATCACCCGGTAGAGCCGGATGTCCACGCCCTCGCGCTGGGCCACCTCACGGGCCTTGACATCGGGCCGGACGTGGAAGCCGATGATGATCGCCTGGCTGGCCGAGGCCAGAATCACGTCGTTCTCGGTGATCGCGCCCACGCCGCGGTGGATCACCTCCACCTTGACCTCTTCGGTCGACTGCTTCTGCAGCGAGTCGGAGAGCGCCTCCACCGAGCCGTCCACATCGCCCTTGATAATCAGGTTCAGGGTATGGACCTCGCCGGCCTCGATCCGAGAAAAGAGCTGGTTCAGGGTCAGCTTGTGATGGCGCGAGAAATCCTGCTCCCGCTTCAGGCGCTGGCGGATGTTGGAGATGTCCTTGGCCTCGCGCTCCTCCTTGACCTCATGGAAGGTGTCGCCGGCCTGCGGAACCCCATCGAATCCGACAATCTGGACCGGCGAGGCCGGCCCTTCCTGGCCGATCGCCTCCCCGCGCTCGTTGCGCATCGCCCGCACCCGGCCGCTGACCAGGCCGCAGACAAACGGCGCGCCGACTTTCAGCGTGCCGGCGGTCAGCAGCACCGTGGCCATCGGGCCCATCCCCTTGTCCAGCCGGGATTCGATCACCACCCCCTGGGCCGAGCCCTCGAACGGGGCGGTCAGTTCCATCATCTCGGCCTGGAGCAGGATCAGCTCCAGCAGGTGCTCGACATTCAGGCTCTTCTTGGCGCTGATTTCGGCGCAGAGCACCTTGCCGCCGTATTCCTCGATCAGCAGGCCGTGGTTGGCCAGCTCCTGCTTGACCCGCATGATGTTGGCGCCGGGCAGGTCGATCTTGTTGATCGCGACAATGATCGGCACCCCGGCCGCCCGGGCGTGGTTGATCGCCTCGAGGGTCTGGGGCTGGACCGAGTCGTCCGCGGCCACCACCAGCACGACAATGTCGGTGACCTGGGCGCCGCGGGCGCGCATCGAGGTGAAAGCCTCGTGGCCCGGGGTGTCCAGGAACGTCACCGCCTCGTCATTGACCATCACCTTATAGGCGCCGATGTGCTGGGTAATCCCGCCGGACTCGCCGGCGATGATGTTGCTCTTGCGGATACGGTCCAGCAGGGTGGTCTTGCCGTGGTCGACATGGCCCATCACGGTGACAATCGGGGCGCGGCGCTGATGCTCGCCCGAGCGCTCGTACTCCTCGCGGGCGGCCTCCTCCAGCATCTCGTGCCCGTACTCCTCATCCTTGATCGGCTTGAAGTCGAACTCCTCGCAGATCAGGCTGATCGTATCGAAGTCGAGCCGCTGGTTGATGGTCACCATCAGGCCCAGCTCGATGCAGGTGCTGACCAGCTTGCCGGCCGGCACCTCGATCAGGTCGCTGAGCTCGGCCAGGGAGACAAACTCCATCACCCGGACGGTATTGCGGATCACCTGCTCCGGCTCGGCGGCGGCGGCGGGACCCCCGCCGGTGCCTTTCCTGCGCTTTTTCTTTTTCACCCCGGCATCGATCTTGGCCAGGGTACGGCGGATGTTTTCAGCGACAACCTTCTGGCTGACTTTCTTTTTCTTCTTCTTTTTCTTGCCCCAACCGCCGCCCTCCCCAGCCGCACGCGGTCCTTCCCCGGCGGCGGGACCCGGGCCGGCCGGGGCATCGCCACGGCGTTTATGACGCGGAGGCACCGGACCACGCGAAGGCCCCGCATCACGCGAAGGCCCACCCGGGCCACGCGAGGGCCCACCCGGGCCACGCGAAGGCCCATCCGGGCCACGCGAGGGCCCACCCGGGCCACGCGAGGGCCCCCCGGGGCCACGCGAAAACCCACCCGGGCCACGCGAGGGCCCACCCGGGCCACGCGAAGGCCCACCCGGGCCACGTGAAGGCCCACCCGGGCCACGCGAGGGCGCCGCGCCAACGCCGTACCTGGGACGGAACGGCTCCTTGATCGCGCCGCCGCTGCGCTGTCCGGCGGCGACATCCCCTCCGGCCAGATCTTCCCGCCCGTCGGCCTGCCGAATCACCGCGGGACGGGGCCGCTGGTCGGGCCGAACCGGTCCCTGCCTGATCTTCTTGGACTCGATCTGCTCACGCTGGACGGCTTTTTCCTGGGCCAGCTTCCTGGTAATCAGCTCGATGGTTTCCTGCTCGATGGTGCTCATGTGGCTGGAAACGGGCTTCCCCATATCTGCCAGAAGCTTGACCAGGGCCTCGCTGGAAATATCGAACTCTTTTGCTACCTTGTACACGCGGTAAACGGCCAAAACGTACTCCTTACTAAGCTTTGTTCGCTGCCAGGACCGGCATTCGAAGTTCCAGCCCGTCCGGCCGCAATGGGCCGGGCAATTTATATAAGATAGCTACCTAATCAACTTTTGTAAACAATTACCATCAACACCGCTCGCCGCCGCCCGGAGAATCACCCCCGGGACCACGGGCCGGAGGCTACTCGTCCTCCTCCTCATAATGATCGATCAGCAGCTCGACCACTTCCTTGATCTTGCTGGCGGTCTGCTTGCCGACACCGCTGATCTTGGCCAGTTCCTGATGGCTGGCCAGCACCAACCGGTAGAAGCTGGTGTAGCCGGCATCCTCCAGCCGCTGGCGCACCACCGGCCGGAAGGACTCGATCAGCGAGATCGGGAAATCCTCCACCGGCAGGTCTTCCAGAATCTCGCGCTGTTCCTCGGTCAGCGTGTCCGGGGCGATCGGCTCCACGGCGTTGGGCCCTGCCTCTTCCTCCTCTTCTTCCTCTTCCTCCTCGACTTCCTCTTCCTCGACCGCTTCCACCGCCTCCTTTTCCTGCTCCGGTTCCACTGTCACCTGCTTCTCCTCGACAACCGGAGCGGGTGGCGCAGCCTCTACCGCGGCCGGCTGCTGGTCCTCTTCCTCCTCGTACTCCTCATCATCCTCGTCCTCGTACTCTTCGTCCTCGTACTCTTCCTCTGCTGGCGGGGCAGGGCCGGCCGGGACCGCGGGTTCCGGGCTCGGCTTGCTCTTGGCGGCGAAGGGGTTGACCGGGGCGGCGAACGGCGACTGCTCCCCCATCCCGCTCGCGGCGCCCTCGGCGGAGTCCTTGGATGCGCCGAACACGCCGGTGAGGATCTCATCGCGCTGGGCCAGGAAGTCCTTCTTCTGCATCAGCTCGATCTTCCAGCCGGTGAGCATCGAGGCCAGGCGCACGTTCTGGCCGTTCTTGCCGATCGCCAGCGAGAGCTGGTCCTCCTCGATCACCACCGTCACCTGGTGGTCCTCGCGGTTGATCGAGGTCCGGTAGATCTTGGCCGGGTTGAGCGCGGCGCGGACATATTCCTGCGGGTCATCGCTGTAAGGGATGATGTCGATCCGCTCCCCGCCCAGCTCGTTGACCACCGACTGGACCCGGCTGCCCTTGAGGCCGACACAGGCGCCGACCGGGTCGATGTGGTCATCGTTGGAGCGCACCGAAACCTTGGACCGGCTGCCCGGCTCGCGCACCACGCCCTTGATCTCGATGATCCCCTGGTAGACCTCCGGCACCTCGAGCTGGAACAGCGCCTTGAGGAAGCTCTCGTGGGTACGGCTGAGGATCAGCTGCGGCCCCTTGGTGGTCTCCCGAATGTCGATCAGGCTGGCGCGGATCGGATCGCCCTGCTTGAAGTGATCCTTGCGGTTGGTTTCCTTCATCGGCAGGATCGCCTCGGTCTGGCGATTGAGGAAGACCACGTAGTTGCCGCGCTCCACCTGCTGGATCGTGCCCGAGAGCAGATCGCCGATCTTGCCCGAGTACTCGGCGCGGATCTTGTCGCGCTCGGCCTCGCGGATGCGCTGGATCACCACCTGCTTGGCGGCCTGGATCGCGTTGCGGCCGAAGTCGACAAACGGGACCGGTTTCCAGAAAACCTGGCCGGTCTCGATCCCGGGCTCGAACTCCTGAGCCTCGGCCCGCGCGATCTGGCAGCCGGGGTCGGTGACCTCATCGACCACTTCCCGTCCCACGCGGATGTCGATCCGGGCGCTGAGCGGGTCGATCTTGACATCCACCTGGCAAGCCGGGCCGTACTTCTTGCGGACGGCCGCCACCAGCCCGGCCTCGATCATCTGCACCAGCTCTTCCCGGCCGATGTTCTTTTCCCGGGCGATCTCCGAAAAGGCATCCAGAATTGGATTGACCATTTGCTCCCTCAACTGAAAATCTTGATGATGGTGTTATCGATGTTTCCTGTACGCGTTCGGCCCTTCCCGGGACTCATTCCCACTGGAAGACCAGGTGGGCCTTGTGGATTTTCTCCAGGGGGATCTCCACCACGGTGCCGTCATCGAGTTCCAGGGCCACGCGGCTGTCCCGGCGCAACTCGCGCAGGGTGCCGACATAGCTGCGGTGGCCCTCCACCGGCCCGCTGAGCCTGAGCTTGGCGCGCCTGCCGGCAAAACGCTCGTAGTCGGCGCCCTTGAGCAGCGGCCGCTCCAGCCCCGGGGAGGACACCTCCAGCACGAATGGCCCCACCAGCAGGTTGCTCTCCTCGAGCGCCGGGTCCACTCGCCGGCTGATCAGCGCGCAATCCTCGACTGTCACCCCGCCCTGCCGGTCGATGAACAGGCGCAGGATGTAGCGCCGGGGGCTGCCGGCCAGCTCGACCCAGGCCAGCTCGAACCCCGCCAGGCCGACCAGCGGCTCCAGCAGGGCGAAAACCTTCTCCTCCATCCCCTTCAAGTCGCGGTTCCCCCCGGTCCCAGGCCGTTCCGGCGCTGCGCCCGCTACCCGATTCAGGCCGTGAATCCGGCCCCCGAGTCCCGGTTGTTTTGAAAAAAAAGAGTGGGGAACCCCCCACTCTAGCCACAACATAAGCGTCCACCGGGGAAAAAGCAAGAAAAAGCGCTCTGATCTACATTCAGATACCCTGCCGGAGGGCTTTCTGTTCCATTCCGGCAGCGGCGGCCGGGGCTAGATCGTGTGATGAACTCAGAGCGACCGGCTCGGGAATCAGGAAAAACACAACCCCCTGTGTCCCCCTTTTTTAAGGGGGATCGTTCCCGCTTCGGCCCGGCAGTGGCGTAAGCGTTTGGGAATCAGGCTGTTAATCCCCTCTAAACAGAGGGGTGGCGGCGACAGCCGACGGGGTGTGTGGTCTTTTTCAGCGGCCACTGCCCATGCGCCAGGCTTCGCAGTGAATCACACGCTCTAGACCAGCCGCCGGGGCGAGGCGGCGGCCGGCCAGCCGAAACGCTGGCGCAGGGCCCGCTCCACCGCGGGGGTGACAAACTCCGAGACCTCGCCGCCCATCCGCGCCACTTCCCGCACCAGGCTCGAGCTCAGATAGATGTAGAGCTGGTCCGGGGTGAGGAAGACCTCCTCGATCTCCGGGGCCAGCTTCTTGTTCATCAGCGCCATCTGGAACTCGTACTCGAAGTCCGAGACCGCGCGCAGGCCGCGGAAGATCACGTCCGCCCCTTTCTGCCGGGCATACTCCACCAGCAGCCCATCGAACGCCTCGACCTCCAGCTCCAGCCCCATTTCTTCCAGCGATTCGCGGATCAGCCGCAGCCGCTCCCCGGCCTCGAAGGTCAGGTTCTTCTGCGAGCGCGCGGCGACCGCGATCACCAGGTGATCGACCAGCTTCACGCTGCGACGGATGATGTCCAGGTGGCCACGGGTGATCGGGTCGAAAGTGCCCGGGTAGATGCCGATCCTCACGTCGTCTCCGTCCTCTCCGCCCGCAGGCAGATGCAGTAGGCGCTCCGTCCGAAAGCGGCCGTCTTGACCAGCTCCACTCCGGCTACTCCCGCGCACGGCGGCTCGCCGCCCGGATACTCCAGCACCAGCAATGCCCCGGGGATGGCCGTCTCGGCCCACAGCTCCACCAGGTCCCGCCCCGGGTGCTCCGCGAATGGCGGATCGGCGAACACCAGATCGTAGCGCTCGGGCTCGCGGCGCAGGAAAGCCATGGCCTCGGCCCGCACCAGCCGGGCCTCGCCACCCAGCCCCAGGGCTCCGGCGTTCCCGCGCAGCACCTCCAGCGAGGCGGGGCTGCGGTCGACAAAAGTGGCCCGGCGGGCGCCGCGGCTCAAGGCTTCCAGCCCCAGAGCGCCGCTGCCGGCGAACAGGTCCAGCACCGCGGCGCCCCGGCAGCACTCGCCCAGGGCGCTGAACAGCGAGGCTTTCATCCGGTCGCCGGTGGGGCGCACCGACCGCCCGGGCAGGGTCTTGAGCCGTCGGCCGCGGAAAGAACCGGCGATGATGCGCATCAGATCGAGACCTTGATGTCCTTCAGGTTAGCCTGGAGCTGGCGGACATTGTTCCAGATGTTCTCCTCCAGCACGAAGGCGATGTTGACCTTCTCCCGGGCCGTGTTGATTTCCTTGAGCTTGTCGCCCAGACCGAAGCCGATCACATCGATCTGGCGGCCATCCTTGCGCACCCGCATCTTGAGATGGTTGTTCCCGACGATCCGCGGGTAGCCGACCACCGACAGCCCGCTGCAGACCAGCACCGGCTTGGGGTTGCCCGGCCCGTACGGCCGGAAGCGCTCGATGTCCGCCAGCAGGGAATCATCGGCCTGGGCCAGGTCCAGCTCCAGGTCCACCGCGATCTCGGGCACCAGGTCCTCGGGCCGCAACATCCCGGCGGCCACCTGGTCGAAGCGCTCGATGAACTCCTCGAGCCGCTCCCGCCGCAACTGCAGCCCGGCGGCGTGCTTGTGTCCGCCGAAGACCTCCAGGCAGTCCGAGCACTGGTTGAGCGCCTCGTAAAGATGAAAATTGGAGATCGAGCGGGCCGAGCCCTTGCCCTCCCCCTCGTCGTCGAACGAGATCAGCACTGTCGGCCGGTAATACTCCTCCACCACCCGCGAGGCGACAATCCCCAGCACCCCGGGGTGCCAGTTCTCGGAATAGAGCACGATCGCCTTGCGCTGGTCGAGGTCGATCTCGTGCAGCAGCATCTGGCGGGCCTCGAGCAGGGTCTGGGCATCGACCTCCCGGCGGGAGCGGTTCTCCTCCTCCAGCACCAGGGCCAGTTGGCGGGCCTCGGCCATCTCCTCGGCCAGGAACAACTGCACTCCCCGCTCGGCATCCCCCATCCGGCCGACCGCGTTGATCCGCGGCGCCATCCCGAACACGACATCCGAGCTGTCGAGCTTGCGCCCGCCCAGGCCGGCGGTGTCGATCAGCGCCAGCACTCCCGGCTTCTCGCTGACAGTGAGCTTCTCCAGCCCGACCTTGGCGAAGACCCGGTTTTCACCGAGCAGCGGGACAATGTCGGCGATCGAGCCGATCGCCACCAGGTCCAGGTGCTCGTTGAGCTGGTGCTGGCCCACCCCCAGCTTTTCGCTGAGGCCCTGGCAGAACTTGAAGGCCACGCCGATCCCGGCCAGCTCTTTCTCGGGGTAGCGGTCATCCTCCTGCTTCGGATTGAGGATCGCCACCGCATCCGGCAGCTCGGGCCCCGGCTCGTGGTGGTCGGTGACAATCATGTCCACGCCCCGGCTGCGGGCGTACTCGGTGGTCTTGACCGCGGTGATCCCGCAGTCGACCGTGACGATCAGGCGGGCCCCCATCCGATTGATCACCGAGTCGATGCCGGATTCCGAGATCCCGTAGCCCTCGATCATGCGGTGGGGGATGAAGTAGCCGACATCCCCGCCGAGCTGGCGCAGGTAGCGGACCATCAGCGAGATCGAGGTGATCCCGTCCACGTCGTAATCGCCGTAGATCACGATCTTTTCCCGCTCCCGCAGGGCCCTGATCACCCGGTCCACCGCCGGCTCCATCCCCTTCATCAGGAACGGATCGTAGAGGTCGCGCAAGGAAGGCTCGAGAAACCGCTCCACCTCGGGAAAGCTCTTGAAGCCACGGTTGGCCAGGATCTGACAGACGAGAGGATGGAGTCCCCGACTCTTGCCGGCTTCGATCAGCTCGGGATTGTACTTGACGGTGGGACTGACCCAGCGGTACTGCATCGGCCGAACTCCGGAAGGCTCAGGGTCCGAATGAATCGCATCGCGAAAACGAGAATGAAGCCAGTGGAGAATAAGCCGGATTCTGTTCTCCCGCCAAAAGCGGGAGCGGCGGCCATTCATCTGGGCGGCGGATCGCTCCGACCGCTCTGGCGCGACCTACCCGGGAGTCAGGCGAGGCGAGCAGCCTCTTCTCCCCTATTTGGTCTTGCTCCGGATGGGGTTTGCCCTGCCCCGTCCGTTGCCGGACGGGCGGTGCGCTCTTACCGCACCTTTTCACCCTTACCGTCCCTCGCGGGACGGCGGTATGTTTTCTGTGGCACTTTCCGTCAGGTCACCCTGCCTGGAGGTTATCCAGCATCCTGCTCTCCGGAGTCCGGACTTTCCTCGACCCGCTGATGGCGCGGGCCGCGGCCGCCTTCTCCACTGGCTCCAATGAATTCTACTGCCCGGCATCCTGATAGTAAAGGATTCTGCCGCAGAAATCGCAGGTGTGAAGCTGGTGCCCTTTCCGGATGTCGGTGACCCGCTGAAGCGGGATCATCCCGTGGCATCCGCCGCAACTACCACTGCGCAAAGGGACTACGGCCAGTTCCACCCGGGAGCCCATGATCCGTTCATAGAGCGTGAGCACCGGCGGGCGGACCTGGCGAGCCAGCTTGCCGCGCCGGTCCTGCTCGACCGCGATCTGGCCGGCGAGCTCGCGCTGCTGGGCCTGGAGCTCGGTCCACTTCTGCTCCCGGACCAACTGCTGCTGCTCGTGGCGTTGATGTTCCTTTTCCAGCTCGCCGGTGAGCGTTTCGGTGCGCTCCATGGCCTGGATCAGCCGGTTCTCGAGCTGATCCTTCTCGCCGCGGACCGCCTCGATCTCGGTCAGGATCGCCGAGTACTCGCGGTTGGTCTTGACCGTCGCCATCTGCACCTTGTAGCGCTTGACGCTCTCATCGAGCATCGCCACCCGCCCCTCGAACTCACGGGACGAGACCCGGAGCTGCTTCAGCTCTTTCTCCCGGTTCTCCACCTGAGTCGTGAGCTCGGCGAGGTTGCAGTCGAGCTCCTGCAGTTGCAGGGGGATCCCTTTCTGCTGCGCGTTCAGATCCCTCAGCCGCAGGTCGATCTCCTGGAGTTTTAGCAGGCACTGCATCTCTTCCATCTAATCTCCTCCTGCCGCCGTACTCGAACAGTTGAGACTGCAAAAAAGTACCCGCTAAAACGAAAAAGTGTACCGCCCCCTGGCGGTACACTTCTCTGGGTGGGAAGCCGGAACTGTCTTGTCTCGGTCTGATTTGGGATTCAAGGGTTCCATCGGCTGATATTTTAAAATTATGGTGGGCGATACTGGATTTGAACCAGTGATCTTCCGGATGTGAACCGGACGCTCTAACCGCTGAGCCAATCGCCCACGACGCTTTCCTGATTTTTGGTGGGCTCACCAGGACTTGAACCTGGGACCGGCGGATTATGAGTCCGCTGCTCTGACCGACTGAGCTATGAGCCCTCGGAGAAGCCCGTTCAAGAATGTCTAAGATAAGCGGCCCGACTGTCCCTGTCAACCCTCTTCTTTCGGCTTGCCCCGCTGCTTTTTATCCCGCCGCCGCCGGCGGGTGTTCACCCCAAGCCGGCTCAGGAGAAGAACATGTACTTGCGCAGGATGTTGCTGCGGCTGGGGTGGCGCAGCTTGGTGAGGGCCTTGGCCTCGATCTGGCGCACCCGCTCGCGGGTGACATTGAAGATCGCGCCGACCTCCTCCAGCGTGCGCGGGCAGCCATCGTCGATCCCGAAGCGCAGCCGGATCACCTTCTCCTCCCGGTCGGTCAGGGTATTCAGGGCGTTGGCGATCTGGTCGCGCAGCATCGCGAAAGCGGCGTTGCGGGCCGGGGAGTCGGCCTGCGAGTCCTCGATCAGCTCACCCAGCGAACTTTCATCGTTGTCCTTGATGAAATCGTTGAGCGAGATGGTTTCCTGGCTGATCTTCATCACCTCCCGGACCTTCTCCACCGGCAGGCCCAGGCGGGCGCTGATCTCTTCGGGCTTGGGCTCATGGCCGAACTCCTGGACCATCTTCCAGGAGATGCGGTTGACCTTGTTCAGGGTCTCGATCATGTGCACCGGCACCCGGATCACCCGGGCCTGCTCGGCGATCGCCCGGGTCACCGCCTGGCGGATCCACCAGGTGGCGTAGGTGCTGAACTTGTAGCCCTTGCGGAAATTGAACTTCTCGGTGGCCCGCATCAGGCCCTTGTTGCCCTCCTGGATCAGGTCCAGGAACTCCAGGCCGCGGCCGACATAGCGCTTGGCGACCGAGATCACCAGCCGGACATTGGCCTTGACCAGCATCTGCTTGGCGTGGCTGACCGCATCGTTATACTTCTCGATCCGGCGTTTCAGGCGCAGGAAGCCGCGCTGATCCATCCCGTACTCGCCCTCGAGCCGTTCCAGGCGCTGGGCCAGCTCCTGGCGGTAGGCCTGCAGGTCCTCGAGGGTACCCTGGCCGAAATAGCCCATCCCGGCCTTGCGCGCCAGGTACTGGCGCACCTTGGCGGCCGGCAGGGCCCCGTGCAGCCGCACCCGCTCGATCACCCGGTCCAGGTAGACCAGCCGCCGGGCCAGGTCCTCCAGCTCCTCGGTGATGAAGCCGACCGAGTCGGCCATGCGCTGGATCTGGGAGTAGTTGAGGGGCATCCGGATGAACAGGCGCTTGAGCGCGGTCAGCTCCTGCTCGATTTTCGCCAGCAGCTCCGGGTCCTCGATCGCCCCGACCGGACGCCCGCCGCGCATGGTGGTCAGGCGCTCGAACTGCTCGCCGGCATGCTCGAGCTGGCGCAGGATTTTCCGGCGTTCCCGCTCGCCCAGCCAGCAGCCCTTCCAGTCGCTCATGTCGGCATCGATGAAATCCTCGATCGCCAGGCTCTCGTCCTCGATGCGCTCGCGGGCTTCCACCAGCATCCGGAACGAGTGCGGGCAGTCGAGCACCGCCAGCTTCACCTTGCGCCGCCCCTGGTCGACCACCTCCGCCAGGGCGGTCTCCTCCCGGCGGTCCAGCAGCGGCACCTTGCCCATCTCGCGCAGGTAGAGCTTAACCGGGTCATCCGAAACCGAGCCCAGCACCTCCTCGCTCCGGCGACGGAGCAGGCGGCGTCGCTGACGGTTGCGAGTAGCGAGGCTGTGTTGCTCTTCCGCCACGCCTTCCGCCTCCTCCCGACCCTCTCCCTCCTGCTGCGCCTTGAGCTGGTCTCCGTCTTCGATCTGGGCTGCTGGCTGGTTCATGTGCTTTCACCCGGCTTAAGGATGGATTCGCCTTCGGACGCGGGGCCCGTTCGACACTGGGCCGCCGCCCGCAATCCCGGCAGAGGGCTGTGCTGGTGTTCCGACTGGAAAGGTATGGGAAACAGGAAACCCGTCGATCCGCAAGCGGTGAAACTGGGGGGTGGTGAGCGATACTTTCATGCCGGTCCCTGAAGCCGTTTGATCCGTCTGCCGGTGGAATCCCGCAGCCGCCCGCACCAAAGCCGTGAACCGTGGCATGCCTTGTAAAAAACTGACTGACACGTCTGCCATTTTTTACTTGACGTCTTAATGTAAGTGGACCAAAAGCAATTGTCAACGGTAGTCGGGACGGCCTGAAAAATCTGCGCCCTGCAGGTCGATCCTCAACCGCGACAGCTCATCCTGCAACGGTTTCTGCAAGCGATGGTACTCGGGGTCCACCGTGCTGGGAAAACGGCTCCGCAGCTCGGCGATCTGGCGGGAGAGGCGCTCGATCCGCAGGCGCCGCCAGCAGTTCTCGAACACCGCCTCCGCCGGCTCCAGCGCCTGCTCCTCGAACCCGATCAGCCGGGCCACCAGCGGGTAGAGCGGCTCGGGCAGGCGCTGGTAGAGGGCCTCGGCCAGGTGACGGACCCCATGGGCGCGGGCCTCCCGCAACACCTCGAACACCGCGGCGTGCTCCCGATCCTCCAGCGGACTGTCGCCCAGGCGCCCGGGCAGCCGGTCGATGAACTCCGGGTGGCGCAGGCAGAGCGCCAGCAGGAACTGCTCGGCGCGGTGGAAACGGTCCAGGCTCCGTCGCCCGCCGCCGGAAGGCCGGGTCTGCTCCCCCCCCTCGCTCCGCCGTCCCGCCGCCTGCTGCGACTGCCTTCGCCCGCGCAGCCCGGCCAGACGCGACTCGAGCACGCTCTCCGGCACGCCGATGAACCCGGCCACTTTCTGGAGGTAGAGCCGCTCCACCAGTTGGTCCCGGCAACGGGCGACACTTTCCAGCAGCTTGTCGGCGGCTTTCTCCCGCTCGGCCACCACCGACAGGTCCAGCCGCTTGGCAAGGATCTCCATTTTGCGGTCCAGCAGGTCCGGCGCGGCGTGCAGCAGTTTCAGCATCCCCTCGCGACCCTCCCGGCGGACGAAATCGTCCGGGTCCAGCCCCGGGGGCAGGGTCGCCACCCGGACCGTGAGGCCGGCCTCCAGCAGCTCATCCCCGCCGCGGAACGTGGCCTTGAGCCCGGCGGTGTCGGCATCGTAGAGCAGCACCACCTCGCGGGTGTAGCGCGACAGCAGCCGGGCCTGGCCCTCGGTGAGGGCGGTCCCCAGCGGGGCCACCACCTGCTCCACCCCGTGGGCCCACAGGCTGAGGAAATCCAGGTAGCCCTCCACCACCAGCGCCCGTCCCTCCCGGCTGATCGGCCCCCGGGAGCGGTCCAGCCCGAACAGCACCTCGCCTTTCTTGAACAGCGGAGTCTCGGGTGAGTTGAGGTACTTGGGCTCGCCGGGCCCGATCACCCGCCCGCCGAAAGCGATCACCCGGCCCTGCAAGTCGCGGATCGGGATCAGCACCCGTTCCCGGAAACGGTCGTAGCTGTGCTCGCGGTTCTCGGAGCGGGCCAGCAGGCCCACCTCCAGCAGCAGCTCCTCATCCAGGCCGTGAGCCAGGGCGGCTTTCTTCAGGCTGTCCCAGCCGGCGGGGGCCCAGCCCAGCTCGAACCGCTCCACCAGCTCGACGGGCAGCCCGCGCTTTTCCAGGTACTCCTGCGCCGTACGTCCCCCGGACTGGCCGGATTTCAGCAGGTCGCGGTAGAACTCGCAGGCGAACTGATTGGCGTAGAATAGTTTCTGGCGCTCGCCATCCTGCTGGTGTCCCTCCTTGAGCCGCGGCACCGGCACCCCCAGGCGCTCGGCCAGCAGCTCGACCGCCTGAGAAAAGGCCAGGTTCTGGTGCTCCATCAGGAAAGTATAGACATCCCCGGCCTTGCCGCAGCCGAAACACTTGAAGAAACCCTTGGAGGGAGTGACCGTGAATGAGCCGGTGCGCTCGGCATGGAACGGGCAGAGGCCGACCCAGTTCGCCCCGCGCTTCCTGAGCTGGACATACTGGCCGATCACCTCCACCAGGTCGGTGGAGTCGCGCAGTTTCTCGATGAAATCATCGGGGTAAAACCCGCTCATCGGGGTGGCCCGCCGGATGAAAGATGGGCTGGAAACGGGACAAAAAAAACCGGTGCACCCCGGCTCGGGACGCACCGCTAATATCTTGCGGAATTGATTATTTGTCAATCACCCAGGGCGAGAGCTCAGTCCTTGCGCATCCGGACGATGGTCGCCCCGGTGCCGCCCTCGTTCCAGGCTCCGGCCCGGAAGGATTCCACCCGCCGGTCGGCCGCGAGCAGCTCGGCCACCCGGGCCCGCAACGCCCCGGTCCCCTTGCCGTGGACCACCACCACCTCCTCCAGGGCGCCCAGGGTCACCTCGCTCAGGAACCGGTCCAACTGCTGCTCCACCTCCTCGGCGCGCATCCCCCGCAGGTCGAGCCGACCGGCCGGCGGCGCATCGCCGCCGGCCCCGCTCACCCCAGACAGGTCGTAGCTCACCCGGGCCCGGGCCGCGCGACCGCGCTTCTTGAGCGGCACCAGGTCCGCGCCCGGCATGGTGATCCGCGCCCGGCCGACCAGCACCACATAGCGGCCGCCGCTGTCGGGCCCCTCCACCACCTCGCCTTCCAGGCCCAGCGCGGGTATCCGCACCGGTTCGCCCACCCGCGGCGCGCCCTCGCGTTCCTGGGCCGGGGCGGCTTCCTCCCCGCTCAGAGCCTCGCGGCGGGCGGCCTCGCCCAGCTCGCTGATCCGCTCCTCCAGGCTCTTGCGGGCAATCCGAGCGGCCTCGACCCCGGCCGTGGCCGAATACTCGCGCTCCAGCCGGGCGATCACCTCCTCGACCTCCCGGCGCGCCTCCAGCAGGTGGCGGCGGCGCTGCTCCTCCAGTTGGCGGCGGAACTCGCGCTCGCGGGCGGTCTGCTCTCGTTCCCGCTCGGCAAGCTGTTCCTCCCGGCGCACCGCCTCATCCAAGCTCGCGGCCAGGCGGGCCTGGCAATTGTCAGCCTCCAGCAGCCGGCGGCTCAGCTCCTGCTGCTGCTGCTCCAGGCGCTCCAGGTAGGCGGCGATGTTGACCGTCTCGCCCTTCATGAACTCCCGGGCCCGGTCCAGCAGGCGCTCGGAGAGTCCCATGTTGCGGGCGATCACCAGGCCGTAGCTCTGGCCGGGCAGCCCTTTGCGGAACAGGAAGGTCGGGCGCATCCGCCCGGGATCGAACTCCAGCGAGCCGTTGACCAGCCCCGGGACTACCTCCGGCAGCAGCTTCAGCTCGCCGAAATGGGTGGTGCAGAGAGTCAGGCAGCCCAGCCGGGTCAGGCGCTCCAGCACCGCCGCGGCCAGGGCCGCGCCCTCGGTGGGATCGGTCCCGACCCCGATCTCGTCCAGCAGCACCAGGCTTCCCGGATGCCCATCCTCCAGAGCCGTTTTCAGGTCCAGCACGTGGCCGCTGAACGTGCTCAGGTCGTTCTCGATCGACTGCTCATCGCCGATCGCGCTGAGCAGAGCCTCGAACACCGGCAGCTCGGTGCCGGGCTCGGCCGGCGGGAAGATTCCGCTCTGGGCCATCAGGGCCACCAGCCCGGCGGTCTTGAGCAGGACGGTCTTGCCGCCGGCATTGGGACCGGAGACCAGCAGGGTGCGCTCGCCCGGCTCCAGCTCCAGGGTGAAGGGCACGATCTGTTGCCGATCGCGGCCGACACGGTGGAGCAGCAGCGGGTGACGAGCCGCGACCAGCCGCAGCGCGCCATCCCGCGACAGGGCGGGCCGGGTGCAATGGTAGTCCTCGGCGTAGCGGGCGCGGGCGAACAGACTGTCCAGCTCGGCCAGTACCAGCAGGTCCTCCTCGAGCGCCTCGCGGCCCTGGGCCAGCAGCGCGGTCAGCTCGGCCAGGATCCGCATGATCTCGCGGCGGATGTCCATCTCGATCTCGCGCAGCCGGTTGTTGAGCTGCACCACCGGCTCGGGCTCGATGAACAGGGTGTTGCCGCTGCCGCTCTCGCCCTGGATGATCCCCGGCACCGAGTGCAGCTCATCGCGCCGCACCGCCAGCACGTAACGTTCCTGGCGCAGGGTGGTGAAATTCTCCCCGGCGGTGCCATCGAGCTTGAGCCGGTCGGTCAGCTCGCGCAGCTTCTTCTCGATCCGTCCCCGCACCACCAGCGAATCCTGGCGCAGGCGCGACAGCACCGGGGAGGCGCTGGAACGCACCTCGGCATTCTCATCGAACACCCGGGTGATCTCGCGGGCGAGGTCGGCGAACGGCTCCAGGCGCCGGGCCAGCCCGGCCAGGGCCGGCAGCGAGTCCTCGCGCCGCAGGATGTAGCGCCGCGCCGCCTCCGCGGCCTCGAACAGCCGGCCGAAAGCGACGATCTCCCGGCCCTCCAGCACCGCGCCCGGCTTGGTCAGCCGCAGCACCTGCTGGTCGAGCAGCGGAACCTCGGAGGGACGGAAGTTGGCCTCGCCGGTGGCGATGCCGACCATTTCCTCCAGCCGGTCGAACTCGCGGCCGATCCACTGCGGGTCGGTCGCGGGCGCCAGGGCCAGCACCCGCCGGGCCCCGCCCGGCGACACCGCGTACTCGGCGATCAGCTGCAGCACCCGGTCGTATTCGAGCACCGCCCGCGCCTGGCGGCCCAGTTCCAGTCCGGCGGCCGCCGCTGTCGAACTTTCGTGCACGATTCCCGCAACTCCTTTTAGAACAAACTGATACGAAATAAAAAAGCCTTTAACAGCGAAAACATGTTAAAGGCTATCACGAAGGGATCGCCCCTTCCCGGCATCCGCGGGGAATGACATCTTTCCCCCTGCCCGGTTCACATCGCCTTGCGACGGGGGCGGGATGCGTCCTTTTTTAGCTTCCTTTTGGCCGCGTTGACCTTGCGTTTGCGTTTTTCGCTGGGTTTTTCGAAATGCCGATGTTTCCTGAGGTCGGACAGGATCCCGGCCTTCTCGCATTTCTTCTTGAAACGCTTCAGAGCCCTCTCGAAAGACTCACCCTCGTTGATGATCACTTCCGGCACGCAGGAGCCTCCCTGGTTGTAGTGATGGACTGGGCCACAGTACGCATGACAGTAGTCAATAATAATTGGTTGTCGAGGGGAAGTCAAGTGGCTCGTTCAATCCAAAAATCATCGCCGCTCACTGGAACAGCCGGTCGATTTCTTCCTGGTTGATGCTGATCTCCCCATCGGCCTCCGGGCCGGACTGACGGTCCGCTCCGGCGGCGGATTCCTCCGTGGCGGAGGGCTCTCCAGCCGGTTCCCCGGCCGCGGGTTCCTCCTCATCCAGCAGCACCAGGTCCGACAGGTCCAGCTCGGGTTCCTCGCCCGGCAGGCGCAGTTCCTCTTCCGACAGCCCTTCCGGCTGATCCTCCAGCTCCGGAAGCTCCAAGGCGGACTCCTCGCTCTCGAGCTGGCCCAGCTCGCCGCTCAGCAGGCGGTCGATCTCCTCCTGGCTCTGGGACTCTCCCTCGGCAAGGTGGTAGGCGCCCGGGGTCGGGGACCGCGGCTGGTCCTCGAACAGCGCATCGATCTGCTCCTGGCCTGCCGGGGTTTCGCCCGGTTCCGGCTGCTCGCCGGCGGCCTCGTCCAGCGCCTCCTCCAGGTCGCCGCTCAGGCTGTCGGCCAGCTTCTGCCGGTCCTCGGCGCTCTCGACAGTGGCCTCGGCATCGAACGCCTGGCTGCCCTTGCGCATGATCACCGGCGGCTCGGCCTCGGAATACTTGAGGATCAGGTTGTTCAGCCGCTCCTGGATCGAGTAGAGCATCGAGTGGGCGGCCTCGATCTGCTGAGTGGTGATGTCCTGAACCTGCAGGCTGTTCATGATGTCGTAGGCATCGCCCTGGGTGGCCTCCAGCAGCCCCTCGACCTGCTGGGGCAGGTCCTCGTCCAACTTTTCGGCCAGGAAGCGGTCGACGATTTCCTTGATGCGCATCCCCTGCTCGCGGGCCTGGGGGTCCTCGAACACCGCGCTCAGGCCCCGGCGGGCCGCCGGCTGGCTCAGCAACTGCTCGATGTGCCCGGTGATCGCATCCACCGCCTCGCGCTCGGCCGCCAGCCGCCGGCTGACCGCCTGGAAGCTGGCGGAGATCTCCCCGAGCTTGCTGAGCATGTCATCCACCTTGTCCAGGATCTCATGGGTGGCCATCTCGGTGGCGCTGGTGACCTTGTCCAGCTGCTGGACCGCTTTCGGCATCTTGGAGGAGCTCTCCTGGATCGAGCGGCTCATCTCGCTGAGCATCGGGGCCATTTCCTTGACGAACATGAACATGTCTTCCAGGAACGGCACGAAGCGCACCCCGAAGGTGAAAACCGCCTTGAGTTCCTCCACCTTGCGCAGAATATTCTGGATATCCTTGTCCTGCATCGTGTTCGCTCCTCGCGGCAGATGGGGCGCCGCCCGCGGATGTCGACCCGCGAGCCCCCGGTGGTCGCCACGACCGGCGCCGGCCGGTCCCGGGATAGGTGTCTTGGACATACTACTAGGTATTCTTCGGCCGAAGCGGGCCCGAACTTGACCTTTGCCGCGATGGGGCCAAGCTGGAAGCCGAGGTCCCCGGCCAGCTCGCGGCGCAGCAGCACGAAACCGGCGATGGCGGCGGTCTCGAAGCGCAAGGTCGCCTCGCCCAGGTGCAGGGCGGGCGCCTCCAGCCGGTCCAGCAGCTCCAGCTCGCGAGCGCTGAAGCCTCCCTCGGGGCCGACCACCAGCACGTACTCCGCGCCCGGCTCCGGGCCGGCCGGCCAAGCGCTCTCCAGCCGTCCCGCCTCCAGCCGGCGGCAGACCACCGGCCGCAACTCCTCCACCGCCACCCGGGCCAGGAAACCCTCCAGCGGGAGCGGCTCCTCGACCCGGGTCAGGAACAGCCCGCGGGACTGCTTGAGGGCCGCCACCGCCGCCTGGGCGAGCTTGTCGGCCCGGCGCTCCGGCTCTCCGCCGGTCGCGGCGTGATCGGCCAGCAGCGGGAACAGCCGATGGCAACCCAGCTCGGCCAGCTTTTCCACGGCGAACCGCATCCGCTCGCGGCACAGCGCGCCCAGCGCGGCGCTGATCCGCACCGCCGGCGGCCGGGCCCGCTCGGCTGTCAGCACCCGGCCCTCCAGGGCGCGGTCCCCCTGCTCCAGGATCACCGCGAACCGCCCGCCCGCTCCATCGAGCACCTCCACCACCGCACCGGCTCCGAGCCGGAGCACGTGGCGCAGGTGGTGCAACTCCTCTTCCGGAAAGCAGACCCGCCCCTGGCGGAAGCCCTCCGGCGGGACATAGAAGGCGGTGGTGGAGCACTGCCGCCCTGTCTCCGAACGTGTCCTGCGGCTCAAGGACCACTCTCCCGGCGCCTGGGGCCTGGATCGATTATATCATGAGAACAGCCGGCCCGGGAAGCGAAAAAACGTTCCCCGGGCCGGAAAGGCCGTGGTTCGCCGCGGCGGGGTCTCAGGCGCTGAACGCCTCGCGCATCCGCTTCCAGAAACCCCGTCCCGCCGCGGGCGGGCTCTGGCTCTCGACTGTCGCCAGCTCCTCGAGCAGCTCGCGCTCGCGGACAGAGAGCCGGGTCGGGGTCCAGACCGTCACCCGCACCAGTTGATCCCCCCGGCCGGAGCTGTTCAGGTGCGGCACGCCCTTGCCGCGCATGCGCAGGATCTTGCCGGTCTGGGTCCCCGCGGGAATGGTCAGCCGGGCCCGGCCATCCAGGGTCGGCACCTCGACCTCGGCGCCGAGGGCGGCCTGGCTGAACGAGATCGGCAGATCGTAGAGGATGTCATCCCCGTGCCGCTCGAAATCCGGATGCTCCTCGACCTCGATCAGCACGATCAGGTCGCCGGCCGGACCGCCGCGCTGGCCGGCATTGCCCTGGCCGCGCAGGGTCAGGTAGTTGCCGGTGCTCACCCCGGCCGGGATCTTGACCTTGACCTTGCGTTCCTTGCGCACCCGGCCCTCGCCGTGGCAGGTCGGACAGGGGTCCTCGATCACCTGGCCGGCGCCCTGGCAGCGGCCGCAGGCGCCGACACTGACGAACTGGCCGAAGATCGAGCGCTGGACATTGCGCACCTGGCCGGTGCCATGGCACTCCGGGCAGGCGGAGGTCTTGCCGTTGCGGGTGCCGGCGCCGCCGCAGTCCGGGCAAGGCTGGTCCAGGTTGATCTTGAGGGTCTTCTCCACCCCCTTCGCCACCTCCTCCAGGCTCAGCTTGAGCCGCACCTGGAGGTCCCGGCCGCGGGCATCGGCGCCCCGCCGGCCTCGTCCGCCCCCGCCGCCGCCGCCGAACAGGTCCTCGAAGCCGAAGCCGCCGAAGTCGCGCATGAAAGCGTTGAGGGCATCGTTCAGGTCGAAGCTGTAGCCGCCGTAGCCGCCGCCCGCTCCGCCCCCGCCACCGCCGCCGGTGAACGGCTGGGCGTGGCCGTAGCGGTCGTAGCCGGCCCGTTTTTCGGGATCGCGCAGCACTTCGTAGGCCTCGGTCGCCTCCTTGAACTTCTCCTCGGCCTGCTTGTCCCCGGGGTTCTTGTCCGGATGGTACTTCACCGCCTGCCGGCGGTAGGATTTCTTGATGTCCTCGGCTGTCGCGTTCCGGTCCACTTCCAGGATTTCGTAGTAGTCGCGTTTTGCCATCTCGTTACCGGAGCCTCCGCTCAGTTGTCGATACCGTTCGGTCTGGTCTGCGCTGCCTGGCTACTTGTCTAGCATCTCGGAGAGCAGGCGGCTGGTGTGCTCGACAATCGAGATCACCCGCCGGTAGCTCATCCGGGTCGGGCCGATCACTCCGATCACCCCGCTCATCTTCCCCACCCGGTAGGTATCGGTGATCAGCGTGAAATTGGACAGCTCGGACAGCTCGTTCTCCCCGCCGATCGAGATCTGCACGCCCTCGCGGTGGGCGCGGCCCTTGATTACCTCCAGCAGCAACTGCCGCCGGCCGGTCAGGGTGAGCAGGTTGCGCAGGTTGCCCTGGTCCTGGAACTCCGGCTGGTCGGCCAGGCTGGTGGTGCCGCCGAACGCCAGCTCGCGCTCGCCCTCCTCCAGCTCGAACAGCCGGTCGGCGGACTGGATGAAGATGTTGAGCGGGTCGCGCTCGCCCTCGACCGCCTCCCGCAGCCGCGCGGCGGCGGTGCGCCTGATCTCGCTCAGGGACAGTCCCGCCAGGCGCTCGCGCAGGCGGCAGGCCAGCCGCTCCAGCTCGCTCTCGCCCACCCGGCTGTCCAGCTCGATGAAAATCGTCTTGACCAGCCCGCCATCGATGCTGAGCACCAGCATGATCCGGTCGGCGCTGACCCGGATCAGGTCCAGCCCCTGGAGCACGCCCTCATCCACCAGGGGCGAGATCCCCACCCCCAGCTCGCGGGTGAGGATGCTCAGGGCATCGGCGGTCCGGTGGATCACCCGGTCCACCACCGCATCCTCCTGCAGGAACTGCAGCAGCTTGTGCAGCGCCCGCGGGGACTCGCGCCGGCCACGCAGCAGCGAGTCGACATGCACGCGGTAGGCTTTGTCGGTGGGGACCCGCCCGGCGCTGTGATGCGGCTGGTGCAGGTAGCCCTTGGCCTCCAGGTCGCTCATGGTGTTGCGGATGGTCGCCGCGCTCAGGCCCAGGCCGGAGGCGCCCTCGATGGTGCGCGAGCCGACCGGCCCCGCGGTGGCGATGTAGTTGCCGATCACCGCCTCGAGGATCAGCGCCTCCCGCTCGGTGAGGTCGACAGGGGAGCCTGACGGCCATGGACTGCGATCCCTGGATTTCATGCGTTCCGCTCTTTCTGCATCAAGCCGGCCACTGCAACTGAAACATTGGCATGGCGATAATTATTTGTCAAGCTCAAAGCTCCGCGCCGGGAACCAGGAACTCGACCACGGAGTCGTAGAGCAGAAAGCCCTGGTCGGTCAGGGCCAGCCGGTCCTGCCCGACCGGGCGGACCAGCCCCCGGCGCTCCAGCTCCGCCAGGGCGACAGTCGCCGCCGCCGCTCCCAGCAGCCTTCCCACCAGCGCGCGCTCCACTCCGGAGTCCAGGCGCAGGGCCAGCAGCAGGCTTTCCTCCAACTGCTGGTCCGGGGTCAGGCGCTCCGCCTCCCGGAAAGCACTTTCCGCCTGTCCCGCCTCTTTCAAATAAACCGCCAAGTCCGCGCGGTTCCACCACCGGCGGTCGGGCGGCAGGAAAGAGTGGGCCGAGGGACCCAGGCCCAGATAGGCCCGCTCGCGCCGCCAGTAGAGCAGGTTGTGGCGGCCGAGGGCCTGATTGTCCCGCGCCCAGTTGGAGATCTCGTAGTGGCGCCAGCCGAGCGCCTCCAGCCGACCGCAGGCGGCCAGATACTGCCCCCGGTAGCTTTCCTCCCCGGCCGGGGCGTACTCCGGCCGCCCGAGGGCCGGGCAGCCCTCCTCCAGGTGGTAGCCATAGAGCGAGAGATGCTCCACCCCCAGCGCCAAAGCCTCCGCGAGCGAGGCCAGGAAAACTTCCTCGTCTGTCCCCGGCCCGCCGAAGATCAGGTCCGCCGAAAGCCGCTCGAATCCGGCCGCGCGGGCCAGGGTCAGCCCCGTCCGGCAGTGCTGTACTCCATGACGGCGGCCGAGGGCGGCCAGGGCATGCTCCCCGAAGCTCTGGCAGCCCACCGAGAGCCGGTTCACTCCGGCGTCGCGGTAGCCCGCCAGGCGCTCCGGCTCCAGGTGCTCGGGGTTGGCCTCCAGGGTCAGCTCGGCGTCCGGGGCCAGCCCCCAGGCGTTGTCCACCCGCTCCACCAGTTGCCCCACCTGCGCGGGTTCGAGCAGCGAGGGGGTCCCCCCGCCGAAAAAGACGCTCCGCACCGGGCCGGCTCCGGCAAACTCCCCGCGCCGGGCGGCTTCCAGTTCCCGCTCCACGGCCGCGAGGTACGCGGGGATCATCCCTTCCGCCCCGACCAGGGAGTAGAAATCACAGTAGGGGCAACGGGCCCGCGCGCAGAACGGCACGTGCACGTACACCCCGAAACCCGCTCCGGAAGCATCTATGACACTCATCCTGTCATCCCGATTTGAAATTTTATCCACGAAGGACACGAAGTTTCACCAAAGTTTTTCCTTGGTGTCCCTTCGTGTTCTTCGTGGATAAATTCTTTCTTCCGCCTGAGCTCGGGCGGCCGGCCAGCCTCAGCACAGGCTGTAGAGCTTGCCCGGATGCTCCCGGACCAGCAGCTTGAGCTCCAGGCGCAGCAGCACCCCCAGCAGGCCCGGGACATCCAGCCCGGTGCGGCTGGCCAGCTCATCGACATGCTGCGGATCGCGGGAGAGGCTCTCGAACACGAACCGCTCCTCACGGCTCAGGGCGAAAGCCAGCTCCGATCCGCGGTCGGCGGCGGGATGCGCCGTCCCGGGATGGCGGAACAGCTCGCCCAGCTCCTCCAGCACGTCCTCCACCGACTGCACCAGCTTGGCCCCCTGCTTGATCAGCGAGTTGGCCCCGGCCGAAAGCCCCCGCGAGGCATCGCCCGGCACCGCGAACACCTCGCGGTTCTGGTCGGCGGCAAAGGCGGCGGTAATCAGCGCCCCGCTCTTCTGGCCGGCCTCGACCACCAGCACCCCCCGGCTCAGTCCACTGATGATCCGGTTGCGGCGGGGAAAATTGAACGGCTCGGGCGGGGTGCCCATCAGGTACTCGCTGACCACCGCGCCCCGAACAGCGATCTCCCCGGCCATCCCGGCGTTCTCCGGCGGGTAGTCGATGTCCAGCCCGCAGCCGAGCACGGCGACTGTCGCGCCGCCGGCATCCAGCGCCGAGCGGTGGGCCTCGGAGTCGATCCCGCGGGCCAGGCCGCTAACCACGGTGAAGCCGATCCCGGCCAGTCCGGCCGCCAGGTCGCGGGCCATCCGCAGCCCGTAGTGGCTGGGCCCCCGGGTGCCGACAATCGCGATCGCGGGGCGGCTGAGGCAATCGGGTTGGCCGCGCAGGAACAGCAGGGGCGGCGGGTCGTAGATCTGGGCCAGGTAGGGGGGGTAATCGGTGTCCCAACGGTAGAGCAGGCGGACTGCGCCGCTCTCGATCCGCTCGAGCTGGCGGTCGACTTTGGCCTCATCCCAGCCGCGGCCGGCGATCCGGCCGGCCAGCTCCGGGCTCACCCCCGGGACCTTTCCCAGGCTCTCGCGGTCGGCGGCCAGCACCGCCTCGGGGCTGCCCAGGGCCCGCAGCAGGCTCCCGGCCCGCGAGGGCCCCAGCCCCGGCACGAGCAGCAGCCGCAGCATGCAGCGCAGGGTGGATTGCGAGCGCCCGGTCATCTGGCTCCTGCCACGAAGGTGCGGGATCAATCCGTCACGGACTCGACCTGCTCGGCGGCGCGGGCCGCGAGCACCTGCAGGGCCAGGGCCCGCTTGAGTTCCTCCACCCCCCGGCCGGTGACCGCGCTCACCCCGGAAACCATGAACAGCCCATCGCGGGCGATTTCCGGCAACTCGGTGTCCAGGGGCACCAGGTCCAGCTTGGTGAAGACCACGCAGCGCGGCTTGCGGACCAGCTCGGCGGAGTGGCCCTCCAGCTCCGCCAGCAGGACCCGGTACTGCCCGGTCGGGTCCTCGCCGGAGATGTCGAGCAGGAAAACCAGGATCTTGGTGCGCTCGATGTGCCGCAGGAAGTCCAGCCCCAGGCCCTTGCCCAGGTGCGCGCCCTCGATCAGGCCGGGGATGTCCGCCACCACGAACGAGTGCAGCGGGGTCCGGACCACCCCCAGGTTGGGAGTGATCGTGGTGAACGGGTAGTCGGCCACCTTGGGATGGGCCTCGGAGACCAGGCTGAGCAGGGTGGACTTGCCGGCGTTGGGGAAACCCACCAGGCCGACATCGGCGATCAGCTTCAGCTCCAGCTCGATCCGGCGCTCCTGGCCCGGCCGGCCATCCTCGGCGAAACTCGGGCTGCGCCGCTCCGGAGTGGCGAACGACTCATTGCCGCGCCCCCCGCGCCCGCCCTCGGCCGCCAGCATCCGCTGGCCGTGCTCCGCCAGGTCGGCGATCACCTCGCCGGTTTCCTCATCGCGGACAATGGTCCCGACCGGCACCCGGATCACCAGGTCCTCGCCGCCGCGCCCGGTGCGGTTGTTGCCTCCGCCGTGGGCGCCGCGCTCGGCCTCGTAAAAGCGCCGGTAGCGGAAGTCCATCAGGGTGCCCAAGCTATCATCCGCCTCGAAATACACGCTCCCGCCACAGCCGCCCCTGCCGCCGCAGGGCCCCCCGCGCGGGTTGAACTTCTCCCGCCGGAAAGCGATCATCCCCTTGCCGCCCTCACCCGCCTTGATCTGGATCGTTGCATTGTCTACGAACATCTCATCCCCGCCAGCCGCTGGAACCCTCCGGCGGCGAAAGCCGCCCCGGAGTACCCCCAACTCAACTGTTTATAATATAACACGTTGCACAACCACAACCCACCCGCGTCTGGCCGCGCCTTCAGAGCGGCCGCATGTTAGCGATGATCGCCTGGCCGAACTCGCCGGTGCTGAGCAGTTTCGCGCCATCCATCAGACGCTCCAGGTCATAGGTGACCGTCTTGTCGGCGATCGTGCGCTCCAGGGCGACAGTGATGATCCTCGCCGCCTCCTGCCAGCCCAGGTACTCGAACATCATGCAGCCGGACAGGATCAGCGAGCCGGGGTTGACCTTGTCCTGGCCGGCATACTTGGGAGCGGTGCCATGGGTGGCCTCGAACACCGCCAGCACATCGCCGATGTTGGCCCCGGGACCGAGTCCCAGCCCGCCGACCTGCGCCACCAGTGCATCCGACATGTAGTCGCCGTTGAGGTTGGGCAGGGCCAGCACGCTGTACTCCCGCGGCCGGGTGAGGATCTGCTGCAGCATCGCATCGGCGATGCGGTCCTTGACCACCACCTTGCCCGCGGGCGCCTTGCCGCCGTACTTGTCCCACAGCTCGGCCTCGGTGATCGTCCGGTCGCCGAACTCCTCCCGGGCCAGCTCGTAGCCCCAGTCACGGAACGCGCCCTCCGTGAACTTCATGATGTTGCCCTTGTGCACCAGGGTCACACTGTCGCGGCCCTGGTCGAGGGCGTAGCGGATCGCCTTGCGCACCAGGCGCTTGGTGCAGGTGATGCTGATCGGCTTGATCCCGATCCCGGAATCCTCGCGGATCGAGGCGCCCATGGTCCGGTTGAGGAACTCGATCACCTGCCGGACCTCAGCGCTGCCCTGGCGCCACTCGATCCCGGCGTAGACATCCTCGGTGTTCTCGCGGAAGATCACCATGTCGACCCACTCCGGGTGGACCACCGGGGCGGGCACGCCCTGGAAGTAGCGCACCGGGCGGACACAGGCGTAGAGGTCCAGTTGCTGGCGGATGGCGACATTCAGGCTGCGGATCCCGCCGCCGATCGGGGTGGTCAGCGGACCCTTGATCGCGACCGAATAGGTGC
The DNA here is from genome assembly GCA_963752515.1 of Candidatus Glassiibacteriota bacterium. Classification (GTDB taxonomy): domain Bacteria; phylum Gemmatimonadota; class Glassbacteria; order GWA2-58-10; family GWA2-58-10; genus CAVVYO01. Next base: position 749,304 of record CAVVYO010000010.1, on the reverse strand, counting down.
GGATCGCCTCCAGGGTCTCATCCGGCAGCCAGGAACCGGAGCGGGCGTGGGCCTTTTCCCCGGCGAGGATTTCCATCCAGCGGACCCGCCGCTTTCCCCCGTAGGCCCGTTCCACCGCGGCATCGAACACCCGCACCGAGGCGGCCCAGATGTCCGGCCCGATCCCATCGCCCTCGATAAAGGGGATGATCGGCTGGTCCGGAACCTCGAGCCGGCCCTCCCCGCGCGCGATGATCGCCTCGCCCCCCTGCGGCGGCTGATACCTGATCGGTGCTCCCATCACTCCTCCTTGTAGGTGAATGCCCGGCCGCCCCAGGGCGGGCATCCCGCGACCAGCGACCCGTGTCGCCTCGGGCCCGGGCGGGATAATCGCTCACAGGAGTGCAATATAACCCCCGGCAACGGCATCGGCAATCAGTTTGAGGGCGGGGAGCGCAAGGGAGCGTCGGCGGCGGTGGCCCGGCGCAGCCAGGCAGGTGGAGTCGCACCCGACTGGCGGTCGATCAGGCAGGATCAATCCAGGCAAAGAGTTTTGGAAAGTGGCAGGGGACCCGGAGGGAGGAAGCAAACCTTTTCCAAAAGGGTTGCTCCCTCCTCCCGGAAAAGGCAGTGACAATCGGCTCAGAGGCTGGTCAGGGTGGCCTCGCAGTTTTCGCAGTACCAGCGGATGGCGAAATTCATCGTGCCGCAGACCGGGCAGCGGACAGTCTTCTTGCCGAGGGCATCCAGGGCCTGGTCGACAGTCAGCAGCCGGCGGCCATCCCCCGGGTCGGGGCGGTCGAACTCCAGGTTGATCTCCAGCCGGTCATCCAGCGCCAGCCGATTGACCTCGATCGACCGCTCCCGGCGCTCCTCGGCCTCCAGGCGCGCGGGCTCCGGGGCCACGACTTCCGCGGGCGGCGGCTCGGGCGGGTGCTCCCTGCCGGCAGCCTGGATGATCGCATCCAGGTCCAGAAAATCGCTCAAGGACTGTTCCGGCTCCTGATTGCGTGCCGGTTCCGGCTCCGTTGACAGCGCTTCCGGTTCCGGCATCGGCCGGGCCTGGTCCGCGGGGCGGGGGCCGCCCAGGTCCTGGAGCAGCTCGGAGCCCAGGTCGCGGGATGGGCCGGCGACTGCCTCCAAGGGCTGCTCCGGCGCGGGCTCCGGCTCGATCGCGAACGGTTCCTCGGCGGATGGGGCGACTGCCGTCACCCCGGCGCCGCCGAACAGCGCCTCCAGGTCCAGCTCGGCATCGGCCGGGCGGTCCTGGTTCCGGGCGGGTTCGGGGGCAGGCGGGGCGGGCTGCGGGACCGGGGCGGCATGCTCCGCCGGGGATGCCGGCAACTCCTCCAGCGACAGCGAAACCGGCGCGGAAGGCAACTCCTCCGGCCGCGGCTGTTCCAGGGACAACGGGGTCAGCGGCGCGGGTTCAGGCGCGAACTTCAGCTCCGGGGCCGGCTGAGACACCGGTTCCGGCTCGGGCGCGAACCTCAGCTCCGGGGCCGGCTGAGACACCGGTTCCGGCTCGGGCGCGAGCGCCTGTTTCCGGCAGTACCGGCTCCAGCGGCGGGACAACCGGGGGCTCCGGCTCGCGCGACAGCGGGGCCGGGGCGACAGTGGGCGGCTGCATCCGCGGCGGGGTTAGGGGCTCCGGGACCGGCTGGGGCGCGGGGGGGGCCGGGCGGCTCACCGCCTGGATCAGCTCCCCGGTCACCTGGTCCAGGAACTCCCGCAGCTTGGCTTCCTCGCCCCGGTAGGAGCGGATGCTCTGCTCGAAACACTCCATCCGACGGCGGTGCTCGGCGCTCAGGGCCTCCCGCTGACCGGCATCGTACTCGCCGAGGCGGTGGCGCAGCTCGACCTCCTCCAGCTTCTCGGCGTAGCTGCGCCGCAGCAGCTCGAGCTGGTTGGAGTAGAGCCGGACCTCGGCCAGCTTGATCTCGTAGTCGCACAGGCTTAAGGAGACCTCATCGTCCACCGCCTCGAGGTAGGCCCGGTACTCCTGGCTCAGCTTGCGGTAGACAAACTCCGAGATCCGCCCGCGGTTTTTCTCCAGGAACTCCAGCCGCCGACGGCAGCTGATCTTGAGCTCCAGCAGCTCGCCCAACCCGCGGCCCATGAACCGGGCCCCCATCGGGACCTGCGTGGCGCTGTCTTTTTCCGGCTCGGACATCCTGCGGACCCGCGACATCAGATGGTGGAATCCTGGTCCAGCCGGGAGAGCACCTCCTCCAGCCGGCCGACATTGGAGCGGAAGCTCCGGATCTTGCCCCGATAAAGGTCCAGCTTTTCCTGCTTGGTCTCCAGCACCCGGATGTACTCGTCATCGCGGTACTCGCCCAGGGCGTGGCGCACCCGCAGCTCCTCCAGCGAGCGCTCCCCCATCTCCACCGCGCGCTCCAGGCGCTCCAGCAGCTCGCGGTAGTCGCTCAAGGAGAGCTCGAAATTGCGGGCCTGGCGGCGGATCTCCCGTCCCAGGCTTTCCAGCCGGGCGCGATAGTCGGCCCCCACCCGCTCCAGCACCTCGGGGGAGCACCCCTGGCAGACGCCGCCCAACTGCTCCAGCATCCGTCGCAGGCGGACCCGCTCCTCCAGCATCGGCAGCAGCCGGCCCTCTTCGGTCCCGTTACCGGCCTGTTCTCTTCTGTTGTCGGACAGGATCATCAGCATCCGCGCGCGGGCGGCCTGGGGGTCCCGGGTCGCCGACTTCCTCGCAAGGGGTTGAAATTGGATAAAATGTGCCGGAACCCGCTCCGGCGCGAGCTAATGTTACCACGTCATTTAGCGCGGTGTCAAGCAAAAATTCGGGAAAATCGCGGCCAAAAAGCCTCCGGCAGTGGCCATTTCTTCCCATCTCATTATTTTACAATGCCATACCAGGGCATTGCCCGCGCATCCGCCAGCCATTCGCGGCTTGACAGCACCGGCCGGGGAACCTATCTTAGCCCGCAATCGAGCTCCCGGGGCTGTCGCGGGAGGATTTCCCGTCAGTCCCTTCCCACCGCCCACCCTCGACCCAAGGGGTACGGCTTGGACCATCCATCGCAGGACCGGAACCCGACGGCCGGGCCGGCCGGCCAGCGTTTCCTGGTGACCGGCGGCGCGGGTTTCCTGGGGATCAACCTGGTGCGCTACCTGCTGGAGCGCGGCCACCCGGTGACCTCGCTCGACCTGGCCGGGTTCGACTACCCGGACTGCCGGGCGCAAGTGACCGAGGTCCGCGGCGACATCCGCGACCGGGCCGCGGTGGACCGGGCGATGGCCGGGGCGCGGATCGTGGTCCACTGCGCCGCGGCGCTGCCGCTCTACCGGCCGGAGGAGATCTACAGCACCGACATCGAGGGCACCCGCAACATCCTGCAGAGCGCGCTGGAGCACGAGGTGGAGCGGGTGATCCACATCTCGACCACGGCGGTCTATGGGATCCCCGACCACCACCCGCTGCGCGAGGAGGACACGCTGCAGGGCGTCGGGCCCTACGGCGAGGCCAAGGTCCGGGCGGAAAGCCTCTGCCGGGAGTACCGGGCGCGGGGGCTGTGCGTGCCGATCCTCCGCCCCAAGAGCTTCATCGGGCCGGAACGGCTGGGGGTGTTCGCGCTGTTCTACGACTGGGCCCGGGACGGCCGGGGCTTCCCCCTGATCGGCGACGGCCGCAACCGCTACCAGCTGCTGGATGTCGAGGACCTCTGCCAGGCGATCTACCGCTGCGCCGTCTGGAGCGGGAGCTGGTCGACGATGTCTTCAACATCGGCGCGGCCGAGTTCGCCACCATGGCCGAGGACTACCAGGCGGTGCTGGACGAGGCCGGGTTCGGCAAAAAGGTCCGGGGCTTCCCCGCCGCGCCGATGATCTGGACGCTGCGCCTGCTGGAGCGGCTGCAGCTCTCCCCGCTCTACAAGTGGGTCTACGAGACCGCGGGCAAGGACTCCTTCGTCAGCATCGAGAAGGCCCAGCGCGTGCTGGGCTTCCAGCCGCGCTGCTCCAACAAGCGACGCCCTGCTGCGCAACTACCGCTGGTACCTGGAGCACCTGGAGCAGTTCCGGGAGGCAGCGGGAGTGAGCCACCGGGTGCCGTGGAAACAGGGAATCCTGCGGCTGGCGAAAGTGTTCTTCTGACCAGGATGTTCCGGGGGAGGGAGCAAACCTTTTGAAAAAGGTTTTTCTCCCTCCCCCGGGCCCCCACTCTCTTTCCCAAACTTTTTCGAAAGTTGCTGGCTGGATGTCGGGCAAGCAAGTCAAGATCATGGCGGATTGCCACCAGCCTCGGACCCGGAGCCTGTCAGGCATGAGATCGTGGTCGACCACGGCCGCGAGTCCCGGCCCCCGGGGCTGGGGCCGCCGGGCGGATAATTTCGTTGACAGCCATCGGTTGCAGAACTAAATTGAAAAATCTATCACGAATCATCGGTCGGCCGCGGGCCGCAACATTATGCCGGAGAAAACGTTAGCAGCGAGACCAGCCCTCCTTCCGGCCGCGATCATCCCGGTGCTCGTTGCTGTTGACAGCTCCGCCTGGCGGGACTTATTTTTTGATCGTCATCGTGATTTTTTTCACAATAGCTATTGTAGATATCGATTGCCAATTATCGACAAACCCGGACGGGACGCGCTTTCGCCGCCACCCGCGCTCGGGCTGAAACCACGACCCTCATCCCCGGAACTTGAACTTGCTCTCCCCGATCACCTCCCGCTGCCAAACAGGATTCGGTGGTTGAACCCGACCGGAGGAATGCGATGCTGGAACTGGATGTCAAAGCGCTAGGCGAAGAGATCAGGGCGATTGCCGCCAACGAGGGCAACCGCCGGACCAGGCTGGTCAACGTGGTCCGCAAGGTGCAGCACTCCTACGGCCAGGTCTCGGACCAGATGGTCGAGCTGATCGCCCGCACCCTCGGGGTGCCGCGGATCGAGGTCGAGGGGGTGGTGTCGTTCTACCACTTCCTGACCAGCGATGGGGTCGGCCGCTACCCGATCTACCTCAACGACAGCGCGATCTCGGAGATGATGGGCTTCGCGGCGGTCGCCCGGGCTTTCGAGGAGGCGGCCGGGATCAAGTTCGGCCAGACCACGGTCGATGGGCTGATCTCGCTGCGGACCACCTCCTGCATCGGGATGAGCGACCAGGAACCGGCGGCGCTGATCGGCAACCTGCCATTCACCGCCCTGACCCCCGACAAGGCCCGGAAGATCATCGCCGGCCTGGAGAGCGGCAAGACCCCGCAGCAACTGGTGAACGAGCTCGGCTACGGCGATGGCAACAACGCCCACCCGCTGGTGCGCTCGATGGTGCGCAACAACATCCTGCGCCGGGGCGCGGTGCTGCTGACCGAGGCCGGACGCGGCGCCGGCATCCGCAAGGCCGTGCTGCTCAAGCCCGACCAGGTGATCGAGGAGGTCAAGCGGAGCAAGCTGCGCGGCCGCGGCGGCGCGGGCTTCCCCACCGGCATGAAGTGGGACTTCTGCCGCAAGGCCCAGGGCGACAAGCACTATGTCTTCTGCAATGCCGATGAGGGCGAGCCCGGGACATTCACCGACCGGGTGCTGCTCACCGAGAACCCCGACCTGGTGTTCGAGGGGATGACAGTCGCCGGCTATGCGATCGGCTCCCACAAGGGCATCCTCTACCTGCGCCAGGAGTACGATTACCTGCTGGCGTTCCTGGAGGATGTGCTGGCGCAGCGCCGCCGGGATGGCCTGCTCGGGAAGAATGTCGCGGGCAAGGAGGGTTTCGATTTCGAGATCCGCATCCAGCTCGGCGCCGGGGCCTATATCTGCGGTGAGGAATCGGCGATGATCAACTCCGCCGAGGGCCGTCGCGGCGAACCCCGCGACCGCCCGCCCTTCCCGGTCCAGCAGGGCTACCTCGGCAAGCCGACCCTGGTCAACAATGTCGAGACTCTGGCCGCCGCGGCCCGGATCATGGAAATGGGCGCCGAGTGGTTCGGCGCGATCGGCAGCGGGCTGTCCAGCGGCACCAAGCTGCTGTCGATCTCCGGCGACTGTCAGCGGCCCGGGGTCTACGAGCTGCCGATGGGGATCACGATCCGGGCGCTGCTGTCCGCGGTCGGAGCCGATAACACCCAGGCGGTGGTGGTCGGCGGGCCCAGCGGCAACATCATCGGCGAGAAGGATTTCGACCGCAAGATCTGCTACGATGACCTCTCCACCGGCGGAGCGCTGATGGTGATCGGCCGTCAGCGCGACCTGCTGGCGGTGGTGCACAACTTCATGCGCTTCTTTGTCGAGGAATCCTGCGGCTGGTGTGTGCCCTGCCGCGCCGGCAATGTCCTGCTCGAGAAGAAGCTGGGGAAAGTGCTCGCCGGCCGGGGCACCCGCCAGGACCTGGCGGAGATGGAGGAGTGGGGCAAGGTAATCAAGACCTCCTCCCGTTGCGGGCTCGGCCAGACCTCGCCCAACCCGATCCTGACCACCCTGGCCAACTTCCGCAGCATCTACGAGGACCTGATCGTCGAGGACGAGCAGTCGACCGGGTTCGACCTGGCCGCCGCGGTCGCCGAGGCCGCCGCCGCCACCGGCAGAACTCCCAACCTGGAGTAGAGGAGCACATGAGCGAGAAGATCACTTTCACGATCGACGACCGGGAATGCACGGCCGAGCGCGGGGCATCGATCCTCCAGGCCGCCGATGACAACGGGGTCTACATCCCGCGCCTGTGCGCCTGGGATGGCCTGAAGCCCTGCGGGAGCTGCCGGGTCTGCACGGTGAATGTCAACGGCCGCAACATGGCCGCCTGCACCACCCCGGTCTCCGAGGGCCAGGTGATCCAGAACGAGACCCCGGAGCTGACCAACCTGCGCAAGGCGCTGATCGAGATGCTGTTTGTCGAGGGCAACCACTTCTGCCCCTCCTGCGAGCGCAGCGGCGATTGCGAGCTGCAGGCCCTGGCCTACCGGCTGAAGATCATGGTCCCGCGCTTCCCGTACCTGTTCCCCAGGCGCAGCCTCGATGCCACCAACCCCGAGATCTTCATCGACGGCAACCGCTGCATCCAGTGCGGGCGCTGCGTGCGCGCCGCCGAGGAGATCGACAAGAAGCCGATCTTCGGCTTCATCGGGCGCGGGGCCTCGACCCGGATCAAGGCCAGCTCCGGCAAGGGCCTGGCCGGGGTGGACATCTCCCCGGACGATGCCTGCGTCAAGGCCTGCCCGGTCGGCGCGATCGTGGTCCGCAGCCTGGCCTACAAAGTCCCGATCGGCCGGCGCCGGTACGACCGGGAGCCGATCGGCTCCGAGATCGAGGCCAAGGCCGCCAAGTGACAAGCCTGACAACTATCTGCCAACCGGCAACCGCGACTGAGGGAAAGATGCCCAAGCCTAAAATCGCCACCGCTTCACTGGCCGGCTGCTTCGGCTGTCACATGTCGATCCTCGACATTGACGAGCGGATCCTCAAGCTGGCCGAACTGGTCGACTTCGACCGCTCGCCGATCGACGACATCAAGCGTTTCAGCGGGATGGTCGATGTCGGGATCATCGAGGGCGGCTGCTGCAACTCGGATAATGTCGAGGTGCTGCGCGACTTCCGCAAGCACTGCAAGATCCTGATCTCGCTGGGCGAGTGCGCGATCATGGGCGGCCTGCCCGCGATGCGCAACGGCATCCCGCTCCAGGAGCTGTTCGATGAGGCCTATCTCAACGGCCCGAGCGTGGTCGATGGGAAAATCCCCGATGATCCGCACCTGCCGCTGCTGCTGGACAAGGTCTATCCCCTGCACGAGGTGGTCAAGATCGACTACTACCTGCCGGGCTGCCCGCCGTGCGCCGACCTGATCTGGCAAGCCCTGGTCGCCCTGCTCACCGGCCGGGATGCCGATCTGCCCTATGAAGTCATCAAGTACGACTGAGAACGGAGAGACGCCAGATGAGCCATCCGGTTAAACAGCACCTGGAGAAATCGCTCAGGGAAGTGGTCATCGAACCGGTGACCCGGGTCGAGGGTCACGGCAAGGTGACCCTGATCCTGGACGAGCATGGGCATGTCGAGCGCACCCGCCTGCAGATCGTCGAGTTCCGCGGCTTCGAGCGCTTCATCCAGGGCCGGCCCTACTGGGAGGCCCCGGTGATCGTCCAGCGCCTGTGCGGAATCTGCCCGGTCAGCCATCACCTGGCCGCGGCCAAGGCGATGGATGTCGTGGTCGGGGTCGGCCAGGAGGGCCTCTCCCCCACCGCCGAAAAAATGCGCCGGCTGATGCACTACGGCCAGATGCTGCAGTCCCATGCCCTGCACTTCTATCACCTCTGCAGCCCGGACCTGCTGTTCGGGTTCGACTCGGACCTGGCGAAGCGCAACGTGATCGCGGTCGCCGGGCAGTACCCCGAGCTGGCCAAGCAGGGAATCATGCTGCGCCGCTACGGACAGGAGATCATCCTGGCCACCGCCGGCAAGAAGATCCACGGCACCGGCGCGATCCCGGGCGGAATCAACAAGAACCTCTCGATCGCCGAGCGCGATGTCTTCCTCAAGGACATCGACCAGATGATCGCCTGGTCGCTGGGCTCGGTCGAGCTGGTGAAAAAAGTCCACGCCCAGAACCCGGCTTTCTTCGACAGCTTCGGCGCCTTCCCCTCCAATCACCTGAGCCTGGTGCGCAAGGATGGCGCGCTGGACCTCTACCACGGGGTGCTGCGCGCGGTGGACTCCGAGGGCGGGAAGATCTTCGATCAGGTCGACTATGCCGACTACCTGCAGTACATCGGCGAGGAAGTGCGCTCCTGGAGCTACATGAAATTCCCGTTCATCCGCCAGATCGGCAAGCAGAAGGGCTGGTACCGGGTGGGGCCGCTGGCCCGCCTCAACACCTGCGACTTCATCCCCAGCCCGCTGGCCCAGAAAGAGTTCGAGCAGTACAAGGCCTACACCAAAGGCAAGCCGAACAACCACAGCCTGCATTACCACTGGGCGCGGATGATCGAGATGCTGCACGCGGCCGAGGTCATCAAGCAACTGCTGAACGACCCGGACCTGCAGGGCACCGAGCTGGTGCGCGAGGGCGCCCGCCTGGGCGAGGGGGTCGGCCTGATCGAGGCCCCGCGCGGCACCCTGTTCCACCATTACCGGGTGAGCGAAACCGGCCAGATCACGATGTGCAACCTGATCGTCTCCACCACCAACAACAATGAGCCGATGAACCAGGCGGTGGAGCGGGTGGCCCGCGATCACCTGGAGGGCAAGGAGATCACCGAGGGGCTGCTCAACCACATCGAGGTGGCGATCCGCGCCTACGATCCCTGCCTGAGCTGCGCCACCCACGCCCTGGGCCAGATGCCGCTGGCGGTCGAGCTGCAGGATGCCCGCGGCGAAACCCTCCAGCGCCTGGTGCGCGGGGCGAAGGCTTGAGAATCCTGGTCCTGGGATACGGCAACCCGGGCCGTCGCGATGACGGCCTGGGTCCGGCCCTGGCCGGGCGGGTGGAGGGCTGGGCGCTGGCAGGGGTGCGGGTCTCGGTCGACTACCAGCTCAACATCGAGCACGCGGCCGAGGTCGCGGAAAGCCGGCTGGTGATCTTCCTGGATGCCTCGCTGGAGGCCCCCGCGCCGTTCGGCTTCCACCGGGCGCAACCCCTGGTGAAGAACTCGATCACCACCCACGCCATGGCCCCGGAAACCGTGCTGGCCACCTGCCGCGAGGTCTACGGGGATCCGCCCCCGGCCTTCGTGCTGGCGATCGCCGGCCGGGATTTCGAGATGGGCGAGGGCCTCACCGCCGAGGCCGTGGAACGCCTGGCAGCGGCCGCCCGCTTCCTGGAGGGCCTGCTGCGTTCCCCGGACCCGCTCGACAGCTGCCGGCGCGCCGCCGGAGAAAGCTGTTGAATCGCCGCCGCGAGCCGATTATCTTGATCCACACCGCCTACAGCCGGACTTACCGCAGCAAGCGCCACAAGGAGAGCCAAACATGGCAGAGAACAAGCTGATCCTGGTGATCGACGATGACCGGGACATCCTGGAAGCGGCGAAAATCATGCTCGAGACCGAGGGTTTCGCGGTCGAGACCGCCTCGAACAGCAAGCAGGGGCTGGCCAAGGTCGAGGCGCTGAAGCCGGACCTGATCCTGGTCGACATGATGATGGAGACGGTCGATGCCGGGGCCAGGCTGGCCGGCGAGATCAAGCTCAGCGGCTGCAAGGCGCCGGTGATCCTGCTCAGCTCGATCGGAGACGCCACCAGCTACAACCTTGACACGGCCGCGATCGGGTTCGATGGCGTGGTCCAGAAGCCGATCCTCCCACGGGTGCTGATGCCCCTGATCCGGAAGAAGCTCCAGCAGCCTGCCCGGTGAGCGCCGCTCGACCGGTGCGATCCGCAGCTTCCGTCCGCCGCACCGGTCCCGGAACAGGGCCGGTCCGGCGGGCCAGCTTCCACCCGTGAGCCTATGCCCGCGACCTCCGAGCAAAAAAACCGCCCGCTCGGCCCGTTCCTGCTCTCTTTCCAGGACGAGCTGATCGCCCGCATGCGCTGGCTGATCCGCATCCGCTGGCTGGCGGGGATCGGCGTGGCCTCGACCATCATCGGCGCGACCTTGCTGTTCGAGCTGCTGGTGGACCCGCTCCCCCTGCTGGCGGTCTCCGCGGCCATTTTCCTGTCCAACACCGGCTTCGTGATCTGGCACCGGCGCCTGGCCGGGCTGTCCGACCGCCGGGAGCAGCTCCACCAGGCGGCGCTGCTGGCCAACCTGCAGATCTCGGCCGACCTGGTGATCCTCGGGGTGCTGATCTGGCTCTCGGGCGGGGCCGAGAACCCGTTCTTCTTCTACTTCATCTTCCACATGGTGATCGCCAGCATCCTGCTGTCCACCCGGGCCAGCTACCTGCAGGCCAGTCTGGCGGTAGCGCTGTTTGTCGGGATGCTGGCCGGCGAGTACCTGGGCTGGCTCCCCCATCACCGCCTGTTCCCGTTCTTCGACCAGGAGCTGCTGCGCCACCCGCTGTTCCTGCTCGGGCTGGGAGCGGTCTTCAGCTCGACCATGTTCCTGACTGTCTACATGGCGACCTCGATCACCGGCAAGCTGCGCCAGCGCGAGGAAGAGCTGGCCGAGGCCCGCCTCCAGGTCGAGCGGGCCAACCTCGAGCTGCGCCGGCTGCACGAGCACCGCAGCCGCTTCATCCTCAAGGTGGAGCACGAGCTGAAAGCCCCGCTGGGGGCGATCCAGAGCCTGCTGGTGGCCGTGCTGACCTCCCTCCGCCCCCAGCTTTCGGACAAAGTGGCCGAACTGCTCGAGCGCGCGGTCCGCCGTTGCGAGAACCTGCTGACCATGATCCAGCGCCTGCTGGAGCTCTCCCGGCTGCAGTCGGCGGTCCACCACTACCAGTTCCAGCTGGTCGACCCCGCCCGGCTGATCGACCGCCAGTGCGAGCTGATGCAGCCCCGGGCCGAGGAGCAGGGGCTGGTGCTGAAAAAAGAGATCGCCGCGCCCCTGCCCCTGCTGATCGCCGACCCCGAGGCCCTGGAACAGGTGCTGACCAACCTGCTTTCCAATGCGATCAAGTACACCGAGCAGGGGGAGGTGCGGCTGCGGGCCGAGGCGGACCAGCTCCAACTCAGGCTGGAGGTGTCGGATACCGGGATCGGGATGGACGAGCAGGAGCTGTCGCAGGTGTTCGAGGAGTTTTTCCGCTCGATCCGGGCCAAGGCGGGCTACGAGGGCACCGGGCTCGGGCTGTCGATCGCCCGGGAGATCGTCGAGGCCCATGGCGGCCGGATCGAGGCCGTGAGCAGTCCCGGCCGGGGCTCGACTTTCACGGTCACCCTGCCGCTCTCCGGCCGCAAAGACTGATCCCGATTCGATTACAGCCGTGAGAAGATGACTACCTTTTCCGGGGGGAGGGCGGAAACCTTTTGGAAAAGGTTTCCGCCCTCCCCCCGGCCCCCCTACCCACTTTCCAAAACTTCTCGCTAATTCAATGCCGAACGCCAACAGCAGGGGCGAGGCAGGCCTCTCCCCTGCAATGAATTACGGGGTTTTGCGCCAGGTTCGGGCGGGCAGGATCATCGGGATTGGGCGTAGGGGCAACCGGCCGGTCGCCCCGGCGGCTATCTCAGCAGGTATATCAGTCCCAGCGGCAGCGCGAAAAACGCCAGGATGATATAGAGGATGGCGTATACCCGCTGCCGTGCCGCAAAGTGCGCCAGATTCTTGGCCAGGCCGATCGGGATGAAGGGCAGCCACCAGAAGATCAGGGTCCCGGTGAGATTGAACAGGCTGTGGGTGAGCGCCACGCAAACCCCGGCGGTCTCCCCCAGCGCCAGCGCGGCCAGCAGGGCGGTAACCGTCGTACCGATGTTGGCGCCCAGGGTGTAGGGGAAAATCTGCTCGACCTTCAGCATCCCGGCCCCGGCCAGCGGGATCACCAGGCTGGTGGTCACCGAGCTGCTCTGCACCAGCGAGGTCAGCAGCAGCCCGAACAGCGCCCCCTGCAGCGGAGTGCGGAAAATCACCTGCCCGAACAGCACTTCGGCCCGGTCCATGATCAGCCGCTTCATGTACTTGACCATCTGCGCCAGGGCCAGGAACAGCAGCAGCAGGGACAACACCACGATCACCCAGCCGTTGTGGCCCGCCAGGGCGGAGAGCCACTGAGCCACCGGCTCGGTCGTCGCTTTCAGCGGATTGGCGTAATCCAGCCCGCCCAGGCCATCGAACAGCCCGCCCAGGCGCAGCGCGGTTTTTTCCAGGTAGCCGGTATAGTATTCCAGCGGGAAGAGCAGGATGACAGTCAGCACGTTGAAGAAATCGTGGACCGTCGAGGCGCCGAAGGCGCGCTCGAACTCATCGCGGCGATTGATGTGCCCCAGCGAGACCAGGATGTTGGTCACCGTGGTCCCGATGTTGGCCCCCATGATGATCGGGATCGCGTTGTGCAGGGTCAGCATCCCGGAGGCCACCAGCCCGACCGTGATCGAGGTGGTGAGCGAGGAGCTCTGGGCCACCGAGGTGGCCAGCAGGCCGATGAACAGCCCCACCAGCGGGGTGGAGGTGGTCCGGATCAGCCCCTCGGCGAACCCCGCGCCGAACATCTTGAAGCCATCCCCCATCCACTGGATGCTCAGGATGAACAGGTAAAGGAACAAGAAAAACAGCAGGCCGGCCAGCGGTTTTTCCAGCCTGGCCGCCAGGGACCTGCCCTCGGACTCGATCCCCGTACCCACCGCTTTGGTGCTCATCCTCGCTCCTTGCCGTGATCACTGTACGCTGTCCGTCATAGCCCGCCCCAATGGCGGGGAATCCAACCAATGCCCGGAGTTCGTCAATTGTCCCGATGGGGGATCAGGCTGGCCGCCGGATCGCGGCAGGCTCCGGCGCCGGCGGGAGAAAGCAGGACGGGACGGCTGACCCCGCCGCCGCGCCATGCTCAGGTCTTTTTCTTCACCCGGAAGCCGATGCGATGGAAGGGATTGACCTCGGCCGAGGCGATGTTGAAGATGTGGCCCTCGATCCTGCGCAGATAGCGCAGGTAGAGCGCCAGCAGGGCGCTCTGGTTGGGGGTCAGGGCCAGGTCCTCCTTGGTGATCAGCCGGCGGAGCATCCGGCGGTACTGCTCGTCCACCTCGCGGTGGGTGCGGGCCAGCTCCACGGCCAGGGAACCATCCTCGTGGTCCTGCTCGAAAACCGCGATCAGTCCCTGCAGGCGGGATTCGATCTGCTGCTCGAAATTCTTGAGCTCCGGCTCGAACTCGCCCGGGATGAACTTGCCCGGGAAATCCGAGGCCAGGTAGGCGATGTCCTTGGTGTAGTCGCCGATGCGCTCGATGTCCACCACGATGCTCACCAGCACCAGCGAGGTATCCAGCCCGCTGGAGCCGCTGAAAGCCAGGTGGGTCAGCACCTTCTTGCGCACATCCCGCACCAGGCGGTTGATCTGGCGGTCACGCTCGCGGATCTCATCCAGTCCGACCCCCTCCCCGCAGCAGAGCAGCAGCACCGAATCCCGGTACATCGCCAGGTCGCGCCGGAGCATGTCCAGCACCTCATCCTTGGCCTGCGCCAGCAGGTTCTCGGACTTGAACCAGTTCAGCAGTGACTTGAACATGGGCCCTACTCCAGTAAATATAACAGTGTTAACGGCAGGATGAGACCCGGGACCAAGCCAGGGCCCGCCCGCGCGGCGTGAGCCCCTCGCGAGCGGACCGGTCCCGGCCGGGATCGGAAGAAGAGCCCTCAATTTAACAATTTTCTGACCACTCGACAATGGTCTTCACCGCTGGGGGGAACCCCAACCAGCCGACCGGAGACGCTCCGCCACCGACCGGCCGGTTCCCGATTCCCGCCGGCGACTACTCGCGGTCCAGGCTGCGCAGCACCGCCCGTCGCAGGGCGGCCAGCTCGGCGGAGCTCATCTGCCCGGATCCCACCCGCCCGGCATCATCGAAATATTCCTCCACTGTCCCGCCGGCGACCCGGCCCACTTTGGCGTACACTGCCGCCGCGGCCTGCTCCCGGCTCCAGCCCTCGCGCCGGGCCAGCAGCTCCAGCAGCACCGCATCCTCGGTCCCCTGTCGAGCGGCCTTCAGGCGCAGGCTGGCCACCGGTCCCCGGATCCCGAAGCGCAGCCCGGGATAGAGCACCGCGGTGTTCTGGAAGCGCTCGAAATTGGAGTCATCGCCGATGACCTGCCAGGGCAGCACTCCGCTGCCCCCGCCCAGCCAGGCCTGGAGCGGCCAGCCGGCGGTGGCGAGGTTCGACTCCTCCAGGTTGTTGAAAGCGCCGTAGTTGCGGATGTCCTCCCCGAACCGCTCCTGGCGTCCTCGCAGGTAATGGTTGCGCTCGTAGAACATCGCGCTGACATAGCTCACCGACCGCATCCCATCGAACAGCCCGAACGACAGGTGCGGGCGGCTGACATCCAGCCGGTAGACCAGCCGCAGGTCATCGGCCTCGTCCGTGGCGCGCATGAACAGCTCGCCGAACCAGGCCAGGGCCTTGAAATCATCCCAGTGGTAGGGCTCATCCAGCAGCCACCAGGCCACCCCGTTCCGATCGCCGCCCATCTCCGGGCCCTTCCAGTAGTACTTGTTGTTGAGGTAGAACTGGAACTCGGTGCCGGTCCAGCCCCGTTCCCGGAAGTGGGCGATGAAGTCCCCCATCACGTTGAGGAACGCCTGCTGATAGGCCGGATCGAACGCCTCCTCGATCGGCGGGGCCTCCAGCGTGTGCTGGTTGAGCTGGCCGATGTAGGAGGTGTCGGTCGGGGTGAAGCGGTACAGCCGGCGCAGGTCGCCGGGCCAGTTCTCGTGGAACGGCAGGTACATTACCGGCACCGGGGATGGGCGGTCGGTGTCGCGGAACGCGCTGCCATCCAGGTAGCGGCCGAACCGGCGGTCCCAGGCCGACCAGTCGGCGACATGCATCGCCCCGCCCTCGCCCGCCAGCTCCGGCGCGCCGGTGAACTTGATCTCGCCGGTCTGGGTGTAGGGGATCTGGTTCAGGGCGCAGAGGTGCTCGTGGGCCATCCGGTAGTACTGCTCCTCGAGCGCGAAGTACTCGTCCGAGTTGTTGTCCAGCCCGTACTGGCCGCCCACCGGAGTGTAGACATTGAGCTCGGTGACAAAGGGCAGCACCTCCGGCAGCACCGCCGGGTGGACCTCCACCCGCACCTCGATCCGGCGGGAGAGCAGCCCCCGCGCCCCGATGGTCACCGCGCCCCGGTAGCTGCCGGGACCGGCCTCGCGGGGGACCTGGAACTCCACCAGCAGGGCCTGGTTGCGCTGGCCCTCGATCCGGTTGGCCGAGTCGGGGATCGCCACTTCGCCGGAGAGCGGCACCGCCACCTCCGGGTACCAGGCCCCGGTCGCGACGGATGCGAGGTACCAGAGCTTGAACACCCGCACCGGAAACCGTCCGGCCCCGGCGGGACGGTCCAGCCAGTCGGCCCGGCAGTCCAGGCCGGAGAGGCCCTCGGGCGGGGCCTCGATCACCACCTGGAACGCGGCGGTCCCGCCGCGGGGGACATCCAGCTCGATCCGGCCCTCGCGGGCCTCCCACAGCCAGTTGCGGTACATGTAGTCGAAATCGGCGCGCTCCGCGGGCCGGGCATACAGCGCGGGGGCCTCTTCCAGCAGCCGGCCGCTCACCGGGTTGACCTTCTCCCCGGCCCCGCAGGCCCAGACCCGGATCTTCCCGCCCAGGTCAGGACCGCCGGTCGAGGCCAGCTCGGGGATCGCCCGGGCGGCGACGGCCTCGCCCGCGGCGAACGCCCAGGGACCGCGGCGGCCATCGCGGCTCACCACCCGCACCGCCACTCCGAGGCTCGCCCCTGCCGGCAGCCCGCGCAGCAGCACGGTATCGGTCCCCGCGGGATGCGGGTGCGGCAACTGCCAGCGCGGCACTGTCCGGGCCGAATCGACTGTCGCCGCATCCAGCGCGACCGGCGCGGTGCGGACCTCATAGCTGCAGCCGCGCGAGTCGCCCTCCCCGGCCGGGAGGATCGCCAGCCGCACCGCCCCACCCTCCAGCCCGGCCGCTTCCGGGGCGGGCAGGACTGTCACCTGCGGCGCCGCGGGCGGCGGTCCCTCCGCCTGCTCCAGCTCGACCCGCAGGTAGGGGGCAAAACGGGAGGCGCGGCTGTGGAATTTCTTCTCGATGAAATTGTCATCCGCGGTGCGCAACTGGCCCTTGCCATCGACCAGCGCCAGGCCGTAGGAGTCCCCGCAAAGGATCGACTCCACCAGTGGCGCGGGCACCTCGACACTCTGCCAGCCGCCGCGCTCCCGGCGCACCGCGCCCTCCGCCCGCAGGGTGTGGCCCTCGGTCATGATGACGTCCGTGATCTCGCTGCCGGGCCCGGCCCAGCGCACCGGCCGGCCCTCCCCATCCAGGCGCACGTAGGCCGCGCAACTGCCGCGGCTGTCGGTCCCGTAGCCATCGCCCCCGCCCTCGAACCAGGGAACGCTGATGGTCGAGAGCACCAGGGTCCGCAACGGCTCCTCCCCCGCCCGGTGCAGCCACAGCCGGGCCGACCGGACCCGTTTGCCCGCGGCCGGGGCAGGGTCGAACCCCAGCAGGGCCACATAGTGGGCGCCCTCGACAAACAGCGGCTCCCGCGCCCCGAAGTCGAGGGTCGGGTCCCCGCGGTACATCCGGGTGACCGTGTCGCTGATCACCGGCAGGCGCACTCCCCCCGGCGCTGGAAGATGAAAACCACCGCCGCCACCAACACCAGCAGCGCCGCCGCCGCCGTGAGCACGGTCTTTCCCCTGGCCGACATCGGGCCTCCTGGGCGTAAGTTACGAATGGAAGAAAGGCTACGATCCGCCGCGGCAGGAGGCTCCCCCGCCGCCGGACCAAGATATAATCCCCCGCCGAGCGGCTGTCAATGAGCATCCGCCGGCCCCGGGCCCGGGAACATTTTGCGGTTCCGAGGGTTTTCCCTTTGGCAGGATTTTGACAAAGCGGGCTCCGGGTGGTAAATTACCGTGATCGCCCGCGAACAACCAGCACCAGCAACCGGAAAGGCCCGATGCCGAAACAGCAAACCACCGGAAGAGACAACTCCTACCTGGTGATCAAAGGCGCGCGCGAGCACAACCTGCAGAACATCGACGTGCGCATCCCCCGCGGCCGGCTGACCGTGCTCACCGGGCTCTCCGGCAGCGGCAAGAGCTCGCTGGCCTTCGACACGATCTACGCCGAGGGGCAGCGGCGCTATGTCGAAAGCCTCTCGGCCTATGCCCGCCAGTTCCTGGGGCTGATGGACAAGCCCGATGTCGACTTCATCGAGGGGCTCTCCCCGGCGATCTCGATCGAGCAGAAGAGCACCAACCGCAACCCCCGCTCGACAGTCGGCACGATCACCGAAATTTACGACTACCTGCGCCTGCTGTTCGCCCGGGTCGGGGTCCAGCACTGCCACAACTGCGGACGGCGGATCGAGCGCCAGAGCGTGAGCCAGATCGCCGACACCCTGCTCGAGCAGGCGGCCGACCAGCAGGTGACCATCCTCTCGCCGCTGGTGCGCGACCGCAAGGGCGAGTACCGCGAGCTGTTCGAGCAGGCCCGCAAGAAAGGTTTCGTGCGGGTGCGGGTCGATGGCCAGATGTACCGCCTGGAGGAAACCCCCAAGCTGGACAAGAACCGCAAGCACCGGATCGAGGTGGTGGTCGACCGTCTGCGGCTCGGCCCGGAGTCCCGCGGCCGGCTGGCCGATTCGCTGGAGACCGCGGTCGGGCTCTCGGGCGGGCTGATCCAGGTCGAGGCGCCCGGGCGCGAGGAGCTGCTGTTCAGCGAGGAGCTGGCCTGCCTGGAGTGCGAGATCAACTACGAGGAGCTCAGTCCCCGGATGTTCAGCTTCAACAGCCCCTACGGCGCCTGCGATGGCTGCGGGGGGCTGGGCACCCGGATGGAGGTGGACCCGGAGGCGGTGGTGGGCAGCCCCCGGCTGTCGATCATGGAGGGGGTAATCAAGCCCTGGGGCGAGCCCTCGGGGAGCGTGCTCACCTCCAGCCTGCGCGGGCTGGCCTCCCACTACGGCTTCGAGCTGCGCACCCCCTGGGAAGAGCTCCCGGAGCGGGTGCGCAAGGTGATCCTCTACGGCTCGGGACTGGAGGAGATCGAGTTCCGCTACAGCTCGGCCAAGTTCGATGGGGAGTACCGCAGCAAGTTCGAGGGCGTGATCGGCAGCCTGGACCGCCGCTACTACGAGACCACCAGCCCGGCGGTCAAGGCCCAGATCGAGGGCTTCATGCGAACCCTGCCCTGCCCGTTCTGCCATGGCAAGCGGCTCAAGCCCCAGAGCCTGGCGGTGAAAGTCGACCGCTGGACGATCGGCGAGCTGCTCGGGCTGCCGGTCGGCCGGCTGAGCGAGACGTTCGCCGAGGTGAATCTCAACCCGCGCCAGTTGACCATCGCCCACCAGGTGCTGAAGGAAATCCGCGAGCGCCTGGGATTCCTGGTCGATGTCGGGCTGGACTACCTGAGCCTGGAACGCTCGGCCGAGACCCTCTCCGGCGGCGAGGCCCAACGCATCCGCCTGGCGACCCAGATCGGCTCGCACCTGGTGGGGGTGCTCTACATCCTGGATGAGCCCTCGATCGGCCTGCACCAGCGCGACAACCGCAAGCTGATCGAGACCCTGATGCGCCTGCGCGACCAGGGCAACACGGTGATCGTGGTCGAGCACGACGAGGAGACGATCCGCGCCGCGGACCATGTGATCGACCTCGGCCCCGGAGCCGGCAAGCACGGCGGGCTGATTGTCGCCCAGGGGACAGTGGCGGAGGTCGAGGCGACCCCCGGGTCGCTGACCGGGGCCTACCTGCGGGGCGAGCAGATGGTCGAGCTGCCCGCGCAGCGGCGGCCGGGCAACGGCAATCGGCTCAGCCTGATCGGGGCCTCGGCCAACAACCTGCGCGGGATCGATGTCCATTTCCCCCTGGGCACTTTCATCGGGGTCACCGGGGTTTCGGGCTCGGGCAAGAGCACCCTGGTCGAGGATGTGCTGCACCGCCACCTGGCGCGGCTGCTGTATCGCTCGCGCCAGAGCGCCGGGGAGCTGCGCGCCCTGGAGGGGGTCGAGCACCTCGACAAGATCATCGATGTCGACCAGAGCCCGATCGGCCGCACCCCGCGCTCCAACCCGGCCACCTACACCGGGGTCTTCGGCCCGATCCGCCAGCTGTTCACCGAGCTGCCGGAGTCGAAGATCCGCGGCTACCGCCCGGGCCGCTTCAGCTTCAATGTCAAGGGCGGCCGCTGCGAGGCCTGCGAGGGCGATGGCCTGGTCAAGATCGAAATGCACTTCCTGCCCGATGTCTATGTCACCTGCGATGTCTGCCGGGGCAAGCGCTACAACCGCGAAACCCTGGAGGTGACCTACAAGGGCCGCTCGATCGCCGATGTGCTGGAGATGACGGTCGATGAGGGGCTGGAGTTCTTCCGCCAGCTCCCGGTGGTCCGGCAGAAGCTGGAGACCCTGAGCGAGGTCGGACTGGGCTACATCCACCTCGGCCAGAGCGCCACCACCCTTTCCGGCGGCGAGGCCCAGCGGGTCAAGCTGGCCAGCGAGCTCAACAAGCGCAGCACCGGCCGCACCCTCTACATCCTGGACGAGCCGACCACCGGCCTGCACTTCCACGATGTCAAGCTGCTGCTGGGGGTGCTGCACCGGCTGGTCGAGCTGGGCAACACCGTGATCGTGATCGAGCACAACCTCGATGTCATCAAGACCGCCGATTATCTTGTCGACCTCGGGCCGGAGGGCGGCGAGAAGGGCGGGCTGGTGGTCGCCGCGGGCACCCCGGAAGAGGTGGCCGCGAACGAGAACTCCTACACCGGCCATTTCCTCCGGCGGGTCCTGCCCGCCTGGCGGAACCTTCAGACCGCCTGAAACCTCAAGCCGCGCCCCCCGGCGCCGTCACCACCGGAACCAGGAGCATCGTCCGATGAGAAAACTGCTGCTCGCCATCCTCGCCGTGTTCGCCCTGTCCGCGCTCAACGGCTGCCGGATCAACGTGCTCCGGCTCGACAAGCGCCTGGACCGCTGGGAGTCGCTCCGGGCCAAGGGGGCCGGGCCGGAGAAACTGGTCCCGTTCGCCCGCGAAACCATCGTGCTCTTCCTCAACAACCCGGATTTCCAGCGCACCAAAGAAATGGTGGTGACCGAGGCCGAGCGCCTGGAGTACCAGCAGCGCCTGACCGACATGCAGCTCTACCTGGCCGGCTACCACGCCGAC
The DNA here is from genome assembly GCA_963752515.1 of Candidatus Glassiibacteriota bacterium. GTDB lineage: Bacteria > Gemmatimonadota > Glassbacteria > GWA2-58-10 > GWA2-58-10 > CAVVYO01. The sequence continues at coordinate 728,644 of CAVVYO010000010.1, read as the reverse complement.
CAGGCCCTGGAGCTGTCCCAGGGTCCCGCGGCCGACTGGGAAGCCGCCCATCGGCAGTGGGAACTGGCCGACAGCCTGCTGATCGGCCGGGTCCCCGGCGAGCCGACGGTGTTCTACCTGGTGTTGATCCAGAAGGGCTACTACACTTTCCTGCGGGAAATCTCCGGCGATGGCGAGCGCTATGCCCGCGAGGAGTTCCGTTTCCCGGGCCTGATGGAGGTCCTGCGGCGGATGAGCGGGTTCCAGTTCCGCCTGGCCGGCCACCTCGAGGAACAGGGCTACCGGGACCAGGCGATCGAGCACTACCTGATGGTCTTCAAGCGCGACCCGCAGCACTACGGGCCGGCGTTCGCCCGGGTCCGGGAGCTCACCGGCAAGAGCATCCGCGAGATCGAGGATGAGCTGTTCTTCCGGGAACAGCGCGACAAGGTGTTCCTGAGCTTCCGCCGCGAGCTGTACTCGATGGCCGAGGAGCAGTTCCAGACCAAGGAGCAGCAGTCCGGGATCAGCCGCGATGAGGCTTTCCCCGAGGTGATTGAGGGGGTGGCCAAGTACTACTCGATCACCATCGAGCAGGCCGCCGACCTCTACCTGTACACCATGCACGAGCAGCAGGGGACCCTGGTCCAGTACCTCAACCACTACCGTCACGATGTCCTGCGGGGCCAGCATTCGGCCGATGAGCGCTACCGGCCGTGACCCGGCCCGCCGCGCTCATGTCGAAACAGCTTGACAGGCAGCCGTTTGCGCCTATCTTTGGGAAATCCCGGACTTTGGCCTGACCGCCCGGGGTAAAGCCGGCCGCCCCGACAGCCGAAATACTAACTGGAGGCCCACCGAAAGGCTTGTCCCGTGAGCTATCGCCAGCACCTGGGGCTGGAAGCCGAGGAGGCCGCGGCCCGCTACCTGCGCGCGGAAGGCTTCGAGATCCTGGAGCATCGCTGGCGCTGGGGGCACAAGGAGCTGGACCTGGTGGCCCGTCGTGGGCCGCTGGTGATCTTTGTCGAGGTCAAGCGCCGCCGCAGCGAGGCGTTCGGGCCGGCCGCCCTCAGCATCCCCGCGGCCAAGCGCCGCCGGCTGGTCGAGGCCGCCCAGGGTTACCTGCTGGAAAAAGAGCTGGCCGAGGCCGGCTGCAGCTTCCGTTTCGATGTCATCCTGTTCCATCCCGCCGCGCGGGACGCGCAGCCCCGTCTGGAGCACATCACCGATGCCTTCCGCGCCTGAGGGCCGGGAGGGCCGCGAGAAGGAGTGCTGATGGAGTACCTGGGCGTAGATGTCGGCTTCGGCTATACCAAGGCCTGCAATGGGGACCGCTCGGTGATCTTCAAGTCGATCTTGGGCGATGCCGCGGAGATCCAGTACATCTCCGGCTTTTCCGAGGGCGGAATCCTCGAGAACCTGCACGTGACCATCGATGGGCGCGACTACTATGTCGGCGACATGGCCGAGAAGCAGTCCAATGTCCGGGAGTTCACCCTGGACCAGAACATCCTGATCGAGAACTTCGCCAAGGTGATGGCCCTCAGCGCGGTCAGTTGCTTCGCCGGCCCGATGAACCGCGACTTCAGCCTGGTCACCGGCCTGCCGATCCGCTTCTTCAAGCAGCACCGCACCCGCTATGTCCAGTTGCTGGAGGGCTCCCACCGGGTGGTGATCCACCTGGGCGGCGAGTCCCAGGAAAAGCTGCTCAACATCCGCAAGGTGCGGGTGCTGCCCCAGCCGTTCGGCGCGGTGTTCAACCTGCTGATGAACAACCACGGCCGGATCATCGACCGCGATGTCGCCCGCCAGAAATTCGGGGTGATCGACATCGGCTTCCGCACCGCCGACTACACCCTGACCGACCGCCTGCGCTACATCGAGCGCGGCAGCCGCACCACCGACACCGGGATCAGCAAGGCGTTCTCGCTGATCAACCGCAAGATCCTCGAGACCAGCGGGGTCAATGTCGAGCTCTACCGGCTGTTCGAGCCGGTGCAGCGCGGGCGGATCCGCATCCGCGGCCAGGAGCTGTCGCTGGCCGAGCTGCGCGACACGGTGCTGCGCCAGCTCGCCAGCGCGATTGTCTCCGACCTGGAGCGCCTCTGGGTCGATGACTGGGACCTGGAGTTCATCCTGCTCTCCGGCGGCGGCAGCGCCGACCTGGCCCCGTTCCTGGAGGAGATGATCCAGGGCGAGATCCGGGTGGTGAGCGCCGAGACCGACCCGCGCCTGACCAATGTCAACGGCTATCTCAAGTATGCCAAGTACATCGACCTGATGGAAAAGCGCAGTGCGGAGAACGGCGGGGTGAACGGCGGGATGAACGGCGCGGCGGACACCGAGGCCCCGGCCCCGGCCGAGGGCTGAGCTCGATTTTCTCTTCCGGGGGGAGGGAAGAAAGCTTACAGACATCCACAAAGACACACGAGGGTTTTACGAAAAACTTTCCTTCGTGTGTCTTTGTTTTTCCTTCGTGACCTTCGTGGATAAATCTTCGAGATTTTCTGCCATTTTCCCAAGTATCGCGGGAGGTGACGGGTGGCCTGGGTGATCCTGTTCCTGGCCGGGCTGTTCGAGATCGGCTGGGCGGTGGCCCTCAAGTACTCGGAGGGCTTCACCCGGCTCTGGCCGAGTGTCGCCACCGCGGCCGCGATGATCCTCAGTGTCGCGCTGCTGGGCGTGGCGCTGCGCACCCTGCCGCTGGGCACCGCCTATGCGGTCTGGACCGGGATCGGCACCATCGGGACCGCGATCCTGGGGATGATCCTGTTCCGCGAGCCGGCCACCGTGCTGCGGCTGACCTGCATCGGGCTGATCCTGATCGGGATTGTCGGCCTGCGCCTCACCGCCGGGCGGTGAGCCTAGCGCCGACCGCCGCGGTCTTCCTCCTGCCCAAGCGCTTCCCTTTCCCGCTCCAGCAGCCGCGCTTTACGCTCCAGCCCCCAGCGATAGCCGGTGAGTCGGCCATCCCCTGCCACCGCGCGATGGCAGGGGATCAGCACCGCCACCGGGTTGGTCGCGCAGGCGCGGCCCACCGCCCGGGCCGCCCCCGGCCGGCCGATCGCCGCGGCCAGCTCTCCATAGCTGAGCGTGCTCCCGCGGGGAATCTCCCGCAGCGCCTGATAAACCAGCGCCTGGAACGCCGTGGCCCGAATGTCCAGCGGCAGCTCCGTTCGGGGCTCTGCGCCCGCCAGCCCGGCCAGCAAGCTTTCCATCCACTGCCGCAGCGCCCGGTCCTCTCGGCTGAGCTCGGCGGCGGGGAACTCCCGCGCCAGCTCCGCGGCCAGCGCCGCCTCCTGCTCGCCGAAAGCGACCCGGCACACCCCGCGCTCGGTGCCGGCCAGCAGCAGCTTGCCCAACGGGGAATCCACGATGGTGTACCCGATCCGCTAGCCCGCCCCTCCGCGACAGTAGGCCCCGGGAGTCATCCCCAGCCGGGCGGAGGCGTGCTCGTAGAGCCGGCTGCTGGAGCCATAGCCGGCCTCGTACAGCGCGGCGGTCACTCCCTGGCCCTTCTGTCGCATCAGAGCTTTCAGCGCCCCAGCCGGCCGGCCGCGGCATAGCGGCGGGGGCTGACTCCCACCAGCCGACGGAACAGCCGGCCAAACGCCGCGGGACTCAAGCCCAGCCGGGCGGCGAGCTGCGCCAGGGAGGGCGGCTCGGGCGCCTCCAGCAACCGGCAGGCCTGCTGCACCAGCTTCCCGCGCGGATCGAGCGGCGCGGTCCCGCGGGGGGAGCAGCGACGGCAGGGGCGGTAACCGGCCTGCTCCGCGGCCTCCGGCAGAAGAAAGAAGAACACCTGCTCCCGCGCCGGCTTGCGCGAGGGGCAGGAGGGACGGCAGTAGATCCCGGTCGAGCGCACCGCATAGTAGAAAGATCCATCCGCCTGAGGGTCCCGGGCCAGCACCGCCCGCCAGCGCTGCTCCTCTTCCGTCCTCCCGCTCGCTCCCGCTTCGAGCTGTTCCATCGCGCCACCTCCGTTCTGCTCCAAAGATCAATTATACCAATTTGACCGCCAAGCTGACAAGATTGCCGGCTTTCCCCGAGGCCCCCTCCTGCTTTCCCAAACTTTTCGCTGGTTCAGCCCCGCAGCTCTGACAGCAAGTTAATATCATCCCCGGGCGATGGTCTATCCGGTTCCGGCCATTCAAACTTTTTTCCGGGAAAATTCAAGGTTCATCCGGGACTTCAGGGTCAGCCGCAGCTTGGGGCGTCCAGCCGGACGCCTCTACGACCGATCCCGATGATTCCACCAGGTCCGGACAACAGGAGAAAACCCGTAATTGCTTGTAAGGGCGGGGCATGCCCCGCCCATACGGGCCGCGGCTGGATGCCCGAAGTTCATGGTAGGGGCGGCCCCCTGTGGCCGCCCATTCCGGTGGCCGGGCAGGCACGGGGGCCTGCCCCTACGAAAGATTCCGGGATAGGGCGGTCTTCGGGCCGCGGCTGGAGGCAAAGGAGAGCGGTGTCATTGCCGCGCAATTTCCATCGCGGCAGCTCTACGAAGCGAGAAGCCCGGCAGGCCATGCGTGAGCGCCCCGGTATCATGCGGGCGCGAACGCGGCGACCTCGAAACGAGCGGCTTACTTCCTCGGACACACCGTAATTTATTAAATACCTTGTTGTTATTTCAGCTTCGCGGCCTTGGCCTTTAAAGACTCTTGCTACTTCTGGTCACAGAAGTAGAAAAATCCGCAGGATTTACGGGTATGAACAAGCTGAAGATTTCCCTCCAGCCCTTTTTGGTCACAAAAAGTAACCAGCCGTCAGGCTTCAGAAATTGCCAGGCGATCCGGAGCTTTCGCCCCGCTGCATCTTCCCGAAAGGTGCGGATGAACCAAATTCAAGGCCCTGGACGGAGCGGACGGATGCCTAAGTAAAAGAATCTTCACTTGTTCCATGAACCGGCCCTTGCTATTATAGATGCTCTTTCGCCCGGCCGCCATTCGCCGGACGCCGCCGTCACGACCAGCAAGGAGCGACAGCCGGTGCTGAGCAAGGTACTCTCCGGGGCTGTCCTGGGGATCGATGCCTACCTGGTGGAGGTCGAGACCGACATCAGCCCGGGCCTGCCGGCCTACACCCTGGTCGGGCTGCCGGATGGCGCGGTGCGCGAAAGCCGTGAGCGGGTCAATGCGGCGATCGGCAACCTGGGCTTCAGCTTCCCCCTCAAGCGGGTGACCATCAACCTGGCCCCGGCCGACCGCCGCAAGGAGGGCGCGGCGTTCGACCTGCCGATCGCGGTGGGGATCCTCGCCGCCAGCGGCCAACTGGCCGAGGACCGGCTGGCCGAGTACCTGCTGCTGGGCGAGCTGAGCCTGGATGGCGGCCTCAAGCCGGTCCAGGGAGCTTTGCCGGTGGCCGCCAGTTGCCGCAAGCTGGGGATCCGGGGGCTGCTCCTGCCGCGGGAGAACGCCCCCGAGGCGGCGGTGGTCGAGGGGCTGGAGGTGATCGGGGTCGACTCGCTGGCCGAGGCCGCGGAGTTCCTTTCCGGGACCCGGGAGATCGCTCCCACCCGGATCGACCCGCAGCAACTGTTCGAGTCCCACTCGCGCTACCCGGTGGATTTCAGCGAGGTCAAGGGCCAGGAGCATGCCAAGCGCGCCCTGGAGGTGGCCGCCGCCGGCGGGCACAACCTGCTGATGATCGGTCCCCCCGGCTCGGGCAAAACCATGCTCTCGCGCCGGCTGGTCGACCATCCTTCCGCGGATGGCCCTGGAGGAGGCGATCGAGACCACCCGCATCCACAGTGTCGCCGGGCTGACCGGCGAGAAGCAGTCGCTGGTGGCGGTGCGCCCGTTCCGCAGCCCGCACCACACCATCTCCGATGCCGGGATGATCGGCGGCGGCCGGATCCCCCGCCCGGGCGAGGTCAGCCTGGCCCACAATGGGGTGCTGTTCCTGGACGAGATGCCGGAGTTCGGCAAGAACGTGCTGGAGGTGCTGCGCCAGCCGCTGGAGGATGGCGAGGTCTCGATCAGCCGCTCGCTGGTCTCGATCTCCTACCCGGCCCGTTTCATGCTGGTCTGCGCGATGAATCCCTGCCCCTGCGGCTACCTGACCGATCCCGCCCACAAGTGCGGCTGCACCCCCAACCAGCTCCAGCGCTACATGGCCAGCATCTCCGGGCCGCTGCTGGACCGGATCGACATCCACGCTCGAGGTCCCGGCGGTGCCGTTCGAGCACCTGGCCCACAAGGCCCCCGGCGAAAGCTCGGAAACAGTCCGCGCCCGGGTCGAGGCCGCCCGGCAGCGCCAACTGGCGCGGTTCGCCGGCGAGAAGGGGATCTACTGCAACGCTCACATGGGCCGCGCGGGCCTGCGCGACCACTGCGCCCTGGACCGCGAGACCGAGGCCCTGCTGCGCAGCGCGATGGCTCATTTCGGGCTGTCGGCCCGGGCCCATGACCGCATCCTCAAAGTCAGCCGCACCATCGCCGACCTGGCCGGCGGCGAAAGCCTTCATCCCGAGCATGTCGCCGAGGCGATCCAGTACCGCAGCCTGGACCGGACTGTCCGGCGGTGAATTCCTCCGCTCACGGCCGACCGCCGGTTGCCCGGGCCCGGGCCTCCCGCTCCCCGGCCGGAATGGTGGGAAGTCTGGAACAGGGCGCGGCAATTGGCCGGAAAAAGCGAAGGGATGGCCGGCGCGGCCGCAATCGGGCCAGGCCTGCCATCCCTTCGCTCGCAAATCGCACTCGCGGTCGGCTACCCGCAACACTCGGCCTGGACAGTCTCCCGGCGCGGCAGCAGCTCGACCTCGGCCAGCAGTTCCCGCATCTGCCGGCTGAGGCGGCACAGCCGTACCCGGGCCCCGAAAGTCCGGACGATCTCGCACAGGTCGCGGAACAGCACCAGCCCGTGCACGTCGATGAACTCCACCTCCCCCAGGTCGATCAGCACCAGCCGGGGCTCCTCGCCGAACGAGTCGATCACCTCGCGCTTGAAACGGTGGACCGCCGGGCCGTTCATCTGCCGTGGGGCCTTGAAGGTGATGCTTTCGCGCTGCGGGGCGATAAGGGTTTCTGCCATCTTTTCCTCCCTGAAAAGATTGACGGCGACACTAGCGGAAAAATTCCTGAAATTCCGGTCGCGGGATGCTTATGTATTCCATCGGCCCGGAACGGGCGGCCCTTTAGAAATAAATCCGGAAAATCACGCGAGGCAAATCGGCGGGGACCGCGAACGGGCCGTCCATCACTCGGGCGGCCCGGCGTTTCATCCGACATTGAAAAAGCGGCTGGTCGAGCCGGTGGGGCTGACATTCATCTGCACCCGCTTGCCGCAGCGCGGGCACCAGCCGACATAGGCGGTCCCCCGCCGGTTGAGGTAAACCCGGCTGTAGACCTTGCAGCACTCCCAGACGATGCCGACGAACGGCCGCCGTTCCTCGCCCTCCGCCGTCTCCCGCCGCGCCTGGCTGTTTTCGGGGATGTCCTTGAAGTCCATGGTCAATAGGCGCTGAGCCGCTCCTCGGTCTTGCGGGCCTCTTCCAACTGGATCATGGTGAGCTGGCTGCTCAGGTGCAACGAGAAGCGGCCGTTGGGCCGGCTGACCAGCTCGATCAGGCTGGCCTCGGTGTCCCACTTGGCGTGGAGCACCACCTTGCCCAGCTCATCGACTGTCGCCGATTCCTCGTACGGGCGGCCATACTCCTGCATCATGTTCAGCAGGAACTGGTTGAACGACTGGTTGCGGTAAAAGTCGGAGTAGTAGACCTCGACATAGAACAGCCCGCCGGCGTGGAAGCGGTACTCGACCTTGAAGCGCCGGTCATCGGGGTTGAGCACGGTCAGGATGGTCAGCTCGGTGCCGGGCGGCGAATAGCTGATGATCTCCCGTTGCCCCTCCTGGTCCAGGTGCTGCCGCACCTGTTCGCCCGTCATCCCCCAACTGGCCCAGTCGTAGCCGCTCACCTGCGGCTCGGCCGGGATGTCGCCCCCCAGCACATCGGCGTAGGCCAGCACATCGCCGCCCGGAGTCTGGCCGCTCTCCTGGCGCGCGGCGGGATGGGCTGTCGGCGCGGGCGGTTCCCCGGCGGTCGCGGCCTCCGCGCTTTCCGCGCCCCGGTTCGAGAGCAGGAACCAGAAAATGGCGCCAAAGATCAGGAAGCCCACGATCGTGGCCCCCAGCCCGAACACCACTATTTTGATCAGGTTGTTCATGCGCTCCTTCGCCCGCCGTGACCGCCGCCGGAGATCCGTCCCCGCGGGGTCGCTCCCGGCCGCAAAATCCTGTATCTAATATCGACCCGCCGCCCGTCCGACTTGAATCCCGGACCTCAGAACAGCCCCAGGAACTTCTTGCGCTTGGGCTCGCCCAGCAGGGTGGTGATCAACTGCGGCTCGAACCCGATCTCCTTGAGCTTCTCGCGGATCGCCTCGGGGTCCATCCCCTGGGCGGTGAGCTTCTCGATCGCGGCGCGGGCCTTGGGTTCCTGGGCGGCGATCCGTTTCTTGATGATCATCTGGCGCAGGTCGCCGGCCCGCTCCATCAGCACGTTGATCCGGTTGCTCTGGGCATCGATCTGGGCCTTGCGGGCCATGGTCAGCTTGCCCTCTTCCTTCTCGCGGCGCAGCAGCTCGCCCTGCTTGGCCCGGAATTTCTGCCCGGTCTGCATCACGGTGTTCAGGCAACGCATCGCCTGCTGCATGTCCCGGGAGCGGATGTAGATGTCGGAGATCAGCAGCATCAGCTCGGTGGCGGTGACAATGTCCGCATAGCGCGGGTGGCCCTGGTAGGCCTTTTCATAATATTCCGCCGCGCGCTTGAGGCAATCCTCCTCGCTGCGGGGCAGGCCCTCCCAGAGCAGGGCCAGCTTTTCCAGGAACTGCTGGCAGGTCGCCCACTGGCCGCCGGGGTCCTCCGCGGCCTTCTGCTCGCGGATCAGCCAGGCGGTGCGCAGGTAGTAGCTGCCGAGCTTGCTGGTGTCCCGCAGGTCATCCGGCACCAGCTCCTGGATGAAAATCGCCAGCAGGTGGAGGTTCAGCGCCATCCGAAAATCCATCGCATCGAAGTTGAGCTCGCTGCCCAGCAGTTGCGGGATCTGCTTCTGGCGGTCCTTGATCCGATGGTAGTATTTCTTGAGCTGAGCAAAGTTGTTGCCGGCATCCTCGGTGGGCTTGAGGAAGTCGCGCTGGGTGGCGGTGAAACGGCAGCTCGAGGCAGTGCCAGAAGTGATAGAACGGCGGGTGATGGTGCTGGAAGTCCGGGTCGAGCCATTTGAAGCGACGGGGGTGGCGGTCGCTCTCCAGCTCGGTCTCCACGAAGCTCTTGGGCATGATGAAGCGGTTTTCGACCTGGACGTTGCAGACCGGGCAGATCACCTGCTTCCTGATGAACGGCGACTTGACGGTGCTCACGCGGCGCTCCCAGTGGAATTGACTCCCCGCGGTGGGGGACTGATTCGGCGCGGATGGCGGACGGCCCCTCCGGCGGGGCCGGTCCAGCCCCTTACTTTAGCATGAATCGCGTCAAATTACAAGATTATGCAGGGGAAAACGGCAGAAATCCACAATCATCCCCGGAGCCCGGACGTGGCCCGCTCCGGGGCGAGCGGGCTCACTTGAGCAGGACCATCTTGCGGGTCAGCACCCGGCCATCGGCCTGGAGGCGGTAGAAATAAATCCCGCTCGGGACCGGGCGGCCGTGGCTGTCCGCGCCATCCCAGACCACCGCGTGGTAGCCCGGGCCCAGCTCGGCCTCCAGCAGGGAGCGCACCAGCGAGCCGCGCAGGTTGAACACCGCCAGGCGCACCGGCCGGTTCGCCACGCCTTCCGGCAGGGCGAACCGGATGGTGGTCGAGGGGTTGAACGGGTTGGGCGCGTTCTGCTCCAGGATCACGGTCCGCGGCAGGACCGGCGCGGCCCGCAGCGCCTCCCCCCGCACCGTCACTTCGACGCCGTCCAGCACCACCCGCCGGATGCTGAACGCCCCGCTCCCGCGCAGGCGGAACAGCTCGCCCCCGCCCGGGAGCAGCCCCCGGTCACCCTCGCCGGGGAAAAACACCAGGCACCAGCTCCCATCGGGGGTAAAACCGCCGGCGCAGGGCAGCCCCGATAGGCGCGGGGAAAGCGCCAGCACGGCCGTGCCCGGCTCCCCGACCGGCTCCAGCTCGATCAGCCCCCAACTCACCGCCTGGCGGTTCTCCAGGCGGAACGCCACCCCTTGCGCCAGCGCCTCCAGCCCGGCCGCGGGCGGCTCTCCGGAGCCAACCGCCGCCAGCAGCGCCCCGGATGGCCGCCGCCAGAGGGCGATCACCGCGGCCAGATCATCGCTGTCGAACTGGTGGTCCCGGTTGATGTCAAAGGCCAGGGTGTCGCTCAGGGTCGGATGGGTGGTGTATCCCAGCACCAGGTAGACCATCCGCATCAGGTCGGCGACATTGAGCGGGGCGGTGGAGAAGCCGCCCTTGCCCAGCCGCGGGCCGATCCGCACGTTGCGCGCCAGGCTGTCGCTCTGGCCCTGGCTGTCGGTGGCGCGGATCACATAGCGCAGCGAGGTCCCCAGCGGCTGGCGCGGCAGGGTGACCAGCCACTCGGCCGCGGTGGGGCTGCCGGCGAACGTGGTGTCCCGGGAAAGGGTTACCGCCGCACCGGCCCGGGTCGCGCCGCTCAGGCGGAAAGCCGCCGCGGCCAGCCCCGCGCTTTCGGTGATCCGGGCCCGGAACTGGATGCTGTTCGTGGTGTCCTGCAGCACGCTGTCCGGGGCGGCCAACAGCTCGATCCGCGGGCCGGCGCTGTCCGCGCTGACCGCCAGCGTGAACAGCGCGGTGCTGTCGAGGATGGCGCGGGGGTTGGTCACCAGCAGCCGCCAGGACAGCGAGGAGCCGAAAGGCAGGCGCGGCAGGTCGCAGCGCCACCAGGAACGCCAGGCGCCGCTCTCGGCGCGCAAGGAGTCCCGGGTAGCGGCGAGGGTGGTGAACGCCCCGGAGGAGGTCAGCCGGTAGCGCAACGAGATCCCGGAGTGGCTGGAGCGGTCGAGCAGGGTGACATTCATCCGGGCGGCGCGGAGCGTGTCGTGGTGGGCGAGCAGGGTGTCCAGGCGCACCAGCCGCGGGTAGAGCGTATCGCGCTCGACCACCGCCAGCAGACGGTCCAGCGCGGGAGCGGACACCCGTTGATGGGTCCCGGAGGGCCAGTCGATCACCAGCGAGTCGGCCGCGGCGGCCTGGCCCAGGCCGAAATGCAGCACCGGCTGGTCCTGGGAGAGGAAACCGCCGCCGGAAAGCTCCCGCACCCGCGCCAGGCCCCCGGCCCAGAGGGTGGCCCGGGCCCCGATCCCGTCAGCGTTGCTGCGGACCCCGGTCAGGCTGACCCGCAGCCAGTGGTTGCCCTCCGGGGGGGCGATGTTGCGGTAGAGCCGGGGCGGCCCGGTGCGGGCGTTGACCGCCAGGTCGGGACGGCCATCCAGGTTGTAGTCCAGCCAGCAGGCCCCGCGGTGCTCGGCGGTCTCGGTGATCCCGGCCGAAAAGGCGAAGCTTTCGAAAGTGCCATCGGCCTTGCCCCGGAAGAACGCGTTGCGGTCCTCGATCCCGGTCTCGCCGCGGCTCTTGAACAGGTCGGGCCGGCTGTCGCTGTCGTAATCGCCCCACCGGGCGGAGAACCCCCCGGCCTGGCCGGAGAGCCCGAGGACAGCCAGGTCCATCGCGCTGAAAGTTCCATTGGCGTTCTGGCGGTAGAGCCGGTCGCCGGTCTGCCCGATCACGTAGAGGTCCTGGCGCAGGTCGCCATCATAGTCGAACCAGGCGGCGCTGACACTGCTCGAGCCCGGCGGCCACCCCGGCGGTGGCGGTGACATCGGTGAACCGGCCGCTGCCATCGTTGGCGTAGAGCCGGTTGGCCGCGCCATAGCAGGCCACGTACAGGTCCGGGTCGCCATCCCGGTCGTAATCAGACCAGGCGCAGGCCACCCCGCCCGCCCCGCCGGCCACCCCCACCGCGAAAGCGGTATCGGCGAACGTGGAGTCGCCATGATTGCGGAACAAGCGGTCGGGGCCATCGTTGTTGACCACGAACAGGTCCAGCAGGCCATCCCGGTCGAAATCCACCCAGGAGGCGGCCCAGCTCTGGCCGGGATCCCCCACCCCGGTGGAATCGGTCAGATCGGTGAAAGTCCCATCGCCATCGTTGGAGAACAGCCGGTTCCGGCCGAGGACCGTGACATACAGATCCGGGTAGCCATCGTTGTTGTAGTCCCCCCAGGCCCCGCCGGTGCTGGCGCGGACTCCGGCGCCGGGGACCGCATCGCTCACGACCGTGAACGTGGTGTCGCCCCGGCCGCGGTAGAGGTAGTCGACCGTGTCGCGGGTGGCCAGGAACAGGTCCGGCCAGCCATCCCGGTCATAGTCCGCCGCGGCGATCCCCATCCCCTGCCGGCGAAGCAGCGGGGCGCTGAGGTAACGCTCGCTGAAATGCGCCACCCGGAAGGAGTAGGACGAGTCCGGGGCGGTGGCGGGATAACGGCGGCTGTTGCCGGCCAGGTCCACCGCCCGGACGTAGTAGTCCACCTGGGAGCCCAGCGGCTGGCCGGCCAGGCCGGCGCTGAAGTCGTACCAGGTGCTGTCCCGGCCGGCAAGGGCCATCTGGGTGCTGTCGAGGGCCGCCACCGCCCCCGCGCGGTAAACCCGCCGCACCAGCCAGACCCTGCGCAGCGAGTCATCGTCCGCCACCCGCACGGTCACCGGATAGGGCCCGGTGGCCCAGGCGGTGTCGGGCAGGATCGCCAGGCGCTGGACCGCGGGGATGGAATCATCGACACTGAAATCATGGAAAGCCGCCGGCGCGCAGTAGGGGCTGCGGGTGCGGTGGCCGACCGCATCCACCGCCTCGACAAAGTAGCGCACCCGGGTGCCGGAAACCTGCCCGGGGATGCTGCCGCGATACTGCCCGCCGCCCTGGGCGGCCATCGCCACCCGGGTGTAGCTCCGGCCGCGGTTGGTGCTGTAGTTGAGCCAGGCGGCGGACATGTTGTTGTCGGTGACCCAGCTGTCGATCGAGTACGGCCCGGTGCGCCAGGTGGTGTCCGGGTAGCTGGTGGTGGAATCGATGCGGGGGAACAGGCTGTCGGTCTCGAACCAGGTGATGGTCCGGCCGATGGCGAGGTCCGTGGTGTCGCGGCGCAGGCCGGAGGGCCAGAAGACAGTCAGGCTGTCGACCACGGTCGCGGCCCCCAGCCCGAACAGGGCGGCGGGCTCGCTCTGGGACCCGGAGCCTCCATCGATCCAGCGCACCTGGGCCCTGCCGCCGGCCTTGATCCGCACCCGGGCCCCGACCCCGAACCGGCTGCTGACCACCCCGTGCAGGCGGACCTTGAGGTAGTTGCCGCGCTGGTAGCTATCCCAGTAGCTGTTGGCCCCATCCCGGCGGCCGAGGTAGAGGTCGGATCCGCCCTGGTTGAAGGGATCGGCCCAGGTGACCGAGGTCCAGTAGCCGAGCCGGTTCAGCCCGAGCTGCGGGGCGATGTCGGCGAAAGTGCTGTCACCCCGGTTGCGGAAGAGCTTGAAGGTGCTGTCGGAGAACGCCAGGGCCAGGTCCGGCCGGCCATCGGCATCGCAGTCCAGCCAGGCGGCGGCGCGGGCCTGGCCGCGCTTTTCAAGCCCGGTGGCGGACAGGCGGGTGAAGGTGCTGTTGCCATTGTTGGAGTACAGCACCTGGAGGCTGTCCTTGTTGGCCAGGAACAGGTCGAAATCCCCATCCCCATCGAAATCCGCCCAGGCCGCGGCGGTGCCGGCCCCGCGGTGGGCGACCCCGGCCGTGACGGCGATGTCGGTGAAGCTGGAGTCGCCATCGTTGCGGTAGAGCCGGTTGGCGCCGTTCTCGTTGACCAGGTACAGGTCAGGCCGGCGGTCGAGGTTGAAATCGCACCAGGCCGCGGCGGTGCCGGCCCCGGCATCGCCCACCCCGGCCGAGTCGCCCCAGGCGGTGAAAGTCCCATCGCCGTTGTTGCTGTACAGGGCGTTTTTGCCATCGTAGTTCACCACGTACAGGTCAGGGTCGCCATCGCAGTCGAAATCGACCCAGCCGCCGCCCTTGCCCAGCCCGGTGTCGCCGGTGCCGGAAGCGGTGGTGACATCGACAAAGGTCCCGCTGCTGTCGTTGCGGTAGAGGCGGTTGGCGCTGCCGGAAAACAGCCCCGAGCTCACGACATACAGGTCGGGCCGGCCATCGTGGTTGAAATCATCCCAGGCCGCGGCGGCGGCATCGGTCCCGCCCGGGGGGGCGGAGAGCCCGGCGCTCGCCACGGTGAAGCTCCCCCCGGCGGCGCGGTAGAGCTTGCCCAGCCCGCCGGCCTCGGTTAGGAACAGGTCCGCATCCCCATCGCGGTCGTAGTCGGCCCAGGCCGCGGCAGTGGTGAGGCCGGGATCGCCCAGCCCGCTGGCGGCGGTGGTCTCGCTGAACCAGCGGGCGGCCGGCAAGGCCAGCACGGTCAGCATGGCGGTGTCGGCGACAGTGTTCAGGAGCGGGTCCCGGACGCTGTAGATCAGGGTGTCGGTGCCGAGGTTGGCGTAACTGGGGGTCCAGACCAGGGTGTCGCCGCGCAGGGTCATCCCGACCGGGGCGGTGACAAGCTGGCAGGTGAGCGGGTCGCCGTCCGGATCGCTGGCCAGGATCACGATCCGCAGCGGATCGCCCTCCTGGACCGTGAAATCGGGGACCCGGCTGGTGAGCTGCGGGGCGGCCGCGGTCGACAGGCGCACCGCCAGCAGCAGCAGCGCCAGGACCAGGGGTGGGAGCATCCTCCCGCCAAAAATGAAGCCGCGCCGGATCGACATCGGGTCAGCCGCCGTTGGTACCGAAAGGGTGTCAGGTCCGATGGTCGGCCCGCCCGCGGAGAACCGCGCCGGCCGATTGACCACGCCCGGGGAAGCCGCTATCTTTGCGGTATCCCGCCGGGCTGTCGGGACCAGAGATGATTACCTATAATAACGGCACGGGGAGGGCCGGGCTTGAGCCGGTCGTGCTCCGCCACTCGCAAGCCAAGGAGGACCGCATGTCCGCACGCCGCCGTTCGCTCGCCATCCGGGCGCTCCGCCTGCTGCTTCCGTCCCTGCTGGCCTGGGCCGCGACCCTGGCCGCCGGGCCGGGGGAAACCGTGATTTCGGTCTACCAGGGCCCCAGCCTGGATGGGGATTTCGCCGGCAACCTGGCGGTGGTGCGCCAGGTGATCGGGGAGGCCCAGGCCTGCGGCAGCGACTTCCTCGCCTTCCCGGAAACCTTCCTCTCCGGCTACCAGGACCCGGCGGCGGTGCGCCGCGGCGCCCGTCCGCTGGATGACCCGGAACTGGCGGCGTTCATCGCCGAGAGCGCCGGGCACGAGATGGTGATCCTGGTGGGGCTGGCCCGCCTGACCGCGGAGGGGATCTATAACACCGTGCTGGTGATCGAGGGGGGGAAACTGCTCGGAACCTATGACAAGGTAATGCTCACCGGCGGAGACCGGGACAAGCTGGGCTTTCTGCCCGGCCAGTCGGTGCCGGTGTTCGAGGCCAAGGGGAAACGTTTCGCGGCGATCATCTGCCATGACACCTCCTTCCCCCACCTGGCGCTGATCGCCCGCCTCAAGGGGGCGCAGCTCCTGTTCACCCCGCACTACAACTGCATCGACGCCCAGCGGGTGGATGAGCACCGGATCACCGTGCGCAACTGCCACATCGGGCTGGCCGCCCAGCTCAAGCTGGTGGTGGCCCGCGCCAATGTGGTGGTGACCGACCTGGACGGCAAGCCCGGCTATGGCGACAGCTTCGTGATGAGCCCGCGGGGCGAAATCCTGGCCGGAGCCCGGCTGTTCCGGACCGAGATGGTCACCGCCCGGGTCCCGGAGGAGATGTTCGCGGATGCCGAGCACTGGGCCAGCTTCGATGAGGTCCCGGAGTGGGTGGGCCGCGAGCTGGGCGAGCTGCTGCAGCGCCCGCGGGCCCAGCGCTAGGGCCTCACCCCGACCATGATCCGCGACTGGGGGGTCAGGTCGTGGAAGCTGAAAGCTCCGAACCCGGCATCCTTCAGCAGCTCGCGCACCTCGCCGGCGGTGTAGTCGCGCCCCCGGTGGGTGCCGACCAGCATGTTGATCGAGAACATGCTGGAAAACGGCGGATTGACCCGGTCCTCATCCAGCAGGAAGTCCTTGACCGCCACCCGGCCGCCGGGCCGCAGCGCCGCGAGCGACTTGCGCAGGATCAGCCCGATCTGCTCGGGGTCCAGGCTGTGGATGATGTTGGAGATCAGCACCAGGTCGTAGCCCGAGCCGAGCTCATCCTGCAGGTAGTCGCCGCGGATGAAATCAATGCGGTCTGATAGGCCGGCCTCGCGCACCAGCTCGGCGGTGACCTCGTCGATCACCGGCGGCAGGTCGAAGACTGTCGCCCGGAGCCGCGGGTTCATCCGGCAGAACTCGATCGCGTAGGTGGCCGGGCCGCCGCCCAGGTCCAGGACCCGGCTCACCCCGCTCAGCTCCAGGGCCTCACCCACCCGGCCGGCCATCTGCCCGGCGATGTTGCTCATCCCGAGGATGAAGTTGCGGCGCTGCTCCCGGTCGCCGAGAGCGGTGGGGCCGCCCGCCGCCGGTTCCCCGCTGCGCAGCACCTGGGGGAGCTGCATCCAGCGCCCGATCAGGTTCTGGTTGTGGCGCAGGATGTCCCCCTGGAAGGCGGGACGGCCCGCGACCAGCAGCTCATCGGAGAGCGGCGAGTTGGCGAACGCGTCCTCCCGGACCTCCAGCAGACCCATCCCCGCCAGGGCGTACAGAAAGATCCCGGCGGCGCGACAGTCCAGCCCCAGCTCCCGCGCCACCGCCTCGGCGCGGAGCGGTCCCCGGCGGTCGAGCAGGGTGAACAGCTCCAGCTCGACCGCGGTCAGCAGCACCACCGACTCCTGGAACGCCCGGCCGATCCGGCTCAGGCGATCGATCCTCGCGTACAGGTCCTCCCGGACTTCAGCCACTTTCCCCTCCCTTGCTCCGGTTCAGTTGCCGCCTCGGCCTTCCTCGCTGCGGAAAAACTCGCGGATGGTCCAGACATAATCCCGGCCGAGCTGTCGCAGCAGGGACGGGGTGGTGCGCCGGCGCTGCTCGCCGACCGGGGTGATCCAGCCCAGGCTGTGCTCGGGGGTGTAGCTCAGCACCCCGGTCTCGCGGACATACCGCGCGGCGATCTGGCCATTGGCCGGAGCGCTGGAGCGCTCCTCGGAGACCCGCCAATCGTAGCGCCGCTGGAAGTGCTCGACCAGGCGGTCCTGGCGCGCGGCCACCGCGGGCGGGACCGAGTCCGGGACGGCCTTGATCATCAGCAGGCCGCCGGCCAGGCGGGTCAGGCAGTGGAAGTCCATGAAGATGTCCAGCCGGCCGCGATCGTAGACCCAGTCCTCGATCGCGCGCTGGGCCGCCATCACTTCCGGCTCCGGTCCCGGGCGGTCCCAGGGGTCCTGCTGCCGATCATCCCAGTTGCGGTTGAGATCGACCTGGTGCAGGTTGTAGCGGTAGCCGCCCTGGAAGACCGCATCCGGGTTCATCAGGGGCACGAAGTGGTAGATGTGCTCCCGCAGCGCGGCCCGGGCGGAATCGCTGTCCTCGAACAGGGTGGCGATGATCCCCTCGATCACCGGCCCGGCCGCCATCTCGTAGCCGTGCTGGGTCCCGGTGATCCAGACCACTTTCTTGCCCTCGTCCGGCGCCTGCGGGTCGGTGACAGTCAGCTGATAGAGCGGCCGACCCTCCACCGAGAGGCCGATCGTCTGCCATTCGAACTCCGGACGATCCTCCCAGCGGTCGAGCAGCCGGAGCTGGTCGCGCATGGTCCAGGCCGGGGCCCAGGCCAGGTAGACCGCCTCGGCCTGGGGAGTGAACTCCACCACCAGGGCCTCGGTGGCGCTGTCGTAGCGGTATTTGGCCGCGGTCAATGGCTGCCAGTCCGGGGCATGGTAGTCGGTGTGGGACATCAGCACGAACTCGTCATCGAACGCGGTGTCATCGGCATAGGGAGTGACCGAGGGCGGCAGGCCGCGGTTGGGCCCATAGCCGATGATCCGCAGGCTGACCGGCTTGCCCCGGGCGTTGTCGATCCGGAAGTAGAACTGCGGCCCCCACTCCAGGCGCAGGACAAAATCCTCCTGGCCCTGGAGCACCTGCCCGCTCTTGCCGCCCTCGAAACGGTCGGTGAGCAGCGGGCCCTGGTCGGTGTCCGGCAGCACCTCGACACTGAGGGTGGTCTCATCCCGCTCCCCGCGGTCGTTCTCCACCACCAGCCTGACATTGTAGGCCCCGGCATGGTTGAAGACGTGGCTGGCGGTGTCGCCCATCGCCTCGACTGTCACCCGGTCCAGATCATCGAAGTCCCAGTACCAGGCCCGCATCTGCGCATCCTGGCCCGGGCTGGAGCCTCGGGCATCGAACCGCACCCATTCGCCCACCCGCACCCGGCCGGCGCTGGCCTCGGCCCGGGCCTTGGTCCAATCGGTGTCCTGAGCCGAGACCACCCCGGCGGACAGCAATATCAGCAGCAGCGAAGCGAGTAGCGACAGCATCAGTCCCATTCCGACTTTCCGCATCTTGCTCTCCAGACTAACGATAAGTAAATCAAACCGGCCACTGGCCGGGGCAAAGTTCCAGCCTGCGATCCAGGGAGATCCCCTCCGGCTCCGGGCGGGAGCGCCAGCAGAGGGCCTCCACCCCCGCGGCCAGCGCCGCCTTGAGCCCCGCGGCATACCGCGGGTCGATCTCCCCGGCCGGACGAAAGCGCTCGCAGTCCGGCCGCTGGACCAGGAAGAATACCACCGCCCGGTCCCCCCGGGCAAGGAATTTCTCCAGCACCCGCAAGTGCTTGAGCCCGCGTGAGGTTATCGAGTCGGGAAACAGGGCCTCGCCCGCCCGGGCCAGGGTGACGTTCTTCACCTCGACCCAGCAGCGCGGCCGGTCCGGGTGCTCCAGGCAGAAATCGAAACGGGTGCCGGGCTCGGGGGAAACCTCCTGTCGCCGGGAAAGATAACCCGCCAGCTCGGGGATCAGCTCCGCGCCCAGGGCCGCCGCCACCAGGGCATTGGGCAGCATGGTGTTGACCCCGGCCCAGCCGCCCTCCACCGCCACCAGTTCCAGGGTCCAGGGCAGCTTGCGGCCGGGGTTGGGGCTCCAACTGACCACCACCTCGCGACCGGGCTCGGCCAGCCCGAGCATGCTGCCGCTGTTGGGCACGTGGACTGCCACCAGGCGATGGTCCGGCTCCAGCTCGACCTCGGCCAGGAACCGCTTCCAGCGCCGCACCAGATACCCCCGGCGGGTCGGCCCGGCGAATGGCACGAGCGGAGCGCTCATCCGGTGATAAACCGCGATAGGATCCCGCGATAGACATCGGCCAGGTACTCTTTCAGCGGCAGGTCCAGCACCGCCAGCAACAGCCCCAGCCCACCCCAGCGCAACACCTTGAGCAGCTTGGCCCTGCCCCGGGTGGTGCGGTCGAGCAGCACCCCGGCCAGGGCGGCGCCGGTCAGCAGGTAGGCCAGCACTCGCACCATCGAGTAGAGCGGCCAGCTCAGCACGATCGCCGAGGGGGCGAAACCCGCGGCCAGGATCAGCGAGCCGACATAGAAATTCATCCAGCCCAGCATCGCCGAACCCAGCATCAGGCCCAACAGCCCGCCGCTCAGGAGGCTGACCACGATGAAGATCGCGTAGTGCCGCACATGGATCGGCAGGAACCGGCTCAGCTCGCCCTCATCCCCGATCCCGGTGCGCAGCCAGGTGAACATTTCCTCCCGGTACTCCGGCCCGTTGAACACGGCGCGGGCCATCAGCTCGGGCGCCAGCACGGTCAGGCCGATCTGCACGAGGGTGGTGGCGACAGCCCAGGTCAGCGCCAGGTAGAAGGCGGCGGTGTAATCCCCCCGGCGCAACGGCTGCATGAACAACAGGAAGAACACCGCCCCGTTGGCCAGCGGCAGGAAATAGTCCCCGGGCAGGACCAGGGCCGCCAGGTGCACCGCCAGCACCCCGACCACGATGTAGCTTAGGGAGAAGCCGAACGAGCCGGACCTTCGTTCCAGTCCTGCCAGGATCGCCATCACCGCCCCCTCTGGTTGGGTACGCCCGCCGCTCGAAAACAGGTCGCGCCACGGCCCTTGGCCTTCCGACGGGCGGAAGAAAGCCCTCCGGCACGTGCCGTTAAAAAATACTATCGCCCGGAATCGCCCGGTGTCAAGAGCAGCGGCCGGGAAGCCCGCGGCCCGGACGGTTTCTGACCAATTTGATGACAGCGGTGAGAAGACTGCTGCCTGTTCCGGGGGAGGAGGAAACCCTTTTGGAAAAGGGTTTCCTCCTCCCCCGGGCCCCCTCCTGCTTCCCAAAACTTCTTCGCTAGTTTCACGCGGGATCATCGGCAGCTTGCTGGAACTGCGGGAATGATTACGCCATCAGGCCCGGAGTGAAGCATCACAGTCGATTGCCATCCCAAACGCCGGTTGATGGCGGCGGTGAAATCCCCCTTGGCGAAGGGGGAAACCGCGAGGGCCGGCCCGGCGGGACAGTCCTCGCGGCGCCTCGGAAATGCGGCTAACGGATCAGCAGGTGCGAACGCCGGTGCAGGACCCGGCGGTTCATCGTCTGTTTCAGGGAATCGATCAGTCGCCCGAAGCGGTTGGAGAACTGCACGCTGTTGCAGACCGGGCAGATGATGGTCGCCTGGCGAATGGAGACACCGCAGTTGAAACAGTTCATGACATGCTCCCGATGGATCGGAGGTGGGATGTCCTGCTGCCGGCAGGGAAAAACGCCTCACGCCGTACCCGCTACCAGACCCGTCAGCCCAGGACGGGTCCTTAGGCACCTGATTTATTCTAAGAACCGGAGGTCCGCCAGTCAACAGGCGGCAGATGCCCGCGCGGCGGCCATCCCAGGAGACGGTGCCGGCGGAGGCGCGCCACTGGCGCAGCCGCGGGCTCATCCGCGGCCGGGACAGCGGTCGAAAAGAACTCCGGCGCGGGAAAAAATTCATCCGGGGATAGCGGAGCCCCCGCTACCGCGGCGTCAGAGGCGACCGGCGGGCCCGACATGCCGCATTGAACTAGCGAAAAAGTTTGGGAAGGCGGAAGAGGGGTCCGGGGGGAGGGGGGAAACCTTTTTCAAAAGGTTTCCCCCCTCCCCCCGGAAAAGAACCTCAGGGCGGGGGCGGCCGCCGGCTCCCCGACCTGCCCGGCCAGCCGGTAGAACAGCTCCAGCCCCTCCAGGTGGGAGTCGGTCAGGCGGTAGCTGATCCCGCGCCAGTAGTCGAGCAGGCTGTGACGGGTGAAAAACGGGCGGGTGGCGAGCACGGCGGAGATCAGTTCCTCCTCCGGCTCCTCCAGGGATTGGTGTACCCGGTCCAGGGTCCGGGCGAAATCCCGCAGGGTGTCGCCCTGGCGGTCGATGCAGGCCGCGCGCACGGTCCAGAGGGCGAAGACGAACGGCAGGCCGGTATGGCGGGTCCAGATCGTGCTCAGGTCGTGGGCGCGCAGGCCCTGGGGGTCAGCCCCGGCCGCCAGCGCCCGGTCGCCGATCAGCAGGACAGCATCCCCTTGCTCCAGGGTCTCTTCCAGGCTGCCGGGCAGGGTGAGGAAGCTGTTGCGCAAGCCCAGGAAGCATTGCAGGATGATCCGCAGCAGGACCACGGTCGTGGCGCTTTCGGCGGTGAGCACGATCCGCGCGCCATCCAGGCGCTCCAGCGGCTCCCGACTGAACAGGCGGATGCTGGGCATCGGCCCGCGGGTGCCGATCCCATAACCGGGCAGCAGCAGGTACTGGCCGGCCGCGCCCCGGGCGTACTCGATCGAGGAGTTGATCGACAGGTCGATCTCCCCCCGCCGCAGCAGCTCGTTGAGCTGGGCCGGCACCCCGGGGACATACTCCACGCCCGGCAACAGGTATCTGCGCCGCAGGTAGTGGAAAAGATTGCTGCAATTGGTGTAGGAGATCTCCCCCACCCGCAGCAGCGCTCGCTCGGCTGCCACCGCCGCCCTCGCCTAGTCCAGGGAGTAGTTGGGAGCTTCCCGGGTGATGCTGATGTCGTGGGGGTGGCTTTCCCGGACCCCCTGGAACGTGGAGCGCACGAAACGGGTCTCGCGGGCCAGCTCCTCGATGGTGCGGCAACCGCAGTAGCCCATCCCGGAGCGCAGGCCGCCGGTGAGCTGGTAGAGGGTGTCGGCCACCTTGCCCTTGAACGGCACCCGGCCCTCGATCCCCTCGGGGACCAGCTTGGCGGGCTCGAGGTCCTCCTGGGCGTAACGGTCGCTGGAGCCGCGCTTCATGGCCTCGATCGAGCCCATCCCGCGGTAGATCTTGAAGGTGCGGCCCTGGAACAGCACGGTCTCGCCGGGGCCCTCTTCCGTACCGGCCAGCAGGCCCCCCAGCATCACGGTCTGAGCGCCGGCGGCCAGGGCCTTGACGATGTCCCCGGAGTAGCGCACCCCTCCATCGGCGATGATCGAGATGCCGAACTCGGCCGCGGCCTCGGCGCAGTTCATGATCGCCGTGATCTGGGGCACCCCCACCCCGGCGATCACCCGGGTGGTGCAGATCGAGCCCGGACCGATCCCGACCTTGACCGCATCGACCCCGCGCCGGGCCAGCTCGCGCACCGCCTCGCCCGTGGCCACATTGCCGGCGATGAGCTGAATCTTGTCCAGCCTGCCGCGCAGCAACTCGAGGGTCTGGAACACCCGGCGGCTGTGGCCGTGGGCGGTGTCGACCACCAGCACGTCCACCTCCTCCTGGGCCAGGCCGAGCGCCCGTTCCAGGGTGTCCGGCCCGGTGCCGATCGCCGCGGCCGCCAGCAGCCGCCCCTTGGCATCCTTGCTGGCCTCGGGGAACAGCGTGGTCTTGACAATGTCCTTGACTGTCACCAGCGCCTTGAGCCGCCCCTCCGTATCCACCAGCGGCAGCTTCTCGATCCGGTTCTGGTGCAGGATGCGCTTGGCCTCGGCCAGGCCGATCCCGGCATGGGCCTTGATCAGCTTGTCGCCGGTGGTCATCAGCTCGCGCAGGGGGCGCTCCAGGTCGGTCTCGAACAGCATGTCGCGGTGGGTGACGATCCCCACCAGCACCCCATCCTCGAGCACGATCGGAATCCCCGAGACATGGGAGCGGCGCATCAGCTCCATCGCATCGCGCAGCCGAGCCTGGGGCCCGAGGGTCAGAGGCTCGTCGATCACCGCGCTCTCGCTGCGCTTGACCCGGCGGACCTGGTCGACCTGGGCGCTGATCGACATATTTTTATGGATCACCCCGAGCCCGCCCTGGCGGGCCATGGCGATCGCCATCTCGCTCTCGGTGACCGTGTCCATCGCCGCGCTGATCAGGGGGATGTTGAGCCTGATGCTGCGGGTCAGCGGGCTGGACAGGTCGGTCTCGGTCGGCAGGACATCGCTCTGGCGGGGGATGATCAGCACATCATCGAATGTCAGCCCTGTTCCTTCGATTATCTTTCCCATGGGAAATCCCGGCCTTAAAAAAAAGTGAACCGCCCGTCGCGAGGACCGGCGGCGAGTTGTTGAGATGTGTTTAGTTTAATAAAACCGGACCGGTTTGTCAAAGGGAACGCTCGGGCGGCCTTGACATTCCGGACCGGCTTGCGGCAAGGTTTTGCCGGCGAGAACCGGCGGGGACGCCTCAGCGGTGCGTGCCGGTGCGGCGGTCGGCCCCGTGGTCCCAGGCCTGGCGGTCGGTCGCGCGCGGCAGGCGCGAGACATCGACCATGTTGACATAGATCGCCACCGCTCCTTCCGCGCCGCCGAGCAGGAACAGGCTCTCCCCATCCGAGGCGGCATCGGTGGGCACCAGCGGCAGCTCCAGCTCCTCGTAGAGCATCCCCCGGTAGCCATCGGCCACCGCCATCCGCCGCGGATCATCGAAACGGCGCAGGAACAGGTCATCGCCGGCGACATAGATGAAGCTGCCGCCGACCTGGACCTCATCGTAACGGAACAGGCTCTGGCGGTCCACGATCGCGAGATACTCCGGGGTGGCGACATAGCCCCGCGGGCCCAGCAGCGGCAGGTACAGGTCGGCGGCCGGGGCGGGCAGCGGGATGGTCGCCTTGAGGCGGCCGTTGCTCTCGTAGACATAGACGGTCTCGCGGGTGCCGATGTAGGTGCTGTTGGTGTCCGGGTCATCGCGCATCACGGTGACTTCGCTGCGGGTGCTGGCCACATCCACCAGGCGGTCGTTGGAGATCAGGTTGAGCTCCGCTCCCCCGCCCCGGCGCACGCTGCGTTCCACCGCCACGAACGGCAGGCTCATCCGGTAGCCTCGCACCGGGTAGGAGCTGACCAGCCGCAGCGAGCGGTCGGTGGCGAACTGGAACAGGTAGTCGGGGGCGAAGACCCAGGCGCGGTCCTCGAAGGTGAAGATCCCCAGCGCCTGGGCCGATAGCGGCACCACATCCCGGCGGAACAGGCTCCCCAGGTCGACCGAAAAAAGGTAGCGGTCCTGGTCGGCCACCAGCAGGAAATCCTCCTCACCGGTGGGGGCCCAGAGCCGGACCCCCGAGCTCATCTCCATCCGGTCGGCGATCGCCAGCTTGGAGGGCGGAGAGGGCATCCCCACCACCACGCTGTCATCGATGAACAGGAAGCTGCGGTCCAGCGGGCGGTAGTCCATCGCTCCGCCCACCGGGACAATGTCCTCGATCCGGTAGCTGTAGGGATCGAGCACCATCACGTTGCCGCGGAAGCAGTTGTTGACCACCAGCCGCTGATCGATGAACTCCATCCGTCCCAGCAGCACCCCGACCAGGATCGAGAGCTCCTCCTTCAACTCCTTGCCGTTGCTGAAGATGTTGATCGAGTTGGAGAGCCCATTGGCGACAAACAGCCGGCCCTCGCGCGACACCATCGGCCCCGGGCCCAGCTCGAGCCGGACCCGCTGCGCCGGGCGTTCCAGCTCCGGATCGAACGCCTGCAGGTCGGACATCCCGCCGGTGACAAACACCCGGCCCTGGTCGCAGGCCACTCTTCGCTGGAGCTGGGAGAACCGGACCCCGGCGCGGCGGCCGCCGCCATCCAGGGCCATCAGGTGCAGCTCCCGCCCGGCCAGGGCATAGAGCCGGCCGCCCGGCTCATCCAGGGCCAGGCTGCGCACCTGGCCCTCCACCGGGCCCAGTTCCAGCTGCTGCAGCCCGCCCTGGTCCAGACTCACTCGGTGCAGGCGGGAGCCCTCGCAGCCGCCGGTGGCCAGGTAGAGGGCCGCCGCGCCGCCCTGGATGGCGGTAACCCGCCCCCCCAGCTCCAGCCGCGCGCCGAGACGCTCCAGGCTCCCGGCCGCGAATGCCCGCACGGTCCCCTGCTCCCGGCCGACCAGCAGCACGCTGCCGCTTTCTTCCTCCACCGCCAGCAGGTAGGGCGGGGTCAGCCCGGCCGGCACGCCGACCGGACCGCCATCGCCTTTCAGGTCGATCACCGCCAGGGATTGCCGGTCCTCATCGGTCAGGTAGAGGTAGCGGGTGTCCGGCGACAGCAGCACCGCCCCGGGATGGAACTCCAGGAACAGGGTATCGCGCGGGGCGAAATCATCCAGCCCGTGAACCAGCACCCCCTGGGCCTCGCGCTCCACCAGCAGCAGCTCGCCCGCCGGGAGGTTGACATCGAACGCCGCCACGCCGCGGCGGGTGGGGATGGCGCCGAGGATGTCCGGCCGCGCGGTGTCGATGATCGAGAGATTGCGCGAGCCGACATTGACCGACACCAGCCGCTGCGGGCCCAGCGGGAGCAGCTCGGCGATCAGCGTGCCGTTGCCCCCCGGCGGGCCGAAATGGAACAGGGCCTGCAGCTCCAGCCTCCGCCGCGAGGGATCGTAGACGAAGCGCTCGGTCTCCATTCGGTTGCCGGGGATGTCCTTGGGGGTGTACAGCCGGGGGTCCATCCCGCCCCAGCCCAGGATCGGGTAGTTGCGGTCGAGCCAGCCGATGGTCTCCGAGTCGAGGCGCTGCACCAGCTCGACATACTCCGGGCGGAAGTAGCCGGAGTCGCGGTTCTCCCGCTCGCAGTAGGCCGGGGGCTCGAAGCCCTGCCAGGGTACGCGGTAGGCGGCCTGGAGGCTGCCGGGGGGGAGCAGGGCGAGCAGCAGGGCGAGCAGCGGAGCGTGAAGCAAAGCGGACAGGGCCGCTCCCGCCTCGAGCGGCAGGCATCGCGCGATCCGGTTCACGGGAGGGGCCTTTCCGGGGAGTTCAGGCCGAGTCGTGGATTGCCGGTCCACCACCCGGAGCGATGATCCAGCAACGAAAAAGGCCCCCCGGGCAGCACCCGGAGGGCCCTCGAAAAATCAACGCGACAGCCCGGAGAGGTGGAGCGTGTCCGGCAGGGTCCGGCCATCGAGCACGTAGTGCACGAAATTCTTCTCGTCCGGGACGCTCTTCATCACCTCCAACGCCTTGAGCAACTGCTCATCGAACTCCGAGAGCACGCGCTGGGCGGTGTTGCGGTCGTAGCAGCCATCGGCGATGTAATAGTAGATCCACTGGCGGATCAGCTCATCGGCCTGGGCGAATTCCTGGTCGGTGAGGTCGAAGTCGTGCTCGCGCATCAACTGGCGCACTCGCCCCACCATCTCCGGGGTGATCTTGATCAGCCGGTCCCGGAAGTTCGGCAGGTAGGACATCGATTCGATGCTGTCCCCGCAGGCGGCGGCATTGTCGCTGCGGTACTCGACCGCGTAACGGAACATCAGGTTGCGGAACTGGCCCAACTGCTGGAAAATCTTCTTCTCGACACTGCGGAGGGTGTCCGGCTGGAGCACCAGGTCCGGAGTGATCCCGCCTCCGCCGCGCACCCGGCGGCCGGAGTCGGTGGAGAAGGTCTGGGTGGTGTCCTCGGCGGTGAGCAGGGCGCGGTGCGCCTCGCCGGCGTTCTCATCCGAGTGGATGCAGCGGCCGCTCGGGGTGTAGTACTTGGCGGTGGTCAGCTTCAGGGCGTAGTCCTCGCGCAGGTCGATCAGGGTCTGCACCGAGCCCTTGCCATAGGTGGTCTGGCCCATCAGCACCGCCTTGTCATGGTCCTGCAGGGCCCCGGCGACAATCTCGCTGGCCGAGGCGCTGCCGCCGCTGATCAGGGCGATCACCGGACCCTCGCCCCAGAGCGCCGGCTGCTCGGCGTAGAACACCTTGTTGGCGGTGCGGATCCGGCCGCGGGTGGAGACAATCACCTGGCCCTTGTCCAGGAACATGTCGGAGATGTCCACCGCCCGGGTGAGCAGCCCGCCGGGGTTGTCCCGCAGGTCGAAAATCAGCCGCTTCATCCCGAGCGCCTTGAGCTCGGTGATCGCCTGGTAGAGCTCCTCGCTGCTCTTGTCCGAGAACACGCTCAGGCGCACGTAACCGATCTCGGGAGTGAGCATGTACTTGCCCTGCACGCTCTCGATCTTGATGATCGCCCGGACGATCGCGAAATGGATGTCCTCATCGACCCCCAGGCGGTGGATCCAGATGTTGACCGTCGTGCCGGGCTTGCCCTTGAGCCGCTGGACCGCGTCCTCGAGCGACATCCCCTGGGTCGGCTCATCCTCGATCCGCACGATCCGGTCGCCCGACTGCAGCCCGACCCGCGAGGCCGGGGTGCCGGCGATCGGCGCCAGCACGGTCAGGGTATCATCCCGGATCGAAATCTCGATCCCGATCCCGCCGAACTCGCCGCGGGTCTGTTCCATCAACCGGTTATGGTTGCTCTGGTCCAGGAGCTGGCTGTGCGGATCCAGGCTCTCCACCAGGCCGTGCGTCGCCTCGAGGATCAGGTCCTCGGGCGGGATTTCATCCACGTAGTACTCGGAAACCACGCCCAGGACCTCGTTGAGCAACATCAGGTCCTTGGCGCCGCCCGACGACTTGCCATCTCCATACTGCGAGGCCACCGTGCCGGCTCCCAGCAGCACGAGCACCGCGACTATCACGCTCACGTAGCTTCTCATCTTCGGCTCGCTTTCTTCGATGTATCCCCCGCTTGATCCCCCGATGGGGCGACTGCAGTCACGGTAATTTAATCAGAAGAGGAATGAAAAGTCAATCATCTTCTCAGGCATAACACCATTTCTGCAAAGCGATTAGGCTGGCGACGGCCTGGGGCTGCCATCGCATGTCCAGCCGCGGCAAGCCGTTGCTTCACAGCCGTCGGTTCGTAAGGGTTTAGACTGTGCCGGGTGGGAAAATCTTCAGGGGAAAAACGGCGCTCAGCCGGCCGCCTGCCGGAGGCGGATCATCCGCTCGCGGCCGGGGAGGTAGTCCTCGCTGACCGGGTTTTCCAGCTTGCGGATGGCGCGGGTGATCTCGGCGATCCGGCGGCTCTCGGAGACAATGTGGCCGAGCTTGCGCAGCAGTTGCGGCGAAGCGCCCTCCAGGTCGCGCAGCAGCAGCTCGGCATTGCCGATGATCACGGTCAGGGGGTTGTTGATCTCGTGGTTGACTGTCACCGCCAGCTCGCCGATCGCCGCCAGGCGCTCCTGGCGCAGCAGGGCCTGCTGGGCCTCGGCCAGTTCGCGGTTTTTGCGCTCCAGCTCGCGGTTGCTCTCGGAGAGGCGGCGGAAATGCAGGGAACGCTCGATGATCACCCCCAGTTGGCCGGCGGCGATCGAGAGCACCTGCAGGTGGTGACGGGTGAAAGCCCCGGCCCGGGTGTGGCCGAAATTCATCACCCCGATCAGGCGGTCGCCCAGCAGCAGGGGCAGCGAGAGGAAGCTGCGCACCGGGTCCTCGCCCTCGGGTCTTCCCCGGTGCAGCTCGCTGAGCAGGATCGGCCGTTTCTGCTTGGCCACCCAGGCGCTGAGCCCGTTGCCGAGGTCGAAGCTCACCGGCTGGATCAGGTCGACCACATGGCCCTTGCTGGCGGCCATCCGCAGCCGTCCCGCCCCCTCATCGAAAATGAACAGGGCGGCGAACTCGAACTCGACCATCTCCTCCAGCAGCTCCAGCACCGAACGGTAGCTTTCCTCCTCGCCCGTGCAGGACTGGATCACCTGGCTGATCCGGAACAGGATCTCCAGCTCGCCTTTTTTCTTCCGCCCGAGGGCGGCGCTGCTCGCATCGCTCATATCACTCTTATCGGAAGCGGGCGGGAAAAGTTGAGCCGCGCGTGCGGGATGGCTCGCGCGGCGATGGCCGGGAAGACCGTTGCGGCCGGGCTCAGTGCTCGATCCGCACCAGGCGCGAGCCGCAGATCGGGCACAGGCCGGGCTGGTCGGAGATGATGTGGACCTCGTCCTGCCAGTAGCAGACGAACTTTTCGCTCATCCGGGCGTGGATGGTCGCCACCACCGCCGCGGCGGTCTGCCGGGCCAGGTCGTAGACCGCATCCCGCACCAGGCGGTCCCGGTCGCGAAAGCCGAGATGGGTGTCGGGGTCATCGATCAGCGGGTAGATCTGGATCCCCCGGCCGGTGCTGCGGCGGCCCTCCACCCGTTGGCTGCCCAGCAGGCGGCCCTGCTCGCTCGCGACCACCGCCAGGTCCAGCTCCAGCCGGGCGGTGACCTGGTTGCGGCGGAACAGCACCGGGATGCGGAAGCCATCCCCGCGGTCGATTTCGCAGGCGTACAGGCGCATGAACACCACCTGGTCGCAGCCGGCCAGCCGGCCGATCCGGGCCAGCGCCTCGGCATCGTAGTTTTCCGGCACCGGGACCCGGCTGCGCTCCAGGATCGGGCGCAACCCGGCCTCGGGGACCACTGTCAGGTACTCGGCCGAGCGCAGGAAAGCCAGCAGATCGGAACCGAACGCTTTCAGGTCGAACGGGAAGCAGGGCTCGCCGCGCAGCTCCAGCAGGCAGAGTTTCGCCGGCGGGTAGACCAGCTCCTCGGGAGGCAGGCGGTAGTCGGAAAAATCCTCGGCCGTTAGGGGCGCGGCCAGGAACGCCGCGAACAACGCCACGAGCGGCAGGGCCAGGGCGGCCAGGCTAAACGTTGATCTCGAGCTCAAAATCCACCTCCCGGTCGATCCGGCTGGTGACAGGCGGAGTGTGCGGTGGACGGCGGGACTCCAGCAGACGCCGCGCCTGGCCATTGGCCTGCGCCTGTTCCGCGGCGAGGGGGTGATCCTCCGGGGCGGCCCCCTCCTCCCGCCCGCCCAGCGCCCACTTGATTTCCTCGCGGGAGAGACCCAGCTCCTGGGCGATGTCGCTGACTGTCCATTGCTTGGCGCGCAACTGGCGGATCAGCCGCACCTGCGGCTCATCGCCGGCCCGGCGGGCATGGAGCCCTCCCTGGCTCCCGGCCCCCCGAACCTCATTCTTCTGCAACTGCTCCTTGATCCGGCGGGCGATGTCCGCCCCGTAGACCCCGCCTCCCTGCGGGCGTCCCAGGCGCAGCTCCAGGCCCTCGCCCCCGGATGCGGGCGCAACCCGGACCGACGCCGCCGGCACGACAGCTCCATCCTCCATGACACGAGCCTCACGCTTGGAGGCCAGCTCGCGGGCCAGCATCCGCTCCATCTGTTGCTTCTTCTCGATGATAGTCACCTCGCGGGGCCGGGCGATGGCCGGCTGCTCCGGACGGGGACCGCCGGCGGAACCGGCGGCCGGAACCACATTGCCGGCAAAGGCGAGCCGGACGGCGCTCCCCCGCTTTCCAGCAGGCAGCAGCCGGCCGCCCAGCAGGGCCAGCACGAACAGCAGCCCCAGCACCCCGGTCATCACCGCCACCTGGCGGCGCACCAGCGCGGGATCGGGCAGGTTGACCAGCCGGGCGGCGGAACGCCGCAGGCGGGCCAGGAGCGCACTCTGTTCCGGCAATGGGTTTCCATCCCCGGGTGTCGCGACGGTCGCGGCGAGGGCGGCGGCGGCCAGGGTGTCCTCCCCGGCCTCGACGGAATCAGTCTCGCCCGCGGGCAGGCTGTCCGGGAGCAGCGTCTCGACCAGCTCCGGTGCTGTCGAGGCGGACGCCGTCCCGGAGAGGCTCTCCTCCACCGGCTCGGCGGCGAGGGGGAGCGCGGCGGACAGTCGGCCCTCCTCCATCGGCTGGCCCAGCGAGCGCTCGAAATAGCGGGCGGACTTGCCGGCCTGCCCCAGTTCCTGATAGATCACTCCCAACTGAAAGCAGGCCTCGCTGTGGCCGGAATCGAGGGCCACCACCTGCTCCAGCGCTGCGGCGGCCTCCTCCAGCCTTCCCTGCGACTGAGCCAGGCGGCCCCGGTGCAGCAGCTCCGCGACAGAATCCTCCGGGGCGGCGGCCGATGCTGTCGGCACCGCTGCCGCGGGTGAGGCTGTCTCCGGCGCGGGAGCCGGAACCGGTTGGTCCTGGGCGGCCTGAGCCGCCTGCGCCGCCTGCTCCAGGGCGCGATAGTCGATTTCGGCGATCCCGGCGGCCAGCAGCTCGCGGCGGCGGGATGAGGGGCTGAGCAGCACCAGGCTGTTCCAGTCGGCCGCCAGGCGCGGGCGGTCGCCGGCGCGGTGGTCGAGCCAGGCCAGCCAGAGGCGGGCGGCCGCCCCGAACGAGCGGCTGTCGGCGGCACGGGAGAAATTGACCCGCGCCAGCTCATCCTCGCCCAGACGGTAGCGGACCACCCCGGCCTGGTAGTAGCTCTCCTCCACCCGCTGCCGGGCGCGGATCGCGCTGCGGAAGCTGATCAGCGCCGCCTGGTGGTTGCCCTGGCGCATCTGCTCCAGCCCGCGGCCATAGTAGCCATCCGCGGCCGTCGGCGGGGTCGATGCGGGATGGGCTTCCGCTTTGGTCTGAACCACGGGGGCCACCGGCTGGACCACCGGGGCCACCGGCGGCTGCAGGCCCTCCGGGGCCTCGCCCGCCACCTCCAGCACGAACCGCGGCGGGTTGGCGATCTCGAAAGTGCGCAGCTTGAAAGGATGACGGGCCTTGATCCGCGCCACCGTGGTTTCCCCCAGCGGCAGGAAGGTTACCGACTCCAGGTGCGGGTTGCCCTCGCAGAGCACAGTCCGGCTGCCCGGACCCAGGCTGGTGCCGGCAAAACGGACGAACACCAGATTTTCGGCCCGGACCACCTCCAGCACCGGCTGGACCGGCTGGTCGAGCTCGAAAGCCACCCGGGCGTAGTCGCGGTCATCGAAGACCTTGACCCCGGCAATCTCGGCCGCTCGGGACTGGACGGCGGCCCCCAGGGCGAGGATGGCAAGCAGGGCAAGCGGACGGAAGCTGGGCATGGAGCGTTTCCCCATCGGGGGTTGGTTCGCGTGGGTCCCGCGGCGCGGTGAGCGGCCGGGTTCCCGGGATTTCACCCCCTGCAGGTGCAATCGCCGTGCCAGTCCGGGCGAGCGCGGATACGCAGCGTTACTTCCTGAAAAGACTAAAGTTACCAGGGCAGGCTTGTTTTTCCATCGGGTTTTTCCAGGAGGGATGGCAAGATTTGCCGGGAAGTGGCGCGCGGCAGGGGAGCTTTCGGCCGGGAGGGATTGATTTCGGCTTGCCGGCCGGCAGCATCGCATTGAACTGGAGGCGTGTGGAAATGTCAAAAACACAACCCCCGGTTTCCCCTTTTGCTAAGGGGGGCTGCAAGCACAGCCGCCCGACCGGTTGCGGCAGCGCTCGGGCCGAACGGGAACAGTCCCCCCTGGAGGGGGGTGGCCCCGCCTCCGGCGGGGCCGGGGGGTGTGATGCCAGCAGCAGCTCCAGCCGTGGGGTGGTGGCCGCCCTCACACCCCCCGGTCCCGGTAACACCGGGACCACCCCCCTCCAGGGGGGACTTTAAAGCCGCTACTAACCGGCATTGGAGGGTGGCAACAGCTCTTATCGCTTCGCTCCGGGCCTGATGGCGCCATCACTCAATCCACTTCCGGCAAGCTGCCGATGATCCCGCGTGAAACTTGCGAAAAAGTTTGGGAAAGTGGGTAGGGGGCCCGGGGGGAGGGAGAAAAACCTTTTTCAAAAGGTTTTCTCCCTCCCCCCGGACATCCGTTGATCTTGGGCTTTGCTGTCGGCTGGGGGTCAGGCGCTGCGGACTGTCTCGCCGGTGGGCTCGCCCTCGCCGCTTTCGAGCACCGGGCGGCCGAGGATGATGTTGATGAAGGAATCGGCGTGCTCCAGCTCCTCGCGCAGGGTGGCCACATAGAACGGCAGGTCGACCTTTTCCTGCTCATCCAGTTGCAGGGGCAGCACCCGCAGCAGTCCCCGGTAGAACGGCGGGACCAGGGGGTCGCCCCCGTTGCCGACCCGGGCGGCCCGGGCCAGGATGTCGGCGAAATGGACGATCGCGGTCAGCAGCGGGGCCTGGCGGGCGGTGAGCGGGACATGGTGCAGGCGGATCGCCTCGGCCAGGCTCGCCGGGAGGTTCCAGCGCTCGGCCAGCCAGCCGCCGACCTCGGCGTGGGTCACTCCGAGCACCCGCTCCTCGGCCCGAACCAGCAGCAGCCGTTCCTCGGCCACCAGGCGCAGGGTCTGGGAGTACTGGGCGGTCTGGTACTGGCTGAGGATCACCTTGCCCAGGTCGTGGACCAACCCGGCGACAAAGGCCTCGTTCTCCAGGGAACGGAAGCCGTGCAGGCGGGCCAGCAGCCGGGCGGCCACCGCCACCCCCACCGAGTGCTCCCAGAAGCGGGTGTAGTCGAGCAGCTCGCCATCCTGGCTGGAGCGGGCGAAACGGCTGATCACCGCCACCGACAGGCCGAGGTTCTTGATGGTCTCGAAGCCCAGGACCACGATCGCCAGGTTGATCGAGCAGATCGGGTTGGGGAAGCCGTAGTAGGCGGAGTTGGCCAGGCGCAGGATGCGGGCGGTGAGCACCTGGTCGGTCTTGACCAGGCGCGAGAGCGAGCGGGAAGAGCTGCGCGGATCATCGATCAGCTCGACCATCTTGGCGACCACGGTCGGCAAGGTGGGCAGGTTGATGATGGTCTGGGTGATCCGCTTGATCCGTTCCCGGTCGGCGGTCGGTTTTTTTCCGGTCATGGAATCGCCCGCAAGAAATTGTGGCTTCGAACAGCCGCCCGGCGCGCCCGGTCAGGCCCGCAGATCGATCCTGCCGCCCCGGGGCGCCGCTCCCGTGTCCTCGCCTCCCTGCGAGTCGGCCGTCTCCCGGCCGGAACCGCCGTGCTCATCGTGTTGCTCCCGGCGGGGCTGCTCCTGCTCGCCGCCGCCCGGGCGGGAGTCCTCATCGAGGCCCTCCACCCGCTCGGCCAGCAGCTCGCCGAACCCGGAGCCGGAATCCTTCCGGCCCTGGAGCTTTTTTCCCCTCTCCGGCGGCAAAAAATTCAGCTTTTCGCCGATCGGCAGTACCATGCCGGGCCCCCTTTCCGCTGATCCGGGGTGACAATCCGCCCGTCAAGGTGATGGAATACAGACCGATAGCGGCCTGGCGGGCCGGATTTCCGGCGTTTTCGGAACACTAATGGATGCAAGAATGGTGCCGCGGGCCGCGCGAGCCTTCGACGGCGCGCTCCGGCGGCGACAGGAGGGTCGAGGCGGAAGGGAGCGGGCGGGGGGTTCAGGCCCCGAAACGCAGCCGGCTGCGCATCCGCAGCATCGCCTCGGTGTGGATCTGGCAGACCCGGGACTCGGAAATCTGCATCACCTCGCCGATCTCCTTGAGGGTCAGGGACTCGTAGTAGTAGAGGGCCACCACCAGCTTCTCGCGCTCGGGCAGGGAGTTGATCCCATCGACCAGCATCTGGCGGATTTCCTTGCGCTCGAGCATCGAGAGCGGCCCCTGGGTATCGGTGTCCTCGATCACCTCGCCCAGGCTGACCGACTGATCGTCCTCCTCGTAGACCGTGTCGTTGAGCGACAGGAAAGTGATCGGGCTGACCTCCTCGAGCAGGGCCTGGTACTGGACCAGGGAGAGGCCGAGGCGCTCGGCCAGTTCCTGTTCGCCGGCGGGACGGCCCAGCTCGGTTTCGAGCTGGTGGATCGTGCGTTCCAGCTCGCGGGCTTTCTTGCGCACCGAGCGCGGGACCCAGTCCAGGCTGCGCAGGCCATCGATGATCGAACCCTTGATCCGCAGGGCGGCGTAGGAGGTGAAGCGGACCTGTTTCTCCGGCTTGTAGTTCTCGATGGCGTCGATCAGCCCGAGGGTGCCCAGGCTCTTCAGGTCATCGACATCCACCGACTGCGGCAGCGAGACCGCCAGGCGCTCGGCGATGTAGGCGATCAGCGAAAGATTGGCCAGCACGATCTTCTCGCGGACCCGGGGCTCGCGGCCGGCGTGGTACTCGGCCACCATCTGCTCGATATGCCGGTTCTTGCGGGCGCGCTCCTCGGCGCGGTCCAGCTCGCGGCCCTCCGGCAGTTTTTTCCCGGACGCCGGAGGCTTGACCCCGCGATAGGCGACTTCGGTCTGATATTTCTGCAGCATGACTTCCCCGCACCGTTAATGGTGTGCCTGTTCCGGGTCCGGTCCCGAGCTCTCAGGCGAGCGGTTGGACCGGCTCCTCCACTTCGTTCTCCAGGATGCTCTCCGCTGCGCCGGACTCCTCCTCTCCGGCCTCCTCTTCTTCCCTGCCCTCGGGGGACAGGCGCTGCTCGACCGAGGTGACCACGTTCAGCAGGTACCAGCGCAGCAGGAAACCGGCCAGGCTGGCGACCACCATCAGGATGATCGAGCGGAAGACCGCGGTCATGAACGGGATCCCGCTCACCACGCAGACCAGGATGGTCAGGTAGCTGAGCAGGAACGACATTTTGAGGATGTTGCCGCGCATCGCGAAACGCCCTTAGAAGAAATGTTCTTCACCGCCAGCCGGGCGATTCTTTCGGCCTGGGCGGCCTCGAGGTCTTCCGGCACTTCCTGGCCGAATGTGATGTAGCTCAAGGGCAGCCCGGTCTCTCGCACCACCGAGATTATCGAGCCGAAAGTCAGGGTCTCGTCGAATTTGGTAAGCAGCAGCCGCTCGCTCTTTCCCATCCGGTAAGCCTTGACCACTGCAGAGGTCTCTCGGCTTGGTGGTGCGCTCAGCACCAGGTGCACCTCGTCCGGGTTGGCCTTCGGCGATAAGCGCGCAGCTCCTCCATCAGACGGTCGTTGTACTGGCTGGCCCCCGGCTGTGTCGACCAGGATCACCTCCTTGTCGCGGTGGCTTTTCCACGGCGCGGGACATATCGCGCGGGCTGTGAACCACCTCCAGCGGGATGTCGGCTATCTCGCTGAAAGTGCCGAGCTGCTGGGTGGCGGCCACCCGGTAGGTGTCGGTGGTGACCAGCGCCACCCGGTTGGCGCCGTAAAACCGCATATTGGTGGCCAGTTTGGCCAGGCTGGTGGTCTTGCCCACCCCGGTCGGGTCCGGTGAACGCGACACCAGCGGGGATGCCCGGTCGGATCGGTGTGGGCGGGGCGACCTTGATCAGTCGCGGTGATCTCGTCCGACCAGATACTTCTCGACCAATTCGGGATCGGAGTATTGTTTCTCGCTGAACTGGCCGTAGAGGCGCTGGATCAGGCTCAGGGCGATTTTCTCCTCCAGCTCGTTGTCCACCAGCCGGCGGTATATCTCCTTGAGGCGAGCCGGCAGAGCCGGCATGTGGCGGTAGCGCATCTGCTCCGCCATCTCGCCCATGGAGGTCTTGATGTCCTCGAGCTCGCGTTGAGCGCCGCATCTGGACCCCGCCGGTGGTCAGTCCGAACTGCCCCGTCGCGCTGTCGGCCGGGGCGGGCAGGGTCGCGGAGCGGACTGCGGTCGCGGCTGTCCCGCCGCCATTGCCGGCCGCGGTCGCGGCAGCAGGTCCTGGAACACCGGCCGGGGCGGGTCGCGCACGGCGCCGGAATCACCCACGGTTACCGAGAGCCGCGCGCCGGCGCGGCGGGACGGACCGCCGGCAGCAGCTCTTGCGGGAGCGGCGCTCCGTCACGACATTCTCCTCGGTGGTCGCGGTCACCTCTACCATCTCCCGGCCAAGGAAATCAAGCAGCCCGCCGCGGCCGATCTTGCGCGAGCCCAGGATCACCGCACCCGTGCCCAGCTCCCTCTTCATCTTCTCCAGCGCTTCTCGCATCGTGGGGCAACATATTTTTGACTTTCATCTGGCAATCCCCGCCGGTTTCAGTCTGGACCGAGTCCCGCAGGAAACTATCTCCGCTGTCTGCGGCAATTCCGCGTAGGAAATCACCACCAGGTTCGGGAACACCGGCTCGACCAGGCGCTTGAAATACTGGCGGACAGTGGGCGAGCAGATCAGCAGGGGCTGCAAGCCCCTCGGCGCCCATCCGTCCACCTGCTCTTTGAGCGAGGCGGTCAGCCGCTCGATATACCGCGGGGGCAGCGCCAGAGGCTGCCCTTGTTCGGGGTCGACTGCAGGGTGTCGATTATTACTTTCTCCGCATCCGGGGCCAGAGTGATCGCGGTGACCCTTCCCTCATGGTCGCGGTACTGGCTGAAAATCGTGCGGTTCAGGGTATGCCGGACGTATTCGGTCAGCAGTGTTCAGGTCCTTGGTCTGCCGGCATAGTCGGAGAGCCCCTCGAGGATGGTCACCATATCACGGATCGGCACCCGCTCGCGCAGCAGATTCTGGAGCACTTTCTGCACCGATGCCGACCGAGAGCACATCCCGGCACCAGCTCATCGACCAGGGTGGCGTTCTCCTTCTTGACATTGTCCAGCAGGGTCTGGCAGTCCTGGCGGCTCAGGATCTCGTGGGCGTGGCGCTTCAGTATCTTCCATCAGATGGGTGGCCAGCACCGCCGGGGCCTCTACCACGGTGTAACCGTCCAGCTCGGCCTGCTCCTTCCGGCTCCTCGATCCACAGCGCATGCAACCCGAATACCTGCTCGACTGTCTGGATCCCCTGCACCCGCTCTCCACCGTCCCCGGATCGAGCGCCATGTAGCTGGCCGACCATGATTTCGCCGCGGGCGACATCCATCCCGCGGATCTTGATCACGTACTCGTTGCTTCTTGAGCTGGATGTTGTCCCGGATACGGATCGGCGGGACAATGATCCCAAGCTCCAGGGCGCACTGCTTGCGGATTTCGGTCACCCGGCCCAGGAGGTCGCCGCCCTGGTCTGCATCCACCAGCGGGATCAACCCGTAGCCGATCTCCAGCTCCAGCGGGTCGACCTGGCAGATATTCCTCGATCTGCGCTTGAGAGTCCTTTTTCGGCTCTTCGGCCTGGGCGACCGCTCGGCCTCCTGGACCGCTCCGCCGCTTCCTCGCCGCGAGCTGCTTCCTGGATCCCAAAGCCCATCAGGCCGACTATTGCGCCCAGCACCATGAACGGGAAAGTGGGCAGGCCGGGCGTGAAAGCGAAAAAGCATCAGCACGAAAGCCGTGATCTAGAGCGCCCGGGGTTTGGCCATGAGCTGGTTCTGGATGTCCAAGCCCAGATGGCTTTCGCTGGAGGCGCGGGTGATGATCACGCCGGCGGCGGTGGAGATCACCAGGGCCGGGATCTGGCTGACCAGACCATCGCCCACAGTGAGCAGGGTGTAGGTCTTGAGCGCGTCGGCGAAACGCCATCCCGCGCTGGACCATGCCGATCACGAAGCCGCCGAGGATGTTGATGAAAGTGATCAGGAGGGCGGCGATGGCATCGCCCCGCACGAACTTGGCCGCGCCGTCCATGACCCGTAAAATTCGGCTTCCTGGTCGATCTTCTCGCCGGCGCGGCGCGCGCCTCGCGCTCATCGATCAGACCGTTGTTCAGGTCGGCATCGATGGCCATCTGCTTGCCGGGCATCTTGTCCAGGGTGAACCGCGCCGCCACCTCGGCGATCCGACCGGCGCCCTTGGTCAGCACGACAAAATTGATGATCACCAGGATGGCGAAGATGATGATCCCCACCACATAGTTGCCGCCCACCACGAAGTTGCCGAAAGCCTCGATCACCCTGCCCGGCATAGCCCTCAGCTGAGGATCAGGCGCGTGGAGGCCACATTCAGCGACAAGCCGGAACAGGGTGACCATCAGGAGCAGGCCCGGGAATACCGAAAACTGCAGCGGCTCGGTGGTATAGAGCACCACCACCAGGACCATCAGCCCCAGGGCGATGTCCAGCGTCAGCAGCAGATCCATCAGAAACGGCGGCATGGGGACAATCATCACCACCAGGATCAGGATCAGCCCCAGGGCCAGCATGATATCGCTGTAGCCGCGAAGTTGAAACCTTTGGATTTTCTCTTGGCCACTCTGTTTCTCCAAAAATCTAAAGGTGCTTTACGGATTTCTCACGGTTTTTCGTAGGGGCACGGCGTGCCGTGCCCACGCCTTCCGGGCGAGGCATGCTCGCCCCTAACGGTTGGAATCGCTAGCCGCCTGGTAACATCTGATTCGGGCGCGACCGCCCCTCAGCCGTACCGGCCGTAGTTACGTGCTTTTCTTCTTCAGGCTGTACACGTAGGCCAACACCTGGGCCACGGCTTTGTAAAGGTCTGTCCGGGACCTCCTGGCCGACCTCCGCCGCCTTGAACAGCGCCGCGCCAGGGGCTTGTTTTCGACTATCGGGATATCGTTGGCGCGGGCGATCTCTTTTATCTTCTCCGCCACCAGGCGCGCGCCCTTGGCCACCACCAGCGGCGCGCCATCGTTGCTGGCTCGTATTTGAGGGCCACCGCCAGGTGCATCGGGTTGGTCACCACGACATCCGCCTCCTTCACATCCTGCATCATCCGCTTGCGTGCGGACTCCATCTGAATCGAGCGAATGCGGCTCTTGATCATCGGATCGCCCTCCTGCTGCTTGCGCTCCTCCTTCATTTCCTGGCGGCTCATCCGCAGCTTGGTGCGGTGTTCATAGCGCTGCCAGAGATAATCGAGCACAGCCATCGCCAGCATCAGCAGGGCAATCCGGATACTGAGCTTGAAAGTCTGCTTCATCAGGTAGAGGAAAATCTGACCGATCTCCTGATCCAGCAGCGGGATGTAGTCGGAGAACATCCCGCGGATGGTCCAGCCGGCCAGCCCGGCCACCACCAGCCACCTTGAGCAGGCTTTTGACCAGCTCCACCAGCGCCCGGCCGGAGGGAAAGCGCGCTTGATCCCTTTGAGCGGGTCCATCTTGCTGAACTTGGGCGCCAGCGGCTTGAACGTGAAATTCGCTCCGGCCTGGCTGATTCCGGTCAGCACCGCCACCACCAGCCCACCAGCATCAGAGCGGCCAGATGTTGACAGCAGGAACAGGCGGCTCCGCCGGCGAAAACGGCGAGACTTGCTGCGGTTGAGCTCGATTTCCGAGAGCATGGGCGAACATGAACGGCCGGCCTGCCCCATCGACTTCCACATGGGCCGCCGAGGAAATAGAGGCCGAGGTATCGCGGCCAGCAGCACCATCGAGCTGGAAAGCTCCGCCGACCGGGGAATATTGCCTTCTTCCCGGGCGTCCTCCAGTCGTTTTTGTCTGGGGTCCTCAGTCTTTTTCCTGAAATCCCTGTTCCTCTGCCATTCAGCCTTACCCCATGCCCATCAGTCGGATAGCGATCATGATATTGTTCTCCATGGCGCTGACCAGCTTACCGAACACGAATGCGAAAAACGGCAGGCTGACCCCAGGAGGATCAGGCCCCACGCCGACTTTTACCGGGAAATCCGATGATAAAGACATTTATCTGCGGCGCGGTGCGGGCGATAAACCCCAGGG
This sequence comes from Candidatus Glassiibacteriota bacterium, assembly GCA_963752515.1. Taxonomy (GTDB): domain Bacteria; phylum Gemmatimonadota; class Glassbacteria; order GWA2-58-10; family GWA2-58-10; genus CAVVYO01. The sequence continues at coordinate 688,204 of CAVVYO010000010.1, read as the reverse complement.
CGACATCGGCCAGAAGCAGGGCCACCAGCACCGGCGCGCCCATCTTGAGCGCGATGCTGAACACCTCGCCGCTCATCCGGATCAGCTCGCCGGGAAGCCGTGGATTCATCATCACTCCGCCCAGAGGTATGACCTGGAAACTCGCCGCCATGGACTTGAACAGGAAATGGTCCCAGAACATGCTCAGATAGATCAACATGCGCCAGCAGGTTCTGCATCGAGCCGATTATGGAAACCTGCTCCTCGCTCATCGGGTCGATGATATTACCCAGGCCGAGGCCCATCTGGAATCCAAGCAGGTCTCCAGCAAATTGTATTCCATGGAAGATGATGGTGGAGATATAACCAAAAAGAAATCCGACCAGCAATTCCTTGCCCACCAGTACGACATAGCGGCAAAAGTGGCCTCGGGCAGCACTATTCCCGCGATATCCAGAGTCGGCACGATCACCATGGTAGTGACCAGCGCCAGCCCATCCGCACCAGCCGCGGGACATTCTCCGAGCCGAAAAACGGCATCATGAAAATTACTCCGCTCACCCGAAAAAAAATGATCGAGTAGATTTCGAGCTGGCCTGAGCGTTATGTCGGCTATCGGCAGCACGGATCGGTCTCCACGGATTGTTCGGTTTATTCGTGTTCATTCGTGGTTCGAGCTTGGGGGTGCAATTTTCCCAGGGCGGATAAATTTGCCCGGTGCATCCGACTCTATTTTATGTAGTTCGGGATATTTTCGATCAGGTCCGTAGCTGAAGTCGAGCATTGTGTTCATCATCCAGGGGAAAAACAGGATAAGCGCAGACTGCCACGGCCAGGATCTTGGGGATAAAGGTCAGGGTCTGTTCCTGGATCGAGGTCGCGGTCTGGACGATGCTGATCGCCACGCCCACGATCAGCCCGGCGAGCAGCATGGGGCGGCAATCAGCACGGGGTGATAAAGACCTCGCGGCCCAGATGGATCACGAGTTGCTGGGACAATTGGACCCCCCCTTTCGTCAGTTGAAACTCGCGCATCAGGCTGCTCACCAGCAGGTACCAGCCGTCCACCATCACGAACAGCAGCACCTTGAACGGCAGCGAAATAATAATCGGCGGCAACATCATCATGCCCATGGACAGCAGCACGCTGGAGACGATCATGTCGATCATGATAAAAGGCAGGTAGATCAGGAACCCGATCTGAAAAGCGATCCGCAGCTCGCTGATGATGAAAGCCGGGACCAGGACCAGGGTCGGGACCTCCTCGGCGGCCGGGCTTGTCCATCTTGGCTCATGAACACGAACAGCGACAAGTCCTTCTCCCGCACCTGGTTGAGCATGAACGTGCGGATCGGCTTGCAGCCCCCGGTCGAACGCCTCGCCCTGGGTGATCTCGTGGCCAGATAGGGCTGAAGGGCCCATCGTTGATCTCTGTCCAGGCCGGGCATCATGATATAGAAGGTGAGGAAAAGCGCCAGGCCGACCAGGAGCTGGTTGGCCGGCATGCCCTGGGTGCCGAGCGCCTGCCGCAGGAAATGGAACACCACCACGATCCGGGTGAAACAGGTCATCATGATCAGGATCGAGGGGGCGAGGTCAGCAGGGTCATCAGGAACAGGATCTGGAGAGTGATCACCAGGTCCTGGGGCTGCTGGGACTGGCCCACCCCCATGTTGACGCTGGGGAAAATCATGCCGCCCGGGGCGGCGGTTCCCGCTCCGCCGGGAGCGGCGGCCGGGGCCTGCGCGAAAGCCGGGTCCAGGCAGGAAAAGCCCAGCACCAGGGTCAGCAGCGCCAGCCCGAGCACGGTGGAGATTTTTACTCTGCGGAAGAGCTTGAACATGCCGGATCCTGCCTGAAGGTGATTGAAAGAACCGCTCGGCAGGGCTATGAGCAAATTGCATGCCGGGAGGCAGAGACCGCGGCGGGAACCAGGGAAGAGACCGCCGCGCTACCGGGGTGGCTGCCGCCCATTTTCCGCCCCCGCGGGCAGTTCTTGCCGCGCGCCTTGACACCAGGGAGCGATCAGCCCATCATAAGCGAGCGACCGGCCGCTGCCGGTTGCCCGGTTCCCCCGGCGACCGGCCCGGACCACCACCGCCCCTCGACACGGACACCGTACGATGCCGCTTTACTCGATTCCCGCCCCTCCCGGCGGTGCGCGCGACCGCTTTCACCCCCTGCCGCTCGACGATCTGCTTCCGCTGCTCGCGGACCAGGAGCGCTGGCTACTGCTCGACACCGCCCGGCCCGGTCCCGAGGAACGTTTCAGCTACCTGTTCCTCGAGGCCGAGGAGCGGCTGGTCACCTGCGAGTTCGACGAGGTGGGCTGTCTGCTGGAGGAAGCCGACCGGGCGCTGGCCCGCGGCTGCTGGGTCGCCGGGGCGTTGGCCTACGAGGCGGGCTACGCGCTCGAGCCCTGCCTGCGGGAGCTGGCCCCCCCGGTCGCGGACTCTCCGCTGCTCGCCCTGGGCATCTATCGTCGGCCGCGGGTGTTCGATCACCTGACCGGGCGCTGGGACCAGGCCCCCGCTGTCCCGCGCCGCCCTGCCCGCCGAAAAGCCGCTCCCGAGCAGTGGACACTGAGCGGGCTGCGGCTGGAAGCCGGGCCGGAAGACTATGCCCGCAACGCTCTCCAGGCGCTGCGGTACATCGAGCGGGGCGAGGCCTACCAGGTCAATTTCACCACCCGCTACCGTTTCGAGCTGGACGGCTCGCCCCTGGGGCTGTACCGGGCGCTCCGTCAGGCTCAGCCCGTGCCCTACGCCGGGATGCTGCGCGATGGCGACCGGTGGGTGCTGTCCTGCTCCCCGGAGCTGTTCTTCCGCCTGGAGCCGGATGGAGCGATCACCACCCGGCCGATGAAAGGCACGCTGCGGCGGGGCCGGTACCTGGCGGAGGATCGGGCCCTGGCGGCGCGGCTCCGGCGCGATCCCAAGAACCGGGCGGAAAACCTGATGATTGTCGACCTGCTCCGCAACGACCTGGGCCGGGTCTGCCGGACCGGCTCGGTGCGGGTCCCGCGGCTGTTCACGGTCGAGCCCTATCCGACCCTGTTCCAGCTGACCTCGACAGTCGAGGGGAAGCTCGCAGCGGGACAGGGGATGGCCGCGGTGCTGCGCGCCCTGTTTCCCAGCGGCTCGGTGACCGGCGCTCCCAAGATCAGCGCCATGCGGATCATCCGGGAGCTGGAAGATGCTCCCCGCGGGATCTATACCGGCTCCCTCGGCTTTTTCGCTCCGGATGGGCGAGCGGTGTTCAACGTGGCGATCAGGACCCTGGAAATCCGCGCCGCGCGGGGGCTGATGGGAGTCGGAGGGGGCCTGGTGGCCGACAGCACTCCCGCGGCGGAATATGCGGAGTGCCGTCTCAAGGGAAGGTTTCTGACCAGCGGGCGGCCGCTCCCGGCCAACCCGGAGCTGTCGCTGATCGAGACGATGCTGTGCGTGGATGATGAAATCCGGCTGCTCGAGCTGCATCTCAAGCGCCTGCGGGAATCGGCCCGGTTCTTCGGCTACCCCTGCCGCCTCAAGTCGATCCGGGCCGGGCTGGCGGATGCGGCCGCGGGGCTGGCCGGAAGGCATAAGCTGCGGCTGCGGCTCGACCCGGACGGCAGGCTGTCGCTGGAATCCTCGACAGTGGAGCCGGTCGCCGGACCGGTCCGGGTGGCGCTCTACCCGGAGCCGGTCGACAGCGGGGACCTGCTGCTCTACCACAAGACCACCTGCCGTCCGCTCCAGACCAGAGCCCTGGCCGCGGCCCGCTCCCGCGGCCTGTTCGACTGCCTGCTCCGCAACCAGGATGGGCAGCTCACCGAGGGTGCGATCTGCAACCTCTACCTCGAGCGCCGGGGGGTGCTGTTCACCCCGCCGCGCCGCTGCGGACTGCTGGCCGGAGTCTTCCGTCAGCACCTGAAGCAAAGGCAGGACCCGCCGGTCCGGGAGCGGGTGCTTGATCCCGGGGATCTGGCAAGCTGCGACCGGCTCTGGATCAGCAATGCGGTCCGGGGCCTGGTCCAAGCCGAACTGGTGGACTGACCGCCAACGGGATCGACCGGCGGCGGCCGCTTTTTCTTGATCTTCCTCGATCCGCAAACCCACTCGCCGCGCCCCTCCCGCCCGCAAGGTTTGCCTTTTTCGCCGGTTCGGGGTTATATTATCGGAAATATCGCCCCCACCCGCCGGGAGGAGGCTGGCGGGAGCGGAAGGACCGGCGGCGCGGGGCCTCGCTGGTTGCCGGACGATGAGCCGTTCACTCAACATCATAGAGGGAGCCTTCACCGATGGGCCTGAATGTCCCCCAGAAAATCCTCGCCGAGCACCTGGTGACGGGCAAACTGGTACCCGGCGGCGAGATCGCGATCCGCATCGACCAGACCCTGACCCAGGATGCCACCGGCACGATGGCCTACCTGCAGTTCGAGGCGATGGGCATCCCGCGGGTCAAGACCAAGCTCTCGGTCAGCTATGTCGACCACAACATGCTCCAGACCGGGTTCGAGAACGCCGATGACCACCGTTACCTGCAGAGCTGTGGCCCGCAAAGTACGGCGATCCGGTTCAGCCGTCCCGGCAACGGGATCTGCCACCAGGTGCACCTGGAGCGGTTCAGCGCGCCGGGCCAGACCCTGCTCGGCTCCGACAGCCACACCCCCACCGCGGCGGCGCCGGGCATGCTCGCGATCGGCGCCGGCGGCCTGGATGTGGCGGTGGCCATGGGCGGCGGACCGTTCTACCTGAGCTGCCCGAAAATGGTCGGGGTCGGCTGGAGGGTAAGCTCAAGCGGCTGGGCCACCGCCAAGGATGTGATCCTGGAGGTGCTGCGCCGGCTGACGGTCAAGGGCGGAGTGGGACAGATCATCGCCTACCACGGGCCCGGGGTGGAGAGCCTCGACGTCACCCAGCGGGCGACCATCACCAACATGGGCGCCGAGCTGGGCGCCACCACCAGCATTTTCCCCAGCGACCAGCGCACCCGCGATTTCCTGCGAGCGCAAGGCCGCGAGTAGGCCTGGAGCGAGCTGCTGCCGGACCCGGATGCCACCTATGATGAACACCTGAGATCGACCTGGATAGCCTCGAACCGCTGGTGGCGATGCCCCATTCGCCGGATGCGGTGGTCCCGCTTGAGCGAGGTCGCCGGCCGGGAGGTCCAGCAGGTCGCGGTCGGCTCCTGCACCAACAGCTCCTATCACGACCTGATGGCGGTGGCGGCGGTCCTGCGCGGCCGCAAGGTCCACCCGCGATGTGAGTTTCGCGGTCACCCCCGGCAGCCGCCAGGTGTTCGAGATGATCGCCCGCAGCGGCGGCCTGGCCGACCTGATCGCCAGCGGGGCGCGCATCCTGGAATCCGCCTGCGGCCCCTGCATCGGCATGGGCCAGGTCCCGCCCACCGGGACCCTGTCGGTGCGCTCGTTCAACCGCAACTTCATCGGCCGTTGCGGAACCCGCACCGCCGGGGTGGTGCTGGCCAGTCCCGAGATCTGCGCCCTGAGCGCGGTGGCCGGGGCGCTCCCTGACCTGGCCGCGTTCGGCGATCCGCCGCGGGTGGAGGAGCCCGCCGGCTATCGTGATCGACGACGGGATGATCCTGCCCCCGCGCCCGCGGGCGAGGCGGTCGAGGTGCTGCGCGGCCCCAACATCCAGCCGTGCCCGGTGAACCAGCCCCTCCCCGACCGGATCGAGGCCGAGCTGCTGCTGGTCACCGGCGACAACATCACCACCGATGACATCATGCCCGGCGGGGCAAAAGTGCTCCCCTTGCGCTCCAATATCCCCAAGATCAGCGAGTTCGTGTTCGCCGGCACCGATCCGGAGTTCGCCGAGCGGGCCAGAGCGGCCGGCGGCGGGGTGGTGGTCGGCGGGCACAACTACGGCCAGGGCTCCTCGCGCGAGCACGCCGCGCTGGCCCCGATGTACCTGGGCCTCAAGGCGGTGATTGTCAAGAGCTTCGCCCGGATCCACCGCTCGAACCTGATCAATTTCGGAATCCTGCCGGTGGTGTTCGAGCATGAGGCCGACTACGCTGCGGTCAGCCAGGGCGACCGCTCTGGCGATCGCGGAAATCCGCGCCGCGCTGGATTCGGCCGAGGGCCGGGTCCGGATCGACAACCTCACCCGGGGGAACAGTTTCCACGGGACAGTCAAGCTCACCGGGCATGAGCGCGAGGTGCTCGCGGCCGGAGGGCTGCTGCCCTACACCAGACACGGGCCAGAAGCCGGAACGGGAGGAGGGCGCGATGGATGACAGCCGCATCGAGAAAGACTCGCTGGGCGAGGTCAGGGTGCCGGAGTGGGCGTACTGGGGGGCCCAGACCCAGCGCGCGGTGGAAAATTTTGTCATCTCCGGCCGGACCCTGCCCCGGAGCTGACCTGGGCCGCGGCGATGATCAAGCAAGCGGCGGCGCAGGTGCATGGCGAGCTGGGGCTGCTGAAACCGGAAGTCGCCCGGGCGATCGAGCGGGCCGCGGAGCGGGTGCTCTCCGGCGAGCTGAATGGCCATTTTGTCGTGGACATGCTACCAGGCCGGGGCCGGCACCAGTTTCACATGAATGTCAACGAGGTGATCGCCAACCTGGCCGAGGAGGAGCTGGGCGGCCAGCGCGGGCAGTACCGGCTGGTCAGCCCCAACGACCAGGTCAACCTGGGCCAGTCCACCAACGATGTGGTCCCGACCGCGATCCGCCTGGCCTGCCTGAAGCTGTCCGCCCCGCTGGTGGAGGCGGTCGAGGGCCTGGCCGCGGCGTTCGGCGAAAAAGCGAAAGAGTTCGAGGGGATTGTCACCACCGGCCGCACCCACCTGCAGGATGCGGTGCCGATCCTCCTCGGCCAGGAGTTCGGCGGCTAGGCGCACACGGTCGCCAAAGCCGCGCGCCAGCTGCGGATCACGTTCAACCGGGCCGGGCGTGCTCGGGTATCGGCGGCTCGGCCGCGGGCACCGGCCTCAACACCCACCAGGAGTACCGGGCGCCGGATGATCGCCGCCTTACGCGAGCTGACCGGGTTCGACCTGTCGGGCGACTAAAACCTGTTCGCCGCGATGGCAGCATGGACGTGTTTGTCGATATCACGGGCAGATCAAAGCGACCTGGCGGTGGAACTGCTGCGGATCAGCAACGACCTGCGCCTGCTGGCCGGCGGGCCCACCAGCGGCATGAGCGAGATTTTCCTGCCGTAGCTGCAGCCCGGCAGCTCGATCATGCCCGGCAAGGTCAACCCGGTGATCCCGGAGATGACCGCGATGGTGGCTTTCCAGGTGATCGGCTATGACACGACGATCATCATGGCGGCCCAGGCCGGCCAGCTCCAGCTCAACGTGATGATGCCGGTGATCGGCTAGAGCCTGCTCGAGTCCGGCCGCATCCTCGCCGGCGCGTGCGGGCCACCTGGACAAAAAGTGTGTCGCCGGGATCCGGGCCAATCCGCGAGCGCTGCCGGGAGTATTTCGAGAAGAGCATGGGCACCGCCACCGTGCTCAACCCCCTGCTCGGCTATCTCAACACCGCCGAGATGGTCAAGCAGTCGGTGCGAACCGGGCGTTCGCTGAAAGAGATCATCCTCGAGCGCGGGATCCTGACGCCCCAGCAGCTCGAGGAGGCGCTCCGGCCGGAGCGGATCACCCGTCCCGGCATCCTCGGGCGCGACTAGCGACACGATCGCAGAAAGGCAGAAGGAACAAGCATGTTGATTGTCATGGACAAGAGCGCCGGCGAAGGGCAGATCGAGGCGGTCGCCGGACTGATCCGCGGGATGGGCCTGCGGGCCCAGGTGCTGCCGGGCTCGATCCGCACCACGATCGGGGTGATGGGCAACGCCGGCTATGTCGATGCCGACCGGGTGCTGCTGATGCCCGGGGTAAGCGAGATCATCCATGTCTCCAAGCCCTACAAGCTGGTGAGCCGGGAGTGGCGGCCCGAGGACTCGGGGTGGAGGTGGTCCCCGGAGTCGGGATCGGCGGCGGAAGGCCATTTGCGGTGATCGCCGGGCCGTGCAGCGTCGAGAGCCGCGAGCAGGCCCTCGCCACCGCCCGCGAGGTCAAGCGGCTGGGGGCCGCCCTCTTCCGCGGCGGAATCTTCAAGCCGCGCACCGCGCCCTACGACTTCCAGGGCCTGGGGGAGGAAGGGGCGGAGATCCTCAGCGAATCCGCCGCGAGGTCGGCCTGCCGGTGGTGACCGAAATCCTGCACCTCAAGCACCTGGAGCTGGTGGCCGCCTGCTCGGACATGCTGCAGATCGGCACCCGCAACATGCAGAATTTCGACCTGCTGGTGGAGGCCGCCCGCACCGGGATGCCGATCCTGCTCAAGCGCGGGATGAGCGCCCGGCTGGAGGAATGGCTGCTGGCCGCCGAGTACATCCTGGATGCCGGCAACCCGAACGGTGGTGCTCTGCGAGCGCGGTATCCGGACGTTCGAGACCGCCACCCGCAACACCCTGGACCTGAACTCGGTGGCGCTGGTGCGCGAGCTCAGCCACCTGCCGATCATTGTGGACCCCAGCCACGGCACCGGCAAGGCCTCGCTGGTCAAGCCTATGAGCCTGGCCTCCCGCGCGGTGGGGGCCCACGGGGCTGATGGTCGAGGTGCACCCGGAGCCGACCCGCGCCCTCTCGGATGGCCAGCAGTCCTTGGATTTCGAGCAATTCGCGCATTGATCGCGGCGTTGGGACTCTCCGCCTGAAATCCTGCAAGGCGGCCCTCTGAGAAAAATATTGATTTTTCCCGGGGGCTGTATTAATTTTCGAATTTGAGACTCCCATCGGGCCGTGCGGCCCGTGATCCAGGGACCATCAGCGCGGCGCCCTGCGCCGCTCCAGTGTCGGAAAAATGCGTGACGTTCTCTCCAAGCTCTTTCTCGCCCGGAGGTAAAGATGTCGCTGATCGAAGAAATCCGTGATACGCTTGTCGTGGGCAATGCCCCGAAAATGAAGGAATTAACCGGCAAGGCCCTGCCGGAGGGATTATCGGCCCTCGACATCCTGAATGACGGGCTGGTCAGGGGCATGCAGATTGTTTCCGACAAGTGGAAAGCCGGCGAGTATTACATCCCGAACGTGCTGATTGCAGCCCGGGCCATGAAAGGCGGCATGGAGATGATCAAGCCCAGGCTGATCGAGGGCAACTACAAAGCCAAGGGTGTAGCCGTGGCCGGGACGGTCAAAGGCGACCTGCATGATATCGGCAAGAACCTGGTGGTGATGATGATGGAAGGGGCGGGTTCGAGGTGGTCGACCTGGGTACGGATGTCCCGGCGGAGAAATTTGTCCACGCCGCCCGGGAAAAAAGCCGACATTATCATGATGAGCGCCCTTCTGACCACCACCATGATGGCGATGAAGGACGTGGTCAACGCGGTCAAGGGTTCCGACCTGAACGGCAAGGTCAAGACCATGGTCGGCGGCGCCCCGGTCACCCAGAAATTCGCCGAGGAGATCGGCGCGGATGGCTATCGGCGGATGGCAGCAGCGCGGTCGAGAAAGCCAAGACGCTGCTGGCGGTGAAGTAGCAGGGACGTCCCGGCGGCTGCCGGCAGCGGGGCCTGTCGACCCGGCTTGCTGTCCGAGATCTCGGATTGAATCACCAAAAGTTTTGGAAAGTGGAAGAGGGGTTCGGGGGGAGCATCAAGTCTTCAGGCATTTTCTGTTAAATCGGAATCTACCGCCGGGCCGGGCCATCCAGGGCTCGGCCCGGTTTTTTTCATGGAGCCGGCATGCCGTATACTGTCACATTGCTGCCCGGAGGCGAGCGGGTCGCGGTCGAGCCCGGCCGCAGCGTGCTGGAGGCCGCCCGCGAACAGGGGTTCGCGCTCGAGGCCCCCTGCGGCGGCCGCGGGGTCTGCGGCGGCTGCGCGGTCGAGGTGCTGGAGGGTCCGGCCGAGTTGCCGGTGAGCGCCGAGGATCGCCGCCACCTGTCGCCCGCCCGGCTGGCCCGCGGCTTTCGCCTGGCCTGCCGGCTGATCCCCGGTTCGGACCTGACCGTGCGGGTCCCCCCTCCCGGTGAGGTCGCCCCGGCCAAGCTGGAGGTGCTGGCCGCCGAGAGCCTGGAGACCCGGCCCGACCGGGCGATCCGCAAGGTGCTGGTGCGACCCGCGGTCGGCACGCTGGAAAATATCCGGATTCCGCTGGAGGAGGCGCTGCGGGAGGCTCTGCCTCCCGGGACCCCGCCGCCGGTGCCGCTGGAGGCGGTGGCGGGTTCGCCGCCCTGGCCGGCCGGGGAGAGCCGGTGCTGACCCTGGTGCTGGATGACCTGCGGCTGCTGGCGGTGGAGGCCGGGGACACCCGGGGGCTTGCCCTCGGGGTGGCGGTGGATATCGGCACCACGACCATCGCGCTCTACCTCTGCGAGCTGGACGGCGGAACGGTGCTGGACTCCAGCGCGATGACCAACAGCCAGGTCGCCTACGGCGCGGACGTGATGAGCCGGGTGAGCTTCGCCCAGGAACGGCCCGGCGGACGGGAGCGGCTGACCGCGCTGGTGCGCTCGGACCTGGCCCGGCTGGCCGGGAAGGTCTGCGCCCGCCAGGCGGTGGAGCCCGGCTGCATCTACCGTTGGACCCTGTGCGGCAACACCACGATGCAGCACCTGCTGCTGGGCCTGGACCCCGCCCCGCTGGGAAGAGCGCCCTACCTGCCGCTGGTCAACGGCGCGGTGGAGTTCTCCCCGGCCGCGCTGGGCCTGCCCGCCGCTCTCCTCGCCGCGGGAGAGTTCCTGCCGACTGTCGCCGGCCATGTGGGGGCGGACACGGTGGCGGTGGCTTTGGCCGCCCGGCTGGACCAGGCCGAGGCTCCGGTCCTGGCGGTGGACCTGGGCACCAATGGCGAAATCGTGCTGGCCGCCCGGGGCCGGCTGTTCTGCTGCTCCACCGCCGCCGGGCCGGCGTTCGAGGGGGCGCGGATCGCCCAGGGGATGCGCGCCGAACCCGGGGCGATCGACCGTTGCGCGATCCGCGAGGATGGGACGGTGGCCCTGCATGTGATCGGGGACACCGCGTCCCGCGGTATCTGCGGCTCCGGGCTGATGGAGATCGTCTCCGAGCTGCGAAGGCTGGCAGTGGTGGATGTGGGCGGCAGGATCCTCCCTCCCGGCGAATTGCCCCCCGCGGCCCGGCCCCTGGCCGGCCGCCTGCTGCCCGGCGACCACGGCCAGTACGGGTTCTGCCTGAGCGGCGCGCCCGGCCGGGAGGATGACCACCGGGTGGCACTCACCCAGCGCGATGTGCGCGAGCTGCAACTGGCCGCCGGAGCGATCTCTTCCGGGATCGCGGTGCTGCTGCGCCTGGCGGGCGATCGGCCCGGCGGAGGTCGAGGCGGTGCTGCTCACCGGCGCGTTCGGCCATTACCTCACGCCCCGCAGCGCGCTGGGGGTGGGCCTGGTGCGCGATATCCCGCTGGAGCGCATCCGCTCGTATCGGCAATGCCGCCGGACTGGCGCACGTTTGGCCCTGGTCTCCGGAGCGGAGGCCAGCGCGCCTGCGGGATCGCCGCGCGGATGGAGTTTGTCGAGCTGGCGGCCAGTCCCGAGTGGCAGGAGGAGTTCACCGAGTCGATGTTTTTCCCCGGGCCGGTGGGCTGATCCGACTTGCTGTCCGGCAAATCGTGCTGTGCCAGCGAAAATCTTTTGGAAAGTGACAAAGGGTCCGGGGGGAGTTAGAAATCCCGCACCAACATCAAACTTCTCCCTCCCCCGTGGAGCAGCCTTATTCATCTTCACACTCTGGCGATTGCCGGCCGCCGATCACCCGCAAGCGCAACTGATGGAGGAGCATGATGTTGATTGTCGGCGAGCGGATCAATTCCAGTCGCAAACGGATCGCCCCGGCGGTGGAAAGCCGGAACGAGCAGTTCATCCTCGATGAGGCCGGGATGCAGCTGGCGGCCGGGGCGAGCTATGTCGATGTCAATGCCGGGACTTTCGGCCCGGAGCGCGAGCCGGAGCTGCTCTGCTGGCTGGTGCGCACCATCCAGCAGCGCCACCCGGACTGCCGGCTCAGCCTGGACAGCCCCAATCCCAAGGCGATCGAGCCCGCCCTGAAGCTGCACCAGGGCCAGGCGCTGGTCAACTCGATCTCGCTGGAAAAGGAGCGTTACCAGTCGTTGATGCCGCTGGTGCGCGACTTCGGCACGGATGTGATCGCGATGTGCGCCGATGATGAGGGGATGCCCACCGCCCTGGACAAAAAGCTCGAGCTGGCCGGACGGCTGATCGACCGCCTGACCGGCGATGGGGTCCCGCTGGGGAACATCCATCTCGACCCGCTGGTGCACCCGATCGCCACCGACCACAGCTACGGGACAGTCGTGCTGGAGGCGATCGAGCGGATCATGACCGGCTACCCCGGGGTGCACACGATGGTGGGCCTGAGCAATGTCTCCTACGGCCTGCCCTTCCGTTTCCAGCTCAACCAGATCTTCCTGGTGCTGGCGATGGGCCGCGGGCTGGATGGGGCAATTCTAGACCCCACCGACAAGCGGCTGATGGCCAACCTGGTCACCGCGAAAGCCCTGCTCGGCCGGGACGAATACTGCATGGGCTACATCCAGGCCCACCAGGATGGCCGGCTGGAGCTGTAGCGACGATGGGAAGGCCGGAGCAAACCAGCAGGGCCGTTCCGTAAGTCTGCCAGGAGCGGCCCTGGCGCTATCGGGAGGAAAAGATGCCCCTCGAGCAGCCGCTGCTGCAAACCCCGCGCCTGGTGCTGCGCCCATTCGAGCTGACCGATGGGCCCGCGGTGCGGCGGCTGGCCGGAGCGTGGGAGATCGCCGACACCACCCTCAACCTGCCCCACCCCTATCCGGAGGGCGCGGCCGAGGAGTGGATCGCCACCCACCGCGCGGGGTTCGAGCGCGGGGCGATGGTCAACTACGCGGTGACCCTGGCCGCAAGCGGCGAACTGATCGGCGCGGTGGGGCTGACCATCGCGACCGAGCACCGCCGGGCCGAGCTGGGCTACTGGATCGCCCATCCGTACTGGAACCGCGGCTATGCCACCGAGGCCGCGGCGGCGGTGCTGCGCTACGCGTTCGGGGAACTGGGCTTGAACCGCATCCAGGCGATGTATTTTGCCCGCAACCCCGCCTCCGGCCGGGTGCTGGAAAAGCTCGGGATGCGCCGCGAGGGGCTGCTGCGCCAGTATGTCCGGCGCTGGGAGGCGTGCGAGGACACGGTGCTCTGCGCGCTCCTGTGCGAGGATTTTTTCCCGCCCCCCGGCCAGGGCTGAGCCCCGCCTCCGGCCGGGTTCTTTCACCGCCCTTTACAACTCTCGCCTGGCGTGGCATGATTGAAGCATCTCCCCGTAAGTCGCGCTCCCCTCACCGGACCCGCCGATGAAACAGAGCATCGAGGAACTGCAAGCGCTGGGCCTGTCCCGGAACGAGGCCCGGGTCTACCTGAGCCTGCTGGACTATCACCCGGTCACCGGCTACGAGCTGGGCAAGCGCACCGGCATCCCGCGCTCGGTGATCTACGATGTCCTCAATCGTCTGGTGGAACGCGGGGCGGTCTATGCCACCGCCGCCGAGCCGGTCAAGTATGTCCCGGTGCCCCCGGCCAAATTCCTCGACTCGCTCCAGGCCGAGTTCGACCGCTCGGTGACCGTGCTGCGGGAGCAGCTTTCCCGCACCCGCCCCAGCGAATCGCTGGAGTACATTTACCACCTCAAGGGCGCGCGCAATGTCCGCAAGGAGATCCGCCGGCTGATCGACCAGGCCGAGCACGAGCTGCTGCTGGAGCTGTGGCTGCTGCAGTACGAGGAGCTGCGGGAGGCCCTGCGCGCCGCCCAACGGCGCGGGGTGCGGATTTTCACCATGCTCTTTTCCGGCGAGCGCACGGTCGAGCTGGGCCATGTTTTCTACCACGACTACCTGCCGCTGGAAGTGGTCGAGACCCGGCTCAAAGGCCGTCACGCGATCGTGGTGCGGGACAACAGCGAGACCCTGATCGGCAAGCTGATCCAGGAGGAGCGCAGTTGGGCGGTGATCACGATCGACCCGATCCTGGTGATGGTGGCCCGGGAGTTCATCATCCACGACATCATGATCGACCTGCTGGTGCGGGAATTCGGCCGGGAGCAGCTCGACCGGGTCTGGCTCTCCCACCCCGACATCCACGGGATCGTGCTCGACCGCCTGAGCACCGCCTCCCCGGGCAGCGATTCTCCCGCCGGAGACCGGGAGGACTGACCGCCGCCGCCATGCGGGACCGGTTAAATGCGAAAGGGGCCATCCCGATCGGGATGGCCCCTTCGTCATGAAAACCGGCGGCAGGAAGGCGCTCAGGGCCGGTCTACCGTTATCACCGAGGCGCCGTCCATCTCGAACTCCGGCAGCTCGCCGGAGGGGTAGTACAGCCGCAGATTGGTGTCGTTGATCAGAAAATCGAAACGAGCCCGCCAGGAATAGCTCTCGGGGTCCACCCCGCGGTGATACTCCATCCGGTGCGATATCGGGATCGCCGGCCCCTCCGGCGGCTGCACCTCGGTGGTCTGCGTATGCAGAACGCTGTCCACCGTGAACACCAGCTGGTTGCCCTCTTGGCTCCATTGCCCCATCGCCCGATAGAAGTAGGTCCAGGGAGTGCCATCCTCGAAGGACATCCGCAGGGCATAGTTGTGCTGGTTGAAATCGATGGTGCAGTCCAGGGCGGTCATCGACCTGGTCGAGACCTGGAACAGCGGGGTGGCGACAGTCACCTTCTGGGCGCTGCCCATCCAGAGGCCCTGGAGCTTGGCGGTGGGGTCGGTGACAGCGGGCCCGGTGGGGCTGTCACCGCCGCAGCCGAGGACCAGCAAGCCGCACAAGATCATCAGCGCGAGCAACGGCCTGAACATGATGAATCTCCTTTCCCTGGCATCCCGACCGTAGCCGCCGGGAGCGCCATTGAGCCGAAGATGAGATCCGGACCGGGTGCGGCTCGCGCCCGTGCCCCCGACTGGTCGGGGTCGCCGCGGCACGGATCGGGAACCGCACATGAGCCGTGAGGGCGGCTGAGACCGCGGCCGGCGCTCCTGAAATCGAAAGATGTTCCCGCTGCGGGGGACAGGCGGTCCGCCCGCCGGGTTGCGAGCTGAAAAATGGCGACTGTCACCACTAATGTCAAGCCATAACCGCCCGGCCCCTCCCCGACGCCGCTCAGGGGGTGCGCAGCACCAGCAGCCGGGAAGCCCCGCCCGCCGGATGGATCTCGCCGCCGACACGGTCCTTCCTGAAGGTGATGCGGGTTCCCTCCAGCTCCACTGTCACCGCGGACTCATCCTGGGTGAGCTGCGCCGCGGGGACACTCTCCGTGCCGGAATCGACAGCGGTCAGCACGTGCAGGAAGTAATCGGTCGCGGCCGGTACGGAGGGGCAGATCTCCACCCGGCACTCCGGGGCCGGCCCGCGCTGCTCCTCGTCCGGATGGGAGCCGCCGCGGTAGCAGTAGAGGCTGTCGCCGGAGTTGAGCTTCACCCGCGGGTTTTCCGGCAGCACGGTCTGGACGAACAGCCTTCCCCGGCCGTTGGTCACCACCAGCGTGCCATCCTCGCGCCGCTCGGGGACTTTCATCGCCTGCAGCAGCCAGGTCTTCTCGTACTCGGCTTTCGTGGCCTGGACCCGGTCGAAGATCACGAAGGTGCCGGGACGCAGGTAGACAATCTGCCGGGTGAAGAAGTCCAGCTTTTCCGGCCGGTAGGCGCGGGCGCAGTCCCCGGCGACATACAGGTAGTCGCCGTGATCCTCGAACGCCAGGATGTCGGCGATGTCGTAGAGCTCCTTGCCCGCCCACCAGTCATCGGCGTCGCTCACCGCCCCATTGTGGTGGGGCCAGTCGTGCCACTGGCCGCCATCGTTGGTGGTCGGCCCCTGGTAGGCCCGGAGGTTGTGCCAGGTTTCGGCCGGGTCGTAGACCAGCAGCGTGCTGTGAGCGATGGTGCGCAGGTGGTAGTTGACATCGTGGTCATTGCCGAAGTAGTAGTACTGGCCGCCATCCGAGGCCAGCTCCTCGTACTTCGAGATCAGGAAATGGCCGATGTCCAGGTGCTGGTGGGCGGTAAAACGGTCGCCGCACTTGAAAAAGAAATAGGTGGCATCCTCCTCCCAGGAGCTGCGGGCGAAGACATAGCCCGCGCCGGGGCTGAAGTGCGAGAGCTTGAAGCCGGCCAGGTCGCCCTTGACGCACGGTGGAGTCGCGCCAGAGGAAGTCCTTGTAGCCGTTGTTGGTGATGCTCGACACCGGGGTGGTCTCGTTGAACGTGTGCACCACCTGGTGGGCCGGGATCGTGGCGGTAGCGAGCTCACCAGAATCCGCCGGGAGGAGAGGGCCTTGTCGCGCTCGCCGCCCAGCCCTGCCCGCCGCCATCGCCCATGGGGATCGGCCGGCGGCTGTTCTGCTCGCTGATGCCCGGGTAGCACTCGAACATGCCGGCGATCGCCCGTCTGGCGCCAGAACCTGGGGGCCAGCGCGTAGTAGTCCACTCCCTCGCAGAGCCGGGCCACTTCGCTGGAAGAACAGCCACTCGTAGAGACCAGTAGTGGATGTAGTAGCCCTCGGCGAACCCGCCGCCATCGCCGGAAAGCTCCAGCGCCGGGGCGGCGCGCTCGGTGTACTCGCGCTCCAGGGTCGGCCAGCACTTGCGGCGAGCGCTCATGCTCGTAGTAGCTGGCATAGGCGGCCAGCCCGTAGCCCCAGTGCTTGTAGCCATACCAGGCATTGTGCAGCACCGATGGCTCCGACTGGACATTGGCGTCGATCGTGGCATCCATATAGTTGTAGAACGCCTGCTTTTCCTCTTCGTTCCACCACTTGAAGCAATGGTCGAAGACAATCGCCGCGTGGGCCAGGTCATGGCCGAAAGTGACATGCCCGGAGCGAACTTCCTTGTCGATGTACTTCTCGAACACGATCCCGATCGCCTGGCGGCCGAGGGTGGAATCATCCTCGATCGCCGCCACCAGCGCCAGCGAGATCAGCCGGGAGTGCTCATCGGCATCGGCCACCTCGCGGGCGACCCGGGACATCCGGGCATAAGCCTCGGGACGCTCGACGGCAAGCCGCTGCAGGCGCTCCAGCGAGCCCAGCAGGCGCGGGTGCTCGCGGCTCACCGCGTGGCGCTCGATCACCATCGGCGCGGCCGCGGCGGACTCGCCCGCGGCAGGACCGGGACCGGAGCAGGCCAGGGCGCCAAGCCCCGCTACGAGCAGGATGGTCGACAGGATCGCTGGTCTGGACATGGATTGCACAACTCCTGGATGAGGTAGTGAGGGAACTGCCAAGGAATCTTCAGGACAAGGCCATCCGAGCCGGAGGCAAGATGACGCTCCAGGCCGCGAGGGTGGAGGCAAAGCTTCAGCTTTTTCTATATCCCCTAAATCCTGCGGATTTTTCTACTTTCTGTGACCAGAAGTGGCAAGAGCTCTTGTGAAGCCAAGGCCGCGAAGCTGAAACAGCAGGCTGAATAGGATCACCCCTGTGTTTCGATCACCTTTCCGGCAAGCTGCCGATTACCCCGCGTGAAACCTATCGAAAAAGTTCTGGAAAGAGGAAGGGGGTCCGGGGGAGGGAGAAAAACCTCTTCCAAGAGGTTTTCTCCCTCCCCCGCAGCATCAGCTATTGTTGTCAAATTGGCATCAGGGGGCCACCACCCGCCGGATTAGCTCGCGTTCCCGGCCCTCGCGCCCGATCCTTCCGCCGACCTCATTCTTCAGAAAGGCGATCCGAGTCCCAGCGACACTGACCAGCACCTCGCGGTCATTCTCCCGCAGCTCGGCCACCGGCACGCGCTCCACCGTGGAGTCGGTGGCGGTGAGCACGTGCAGGAAGTAGTCCTGGCGGGCGGGCGCGGCCGGCGAGAACTCCACCCGGCACTCCGGAGCGGGCCCGAGCTCGTGGTCGGGCGGGTAGCTGACCCCGCCGTAGGAGTAGAGGTTTTCCCCGGAGTGGAGCTTCAGTTCCGCGCCCCGAGGCAGCAACGGCTGGACAAACAGCCGGCCCCGGCCGTTGGTGACCATTAGCGTGCCATCCTCCCGCCGCTCGGGCGCTTGCATCGCCTGCAGCAGCCAGCTCTTGCGGTACTCGGGCTTGGTGCTCCTGACCCGGTCGAAGATCACGAAAGTGCCGGGGCGGATGAACACGATCTGCCGGGTGAACTGCTCCAGCTTGGCCTGGCGGTAGGCCCGGGAACAATCTCCGGCGACATACAGGTAGTCGCCCGCATCCTCGAACGCCAGCAGATCGGCGAGGTCGTACAGCCGGCTGCCCGCCTGCCACTCGCACGGCATCCAGCACCGAGCCGTTGTGGTGGGGCCAGTCGTGATGCTGCCCGCCATCGTTGCCGATCGGCCCCTTGAAGCCGCGGATCGCCGGCCAGCGCTCCGCCGGGTCGTGCACCAGCAGTGTCGAGTGGGCGATGGTGCGGACGCAGTAGTTGACCTCGTGATCGGTATCGAACGCATAGAACTGGCCGCCATCGCCGGCCAGCTCCCGGTGCTTGTAGATCACGAAATGGCCGAGGTCGAGGTGCTGGTGCGAGGTGAAGCGGTCCCCGCACTTGAAGAAGAAGTAGGTGGCGTCATCCTCCCAGGAGCTGCGGGCATAGACATAGCCCGGCCCGGGGCTGAGGTGCGAGAGCCGGAAGCTCTTGAGGTCACCCTGGGGGATGTGGAGTCGCGCCAGAGAAAATCCTTGTAGGCGTAAGAACTGGCCCCCACCTGCGGAGTCTGCTCGTTGAACGCCTGCACCACCTGGTGCTCCGGATCATCCCGGAAATGGGAGGCGAGGATCCGCCGCACGCTGAGGTTCTCGTCCCGCTCGCCGGAGAACACCCGCCCGCAGCCGTCCTGCATCGGCACCGGCCGCCGGGAGCCACGCTCGCCGATCCCGGGGAAGCTTTCGAACATCGCGGCGACCGCCCGTTTCCCAAGGAACTCCGGGGATTCGGCGATCAGGTCCAGCCCGGTCACCCGGCGGGCGACCTCGCAGAAGAACACCCATTTATAGGTCCAGTAATGGACATAGTAGCCCTCCGCCCAGCCGCCGCCCTCCCCGGCCAGCCGGAACGCCGGCAGCACGCGCTCCCGGTACTCCCGCACCAGCGCCGCGAAAATTTCCGGCGAGCGCGGGTTCTCGTGGTAAGTGGCCAGGGCCGCCAGCCCGTAGCCCCAGTGCTTGTAGCTGTACCAGCCGTTGTGGAACACCGCCTGCTCGGACCCGGTGTTGGCATCCACCGTGCGGTTGAAGTAATCGTGGAACTCCGCCCGCTCGGCGACTGTCCAGTGCTCCCAGCACAGATCGTAAGCCAGGGCGCAGCGGGCCAGGTCCGCGCCGAAAGTCTCATGGCCGGTGCGGATCGGCGCGCGAATGTACTTGAGGGCGGCCTCGACCGGGGCGCGGCCGGCCCAGTCATCCCCGGTGACCGCGTGGACCAGCCCCTGGCTGAGCATCCGCTCGTGGTCGCCGCCCTCCAGCTCGAACGAGACCTGGCTCACCCGGGCGAACTCCAGCGGCCGGCGGCGGGCCAGCGCCACGAGCGAGTCGCGGGGTCCTAACAGGTAGGGATGCTCGCGGGGGACCGGGTAAGCGGCTGGCTCCCCCGCGGCCGGGGCGGCCGCCGGCAAGGCCGGCGGCAGGAGCAGCAGGAACGGGACCAGAACCAGCAACTGAATACGTTTCATTAAAATGCTCCCTGTTTCAGGCGAACCGATAACCAATGGATCAATTGCCGATCACCCGCCGGCTTAGCTCGCGTTCCCGGCCGCCGCGCCCGATCCTTCCGCCGACCTCAGCCTTCAGGAAAGCGAGCCGGGTCCCATCGACACTGACCATCACCTCGCGGTCATTCTCCCGCAGCTCGGCCACCGGCACGCGCTCCACCGTGGAGTCGGTGGCGGTGAGCACGTGCAGGAAGTAGTCCTGACGGGCGGGCGCGGCCGGCGAGAACTCCACCCGGCACTCGGGCAGCGGACCCATCACCATCGATGGCGGATAGCTGGCCCCGCCATAGGAATAGAGCTTTTCTCCGGAGTGGAGCTTGAGCTCGGCGCCCCGAGGCAGCAACGGCTGGACGAACAGCCGGCCCCGGCCGTTGGTGACCATTAGCGTGCCATCCTCCTGCCGCTCGGGCGCTTGCATCGCCTGCAGCAACCAGCTCTTGCGGTACTCGGGTTTCGTGGATCTGACCCGGTCGAAAATCACGAAAGTGCCGGGGCGGATGAACACGATCTGCCGGGTGAACTGCTCCAGCTTCTGCTTGCGGTAAGCCCGGGAGCAATCGCCGGCGACATACAGGTAGTCGCCCGCATCCTCGAACGCCAGCAGATCGGCGATGTCGAAAACCTCGCGGCCCCTTTCCACTCCGCCGCATCCAGCACCGAGCCGTTGTGGTGGGGCCAGTCGTGGTGCTGGCCGCCATCATTGCCGATCGGGCCTTTGTAGGCGCGCAGGTTGGTCCACTGTTCCGCGGGGTCGTGCACCAGCAGTGTCGAGTGGGCGATGGTGCGCAGGTAGTAGTTGACATCGTGCTCATCGCCGAAACCGGCGTACTGGCCGCCATCGCCGGCCAGCTCCTCGTGCTTGTAGATGATGAAATGGCCGAGGTCCAGGTGCTGGTGGGCGGTGA
The DNA here is from genome assembly GCA_963752515.1 of Candidatus Glassiibacteriota bacterium. Classification (GTDB taxonomy): domain Bacteria; phylum Gemmatimonadota; class Glassbacteria; order GWA2-58-10; family GWA2-58-10; genus CAVVYO01. The sequence goes on along the minus strand of CAVVYO010000010.1, from coordinate 667,641 downwards.
AACGGTCCCCGCACTTGAAGAAGAAGTAGGTGGCGTCATCCTCCCAGGAGCTGCGGGCGTAGACAAAGCCCGCGCCGGGGCTCAGGTGCGAGAGCTTGAACGACTTGAGGTCGCCCTTTGGGATGCTGGAGTCGCGCCAGAGGAAGTCCTTGTAGGCGTTGACCACCATGCAGCTCTGCGGGGTCTGCTCATTGAAAGCGTTGACCACCTGGTGGGCCGGATCGTCACGGAAACGGCTGACCAGGATCCGCCGGGCATTGAGGGTCTTGTCGCGGTCATTGCCGGGGATCTTGCCATCGCCATCGCCCATCGGCACCTGGCGCCGCGACTGGTGAGGCCCGATTCCGGGGTAAGTCTCGAACATCCCGGCCACCGCCCGCTGTCCCAGGAACTCCGGGGAGATCCCGATATAATCCTCCCCCACCACCCGGCGGGCGACATCACAGAAAAACATCCACTCGTAGGTCCAGTAGTTGGTGTAGAACCCTTCCGCCCAGCCGCCGCCCTCCCCGGCCAGGCGGTGGCAGGCCAGGGCGCGCTCGCGGTAATCGCGGTCCATCGTCTCCCAGATTTCCCGGGCGCGGGGGTTGTCGTGCCAGGTGGCCAGCGCCGCCAGCCCGTAGCCCCAGTGCTTGTAGCTGTACCAGGCGTTGTGGAACGGGCTGGTCTCGGACTGGACATTGGCATCCACGGTCGCGTTGAAGTACTCGATGAATTTCCGCTTTTCCTCGGCGGTCCAGAGCGGGTAGCAGAGATCGTAGACCAGGGCGCAGTTGGCCAGGATGTCGGCGAACCGGACATGGCCCTGCCAGATCGGGGCGTTGACAAAGATCATCGCCCGCTCGACCGCCTCTCTTCCGCGGGACTGGTCGCCCCCGATCACATACATCAGGCCGCAGCCGAGCATCCGCTCGTGGTCGCCGCCCTGGCGCTGGGTGATGACCTCATAGACCCGGTTCCAGTCCTGCGTACGTTCGACCGCCAATTGCTTGAGATGCGCGGCATCGCCCAGCAGGTAGGGGTGCTCGCGCGGGACCGGCCGAGTAAAGCGGCCTGGAGCAGGGTGGCAAAGCTGAGCAGCGACAGGAACAGCAGGCCGGGCAGACGATGGAATAATGAGTTCTTCATGGCTGGGGTCCTTTCCGGCGGAAGAGAATCCGGTGCCCGGCCTGGTGGGCCCGGACGGGAGCATGCTATTGGTTGTTTAATATTATTAATCCAGCAGGGGCGATTGGGAAAGGAGAATCTTTGGCAGGCCGATGGGAGGCCGACATCTCTATTTGCTACATCATCAAAGCCTTTACATGAGCCTTCGAAATACAGGTCATGGCTTTGTTCTTTATTCTCTTGACAGTATATCAAGAAAGAACCTAAGATTGAGCAGAAAGTGAAAATTTAGTCGAAACGAGCAGATCGCGTGCAATCCGCCGCATCTCAACCGGGGAAGCACTGCTTACCGGCTGTCCGCAATCGATCATCCGTACTGAGGTAAGACCCCATGCCAAGCAAAAAAGCACTTATCCCGCTCCTGCTCCTGATCATATGCTTCTCGACCGCCAGCGGGCAATCCCGGGGTTCAGGAAGCGACATTTCAGCACGGGAGGTTGCTGCCGTTGCCTGGAAGAAGGGGGATGTCAATCAGGATGGGGCCGTGAATATCTTCGACCTGCTCACGTTGTTGCCGCAACTAGCCGGGACTGTTCCTGGTACCACGGCCTCGGATGTGAATGGCAACGGGAAGACCGATATTTTCGATCTGCTGGACCTGTTGCATGAGTTGGTGAATCCGGGGGGAAGCCCGGAACCTCTCTTGGTCGCAGCTACGATTGGCTCGCATCGACTGACCGAGCCGGAGATGGATACTTTTTCCCGGTTCGATCAGAACGATCAGGTGCGTGAAGCCTTTCAGATCTACAGTAATAGGGAAATCGCACGAGCAGAACTGATCCTTGCTGGAGATACAGTCAAACAGCAGGAGGGAAGAACACCGCCGCTGCTTGAGGCTGATCCGGATACAATCCAGTGGGATAATGGTCTGACTGTTCTTACGACACAGATAGCTTGGCAAATACGAATCTGGGACATGCAAGGTGAGTATGCTGCCGATTCTGGTGTGTCACGGTTTATGGTGGTTCGTCCCGAAACCGCTGTTGACGCTTCCAGTATGAGCGTTGGCGAAGTGATAAGATTTCCGCTGGTTCTAAAGGGGGTGAACCAAAGGTTCGGGATCAGTCTTGGCTCAAACCGCGGCGTCTTCAACATAGATCTTAATCCTAACGCCGCGGACAGCGTAGTTTTCACTCGCATCGACCAATTGGGCGAAGCGATTATGGCCGCAGTGGCCGCTGATGATTCCCTCTGGCATCATTCCGATGTTTACGGCGGTACTTTCCCGACCGTCTTCATCTCCGCCGCGGTTTCCGTGCGGGACAGCTCGCAAGCCGACAGATTGATCATCGTTAATCAAACGCTTGGTCCGCAGACTACTGCCGTGCCTCTCGACGGGAACGAGGCACTGTTAACCTCCCTTGGATTTCCCGAGTGGTTACGCCAAAGCCCGGCTTTAACCACCATCAGCAATTACCAGCTCGATCCTGATGTATATGATCGGTACAAATCGAAATGATCCTGACCCGCTCCCTGCTTAAATACCGTCGGCAAAAAGAAGACGGCCTCGCATTCCCCGCTTGACCTCCTCCAGCTCCTCGCCCATCAGCAGGGCCAGGAAGGTCGGAGCCACATCGCTCAGGGTGCCGTCCGGACGCAGGGGAGCGTGGGGCGGGCCGACCAGGATGAACGGCACCGGGTTCTGGGTGTGGAAGGTGTTGGGCTCGCCATCCTCGGTGATCATTTCCTCGATGTTGCCGTGGTCGGCGGTGATCACCGCAAAGCCCCCGCGGGCGCGGATCGCGGTGACAATCCGCTCCAGGGCGCGGTCGATCGCCATCATCGCCTGGATCCCGGCGCTGACATCCCCGGTGTGGCCGACCATGTCCGGGTTGCTGATGTTGGCCAGGATCACGGTCTGCCGATCCCCCTGCTCGATCAGCTCCAGCAGCTTGTCGGTCTGGTCCTCCAGCTCGATCTCCGGGTAGCGGCGGTAGGGCTCGAACTTGTAGCCTTTCTCCCCCTTGTGCTGGTCGTACTCCTTGACATAGCGCCGCAGCTCGGGCGGCAATGGGATAGTCAGGCGAGTTTCGCCCGGCAAGGGGTCGCCGACCTTGTTGCCGGAGAGCAGGGTCACCGCCTTGGCCTTATCCACCCCGCTGACCCGCCACTGGTGGAAGCCCAGCACCGACAGCATCCGTCCCAGGCTGATGTCCTGGACCGGCTCGCGGAAAGCCACCGGGCAATTCATCCCGCGGTAGTACTCCACCAGCCCGACAATGTGCAGGGTGTCGTAGTACAGCTCCTGGCGGTGCTTCCAGCGCTCGAAACGCTTGAGGCCGGAGTAGGTGTCATCCGGGGAGGTGCGCAGGCGCTCGGTCAGGTCGCTCACCGCCTCGAGCAGCATCCGCATCAGGAACTCGCCGCGGTCCTTGCGGAAGTTCCAGTGGATCAGCACATCGTGGTTGTCCACCCCGCGGTAGTCGCCGAGCACGGTCGGGGTGACATACTGATCGGTCAGGCCCTTGTCGTAGGCCTCCTTCAGCGCATCCTCGGGCCGCGCCATCCGCGGGCCCAGCCCCTCGATGATCGCCCGGAAAGTGGCCTCGGTCTTGTACCAGCTCTCGGCGCTGCGGTTCATGGTGATGTCCCGCCCGCCGATGGTCGCCACCCGGAAGTCCACCGCGCGCTCGCCGATCATCTCGGCGGCGGTGGACATCAGATCCTCCAGGAACCGGGGGGCGGAGAAAGGCGGGGTGCCGCGGCCATCCGAGAAGTAGTGGATGCGGATTTTAGTCGCCCCGCGCTGGACCGCCCGCCGCAGGATCGCGTAGAGGTGCTGGATGTGGCTGTGCTCCTGGTTGTTGGAAACCAGCCCCAGCAGGTGGACCGCCGAGCGGTTGGCCACCGCGTAGTCGATCGCCTCATCGAGCACCGGGTTGACCATCACCCCCCCGACCATCGCCGCGTTGATCTGCTGCATCGGGTGGACATAGTCGACCCCGCTCAGCACCTCGTGGCCGACCGCGGTCGAGCCCTTGGCGCCCTCGGGCATCCCCACCCGCGGCCCCACCGCCACCAGCTCGGTGTAGCTGGTCTGACGGAACAGGTCGGCGCTGCTCTCGAAACGGGTGGCCTTGCAGCAGCCCTCCTTCAGGCAGTCCAGGAACGGAGTCTGGGCCAGGGCGAAACAGTTGTAGGCCTGCTCGTTCCTGATCCCGCAGCCATCGAGGATGATCAGGGCGCTGGGGCCCCGGAAGCGGGACCGGCTGCCCGCGGCGACAGCGCTCATGCGACACCTTCCTTCCTGGACAAGCCGTACTCGGAGTGATCGAGCTCGATCAGCTCGCCCATCCGGCGGGTCAGGTAGCGGATGATCTGCCTTACGCTCTCATCGAAGTCGATATTGTCGACAATGAAGATCCCGTGCTGGCGGGCTTTTTCCAGCAAGGCCGCCTGAATCCGGCGGATGCTGTCGAAATTCTCCAGGTATTTCTGCGCGGAGCGATCGGCGGCCTGCTGATTGCGCGAGACAAAGCGGAGGCGGTGGAGTTCCTCCGGGATGGTGGCGATGAAGACCTGAATCAGGATCGAGCGCTCGGTGAACTCCGGCTCGCGGGGCCCGGGGATCAGGTGCACGCCCTCGATCACCATCGAGAGGTTTTCCTTGATCGCCCGGCGCATCACCGCCCCCACCCCGACACTGACCCGGGCGCTCTGCTCCTGGAAAGCGCTCAGCACCGGGTCCACATCCTCATTGAGCGGCCGCTTGAGGGTCTTCCAGACCGTGTAGGAGGAATCGTGGATCGAGGGCAGCAGCTCGCGGGAGAACATCCCGCGCATCACCTCGCGCATGGTGTCGGTGCCGATCACCCGGATGATCCCCAGGCGGTGGGCGATCTCCACCGAGAGCGAGGACTTGCCGGTGCCGGTGGCCCCCTCGAACTCGAGGATCAGCGGGCGGCCGGGCCGCTTGAGCTTCCGCCAGAGCAGGTAGTAATCGGCGTTGGGGCGGCCGAAATCCTGGAGGATGGTGCGGTAGGTAAGCTCGCGCAGCTCATCGCGGCTGATTCTTCGCATCCCGGACTCGGTCAGGCTGGAGTGGATCTTCTCGGCGACCCGGTGGGCGATGTCCGGGTCCAGCCCGGCCGCCAGCAGGCTCTGGGAGAGGATCCCCCGGGAGAAGGGCACCGACTCGTGCTCCTGGCCGACCGAGATCGCCCCGCGCTCCTGCTTGCGGCGATGGTAGCGCTCGCCCACCTCCTCGCCGAAAGCGCGACTCCAGCTCCCGCTGGGCCAGCTCGCGCAGGGCGCCGCGGTCGATCTCCTCGATGCTTTCCGCCAGCAGCCGCTGGTGGATCTCCGTGGCGATCCCATAGGCCTCCTCGCCGTTCAGGCCGGCGCCGGTCAATGACCGGGCCAGAAGCCCCCGCGAGAATGGAAAGCGGTTGCCCCCGGAGTAGACCACGATCTGCTTTTCTTCCTTTTCACTGACCATCGTCTTCCCGCTATTTCATTTTCAGTTCCGCCAGCCCGGAGACCAGCCGGCAGGCATCCTGGCTGGAGATGATCCCCACCGGCCGGCCCTCGCGCACCACCGGCACCCGGTGGATCTTGCGCTCGACCATGGTGCGGAAGACCTCCTGGACATCATCATCCTCGCCGGCGGTGATCACGTTGCTGGTCATCAAGCCCTCGACCCAGTTGAAGCGGCCGCGGTCCTCCTGCTGCTCATCGATGCTGAGCTTGACCTTGATCAGGTGGTCGATCGCCCGGATCACATCCTTGGCGGAGACGATGCCGATCAGCGCCCCGGTGTCATCCACCACCGGGGCCCCGGTGATCCGTTGCTCGACCAGCAGCTTGACCAGCCTGCGGATCGACATGTCCTTGCTCACCGTCAGGACGTTGGGCGTCATCAGTTCCTTGACTTTCATCGCCACTCCCGCGTGGGGTCAGGGATTGGTTGCGGCGCGGCATGGGCTGCGCCGGGGGAACACCGGACGGAGCCGCGGGCGGCCGACGCGCATAAACGACTAATCTCATTGTATTTTCAGATGATACGGTTGTCAAGCGCGATCAGTGCGCATCCGGGGCGGCAAAATCAGAAGGCATTGCAGGTAAATAAGTTACAATTCAAGCTCATCGGCCGGCTGTCGGAAAATCGCTGATTCCGGCGGAAAATCCGGAGAGAAACAGTGAAATGGCCCCGGCAAGTCACGGTGGATTGACACCCCCGGCCCCGCCGTAAGCGGGGCCGGGGGGTGTCAGGCCAAGGTGCTGCACCGGCCGTGGGGCCGTGGCCATCCTCACACCCCCCGGTCCCGGTAACGCCGGGCCACCCCCCTCCAGGGGGGACTTTAAAGACATAACCCCCGGTGGTCCCCCTTTGCAAAGGGGGATCGTTCCGCTTCGCCCCGGTCAATGCTGCAAATAGTAATCAGGCTCTTGGTAGTGGCGGGTTTTAAACCCGCCGCTACACCGGCAGGCGCTATCCACCGGGTGACGTCCCTGCTCCCGGCGAAGCACCGCCGGGGGGTGTGGCCTCTTTTCAGCGGCCACTACCCAGGCGTTAGCCTTCGCAGTGCATCACACGCGCTAAGCTTGTGGAATATCAAGCCTCAACTAGCGAAAAAGTTGGGGAATGCGGGAGGGGGATCGGGGGGAGGGCGACCCTGGGGGAGGAAGGAAACCTTTTCCAAAAGTTTTCCTCCCTCCCCCGCCAACAGGCCGGATTTTTAGTCCAGCCGGGATCACCGCTCGTGGTCACGCCAGCCCCGGAGCTGCTCCGGCGGCAGGTTGCGCAGGCGCGAGTACTCCAGGGCGAACTCCGCCCCATCGAACCCATCCTGGTCGGTGAGCTCGGAAAGCGCCACCGGCCGGCCGAGGAGCCGGCTCTTCTGCGCGGCGATCAGCACCCGGCAGGCCTCGAGCTGCTCGTTGATCTGGCGCTCGGTGCGCCCGGTGGCGAGGCTGTCGGCCATCAGCGAGAAAATCCGGCCGTAGCTTTCCCCGGCCCCGGGGGTCATCACCTCCAGCGAACTGTCGGTCAGCAGGTGGGCCTCGTTGCGGTCACGGGCCCAGCCCAGGCAGAGGATCACCGGCGGGCGGTCATCATAATGGACATGGATCAGGTGCTGCTTGCGGTAGAAATCGACATAGCTCACCCGGTCGGCGCCCGGGCCCATCAGCTCCTGCATCAGCTCCGCGCCGTGGATCCCGTAGTAGATCAGGTCCAGCATGTCATCCCGGCTGTGGCTGTTGATCTTGCCGTAGACTGTCAGGGTGACATTCTCCGGGCTGCTCATGAATTCGCGCTTGAAAGCGGCGACCGGGTCGGTGTAGCGGTAGGTGCTGCCGCCGAACAGCGGAGTATGGTGGCGGGCGGCCAGCTCCAGCAGCCGTCGGGCCTCACTCTCCCGGCCGACCACCGGCTTGTCGATGAACACCGGGACCCCGGCCGCCAGGAATGGTTCGGCATCCTCGACATGGCGGTCCCAGTCGACCCCGAGCACCATCGCCACATCCACCAGCGGGGCCATCTGCGCGGGGGTCTCCACCACCTGCTTCACCCCGAACTCGGCGGCGAACTTGCGGGTGAAATCCGCGCCGTAGACCAGCCCGCGGTTCAGCACCGCGGCCACCTCGATCCCCTCCATCCCGGCGATCGCCTGGGCGAGGCCCGGGGCATGGCTGGTGTCCAGCTCGACCAGCCCCACCCGCAGCGCTCCGCCGCCGGGCCGGGCGATGCGGACTTTCCGCTCCGCACCCTCCGGCCGGGCGATGGCCGGCGTTGCGCCGGCGAGGGCGGCGCCGGAGAGCGCCACCGCCAGGTTGCGACCGAGGAACTGTCTGCGTTTCATCCGGCGCTCCTTCATAGGGGATGGCGATGCGCCCGCCGCACTCCGGCGGCAGGCGAAAAAAGCAGGCAAGCTGTTCTGGGGGAGGGAGAAAATCCCGTTGGTCGGGATTTTCTCCCTCCCCCAGGGATGCCTTCCCCCCTCCCCCCCTTCCACTTTCCAAAACTTTTTCGATAGTTTACTGCTGGATGTCGGACAGCAATCCAGCATCACCGGGATGGTCATATTATACACTGGATCGCGCGGCCGAGGCAAGCCCGGCGCGGGATGACACTTTTTTAGTCTTGCGTGAACCGCAAAGTACCTGTATAATTGTATCAAAAAGGAGACATATGTACCAAAATAAGTACAAAGAGGAGGCCATTCTCGGCCTGTATCTCGCGGATTACCGGAAAGAGCTTTTCCTGCGGGAAATCAGCCGGTTGAGCGGAGTGCATTTAATGTCTGCGCAGCGTTTGCTGAAGGCTCTGGTGAAGCAAGCTGTCCTGCAAGGCCGGGTGGAGGGCAAGAACAAGTATTTTTCGTTGAACCTTGACAACACCCTGGCCAAGGAATATCTCCTGCGCGCTGAAACCGCGGCCTTGATCTCTGTCCTGGAAGATGACTTTCTATTGAAAAAAGTCTATTCTGAGATATTTACGCTTGCTCCCGCCGGAGCGGTCGTTCTTTTCGGCTCGTATGCGAAGAAAAAGCAGGATGAACAGAGTGATGTTGATCTGCTGTATCTCGGAGAACAGGGGGCGCAGTTTGCTGTCGCGATGAAAAAGATTGGTTCTTTGTATGGCAAGGAAATCAACGTGAAAAAAACCTCGCCGTCGAATTTTGAAAAAGCGCTGAGGAATAAGGACGCCCTGGTGAGTGAGGTCTTGAAGAACCACGTGCTGCTTTACCGGCCATCTTTGTTTGTGGACTCCGTCTGGAGGTATTTCTGTGAGATCCGATAAGGACATGGTGAAGTGGTGCCTGAAACAGAATCGCGGGATCAAGCTCGCTGAGCCAAATCCCGTGCTTTGCAGGGAGTATCTGAAAAAAGCCCGTGGCTCGCTCAACATGCTCACTGCTGCAACAGAACGGGGGGAGGATGAATGGGCGGCTACCATTGCCTATTATGCACGGTACTATGCTGTCTATGCCTTGTTCCAGAGGTGCGGGATCATCTCTGAGATACACGACTGCACGATTGCGGCTTTCGGATATCTGTTCGCGGATGAAAGGATAGTGGATAGCAGCTTGCACCGGGAGCTGCTTGCTTCCAAAGACAGCAGGATCGATGCCCAGTACTACGTGATGGAAGAACCGGCGGCGCTCTCCGGCGAGGACGCAAGCAAGGCCAGGGGCTTTGTTCTTGCCATCGAGCAGGCCCTGGACAAGCTTGGCGAGGAAATGATTGGAAAAATAAGAGGCAAGCTGAAAGAGGTCCTGATTACTTAAAATTGAGATAAAAGCCCGCCCCCGGAGCTCCGGAAGCGGGCCTCGTGCAAGTGCCGCTCGCTATGGTCAGCTGATGCAGGCGTAGTAAAGGGCCTTGATCGCCCGCTCGGCGTCCTTGTCATCCACCATGAAAGTGATGTTGATCTCGCTGCTGCCCTGGGAGATCAGCTCGACATTGACCCCGGCGGTCCCCAGGGTGCTGAAGACTTTGCCCGAGACCCCGGGGGTGTGGCGCATCCCCTCGCCCACCATGCAGATGATAGTCTTGCCCCGGGCGACCGTGACAGTGGCGAACTGGCTCAGTTCCTCGATCACCTGCTCCAGGTTCTTGGTCTTGTTGATGGTCAGCGAGACCGCGACCTCGCTGGTGGCGACCACATCCACCTCGGTGCCGTAGCGGGCGAAGATGTCGAACAGCCGGGCCAGGTAGCCGGCGGCGCCGAGCATCCGGGTGGACTCGATGTCCAGCCGGGTGACCCCGGTCTTGCTGGCGATGGCCTTGATGACCTTGCCGTGCTTGATCCGCTCGTTGCGGATGATGGTCCCCCGGGCCCCGGGCTCGAAGGAGTTGAGGATCAGCACCGGGATGTTGCGGCGCATCGCCGGCTCGATGGTCTTGGGGTGGAGCACCTTGGCGCCGAACATCGCCAGCTCCTTGGCCTCATCGAACGAGATCACCTCCAGGCGCTCGGCATCCGGGATCTGGCGCGGGTCGGCGCTGCGCATCCCGCTGACATCGGTCCAGATCTGGATTTCCTCGACATTGAAGGCCGCGCCCACCAGGGCCGCGCTGTAGTCCGAGCCGCCGCGGCCGAGGGTGGTGACCCGGCCATCGACCGTGCAGCCGGTAAATCCCGGCACCACCAGGGCGGCCTGCTCGAGGCGCAGGGCGGCCAGCACCCCATCCTCGCGCTCCGCCGGCACCGTGGCATCCTGGAAGCAGTCATTGGTGATGATCCCCAGCTCCTCGACCTCGACCGCGCGGGAGGGCAGCCCCTTGCGGGTCAGCACCGCGGCCACGATCCGGCTGGAGAGCCGCTCGCCGAACGTGAAGACCTCATCCAGGTACTCGCAGTAGGGACGCTCGCGCCGAGCGCACGCCAGCAGCAGCCGCTTCCAGTCGCCCTCGAGCAGGCTCCAGGGCAGCTCCAGCTCCCGCAGCGCCTGCTCGTGCTTGTCGCGGACAGTCCGCAACAGCGGCTCGACCGGCTGGCCCTCGTAGGCCAGCCCCGCGGCGGTCTCGAGCTGGTCGGTGATCTTGGGCTCGCCCTTGTAGGCCACCCCCATCGCGGAGACCACCACGAGCGGGCGCCGCTCGCGGGCGGCGATGACAATGTCGGCCGAGGCTGCGATCCGGGAGGCGCTGGCCACGGAAGTGCCCCCGAATTTCATGACGATGCGTCCCATCATTGCTCCAGTCGCTGTTGCACGGGATGAAAAGGGACCGGCGCCTGGCGGGCGGTCCCCGGGCGGGATTTTGCAGAACCTGGATAAAGTACAAAACTAATACACTTTCCGCCCGATTTCAACACCCATGCGCGCTTGTCGCCGGTTCACCGCTCGAAGCGCGGGGCCACCGTGCGGCACCAGTCGAGGAAGCCGCGGCTGTCCACTTTCTCCGCCAGCTCCCGCAGCTCGCGGAACAACGCGGCCGAGGCCGCCGGCTCGGTTCCGCCCTGCAACCGGCAGTCGATCAGCTCGCGCAGGGAGTGCATCAGGTTCTCCGGCTGGCCAGCGCGACGGGCCAGCTCCAGCGACTCGGCCAGCAGGGCCTCGCACTCGCCCCGCTCACCCGGGAGGCAGGCCGGGTCCAGCAGCCGGTCCACCGCCACATTGCGCAGGGCCCAACTGGTGCCGAAATCATCCTCCAGCCGACGGCCCAGCTCCAGGGCCGCGCCGTGGTACTCCGCCGCCGCCCCCAGCCGTCCCGCCCGGCGGTGGATCTCCCCCAGCAGGTTGGCCAGGTCCATCCGCTGCAGGTCCCAGCCGCCCTCCCCGGCCATCGCGAACGCCGGCTCCAGCACTTCCAGCGCCTCCGGCTCCCGCTCCAGGGTGTGCAGCACCTCGCCCAGGTTGTAGCGGCAGGCCACCACGAACTCGCGGTAGTCGATGCGCTCGCCGATCGCCAGGGCCTTGCGGTACCAGGGCGCCGCCTCCTCGTGCTTTTCCATGAACATCCAGCTCTCGCCGATGTTGAACATCAGGGCGGCCAGCTCGCGGCTCTCCCCCACCAGCTCCTCCATCAGGGTGAGCTGGCGGGTGAGCAGCTCCAGCGCCTCCTGATAACGGCCGCTGTCATTGGCCACCACCCCCATGTTGATCCGCACCTGGAGCTCGGTCTTGAGGTCGCCGATGGCGTGGGACAGCTCCAGCGCCCGCTGGAACCAGCCCATGCTCTCCTCGAGCCGGAAGGCTTTCATCAGCGACAGGCCGATCGAGTTGCAGAGCATCGCCCGCAGCTTCCGGAAACGGTCCTCGCCCTCCTCCGCGACCAGCTCCAGCGCCTGGCGATAAATTTCCACCGCCTCCTTGAACTGCCCCCGTCGGTGGAACACGCTGCCGCGGTTGCGCAGGATCGTGGCCCGCAGCACCCGGTCCTCGGCCTGCCGCTCGGCTCCGACTGCCAGGGCCTGGGCGCTTTCCGCCCGCTCCAGCAGCTCCAGGGCGGCCTCGCGCTCGCCCAGCTCGAGGTGGGCCCGGGCGCTGTCGGCCAGCACCAGCGCCCGCTGGCGCTCATCGCCCGTGCGCTCGGCGGCCAGGGCGAACTCCGCCACCGCCCGGCGGAAGTCCCCCTCGCCGGCGCGCTGGAGGAAAGCGCTGCCCGCCAGGTAACGGGCCCGGGCCGCGGCCTCGGACTCCTCCAGGGCCAGGGCGGTCTCCTCCAGCCGGCGGAAGTCCTCCAGCGCCTCGGGATAGCGGGCCAGCAGCAGCCGGACCCGGCCCCGGTTCTCGTACAGCGCCAGCCTTCGCCGCGGGGCATCCTCGATCCGGTAGTTGTCCAGGATGCGCTCGATCTTGTCGAACAGCATCAGGCTGCGCTCATTGTCGAACACCTCGCGGGCGAGCTGGCCGGCCTCCAGGTAGAAAGCGCAGCTCTTGTCCGGCACCTCGGCATTGGAGTAGTGCAGGGCGGTGAGCAGGAACTTCTCGAAACGGTTGGACAGCTCGGTCTGCTCGAAGATTTTCGCCACCTCGCCGTGGAGCCGCTTGCGAAGGCTGGGCACCAGCTCCTGGTAGAGCGTCTCGCCGATCAGCGCCCGCTTGAAGGTGTAGACCCAATCCGGGTCCTTCTCGTTCTCCAGCCGGGTGATCTCCTGGCCGGTCAGACGGGAGAATATCTCGGAGAGCCCCTCGCCCTCGAACAACTTCTCATCGTCCACCCGCGGCAGGAACTGGCGGATGATCACGTAGCGCAGGATGTTGCCCAGCACGCTGGAGAACTGGATCGCGGCGTGCTCCTCGCGCGGCAGGCGGCGGATACGGTCCTCGATCACCCCCGTGATGCGGGTGGGGATCGAGACCTGCTCGAAGCTCTCGGCATCGAACCGGGTGCAGCGGCCATCGGCGACCGTGATGATCTCGGTTTCCTGGAGCTTGGCGCAGAACTCGATCACGAAGAACGGGTTGCTCTCCAGCTCCCCCTCCAGCTTGAGGCGCAGCTCGCGGGGCAGCTCGCCCGCCTGGCCCTGGCCGGCCTGGACCCCCAGCACCAGCCGGGCCAACTCCTCGATCGCCCCGGTCTGCAGCAGGCCCGGCTCCAGCACCAGGCACCGGGCCGGCAGCTCCGGATCGAGCAGGGCCCCGAGCTGCTCCCGTTCCCGGGCGTTGACAATGGCCACCAGGCCATCCCCGACCCTGCGCAGCAGGAAGCCCAGCAGGTGCAGGCTGTTGCGGTCGGCCCACTGCAGGTCATCGAGGCACAGCAGCACCGCGCTGCCCGGGCCCCGGCGCTCCACCTCGCGGGCGAAGATGTCCCCGGTGCGCTCGTAGAAGATGTTGCGGCGGGCCTCGGCATCCAGGGCGCGGGAAAACGAGGTTTCCGGCAGCTCGAGCCCGAGGAAAGCGCCGATCACCGGGGCCTGGTCCGCCAGCGAGCCATTCTGCGGGTCGAGGGCGGCCAGCACCTGGGAAATCTTGCGCTGCTTGAGTTCGGGCGCATCGGCATTGTCGATGCGGAAAAGCTGTTCCTTGAGGATGCGGATGAAGGGGTGGAACGGGCAGGCGCCCTCATCCGAGTGGTGCTCGGGCTGGCCCGGTCTCTCTTCCGGCGCGGCCTCGCCCGCGGGGGCCTCGCCCTGGTACCAGCTGTAGCACTCGCCGAAGTAGACCGGCCAGCCGCGTCTCAGGGCCCAGTGGGCCAGCTCGGCCACCCGTCGGGTCTTGCCCACCCCGCTGGTGGCGACAAACGCCAGCAGTTGCGCCCGGCCATCCGCGCGCGCCGCCGCGCGCTCGATCCGCTCCAGACAGTCGGCCAGCAAACGATCCTGGCGCATCCCCTCCTCGTCCCGCACCACCAGCCCCTCGGCGGTGACCAGCGGGATCCGCCGCATCCGGGCGATGAATTCCCCGACCGACTCCACCTCCTCGCGCTCGACCAGGCTCCACAGCGCCACCGGGTTGGTGAAGCCCTTGAGCTTGACCTGGCGCACCGCCTCGCGGGGCTGGATCAGGTGATCGACCCTTCGGCGCTGGCTCTCGATGGTGAAAAGGGTCCCCGGCGGCTGGATGAACGCGCCGTCCGGCCCCAGCTCCAGGGCCTCACCCACCAGGCGGGCCGCCAGGTTGCAGTCCGGCCCGATCAGCGTCTCCTCGTTGTGGATGATGTTGTCCCCGGCCGGGCCCTGCAGCCCCTTGCCGACACTCATCCCGCCGCGCAGCTCCACCCGGCCGCCGAAACCGCGCCGCAGGTTGTCCTTCAGGTCGCGCCAGGCGCTCCAGAGGATCTCGGCATAGTACTTGTCCGCCCCCCGGCTGCGGCTGAACATCGTGCCCAGCACCCCCATCAGGTTGAAATCGCCCTTGGGGAAGATGTTGTACTTGTAGTGGATGCCATAGCGCAGCATCACCTCGTGCACCCGGTCGGCCAGCTCGTCCAGCAGGCGCTTGTCCTCCAGGGCGAAGTTGCAGAACAGCACCCCGCTGTCGCGCACCGCGGAGCAGGACTCATCCAGCAGCAGGTTGCGGTCGCCCTGGCGGCCGAGGTTGCCGACAACGTGCAGCAGCAGGTCGCGGTTGCCGATGAACGGTTCCAGGGCCAGCAGCTCGGCCCCCAGCTCATCCAGGCGGGCCAGCCGCCCCTGCCGGGCGGCGGGCAGCTCCACCGCCGGGACCAGGCGCCGGGCGTGGGCGGCGCAGAGCTCCTCCACCTGACCCTCCAGCTTCTCCATCCCGCCCGGGGCGATCACCAGCTTCCAGACCCCGCCGTGGGGCTCCTCGGCCAGCGCCAGGTCGGCCGGGGTAAGGCCGAACCAGCCGGAGGCCAGCAGCTCCCGCAGCTTGTCGCGGGCGGCGCGGTCCAGGCCGATCCCCTTGACCTCTTCGATTCCGGGCCGCACCGGGTCATCGTTGCCGCCGACCTTCTCGGCCCAGGCCACCTGCTTGCCGGTCTCGCCCCAGGTGATCCGGGCCCGGACATCGTGGCCGTAGAAATCGCTGCGGGACTGATCGGCATGGATCACCCCGCCGGAGGCCTTGACCTCCAGCCGGTCGATAAAGCTGGTGATCTCCTCCTGGCGGGGTTTGCCGGCCAGCTTGCGCCGCAGCTCCCGCCGCACCTGGGTAGTCACCAGCGGCATCGAGGCCCGGATCGCCAGCATCGCGCGCAGGGCCGCCAGCCCGGGGTCTCCGCCCGCCAGCGCCTCATCCTTGAAGTGGTCCAGCAGCAGGCCCATCTTGTCCAGGCAGTAGCGGTTGAGGATGCTCAGGTTCATGATGTCGCCGGCCTCCTCCTTGCCGAAACGCTCGGTGAGGAAGGTCAGCAGGGCGGTGAACCCGCTCACGTCCGCGAAAAAGAACCAGGCGCCGGGATCGCCCTCATCGCGCAGATAGGCCAGGATCGCATCGCCGCCGCGCTCGGAGATCCCGTAGCGCGGGTGGCGGGCCGGGACAAACAGGCCCAGGTTGCGCCGGATGTTCTCCAGAAAAATCAGGGCCTCGCGCAGCGGCTGTTCGCCCGCCGCGCCATCCCAGTCCCCCCGGCGGCAGCGGTCGGCCCATTCCGGGCCGACGCAGGCCAGGACCCGGGCCAGCAGCTCGCCCGCGGGAGTCTCCCGGCCGGCGGCGATGGTTCTTCTCCTGAGCATCGGCGATCACTCCCTGCGTGGTCGGCGGCGGAGGGTCCTCCGGCGGGAGGCCCGGCGCTAACGCCTGGTGATGGCAAGCAAGGCGGGGCGGGCAAAAAGAGACAGCGGGCCGCGGGGGGCCCGCGGTCGCACCGCGACAGCCCATTATACCGCATCGGGGCCGACGTTTCAAGCGGGAGTTGCCGGGAAAGCCACGCTTCAGGAGCGCTGGAAGCGCTCGGCGAGGATCTTCAGTCCGCCGGGAGTGCGGGTCAGGTAGAGCCGCTTGCGCCCATTGGACTGGAGCCCGGAGGAACGGTAGTCCTGGAAAAACGAGACCACCAGGTAATCGTGGAAGCGGAAGACGCGGATGTCGGAGAGCTCGACCCGGATGGTCTGGTAGGCGCGGTTGAGCTGCTGCTTGTAGGTGCGGTAGGCGGCCTTGTCGCGCCCGCCGATGGTGAAACGGTCATCGTAGCAGTCGATGTAGGTGTCGAGGTCCTTGCCCTGCCAGGCCTCGGCCCAGGTGGTGACAAAGTCCAGCGCCTGGTTGCGCTCGGCGGTCAGCTCCCGCTCCTCGAATGTCTGGACGCTGTCATCGACAATGATCGGGGTGGCCTCGAACTCGATGTAGCGGGTCAGCTCCAGGATGTCGTGGTTGGTGACCACGACACAGCCCTCGGTGTCGTAGCTGACCGCCACCCGGTGGTCATCCTCCACCGCGTGGAGCCAGATGCCATAGCCGGTCTTGTCCTGGAGACGGTCCCAGTCGTTGGGGTAGTCCATCGGGAAAGCCCGGACCCCGTACTTGGCCGGCAGCTGGCCATCCTCGATCATCCCCCGGAAGAAATAGATCCCGTTGGGGGTCTTCTTGTCGCCGGCGACATGCTTGGAGCCGTTGTTGTTCTTGCCGGTGGTGCAACGGTAATCACGGACCAGGCGCGGGCCGCCGGCTCCGCCCTGGTAGAGCGACAGGACCTGGTTCTTCTTGTCCACCACCAGGGCGTAGCTGTCGCCGAGCTGCAGCAGGTAACGGGGTAGCCGGGCGGCGTGAAGGAGCTGGGAACAACCGATCAGCAGCAGCGCCAGGCAGACCGGCAGGCGGGGGAAACCCATAATTTTCCGGATCATCTCTCTCTTCGCGGCGGCTCGTGGGACCAGGGATCGGGACTCAAGCAAAGGCGGCGTAACGACTCTATAACTTAGCAAAATAGCAACTTTTGTCAAAGAAAAAGTAAAAAGCCGATTAGTCCTCGGCCAGCCCGACCGCCCGCAGCAGGGAGCTTACTTCCTGAGGGCTGAGGTGGCGGCATTTGCCGGGTTTCATCTGCCCCAGGGCGATCGGCCCGAAGCGGACGCGCTTGAGCTCGCGCACCGGGTGGCCCAGCGCCTCGAACATCCGCCGGACCTGGCGCTTCTCGCCCTGGTGCAGCTCGACCTGGAGCACCGAGCGGCCGCTCTCCAGGCGCTCCATCGGGCGCGCCCGGTCGATCACCATCCGCCGGCCCTCGATGGTCAGCCCCTGCTCCAGCCGGCGCAGCCCGGCCTGGGTCGGGATCCCCTCGACCTCGGCCAGATACTCCTTGCTCACCTTGAACGAGGGGTGAGTCAGGCGATGGGCCAGCTCGCCGGAATCGGTGAACAACAGCAGGCCCTCGGTCTCGCGGTCGAGCCGGCCGACATAGAGCCAGTGGTGGGCGCGCTCTTCCGCCGGCAGCAGGTCGAACACCGTGTTGGGGTGATGCGGGTCGGCGGCGCTGGTGACATAGCCCTTGATCTTGTAGAGGGCCAGCACCCGCGGCCCCGCGACCGGTGGCGCGAGCTTCCGGCCCCGGACCTCGATCGTGTCGCGGCTCAGGTCGACCCGCTCGGCGACATTCTCCAGCACCCGGCCATTGACCCGCACCGCGCCCTCGCGGATCAGCCGCTCGGCCTCGCGGCGGGAGCAGACCCCGGCCGCGGCCAGCACCTTCTGGATCTTCTCGCCGATACTCCCGGCCTCTTCCCCGCTCATCGTATCCCCTCTCCCTGCTGCCTACCAGTTTCACGACCAAGGCCTCATTCCCTGGGGGAGGGCGGAAACCTTTTTAAAAAGGTTTCCGCCCTCCCCCAGGCCCCCTCCCACTTTCCAAAACTTTTTCGATATTAAAGCCGGATCTCGGGTAGCACCCCGGGATGCCCTCACCCTTCGGCTGAAAAAGCACCCCAGATCGACACCCCCGGCCCCGCTTCGAACCTGACTTTGGTGTCGCTGATTGGGTATCGGCGGTCGCGGCTCACATCAGGTTCTGCTGCTCCTCATCCTCCGAGGCCGTTTCCCCCGCCCCATTGCCGTCAGTGCCCGGGGACCGCCGTGTCCGCTCCTGGCCCAGCAGCACCTGCAGCTCGCTCTCCCGCGGCAGGTCGCCCAGCTCGGCCAGCCCGAAATGGCGCAGGAAATCGCGGGTGGTGCCGTAGAGCAACGGCCGCCCCAGCACCTGGGCCCGCCCGGTGACTGTCACCAGCTTCTTTTCCATCAGGCTCTTGACCACCCCGCTCACCCCCACCCCGCGGATTTTCTCGATCTCCGCCCGGCCGATCGGCTGGCGGTAGGCGATGATCGCCAGGGTCTCGAGGGCGGCGGCGGAAAGCCGTCCCGCGGCAAGCTGGCGGCCCAGCCCGCGCACATATCCGGCCAGCTCGGGCAGGGTGCGCAACTGCCAGCCCTCGGCGATCGGCTGGACCCGGAAGGCCCGGTCCTCGCGCTCATAGGCGGCATTGAGCAGCCCGATCGCCTGCTCGACCTCGGGCTCGGCCAGCCCGGCGGCCTCGGCCAGCCTGCGCAGCGCCACCGGCTCGGTGGAGGCGAACAGCAGCGCCTCGACAATCATTTCCCGGGAAAACTCGCTCATGCCAATTTGTCGAAATAAGAGTGTAACTTAATGTAAGTTAAATCCTTCCGGAGAACAGCAACCATAAAAAGCAGGCTGAAAAATGCTTAAATAACACAACCCCCTGTTTCCCCTTTATTAAGGGGGACTGGCACTGCTTCACAACCCCCTGTTTCCCCCTTTGCTAAGGGGGACTTTTCACTGCTCACAACCCCCTGTTTCCCCCTTTATTAGCGCGTGTGATTCACTGCGAAGCCTAACGCCTGGGCAGTGGCCGCTGAAAAAGACCACACACCCCGGCTCCCGCCGGTGGCGGGAGCCACCCCTCTGTTTAGAGGGGATTAACAGCCTGGTTCCCAAACGGTTACGCCACTGCCGGGCCGAAGCGGGAACGATCCCCCTTAAAAAAGGGGGACACCGGGGGTTGTGTTTTTACCGGTCCTGCCGGTGTGAGGCCAGCAGCTGCTCCAGCCGTGGGGTGGCGGCCGCCCTCACACTCCCCGGTCCCGGTAACACCGGGACCACCCCCCTCCAGGGGGGACTTGCACTGCTTCACAACCCTCGGTTCCCCATTGGTAAGGGGGATTTCCCAGCCGCAACCTTATTGTCCCTCGTGGAGATCCTCCGAGGCCGCCCGCTCCTCCCCCGGTTCCCCATCCTCCCGGCCATCGGTCACCGGCCGCCGCAGCTTGCGGCGTCCGATGAAGATTTCGCCGAACAGGCTCTCCTGCTCGACCGCGATCTCCCCGCCCTTGGCCATCTCCAGCAGGGCGACCAGGGTCACCACCAGGTAGAGCCGGCTCTCCTCGCCCTGGAACAGCTCGGAGAACAGCACCCGGCGGCGGTGGGCCAGCAGGCGGCGGATGTCGGCGGCCCGGCCGGCCGAGGTCACTTTCTCGCGCGGCACCCGGTGCACCGGCTCCGGCGGGGGACGGCGCTCGAGCATCCGGCTGAAAGCCAGGATCAGCTCGTGGACCGTCGCCTCCACCTCCGGCTCTTCCTCTTCCTGCCGGCGGTAGAGCTCGACCTCGGAGAAACCGCGCTCGGCCTGGCTCCCCGAGCGCTCCTCCAGCTGCCGCATGCGGTCGGCGATCTCCTTGAACTGCATGTACTCGAGGATCTTCTCCACCAGCTCGGTGCGGGGGTCCTCCCACTCCTCGTCCGCCCCCTCCGGCCGGGGCAGCAGCAGCCGGCTCTTGATCTGCAGCAGGGTGGCGGCCATCAGCAGGAAATCCCCGGCCTGCTCCAGGTCCAGGGCCTCGATCCCGCGGGCGTACTCCAGGTACTGGTCGGCGATCAGCGCGATCGGGATGTCGTAGATGTCGATCTCGTGCTTGCGGATCAGAAAGACCAGCAGGTCCATCGGACCCTCGAAACACTCGAGGCGCACCCGGTAGTCGTCCATCGCGGCTCCAGTTCCCGGGGGATCAGAACTCCATGCCCATCGCCCGGCGCACCAGGGTCATGGTCTCAGCGGCCTTTTTCCGGGCCAGCGCCGAGCCCTCCTTGAGCAGCCGCCAGACCCGCTCGCGGTCCTCCGAGTAGACTTTCCGTCGCGCGCGGATCGGGTCCAGGCGGTGGTTGATCGCCGCGGCGAGCATCCCCTTGCAGACAACACAGCCCAGGGCCCCGGAGCGGCAACCCGCGGCAACCTCATCGACCTGGCCGGGGTTGAAGATCTTATGATAGGCGTACACCGAGCAGACCTCCGGCCGGCCGGGGTCCCCTTTGCGAACCTTGAGCGGGTCGGTGATCATCTTGCGCACTTTCTGCTGCACCGCCTCGGAATCATCCGAGATGTAGATGCAGTTGTCCAGGCTCTTGCTCATCTTGCGCCCGTCGATCCCCGGCAGGCGCGGGGTGACAGTCAGCTTCTCCTTGGGCTCCGGGAAGACCTGGGTGTCGTAGATGAAATTGAAGCGGCGGGCGATCTCCCGGGTCATCTCGACATGGGCCACCTGGTCCTCGCCCACCGGCACCAGGTCGGCGCGGTAGAGCAGGATGTCGGCGGCCTGGAGGATCGGGTAGCCCAGCAGGCCGTAGTTGATCCGGTCGCCCAGGCCCAGGTCGGCGATCATTTCCTTGATGGTCGGGTTGCGCTCCACCCAGGGCATCGGGGTAATCATCCCGAAGATCAGGTTGAGCTCGGAGTGCTCCGGCACCAGGCTCTGGATCAGGAAAGTCGAGCGCTCCGGGTCGAGCCCCACCGCCAGCCAGTCGCAGGCCATCTCGAACGTGTTCTCCGGGACCGCCCGGGTTTTCTCGTAGCCGGTGGTCAGCACGTGCAGGTCGGCCACCAGGAAATAGCACTTGTAGCTGTCCTGCAGGCTGACCCAGTTCTCGAGCGCCCCGACCAAGTGGCCCAGGTGCAGCTTGCCGGTCGGCCGCATCCCGCTGAGGATCACGCCCTTGTTCTCGGCCATGACGATCTTTCTCCTATCTATCCTTGAAAGTATGACATCGCTTGTTCAGGTTCATCCAGGGATTCCGGGCCACATGGGAGTGACACCCCCGGGCTCCGCCCCTCTCAGCCGACCGCCAGCCCGGCCAGGGCGGCGATCCCCTGCAGCAGGGCCGCGAACAGCCAGCTCGCCGGCCGGAGCAGCACCGACAGCGCGCCGAACCACATCAGCCCCAGCAGCAGGATGAAGCCGTAGGGCCGCAGCCGCTCGTAGCGGCGGGCGGCCTCGTAGGGCAGCAGGTTGCCCAGGATGTGCGAGCCATCCAGCGGGGGGATCGGGATCAGGTTGAAAAAGGCCAGGATCAGGTTGATCCAGATCCCGTAGCGGAAAAGCTGGATCAGCGAGCCGGACCAGTTGGATATCCCGCCGCGGGTGGAGACCACCAGGACCGTTCCCAGCAGCAGCAGGCAGAAACCCAGGGCCAGCGCCAGGTTCGACAGCGGCCCGGCCAGCGAGACCACGATGTCGTCCCGCTTCGGGCGGCGAAAATTGTAAGGGTTGACCGGCACCGGCTTGGCCCAGGCGAAAAAGATCGAGCTGTGGGAGAGCACCAGCAGCAGCGGCACCAGCAATGAGCCGATCGGGTCGATGTGCGGCACCGGGTTGAGGGTGATCCGCCCCAGCATCCGGGCGGTGGGGTCGCCGGCGCGCTCGGCCGCCACCCCGTGCGCCACCTCGTGCACCACCACCGACAGCAGCAGCACCGGCAGGATCGTCAGCAGTTCCCTCAGGTCGCCGGTCAGCATGTTTTCCTCTCTGTTCCCTGCGTGTGCGGATCAAGCCCGAAAAGGAGCATCTGACTACGGATCAGAAGGCTCTGTTCCCTGCGCGTGGGGATCGAGTGCGTTCCCGAGGGCCAATGGCAGCGCCGGGCGCCTCTGTTCCCTGCGCGTGGGGATCGAGCGGCATCACCCGCGCCCGCCCGCTAAAAAAGCAACCGCCGGAGAGCCGTCCTCCGCCTCCGTACGGTTCAAGATCCAGGACTGCATCGAATTGCAGTCAGTATAAGGGGCTGGATCGGATTTGTCAACCGGGCCGCGGGGGGAGGCCCGCCGACAGGGCCGCAAATTATTGTTGACCGCCCACGCCGCCGGGCTGTATTTTCAGGCAATCACCCGACCCGCCGGCGAGGGCGCCCGCGCGATGCCGCCCCTGCCCTCAACCACCCCCGAGGAGCCTTAGATGAGCTATATCGATTTCAGCATGCTGATCGTGTTCCTGGCCTTGATGTTCCTGATCGGTTACCTGCTCTCACGCTGGATCGACACCGCGGATGACTTCATGGTGGCGGGCCGTCACCTGACCCCGTTCATCCTGGCCGCGGCGCTGACCGCCGCCAATGTCAACCTTTACAGCTTCATCGGCCAGAGCGGCACCGCCTACAAGCATGGAATCTCGATCGTCTGGCAGACCTGGACCGGCAACATGGGGCTGGTCTTTTCGGGGCTGTTGATTATCCCGATCCTGCGAAGGCTGCGGATCCGCACCGTGCCGGAGTTCCTCGGGATGCGCTACAACCTGGCGGTGCGCTCGCTGGTGGGCTTCTACTGGGTGTTCCGGCTGTCGTTCTGGCTGGGAGTGGTGCTCAATGCCGCGGCGGTGGCGTTCATGACCATCGCCCATGTCCCGGGCTGGGATTTCACCGGCACCTTCGGCGTTCTGGCTGCTGGCTTTCGCCGGGATCGCCGTCGCCTACACCTTCCTGGGCGGGATGTGGTCGGTGACCATCACCGATGTGATCCAGTTCGTGCTGATGCTGGGCGGAGCGCTGATCCTGCTGCCGATGGTGATGGGCCGGGTGGGCTGGTGGCCGGAGCTGGTGCAGGCCCTGCCGGCCGAGCACCTGAACCTGGTGCCGCAGTTCGGCCAGTACAACTGGCAGTTCATCCTGGCGATCTGGATCCTGGGGATCCAGTGGGCCAGCACCGACCAGGGGCTGCTGCAGATGTCGTTCAGCTCGAAAGACCCGCGCAGCGCCGCCCGCGGGCTGGTGATGGCCGGGATCATCACCACCCCGTTCGCGATGCTCTGGATCCTGCCCGGACTGGCGGCCAGGGTGCTGCACCCCGGGCTGGAGGTGATGGATCAGGCCTTCCCGATGGTGATGCAGAGCACCCTGCCGATCATCGTGATCGGGCTGGTGGCCTGCGGTCTGCTGAGCTCGCAGATGAGCACGATCAGCACCAACCTGCAGGGGGTGGCGACCCTGTTCGCCAATGACCTCTACAAGACCCTGTTGCACCGCACGGCCTCCTCCCGCACGATGCTGATGGTGGTGCGGATCATGACCATTGTCGCCGGGGCGCTGGGGATCGGTTTCGCCTACCTGATCCCGCTGATCGGCGAGAACGTCGTGGCGGCCTACCTGACCGTGGTCGGGATCTTCGACATGCCGTTCTTCATGATCACGATCGTCTTCGGCCTGCTCTGGAAGCGGGTCAACTGGCAAGGGGCGCTGATCGGCTACCTCGGCGGAGTGGTCGCCGGGCTGATCGCCTACTTCATGATGCGCCAGGACCCGAACGTCTTCTACTACTCGACCTTCTTCAGCACGGTGGTGACCGTGATCGTCACCCCGATCGCCACCATGCTGTTCCCGAAACAGCGGGACCAGGACACGGAGCAGATCTGGCGGGCGCTCAAGCACGACGATACGGCCGATGGGGAAGCTTTCCACATCGTGCCGATCTCCGGGCCGGGCAAGCTGTTCTTCGGGCTGTTCTTCCTGGGGCTGGCGCTGTTCCTGGCCGGGGTGATCAGCGCCTCGACCGGCTATGCCCACGCCGTGCTGCTGACCATGGTCGGGATGGTGACCTACTTCCTCGCCGGCCTGCTGCGGCTGTATTTCGACTGAGGCGGCGACAGACCGCCGCGACTCAAGAGGGGCCGGCCCAGGTGGGTCGGCCCCTCTTTCTTTTCGGCCCCCGTGCCGGCCCTGAAAACACAACCCCCGGTGTCCCCCTTTGGTAAGGGGGATCAACGGCACTGCCGCCCGACCGGTCAGGTCATTACCAAGGCGAAGCGGGAAAAACTCCCCCCTGGAGGGGGGTGGCCCCGATGCAATCGGGGCCGGGGGGTGTCAATCTGATCTGCCGTGGCAGCGACGGCCATCGTGGGAGGCCCGGAGTCTGAGGCAGGGGCGTCCGGCCGGACGCCCCTACACTCGATCCCGTTGATGCTGCATAACTTCAGGTTACAGCAGCCGGCCCGGAATCCATTGTAGGGGCGCAGCATGCTGCGCCCGCGCCAAGGCGGGCCGGCACGGGAGCCGGCCCCTACGACTTAGAGGGTGTGATGAACTCCGGGTCGGGGAGCTATGCTGTGCGGCCGGCAAAGACACACACCCCGGCCCGCCTGCGGCGGGCCACCCCGCTCGGAGGGGATCGAAACCGCTATCGCTCAAGCGCTTAGCTCAAAGCTCCGGCCAAAGCCGGACCAATCCCCCTTACCAAAGGTTCATCCGTCTATTCCGGGGAAAGCTCCAGCCCGCTGCTAATCCCGTAAATCCTGCGGATTTTTCTACTTCTGTGACCAGAAGTAGCAAGAGTCTTTTGAAGCCAAGGCCGCGAAGCTGAATCAGCTATCAGCTTTTCAATAACCGGCGGTGTGCCTGCGGGAGTTAAAACGCTCCATTCGAGGTCGCCGCGTTCGCGCCATCCCTGGCGCTGCACGCATGGCCTGCCAGGCTCTCTCGCTTCGTAGCAGTAGCCACGATGGAAATAGGGAAAATCTACTCCGCTCGCTCTTGCCTCCAGCCGCGGCCCGCAAGCCCCCCCCGCCCAAGAACAAGATGCCCTGGCCCTTGTGTTGTCTTTCATCCCCCAGCGCCCGTTCCGGGCGCTCCGCGGCAGCAACTGGATGAGCCAAGCCAGAGCAGCGGTTACGATGCTCGCCATCCCATGCGAAGCGGTAGCAGCGGCAAGAACAGACTGGCAGATGCGCGTCAGCGCTGCCCACCCGCAGGGGTAGCGTAAAGATCGCAGGATTACATGGACTCTTTGAAGACCACCGCTGGCCGGCGAGTTTTGCGCCGCACAGACTCTTGCTTCTTCTGGTCACAGAAGAAGAAAAATAATGACCATCAAAGAGCTAGCTGCACCGCCGGGAATTTGTGTCCCAATGCCCGGGAAGGGTCTATTCCGGCTCCCCCGCCGGCAGAAGCTCTCACCCCGGAATTCCCGGATGAACCTTACCAAAGGTGGACACCGGGGGTGGTGTTCTTTCCCACTCCTGAGTTCATCACACCCGCTATCAGGCGCAGAGACAGGAAGAACAACCACCACTGCCGGGAACAAGAACTGCTTGCATCACTCC
This sequence comes from Candidatus Glassiibacteriota bacterium, assembly GCA_963752515.1. Lineage (GTDB taxonomy): Bacteria > Gemmatimonadota > Glassbacteria > GWA2-58-10 > GWA2-58-10 > CAVVYO01. The sequence continues at coordinate 642,316 of CAVVYO010000010.1, read as the reverse complement.
CTGATCCCGAACTCGATCCGGCGACTGTCGCGGTTGCCATTGGCGAGGTCCAGCGCCTCCACCACCAGCTCGTAGCCGCCCGGGGCCAGCTCGGCCAGGTCCATGGTGAAGCTCTCCGCCGCCGGGCCTTCCGCCTGCTCCAGCCGCCGCTCGAAAGTGAGGGTGCGGCTGGCGCCGCCCCGCCCGCCCCCGCCGAACAGCCGCCTGATCCCGCCGAGGAAGCCGCCGCCGCCCTCCACCCTTCGCAGGGTGACCCGCTCGCGCCAGGCGCGCGCGTCCTCCTGGCCGGCGGCCAGGCCATACAGCTCCAGGTAGACCGTCACGGTCTCCCGCCGCCCGAACTCCAGCGAGGGCCGGGGCAGCAGTTCCGGAGAGCGCCGCACCCGGAAGCTCACCCCCGGCGGGGGCGGGGTGCCGAGCACGATCCCGCTCAGCTCCAGGCCCCGGCGACTGAAAGGATCGAACTCGATCACCCCCCGCTCCACCGCCCGTTTCCCCTCCACTGCCAGGCGCAAGGCATAGATCAGCTTCCCGCCGCCCGGACAGGAAACCCTTCCGGTTCCCAGCCAGAGCGAAGCGTTCCCGAGGGCCAATGGCAGCGCCGGGCGCTGATCGATCCCCAGCAGGGCCCAACTGGTGTCGTAGAGCGCCAGGGCCGCCAGCGGGGGAAAAGCCGGGTCCAGCGAGTCGACCGGGGTCCAGTGGTAGAACTCGATTTCCTCGACTCCGCCCTCTCCCAGGAAATCCGCGGCATAGCCGGTCAGCTCCAGTTGCGGCAAGGGGTCCCGGAAGGAGGAGCCGGCCATCGCCGCGGCGATGTTCCCGGCGCCCCGGCCGCCGAGCGAGGGCACATAGATGAAATCCCCCGCCCCGGCGTACTGCTCGAAACGGAACCGGATGTTGCCGTAGTACCAGAGTTCGAGCGGGTTGCGCCAGCTCACCTCGCGGCGGATGCGGTCCGGCGGCCCGTGGCGCACGAAAAACATCCCGCGCTGGTCCAGGCGGAGTTCCGAGCGGCGCTCCCAGAAAATGTCCGGGTCGGTGTCGTAGAACATCGACATCGGGGTGACCAGCCGGGAGTAGTCCCGCGAGTTCTGGAAACGGCTGTGGGGGTTGCGCTGGCAGTAGAAGGTTTCGGCGTATTGCAGGCGTTGGTAGTGCTCCAGCAGGCGCTCATTGCGGGGATCGACCGGGTCCGGGTCGCGGCTGAGCCAGAACTGGCGGAAGAACGCGGCCATCTCTCCGGCCTGCTCCAGGCGCTCCCAGCGCGCGGACTCCTCCGGGGTAAAAATCGTCCCGGCCTCCAGCGCCAGGCGATAGAAGTCGCCGCCGGCCTCGGCCGCGGCCAGCGCCTGCCGGTAGTCCTGCTCGAACGTTGCGCTGTCGCCCAGGGCCAGCCGGCAACGAGCCGAGAGCAGGGCGGCATCGGTTAGCAGGGTGTCCGGCCCGGTGGCCAGGAAACGCGCCAGGGCTGTTAGCGAGCGCTGCGGCTCACCCAGCCCGTAGCGGTCGCGGGCCAGGTCCAGCCAGCGGCGGCCGAACTGCGGATGGCCGGGCAGGTAACTCAGCAGCAGCCGGTCCACCGCCTCCAGCTCCTCGCGGGAGGCATCGTGGATCTTTTCCCGCCAGAGATCGTAGGCCCCGCGGTACTCCGGATCCAGCAGGATCAGCCGCACCAGGGCCCGCCCCGCCACCCGGTAGCCATGAGTCTCCTCCAGCTCGAACCCGGCCTGGGCCAGGGCGTACAGCGCCTCGCGGTTGTCCGGGTCGGCCTGCAGGGCCAGCCGGTACTGGCGGGTGGCCTCCAGCCCCCGATAGCGCCTCCGGCGGTCGACATCCCCCAGCCCGACCCGGGCCGCGGAACGCACCGCGGGGTCCGGATCGAAAGACGCGACGTGAAAGAGCCGGCGCGCCCGCGCCAGGTCGCCCGCCTCCAGCGCGCGGCGACCCTCGGTTAGGCGCTCCGCCCCCCGCCCATCGGCTTCCGGCGGCGGCTCCTCCCCGGCCGAGTCGGCCGGCAGCCCCGGGGAATCCTCCTCTGTCAGCAGCGAATCCCCGAACAGGATCAGCGGCAACTGCTCCCCCGGTCCCAGGCTGTCCGCGCCTTGCGCCCGGGCGGGCGAACTCGTCAGGTGCACTGCCAGGAGCAAAGCGAGGAGCGCAGCGCGCCGCACCGGCCGCCAGGCCGGGAGCCTCGCTCCACCACGACTGCGCCATCCCGGACTGCGGTGTCGCATCGCAGCCCTCCTCCTCACGCCGATTGGCGGTTGACAAGCCCGCTTGCTGGAAGTTAGATTGCTGAAGCCGCCGGGAGTGATCCCTGCCGTGTCCACCCCGCCGCGGCTGGAAATTTTTAGTTTTTTCTTAAAACTAATTAAAGTCAAGAGAGAATCCCATGGGATACATCGAGGCCCTGATCCTGGGGATTGTCCAGGGCCTGACCGAGTTCCTGCCGGTCAGCAGCTCCGGCCACCTGGTGCTGGCCGAAGCGCTGCTCAAGGTCCCCCCCGAGGGGGGCATCCTGTTCGAGGTGGCGGTCCACCTGGCCACCGCCGCGGCGGTGGTCCTGGCTTACCGCCGCCGGATCCGGGCGATGCTGGCGGCGATCCCCGCGATGTTCCAGCCCTGGAAATGGGGCCGGATCGAGGACCCCCGCCAGCGCGAGCATTTCGCCCTCAACTGGCTGGTGCTGCTGGGCACGGTGCCGGCGGCGGCGGTCGGCCTGACGTTCAAGGACCAGATCGAGGCCGCTTTCGACTCGACCCGGCTGGTGGGCGCGATGCTGCTCCTCACCGGGCTGATCCTGTTCAGCACCAGGCTGGTCCGGCCGGACCGCCCCCGCCGCGCCCTGGACTGGAAGCTGGCCCTGCTGATCGGGCTGGCCCAGTCCCTGGCCCTGCTGCCGGGGGTGAGCCGCTCGGGCACGACCATCAGCGCCGCGCTGCTGCTGGGGATGTGGCCGGGGCTCGCCGCCGAGTTCTCGTTCCTGCTGGCCCTGCCGGCGATCCTCGGGGCGGGGCTGCTGGAGTTCGGCGGGCTGCTGTCCGGCGAGGCGGCGCTCCATCACGGGGCCGGCCCGCTGGCGCTGGGCTCCCTCAGCGCCTTCGTGTTCGGCCTGGCGGCGATCTATTTCCTGCTCAAAGCCCTCCAGCATGGCAATTTCAGCCGTTTCGCTTACTATGTCTGGGCGGTCGGCCTGCTCTGCCTGCTTTTCCTCTGAGCGGGGCCGGAGGCGCCCGATCTCCAGGCCAAGCTCGGACTTATTTTTCTACCCCCCTTGATTTGGATGGTCCCGGTTTTTATAATAAGATGTAGCGTAAAAGAATCCCCATCACTGCCCTTGACGGTGAGTTGGAACTCACGGGAAACCACTGAGCAATCGCCTGCGCCGGTAATGTCAAGACCGTGTTTCCGCCGACGGACGCTTGCCCAGGGGACTCATCCGCAAACGCTCGGGGCCCAAGTTGATGGGGATTTTTTTGCGCCCGGCCCCCTGTTTCGCCGCTTAGGCAAGAATTGCCCTGCGCCCTTCCGGTTTTTTGTCATCTCCGGCACATTTTACCGCAAGCCCCCTGATCCCGCTTTTCCCTAAGTCCCCTTCGCCCATGTCTTACCGGCCGTGCCCGCCGTGGCACACCTCTTGCCCTTCCATCCCGACAAAACCAGTCGCCCCTCCCGCCCCGTATTTCCAATCCGGCGCCGGGGCCGGCCGGGGCAACTGCAAGAGGGACAAGCCGATGATCAAGGGCCTCTACACTTCCGCCGCGGGAATGCTGCCCCTGCAGTACCGGCAGGACGTGCTCGCCAACAACCTGGCCAACAGCCACACCCCCGGCTTCAAGCGCGACCGGGTGTTTGTCCACGACCTGGTCACCGCCGACCTGTACCTGAACGAGCATGGCCTGGCCTCCACCGGCGAGCGCCCCGCGGTGGTCGGAGTCAACCCCCAGGCCTATCAGTACGCGGTCGGCGACAGCAAGCTGGTGGTCGAAGAGCAGACCGATTTCTCGCAAGGATCGATCGAGGTCACCGGCAATGATTTCAACCTGGCGCTCGATGGCAATGGGTTCTTCGCGGTCCAGACCCCCCAGGGGCTGCGCTACACCCGCGCCGGATTTTTCGGAATGAGCCGCACCGGGACCCTGGCCACTGCCGAGGGCTACGAGGTCCAGGGCGCCGCCGGGCCGATCAATGTCCAGGGCGGCAAGCTGATGGTCTCCAACAACGGGGACGTGCTGGTCGATGGCGAGCTGCGGGGCCGGATCCGGGTGGCCGATTTCCCCCGCCCCTACCACCTGACCAAGGAAAGCGACAACCTCTACGTTCCGGAGGGCCAGGCCGCCGGCCAGCCCGCCCAGAACTTCGCGATCAAGCAGGGGGCGCTGGAAAGCGCCAACGGGCATCCGGTGGACCAGCTGGTGCGGATGATCGAGCTCCAGCGCCTGTTCGAGCTGGGCCAGCGGGCGATCCGCATGCAGGACGAGTCGCTGCAGCAGGTGATCACCCAGGGCGGCCGGCTCTAGCGCCGCTGCCGCCGGGTGGGCCTGAACCGCCCTGAAACGAGCCACACCCCAAGCCGTGAAAGGAACCGACCGATGATCCGTGCCCTGAGGACCTCCGCCCTGGGGATGAAAGCCCAGGAAACCCGGGTGGACGTGATCGCCAACAACCTGGCCAACGTCAACACCGCCGGCTTCAAGAAAAGCCAGGTGATGTTCCAGGACCTGCTCTACCAGACCCTGCGCCCGGCGGGAGTCGCCGAGTTCCAGGGCCAGATCGTCCCGACCGAGCTGCAGGTCGGCCACGGGGTGAAAATCTCCTCCACCCAGAAAATGATGACCCAGGGGCTGCTGCAGATGACCGGCAACAACCTCGACATCGCGATTGTCGGCGATGGCTTCTTCCAGATCCAGCAGCCGGACGGCACCATGGCCTACACCCGGGATGGCAACTTCGAGATCAGCCAGGACGGGATCCTGGTCAACAACGACGGCTTGTCGCTGGTGCCCCAGATCAACATTCCCCAGAACGCCACCGAGATCTCGATCGGCGCCGATGGCAACGTGGACGTGATCCTGCCCGGCCAGGTCCAGCCCCAGAACGTCGGCCGGATCGAGCTGGCCCGTTTCATCAACCCCGCCGGCCTGCGCAACATCGGCAACAACCTCTGGCTCGAGACCCAGGCCTCCAACACCCCGATCCTCGGCAACCCCGCCGAGAACGAGTTCGGCCGGATCGAGCAGAAGTACATCGAGTTCTCCAATGTCTCGGTGGTGGACGAGCTGGTGGACCTGATCACCGCCCAGCGGGTCTACGAGCTGAACTCCCGCGGGATTTCGATTGCCGACAGCATGCTGCAGACCGCCGGCAACATCGGCCGTTAACGGAACCGCGCCTTGACCGGCAGCCTGACAACGATAGGAAGCAAGAGCATGAGATTCAGAAGCCTGATCCTCTGCCTGCTCGCCGGCCCGATCCTGGCCGCGATGCTGATCGCCGCCCCCGAGGCTCCCGAGCAGGACGCCCTCGATGGCACGGCGCTGGTCCGGGCCTATGTCTACCTGCGGCCCGAGGCCACCACCGCCGCCGGCGAGCTGCGCCTGGGCGAGCTGGCCCAGGTCGAGGGTTTCGACCAGCCCCTGGTGGAGACGCTCTCCCGGCTGCCGCTGGGCGCGGCCCCAGCCCCGGGGACCAGCCTCACCCTCAGCCGCGAGGACATCCGCCGCAGCCTGGTCAGCAACATGATCGACCCGCTGCGGGTGGCCCTGGCCGGGGAGCAGCAGGTGCTGGTGCTCCGCCGTGGCAGCGAGGTCAGCGCCTCGGAGCTCACCGCCCTGGTCGAGCAGCATGTCGCCCGCTCCTGGCAGGACCAGCCGGGGGTGCGCACCGAAATCACCTACCAGCAGTTGCCGGAAACCCTGACCCTGGCCGAGGATGGCTTCGAGCTGCGGGTGATGACCCCCCTGCAGCCGCGGCTGACCGGCGCGGTCTCGCTCGCGGTGGCCGCGGTCAGCGGCGACCGGGCGCTTTACCGGGTGCCGGTCTCGTTCCGGGTGCGGGTCTTCCGCTCCGCGGCGGTGGCCCTGCGGCCGGTGGGCCGCGGCGAGGTAATCGCCCCCGAGGATTTCGAGTTCAGCGAGCACGAGGTGACCACGGAACGGTCGCCGCTGGTCACCGCGGTGGACCAGGCCGCAGGGAAGCGCCTGGTCCGCAATCTCCGCGCCGGACAGCTGCTGACCCTGGACCTGCTGGAAAACCTGCCGCTGGTCGAGCGCGGCGATGAGGTGACGCTGGTGGTCGAGTACAAGGGCATCCGGGTCGGCTGTCCGGGCAAGGCCTGGCAACGCGGCGGGCTCGGCGACAAGATCATGGTGCGCAACCACTACGGCCGGAACCTGACCGGTGAGGTGTTGGACGCGCGTACGATACTGATCAATCCTTGATGCGAGGTGAGAAAGCGATGAGAACCGAACGGAGCATCCCCCGCAACAAGCCGCCGCGCACGACGATCCTGATCGCTCCGCGCCCGGCTTTCGGCCTGGCCGCCCTGCTGCTGGCCCTGGCCTGCTGGCAGGCCCCGGCCCGCGCCCAGATGGAGTTCCGCTCCGGGGTCTCCAGCCTGTTCAGCGATGACCGGCTGTTCAAGGTCGGGGATGTGATCACGGTGGTGATCGACGAGCGGGTGCAGGGGGTCAATAACGCCCAGTTCCGCTCCCAGCGCGGCTCGGAGGTCCAGGCCAATTTCGGCGCCGGCCCCGGCAAGGTGTTCGGCCTGCTCAACCCGTTCAGCGGGGAGGTCTCCTCCCAGAACGATTTCGACTCCCGGGTCCAGAACAACAAGCTCACCACCTTTGTCACCCAGGTCAGCGCCCGGGTGGTCCGCACCGATGATGTCGGCAACCTCTACCTGGAGGGGGCCAAAGTGATCGAGCTGCCGGACGAAAAGCAGGTGGTGAGCCTGACCGGGATTGTCCGCGGCCAGGATGTCAGCCCGCAGACCAACTCGGTCCAGAGCTTCCAGATCGCCGACCTGCGGATCACGATGAAGGGCAAGGGCGAGGCCGAAGATGCCCGCCGGCCCACCCTGTTCAACCGGGTCTTCGGCTGGTTCTTCTGATCGCCCGAGGGAGGGATGATGAGTTTCGGCTGCCATAACCGCAAGCTGCCGCCCGCCGTGCTGATCGCCGTGCTGCTCCTGGCCGGCGCTTTCCCGGCCCGGGCGGCGCGGGTCAAGGACATTACCCACCTGCAGGGCACCCGGGTCGAGCAGTTGATCGGCTACGGGCTGGTGGTGGGGCTCAACGGCACCGGCGATGGCCGCACGATCTTCACCAACCGCTCCACCGCCAGCCTGCTCAACAAGTTCGGGATCGAGATCGACCCGGACGAGATCAACACCGCCAATGTCGCCGCGGTGATGGTCACCACCGAGCTGCCCTCGTTCGCCAAGCCCGGCGGCCGGGTCGATGTCACCATCAGCTCGATCGGCGAGGCCTCCAGCCTCCAGGGCGGCACCCTGCTGCGCACCCAGCTCTATGGCTACGATGGCCAGACCCTGTTCGCGGTCTGTCAGGGGCCGGTCTCGATCGGCGGCTTCAACGCCGGGGCCCAGGGCGGCGGCGGGGCCGGGGCCCAGATCCAGCGCAACCACGCCCAGGTGGCGCGTATCCCCCGCGGCGGCCAGATCCTGCGCGGCCTCGAGGATGGCTTCATCGACAACTGGCGGATCATGCTCACCCTCGAGGATGGCGATTTCACCAGCGCCCGGCGGCTGGAAGAGGCGATCGACACCCATTTCGGCGGCGACCTCTGCCTGCCGATCGACGACCGCTCGGCCTGGATCAGCATCCCCGATCAATTCCGCGACCCCGGCCGGGTGGTGGAGTTCCTCTCCGAGCTGGAGAACCTGGAAGTCAACCCCGCGGTCGAGGCCCGGGTGGTGATCAACGAGCGCACCGGAACCGTGGCGATCGGCGAGAATGTCTCCGTCACCCCGGTGCAGGTGGCCCACGGCGGCCTGACGGTCACGATCGGCACCGGGATGACGGTCAGCCAGCCCACCACCCCGCTCGGCGGCGGAGCGGCGGTCGCCGCCCCCAACGCCAGTGTCAGCGCGGTGGAGGAAGTGCGCAAGTTCATCGAGATCGGCGGCACGGCCGGAGACCTGGTCACCGCCCTCAACATCATGCAGGTCACCCCGCGCGACATCATCGCCATCTTCCAGGCGCTGAAAGAGGCCGGGGCGCTCAAGGCCGACCTGGTCGTAATGTAGGCGGAAGCAGCGGACGGAGCGAAAATGGAAATCGGCGGCGCCAACAGCTATCAGCGCCTGGACACCCAGAGCCAAGCCCTGGAGGCCCGGCTGCGCCATCTGCGGGAGGCCGCTCCGGCCGGCGGCCGGGACGATGCTTCCTTACGCAAGGTGAGCCGCGACCTGGAAGCGGTGTTTGTCAAGCAGTTGCTGGACACGATGCAGCAGACCGCGCAGTCGGAAGACCAGACCCAGGCGATGGACACCTGGCGGGAAATGTTCAATCAGAAGTTGGCCGAGACTGTCTGCGAGAGGAACTCGATCGGGCTGTCAGGGATGATCTACCGTCAGCTCTCGGATGACCTGGAAGGGCACAGGGAGGTGCCTCCCGCCGGGCCGGCCATCCCGCTCCCGCCGCTGCCGCCCCGCCCTCCGCCGCTCCCGCCGACCGCACCGCGGGCAGCCTCCCGAGCGCCGCCGCGCCGGTTCCGGCCGCCGCCGCCGCGGGGAAACCCGCCCGGGGGCTGGCCCATTACCTGGAGCAGATCCAGCGCCAGGCCCAGGCCCAGGGGCTGGACCCGGCCCTGGTGGCCGCGGTGGTGCAGCAGGAATCGGCCGGGGACCCGCTGGCGGTCAGCCCGGCCGGCGCCCGCGGACTGATGCAGTTGATGCCCGGCACCGCCGACTCGCTCGGGGTGCGGGACTCGTTCGACCCGGAACAGAACCTCGCCGGGGGAGTGCGCTACCTGCGCCAGTTGCTCGACCGCTTCGGCGGCGATGAGCGCCTGGCCCTGGCCGCCTACAACTCCGGCCCCGGCACGGTCGAACGCTACGGCGATGTCCCCCCCTACCGCGAGACCCGCGACTATGTCCGCCGGGTGGGAGCGATGAAGAACCGTCTCAAAACCGTGCTGGACAGTCCCGAGGAAAGCTGAGATGAACGCTGCGTTCCTGATCGAGCCCGATGAGGCCGAGCGCCTCCGCCTGCTGCTGGAAGCGATGGCCGATGGGCTGGAAGAGCTCTACGCCAGCCTGCTGCGCCAGCAGCGAGCCCTCACCGCCTGGCGGCTCGGGGAGTTCCTGGAGACAGTCGAGGAGCAGAAACGACTGGCCGCCGCCAACTTCTCCCGCGAGGAGGAGCGCCTCCGCCTGGTGCGGGAGCTGAGCCATCGCGCCGGCAGCGAGCAACTGCTCACCCTCTCCGAGTTCGCCCCGCTGGCGGGCCCGGAGTGGGAGCAGCGCTTCCGTCCCCTGGCCGTCAGAATCCGCCAGGCCGGCGGCAAGATCGAGATGCTCCGCCGCCAGAACCAGCTCCTGATCTCCCGCTCCCGGGAGATTGTCAACGAGCAGCTCAAGCTGCTGCTGGAGCTGGCGCGGCTCAACCGCAACACTTACGAGCACAGCGGCCGCAAGGCCCGTGGTCCCGGCCTGCACCAGGTGCTGGACCGGAAAGCCTGACCAACCGTCAACCCGGATTCGCGGATGTCAAACCTCAGCGGTGCGATGAACATCGGCCTGAGCGGCCTGAGGGCCAGCCAGATGGGCCTCAATGTAGCCGGCCAGAACATCGCCAATGTCAGTACCGAGGGCTACACCCGCCAGCAGCTCACCCTGACCCCCAGCGATCCGATCCGGATGGTCGAGGCGGTGTTCGGCACCGGGGTGCAGCTCCAGAACATCTCCCGTTTCCGGGACTCTTTCCTCGACCGCCAGTTGCGGGACGAAAACCAGTTGCTGGGCGATTTTACCAAGCAGGCCGAGTCGATGGAGCTGATCGAGGGCATCCTCAACGAGCCCAGCGACAGCGGCCTGCACAGCGTGATCGAGAACTTCTTCAACAGCCTCCAGGACCTGGCCACCAACCCCGAGAGCTCCTCGGTGCGCACCACGGTCCGCGAGCAGGGCCGGGCGGTGGCGCAAATGTTCAATCAGGTCTGGGACCAGTTGGACCAGATCCGCAATAACAAGAATTTCGAGGTCACCGAAACGGTCTCGGAGATCAACACCACCCTGCAGGAGATCGCCGCGCTCAACCCCCAGATCGGGACCTCCGAGTCGCTGGGCGGGCAGGCCAACGACCTGCGCGACAAGCGCGACCTGCTGCTGGACAAGCTCTCCCGGCTGGTCGACATTTCGGCCAACGAGGACCCCGAAAGCGGCTCGATGACGGTCTCGATCGGCGGCCGGGCGCTGGTGGTGATGGGCGAGGCCCGCCTGCTGCGAGTGGAGAATGTCAGCCGGGACAGCCGCAGCGCGGTCGAGATCATCAATCCGATCGACAACCAGCCGGTGGATGTCCGTTCCGGCGAGCTGGCCGGAATGCTCACGGTCCGCGACCAGATCATCCCCACCCTCCAGGAGCGGATCGATGAGCTGGCCGCGGCGATGATCACCGAGGTCAACTCGGTCCACCGCGAGGGCTACGGCCTGGGCGGCCAGGGCGATGCCCCGCCGACCAGGATCGATTTCTTCGAGGGCGAGGATGCCCGCACGATGCGCCTCAGCGGCCAGATCGAGAGCGACCCGGGCAACATCGCCGCCTCCGGCGACGGCGCCCCGGGCGACAACACCAACGCCCTGACCCTGGCCCAGTTGCGCAACCTCGAAATCATCGGCGGCAGCTTCACGTTCGAGGATTACCTGGGCGGCCTGGTCAGCACTTTCGGGCTGGAGACTGTCGCGATCAACGAGCGGCTGGACAACCAGACCAAGCTGGTCGAGCACTTCACCAATTTCCGCGAATCGACCAACGGGGTCAACCTGGACGAGGAGCTGATCAACCTGGTCAAGTTCCAGAAGATGTTCGGGGCCAACGCGCGGGTGCTTACCACTGTCAACGAGATGCTGGAAGTGGTGGTGATGCTCGGCCGCTACTAGCGCCGGGCTCCCGCGATGATCCGGTCGTTCTTCACCTGGAGGAGGCGGACAGATGCGCGTGACGCAGAACATGCTCAACAATACGGTGATGAGCAATCTGAACCGTAATGCCGATGCGCTGCTCAAGCTCCAGTCCCAGCTCTCCAGCGGCAAGCGGCTGAACAGCCCCTCCGATGACCCGGTGGGCGCCGCCAATGCGATCCGGCTGCGCGCCCGGCTCTCCGAAACCGAGCAACTGATGCGCAACATCGACCAGGGCGAAACTCAGCTCACCCAGTCCGATGCGGTCTTCGGCGACATGACCTCGATCCTGACCCGGGCCCAGGACCTGGCGATCTCCCAGGCCAACACCACCGCCGATGCCAACACCCGCGAGGCGGTCGCCCAGGAGATCGGCGCCCTGATCGACCAGTTTGTCGACATGCTCAACACCAAGGTCGGCAACCGCTACATCTTCGCCGGCTACCAGACCCTCAGCGAGCCATTCCATCAGTCCGAGAGCGGGATCAGCTACAGCGGCGACTCCGGCGACTTCCGGATCGAAATCGAAAGCGGCACCACCACCAGCGCCAACACCACCGGCTCGCTGCTGCTGCCGACCGCGGTGGACGACCTGGGCAGCCACGCCCAGCTCAACCCCTATGCCGAGCGCGCGATCCCGCTCGACCAGCGCAGCCTGAACGAGGCCAACCTGGGCACCGGGGTGGATGATGGCTACCTGCGGATCACCAGCCGCAATGGGCGCATCGCCACGGTCGACCTGACCGGGATCGGCACGGTCGGCGAGGCGGTGCTGCGCCTGAACGCCGCCGCGGATGAAAACGGCCAGCGGATCGGGATCAAGGCCGAGCTGAACGAGTCCGGCCGGCGGATCGTGATCACCGACCTCAACTCCCCGCAGGAGCAGGTTACCGGCCAGCTCCTCATGGTGGAGGAGCTGGGCGATGGACGGGTCGGGCGCCAGCTCGGGATCACCGGCGAGGATCGCGACTCCGACGGGGTGATCGGCGGCCGGGACCTGGCGATGATCGATCTGACCACCCGGCTGGAGGACCTCAACCGCGGCAGCGGGATCGAGCTGGGAAGTTTCCGGATCACCGACCGCCTGGGCAACACCGCCGCGGTGGACATCTCCGGGGCCGAGACCCTGGAGAACGTGCGCGAGCTGATCAACGCCGCCGGCACCAGGCTGGAGGCCCGGATCAACACCGGCGGCAACGGCCTGATGATCGTCGACACCTCCCCGGCCGGCGCCACGGGGATGATCCGGATCAGCGAGGAGGGCCGGAACACCAACACCGCCCGCGACCTGGGGCTGCTCACTCCCGAGGCCGGAGCCACCGGCCGGATCCTGATCGGCGAGCCGCTCTCGCCCCGCCTGACCAAGCAGACCGCGGTCTGCCTGCTCAACCGGGGCCAGGGCTTCGAGCTCGGCAAGCTGGTGGTGGAAAACGGCCCGAAAAAAGGACAGATCGACCTTTCCGGCGCGGCGACAGTGGGGGACATCCTCAGCGCGATCAACGGGTCCGGACTGGACCTCAAGGCGACAATCAACGATTCCGGCAATGGGATCGCGGTCACCAGCACGGTGGGCGGCCGCACCCTGCGGATCGGCGATGACGGCCGCAGCTTCACCGCCAGCCTGCTCGGCTTCGCCGGCCAGCGCGACGTGCTGGCCGACCCGGTCCAACCCCTGGGCGAGGATGCCGCCCTCCTGCCGACAATCGCCGGTCAGACCCGGCTCAAAAACCTCAACGCCGGCCTGGGGGTCAGCCCGGGCGTGATCCGGATCACCGATGCCCTCGGCCATGCGGCCAATGTCACCATCGATGGGGTCAACACCGTCCAGGGCGTGGTGAACCAGATCAACCGGTTCGGGGCCCAGGGCAGCGGCCAGGTCAACATCGTGGCCTCGCTCTCCGCCGACCGCCGGAGCCTGACGATCACCGACCTCTCGATCCAGAACACCAGCCTCCAGCGGATCACCGCCACCGGCAACCTCTCGGCCGGTTTCGCTGACCTGCAGGTCGGGGCTGCGGTGTCGCTAGATGCGACCGTCGACAGCGACGGCAGCCTGCTGGCCCGCAACCTCGACCTGGTCAGCGCCGCCCGCAGCGATGAAACCACGCTGGTCGGCGAGGTCGAGTCGGTGGACCGGGACACCCGGCTGCTGAGCGTGCGCACCGCGGATGGCACCCTCTACCGGGTGGCCAGCCTGCAGACGGTGGACAATGTCTTCATCGGGCAGAGCCTGCACCTGAACGGGACCACCAGCCCCACCGGCGAGTTCGAGGCCCGTACCGTGGAAATCATCAACGCCCCCGCCGGCGGAGGCCCGCTCCGCTACGGCACGATCGAGGCCATCGACCGCGAGAGCGGAGCGATCACCCTGCTCGGCGCCGATGGCGTCCGCACCAGCGTGCGGGTAATCACCGGCCGCGGGCTGGTCAAGGTGGAGGATGTGGCCGGCGGGCATGCCGCCCGCGACCTGGGGATCGACGGGGTGAGCGTGGTGGGCGCCGACCGGGTCCAGGGCCGGGCCCTCGATCCGCTGATCGACGAGAACACCGCGCTGAACCAGCTGGGCGGCGGCACCTTCACCGCCGGTAAGCTGCGCATCTCCAACGGCGACCGGGACGTGGTGGTCGACCTGAGCAACGCCCGCACGGTCGGCGAACTGCTCACCGCCATCAACAACTCCGGCGCCGAAGTCCTGGCCACGATCAACTCCACCGGCCGCGGGATCGCCCTGCGCAGCAAAGTCGCCGGCACCACCCTGATGGTCAACAAGATCGCCCTCAAGAACCCGGACGGATCGAACCAGGTCCACTCCGACGGCAGCACGATCTTCGACAGCACCGCCGACAGCCTGGGCCTGACCGGCTCCTCGGACGTGCTCGGCAACCTGCTGTTCCTGCGCCAGGCCATGCTGAGCAACAACCGCGAGGACATCGCCGGCACCCTGGATTATTTCAGCGAGGCCCAGAACCGCATCCTCAGCCAGCGCACCAAGACCGGCGCCCTGTCCAACCAGTTGACCACCACCGCCGATCGCGGCCAGGGCAACACCTTGCGCAATACCGAGATCCTCACCGGGATCGAGGACCTGGACGTGGTCGAGGCGGTGAGCGAGCTCTCCGCCCTCGAAAACGCTTTCAATGCCGCCCTCAACTCGGCGAGCCGGGTGATCATGCCCTCGCTGCTCGATTATCTGTAGACCTGAATCGATCGCTGCAAGATAAATCGCTGTCCACCATCATTAGGAGGCCGCCTTGAAAATCAACTCCACCCGTTTCGGATCGCTGGAGATCCAGGATCAGGACCTGCTCTACTTTCCGGAGGGCCTGGTCGGCTTCGCCGCCCACAAGCGCTTCTTCATCTACAACCGGGAGCAGAACCGCCCGTTTTTCTGGCTGCACTCGGTGGACAATCCCAACCTGGCGTTCGTGATCTGCGATCCGCAGCTGTTTTTCCCGGACTACCGGGTTTCGGTGCGCAAGGAGGAACTCTCCCTGCTGAACGTCAAGGACCCCCAGGATGTGATTGTCTGCGTGCTGATCTCGATCACCCGCGAGCCGTTCCGCATGAGCGCCAACCTGCAGGGCCCGCTGGTGATCAACACCGCCAGCCGTACCGGCAAGCAGCTGGTGCTGGTGGACGGCAGCTACGGCACCCGGCACGAGCTGGAGTTCGTGCGCCGGGAGGAACTCTCCGCCGGGCACGCTTTCGCCGGCCGGCCGGAAGAGAGCCGCGCCAGCTCGCTGGTCCTGGTCTAAGCTCCGCCACCCCAATCTCCGGTTTTCGCCGCGGCCCCAGGGAAGGGGCGGGCGAGACCCGGACCCCAGCCGTCTGCTTCCCGCCCAAGCCTTCATCTCCAGCCTCGATCCCAGCCTTCCCTTGCCAGGGCTACCTTCGCCCGGGCCCGGCCGTTCAACCGGTGTGCCCGCCACTGTCACGGTATCCCGCTCTCCGGCATTGACATCGGAACGGTTCCGGGACAGATTACAGCGAGGTCCGCCGCCTGACGGCCCCCGGCCGCACGGGAACGGCGGACGCCAGCGACAGGGGAATTCCGGGATGAGAAAAGTCGAGTTTTTCAAGCACAATCTAGGCGAGCGCGAGTTCCAGGATGTGGGCCGGGTGATGCGCGGGCTGTTCCTGACCACCGGCGAGGAAGTCCGCCGCTTCGAAAGCCAGCTCGCCGCCTACCTCGGCCTGGCCGGGGCGGTCGGGGTCACCAGTTGCACCGCCGCGCTGCAGCTTTCCCTCACCGCGCTGGGGGTGGGCCCCGGCGATGAGGTGATCACCACTCCCATCTCGTTCGCCGCCACCGCCCTGGCCGCGATCCAGGCCGGGGCCACCCCGGTCTTTGCCGATGTCGAGCCCGGCACCGGCAACCTGGATGCCGCGAAGATCGAGGCGGCGATCACCGCGCGCACCAAGGCGATCCTGCCGGTGCACCTGTTCGGCCAGCTCTGCGAGATGCGCGCGATCCGCCGCATCGCCGACCAGCACGGGCTGGTGGTGGTCGAGGATGCCGCCCACGCCCTGGAGGCCGGCCGCGATGGGGTGCGGGTGGGCGAGCTGAGCCACGCCGCCTGCTTCTCGTTCTACCCCACCAAGAGCATCACCTGCGGCGAGGGCGGGGCGATCGCGGTCCACGACCCGGCCCTGGCCGACCGGCTGCGCAGCCTGCGCCACCATGGAATGACCCAGACCGCCGTTGACCGCTACGGCAAGGACGATGTCAGCTACGACATCACCGAAATGGGCTGGAAGTACAACATGGACAACATCCAGGCCGCGCTGCTGATCGGCCAGCTCGAGCGGGTGGAGCGCTTCCTGGCCCGGCGCAGGGAGATCGCCGCGCGCTACCGGCGGCAACTGTGCACGGTGCCGGGGCTGCGGCTGATGGAGAACCTGGCCGGAGCCGGCCACAGCCAGCACCTGTTCCCGATCCTGGTCCCGGCCGAGGCACGGTCGGAGTTCGTGCGGCAGATGGTCGAGCGCGGGATCGGGGTCTCGGTCAACTACAAGCCGATCCACCTGCTCACGTTCTTCCGCCGTCGGTTCGGCCTGGGCGAGGGGATGTTCCCGGAAGCCGAGCGGCTGGGCGCCTGCGAGGTCAGCCTGCCGATCTACCCCCGGCTCAAGGACAGCGAGGTCGAGCTGGTGGTGCGGACCGCGGCCGCCCTGGCCAAGGAGCTGAAGCTGGCGGAGCGGTGGCCGGAGCACGACCAGCCCTGAGCGGGCGACCGGAGGCGGCAGCCGTGACATGGGTCCTGAGAAAAATCCGGGCGCAGGTGGAACAGCGGCCCGGGCAGGAAGCGATCGTGTCCCTGGCCGGGGACCAGCCGCGAAGAGTGAGCTACCGCCAGCTCTGGGGGGCAATCGCCCGGGCGGCGGAGCGCTTGCGCGAGCTGGGGCTGGTCCCCGGCGACCGGGTGGCCCTGAGCGGCCCCAACCGCCCGGAATGGGTGGCGGCCTGCCTGGGGGCCCAACTGGCGGGCCTGACTGTCGCCCCGCTGGACCCGGAGCTGGGCCCGGAGGAGCTGGAAAGCATCCTCTCGTTCCTGGAGCCGCGGGCGGTGCTCTGCGCCCGGGAGCTCGCCCCCAGGTTCCAGCGGCCGGGAGCGCCGCTGGTGGAGCTGGAATCGCTGGAGCCGGCTCCGCTCGATGGTCCCGGCCCCGAGCCGCTCCCCTTCCCGCCCGACCGCCCGATCTGCATCCTCTTTACCTCCGGCTCCACCTCCCATCCCAAGGGGGTCGAGCTGACCGAGGCCAACTTCCGTCACAATGTCGAGATGCTCGCCGCGCTCCCCGGCCTGATCGATCACCGCGACCGGGTGCTGGCCCTGCTCCCGCTGCATCATGTCTACCCCTTCACCGCCACTGTCCTGCTGCCGCTCTGCCTCGGGGCCGGGGTGATCTACCCCCGTTCGCTGAAAGGCGAGGACCTGGCCCACGCCGCGCGCCAGGAGCGGGCGACCATCCTGGTGGCGGTGCCGGCCGTGCTGCGGGCGATGCACCGGCGGATCGCGGACCGCCTGGAGCAGGCCCCCTTCTTCCGCCGGCTGCTGTTCCGGCTGCTGCGCAAGCCGGCCGGCCTGGGGATCGAACGGGGCCGGCGGCCGGGAAAGTGGCTGTTCCGCCCGCTGCACCGCCGGATGCCGGCCTTGCGCTTCATCGCCTGCGGCGGGGCCCACCTCGAGGCCGGGCTGCACCGCGAGCTGGCGATTTTCGGCTTCCGGGTGATCGAGGCCTACGGGCTGAGCGAGACCGCCCCGGTGGCGGCGCTCAACAGCTTGCAACGCCCGGTGTTCGGCTCGGTGGGTAAACCCGCTCCCGGGGTGGAAATCCGGCTGGAGCAGTTCGACCCCCGGCTGCCGGATGCCGAGGTGCTGGTGCGCGGTCCCAACGTGATGCGGGGCTACTTCCGCCAGCCCGAGCTGACCGCCGCCGCCTTCCGGGATGGCTGGCTGCGCACCGGCGACCTGGGCCGTTTCGACCGCGAGGGCAACCTCTACCTGACCGGCCGCTCCTCGGAGGTGATCGTGATGTCCTCCGGCAAGAACGTCTACCCGGATGAGCTGGAGGAGCGCTACCTGCGGCGGGTGCCCCTGGCGGAGGAGCTGGGGATCATCCGGCTGGAGGAGGGCGGGCGCGACCTGCTGGCGGCGGTGGTGCACCCCTCCCGCGAGGCCCTGGGACGCCGCCGGACCAGCCGGATCTACGAGGACATCCGTTTCGAGGTCGAGAATGCCGGCCGGGGGCTGCCCGCCCATCAACGGGTGCAGCGGGTGATCCTGCTCGAGGAGCCCTTGCCGCGCACCCGGCTCGGCAAGCTCCGTCGCTGGAGAATCCGGGAGCTGGTCGAGGAGCGCCGCCGCTCCATCGGGACGGAAGTCCCCGCCGGGCGCGAGCCCACCGGCGACCCGGTGCTGGACTTTGTCGCCGCGTGGCTCAAGCTGGACCGCACCCTGATCGGGCGGGAGAACCTGGAAACCGACCTGGAGCTGGACTCGCTGGCGATCCTCGACCTGGTCTCCGCTTTCGAGCGGCAGTTCGGCCTCCGGCTCGGCGAGGAGCAGGCCGCGGCGGTGGTGACAGTCGGCGATCTGCGCCGGCTGGCGGAGGAAACCCCGCCGCAGGCCAGGACCCCCCGGCCGGAGGACCAGCCGCTGGAGCAGGTGGTGGACCTGCCGGGCGGCGGGCCGGCCGGGGCGCTGCGGGGCCTGGGCCGCCTCAAGCTGGGCTTCCTGGCGCGGGTTTTCTATCATGGCCGGCTGACCGGGGCGGAGCGCCTGCCCCAGCCGCCGTTCATCCTGGCCCCCAATCACCTCTCGATGGCCGATGGCCCGTTGCTGTTCGCCCTGCTGCCGCGGCGGATCGCCCGGGAGACCTTCTTTGTCGCGACCGCCGAGGTGTTCGACCGGGCGCCGTTCTCCTGGATCACCTACCCGGCGCGGGTGATCCGCACCGGAACCTTGCGCACCACCGCCTCTTCGGTCCAGTATGCCCGCGAGCTGCTGCGGCGCGGCAAGGTGGTCTGCATCTTCCCGGAGGGCAAGCGCTCGCTGGATGGCCGCACCGACCAGCCCCGGCCGGGGATCGGCCGGCTGGCCGCCGAGCTGGGGGTGCCGATTGTCCCGGTGCGGATCGAGGGCACCCTGGCCCTGTTCTCCCGGCCTCACCCGGGACTGCACCTGGCCCGGATCGCGGTGGAGGTCCTGCCGCCGCTTCCGCCCGCGGGCGAGGAGGCCGAGCTGCTGGGCCGCTGGTACCAGGCCCAGCGCGCGAGGGAGGAGCATGGCCGCCACTGACCGCAGGGCCGTGCTGGCTTTCGCCCTCTACGACTGGGGCAACTCGGCCTTCACCACCCTGGTGGTGACCTTCATCTACAGCGCCTGGTTCACCAAGGCGATGGCCCCGGACCCGGTGGCCGGCACTGTCCTCTGGTCGCGGGGGGTGAGCGCGACCGCCCTGCTGGTGGCGGCATCCTCGCCGCTGCTGGGAGCGCTGGCCGACCGCCGGGGCTGGCGCTGGAGCTTCCTGCTGCTCTCGACTTTCCTCTGTGTCGGGGCCACCGCGGTCCTGGCCTTCATCGGCCCGGGCCGGGTGCTGTCCGCGCTGACCGCTTTTGTCGCCGCCAACCTGGCGTTCGAGCTGGGGATGGTCTTCTACAACAGCTACCTGCCGGAGATCGCCCGCCCGGAGCAGATCGGCCGGGTCTCGGGGCTGGCCTGGGGACTGGGTTACGCCGGGGGGCTGGTCTGCCTGGGGCTGGCCCTGGTGCTGTTTGTCCTGCCGGCCTCTCCCCGGCTGGCCCTTCCCGGCGCGGGCGGGAACATCCGGGCCACCAACCTGCTGGCCGCGGCCTGGTACCTGGTTTTCGCCCTGCCTTTCCTGCTGACTGCCCGCCGCTACCGCCGCCCGCCCCGGCCCGCGCCGGACCGGGCGGACCCCTCCGCGGCCTGGCGAAGAATTTCGGCCGCGCTGCGGGCCACCCGCCGTTACCGCCAGACCTGGCGGTTCCTGCTGGCGCGGATGCTCTACAATGATGGCCTGGTGACAGTGTTCGCTTTCGGGGGGATTTTCGCCGCCGGCACGTTCGGTTTCGATTTTACCGACCTGATTGTCTTCGGGATCGCGCTCAACCTGGCGGCCGGGTTGGGGGCCTGGGCTTTCGGCCACCTCGATGACCGGATCGGCGCCCGGGCGACCATCCTCTGGAGCCTGGCGGCCCTGCTGGCGGCGGTGGCCCTGGCGGTGACCGCCCGCTCGCTGGTCCAGTTCTGGCTGGCCGGGACCCTGATCGGGATTTTCGCCGGACCGAACCAGGCGGCCAGCCGCTCGCTGCTGGGAAGGTTCGCGCCGCGAGAGCACGAGTCGCAGTTCTACGGGCTGTTCGCCCTGCTCGGGCAAGCTCACCGCGTTCCTGGGGCCGCTGCTGCTGGGCGTGGTGACCGGAGCCACCGGCAGCCAGCGCTGGGGCGTGGCCACCCTCGGGCTGTTCTTCCTGGCCGGGGGACTGCTGCTGCTGACTGTCGATGAGCGGCAGGGCCTGCGCGAGGCCCGCGCCCCGCTGGAGCCAATTCAACGATGACGGCCCGTTGTTCCGGGGGGAGGGGAGGAAACCTTTTGGAAAAGGTTTTCCTCCCCTCCCCCGGACCCCCTTTCCTCTTTCCCAAACTTTTTCGCAAGTTTCACGCGGGATAGTTGGCAGCTTGGCCGGAAGCAGCTTGGGGCGACCGCCAGTCGCTACGACGGATCCCGAGGATTCTGCCTGAGCCGGATCACGGGAGCAAGCCCGTAATCCATCGTAGAGGCGGGTTTCAAACCCGCCGCTACGGCCACGCCCGGCGCGGTGAAGGTTGGGATTGGCCATGACGGAAGGGATACCGGCTGGGAGCAGGGTCTTTCGGGCCGCGGCTGGAGGCAAGAAAAAGCGGTGCAGTTGCCGCGCAATTTCCATCATGGCAGCGAAGCAGCCGCTTGAGCCCGGCAGGCCATGCGTGCAGCGCCCCGGTATCATGCGGGCGCGAAACGCGGCGCCACCGAAGGAGCGCCTTACTTCCTCGGGCACACCGTAACCAATTGAAAAGCATGTTGTTGTTTCAGCTTCGCGGCCTTGGCTTTAAAAGACTCTTGCTACTTCTGGTCACAGAAGTAGAAAAATCCGTAAGGATTTACGGGATAAAGAACAAGCTGAAGATTTCCCGAAACCCTGTCCTCCCCCGCCGCCCCTCAACTCTGAGCGAAAGGTGCCAGCGATGGCGCTCCACCCTGACCCGCCGCGACTTCCTGCGCCTGTCCGCCGCGGGGCTGGCCGCCGCGCCCCGGCTCCTCGCCGCCGCGACCGCTCCGGCCCGCCGCCCGAACTTCATCATCTTCTACACCGATGACCAGGGGATCGGCGACCTGGGCGCGTTCGGCGCGACCGACCTGGCCACTCCCCACCTGGACCGGCTGGCCGCCTCCGGGGTGCGGCTCACCAACTGGTACAGCGCCAGCCCGGTCTGCTCGCCCTCCCGGGCCGCCCTGCTCACCGGGCGCTATCCCCAGCGCACCGGGGTCGACCGCATCCTCACCGCCAGCCGCAACTCTCCCGGCCTCTACGGCGATGAGCTCACTCTGGCCAAAACCCTGGGGCAGGCGGGCTATCGCACCGGAGCGTTCGGCAAGTGGCACCTCGGCTCCGCGCCGGAGTCGCGTCCCAACGCCCAGGGTTTCGATGAGTTCTACGGCTTCCTCTCCGGGTGCATCGACTACTACTCCCACCTGATGTACTGGGAGATGGGGGCCGGGATCTACCCGGTGCACGACCTGTGGCGCAATCATGAGGAAGTCTGGGAAAACGGCACCTACTTCACCGACATCATCACCCGTGAATCGCTGCGGTTCCTGAACGAGAACGCCGCCCGGCCGTTTTTCCTGTATGTCGCCTACAATGCCCCGCACTACCCGCTGCATGCCCCGCGCGAGTATTTCGAGCGTTTCCCGCACCTGGAGCCGGGCCACCGCCAGGCCCAGGCGGCGATGGTGGCGACAGTCGATGACAGTGTCGGGACCATCATGGCCGAGCTGGAGCGGCTGGGGCTCACCCGCGATACGGTGATCTTCTACCAGAGCGACAATGGGGCCACCATCGAACAGCGCTGCCTGCAGGATGACTCGGGGGCGTTCTATCACGGCGGGAGCAATGGCCCCTACCGCGGCTGGAAGGGCGGGCTGTTCGAGGGCGGGATCAGGATCCCGGCGGCGCTGGCCTGGCCCGGGCGGATCCCGGCCGGAAGCGAGTGCGGCGAGCTGGGCTGCGCGATCGACATCCTGCCGACGCTGCTCGGGATCGCCGGGGCGCAGTTGCCGGCCGGCAAAGTGCTCGATGGCCGGGACATCCTGCCGATGGCCCTGGGACAGGAACCATCCCCCCACGACCGGCTGTTCTGGCAGCTCCGCGACCAGCTCGCCCTGCGCGAGGGGAACTGGAAAGTGCTGCTGAACCCCAAAGAAAGCTTCGAGACGGACCCCGCCCTGCCGGAGCTGTTCCTGGCCGACCTGGCCGCCGACCCGCGCGAGCAGCGCAACCTGGCTGCGGACAAACCCGAGCTGGCCGCCCGCCTGGCCGCGGCCTGCCGGGCGATGGCGCAGGAGGTCGCCGGTCGGCGCTGACCGGGCTGAGTCGCCGCCCGCCAAAAAGCTTGCATATTTCGCCCCGGCGCTCTAGCATTCAGTCAAAGACTTCGCTTCCAGTTACTTGAACCTCATCGGGAGAACCCGCATGAAAAGCTCGCTCCTCCGCCTGATGGCCGCGCTGACGGTCATCACCCTGCTGGTCGCCGCGCCCGCTTTCGCCCAGCAGCGGCTGATCATCGACTCCCACATCCACGCCGGCAGCGACCAGCAGTGGGTGCAGCAGATGGTCAAGATCTATCGCCAGCACAATGCCATGGCCTGCGTGCTGACCACGATTGATGACTTCGAGCTGATCGCCCAGGCGGCCAAAGACTACCCGGACGTGTTCATCCCCTACGGACGGGTGGAGCCGGATGATCCGGACGCCCCGCGCCAGATCGAGAAGTTCTGGAAGGCCGGGTTTGTCGGGATGAAATTCCACTCCCCGCAGAAAAACTGGGATGACGAGAAGTACTGGCAGCTTTACCGGATGTGCGAAAACTACGGGCTGCTGATGATCTTCCACTGCGGGATCACCAACCGCCGCATCCAGGACACGCCGCAGTTCCAGAGCTCGATCCGGATGCGGCCCGGCTACCTGGACTGGATCGCCCGGATGTGCCCGCGGGCGGTGATCCAGGGCGCCCATTTCGGCAACCCCTGGTATGATGAGGCCGCCGAGGTCTGCCGCTGGAACCCCAATGTCTACTTCGACATCACCGGCTCGACCCTGCACAAGCTGATCAAGAACGGCGAGCTGGACCGTTTCCGGAAGATCCTGTGGTGGGCCGCCGGCGAGGGCGAGCAGACCGCCCACACCCTCAAGGGCGGGCCGGACGCGTTCGAGCACATTGTTTTCGGGACGGATGAGTCGCCCGAGGGGCTGGCGGGCAACATCGAGCGCTTCCAGCTGTTCCTGGATGCCAACCAGGTGCCGGCCGCCCTGCGCGAGAAGATGTGGGGGCTGACCATCGCCCGGGTGCTGGGGATCGATCCGGCCACCAAGAAAATCATCCGTAAGCGCCCGCTGGCCGAGGGCGCTTCCCTGTTCGACCCGAACAAGTTCCTGGCCGGCGGGGATGGTTACTGAGCGAGCCCGGGCGCACTGAGATAAAGGCTTCAAGCTGCTCCGGGGGGAGGGAGCAGGCTTGCGATGCAGGATGCGCCGATCGTCGTGGACCTGCGGGAGGATTTCCGCGAGGGGAGCGCTCTGGAGCAATAGGCCGAGGGCAAGAGCTTGACAGGTCAGGGATGTTCGTATATACTTTGTTTATCCATGCGGGAACAGAATTCGATCTGCCGGTAGGCTGATTCTGACTGGCTGCTCGGCAGCCGGCATTTAACTTCCGAAGAAGTTTTGGAAAGAGGAAAAGGGGCCTGGGGAAAGGGAGGAAATCCCGACCAACGGGATTTCCTCCCTTTCCCCAGAAGAGTCGGACCCCAGGAGGCGCCGATGGCAGTGCGCAACACGGTCAGGAAGTGGGGCAACAGCCTGGGGCTCCGGTTGCAGCGGGGGATCGCCGAGGAGCTGAAGCTGCAGGATGGCTCCTGTGTCGAAATGCAGGTGAGCGGCAACCGACTGATTGTCACCCCTTGCGCGCCGCGCTACTCGCTCGAGGAGCTGGTGGATCGCATCGATGAGAGCAACCTCCACGGTGAGATCGGCACCGGCGGCCCGGCCGGGAACGAGGCCTGGTGAGCGGCCCGTGGGCCCCGGACCGGGGCGAGATCATCCGGCTGGAGTTCGACCCGCAGGCCGGATCGGAGCAGGCGGGACATCGCCCGGCGCTGGTGCTCTCCCCGCTGGTGTACAATCTCAAGACCGGACTGGCGCTGCTGGTCCCGATCACCAGCCGGGTCAAGCATTACCCGTTCGAGGTGGCCCTGCCCGCGGGGCTGGCCACGGTCGGGGTGATCCTCAGCGACCAGCTCAAGAGCCTGGACTGGCGGGCGCGCCGGGCCTCGTTCCGGGAACGGGTCCCGGATCAGGTGCTGGAAGAGGTGCTGGCCAAGCTCGCCACGCTGCTGACCTGAAGTCTCCTTCCAATCGATCGGGAAAGAAAAACTAAAAACCCATCCACGAAGCACACGAAGAAAGAACAAGGAAACACCAAAATCTCTTTTCGTGTTACTTCGTGTCCTTCGTGGACAACTCTTTTTACCGCCCCAGCACCCGGCTCACCCGGAAATTGTCGTAAAGCGCATGGGTGTGCCAGGAGCGCAGCCCATGACACCCCCGCTCGAGCTTTTCCGCGAACTCCGCCCGGCCGATTTCACGTCCATCCAGGAAGACAGTCACCCGCGGCGGCTCCAGCAGGTAGGCCACATGGTAGACCTGGCCGAACCGCAGCGGCTCGTGCCAGGACTCGGCCTGCTGGTCGAAGCCCGGGTTGAGGCGCAGCCTGACCCGCAGTTGCTCGCGTTTTTCCGGGCCGGTGGCGTTGAGGATGGTGACCAGGTAATTGGGGAAGGTGTGATACTGGTCGTAGCGGCCATCGCGCTCGGCGGTGGTTTCCAACAGCCCCCGCGGGTGCGCGGCCAGCAGGAAGATGTTGGCGTTGGACTGCAGCGACTCCCCCATCAGCCGCAGGTCGTACTCCACCAGTTGCGCCGCGGAAAACTCCTCCCGGCACCAGATGGTCGCCGCGGCCACTTTCCCCTCGCGGCAGTCCACCTCCAGCCAGCCCTCGCGCACCGCCACCCGGGCATCGCCCTCGGGCAGCCAGCGCTCCAGCCCGCGGGAGAAATCCTCGTAAAACACCTCGCTGGCCGCGATCTCCCGTTCCCCCAGGCGCACCCGGCGTTCCTCGGCCCGCAGCATGGAGGCCGCCAGCAGCAGGCCGGCAATGATCCGCAGCACCATCAGTCCCTCCCCCGCATGGTTGATCGATGTCTACAGTTGCCGAGCTACAGGATAACTCCCGCTTTCGTTCTTGACAAGCGCCGCGGCCGGCCCATATTCTGAAATTCTCCGGATCGAGCGGGTTGCGGGCTGATCGCGGATCGTACCCATCACCACGAGGCAGGGGAGCAACTTGATGAACATGGCGCGCTTGGTTGTGATCGGCCTGTTGGCAATGTCCCTGACCGGCCCGGCCCGGGCGCAGCAGGAAACTTTCGTGCTGGAGGGCGGCGGGCTCTCCAGCCGTTGGGAGCGCGGCAGCGGCCGGCTGGTGGAGCTGAGCTGCCGGCTGCCCGGGCAGACCGAGGCGTTCCGCTGGTTCGGCGGCGACCTCGGTCCCGGCGGGTTCGAGCTGTTCGATGAGCTGGAGCGGGTGCGCTACAGCGACCGGGAGACTCCCGCCACGGTCTCCGACCTGTCGATCGACCGGATGGGCGGCCTGACCCGGGTGCGGTTCACCAAACGCTTCCAGGGCGCGCCGTTCACGATGCGGGTCGAGCTCACCGCCGATGCGGAAGGCTTGAGGCTGGCCGCGAGCACTGTCCTGGAGCAGTTGCCGGATGGCCAGTGGCCGACCCGCCGCAACGTGCGGGTGAGCCTCGTGCTTCCCGCCGCGGAGGGCCTCACCGGCTGGGCCCCGGCCTACCCCGATCCCGCCCCGGTCCGCGAGCGCCCGGTGCGCTACTGCTACGGGCTCCAGGAGCCGGGCCTGCCCCGCACCGGGATCCCGATGTACACGCTCTATGCCCCCGGCCGGGCCGGCCTGACCCTGGCCATGCCGCTGGAGCTGCCGAAAGTCCAGCTCAACCTGGGACCGGAGCCGGAGGACCCCATCGGGCTGTATGTCGAGCCGGTGCCGGACCCGCCCAACGCCGAGGCCACCCTCGGCTACCGGACCAAGCCCGATTCCCTGCTGCCGGAACAGGTGCGGGTGGTGCGCCTGACCGAGCTGCTGGTCGGGCTGGCCGCCGACCGCCCGCTGGAGTTCGCGGTGCGGCTGTTCGGGCATGAGCCCCACTGGCGTCCGGCGCTCCGGAAAATGGCGGAGGCTTATCCCGACTATTTCCGGGTCCACCCGCGGATGCGCTCCTTGTGGGGCAGCCGCCTCGGGGCCGACCTGCACACCACCGAGCAGGACCTCGCCCTCCACCGCCGGTTCGAGGCCACCACCTCCTGGCTGCACACCCATTTCCACCGCCACGGCGACTTCATCCCGGACCAGGCCCTGACCGACCCTGACTACACCTGGTTCTGCGAGCCCTACGCCAAAACCTTCAACAACATCTCGGTCCGTTCGGTGCGACAGATGATCGACCGCCTCATCGACAATGGCCAGGCGGTGTTCCTCTACGGCTTCAACATGCACGCCGACACGGTGAGCATCGTGCAGCGCGGCCTGATGGCCGATGTCACCCGCAACCTGGATGGCTCGGTCACCCGCTCCTACCACGATCAGCCGGTGATGTTCTTCCACCCGGCCAGTCCGTTCGGCGCCTGGCAGCTCGAGCAGATGGACCGGATGCTGCGGCTCTACCCGCGGGTGATGGGGATCGCCCTGGACAACTGGGCCTACGGCGGGATCGATTTCGCCCACGATGATGGGATCACGATGCTCGGCCACCGCCCGGCGGCCAATATCAACTTCAGCCAGCAACGGATGATCGGGGCGATCGCCGCCAAGTGGCACGGCGGCGGCCGGCTGGTGATGATCAACAAGGCCCGCACCATCGAGAGCACCCGCGGGGCGGACTCGATGCTGAGCGAGGCTTCCGGGGCGGAGATTTTCGCGATGTTCGCCTACCTCTGCCTGGACCGCCATCTGCACGCCAATGAGTATGAGGCCGCGGATGACCCGGAGTACACCGAGCACACCCTGCAGTACACCCTGGAGTGGGGCGGCCAGCTCGGCAAGGGCCAGGAAACCGCCGACCCCGCATTGACCGAGGCTTACCACAACCTGCTGCGGACTTTACGCAACCGCACCTGGGTGCTGGAACCCGACCCGTTGACCCTGCCCGCGGGCACCCGGGGCAACCTCTGGCGGATCCACCCGGATGATCCCCAGGCGCCGGGGGATCTAGTCGTCGGGCTGGTCCGGCCCGATGTCAGGCTGGCCCAACGCGATTTCCGCCCGGGGCTGACAGTCCGGGTGCGGCTGCCGGAAGCCGAAAAGGTGCGGCGGGCCTCCTGGCTGGCGGTGGAGGAGAGCGGCCGGCCGCCGGTGCCCTGCCGCTATGAGTACCGCCGGGGCGAGCTGACTGTCACCCTGCCGAAACTGGGCGCGGCCGGGGTGCTGCGGCTGGAGACCGATTAGCGGCCGGGGCCTTTCCGGATTTCCAGCGAAGACTTGCGACCACCCGGCGCCGTGCCGGGGTAAAAATCCTGAGCATCAGACTCGAAAGGAAACGGGCATGACCGGACTGCCCCTGTACCAGGTGGATGCGTTCACCGAGCGGCCGTTCGCCGGCAACCCGGCGGCGGTGGTGCTGCTGGAGGGCCCGGTGCCGGAGGACTGGCTGCAGGCGGTGGCGGCCGAGATGAACCTGTCGGAAACCGCATTCCTGTGGCGGCGCGAGGATGGCGCGTTCGACCTGCGCTGGTTCACCCCCTCGCGGGAGGTGGAGCTGTGCGGGCATGCCACCCTGGCCGCGGCCCATGTGCTGCGGGAAACCGGGACCCTGGCCGCGGGCGGCCGGGCCGAGTTCCACACCCTGAGCGGGATCTCTCCGCCCGGGCCGACCGGGAATGGATCGAGCTGGATTTCCCGGCCCGACCCGCGGAAAAAACCGACCCGCCGGAGGAGCTGATCACGGCGCTGGGGACCGGGCTGATCCTGTTCGCCGGGCGCAGCCGGGAGGACTGGCTGCTGGAGCTGGAGGATGCGGAAGCGGTGCGGGCCCTGGCCCCGGACTTCCGCAGTCTGCGCGGGGTGACCGCCCGGGGGATCATTGTCACCGCCCGCGCCGAACGCCCGGGCTGCGACTTTGTCAGCCGCTTTTTCGCCCCGGCCTATGGGATCGATGAGGACCCGGTGACCGGCTCGGCCCACTGCACCCTCGGCCCCTACTGG
This sequence comes from Candidatus Glassiibacteriota bacterium, assembly GCA_963752515.1. Classification (GTDB taxonomy): domain Bacteria; phylum Gemmatimonadota; class Glassbacteria; order GWA2-58-10; family GWA2-58-10; genus CAVVYO01. The sequence goes on along the minus strand of CAVVYO010000010.1, from coordinate 614,041 downwards.
AGCGGCAAGCTCGGGAAAGACGAGTTGATCGGTTTCCAGGTTTCGGCCCGGGGCGGGCTGGTGCGGGTCCGGCCGGATGGAGCGCGGGTGCGGCTGGCCGGCCGGGCGGTGACAGTGTTCGCGGGCAAGCTCATCGCGCCCTGAAAGCCCGGGCGATGGCCGCTGTCAAATCTTAAGGAACGAGGGAGGAGAGGGACCGGATGTACGTACCGTTCATGAACCTGGCCCGCCAGCACCAGGAGCTGAAAGCGGAGTTCCTCGCGGCGTTCGACCGGGTGTTGCAGGATGGCAATTTCATCCTGGGCAAGGAAGTCGAGCAGTTCGAGGCCGATTTCGCCGCCTTCCAGGGGGTGGAATACTGTGTCGGGGTCTCCAGCGGGACCACCGCGCTGCACCTGGCGCTGACAGTCTGCGGGGTCGGGCCCGGCGATGAGGTGATCACTGTCCCCAACTCGTTCGCCGCCACCGCCGAGGCGATTGTCCACTGCGGGGCCCGGCCGGTGTTTGTCGACATCGACCCGGAAACCTGCCTGATGGACCCCTCGCGGCTGGAGGGGGCGATCACCTCCCGCACCAAAGCGATCCTGCCGGTGCACCTCTATGGCTGCCCGGCCCCGCTGGAGGCGATCATGGAGATTGCCGACCGCCATGGCCTGGCGGTGGTGGAGGATGCGGCCCAGGCCCATGGGGCGGAGCTGTTCGGCAAGCGGGTCGGGAGTTTCGGGCGGGCGGCGGCGTTCAGTTTCTACCCGGGCAAGAACCTCGGCGCCCTGGGCGATGGCGGGGCGGTGGTCACCAATGACCCCGAGCTGCACCGCAAGCTGAACCTGCTGCGCAACCACGGCTCGCCGCGCAAGTACATCCATGAGCTGGTGGGCTACAACTATCGGATGGATGCGCTGACCGGGGCGGTCCTGCGGATCAAGCTGCGCCATCTGGAGCGCTGGAACGAGCAGCGCAGGGAGCGGGCCCGGCTCTACCGCGAGGCGTTGGCGGCCACTCCGGCCCAGCTGCCGGTGGAGCCGCGCGGGGCGACCCATGTCTATCATCTGTTCGTGGTCCAGGTCGATGAGCGCCAGCGGGTGATCGAGGAGCTGTCGCGGGAGGGAGTGCAGACCAACATTCACTACCCGATGCCGCTCCATCTCCAGCCGGCGTTCTCCTATCTGGGCTGCCGCGAGGGGGATTTCCCGATGGCCGAGCGGGCGGCGCGACGGGTGCTGTCGCTGCCGATGTGCCCGGAGCTGAGCGCGGAGGAGCTGGCCCATGTCGCCCGGCAGTTCATCCGCGCCACCGGGATAGTCGCCTGAGGCCAATATGACGACAAGGGCTGGTTTTCCGGGGGGAGGGAGGAAACCTTTTGAAAAAGGTTTCCTCCCTCCCCCCGGACCCCCTTCCCACCTTCCCAAACTTTTTCGATAGTTAATACTTCTTATCGAAAAGCAAGTCAGGATCAGGCGGCTCAGCGCGTCGCCGGCCTGTCTCATTTGGCAGTTGCTGCTCGCGCTGACGCTGCCGCCACTGATGGGGGTCCTCGAACCGCGGCGGCCCGGCCGCGCGGGCCGCGCGCTGGATCGCCCGGCCGATCTCCGGGAACCCATTGTCCCCGTACCGGCTGATGCTCTCGTAGGCCAGCCCGTCCTCGATCAGCCGGACCGCCAGCAGCTCGCCATCGACAAACACGTGGGCCAGCAGGCGGCCGTAGCGGTCGCTGCGGTAGGGCAGGTACTCGGCGACCCGGGCCTCGCGCAGCAGGCGCTCGGTCAGCTCCCGGGCCTCCTCCCCCAGCGGCTGGCCCTCGGCACTGCCGAATCCCGGATTGGCCACCTCCGGGGTATCGATCCCCAGGATCCGCACCCGCAGCTCTCCCACCCGGAACGTGTCCCCATCGTGCACCGAGAGCTGCGAGCGGTCGATCGCCCGGGCCTGGCCGGCATACTGCGGCCAGCTTTGCGCCACCGCGGAGCCGCCTGCCATCGGCTGACCGGCGGCGACCGGGGCCTCGGGGGCTTGCGGCGCGGATGGCTGTCTTCCTTCCTTCCAGACCAGCAACGCCGAAATCAGGACCAGCAGGATCAGCGCGGGCATGCTCTTGCGCCGGGTCAGCAGCCGAACGAGCTGCGTTTCGGGTTTACGCCTGTTTCTGGCCATTGTCGCTCAGACCTCCATTCGCAGTCCATCGCGGGCCGGCTCGACCTGCGCCCGGCATTGATCGGCCACCTGGCGGGCCAGCTCCCGCGGGTCGGCGATCGGGTAGATATGCACCAGCAGCACCCGCGGCACCCCGGATTCCTGCGCCACCCGCGCCACCTGGGAGGGGGTCATGTGGCCCTCCACCCGGCGCTCCTCAGTGGTGGAGCACTCGCAGACCAGCAGCTCCGCGCCCCGGCACAGCTCGACCAGCCCGGGGCTGTACTCGGTGTCGCCGGAGTAGACCAACGCTTTTGCGCCCATCTCCTCCACCCGGTAGCAGAGCGCATTAGCGGTGGCCTCGCCATGGGAGACCGCCCCGGCCACCACCCGCCAGCCCTCGCCGGTCACGCTGTCCCCGGGGCGCAGCTCGCGCCGCACCAGCTCGAACTGTCGCGGCTCGACCGCGGGCCAGACCCGCCACAGCCCCCGGCAGAACTCCTCCAGCCCCATCGGGCCGTACAGGTGCAACGGTCGCTGCCGCTCCTGGCCCGGGGTGTACTTGGAGGCGAACAGCAGGCTCACCAGGTCCAGGGTATGGTCCGGGTGATAGTGGGAATAGAAGACATGGTCGATCGCCTGCCAGGCGATCCCATTGCGCTTGGCCCGCCAGAGGGTCCCCGCGCCGCTGTCGAACAGCAGGGTCTGCCCGGCGACTGTCACCGCATGGCCGGCGGGCCCCCGGTCGATCAGCGGCACCAGGGTCCCGCTCCCCAGGACAGTCAGTTGCATCGCGCTCCCCTCCCCCTCAGACGACAATAAACATTTCCCGGGGAAAGGGAGAAAACTTTTTGAAAAAAGTTTTCTCCCTTTCCCCGGACCCCTTTCCCACTTTCCAAAACTTTCTCGCAAGTTTCACGCGGGATCATCGGCAGCTTGCTGGAACCGGGTGAATGATTTCGCCATCAGGCCCCGAGCGAAGCGACAAGAGCTGTTGCCACCCTCCAATGCCGGTCTGTTGCGGCTTTAAGTCCCACTTACTAAAGGGGGAAACCGGGGGTTGTGTTTCTTTCTTCATTTGTTGATTCAGGATCAGAGCTGATCGAACAGCCGCAGCGCGGCGGCGGACATCGCGGTCACCCCGGCGCGCAGGGCCGGCTCGGCCGCGGGCAGGAACCGCGGCGAGTGCCAGCCCGGACATCCCTCGCGGGGCGAGCCCGGCGCGGCGGTGCCAAGCCAGAACAGGCAGAGCGGCACCTGTTCCGCGGTGCGGCCGTAGAGGCTGAAATCCTCCCCGCCGGTGCTGGAGGGCAGTTGCCGGACATTGTCCTCCCCCAGCGCCTCGCGGAACGCTCCGGCCACCCGCTCGGCAAGCGCCGGGTCGCTCCAGGTGGCGGGGAAATGCTCCTCCGGAAGCTGCTCCACCAGCGGCAGGCGCTCCTCCGGGATCCCGGCGGCCCGGGCGGTGTGGACCACGATCCGCTCGATCGCCGCCAGGATCTTTTCGCGGGTGTCATCGCGTAAGGCGCGGACAGTCAGCTCCAGCTTGACCTGATCCGGGATGATGTTGTGCTTGTTGCCGCCGTGGATCGAGCCCACTGTCACCACCGCCGGATCGACCGGATCGATCTCGCGGCTGACAATGGTCTGCAGGGCCAGCACGAGCTGGGCGGCCAGCACCACCGGGTCCCGGCCCAGGTGCGGCGTGGCCCCATGCGCCCCAACCCCCCGGACCGTGAGGTCCAGCATGTCGATGTTGCCCATGGTGATCCCGGGGGTGAACCCGAGCTGTCCGGCCTCCAGCAGCGGGTGGGTGTGCAGGGCCAGGGCCGCCCGCGGCGATGGCCAGCGACTGTAGAGCCCCTCGGCCAGCAGGGCCCGCGCTCCGGAGCCGTGCTCCTCGGCGGGCTGGCCCACCAGCAGCAGCTTGCCGCGCCAATGGTCGCGTAAGCGGAAAAGCGTCCGGGCTGTCCCCAGCAGCACGGTCATGTGCAGGTCATGGCCGCAGGCATGCATCACCGGCTGCTCCCGGCCATCGATTCCGGGCATCCGCACCCGGCTGGCGTAGGGCGCGCCGGTCTGTTCCTCCAAGGGCAGGGCATCCATGTCGGTGCGCAGCATGATGGTCGGGCCCTCGCCATTGTCCAGCAGGCCCACCACCCCCCAGCACTGCCGCCCGGCATGCTTGCCCTCGTAGCGGCCCACCGGCCGGGTCACCGCGCAGCCGGCCCGTTCCAGCCCGGCCGCCAGGCGCGCCGAGGTCTCCCGCTCGAAAAAGCTCAGCTCGGGGGCGGCGTGCGCCTGACGGTAGAACTCCAGCAGCTCCGGCAGGCCCTCCTCGACCAGGCGGGTCAGCTCCGCGGGCAGTGGTTTCGGCTCGCTCATCATGGCTCCAGCATCGAACTAACGAAAAATTCTAGAAGGAATTTTTCCACGAAGGACACGAAGGTTCACGAAGGTTTTCTTGGTGTTTCTTCGTGTCCTTCGTGGATTTCTTTTCGGACACCTCCGGCTGTCGCATCGCGTTCAGCGGCCGAGCAGTTCCAGCGCAGCGGCGGACATCGCGCGGATCCCGGCGGCCAGGCTCGGCTCGGCCGCGGGGGCATACTCGGGCGAATGCAGCCCCGGGCGCCGCAGCGGATCGCCGCCGGTCGCGCCGGTGCCGACCCGGAACATGCAGATCGGCACCTTGCGCCCGGTGCGGCCATACTCGGAGAAATCCTCCCCGCCGGTCTGGGGCTTGATCCGCACCACCCGCTCCGCGCCCAGCTCGCGGGCCATCGCTGCGGCCAGCCGCTCGGCCAGGGCCGGGTCATTGTAGAGCGCGGGGGTGAACTCCTCGCCGCCGCTGAGCACCGGGAGGCGATCCTCCGTCACCCCGGCGGCGCGGGCGGTGCCGGTCGCGATCCGCTCGATCGCCGCCAGGATCCGCTCCCGCACCTCGGGATCGAACGAGCGGACGGTGAGCTGGAGCTGCACCTCCTCGGGGATGATGTTGTGCTTGGTCCCGCCGTGGATCGCGCCGACTGTCACCACCGCCGGCTCGATCGGATCGACCTCGCGGCTGACAATGGTCTGCAGGGCCAGCACGATCTGGGCGGCCAGCACCACCGGGTCCCGGCCCAGGTGCGGCATCGCTCCATGCGCGCCCACGCCCCGGACGGTCAGGTCCAGCATGTCGACATTGGCCATGGCATAGCCCGGGCACCAGCCGACTGTCCCGGCCTCGAGCTGGGGATCGACATGCTCGGCCAGGGCGAAATCCGGCGACGGCCAGCGGCTGTAAAGCCCATCGGCGAGCAGGGCCCGCGCTCCGCCGCCGCGCTCCTCGGCCGGCTGGCCGATCACCAGCAGGGTCCCCCGCCAATGGTCTTTCATCCCGGCCAGCACGCGCACCGCGCCCAGCAGCACCGAGATGTGCAGATCATGGCCGCAGGCATGCATCACCGCTTTCTCCTGGCCATCCACATCCACCATCCGCCGGCGGCTGGCGAACTCGAGGCCGGTTTTCTCCTCCACCGGCAAGGCATCCAGGTCGGTGCGCAGCAGCAGGGTCGGGCCCTGGCCATTCTCCAGCACCCCGACCACCCCATAGGCGGTGCGCCGGGCATCGGGGAAACGGCCCACCGGGTGGGTGACAGTCAGCCCCGCCGCCTTCAGCTCCAGCGCCAGGCGGGCGGAGGTCTCTTGCTCGAAATAGGACAGCTCGGGGGCGGCGTGCAGCTCGCGGTAGAGCGGCAGCAGGCGGGCGGCCTCCTGGCGCGCCCGGGCCTCGAGCCCCGGGGCCGGGGCGGAAAAGGCGGCGGCGGCGGTGAGCGCCAGCAGCATCAGGCAGAGTTCCAGGGATCGCAGCATGCTTTCTCCTCCCACCGGGGTGATTCGGCCTTGCCGGCGGCTGCAATTTAACACCGGGGCCCCTGCGGGGGAACTAAAATGCCCTCCCGCCGGGACTTGATTTCCCCGCCGGAAGCGATTAGCTTTAGGACCTTGTCCCATGGCCAAGCCACGCAGCGGATCCGGCTGGTAATTACGTGTCTTTCGCATCCTTTCACTCAACACGAGATAGACGCCTCATGCCCCAGAACTGCCAGCAGCCACCGGTGGTGCTGATCGGCGGCGGGATGATCACCGAGATCCAGATCCTGCCCACGCTCTACCACCTGCAGAATATCGGCCTGATCGGCGAGATCACGATCAACGCCCTCAACGGCGCGCCGCTCAAGAAACTGGCCGAGAGCGAGTTCCTGAACAAGGCTTTCCCGGGCCAGGGCTTCCGGCCGGTCCCGGATTTCCGCCAGGTCGATCCGCAGCAGAATTTCCCCGACCTCTATCGCCAGGCCCTGGCCGAGGCCCCGAAGCGCAGCATCGCGGTGGTGGCGGTCCCGGACCAGTTGCATTACCCGATCGTCAAGGCCGCCCTCGAGCTGGACCAGCACGTGCTGGTGGTCAAGCCGCTGGTGCTCAAGTACCAGCAGGCGGTGGAACTGGAAAGGCTGGCCCACGAAAAGGGGCTGTTCATCGGGGTCGAGTACCACAAGCGGTTCGATGACCGCTCGCTGATCGCCCGCGGCCGTTACCGCAACGGCGATTTAGGCGAGTTCCGGCTGGGCTCCGCCAGCCTGATCGAGCCCTGGTACTACCGCAACTCCAATTTCCAGAACTGGTGCACCTCCGAGAACTCGGACATGTTCACCTATGTCGGCTGCCATTATGTCGACCTGGTGGCGTTCATCACCGGCCTGCTGCCGGTGGAGGTGTCGGTTTACGGGATCGAGGAGGCCTATCCCAACGGGAAAAAGGGCTTCCTCTGGACCGATGGCCGGGTGCTCTGGAACAACGGGGCCTGCCTGGCGGTGCTCAACGGGATGGGATATCCGAATGTCGCTCCCGGCGGCAACAATCAGGGACTGGTGATGTTCTGCCGCGGACAGAAGGATGGCGGCCTGCTGATCCACGACGACTCGTACCGCGGGGTCAAGCACAGCTACGTTGTCAAGGGCGCGGATGAGGGCGATTCCTACTACAACGAGATCAGCCCGGACTACTTCAAGCTGCTGGAGATGGGCGGCAAGGCCAAGGTGCCGGTCGGCTATGGCCACCGCTCGGTGGAGAACATCATCCGCGCCGCGCTGCGGGTGGAAGCCGCCGGGTCCGGGAGCGAGGCCCAGGCCCTGAAAGCCCGCCGGGCGGAGATCGAGGCGATCGACCGCGAGGGGATCCTCGCCACCCCGGCCAACAGCGCCTACAACGAGCTGGTGATCGAGGCCGGCCGGCTGTCGATCACCAATGGCGGCCGCCCGGTGGCAATCGAGTACGGCGACAACCCGCAGGTGCGGTTCAAGTAAGCCGATCCTGCCACGAAATGCCAAGGGGGCCCCACCGGTCGGTGCGGCCCCCTTTCCTTGGTGTTCCGGGGGGAGGGCGGAAAGTGGCGCAAAGAGCCGTTGCGGCGCCCCGGCACCTTGGATTGACACCCCCCGGCCCCGATTTCATCGTGGCCACCCCCCTCCAGGGGGGACCGTGCTCGCTTCGCCCGTGGATTTGCGGCAACTGGTCGGGTGGCAGGCGGTCAAGTCCCCCCTGGAGGGGGGTGGCATCTCAGCTGCCGGGGGTTTATTCTGATCTGCCGTAGCAGCGCCGGCCCCCGTGCCGGCCTTGAAAAACACAACCCCCTGTTTCCCCCTTTGGTAAGGGGGATCAACGGCACTGCCACCCGGCCGGGCCTCCTCAATACAGCTCCACCAGGTTCTTCATCCCCTCGAACCCGACCCAGCGCCCCTCCTCCATCCGGTCCGAGCCGACCGAGAACTCCGGGACCAGCGGCCGCTCGCTCCGGGCGCCATCGGTGTAGAAGATCACCAGGGTTTTCGGAGGCACTTTCTCCAGGCTGGTCCACTGCGGCCAGGCTCCTGTCCCGCCGAACAGGTGCGAGTGGTTCCAGCCCTCGCGCGCCGGCAGACGGATGGTTTCCAGTTTGCCGGCCGGGCCCTCCACCATTTTCAGCACGCTCTGGAACTCCCCGGCGCTCACCCGCAGCAGGGTCCCATCCTGCTCCAACTCCTCCCCGGCCGGAGCGCTCCGATGCGCCACCGGGATCCCATAGCCGGCCACCCGCAGGTAGAGCGGCTCCGGGTAGGTGTGGAACACCGCGTACGCCTCGCCATCCCGGCCGATCAGGGTGTTGGTGACCACCCGGGCGCTGCCCTTTTTCCCCAGATCGGCGAAATAGGTGGAGACATTGTGACGGGCGCTCAGGTAGACCGGGGACGGCTGGTGACGGTAGCTCCAGGTTCTGCCATCCAGCGAGACCCCGCTGCGGCCCTGGGAGAGCTCGGGACCGGCCTCGCCCGGGGCGGCCCAGCCCAGGGCGCTGGAGTAGGCATGCTGGTAGTATTTGATCCCGGTCTGCCAGGTCGGCTGGTAGTGGCGCGGCGAGCCGATCGGGTAGAGCCGGACCTCCCCGCGGCGCCGATTGGTCTTGAGCACCAGTTGCGCCCCGGGGATCAGCCGGATTTCATCGCGGGTGTCGGCCGGGGCGGGTTCCTCGCGGGCGGTCCAGAAGGGGTGGTCCTCCGGCAGCAAGAGCGGGCTGAAGCCCACCGCGGCCCAGTAGGGGGCTCCGCGGTGGATGTACTGCTCGGCGACAATCGCATTGGCCCCGAACCAGCCCGGCTGCAGCAGCCCGTTCTCGCTCATCGCCCCCTGCTCCCAGAAGTATTGCAGGCACCCCGAGGCGATCCTCCGCGCCTGGCCCGGCGGCAGGCTCCCCAACCCGGCCGCCTCGGCGCTGCCCAACGGGCAGGCCGCCGCCCAACGGTAAGTCAGCGAGCGGCCGAACGGCACCGGGGCGCCATCGGCGCCGAAGAAATAAGGCAGATGCTGCATGAACTGGTCCGTGCTCCGGCGGATCTGCGCCCCGAACCGCTGCCGCCAGCCCGGGGTGTACTGGAAGTGGAAAAGGTTGAACAGCTGGAAACCCCAGAAGTTGTAATAATCCCAGGCCTTGTTCCCGCCATCGATGAAGAAGCCATCGCCGGAGTACCAGCTCAGCATCCGCTCCATCTGCTCGGTGATGTAGCCGCGGTCGTAGTCGTAGCCGTAGCGCTCCAGCACCGGCACCGGGGCGGTATTGAAGTACCAGCAGTTGCACTCGAAACCCACTCCGTGCACCAGGGTCTTCATCCACTCGGCCAGCCGGTCCTGCTGCGGCCTGGTCAACGGGTCCCAGAAAAATTGCGGGGCGGACATGATCGCCTGGGCCAGCTCGCTGCCGAAAGCATCGTAGGGCGCGACCGGCCCCCAGTACAAAGAATCGGCGGGATCGGTGCCGTGGATAATCCCGGTGAGGTAGGGGCGGCAGATGCTGCCCTGATAGCCGGGGACCGTGTCGGTCCCGGCGCCGGCGCAGTAGAGGGCAACCAGGATCATCGTCCGGCCGAACGCATTGCTGGACTCGCTCTTGAAACCCGGGGTATAGCGGAAGTGGCCGCTTTCGGCCTCGGTGCCGCGGAAGTCGGGCATCCCGCTGACGGGATCGAAGTAGGGCAGGAACCCGGCGATCAGCCGTCCGGCGATCTCGATCCAGTGGGCGCGGGTGTAGCCGGTAAAGGGCGACAACAGGCTGTCCGGCGAGGCGGCCAGCCGCAGGCGCTCCGGGATCGGGGCGGCGGAAGCGGGGACTGTCAGGGCCAGCAGCAGGCAGAGCAGCAAGGGGCAGGCCATTCGGCGCATGGCGATACTCCCGGAGACTGAAGGTGGATGCGGCCAGGGCGACAGCGGAACGGGCGGCAGGCGGGGGGCGCCACGGCAGGCGTGGCTCGCCCCCGAAAGGCTTAGTGGCGCAAGTGGCGGATCCCGGCGGCGATCTCGAACACCAGGGTCTGCAGGATGCTCGCCAGGGGGATCGAGATGATCATCCCGGTCACTCCGAGCATCTCGAAGCCGAGGATGATCGCGATCAGCACCACCAGGGCATGGACATCCACCGAGCGGCCGAGGGTCACCGGGATCAGGTAGACATTGTCCACGATCTGGGCGAATGCCACCGAGCTGGCGACGATGATCACCGGCATCCAGTTCGGGGCGGTCTCCAGCGAGCCGCCCAGCTCCGGGAACTGGGGCATCAGCACGTACTGGACAATCGCCACGAACAGCGGCGGCAGGGCCCCGATCGCCGGGCCGAGGTAGGGGATGATGTTGGTGATCCCGACAATGAAGGCCAGGAAGATCGCATAGTTGAGCGGCTCGTAGAAAAAGCCCACCAGCAGGAACCCGCCCAGGGCGCACAGTCCGACCACCAGCGATTCGAACATCTTGGCCCGGATGAATCCCCCGACAATCATCATGATCTTCTGGTGGATGTTCAGGCTCATCTCGAAATAGCGGTTGGGCAGCATCCCGATCATGGCCTTCTTGATCCGGTGGCCATCCAGCAGCATGAAATACAGCATGACCGGCACCACGCCCAGCCAGGTCAGGATCGTGCCGAACGTGGCCCCGGTCATCAGCAGCAGCCCGCGCATCAGCTCCTGCAAGTAGCCGATCACCCGCTCGCTGAGGTTGTAGCTCCCCAGGCCGAAACGCCGTTCCAGCTCATCGGCCCGGTGCTGGATCTCGCTGGAGAACATTTCGGCGTAGGAATCCATCCGGGCGACCAGGTCCTGGTAGCCGCCGGCCACGGTGTGGCTCAGCAGAATGGCCAGCAGCACGAACCCCGCGACGATCAGCCCCATCATCAGGGCGATCGCCCAGGCCCGGTCCATTCCGCGCCGCTCGAAATAGTCCACCGAGGGACCGAGCGCGAACATCAGGATCAGGGTAATCAGGAACGAGGAGAGCATCCCCGGGATCCAGAGCAGCACCCAGATCAGCAGCAGGATGATCACCGCCAGGGAGATCAGCCTGAAGGTCGGGCGGAAGATCAGCGGCTCGTCCTTGCGTTGCAGGATGGTATTCATTGGCGCAGCCGCTCCTGCTCCACCCGGACCTCGGGGGAACCGCCGCCCTCGAGCCGCCGCTCGGCTTCCAGCCGCTGCAGCGCATCGTAGGCCTCGGTGAGCTTCTGGTCGGTGACCCGCAACCGGCGCACCAGGATCTGCAGCATGTTCTGCTGGATGCGCACTCCCATCCGCGGGCTGCGGTTGATGATCGACATCAGGTCGGAGCGAAAGAAGCCCACCAGCCGGGTGGGCATCAGCGCCACCGCGGTCGCCGACCGCGGATGGTCGTCGATCAGCGCCAGCTCGCCGAAAAAGTCCCCCTGCTCCAGCAGCGCGATCTCGTGCTCCTCATCGGTGTGGGGCCCCAGGCAGATCCGCACCTTCCCGCTCTCGATGATGTACATCCCGGCCCCCGGCTCGCCCTCGACAAAGATCACCTCGCCCTCGTGGTAGTTGCGCAGGTAGACGATCTTCTCGATCAGCCGCAGCTCGGTCTTGGACATCCCAAGGAACACCGGGATCCGGCTCAGGGTGGCGAGCAGGGTCCGCTTGGAGGTCTCCTGTTTGAAGACATTGCCCCAGAGCGTGCTGATTCTTCTCAAGGCGGCCTCCGTTCGATTGCGGATGCGCGGGGAGTGGATTTTCCGGCCGGTTTCGAGTAAATATAGTCAAACGCCCCCCAGGATGCAATCGCCTCCCGGTGATCCCGCTGCTCGCCGGCGGGATGGCGTTTCGTCACCGGCGGATTTAATTTGTACCGGCAGTCAGGCCCCCCCGGGGCCTCGCGCCCGGGTCATCGCTCCCCGCGCGACAATCCTCACCCCATCGGAGGTGAAACCGGATGCTGATCACCCAGACCCGCCGTTTCCGGCTGCTGCCGGTCCTGCTGTTGTGCCTGCTCGCCTGCGGCGATCCCGCGACAGCCCCCGCCCCGGCCACCGCGGTCCGCGCCCTGGAGGGTTTCCCCTCCGACAGCCTGCGCCGCCACGACCGGGATTTTGTCCCCAGCGGCGAGCTGCGCACCCTGAGCGACAACCTGTTCCTGTACCGCGACTGCAGCAATGTTTACATCGTGCGCCAGGGTGACCGGGCGCTGCTGGTGGATTTCGGCTCGGGCGAGGTCATGGGTCGCCTGAAGGAGTTGGGGATCGCCACGGTCGAGCGGGTGCTGGCCACCCACCACCACCGCGACCAGGTCCAGGGCCTGTGCGAGCTGGACAGCCTGCCATTCCCGGTCACTGTCCCGGCCGCCGAGGCCCGCCACTTCGTGGCCGCCGAGGAGTTCTGGCGGACAGTCCAGCTCGACATCAACTACGACTGCCGCTCCCACTGGAACACCATCCGCCGCAGCATCCCGGTGGACCGCCAGGTCTCCGGCGGGGACAGCTTCGACTGGCAGGGGATCGAGTTCCGGGTGATCGACACCCCGGGCTCGAGCCAGGGGGCGGTCTCCTACGCCGCAACGATCGATGGCCGCCGGGTGGTGTTCAGCGGCGACCTGATCGCCGGCGCGGGCCTGGTCAACAACTGGTTCGACCTGCACTGGGACTACTACGGCTTCACCCAGGGGATCGAGGCCTCGGAAAGCTCGTTCGAGCGGGTGCTGGCCGAGGAAGCCCGCGCTGCTGCTGCCCGCCCATGGCGAGCCGGTCGAGCGCCCGCGGGAGGCGATCGAGGCCAACCGCCAGGTTTACGCCAAACTTCGCGGGATGCTGATCCCCAACGAGCTGCACCGCCAGGCCGACAGCGTGCGCCAGGTGCTGCCCCACCTCTGGTTCATCGGCGGCACCAGCTGGGCGATCACCTCCGACAGCGGCGAGGCTTTCATCTACGACTACGGCTATGTCGACCTGCAGCGGCTCTGGGACTTCAAGGGCAAGGCCGGGGTGCGGCGCATCTCGGCGGTGAGCTTCAGCCACTATCACGATGATCACAACTACCGGGTGTACGAGCTGCTGCACGGCGATGTCCCGGAGCGCTGGATCTACCGGAACATGCTGGAGGTGTTCGAGCACCCGGAGCGTTTCCGCCTGCCCTGCCTGCTGCCCTTCCCGATCCGCGCCGACCGGGTGCTGCACGATGGCGAGACGATCCGCTGGAACGAGTACGAGCTGCAGTTCTGCTACTTGCCCGGCCAGACCGAGTACCACCAGGGGCTGATGGCCACGATCGACGGCAGGAAGGTGATGTTCACCGGCGACAACACCTGGAACAAGCTCCACCCGGACCAGCCCCGCAATGGGCCATTGGTGCCGCAGAACATCTACCAACTGGATGGCGGCTTCATCATCTGCGCCGAAAAGATGCTCGAGTATGGCCCGGACCTGGTCTGCCCGGCCCACACCGAGGAGTACGCGCCATCCCGCGCCGACCTGGAGGAGTTCCGGGGCTGGGCGCTCGAGCTGCGGGAGGTGATGACCGGGCTGATCGCGCAGCCCGATCCCGGTTTCGGGATGGATTACCAGTGGTGCCGGCTCTATCCCTACCGTCAGGAAGTGCGGCCAGGCGAAACCTTCCGGGTGGAGCTGCGCCTGCGCAACCACCTCTGGCGACCGGCGACTGTCCGGGTGCGGCTGCGTTACCCGGAGAGCCTGGCCTGCGGCGAGCCGCTCCAGGAGTTCACGGTGGGGCCGCGCCAGCAGGTGGCGGTTCCGTTTATCCTCCAGCGGCTGGAGGGCGCGCCCGGGGGGCGGGAGGTGCTGACCGCGGACCTGACGATCAACGGCCGGCGGGTGGGCGAGTATGCCGAGTGCCTGGTGGACACCCCGCGGGAGGATGAGCTGTGAGCTGCGAGTGCCGCCCGCCGCGGGCGACCCCGCCATCGCGATGCGACAGGCGGCGTTGCCGGCCGGTCTGGCCGGGTTCGCGGTGCTGGGGCTGAATGTCGACCTGATGAACTTCCGCTGGCTCTGGCTCTACCTGGCGCTGCTTCCGGCCGGCGCGGACCACTCGGCCGGGAGCGCCGCGAGTCGCGCCGGCTGAGGGCGTGCGCCTGGCGCGCTTGACCCTCGGCCGATGCCATGCTACAATGCTTGGACCGATTACGCCACTGACTGCTGTCCCTGCTTACCCCCGGAGCCCGGATGTCCAGCCTGCGCAGCTTCGCCCGGCTGAACCTGCTGCTCGGTCTGGCGGCGCTGCTCGCCTGGCCGCTGCTGCAGCTGGCCGGCGTTTCCACCGCGCTCTCCCTGTCGCTCTACTGCCTGAACCTGGCGCTGATCATCGGCAACCTGCTGTTGGGCAATTTCAAGCTGTTCACCACCGAGGGCCTGCCCTCCCTGGCCCGCGATCAGCGCGAGGAGGAGCTGGCCCGGCGCGTCCGGGCGCTCTCCCGCCGGGTGCTGACCTATGTCCTGGGCGGAGCGGTCATCATCAGCTACCTGGTGTTCTTCCGCGGGGAGCGCCTGTACCTGGGAAGGCTGATCCGGGTGTTCGGGGTGATCATCCTGGCCGCCTGGCCGGGCTATGTGCTGGCGCAGTCGGTGATTCTGCTGGCGCTCACCCGGCGCGGCCGCTCCGGCGGGGGGCCGGGCGACCCGTCCCGGCCGGAATGAGCCTGGCGCCGGCTTCGTTCCGCGCCTGCGCAGCGGGAGGGGAAGCCCCAGCTTCTTCTTTATCCCCTAAATCCTTCGGATTTTTCTCCTTCTGTGACCAGAAGTAGCAAGAGTCTCTTGAAGCCAAGGCCGCGAAGCTGAATAAGCTATCAGCTCTTCAATTGGCAGCGGTGTGCCTGCGGGAGTCAATCGCTCCTTTTGAGGTCGCCGCGTTTCGCGCCCGCATGATACCGTGGCGCTGCAACGCCATGGCCTGCCGGGCTTCGGCATTCCATGGCTGCCACGATGGAAATTACGCGGCAATTGCACCGCTATCCCTTACCTCCAGCCGCGGCCCGAAGACCCTGCCCATCCGCCCAAAGGCGTTTGCGCCCTCAACGCAAGACAGAACTTCCTGCCACCCAGGTTGGGATTAGCCGGTAGGGGCGGGGCATGCCCCGCCCCTACAAGGGATTACGGGCTGTGCTTCTGCAACCTCAAGTTATGCAGGACCTCATCGGGATCGATGGGATTGTTGGAGCGTCCGGCCGGACGCCCCTGCCGTAGACTCCGGGCTTCCCGCGCCGGCCCCCTGCTATTCACTCGACCCGCAACTCCACCACCGTGTCGAACTCCCCGCGCGGGGCCTGCGGCGGGAGCCGGAGGATTGTCCCGTGCGGGGTGGCCGCGAACTCCACCGGCGTGCCATCGCGCAAGAAAGCGGAGATCACTTTCACCCCCGCTTCCGGCAGGATCACCACCGGATCGGGTTCCAGCAGGTGGACAAACACCCGCTCTCCCCGGCGGGTGGAGGCCCCCCAGCTCGAGGGAGGGAACGGCCCGCGACGGGTGCCATAGATCGTCTCCCCGTACTCCCGCAGCCACTCCCCGACTTTCGCCAGGGCTTTGAGGTGCTCCTCCTGGATCGTGCCATCCGGCCGGGGGCCGACATTGAGCAGGAAGTTGGACCCCATCCCGGCGGCGCGGACCAGGTAATGCACCAGCTCGCGGGGGGACTTGTGGCAGCGGTCGTGCTCGTGGTAGCCCCAGGAGGTATTGATCGTCTCGCAGGTTTCCAGCGGCAGCTCCTCGGAAATCCCCGAGCCCTTGTTGAACGGGTCCTGGCCCGGCAGGCCCTTCTCGAACATCTGGAAGTCCTCGCCCGGGAATGGGGTGACGTGGTGGTTGCTGCCGACCATCGCCGCGGGCTGCAGCCGGTGGATCAGGCCGTAGGTCCGCTCCAGCCGCCAGTCGGCCTGGGGATGCTCCCACATCCCATCGAACCAGATCCCGCCGATCGGGCCATAGCCTGTCAGCAGCTCGGTGAGCTGGGCATCCAGGTAGTCCAGGTAACGCTGCCAGTCGCCGCTCTCGGGGCGGCCATGGGCCAGGCTCGTCCCGCGCGGGAAATAGTCCGGGTGGCGCCAGTCGAGCTGGGAGTGGTAGAAAAACAGCTTGAGGCCGTGGCGACTGCAGGCCTCAGCCAGCTCTTTCAGCACGTCGCGCTTGAACGGGGTGCGGTCGATGAGGTCATAGTCCGAGACCTTGCTGTCGAACATCGCGAACCCATCGTGATGCTTGCTGGTGATCGTGATGTAGCGCATCCCGGCATCTTTCGCCATCAGCACCCAGCGGTCGGCATCGAACTTGACCGGGTTGAACTGCGGCGGGAGCTGCTCGTACTCGGCGATCGGGATGTTTTCCTGGTTCATCACCCACTCGCCGCGGCCGAGCAGGCTGTAGACCCCCCAGTGGATGAACATCCCGAAACGGGCATCCTGGAACCACTGACGGGCATCCAGGTTCTCCGCGGAGGGGGTGTAGGCCCGGGCGCCGGGCCGAGGCTCGCGGCCAGCAGCAGGAGCGCGGCCGACAGCATCCGGATGGGGACAGGAGTTTGCATCACGGCCTCCGACAGGTTGGGAGGGGCCGGCGGTCAACCCGCCGGCCGGACAGTGCTCAATCCTCCAGGCGGACTTCCTCCAGTGCGCGCACCGGCACCCCATGCCGGGCGGCATAGGCGCGGATGATCCCGGCCAGCTCTTTGCGCCACTGCGGCAGCCCGATGCGCTGGAACGGGGCCTGCATGTAGTCCAGCCCCGGCCGGCGGTCGGCGAAATGGTCCTTGACATCGTCCATCACGTGCAGGAACTCGCGGCCATCGACACTTTGGCCCTTGGGATAGCGGCTCTTCTCCCAGACCCGGGTCAGCTCGCTCCAGTTCCAGGCGCTCCAGTCCTCCAGCTCACGGACCTGCCGGCCGGCCTCGACCAGATGCGCCACCGCCCTTCCGTGATCGCCTCGGGCATCGGCCCCGGCCGCGGCGACCAGCGACTGCTCGGCGGCCTCCAGCTCCAGGACAGTGCGGATGAAACTGCGCTCGAGCCCGGCGATCGACAGCAGCACCTCCAGGTTGTAGCGGTTGCGATCGACCCGGGTCAGCGCCCGCTGGAGCAGTTCCACCAGGCGGTCATTGCCGGGCTGGACCGCCCGCGCCCGGGCCGCCAGCTCGCGATAGCGCCCGCCATAGACCGGCTCCACCCCCAGCCGGTCCGGGGCGGGCAGCGGCGGCGGGTCGAGCTTCAGGTCCTCGCGCTGCCCGCCGATCCCCTTGCCCGAGGAGTTGCCATAGGCGCGGGGCCGCTCGGTGGACTCCACCTGGTCCCAGCCCTCCTCGAAAAACCGCGCGCCCTCGATCAGCAGCCGGTAGGCCTCGGTCAGCTCCGGGGCCGCGGGGCCGTAGAACACATCCATGAAATCGGCGATGGTCTGCTCGGGGGTTGGGAACCGGTGGCTCCAGGCATACTGGGTGACAGTGACCCAGCCCAGCCAGGCGGTTTCCTCGTGCAGCCCGGAGTCATCCCAGAACGCGGCGAACGAGCCGATCGGCTGGGCGCCCTGGGCCAGCCCGAGACGGACCACCTCCGCCGCCTCCTCCACCCGGCCGCGACTGCGGCGGCCGCGGTAGTCGGCGGGCAGGTAGTTGGGGAACAGCAGCTCCGCCCCCTGCATCGAGGTGTAGGCCAGCTGGCGCATCCCGATCTTGCGCTGGGCATCGAGGAACTCCGGGTCCGAGCCCATCACCCCGTTGATGAGGTCGGGCGGCAGCATCGCGATATGCTCGGGCAGCAGCGGATATTCGACCCAGGCCAGCATCCGCCTTCCCTGGCCTTTCAGGAACTCGTGCGCCTTGACCGCGAACTCGGCCCAGGCCAGGCTGCGGTTCTGGTCATTGTAGGGACGCTGCTTTTGGCACTTGTCGCAGATCCCGGCGTAGTAGATCTCATCGGTGGAGACGTGGAAATACTCCACCCCGGGAGTGGCCTCGATCATGTCGCGGTACATGTCGAAAATGAGCTCGAGCGCCGCGGGATCGCACATGCAGGCCTGGTAGTTGCTGCCATCGGCGCGCAGGTGGGCGAACTCCGGGTGCTTGAGCACATAGGCCATGTGCGCCGGAGACTGGATCACCGGGACCAGCTGGATGCCGCGCTCCAGGGCGTAGCCGGTCAGCTCCTGCATCTCGGCCTTGGTGTAAGCCCCGGGAGCGCCGATCACCGGATGGCGGGGATACTCGTACTTGTCCTCCAGCTCGAACCCGACCGCGTTGACCTTGAACAGCGCCAGCCAGTCGATCAGCCGGTGCAGGGCCTCGGGGCGCAGTTGATGGTGCTTGGTGTCCCAGTGGACAAAACGCAGCTTGAGGTCCGGCCAGTCGGTGATGGTCCCCGCCGGGAGCGAGAACCCGCCCGAGGGTCGCGGCCGCAGGAGCTGCAGCAGGCTCTGGACCCCGTGGAACAGCCCGGCCGGGCTGTTGCCGGAAATCTCCACCAGTCCGGGGGCGATCCGCAGGCGGTAGGCCTGGTCGGCGCACTCGGCGGCGGGGCCCGCTCCCACCGCGCCGGGGGTGATCCGCAGGACAATCCGCGCGGAGCCATCGGCGCGGAAGCCCAAGCCATGCAGCTCGTGGGCTTTCTCCGCCAGCCAGGAGGCGGCGAAAGCCGCCGTAGCCGGGGCCTCGACCTTCCAGGAACGGTCGACCACGACCTCATCCCCGGCCAGCTCGACCAGTTGCGGGGCCGGGATCAGGCTGTAGCCGGCCAGGCGCAGCTCGGTCAGGTACTGCGGTCCGGCCGCGGCCAGCCCGGCGACAGTCAGCAGAATGAGCAACGGCACAACCGGCAACGTTCTGTTCATTGAACGGCCCCCTGATGGTGGATGAGATGTCGCCTTTCCGAGCGCCCGATCTGTCGCAAGGGCGGTGCGGCCCCGTTCCGATGATCTTCCGCGCCCCGCCCTGCTGATATAGCATCCCCCGCCCGCAAAATCAATGGGAAGCTTGCGCGAACGCCCGGAGCGGGCTATCATCATAGAAACAGCTTTACCTTCCGCAGTCGGCTGTCCGCACCAGTCACCGCTTCCCGGGGGTAAGACCGATGAAATCTCTTGTCCTAACTGTCACCGCCTTCTGCCTGTGCCTGAGCTTCTCCGCGGCGATCGCCGCCGAAAAGCCGCAGGTGGACCTGACCGGCTTCACCTCGCTGTTCGATGGCCAGACCCTCGATGGCTGGCACAAGCTCACCTCCTACAACGAGCACGGCCAGTGGGAAGTCCGCGATGGCGCGATCGCCGGGGACCAGTTCCCCGAGGGCGAGGGCGGCCTGCTGGTCACCGATGGCGAGTACGGCGATTTTGAGGTCTACGCCGAGGTCAAGACCACCTATCCCCAGGACAGCGGCCTGTTCCTGCGGGTGCAGCCCAATGTGCTCAGCTACCAGGTGACCATCGACCACCGGCCCGAGGGCACGATCGGCGCGCTGTATGTCCCCGGCGGCGGGGGGATGATCGCCGCCTGCGACACCGGCTTCACCTACTGGAACCCTTACGACTTCAATGTCGTGCGCGCCCGGATCGAGGGCCAGCCGCCGCGGATCCAGGTCTGGATCAACGAGTACCCGGCCAACGACTACACCGATGTGATGGTCGAGGGCAAGGAGCGGGTGCCGGCCAAAGGCGTGCTCGGGATCCAGGTCCACCCCGGCGAGAACTGGAAGAAGGGCAGCAAGGTGCTCTTCCGCAAGATCATGATCAAGGAGCTCAAGTAGCCACCGCCTTCCGGGGCGCTTTCCCGACTGGAGTCGCACGATGAGAAAAATTCTCGGCATCTGCCTGGGGCTGTCCCTGCTGGCGGCGGCCCTGCTGCAGCGGCCGGTCCTGGCCCAGGAGCAGCCGCCCGACCTGAGCGGCTTTACCCCGATCTTCGATGGCAAGACCCTCGCGGGCTGGCACAAGTTCGGCTCCGGCAGCATCGAGCCGGCCGGCAAGTGGTACGTGCAGGATGGAGCGATTTTCGGCGATCAGGACCCGCCCGGCCATGGGGGCCTGCTGGTCACCGACAAGCTTTATGGTGACTACGAGCTCTACGGCGAGGTGATGTGCACCTGGCCGCTCGACAGCGGCTACTTCCTGCGGATCCTGCCCTCGCACCAGATGTACCAGATCACGATCGACTTCCGCCCCACCGGCGAGGTCGGCGCGGTCTATGGCCCGGGCGGATTCTACCAGCACAACCTCCAGGGCTTCAGCTACTGGGACCCCTCGGATTTCAACCCGCTGCGGGTGCGGATCGAGGGCCAGCCGCCGCGGGTCAGAATCTGGATCCGGGACAAGCTGATCACCGACTTCCAGGACACCCTGATCGATGGCAAACCGCGCTTCCCGGAGGTCAAGGGCAGCATCGGGATCCAGGTCCACCCGGGTGAGAGCTGGGGTCCGGGCAGCAAGGTCGCTTTCCGCAAGCTGATGGTCAAGGAGCTGAACTAGCGGCCCCGCCACCTCTATTGAAGGGAGCATCACGATGAAGAGGCTGATCGGCGCCCTGCCGGCCCTCTGCCTGCTGGCGATGACCGCCATGGGCCCCGCCTGCACCCGGGAGGAACAGGCTCCCGCGGCCGTTGCCGACGCGGATGGCTTCGTCTCGATCTTCGATGGCCAGACCCTGACAGGCTGGCATAAGTTCGACGAGATGGAGGGCGAGGGTTTCGGCAAGTGGATCATCCAGGATGGAGCGATTGTCGGCGACCAGGACCCGCCGGGCAAGGGCGGCCTGCTGGTGACCGACAAGCTTTATGGTGATTACGAGCTCTACGGCGAGGTGATGTGCACCTGGCCACTCGATACCGGCTTTTTCATGCGCATCCTGCCGGAGGGCCAGATGTACCAGGTGACCCTCGACTTCCGTCCCACCGGCGAAGTCGGGGCGATCCACGGTCCGGGCGGCTTCTACCAGCACAACTTCCAGGGCTTCAGCTACTGGGACCCCTCGGATTTCAACCCGGTGCGGGTGCGGATCGAGGGCCAGCCGCCGCGGATCCAGGTCTGGATTCGCGACCAGCTGATCACCGACTTCCAAGACCAGCTGATCGATGGCAAGACCCGGTTCCCGGAGGTCAAGGGCCACCTGGCGATCCAGGTCCATCCCGGCGAGAGCTGGGGCCCGGGCAGCAAGGTCGCGTTCCGCAATCTGAAGATCAAGGAACTGAACTGAGCGCCCGAGGCGCCGAAAGCCGTGCCACCATTCTCCCGGCCTGACAGGGCGTTGCCCGCGGGCCGGGAGTTGCTTTCATGCCGATTTGACAACAAAGGCCGGTTGTTCCGGCGGGAGGACGGAAATCCCATTGGTCGGGATTTCCGCCCTCCCGCCAGGGATGCTTTCCCCCCATCCCCCCTTCCACTTTCCGGAACTTTTTCCTGATTCAATCCGAGGTCTCGAACAGCGAGTCGGTTTCACGCCACCTCCGCCCGGAGGCACCATGCGCCCCACCCTCCCCGGCCGCCTGACGGCCCCGCTGGTCCTGCTGCTGCTCCTGGCCCTGGCCCTTCCCGCGGCCGCGGCCCCCTTGCGGATCATCATCGACAGCGATGCCGCCTGCGAGCGCGATGACCAGCATGCGATCGCCTACGCCCTGTTCTCGCCCGAATATTTCGAGCTCGAGGGCTTCACCGCGGTGCACGATGGCCCCGGCACCCTGGAGGACAACTTCCGCGAGTTCCACACGCTGATCGGGCTGGCCGGGACCGGCGGCATCCCGGTGCTGCGCGGGGCGGACCATCCCCTGCCCGGCCCGGGCCGGCCGGTGGACTCCCCCGCCGCGCGCTTCATCATCGAGCGGGCCAAGGCCCAGGACAGCCGCCAGCTGGTGGTGCTGGGCCTCGGCGCGGCCACCAACCTGGCCTCGGCGATCCTGCTCGACCCCTCGATCAGGGACCGGGTGGTGTTCGCCTGGATCGGCGGGGCGGACTGGCCCGCCGGCGCTCCGGGCGAGCACAACGCGATGGGCGACCTGGAGGCGATGCGGGTGCTGTTCGCCTCGGGAGTGCGGCTGCGGTACATCCCCAACGGCAACAACGTGATGTTCCAGACCAAGTACCACAGCGCCAGAAACTTAAGGGGGGTCAGCCCGCTGGGCGACTACCTGCACCTCTTGATGATGACCAACCGCTGGAACATGGATGAGCCGTTCAACATCGCCGATCTGGCCGCGGTGATGGCGCTGGCCCACCCCGAGCGCTGCGCCTGGCGCGAGTTGCCCGCCCCGGCGGTGGCCGACAGCGGAAGGTTCGACCAGTCGCGGCCTTACGCTCATAAGATCAGTGTCGCCACCGGGCTGGTGGAGCATGTCTACGGGGCCCCGGTGCCGCTCTGGGATGAGTTCTACCGCAAGGTCGCTCAAAATGCCCCGCCCGTGCCCGCGACCATGGCCGAGGAGCTCTGCGAGGTGCTGAACATCCATCCCGCCGCGCCGGATGTCGCCCCGGTGGAGGGTAAGATCGAGCGGTTCCAGGGCTTCACCCGCCAGGAGGTGCGCTGGCCGACCCTCTTCGGCGAGGAGGTCCCGGCCTTTGTCTGCAAGCCGCTGGATGCCGGCGACCGCCCGCTGCCGGCGGTGATTGTCCTGTCCGGCACCAACGGGGACCGTTTCTCCGAGACCACCGAGCAGTTCGGCGATGGGCAGTATGTCGGCCTGGGGTTTGCCACGCCCCCCGAGCCGCACACCCGTTTCCTGGGCTGGGCCGCCGAGCTGGCCCGCCGCGGCTACCTGACCATTGCGCTCACCCAGCGCGGGCTGGGCGACCGCGGCCGCGATGGCGACAAGCTCAGCAAGGCCGCCCTGATCGAGGGCTTCCACGCCCAGGGCCAGCTCGCCCATGAGATCCGCCAGGCGGCCGACCTACCTCACCCGCCGGCCGGATGTCGATCCGCAGCGCATCGGCTGCACCGGGATGAGTTTCGGCGGGATCACCACCTTCTACACCACCGCGATCGACCCACGCTTCGCTGTCGCCGCCCCGCTCTGCGGCGGAGTGGGCAGCCTGCGCCAGATGCTCGAGACCGGCGACACCGGCTACCACGGGCACTACTGGTGGGTGCCGCGCCTCCTGCTGTACTTCGACCAGGGCGACCTGGTGGCCTCCCAGGCCCCGCGGCCGTATTTCATCGCCGCGCCGACCGAGGACATCGGGATGCCGAAAGAGGGCGTGCAGGAGCTGCTGGACAAGGCCCGCCCGGCCTATGCGCGGGCCGGGGCCCCGGAGAACCTGGTGGCCTACCGCCCGGCCGGCGAGCATGCCCTGACCCTGGAGATGTTCGAGGAACTGGTGAAATTTTTCGACCGGCACCTGAAATAAGTCCCCCCGAAGGAGGAGCCCGTGACCCGCAAGCTCTTGACCCTGCTGGCAATGCTAATGCTCATCCTGGGCGGTTCCGCCGCGGCCCAGGGCCAGCGGATGAAGATCATTTTCGACACCGACCTGGGCGGGGACATCGATGATGCGTTCGCCCACGCCCTGATCCAGTGCAGCCCGGAGTTCGAGGTGCTGGGGATCACGGTCGGCGATGGCCCGACCGCGGCCCGTGGCCGGGTCGCCTGCCGGATGCTCTGGGAGGCGGGCCAGGAGGGGATCCCGGTGGCGGTCGGCCGCCCGACCCGTCCGAACGATGGAGTTCCGCCCCAGCTGCACTGGGGAGATGGGTTCGAGCGGGTGAAACCGGTCGAAAAGCCCGCCGCGGAGTTCATCATCGAGACCCTGCGGCGCTACCCCCACCAGGTGACCATCATCTCGGTCGGGCCGGTCACCAACCTCGGGGATGTGATCGATCAGGACCCCGCGGCCTGGAAACTGGTCAAGCAGGTCTACGCGATGTTCGGCTCGTTCTACATGGGCTATGACCAGGGCCCGCGCCCGAGCGCGGAGTGGAACGTGGTGGCCGATGTCCCGGCCGCGCAAAAATTCATGACCAGCGGGGCGCCGATCACCCTGGCCGGGCTGGATGTGACCACCATGGTCAAGTTCGACGAGCAGCGACGGCTGCAGCTCCAGCAGCGGAACAGCCCGCTCACCGATGCGATCGGCGGGCTCTACACCCTCTGGTCGATCGACCGTTTCGGCCGCCACCCGACCCTGTTCGACCCGGTCGCGGTGGCGATGGCGCTCACCGGCGAGGAATTGGTCAGGACCAGGGCTGCCCACGTGCGGGTAAGCGAGGAGGGCTTCACGGTGGTGGACGAGAGCCAGGCCCCCAACTGCCGGATCGGGATGAACATCGCCACGGAACGTTTCCTGGACTGGCTGACCCGCCGGCTGCTGATCCAGAACCTCCGCCGCTGGGACTGACCCGTTGGCCCGGCTTGACAGCATCCGGCCGCGCATGTACAATTGGGGGCTTGTGCCTGGCACCTGTCCGCCGTAACTGTCGCGCCACCGGTCAACCGCAAGAGGAAACACATGTTCAGACTGCTGCGCTGGATGCCGCTCGCCCTGCTGATCGCTGTCACCCCCGCCCTGGCCGAGCTGGAGGCCGGGCTCGGGCTCGGGCTGGCCTGGCCCCAGGGGGAGTTCGAGGACCATGTGGATTTCGCGATCGGCGGCGCCGGCCGGGTCGGCTGGGGCTTCCCGCAAGGCGCCGCGGCCGGGTTCTCGGTGTTCGCGGACGCGACTTATCTCAACTATGGCAACGATTCCCGCACCGAGCCGTTCAGCACCACGATCCCCGATGTGACGGTGCGGGTCGAGACCGAGAATTTCATGGTGATGGTCAGCCCCGGGATCAGCTTCGGCCGCCGGCGCGGCGTGGTCCGCCCCTATCTCGAGGCATTCGGGGGCATTACCTACATCGCCACCACCACCAGCATCAAGAACCTGGCGGTCGGGAGCGAGGACATCGCCAGCAGCACCAATTTCGATGACTTCACCTACAACCTCGGCGGCGGCGGCGGGCTGCAGTTCCAGGTCTGGCAGCGGGATGAGAGCAAGCCGCGCCAGGCGGCGATCGAGCTGGGCAGCGCCCTGATCGACCTCAAGCTGAGCTGGCTCAAGGGCGGCGAGGCCGAGTACCTGAAGGAGGGCTCGATCTCCCGCGGCCCCGGCGCCCGGATCTCGTTCGACACGATCCGCTCCGAGACCGACATGGTGGTGGCGCGGATCGGGGCGACCCTGCTGTTCTGATGCAGTTGAATCCCCTTCCGGCGGCTGAAACCGAATTGCTGTTCGAAAGAGAAGATCGAACAATCGAAAAAGTTTGGGAAGGTGGGAGGGGGGCCGGGGGGAGGGAGGAAACCTTTTGCAAAAGGTTTCCTCCCTCCCCCCGGAACATCTGTTGTTCTTCGCTTTGATTGTCGAATCGGAATGAAATCAGAAAGTCGAGCGCGGATGACCAGCAGCGGCGCGGCGGCGGCCGAAGACTATCCCTACGAGCGGCGGGTGGTGTGGTTCTCCAACCTCGGCCATGGCTTGATGCACCTGATGGAGCTGGTCTACGCCGGGATCCTGCCGCTCTTGATCGCCCGGTTCGGCCTCAGCCTGGCCGAGGTCGGGGTGCTGGTCTTCCCCTTCCTGGCGATGCTGGGGGTCGGGAGCCTGCCGGCCGGGCTGCTCTCGGACCGCTGGAGCTCCTACCGGGTGCTGCTGCTGTTTTTCTTCGGGATGGCGCTGGCGGGACTGGCCGCCGCGCTGTCGGACTCGCTCTGGCTGCTGGCGCTGTCGATGGGGCTGCTGGGGCTGTTCAGCAGCCTGTACCACCCGACCGGGCTGGCGCTGCTCAGCCTGGGAGTGCGGCGCAAGGGGCTGGCGATGGGGCTCAACGGGGTTTACGGCAACCTCGGCCTGGCGCTTTCGCCCTTCCTGGCCGGGCTGCTCGGCTCGCGTTTCGGCTGGCAGAGCGCGTTCCTGGCGCCCGCCGCGGCCAGTTTCCTCTGCGGGGTGGCCCTGCTGTGCTTCCCGCTTCGGATCGACCCCCACGCCGCCGCCGGGCGCGAGGAGCGCGAAGCCGCCGCGGAAAACCGCCATCGGCCGGGTTCCCGGCGCGAGACCCTGATCTGGCTCTACGCGGTGATGATCGTAATCGGTTTCGCCTACCGCGGGCTGATGACCTACCTGCCCAAGCACATCGGCGACCAGCTCCCGGTGAGCTGGCTGCCGGCGGTGGCGGCCGGCGGGCTGTTCGCCTCGCTGGCCCTGGCCGCCGGAGCGGTGGGCCAGATCTGGGGCGGCCACCGTTCGGACCACTCCGACCCGTTCCGGCTCTACTTCCGGGTGGTGCCGCTGTTCGCTCCGCTCTTGGCCGGGGCGGCCCTGCTCGCCGGCTGGACGCTCTTGGCCGGGCTGAGCCTGTTCTTTTTCTTCTTCTTTTCCAGCCAGCCGCTGGAAAACCAGATGCTGGCCCGCATCACCCCGGCCCGCTACCGCAGCACCGGCTATGGCATCAAGTTCGGGCTGAACCTGGGGATCGGCGCCACCGCCGCCCCGATCTGCGGCCTGATCGGCGACCGCTTCGGCCTGGGCTGGATCTTCCTGTTCCTGGCGGGAGTGCTGGTGCTGGCCGGCCTGGGGATCCTCGGCCTGCGAAGGGCCCGGCACCGGGCGCTGGCGAACGCCCTGGATGAGCCTCCACCGAAGCCCGCGGGGCCACGCTGACCCCGGCTCGGCCGGAAGCCCCGCCGCGGGGCGCCCCTTGACTTACACCTTGCCAATCAACATTTTAGTTATGCAGTTCCGCCATCGGAGCAGGGACCGCTCCCCGGCGACAACAACGACGTCAAGAGAATCGAGGACCGATGAGAATCCAGGAGCGCACCAAGCCCGAGGGGATCAGGATCACCGTGATCGGGTCGGTGGTGAACACGCTGCTCTCGACAGCCAAGATCGCGATCGGCCTGTGGTACGGCAGCCAGGTGATGGTGGCCGATGGCTTCCACTCGCTGTCGGACCTGGCGACGGATGTCGTGGTGTATGTCGGGCTGGTGCTGGGCGCCCGGCCGCGGGATGAGGACCATCCCTACGGCCACCGCCGGATCGAGAGCCTGGCCGAGGCGCTGACCGGCCTGGCGCTGGTGCTGTTCGCCGGGCTGATGGTCTGGTCCTCGCTGCGGGTGCTCCTCGGCGAGGGGGAGGCGGTGACTCCGGCCTGGCCGGTGCTGGCCGCGGCCGTGGTCAGCATCGTGTCCAAGGAATGGCTCTACCGGGTCACGGTCCGGGAGGGACGGCGGATCGCGAGCGGGGCGGTGATCGCCAATGCCTGGCACCACCGCAGCGACGCCATGAGCTCGATCGGCGCCCTGGTCGCCCTGGTCCTGGCCCGGCTCCATCCCTCCTTGCGGATCATGGACCCGCTGGGCGGGCTGGCGATCGCGCTGATTGTCGGCTGGGTCGGGCTGAAAGTGGCCTGGAACGCCGTGCGCCACATTGTCGACACCGCCCCCGATCCGGAAGTGCTGGAACAGGCGCGGCGGGTGGCGCTCAAGCACCCCGGGGTGTTCGGCCTGCACCGGCTCCGGGCGCGCTACCTGGGGTCGCAGATCATCATGGACCTGCACATCCAGGTCGATCCGGGCTTGAGTGTCGGCGAGGGCCACGACATCGCCTCCGAGGTCGAGTACGGGATCGCCCGCGAGCTGGGCAATGTCTACGATATCACTGTCCATGTCGAGCCGGGCCAGGAAGAGCGCAAGGGCATCCTGGATGGCTCCCGGTAACCTGACCGGTTCCGCTCAATTCCGACCGGAGAGTGAAAGATGTCGACGGTACAGTCGACCGCGGCCCCGCTGCCGACAGTCGCTTTCGGCGGGCAGCGGATCACCCGCCTGATCGTGGGCGGCAACCCCTTTGTCTGCAACAGCCATTTCTCGGAAGAAATGAACCGGGACATGGCCGGGTACTTCACGCCGGAGCAGATCGTCCGGACCCTGCACCATTGCCGGGAGGCCGGGATCGACACGATCCAGGCCCGGGGCGACTACCACCGCATTTTCCACTACCTCGAGCTGTTCCGGCGCGAGGGCGGACAACTCAATTTCATCGCCCAGACCGCCAGCGAGATGCACGACATCCACCACAACATCCGGATGATCGCCGCTTTCGGGGCGAGCGGGGTCTACTTCCACGGCACCAAGACCGATGAGCTCTGGCTGGACGGCCGGATCGACCAGGTGCGCGAGTACCTCAAGACCATGCGGGACACCGGCCTGCGGATCGGGCTGGCGGCTCACCTCCCGGAAGTGTTCGAGTATGTCGAGGAGCGGGGCTGGGACCTGGATTTCTACATGACCCCGTTCTACAACATCGCCCGCCGGCCCCGCCAGAGCGCGGTGGTGACCGGAAAGTTCGAGCAGGAGGAGTTCGATCCGGCCGACCCGGAGCGGATCTGCCGCTTCATCCGGGCCACCGGCCGGCAGTGCCTGGCCTACAAGATCCTGGGCGCGGGACGCCGCTGCGGCAGCCAGGAAGAGGTCCGCCGGGCGTTCCGCTGGGCGTTCGCGAACATCAAGCCCCAGGACTGTGTCGTGGTGGGGATGTTCCCCAAGTACCAGGACCAGCCGGCCCTCGATGCGCAGTACGCGCGCGAGGCGATCGCGGCGGCGGAAAGAGGCGGCGGCGGCGGACGGCCGGCCTGAACGCGCCGGCGGCGGACCAGCCAAGCATCTCCCCTCCCCGGTGGCCCCGGGGGTGGGAATCCAACCTTGCAGTCTTATCCTCAAGGAGTTAGGATGCAGCCGATGAGATTCGTGCTGGTGGGGACCGGCAACATCGCCCGGACCTATGTCAACGCCGCGCCAAGGTGGCCGAGGCGGAGATTGTCGGCGTGGTGAGCCGCGACCCCGAGCGGGCGGCGGCTTACGCCCGGGAGCAGGGCTTCGAGAGCTCCGCCGACAGCCTCGGCGGGATCGGGGTCCCGTTCGAGGCGGTGCTGCTGGCCACGCCCAACGGGCTCCACCACCGCGATGCGGTCGAGGCCGCCCGGCTGGGCAGGCACGTGCTCACCGAGAAGCCCCTGGATGTGACCATGGAGCACATGGACCGGATGATCAGCGCCTGCCGCCAGGCCGGGGTGCGGCTGGGGGTCGCCTTCCAGCGCCGGTTGAGCCCGGCCAACCTCGCGCTCAAAGCGCTGCTCGACTCCGGCCGGTTGGGCCGGGTCTACGCCGCCGACCTGGTGGTCAAGTTCCTGCGGGGCCAGGACTACTACGACAGCGCCGCCTGGCGCGGCACCCTGGCGGTCGATGGCGGCGGGCCGTTCATGCAGCAGGCCAGCCACAATGTCGACACCCTGACCTGGTTCTTCGGCCTGCCGGCGAAAGTGATGGCCCGGACCGCCCGGCTGGCCCACACCGGGATCGAGGTCGAGGACCATGGGGCGGCGATCCTCAGCTGGACGGGCGGGATGATCGGCACGATCATCGCCTCGACTGTCACCCGGCCCGGCTACCCGGTGCGGCTGGACATCCACACCGAGCGGGGCTCGATCCTGACGGTCAACGACGAGATCGTGCGCTGGGATGTGGAGGCGGTGGAGCAGCCGCGGGTCAAGGCCAGCGAGACGATCCACAGCGGGGCCGGAGCCGGGGGGGCCGCGGTGCACGACACCAGCGGCCACGAGGCGATCATCCGCGACTTCGTCCAGGCGGTGCGTGAGGGCCGCGATCCGGCGGTCAGCGGCGAGGAGGCCCGCAAGACCGGCCTGGTGATCGATACGATCTACCGGGCCGCCCGCGAGGGCCGCGAAGTGGCGCTCTGAGCTCAATCAGACCTCAGCGGCCAGTTGTTCCAAAACTTCTTCGCCGGTTCAAACCCTGATCCCGGACAGCAAACCGGCATCAGCCGCCGGCTGTGACGCTACCGGCCGGAGGGAAAAACGGGAAAATACCCGCCTGGGGACTCGCAACCCCGGAAAACCGTCTTTTTTGTTGCCGGATGCGGCGGAGTTATGATACAATCCCCTAGAAAGCGGAATTTTCCCTGAAATATTTTCCCTGATAGAGGAGACTTTCGGATGGGAAATGCCGGAAACGCTGCGGAAAAGAAGCAGGATGCGCGTTTCGAGCGCTGCCCCCGTTGTGGAGCGGTAGTGATTTTCGTGCCCGGCGCCGACCTGGCCACCTGCGATAAATGCAAGGTCAAGATCCGGATCAAGAAGTAAGCGCCGGTCCCGGCGTTGCGGAGGCGATCACCCGCCGGCCCGGGTTCAGGCCCCGCCGTAAGGCAACACCGCCGGTCCATCCTGGCTCTCCCGCCCCCGGCCATCCGCCAGCGGCAGCCGGACCGTGAAAGTCGCGCCGCCGGTATCGTTGTTGGCCGCCGCAACTTTCCCCTGCATCGAGTGAACGTAGCGTTCCACCACCGCCAGCCCCAGCCCCATTCCCTGGCCGGGCTTGCGGCGGCTGAAAAAGGGATCGAACAGCCGCTCCCGGTCCTGCTCCTGAATGCCGATCCCGTTGTCCCGCACCAGCAGCACCGCCTGCTGCTCCTCCCGCCGGCTCACCACCTCGATCCGCTTGTCGCGCTCACCCTTTTCATCCAGGGCGTGCATGGCATTGGCCACCAGGTTGATCACCACCTGTTCCAGGTAAATCCGGCTGCCGTAAATCGCCAGCGGCTCTTCCGCCAGCGCCAGCTCCAGCCTGATCCCGTGGGATGAAAGCTGCCGCTCGACCAGGGACAGCCCCCGCCGCACCGCCTCGCCCAGCTCGAACTCCTCCTGGAGCGGCCGGTCCGGGGTGACCCAGAACGAGCGCATGTGCTGGATGATCTCATCGATCCGGCCCGCCCCGCGCGAAATCTTGTCCATCTTGCGCACGAAAAACTCCGGCAGCACACCCTGGTTCTGAGCATGCCAGTACAGGATGCTGTCGGCGGTGACCTTGATCGCGTTCAGCGGCTGGTTGATCTCGTGGGTGATCCCGGCGGCGATCACCCCGATCGAGGCCAGGCGCGAGGACTGCTCGGCCAGCCGGGCGGCCTCGGTCTCCTTGCGCTCGGCCTCCAGCCGGGCCTGGAACTGGGAGTCCCGCTCCAGGGCGCTGACAATCAGGTCGGCGATGGTTTCGAACAGGATCACCTGTTCCTGGCTCCAGGGGCCGGGCTCCCGGCGGGTCAGGGCCAGGAAGCCCCGCAGTTCCCCGGCCAGGCTCAAGGGGCTGACCAGCAGCGAGCGGATGTTGCGGCTCAGCAGGAAATCCCGCTCCCGGGCCGCGAGGACGCCGACATCCTCCAGGCTCAGCGAGCACCTGGTGGTCAGCCGACGGGAAAGCTCCGGCAGGTCATCATGGCCGATCAGCTCCGGGGGCTCGATCCCCGGCCGGGCCTGCGAATTGGCCCAACCGCCCAGCAACAGCGCGCGCCGCGGTTCCGGCTCCAGGCGGTAGAAAGCCGCGCCATCGACCCGCATCCGGGCGCCGATCACCTCCACGATCGCCTGCAGGGCCTGCGGGAAGGATTCGGTGGAGTTGAGCCGGGAGGCGATCTGGGCCAGCAGGGCCTCGTGCTCCAGCCGCACCTGGAGCTGGGCCGTGCGCTCCCGCACCCGCGACTCCAGCTTGTCGTGCGCCGCCCGGAGCTCCTCCTGGGCGCGCTTGAGGTCGGTGATGTCCTCCTTGATCCCGATGAAATTGGTGATCCCGCCCTCGGCGTTCTTCACCGCCGAGATCGAGGCCATCTCCCAGAACAGTCCGCCATCTTTCTTGCGGTTGAGCAGCTCACCCTTCCAGTCCCCTCCGGCGGTGATGGTCTGCCACAGCTCCCGGTAAAGCTCCGGCGGGATCTGGCCGGACCTGAGGACCCGGGGATTGGAGCCCAGCAGTTCCTCCCGGCTGTAGCCGGTGAGCTGGGAAAAGCGCGGGTTGACATACTCGATCGCCCCGGCCGGGTCGGTGATCACGATCGAGGAGGGGCTCTGCTCGACCGCCTGGAACAGCTTGTGGAGCTGCTGCTCATCCCGCTGGCGACTAACCGCCAGGGCGAACAGGCCCGCCAACCGTCCGCCCAGCATCCGGTCCCGCTCGCCGAAAGGCTCGCCGTCCTTGAGCAGCAGCATCCGGCCCACCAGCTCGCCGCCGATCTCCGCCGGCAGGCAGAGCCGGTGTCCCGCGGGCAGCCTTTCCAGATGGCTGTCCTCCCAACGATCCGGCTGTTCCGTGCAGCAGTGCGGTTCGCGGCAGATCACCCCCGCCGCCTGGTCCTCGAAGCTGTCGGCCACGGCCTCGGTCCAGGCCCCGGCCCGCAGCCAGCCGGTCCGGAAGTCGAGGTAGCCGACATAGCCCTCGCGGCTGCCGGTGAGCAGTCGCCCGTAGTTCAGCACCAGGGTGGCCAGCGCCTTCAGGGTGACCGAGCGGATGATCGCACCCGAGATCTCCGCCAGCGCCTCGTTGACCACCGACTGCCACAGCAGGTCCTTCTCCGCCTTGATCCGCTCCAGCTCGGCCGCGGCCCTGGCGGCGATCACATCCATCACTTCCCGGATCCGCTCCGGCAGCACCAGTTTCTTGCGGGAGATCACGCACAGCAGGCCGATCGTTTCCCCCTCGCGGTTGCTGATCGGGGCGCCGACATAGCTCTCGGCCTTCAGCTTCACCAGGTCGAGATCCTCGGGGAACAGCTCCGTGACCCGCTCCGGGAAGAAAGTGAAGCCGTGGCGGTGGACCATGTCGCAGGGGGTGCCTTTCAGCTCGTAGCTGAAATCTTTCATCGCCTGGGAGTCGACCACCATCGACAGCGCGCGCCCGCGGCTCCCACCGTCCATCACCTCGGCGACCAGGCAGCATTCGGCATCCAGCCAGCTGCTCAAGGAACGCACCACCTGGTCGAAGAAGTCCTGGCCGATCGCCCCCACCATGCTGCCGACAATCGCCTGGATCGCCTGCTCCATCCGCTCGCGCTGGCGGTTCTGGCGATCGCGCTGCAGCCGGGCATGGAGCACCGGAGCGATCCGGGCGGCGATCCCCGTCAGGAACTCGAGCTCTTCCGGGGTGTAATCCACGGCCCGGTCGGCCACCACCACCAGCCCCAGCACCTCCCCGTGGTACACTACCGGGACACCCAGGGCGCGGGTGAGCGGGATGTGCCCCTGCGGCACGCGCAGCGGCCCGTTGGAGAGCACGGGCCGGGCCTGCTCCAGGGCTTCCCGGATCACCCCGCCCCATTTGTCCCGGGGCAGGACCAGCGCCTTGTCCGGCATCCGGCAGCGCTCCCAGACCTCGCCGGAAAAGCTGGGCGCCGCCAGCGAGCCATCCTCCTCCAGGTAGCCGAACAGCCCGAACGGACTCTCCAGCACCTCCTTGATCGTCTCCAGCACCTCGCCGTACATCGCCTCGTCCGGGACAGTCAGGAAGATGTCGGCGATCCGGTTGGCGACCGCCAGCTCGCGGGCGGTGCGGCGGAAGCTCTCCTCGACCCGCAGGCGCTCGGTGATGTCATGCACGATCGAGTAGAGCAGTTGCCGGCCGCTGACCTCGATCGGCCCGCTGTAGACCTCCACCTGGCGGATCTCGCCATCGGCGAGCCGGTGCTGGAAATAGAAGTGCGACAGCTTCCCGAACGCCTGCGACATGCGCTCGAGCAGCTCCTGGCGCGGAGTGAGGTTGATCTCGTAGATGAACCGGCGGCGCAGTTCCTCGCGGTCGTAACCGTAGAAAGCGCACGCGGCGGGATTGCCATCGACCACCTGTCCGGTCCGGGGGTCGATCAGCAGCATCACCGTCTGGTTGCTCTCGAACAGGCTGCCCGGCGAGAGCTCACTGGCCGTCGCCCGGGCGCGATGGTCGGGACCGGTCTTCTTCGTCATTTTGCTCGAAGGCGTTGGAAGAAATGTCGACTCTGGGGTGGAAGATTTTTGGTGTACCATTGTACTCCAGGACGGCCGGTTTGAAAAGAAGAAAATCTCCGGGCGAAGCCCGGCATCCGCGCCGCAGCGCCCGGCGAAAAAAATGGCCCTTCCCCGGGGGGTAGGGCCATTGCCGCCGCACCGGCCGGCTGTCAACGCGACATGTATCCTCCTGAATCATCACCGCTTGCGGCCTGGGATCAGGCCGCCGGTCATCGCTCGATATGAATACCTCCCGGGCTGAGGGTCAAACCCTCCATGTGCGACGGCCGGGATGATCCAGCCTGCCTGGCGACCGGTCCGGGCTGGCCGGGCGGGCGTGGAATGACCGGTACGGTTCGCGCACGGGGGGACCGCAACAACAGCAAGCGACAGCAATAGTTCGGGTTCTTAACTATCTTTTCTGTCACTTTGGTTGGTTCTGTCTTTTGGACAAGCGTGAGGGTACTGCAGTGTGGCGGAGCAGCGGGCATAAGAATGCGGCAGCCTCCAGGCCTGCTGGTGCGTTGGGACCGCCGGCTCCGTGAGCATCGCGGGCAGAGGCCGGCGCCAACCGCGCCGATAGCGGGCCTGTCGGGCCCTGGTCCCCGCCGCGCAATCTCCTGAAGCTGATGCGCGATCCTGGTTTCAGTATAAAGACCCGTCCCGATCAAGTCAAGAAAAAATCACACAATTAAATAATGGCGGCTGCCATCCGGGGCGCGAACCGGACCCTCCGGCCGGCCGCGGGGCTGCTCCCTGCTAAACCACTGGCATTTTCCAGCTTGAGCGTTAAATTACACAACTCCAATCCGCCCGAAACAGTCCACATCAGCGGGAGATGGGTGCTCCGGTGCGCAATCGACTGACAGCCCTGGCGATGTATGCCTGCTTCTTCCTGTCCGGGACCAGCGGTCTGATCTACGAGATCGTCTGGATGCGCAAGCTGGCCCTGGTGTTCGGCAACACGGTCCACGCGGTGAGCACGGTGGTGGCGGTGTTCATGGGCGGGCTGGCCCTGGGCAGCTTCCTGTTCGGACGGCTGGCCGACCGTACCGGGCGCCCGTTGCGGACCTACATCCTGATCGAGCTGGGGATCGCCCTGTCCGGGCTGGCGATCCTGCTGCTCTTCCTGCCGGTGCTGGACAGCCTGTACCTGTTCCTGCATGGGATCGGCCTGCGCTCCGGGCCGCTGCTGTTTATCGCCCGTTTCCTGCTGGCGGCGGGCCTGCTGCTGGTGCCGACCGTGCTGATGGGCGGCACCCTGCCGGTGATCGGGCGCTTCCTGGTGCGCAACCGGAGCGAGCTGGGCTCGCGGATCGGCAAGCTGTACGGGATCAACACCCTGGGAGCGGTGCTGGGCTGCTTCGGCACCGGATTCGTGCTGATCGCCACCCTCGGCGAATCCGCCACCGTGGCGGTCGCGGTCGGCGGCAACCTGCTGGCGGCGGGGCTGGCCCTGGCGGTGGCGCGCCTGCTGCCGGAAGGAGCGGCCCTGGCGCCGACAGCCGAGTTCAAAGCGAGCGAGGACCGTCACGCCCCGGCCTACCCCGAGTCCAGCCTGCGGATGGCGCCCCTGCTGTTCGCCGCCTCGGGCTTCTGCGCCCTGGCGCTGGAGGTGCTCTGGACCCGCGCCCTGATCTACTTTGTCGGGCTTTCGGTCCACGCCTTCACCACCATCCTCACCTGCTTCCTGGCGGGGATCGCCCTGGGCAGCCTGGCGGCGACCCGGCTGGTGGACCGCTCGAAGCGCCTGTTCCTGCTGTTCGCCGTGCTGCAGTGGGTGATCGCCGCCGCGGCGGTGGCCAGCGTGCCGCTGATCGGCGAGCTGAACGGGCTGTTCCAGCGCCTCAACCTCTGGCTCGGGGCCAACACCTGGAACGCGACAGCCGGGGTCAAGTTCCTGCTGAGCCTGATCGTGCTTGGGCCTGCCCACCCTGGCGATGGGCGCGACTTTCCCCTTGCTGACCCGCCTCTACGTGCGACGGCGCAGCCGGCTGGGCCGTGGGCTGGGCACGCTCTACGCCGCCAACACCACCGGGACCATCCTCGGCTCGCTGGCGGCGGGCTTCCTGCTGCTGCCGCTGGCCGGGATCACCGGCTCGCTGCTGATTGTCGCCGGCGTGGGCGCGGCGGTGAGCGCCACCGCGCTGTACCTGGAGGGCCTGCGCCCGCCGGTGCGCTGGCTGGTTCCGGCCGGCTCGACCGCGCTGCTGGCCCTGGGGATCGCCGCGGTGGCCCTCACCGGCCAGCTCGGGCCGGTGGTGCGCTACAGCATCCAGGACTCCGGCAAGGAGATCCTCTACTGCCAAGGAGGGCACCCAGGCCAGCATCTCGGTGCTGCGCAACTTCAGCGGCTACCGGGAGCTGAACATCAACGGCGAGAGCACGGCCTACACCGGCTTCGAGGACATCGTGATCCACAAGCTGCTGGCCCACCTGCCGCTATTGTTCCATCCCGACCCGCAAAACATCCTGGTGGTGGGCTTCGGGTTCGGCAGCACGCTCTGGAGCTCCACCCGCTACGGGCTGCCCCAGGCCGATTGTGTCGAGCTGGTGCCGGACGAGATCGAGACCGCCCGGTACTTCTATCCCGAAAACCACGGGGTGCTCGACAGCGCCCGGGTGCGGATCATTTTCGATGATGGGCGCAACCTGATCCTGACCAGCAAGGGCAAGTATGATGTGATCTCGTTCAACGCGATCCATCCCAAGCTGAGCCCGATGCTCTACACCCTGGACTTCTACCGCCTCTGCCGCGAGGCGATGACCCCGCAGGGCACGATCTGCGCCTGGCTGCCCACCAACGGGTTGAGCCTCACCGAGCTCAAGAGCATCATCCGCTCTTTCGCCGAGGTCTTCCCCCACAGCACCCTCTGGTACTGCAATCCGGCCAACCTGATCCTGCTCGGCACCTCGGAGCCGTTCACCATCGACTGGCCGGAGTACCGCCGCCGGCTGGCCGACCCGCTGATCGCCGCCGACCTGCGGGAAATCCGGCTCGATGACCCCTACGCCCTGGCCTCGCTGTTCATGATGGGCGAGGAGCGCCTGCGCCGGGAGGTGGCCGCGGCCCCGCTCAACACCGATGCCCGGCCGCTGGTCGAGTTCTCGCGGACCATGGCCCCCAACGTGCCGCTGGCAAGCTGCCACTGGCTGCTGAACAACCTGGAGACCGCCGCCGGCGCTTTGAGCTGGGAGGGCGGCGCGCCCCCGGCCGACACCCTGGCGGCGCTGGGCAGGGAGCTGGAGCGCTGGCACCGCGCCCGCCGCACCCTCTATCAGGGCAAGTTCGCCGCCTGGGTCTTCCAGGAGCCCAACACCGCGATGGGCCTCTACCGCCAGGCCCAGGCCCAGAACCCCGCGGACAGCTACATCGCCTATTTCCTGGAGGGCGAGGGCTGGGACCCGGACTCCCTGAAGCGCGAGGCGGCCGCCGACCCGGAGAATTTTGTCGCCAGCTACATGCTGGGCGACCACTACTTCCGGCTGGGCCAGTTGCAGGAGGCCAAGCGCTGGTTCGCCCGGGTGACCGCGATCCGCCCGGATCACGCCCAGGGCTGGTTCCAGCTCGGACTGTGCGCCGATGGGCTGGAAAGCCCGCTGGAGGCGGAAGCTTTCTTCCGCAAGGCGCTGGAGATCCATCCCGGCAGCCCCCAGGCGATGCTCAACCTGGGAGTGATCCACTACCGCCGCCAGGACTACGACACCGCCCGGGAGCAGTTCGAGGCAGTGCTGCGGGTCAGCCCCAACGACCCCCACGCGCTGTTCAACCTGGGCAATGTCGCGATGCGGCGGGGCGATCTGCGCCAAGCGGTGGAGCTCTATCGCCGGACCATCGAGCAGGATCCATTCAAGGTCGAGGCCTGGGTCAACCTGGGAGCGATGCTCGACAAGGGCGGAGACCTCCAGCAGGCGGCGCAGTGCTATGACCGGGCGATCCAGTTGGCGCCGGGCTACCTCCCGGCCTATGTCAACCTGGCCCTGACTTACGAGAAGCTGGGCGACAGCCCTCGGGCCGAGCGGTACCGGGCGCTGGCCGAGCAGTTGCGGCAGGGGCGGTGACCGCCCCGCCAAAGACATCCACGAAGCTCACGAAGGAGACGAAGACACACGAAGGGAAAACTTTCGTGAACCTTCGTGTGCTTCGTGGAGGCATTCTTTCTTTCAAACTTTTACGTGGTTCGATATCATAAGACAAACGACAAGTCAGGATAATGCTATAACGGACAGCAAGTTGGGATCATCCCTTCACGACAGGTGAACGATGCATCTACTGCTCCTGCTTCCCTCAAGCCTGCTGCTGCTGGTGCTGCTGCTGCACTCCTGGCGTTACCGCGGCCGCAAGGTGACCCTGGCTTTCTTCGGCCTCTGCTTCGCGTTCGGCGTGCTGCGGGGCAATGTAATCCACTACATCATCACCGACTACCTGGGCGGGGAGACCCTGCCCTACCAGTTCCTGCGCCCGGTGGTCAAGCTCTGGAACGCCTCGCTGCAGGAGTGCATCGGCTGGATCTTCGCCCTCTATCTATCCTGGTCGCTGGTGGAGTGGGTGCTGGCCCACCAGGGAAAAGAGCGGGTGGGGATCTTCCGGCTGATCGGGCTGGCGGCGTTCGTGATGGGAGCGATCAGCTACGCGGTGGAGACCGCCGCGGCCGGGGTCAAGTGGTGGGTGTGGGTGTTCCCGATCGGCAACCACTGGTTCGCCGATGTGCCGTTCGAGGGGATCGTGGCCTGGATCTCGGTGGTGGTCGATTTCCTGGGGCCGTTCCTGCTGGTGCGCCACGGTGTCGTGCGCGGCTGGAAGATCGCCCTGCTGCCGCTGATCTTCCCGTTGCACATGCTGACCCACCTGAAGACCAGCAATGTTTTCGGATTGACGCTCCCGGTCAACCCCTCCGAGATCTGGTACTGGGTGATGCTCTCCCTGCTGGCCTGGGGGGTGGCGTTCGGGGGGCCGGAAGTGCCCAACGCGGGCTACAAGGCGCGCAACGAGGAGCCGCGCTCCCTCCTGCGCCACGCTGTCCCGGCGGTGGCCCTGAGCTTCCTGCTGGTGCTGGTGGCGGCGCACCTGGCCTTCATCCGCCGGTTCGAGCTGACCATCAGCCTGGCGCCGTTCGTGATCGCCCTGCTGTTCTTCCGGCCGTGGCTGGCGGCGGCCTGCTGCGGAGTGTTCTGCCTGGCCTACGCCCCGCTCACCGGGCAATGGGGCTACCTGCTGGGCCCGCTGGTGATCCTGGCGGTGTTCGCCCTGGGCGGCGCCTGGCCCGAGCGCCTGCTCCCGGCCCGCCCGCGACGGTTCGCCGTGCTTGGGTTGCTGCTGGCCGCGACCGTGGCGCTCTACCTCGGCTACCGCGCCCGCTACGAGCGCACCGAGCTGATCGCCGGGATCGGTCGCCAGCTGCTGGACCGCTCCAGCCCGGCCGATGAGGACAGCCTGCTGGCGGCCCTGCCCTCCCCGCCCGCCGCGGCGGATGCCTTCCACTACAACCGCTTCGGGATGGCCCTGATCAAGCGCGACCAGTACGCCGCCGGCACCGGGTTCCTGGAACGGGCGGTGGCCGCCGACAGCACCTATGCCTACGCCTACATCAACCTGGCCTGGGCCCGCCGCAGCCAGGGCGACTATCAGGGGGCGATCGAGCTCTACCGCCAGGCCCTGGCGCTGAACCCGGTCGATTTCGGCAGCTACCTGCTGCTGGGGGAAATCTACCTGGCGCTGGACCGGCTGGACGAGACCGAGGCGCTCTACCGCAAGGCGCTGGAGTACGATCCCCGCCAGGAGGAAATCATCCTGGCCCTGGAGGGGGTGCTCTACCGCCAGGGAAGGATCGATGAGGCGCTGGCGCTGCTGCGGGATTTCCTGCCGGAGAAGGGGGACACCCGCCGGATCGAGAGCCGGCTGGCGGCGGACCTGTTCAAGGCCGGGCGCTCGGAGGAGGCGGTCGGCCACTACCGGAACCTGATCCGCGAGGACATCAACCACCTCTACGCCTCGGCGATGAGCCTGGCGCTGATCCACTGGCGGGACCTGCATCAGCCGGCCGAGGCGCTGAACTACCTCAACCTGCTGGGGGCGATCTACCCCACCGCGGATGTGTTCACGCTGAAAGGCCAGGTGCTGGAGGAGCTGGGCAAGCGGGATGAGGCCCACCAGGCCTACCGCCGGGCGGCGGAACTGGCCGGCCGTCCCGCCGCGACCGGGGCCCCGGCCGGAAACTGAAGATGCCTCCCGGGAGGTGCGCCCCCGGGGGCATGCGGCGCCCGGGCATCACACCCCCCGGCCCCGCTTGCAGCGGGGCCACCCCCCTCCAGGGGGGACTTTTTCCCGCTCTGCCCGAGAGTTGCGGCAACTGGTTGGGCGTCAGGTTGCTACTCCCCCCTGGAGGGGAGTGGCAACTTCAGTTGCCGGGGGGTGTCAGCTTTCCGGCCGCCACGAAGCGCCCGGGCCCGGCGCTGGGGGCAAAAGCAAAGGCAGGCAGAGCTGCATACCTCGGACCGCGCTGGAAGCTCATCAGCCATTGCAGATGCGGGGCATGCCGCGCCCATACGACTGATCCCCGCCAACTATCCTTCAACTTTCGAAAAAGTTTGGGAAAGTGGGTAGAGGGTCCGGGGGGAGGGAGAAAAACCTTTTTCAAAAGGTTTTCTCCCTCCCCCCGGAAAAGAGGAAATTCAGGGCCGGGCCGGCAGGTAGAGCTGGAACTCGGTCCCCTGACCCGGCACCGAGTTCACCAGCACGTAGCCGCCGTGGCGCTTGATGATGGCGTGGACAAACGACAGGCCAAGCCCGCGGCCGACCTCGGGCTTGGTGGTGAAGAACGGGTCGAAGATCCGGCCCAGGTGCTCGGGCGGGATGCCCCGGCCGCGGTCGGCGATGCTGATCCGCACGTAGTCGCCCTGGCGCACCGGCGGATGGCTCAAGGGTCCGAGGGTAGCGTTCTGGGCCCGGACCTCGATCGGTTCCCGGCGGTCCAGCAGCGCCTCGCCGGCATTGAGCACCAGGTTGCCGATCGCCTGTTCCAGCTGGAGGTGATCGATCCGCACCGGCCACAGGCCCTCGTCCAGCAGGAAACCGCAACTGCATCCGGCGGCATCCGCTGTCCTGAGGACCCAATCCCGCAACGGCCCGGCCAGGTCGTCCTCCAGCATCAGGTAGATCGGACTGCGGGTAAGCTGGACCAGGCGCTGGATCAGCTCCCGGACCCGCCGGCTGGCGGTTTCCACTCCCATCAGCCGCTGGTAGACCTTGTCCTCCTCGCGCACCAGCAGCTTGGCCATGTCCAGGTTGAACATCAACGGGGTGAGCACGTTGTTGAAGGCGTGGGCGATCCCCTCGGCCATGGTTCCCATCGAATCGAGCTTGCGCTGCTCCAGCAGCTCGGACTCTTTTTTCTCCAGCGAACTCTTGTCCCAGAAGATGATCACCACTCCCGAGAGCTGCCGGTCCGGAGCGCTGATCGGCGCGGAGCTGAAAAACACCCGGCGGGTGGTTCCGGCGACTGACGGGAAACAGCAATCCCGTTCCAGGGTCACCGCGTGGCCGCCGCGGCGCACCGCCTCCACCAGGCTGTCCAGCAGGCCGCCCGCTCCGCCATTGGCCGGGGCGATCAGTTCCTCCAGCCCGCGGCCCAGGGCCTGCTGGAGGCTCTGGCCGGTGAGGTCCTCGGCGGCCCGGCTCATCAGCACCACCCGGCCTTCCAGGTCGGTGGTGATCACCCCATCCTCGAGCGAGCGCAGCACCACCGCCAGGTGCACCCTGCCCAGGGGAGTGGCCACCCCCAGGGTCCGTCGCTCCTGCTCGGTCCGGTGCAGGGCCAGCTCGATCGCGGCCTTGATTTCGCTTTCCTGGTAGGGCTTGAGGATGTAGCCCAGCGGCTCGGCCGCCTTGGCCCGGCCGATCAGCGCATCATCGGCGTAAGCGGTCAGGAAGATCACCGGGATCCCGAGCCGGGCGCGGATCGCGCAGGCCGCCTCGATCCCGTCGATCCTCCCCGGCATGATGATGTCCATCAGGATCAGTTCCGGCCGCAACTGCTCCGCCAACTGCAGCCCCTCCTCCCCGTTGCCGGCCCGCCCCACCACCTCGTAGCCCATGTGGCTCAGTCGTTCCTGGAGTTGAAGGGTAATCACCGCCTCATCCTCCACGATCATCAGCCTGTGCTTCACCTACCCCTCCTGGTTCTTGTCGAATTCCACCAGCACGGCGGTGCCGTGCTCCATGAGAAATTCGATCGTCCCCCCGAGCTGCTCCCGCACCAGGCTGATCGCCAACCCCAGGCCCATCGTGCCGGATTGCATGGAGTCGAACCCCTCCGGCAACCCGCGACCGTTGTCGCGTACCTCGATCCGGACTCTGCCGCCTTCACCGGTGGAGCGCACCCGCACTTCCACTCTGCCCGGACGATCCCCGGGGAAAGCATGCTTGAGGCTGTTCGTGACCAGCTCGTTGATCGCCAGGGCGCACGGGATCGCCCGGCCGACCGGGACAACCACCACCTCCTCCACCTCGACCCACATCACGACATTACCGCTTCTAGTAGTATAAACGCTTGAAAGATATTCCACAAGCTCCTCAAAATACTTTCCAAGATCGATCCCGTTCATCTGCCGGCTCTGGTAGAGCTGGGAGTGGATCAGCGAGATGGTGAGGATCTTGGCCCGGGCATC
This sequence comes from Candidatus Glassiibacteriota bacterium, assembly GCA_963752515.1. Lineage (GTDB taxonomy): Bacteria > Gemmatimonadota > Glassbacteria > GWA2-58-10 > GWA2-58-10 > CAVVYO01. The sequence goes on along the minus strand of CAVVYO010000010.1, from coordinate 571,640 downwards.
CCGGCAGGCCTCGCGCACTCCCCGTCCGGTATGCCGGCCGGCGGCCATGTCCAGCAGGCTGGAGAGGATCTGCAGGTTGTTCTTCACCCGGTGGTGGGCCTCCAGCAGCATCGTCTCCTTTTCCCGCAAGGCATGGCTGACACGCTCCTCCCGCAGCTTGCGCTCGGTGATCTCCAGGTCGACCCCGGTCCAGCGGCGGGGCCGTCCCGCGGGGTCGAACCGGAGCCGGGAGCAGCAATAGAGCCAATGCTGGCGGCCCTCCCGATCCCGCAGACGGTAATCGAACCCGAACGGCCGGTCGGAGTGACGGGACAAGTGCTCCGCCAGCAAGCGCTCGATCTGCTCCAGGTCCTCGTGGTGGATCAGCTCGTTCCAGGCCCGGAGCGAGTCGGGCAGTTCCTGTCGCGAGTAGCCGCTGATCCGCCGCAATCCCGGCGAAAGATAGAGCTGGTCCGCCAGCCGGCCATCGGGCTCGAACTCGCAGTCCCAGAGCCCGCCCTCCAGCCCGGTGATGAAAGGCTCCAGCCGCTCGACCAGTTGCCGGACCCGGTCGCGGGCCTCCCGGACCCGGGCCAGCTGCTGCTGCAGGCGGTGGTTTTCCAGGTCCAGCGCCTGATACCGCCGGTCAAGCCGGACCGGCCCGGCCGGCTCACCCGGCCAGGAGCGGTCGATGGTGCGATGGAGGGCGATTTCGATCGCCGCCCTGATCTCGCGCTCATTGAAGGGCTTGGTGATGTAGGCGATCGGGCCGATCCGCTTGGCCCGGTCGATGAAGGCATCGCTGGAGTAGGCGGTGAGGAAGATCACCGGCACATCCCGGCGCGCTCTGATCCGCGAGGCGGCATCGATGCCATCCATGGCGCCCTGCATCACGATATCCATGATCACCAGGTCCGGCTCCAGGCTTTCCGCCATCCGGATCGAGGATTCACCGGAACAGGCCCGGCCCACCACCTCGTAGCCCATCGCCCTGAGCTTGACCTCGAGGTGGGTGGAGATGACCGCCTCATCATCGACAATCAGGATTCTGGACATCGGTCACTCCCACGGCCGGGGGTTCTTCCGCCGATGGCGACATCCCGGCACGGGTGGCCGGGGGGCGGTCGCTGACACGCCATCAGGGAATCGCTGCGGGCGCTCGGATGCTGCCGGAATGGTTTCTGAAAGCTGCCAGCCATTTAATTATGCAACCCCGGCGCACTCAAATCAAACTGTTCCCCGCGCCATGGCCCGCTGCCGTCGCCCCTCTTCCGGCCGCTCTCCGACGGCGGATCGGCTTGATAACCGCCTTTGATTAGTGGGCGACCACCCGCGGTGGGAGCCGGTTTCACTTTCAGCACACATCCGTGCACTATTCCGCACAACTGCTCATTTCCGAACGCTCGCTTCGGCCCCACCGTTCATTTCCGCACAGTGCGCCCTCGCCGCCGGTCATGGTGAATTTCATGGCTTGGAAGGTTTTGCGCCACTTTATCCTCCCGGCGCGATTTCTGGCATCCAACTTGTATATCCAGCAGATCAAAAGGGCAGCCGGCCGGGGAAGCGGTTCCGGGAAGAAGACGCCGGCGGCCCGGGCAGTGCCGATGATGACAGCCGCAACATGCAGTGACCCCATCACAAGGAGGCAAGCATGAGACACGACGGTTACGCGGCCTGGATGAAGGATGTGCGGGACATCATGGAGATCGCGGGCTTCAGGGAGGTTTCCCTGGACGATGGCTTCTGCCGTGAGCTGTACAGCCTGGGCCTGAGGCCGCTGAAAGCCGCCGCCCGGGCGCTGAGCCTGGAACAGTGCGGACTGCTGGTCTAAAGGAGAACCCCCGGTCGGGCCGGTGGAAAGCGGAGGAGCGGGGTGGCGGCGGAGGGCCAGCGGTCCCCGGCCGGGAGCGCAAAAATCGAGTCGCCGGGGGGCCCGCGCGGGCGGCGGCAGGCGGTCGCTCGCGCCGCCTCCGGCAATGACGGCGCATGAACCGTCGGCGATGGCGGAAACCATGGCAGCGGTTACCCGCGACAGCCGGCCGGAGAGGAGCGGCCTCTCACGGCCCGGGTCGCCGGCAAAAGCGAAGGCTCCCATTTCGCCCCACGAGCGGTCGAGGCTTTCAGACAGGTAGAGTGGACCATGGATCGGAGTTGCGAGGCAACGCGGGATTAGGCAAAGGCGGAATGGGAGTCCATTGATGGCGAAAGCCGCCGGTCCGTTGGACCGGCGGCTTTCGCGCTGATTGGTTCCAAACTTTCAGTTCGTGCCCAGCGAGATCCGCGGATCGGGCAGCATCGTCCGGCCGCTGAGCCGTTTCCACAGCCCCAGCACCTCCTGCTTGACCCGCGCCCACTCCCGGGCGAGCTGCTCCTCCCGCACCAGTCCCCGTTCGAGCTGCTCCCGCAGCCCGCTCAATTCCTCGCGCGCCTGCCCGCATTGCCGCTTCCGCCCCCCGAACACCGCCCACTCCTGCCGGAACCTGACCTGCTGCTGCTCGATCACCCGCAACTGGTAGTCGGCCTGGAACTGCTCCTGCGACCGCTGGCGCAAATCTTTCACCAGCTTCCGCAGTTGCGCGCGCATCCCGGCGAGCCTGGCCCGTTCGACCGCCAGGGCGTTCCGGTGATACTCGAGGTCGCGCCGCAGCCCATCGGTCTGCTCCACCATCCGGATAAACGCCAGGCGCTGGCGGCGCGCCAGGCGCAGAACCTGATCGTACCGGCCCAGTTCCCGCCTCAGCCGCAGGTTGCGCTGCGCCTCGACGACCAGCTTGAACAGCCAGATCAATCCCATCAGGATGAACAGCAGGGTGATCACGGCCAGCGCATCATCGATCATCTTTGCCTCCCCGCAGCGATCCGCCCGCTCCGGTCGAGCCCTCGACCGGCAGGGGGAGAATCCGTCTCAGCAGCGATATTTGCAACAGCCGTGCCAGAAGGTCCCGATCGCGCTATCCCGATGATTTTAATTGAGTTGGCTGTCTGGCATCGCGGCACGAGGCGGCGCAGGTGGGCGATTCCGTGTCAAGAATCTTTCCCGGCGCACATTACCGGCCACCCCGGCCGAGGCGGCGCTGCGGCGGAAAATCGGCGATCACGAAAAAAGGGCCGCACCGGTCGGCGCGGCCCCTCGGATCCTGTCAGGGCGGAATCAGCTAATTTTCGGACTTGGCCAGCTCGATCACCGCCTCGATCACCAACCCCTGGTCATCGGAGGCCAGCAGCAGGCAGGGCTGGTTGAACCCGACATGCTTGGGACCGGTGACATGGTCCACCCCGAGCATTGGGCTCACCACCTCCAGCGGGTCGCCGGCCGGCTGGAAATCCCTCGGAGAGAAGGTCTGCAGCATGATCCGGTTAGTCGTGCCGGCCGGGGTGAGCTCGCCATAGAGGGTATAGAGCACCAGCGGCCGCCCGTAAACCCAGCAGGCGACAGGGCTATCCGGCCGTTCCGGCCCGGTCGGCGCGGCGAAAGGCGTGCCGTTCCAGGAGCTGTCATCCCTCAGCACCTGCAGGTGGAGCGCGGGCTGGGCCTGGTCCTGGAGGGAGACAGCGGCCAGCAGCAGCCGGGAACGGGTCCCCGGGGGTGGGATGCAGAGGCTGAACTGCGAGCTGGCGAGCGGGTCTCCCCCCTCCACCCGTAGCGCCGGCTCCCAGTCGCCCTCGGCGGCGCCGGCCGCGTGGCGGCGCAGGAAGAACGCATCCATGTCATGGTCGGACCAGATCACCGCCAGGCTATCCTGCATCGCGGCGATCGCGCAGTTTTCGCCCGCGGCCAGGCTGTCGGCCAGGACCAGCGGCGGAGTCATCCGGTAAGTGAGCGCCGCCGGCAGGTGACGGGCGACAACCCGTCTTCCGGCCGGGCCATCCAACGGGTAGGCGATCCAGTACGAGCCATCGGCGGGGTCCCGGGCGATGGTGGCGGTCTCCACCAGGGAATCCTCCTCCCAGAGCAGGGGCATGGTGAAGACCTCGTAGCCGCCGCTGCCCTCATTCCAGGCCAGGCCCTGCACTCCCACCGTGTTGCGCTCGACCAGGGCGGCCACCACCGTGTCCCCGAACGCCAGGACATCGGCCTTGCCCGGCATCAGCATCAACTGGCGGTCCAGCTGATCCTGGGGCGCCCAATCCCCTTGCGCATCGCGTTTCCAGATCTTCCCGCCGAAATCCCCAAAGGGCAGCCACGCCCACCAGGCCTCGTGGGCGAACCAGACCTTGCTCTGGCCGACGCCCTCGGTCGGGTTGGCCCGCGGTGCGACGAAAACCGCATCGGCGGCGTACGCCGCCGGGACCGCAAACCAGATCGCCAGCATGGCCAGGACCAGCCGCAGGGGCAGCCCGGGCCGGATGAGATGTTTGCCGCTCGGTGTCGCTCGCAACTGCCGCCCCCGGATCGGAAGATGGTTAAAAAAAGGGGGGAAAGTGTCGGTGATAGATGATAATACTCCGGGACGCCGCTTTCAAGAGGTTCCTGCGAGCGGCCACTCCGCGCGAAACAGCGCCAGGCCCATCATACCCCCAAGGCCATCCTGCCGGGGGGAGGGAGAAAACCATTGGAAGAGATCCACGAAGGACACGAAGACACGCCAAGAAAAATTTTCGTGAACCTTCGTGTCCTTCGTGGATACATCTTTCTTTTCAAAGTTTTCCGGTTCAACGCTATCCGACAAGCAGCCGGCCGGTCTCAGGCCCGGCCGTAGGTGCGGCTCATCCGCAGCAGGCGCTCCTCATCCTCCCCGGTCACCTGCCCGGGCCGGACCCGCCAGCGCCAGTTGTCGCCGCCGCCGGCCGGGGTGTTCATCCGCCCCTCCGCCCCCAGGCTCAGGATGTCCTGCAACGGGATGATGCAGGTGTTGCAGACCGACATCATCGCCAGGCGGATCAGCTCCAGAGGCAGTTCCCCGGCCGGGACCTCCCGGCCCAGGTACTGGCTGACCCGGGCCCGGGTCTCGGGGTCGGCCTCCTGCTCGTACCAGCCGCGGACCGTGTTGTTGTCGTGGGTGCCGGTGTAGATGATCGAGTTGCGCACGACATTGTGCGGGATGTAGGGATTGGTGGCCAGCTCGCCGCCGAACGCGAACAGCAGCACTTTCATCCCGGGCAGGTCGAACCTGCTCATCACCTCGCGCACATCCGGAGTGATCAGGCCCAGGTCCTCGGCGATCACCGGCAAAGAGGGCCGGGCCTTGAGCACCCGGGTCAGGAACTCCGCCACCGGGGCCTCGACCCAGCGGCCATGGATCGCGGTCGGTTCCCCGGCCGGCACCTCCCAGAAGGCGACCAGGCCGCGGAAGTGGTCGATGCGCATGAAGTCGTACAGGGTCAGGTTGTGCTCGATGCGGCGGATCCACCAGCGGTAGTCCTGCTGGCGGATGCGGTCCCAGTTGTAGACCGGGTTGCCCCAGAGCTGGCCGGTGGCGCTGAAGTAATCGGGCGGGACCCCGGCCACGACATAGGGCTCGAAGTTCTCATCGAGCTTGAACAGCTCCGGGTTGGCCCAGAGGTCGGCGCTGTCGTAGTCGACATAGATCGGGATGTCGCCGATGATGTTGATCCCGCGCTCGGTGCAGTAACGCTTGAGGCGCAGCCACTGGTGCTGCGCCAGGAACTGGCGGATCTTCTCCCTGAGAACCGGCCCGGCCAGCTCGCGGGCGGCCTGCTCCAGCGCCCCGGGGTCGCGGTCGCGCAGCTCCCGCGGCCAGCGGTTCCAGGAGACCAGCCCCCGGCTGCCGCGGATCGCGGTGAACAGGCAGTAGTCATCGAGCCACCAGGCGTTTTCGCGGCAGAACATCCGGTACTCGTAGTCCTCCAGGCAGCGCTCCCGGAAGCGTTCGCCGGCAAGCTCCAGTCGGCGCTCCTTGTACTCGATCACCCGGTCGTAGTCGGTCCGGGACAGGTCGGCCCAGTCCGGGACCGGCTCCAGCTCATCGCGCTCGAGCAGCCCCTGCTCGACCAGCAGCTCCGGGCTGATCAGCAACGGGTTGCCGGCGAAAGCGGAAACGCTGTGGTAGGGCGAGTTGTCGTAGATCGGGTCCGTGGGATTGAGCGGCAGGATCTGCCAGTAGCTCTGGCCGGTGCGGGCGAGCATGTCCGCGAACGCATACGCCTGGGGACCGAAATCGCCGATGCCGAACGGCGAGGGCAGACTGGAGATGTGCATCAGGATGCCGCTGCCACGAATCTTCATCAGACCTCCTCGGGATTTAGCAGCAGGGCGGCGGGGAAAGCCGACAGGGCCTCGCCGACCGGAAGGTGCAGTTCTTCAGCCTGAAGCTCGCGGCCGGTCACCCGGTCCCGCCAGCGCCCGGGCGCGCCCGGCGGCAGGACCACCGCGGTATCCTCCCAGAGCTCCCTCCCCAGGGGCAACTGCCCCTCCCCCACCAGCCCGACCGTGAAGCGCGGGGCCAGCACCAGCGCCCAGTTTCCCTCCAGCCTCCTGGCGAACGCGATCAGGTGCTCCCGCTTTCCGCCGGTCACCGCCAATGGCAGGTACTCCCCCGCCAGGAACAGCGCGGGCCGTTCCCGGCGGGCTCCCAGCCCGGCCTGGATCAGGAACAGCTTGGAGCGGCCATCCGTCATCGTGGCCGCCAGCTCGCGCAGCAGCCCCGGCGGGTCCTCGGCCCAGCCGCGGCGCAGCGCGGCCAGGAGCGCGGCGCGATGCTCGTAGTCCACCGGGCGGCGATTGTCCGGGTCGACAAGGCACAGGTCCCAGAGCTCGGTGCCCTGGTAGAAGTCCGGCACCCCGGGCGCGGCCAGCTTGACCAGCGCCTGGGAGAGCGAGTTGAGGATCCCGTGCCAGGCGACCTTGCGCTGGAAAGGCCTGAAAGTCCTCCAGGAACAAGGCATTGCGGGCCGGGGTCGAGCACCGCCTCGACAAACTCGGTGAACGCCTGCTCGTACTCCTCGTCCGGCCGAGCCAGTTGGTGTGGACCTTGGCCTCGCGCACCGCCTTGATCATGTAATCCCGGACCCGTTCGCGAAAGGCTTCCCGCAACTCGTTCCTCGAACGGCCAGGCCCCGAGCAGGGTCTGGTAGAAAAAATACTCCTCATTGCCGTCGCGGCACCACCGGTCCTCGATCCGGTGCTTGTGGACCCGGTTGAGCCGGGCCAGCGGCGCAGCGCCCGCTCCCACTCTCCGGCAGCTCCGACAGCACGTCGATCCGGGCGCGCACGTCCTCGCCGCGCTTGGTGTCGTGGGTCGAGGTGGCGTTCAGGGTGTGCGGCCAGCGCTCGGCGCGTCGGCGGTTGAAGGCGTGGAACTCCTCCAGGCTGAGGCCGAAACGGCCGGGTCGCCGCCCGACCTCGTTGAGCGAGACCAGCCGGTTGTAGATGTAGAGGACGGTGTCCTCGAAACCCTTGGCCATCAGCGGGCCGGTGAACTGCTGGAACGCATCACGAAATGCAGCCACTGGCTCTTTTCCTCGGGATCGAGGATCCGGCCGGCATGGAGGCAGCGAGATAGTCCCGAGGAAAGTCGAACTCGTGGGACAGCGCCGGCAAGGTCCCCTCCGCGCGGCTCGATCGCCCGGACCAGGAAACGGTGGTCCTGCGCGGTGAAAGTTCGGCGTTGACATAGGAGCGGTAGACCGGGAACTGGGCCATGAACTCCACCAGGGCTCGCCGCAGGGCGTAGAGGGTCAGGTCCGGCCATAGCGGTAACGCCCGGCGACCCGCTTGAGCAGGTGGGCCAGGTTGTCCACATCCCCGGCCATGTGCTTGCCGATGATCAGCCGCTGCTTGTCCAGCACCAGCTTGCGATAGGGATCGCCGATCCCGGCGAAACGGGTGTAGAGGCGGGTCGAAGCGGCCGCGCTGTTCCGTGTCGCAGAAGATGCCGTTGAGCTGGTTGAGGAACTCATAGCCGGTGGTGCCCTGGACCGGCCACGAGCCCGGAAGTTCCTCATCGCCGAGCTCGAGGATCTTCTCCACCACCAGGTAGCGCTCTCCGATCCGTTCCCGGAGCTGGCGCAGGTAGTTCGCCGGATCGTACAGCCCGTCGATGTGGTCGATCCGCAGCCCGGTGATCCGGCCCTGCTCCACCAGCGCGGACAATCAGCTCGTGCATCCGGACAAAAACCTCCCGCAGCTCCATCCGCAGCGAGATCAGGTCGTTGATCGTGAAAAAGCGGCGGTAGTTGAGCTCCTCGGTGGCGGCTTTCCAGAACGCCAGGCGGAAGTACTGAGCGGCCAGCAGCCGGTCGAGCAGGTCGAAGCTGGCGGGCTCGCCGGCCCGGCCGTTGAAGATCACCAGGTTCTCATTCAGGAAGGCCCGGATCTCCGGGTTGCCCGCGTAGAGTTCCCACAGCAGGCGCTTGATGAACGTGATCTGGTCGTAGCGCTCCTGGAATTCCTCCCCGGCCGGCAGGCTTGCGCAGCACGTAGAGCACCCCCAGCAGCTTGATGTAGTCGGGGTGGTCGCGCGCCGAGCCGGGCCACCCAGCCGTCCGGAGGCGTAGGTGAGCACCGGCTGGTAGGACTCCAGGCACAAGGGGAAACGCATCCCGAAGTAGCTGACCCACAGCCCTTCCCGGTCATAGCTGAGGACCAGCTCGCCGGCCTCCAGCGCCTCGGCGTAGAAACGGCCCAGGAACGGCGCCAGCACCTTGCCGCGCAGGCCCTCGTAGTGGTGCTCCCAGTCGATGTCGAACCAGTCGTAGTAGCGGGAGGCCGGCCCGTTCTCCAGCACCTCGACCAGCATCCGGTTCTCGGAGCCGAAGGCCATGTGGTTGGGCACGAAGTCCTGGATCCAGCCGATCCCGCGCTCGCGCAGGGAGTCGCTCAGGCGCTCGAACTCTTCCGGGGCGCCCAGCTCCGGGTTGAGCTCGTTCTGGTCGGCGACATCATAGCCGTGCAGGCTGCCCCGCCGGGCGCGGGTGATCGGCGAGGCATAGAGCGCGCCGATCCCCAGCGCCTGCAGGTAGGGCCCGAGCCGCTCGGCCTGGCGGAAGCCGAACTGCGGGTTGAACTGGATCCTATACGTTGACGTGGGCGCCGGCAATTTCCACCCCCTTCACGTTCAGGTAACCGGCCAGCCGGTCGAACAGCTCGAGCCAGCGTCCGGCCTCCCGGTTCCCCCGCGCCGTGCGCCGTCGCATCACCGGGCGCTGTTCCAGCCCGAGGTTGAAATAGGCATTCTGCGCCCGCCAGAGGTTGAGCTCCAGCCGGAGCGGGGCCAGCGTCGCGAACAGCTGCTCGACCCGTTCCAGCAGGGGCAGGTCCTCGGCCTGGCCCTCCAGCCGCATCACGATCCCGTTCAGCAGCGGCCCGGCGACATAGCCCAGCAAGCGGCGGTCCGGCTCGAGGCCCAGCCGGGTGACCCGCTCGGCCAGCTGCTTCAGGCGCTCCAGGTCCGGCTCCTCGCGCTCCAGCTCCGCGCGCAGGTCCTGGTTGAGGATGTACCCGATCGGGGTGGCCATGGTCGCGGGCAGGGGGATCGACAGCTCGCGCATCGCCAGCATCACCGGGTAGTTGGAGTCGGCGAGCCGTCGCAGGGAGTCCTCGATCTCCTCCATCCGCCGGCCGAGCACCTGGAGCAGCACCTTGCGCTGCTGGTCCTTGAACAGGTGCCAGAGCGAGTACTGGTGGTCCTCGAAGTGCTCATCCAGCAGGCGGATCACCCCGGTGATGTCGGCGCGCTCCATCGCCTGCTCCATCTGGCCGAGCATCGCCGCGAAGGCCTCCTCCCCCTTGAATTCCCGGATGCCGCCGAGCAGGTTCTGGTCGCCCAGATGCAGGATGCCGAAGGTCAGATCCTTTTCCGCCCATGTCACCTCGGAGCGGATCACCGCCCGGCCCACCGCCAGGCGCTGGGCCCCGGTCTCGAAGACCTGGAAGGCCTTGCGCTCGGCCGAGTAGCTGTAGAGGCGGGTCCAGTCCTCGAACTCCTCGAACAGCGAGGAGATCGCGAAATGGGCCCCGACCCGGGTCAGCTCCAGGATCGAGGGCTTGACATGGCGGTCGTAGACCTTGCCGCCGTGCTCCATCTCCGGCAGATTGCCGGGGGCCAGGGCCAGCCGCTCCTTGAACCCGGGCTCCAGATCGACAGAGCACTCATCCCGCGCCAACTGGATCGCCCGGGCGGCGTACTGGATCACCTGCACGGTCTCGATGCCGGAGATCTCGTCGAAGAACCAGCCGCAGCTGGTGTACATGAGCATGGCGTGGCGCTGCAGCTCCAGCAGCTTGAGGCAGCGCACGATCTCCTCCCGGCGTCAGCTCGCGGACGGCGTGGCTGGCCGAAAAAGCGTCCTGGACATTCTCCCGGAGCGCGGTCGAGGATCACGGCGATGTACTCGTCGCGGGCCGGCCCAGGGGTCGCGGAAGAAGTTCGCCAGCTTCCTGCTCGTAGAGCGGAGCGAGCTGTCGCGCAGCCAGTCCAGCGCCTCGCGCAGGGGGCCGCGCCAGTCCTGGTTCCAGCCCGGGTGCATCGCCGGAGTTGCAGCCGCAGTCGCTGCGCCAGCGCTCGACCCCGTGGGCGCAGCTCCAGGAGGTGTTCTCGAAGATCTCGCACCTCCTACTGCGGGCGGGTGCTTCTCCAGGTACTCGCCGTAGTTGGTGAGCCGGGCCAGCCTGGTCGACTCGATGTGGTGCAGGCAGTAGGCCAGGGCCATGTCGCCGTAGGGTGGTGGTGGCCGTAGGTCTCGCCGTCGGTGGCGATGTGGACCAGCTGCGGCCCCGTCGCGCTCGTCGGCGAAAAGGCCCAGCAGGCGGTTGGCGAGAGTCTCGCCGTCGCGCAGCAGCCCCTCGAAGGCCACGGCCCTGGGAGACGGGGCCATCGTAGAAGAAGAGCGCGATGCTGCCGCCGGAGGGCAGGCGGCAGAGGTAGGGCCGGCGGGGATCGATGCGCCCTGCCGCTCGTCAGCTCGATCCACTCCGGCTCGCCCGATCTGGCCGCACCTGCCGCGCCTGGTGCGGGGCGCGAGGATGGTGAACCTGATGCCGTGCTCGGCCAGCATGTCCAGGGTCTCGATGTCCACCGCGGTCTCGGGCAGCCACATGCCCTCGGGCTGGCGGCCGAAGCGGTGCTCGAAGTCGCGGATGCCCCAGAGGACCTGGGTCAGCTTGTCGCGGGAGTTGGCCAGGGGCATGATCATGTGGTTGTAGGCCTGGGCCAGGGCCGAGCCGTGGCCGCTGAAGCGCTCGATGCTCTGGCGGTCGGCCTCGAGGATGGCCTGGTAGATCTCCGGGTCGTGGCGCTCCATCCAGGACAGCAGCGTCGGCCCGAAGTTGAAGCTGATCCGGGAGTAGTTGTTGACGATGTCGATGATCCGCTGCTCGTCGTCCAGGATGCGGGCGGCGGTGTTGGGAGCGTAGCACTCGGCGGTGATCCGCTCGTTCCAGTCGTGGTACGGGTAGGCCGAGTCCTGCAGCTCGACCTCCTCCAGCCAGGGGTTCTCCCGGGGCGGCTGGTAGAAGTGGCCGTGGATGCAGACAAAGCGGTCATTGTTGTTCATTTGGCTCTTCCAGTTGGTAGAGGCCGAGGCTGAAAGCCCCGAGCCTCAGTTCACCCTCACCGGCCAGGATCTCCGGCAATCCGGTTCCTGGCCGTCCCATCGTTCCTCGGAGGAATCCAGCAGCTTGCGCCAGCGCCCGGGGCTCGGCGGCCCCAGGCGGCTGACCCGCTCCTCCCGGCGAAGTGCATCAGGCACCACAGGTGATTGAGCCTCCCGCGCAACGGTTCCAGGTGAGCAGCCGCTCCTCCTCGCGCCGCCTCCGACCTGCTGGGTTCGCTTGTCCGGCCGGGCCAGGGCCGGCAGCTCCCGCCGCAGCTCCAGCAGGCGGCGGTACAAGCGCAGCATGACCGCGTGGCGGCCGCGGGTGCGGCTCTCCCAGTCCAGCCGGCAGGCCGCGAAGGTCTCCCGGTCCTGCGGGTCGAGCGGCTCCTGCGGCCAGCGGAACGCGGCGAACTCCTGCCGGTGGCCCTCGCGCACCGCCTCGACCAGCTCCGGGTCGTCGTGGCTGACGAAATACAGGAACGGGCGCTCCTCGCCGTACTCCTCGCCCATGAAGAGCAGCGGCAGGTAGGGCGAGAGCAGCACCGCGCCGGCGGCCAGCTTGAGCGCCTCGAAGGGGACCAGGCCGGCCAGGCGCTCGCCGAGCAGGCGGTTGCCGATCTGGTCGTGGTTCTGCGAGCAGACGACGAACTGGCGGGCCGGGCGGTCGGCGCTGGAGTTGCCGTGGCGGCGCTTGCGGTAGCGCGAGTAGCGCCAGGAGTAGACGTAGCCGTTGCGGAAGGACTCGGCCAGGTCGGCGATGGCCGCCGAAATCCGCGTAGTAGCCCGGCGTCTCGCCGGTGAGCAGGGTGATGCAGGCGTGGTGGAAGTCGTCGTTCCACTGGGCGTCCAGCCCATAGCCGCCCTGGTCGCGGGGACGGATCACGCGCGCGTCGTTGAGGTCGCTCTCGGCGATCAGGAAGCGCGGGCGGCCATCCGCGGCCGCGAGCTCGTCGCACGCCGCCCGGCCAGCTCCTGGAGGAAGGGCACGGCGCTGCAGGTCATAGATGCCGTGGACCGCGTCCAGCCGCAGGGCGTCGATGTGATACTCGCGCAGCCAGAAGAGGGCGTTCTCGATGAAATAATCGCGCACCTCGTCGCTGCCGGGCGCCGTCGAAGTTGACCGCCTCGCCCCAGGGCGTGTGGTAGCTGGCCGGTGAAGTAGCGGGCCGAACTCGCGGCAGGTAGTTGCCCTCCGGCCCGAGGTGGTTGTAGACCACGTCCAGCACCGACGGCGAGCCCGCGGCGGTGGCAGGCATCGACCAGGCGCTTGAGCCCCGCCGGGCCGCCGTAGGAGTTCTGGACGGCGAAGGGGAAGACGCCGTCGTAGCCCCAGCCGCGGGCGCCGGGGAACTGGGCGACCGGCATCAGCTCGATGGCCGTGACGCCCAGTTCGGCGCAGCTCATCCAGCCGGGGGATGACCGCGTCGAACGTGCCCTCCGGCGTGAAGGTCGCCGACATGCAGCTCGTAGCATGACGTACTCCTCCAGCGGGAGGCCGCGCCAGCCGTCCTCGCTCCAGCGGAAGGCGGAGTGGTCCACCACCGCCGAGGGACCGTGCACACCCTCCGGCTGGTGGCGCGAGGCCGGGTCGGCCCGCTCGCGCCCGCCATCCAGCCGGAAGAGGTAGCGCGCCCCGGGCGGGACATCCTCGGCCACGAGCTCCCAGTAGCCCTCCCTCTCCCCGCGCCGCAGCGGCAGGTACTGGTCCCGCGGCTCCAGCAGGCGCAGTTCCAGCCGGACGGCTCCGGGAGCCCAGACCCGGAACTCGCAACGGCCATCCCCCAGGTAGCTCGCGCCGAGTCTCATCGCTCGATCCTTGAGGTGATTTGAGTGTCAATCCCCTTATTAATAATAAGGTTGGAAGCATGCGGAATGCTACTGCTCCCGATGCTCGGCCGGGCGCTCCAGCCGCCCGATCAACTCCAGGATGCCGCGCGCGGGGACCACCAGCCAGTGCGGCCGGTGGCGCAGCTCGTAGCCCAGCTCATCGACCGCCTTGTCCAGCATGAAGTTGTGCAGCAGGACCTCCAGGTCGCCCCGATCGGCGGGGATAAACGGCGCCCCGGCAGCGGTCTCCAGGTAGGAGTGCAGGAACACGCCGCCGACATAATGCGACCAGAGCCGGACCAACCGTTCCTTGAGCTCCAGGGTCTCGGTCGCGGAGCCATCGGCGGTGAGCAGGACGCTGTAGGCGGCATAGGTGAAAGAGCGCAGCATCGTGGCCACATCGCGGAACGGCGAGCGCTTGATCCGGCGCTCGCTGAGCGAGCGGTCGACCAGCCCCTCGAAGTCGACGATCAGGAAGTCCTTGCCGGTGTAGAGCAGGCGCTCCAGGTGGAAATCGCCGTGGCAGCGGAGGCGCATGGTCCCCAGCTTGCGGGCGGTGAAAGACTCGAAAGCCCCCAGCAGCTCCCGGCGGCGGTCCAGCAGGGCCCGGGCCTCCGGGCGGACAGGCTCCGGGAGGCGGTTCAACTCGGCGCGCAGGGAGTCCAGCACCCGCGCCGCCTGGCTGCGCATCGCCTGGTAGAGCGAGCGCTGGTAGAGCCTGGAGAACGGCTCGGGGGCGAAAGCGGGCTCATCGCTGTCGCGGGAAAGGGCCAGGTGCATCTGGCCGGCGCGCCGGCCGATCAGGCGGGCGGACTCCAGGTAGGGGGCGCTGATCTCCAGGAAAGCCGCCGGGATCGCGCCCTCATCCAGCTCCAGCGGCGAACCGGCGGGGACCGGCTCCTGCGCCAGGCGGGAACCCGAGGAAAGGGCCTGGTCGAGGTAGCCGCGGGCCGCATCCAGGGTGAAATTCCAGGCATCGGTTTCCGGCAGGGGACGCAGCGCCCGCAGCACTCCGAGGGTGTACTGCCTGGAGCCCTCCTCCACGAGCCGGATCGAGCCCACCACCGGCAGGGTCTGGGTGAAGCCGCGCTGCAAGAGCAGCCGGCTCAGCTCCAGATCGGGGTTGATCCCGTGCTCGAGCTGGCGGAAGAGCTTGAGCGAGAAGCGGTCATCATAGGTTAGACGGGTGCTGCCCGGCTCGGTGCGCACGAAAGTGGCGCGCGGGTTGGCCGGGCTTTCCGCCCGCACCTCCCGCTGGCGCCGCCCGCCCTGGAACTGCAGCTCCAGGCCATCGCCGCGCAACGAGCGCTCCCCGGCCACCAGGCGCAGCAGGGTCTCGCTGAAATCCTGGTCGTAGGCCGCATCGAACAGCAGGCACTCCGGCGGCCGGTCGCCGAGGCGCAGCCGCGCCACCGCGGCGAAGGGGTGGTAGTGCAGCAGCCGCTCGGCCTCCGCCGCCCCGGTGCAGGAGAGCATCAGCAGGAAAATCGCCGGCTCGCGGTCGAGGAAATCAGCCCGGACCAGGGTCAGCCAGACCGAGCCTCCGGCGTGGGGGACCGGCACCATCGCGCCGAGCCGGGCCGAGCGGATCCGCTGGTCCTTGCAGCGCGTTCCAGGGGACCTGCTGGAGATATTCCGCCAGGACCTCCTCCAGCCGCCCGCGGGCGGCGCCCTCGAACACCGTCTCCCAGCCCTCGCCGACCTCGATCAGCGGACGGGCCTCCCTGCGGCCTTCCGGCACTCCCACCCGCTCGAGGTGGAACCAGTAGAAAGCGTGGGGCCCCAGGGTCAGGAAGTATGGCAGCTCGCCGATCGGCGGGAAGCGGGTCCGGCCGAACAGCTCCACCGGCGCCATGTCCCGCCAGCGCGACAGGTCCAGCTCGACATACTGCACGAAACGCGAGAGGTTGGCCACCACCAGGAGCTGCTCATCCTGCCAGCGGCGGATGAACGCCAGCACCTTGCGGTTGTCGGGGTGGAGGAACTCCAGGCCGCCCCGGCCGAAGGCGCGGTAGCGCTTGCGCAGGGCGATGACCCGCCGGGTCCACCACAGCAGGGAATGGGGGTTGTTCTGCTGAGCCTCGACATTGATGGTCTCGTAGTGGTACTCGGGGTCGATGATCACCGGCAGGTAGAGCTGCTGCGGGATTGGCCTCGCGAGAAGCCGGCGTTGCGGTCCGTCGCTCCACTGCATCGGGGTGCGCACGCCGTTGCGGTCCCCCAGGTAGATGTTGTCGCCCATCCCGATCTCGTCGCCGTAGTAGAGCACCGGCGTGCCGGGCAGCGAGAACAGCAGGCCGTTCAGCAGCTCGATGCGCAGCGGTGGTTGCCCAGCAGCGGCGCCAGCCGGCGGCGGATGCCCAGGTTGATCCGCATGTGGGGATCGCCGGCATAGACGCGGTACATGTAGTCGCGCTCCTCATCGGTGACCATCTCCAGGGTCAGCTCGTCGTGGTTGCGCAGAAACAGCGCCCACTGGCAGTTGTCCGGGATCGGCGGGGTCTGCTCCAGGATGTCGATGATCGGGAAGCGGTCCTCCATGCGCAGGGCCATGAACAGCCGCGGCATCAGCGGAAAATGGAAGGCCATCTGGCACTCGTCGCCCCGCCGAAATAGGCCACCGCATCCTCGGGCCACTGGTTGGCCTCGGCCAGCAGCATCCGGTCCCGGTAGCGGCTGTCGATGAAAGCGCGCAGCTCCCGGAGGAAGCCGTGGGTCTCGGGCAGGTTCTCGCAGTTGGTGCCCTCGCGCTCGAACAGGTAGGGGACCGCGTCCAGCCGGAAGCCATCGACCCCCATCCGCAACCAGAAGTCGAGGACCGCGCAGGATTTCCTTTCGCACCTGGGGATTGTCGAAGTTGAGGTCGGGCTGGTGGTGATAGAAGCGGTGCCAGTAGTACCGGCGGGCCAGTTGATCCCAAGCTCCAGTTGGAGAGCTCGAAGTCCTGGAAGATGATCCGGGCCTCCGGATACTTCGCGGGATCATCGCTCCAGACATAGTAGTCGCGGTGGCTGCTGCCGGGCCTGGCCCGGCGGGCGCGCTGGAACCAGGGATGGCGGTCGGAGGTGTGGTTGACCACCAGCTCGGTGATCACCCGCAGCCCCCGGCGGTGGGCTTCATCCAGGAAGCGGCGCACCGCTTTCAGGTCGCCGTAAGCGGGATGGATCTCCCGGTAATCGGGCGATGTCGTAGCCGTCATCCTTGAGCGGCGAGGGGTAGAACGGCAGCAGCCAGAGCGCGGTGACCCCCAGTTCCTGGAGGTAATCGAGCTTGCGGGTCAGGCCGTCGAAATCCCCCGTGCCATCGCGGTTGCTGTCGAAAAACGAGCGGACATGGAGTTCGTAGATGATCGCATCCTTGTACCACAGCGAATCACTTTCCGGCCGACCGCCGCGCCGGCTGTCCTGCTTTCTCCGGGCCATCGCTGCTCCTTTCCCGGACGCCTTCCCCCACCCCGCGGCTGAAAAAAATGCGATCAAGAATTGCCAACCGCTCCGCGCCGCTCCTCTTATTATTCGAATTATCGGCCGGGCTGTCAACTTGCCGGGCCGGACCAACCGGATGGTCCGGCCGCACCCACCCCGAGAAAAGTACAATCAGTCCGGTTGATTTTGTCTTTTTGGGCAGTTGCTGTCTCTTGACAATCCGGAGCTTCCTGTCTAATATTATTTCTTCGAGCTAACTTTTTTAAAATAAGGAGTTAAAGAATTACAACCGTGCCGGGCGGGGTGAATGGGGGACCGGGCAGTCTGCCGTTCGACCGGTGGCGTCACGAAGTACGCATGACCATCCGAGCCCGACCGACAGCAGCACCAGCCCTGCCAGTCTCCTTCCACCGCGCCGCGGGCGAATCCATTGACAAGCTGAGAAATAATTATTGTCAATTTCTTGTGCATCATGTATTGTAATTTGAGAACTGCTGACATACCTCGTAAAGCTGCGGCCTCCGGGCATCGGCAGGCGACCGGGGCGCACGGAATCGCCGCCGCGCCACGGTAACTCAGGGAGGGGTTGCCGGTCATCACGGAAAAAAGCCGGATTCCGCCGCAGCGATACCAATTCAGGCAGGGACAACGAGCGCCATCGCCCTGGCCGGCCACGACCGGCCCCGGCGATGATCGAGGCGAGCATCCACCTGCGGTTGCGCGAGAACCGGCGGGAGGCGGCCAGGCAGTTGCCGAGGCTGAAAGCATCCGGCAGCAGGCCTTCGGACTTTTGCCGCGATGGCACGATCACCGACTCGGGAAGACTGCTCGGCTGACACGCTACCCTGGCATCCAACTTCAGCCGCCGCCCGCGGCTGCAGCGACGAGGTGTTAGATGGATCGGGAATTACAGATGGGACGGGGCAGTGACCGGAGCGGCAAGATCAAGCTGAAACAGATCGAGTTCAGGCTTTTCCTGGCCGGGAACGAGCCCAACTCGCTGTCGGCCCGGCGCAACCTGGAGCGGATGATCGGCGAAATCCTCCGGCCGGACGAGTATCGGCTGGAGGTGATCGACGTGCTCCAGGACACCAGCGCCGCCCTGAAGCACCGGGTACTGATCGCCCCGATGCTGGAGGTCCGCAGCTGCGGCTCCCGCGCCACCCTTTTCGGGAGCCTGTCAGACCCGGCCGAGTTCCTGATGGTGCTCGGCCTCAGCGGCGAGGGCAGGCTGGAAGGCGGTAGTTGAAGACCGACAAACCGACATACGAGCAACTGGAAGAGCGCCTGGCCCAGGCCGAGGCGATCCTGCGGACGCTCCAGAAGGGGCAGGCCGATGCCGTGGTCTGCGGCAGGACTGTCCACCTGCTGCGCCGGCAGGAGACCGAGGAGGCGATTCGCCGCGCCCAGGAGGAACTGGAGCAGCGGATCGAGCGGCGCAACTCCGAGTTGCTGGACGCCAACCTCGCCCTGGAGCAGGAGATCGCCGAGCACCAGCGAGTGGGGGAAGAATTGCGCCTGAGCCATGAGCGCTACCGCACGGTGTTCGAAAGCCTGCTGGACGGGGTCTGCCTCCTCGAGCCGATCGAGGATGGCCGCGACTTCGTGATCACCAACATCAATCCCGCCGGACTGGCGATCAACGAGCATCGGTCGCCGGAGGAGGTAATCGGCATCCCGCTCCTCGAGCTCTACCCGGGAATCGCCGCGTTCGGCCTGCACCAGGCGCTGCAGCATTGCTGGCGCACCGGAGAGCCGGTCCACCACCCGATCGCCTTCTACCAGGACCATCGCACCAGCGGCTGGCGCGAGAACCACATCAGCAAGCTCAGCACCGGCGAGCTGGTGGTGGTCTTCAAGGACCTCACCATCCGCAAACGCGCCGAGGAAAACCTGCTGCGCGGCGAGGCCCGCTACCGGCGGCTGTTCGACAGCACCCCGATCGCCAACTGGGAACTGGAGCTGAGCGGGCTGGCCCGGCGGCTGGAGCGGGTGCGGCGGGCGGCGCATGGTCAGGAGCTGCGCTCCTGGCTGGAGCGCCACCCCCATCGGCTGGCCTGGTGCCTGGCCGGGGTGCGGGTGACCGAGGTCAACTCGCGGGCGATCCAGGTTTTCGAGGCCGAGCGGCGCGAGCAGTTGCTGGGCCGGTTGCCCTCCCCATTCTTAGTCGAGACGCCGGAGATCCTGGCCGCGCCCCTGGCGATGATCGCCGCCGGGGAGGGGCTGGTCGGGCTGGAGACCGCGATCCGCACCCTGCGCGGCAACCGGCGCGAGGTGGAGATCAGGATCAGCGTCTCCTGCGACAGCGAGGGCCGACCGGAACAGGCTGTCGCCACCGTGCTGGATGTCACCGAGCGCCGGCGGATGGAGCACGAGTTGCGGCGTCAGGGCGAGTTGCTGGCCCTTTCGCAGAAAATCGCCCGGCTGGGGAGCTGGGAGCTGGACCTGCGCACCGGCCAGGTGGCCTGGTCCCGGGAAACCTGCACGATCATGGGGCTCGACCCTTCCCGTCCGGCCAGCCGGGAGTTGTTCTACAGCCTGATCCACCCGGCCGACCGCCGGCGGGTCCAGGAGACGCTCGAGCGCGCTTTCGCCCTGCACAGCAGCTTCTCGGTGGAGTTCCAGGTGGAGCGGCCCCAGGGCGAGATCAGGCACGTCCTGAGCCGGGGCGAGCTGGAATTCGATGACAAGGGCGCGGCGATCCGGGTGCTGGGCACCGCCCAGGACATCACCGAGCAGAAACGGCTGGAAGTCGAGCTGCGCCGCCGCGAGCAGCACCTGGCCCAGGCTCAGCGCCTGGCCCAGATGGGAAGCTGGCTCTGGGAAATCCCCTCCGGCGCGCTGCACTGGTCCGAGGGAGTTTACCATATCATCGGCCGCCGGCCGGACGAGATCGAGCCCACCTACCCCAACTTCCTGGACCAGGTGGTCCACCCCGAGGACCGCCGGAAGGTGGTGGAAGCGGTGGACCGGGCCCTGCGGGAGCGCGGCGCCTACGATGTCTACCACCGGATGCTCCGGCCGGATGGCGAGCTGCGGATCCTGCACGAGCACGGAGAGGTCGAGCTCGGGCCGGATGGCAGCCTGCTGCGGATGCTGGGCACGGTGCAGGATGTCACCGAACAGATCCGGGCCGAGGAGGAGCTGCGCCACAGCGAGCAGCGGCTGCGCCAGGCCCAGCAGATCGCCCGGGTCGGAAACTGGGAATGGGACGTGCTCAATGACCGGGTGGAGTGGTCGGAGATCACCTACGAGATTTTCGGGCGGCCGCCGGGCTCGACCGTCACCACCGCCGATGCCTTCGACGGGGTCCACCCCGAGGACCGCGAGCCGCTGCGCCGCCAGGTGCTGGCCACGGCCGAGCAGGGCATCCCGCTGGTGACCGAGTTCCGGCTGGTGCGGCCGGACGGCGAGGTGCGCTATGTCGCCGACCGCGGCGAGGGCTTCCGGGACGAGAGCGGCCGGCTGGTGCGGATTTTCGGCACGGTGCAGGATATCACCGAGCGCAAGCGGATGGAAGAAGAGCTGCGCCGCCGCGGAGAGCTGCTGGCCAAAGCCCAGCAACTGGCCCATGTCGGCAGCTTCGAGTGGGACCTGCGCACGGGCGAGAACATCTGGTCCGAGGAGACCTACCGGATCTTCGAGGTCGAACCCGGCACCCCGCCTCACATCCGGATGATCCGGGAGCGCTACCATCCCGATGACCTCTGGATGCAGGATCGGGAGCTGGAGGCTTCGCTCCTGGAACGGCGGGACTATGAGGTCACCCATCGCATTGTCACCCCGGCGGGCAAGGTCAAGGTGATCAAAGCCCGGGGAGCTTACGGTTACGACGAGGAGGGCCGGGCGATCCGGTTGCACGGCGCGGTCCAGGACATCACCGAGCAGGTGCGGGCCGAGGAGGAGCTGCGCCGCCGCGAGCAGATGCTGATCGAGTCCCAGCGCATCGCCCAGCTCGGCAGCTGGGAGTGGTGGCCCCAGGAGGATGGGAGCTGGAAGATCGAATGGTCACAGGAGATGTTCGAGATCTACGAGCTGCCGATCGGGACGCCGATGACCCGGGAACTGGCTCGCAGCATGCGGCACCCCGAGGAACTGGAGCAGGTCAGCGCCCAATTCGATGAGATCCTGGAGAAAGAGGACCGGTACGCCTTCCAGCAGCGGATCATCACCACCCGGGGCCGGGAGAAGGTGCTGCTGGTGCGCGGCGAGTGCCTGCGCGACCAGAGCGGCAAGCTGCTGGTCATGCGGGGGACCTCGCAGGATGTCACCGAGCAGGTGCGGATGGAGCAGGAACTGCGCCGCAGCGAACAGTTGCTGAGCGAAGCCCAGCAGATCGCCCACCTGGGAAGCTGGGAGTTGAACATCGAAACCGGCGCGATCCGGTGGTCGCAGCAGATGTACGAGTTCTACGGCATCACGCCGGGCACCCCCATCACGCTGGACCTGCTGCGCCGGCACCGCCACCCGGAAGAGGCGAAGCTGGTCGAGGAGCGGTTGGAACAGGCCATCCGCGAAAAGAGCGGCTTCGACAGCCAGCAGCGGATCATCGCCGTGGACGGTACGGAGCGGATCATCCTCTCCCGCGGCGAGTTGGTCGAGGACGAGCACGGCCGGAAAGTGATCCTGCGCGGCACCTCGCTCGACATCACCGAACTCAAACACACCGAATACAACCTGAAGCAGGCGCAACAGATCGGGCGGATGGGGAGCTGGGAGCTGGACCTGCGCACCAACACCGTGATCTGGTCCGAGATGGTCTACCGGCTCTACGGCCTGGAGCCGGACGGCCGGCCGATCGAGCTGGAAACGGTGTTCGCCAGAATCCACCCGGAGGATTCGCCGAAGCTGCGGGAAGAGATCCGGCGGGCGGTGAGCGAGCGACGGGGCTACCTGGTCGAGTACCGGCTGATCCAGCCCGGGGGGACGGAACTGGTGCTGCAAACCCTGGGCAAGCCCGAGTTCGACAACCAGGGCCAGCCGATCGCCATGCGCGGCGTGGTGCAGGACATCACCGAGCGCAGGCGGATGGAGGAGGCCCTGCTGGCCGAGCGCGAGCGCCTGCAACGGCTGCTGGAGCACCGCACCCTGCTGGCCGAGATCGCCGGGACGATCAATTCCGCCGGCTCTTTCCGCGAGGTGTTGGACGGGTTGCTGGAGCGGATCATGCAGGTGTTCGATGCCCCCAGCGCCTGCTTCTTCGCTTTCGCGGACGAGGATCGGAAGACCTTGGAACTGATCGAGCGCCGGGTGCAGGAAGGCCGCTGCTGCTCCGGTGTCAATCGGCTCGAAGCCGCAAAGTCGCCGGACTTCTTCAAGCGACTGGAAGAAAGCGTGGTCTTCTGCACCACCGAGCTGCTGGAGCAGTTCTGCGCCGGCAACTGCGGCGCGCGCGACCACCTGATCTGCCCGGTGGTGGTCGATGGCTGGGTCGGCGGCTTTCTGGCCCTCACCAGTGACCGGAAGGATCAGCACGATGAGGAGCTGTACCGGGTCCTGAACACGATCGGCGATCTGCTGGGCGCCGCCTGGCAGCGCGACCGTCAGGCGGCCCTGCGCCTCGAGGCCGAACGCCGCCAGGGCGAGGCCAACCGGATGCTGGAGCAGTCCGCGCGCCTGGCCTCGATCGGGGTGCTGGCCGGCGGGATCACCCACGAGATCAACCAGCCGCTGAATGCGATCGGCCTGATCACCCGCGGGATGATCGCCGGGATCGAGAGCGGCTGGCAGAACGAGCCCAAGGTGCTGATCGGGGACCTGCAGGAGGTGGTCCGCCAGCTCGACCGCATCGACCAGACCATCACCCAGATGCGCTTGTTCTGGGTCGCGCCCGAGCGCGCGCCCGAGGAGTCGTTCGATCTGAGCGCGGCGGTGCTCCAGGCGATGAACCTGGTGGAGAAGCACCTGCTCTCCTCGGATATCCGGCTCGAGCTGCGGCTGTCCGGGGACCGGCTGCCGGTCCGGGGCCGGCACATCCACCTGGAGCAGATCGTGATCAACCTGGTGATGAACTCGATGTACGCCCTGGAAGAAATCCAGCGTGAAAGCAAGCTGATCCTGGTCACCACCCTCGCCGTGGATCGGCGGGCGGTGCTGGAAGTGACCGACAACGGGCCGGGGTTGCCGGAGGGGACGGGGGAGAAAATTTTCGACCCGTTCTTCTCCACCCGCAAGCCGGGCCAGGGCACCGGACTGGGGCTGGCGATCGTCCGCAAGTTCGTCCAGGAGTACGGAGGCCAGATCAACCCCTCGAAAAACGAGTGGGGCGGCGCCACGATGACTGTCGAGTTTCCGTTGGAAGGTAACACTTGAGGAAAGGCTGACTAAAGATGCGCATCCTGATCGTCGATGACGAGGTGATCGGCCGTAAGTACCTTGCCAACTACATCAAGCATCAGCTCGGGCACGAGGTCGCCGACTGCGGCACCGCCTCCGAGGCGCTGGAGCTGTTCCAGCGCGAACCCTTTCCGATGGTGCTCTCCGACATCAAGATGCCGGGGACGACCGGAGTGGAGCTGCTCCAGAAGCTCAAGAGCCTGCCCGAGGGCCGGCTGACCGATGTGGTGCTGGTCACCGGCTACGGCGACATGAGCACCGCGATCCAGGCCCTGCGCCACAAGGCTTACGACTACCTGCTCAAGCCGATCAAGCTCGAGGAGCTGGAGGCGGTGGTCAGTCATGTCGCCGAGCGGCAGTCGCTGCTGCGCGAGAACCGCGAGCTGGCCTTCAATTTCGAGAACAAGGTGGCCGAGGCCACCCGCGAGACCCGCAAGCGCCTGGAGAGTATCCAGAAGGCTTATGCCGAGGTGGTCGGGATCGGCCGGATCGGGATCTTCTCCGACTCGATGCGCACCGTGTTCTCGATGGCCGAGCGCTTCCACCAGGACCGCACGGTCCCGGTGCTGATCGAGGGCGAAACCGGCACCGGCAAGGAGATTGTCGCCCGGCTGGTGCATTTCGGCAAGGGCGAGGTCACCACTCCCTTCGTTTCGGTCAACTGCTCGGCGCTCACCCCCACCCTGTTCGAGAGCGAGCTGTTCGGCTACGAGGGCGGGGCGTTCTCCGGCTCCAAGAAAACCGGCCAGAAGGGCAAGCTGGAGCTGGCCCACGGCGGGACGCTGTTCCTGGACGAGATCGGCGACATGCCGCTGGACCTGCAGCCCAAACTGCTGCGGGTGCTGGAGGAACGGGAGTTCTACCGGGTGGGCGGGGTAATCAAGGTGCGGATCGATGTACGCATCATCTGCGCCACCAACCGCGACCTGGAGTCGATGGTCGAGAACCGGACCTTCCGCCGCGACCTGTTCTACCGCCTCAACCTGGGCCGGATCGTGATCCCTCCCCTGCGTCGGCGCAAGGAGGCGATCGGCCCGCTGGCCCTGATGTTCCTGAACTCGTTCGCCGAGCAGAAACGCAAACGGCTCCGGGGAATCGATCCGCAGGCGCTGGACATCCTCAAGGATCACTCCTGGCCGGGCAATGTGCGCGAGCTGGAGAACGCGATCGAGCGCGTGGCGCTGCTCTATGACGATACCGAGATCCGGCCCGAGCACCTGAGCTTCCTGAACTCCCGGGAAGAAAGCCAGGCGTTGCTGGATCCGCAGGGCAGCCTGCTCCAGCCGGGATCGCTGGTGCTGCCCGAGGAGGCCCTGGACCTCAAGGCCATCGAGGCCGAGATCGTGCGCAAAACCCTGAAGAAGTTCGATGAGAACAAGAGCCAGGCCGCCCGCTACCTCGGCCTCTCCCGTGGCGAGTTCTACACCCGGCTGAAAAACGCGTTTTAGGCGCAAATCCACTTCCTGCAACATCTTCCGAGTTCCTTGCCCTGCAAGGCCCCCAGTGATTGCCTGAAATCCGACACCTGCCTGAAATCAGGCAGGTGTCGGATTTCAGGCGTCGGATTTCAGCTAGCTGCTCCGCATCGCTCACTTCGGAAATTTCACTGCAATCCGGCAGATCCGCGATCCATCGCAAGATAACAGCCTCTTTCTTTTTTCTGATTTGTGGCATCCTTCTTGTTATATAGCCACCCGTCCGGTGCAACGTAGCTGCGCGGACACCCGGCTAACCGGAAACGACACTGAAACGACCGACCAACCGGCCGGGGCCGGCGGGATCAAGCGGAGCGGAAGGTCAAGGAGGACTAGTGAAGATCATGCTGATCGACGATAGCGAGATCATGCTGAAGCACATGATCTGGTTCATCAGCGAGTACGGATATGAGATCGAGGGTTACGGCAACCCGGTGGAGGCGGTGGAGGCGTTCGGGCGCGGCAGCTACGATGCGGTGATCACGGATTACCAGATGCCGGAGATGAACGGGCTGGAAGTGCTGCAGCAAATCCGGGCGATCGACCCGGGAGCGGTGGTGATCATGATCAGCGGCAGCATCGATCCGGAGCTGCCGGAACTGGCCAAAAACGGCGGAGCGCTGACCTTTTTCCGCAAGCCGATGAACCTGGCCAAGTTCCTCTCCACCCTCGATCGGATCAGCGGCAGGGAAACGGTGGCCGGTGGAGTCCTGAGCAATGCGCTTCCATCCTCTAGAGGCTGAGGGACCGGTCTTGTTCAACTGCGAGCACGGCGAGTTCGGGGCATACCTGGACCAGGCGCAGAGCCTGGGCCGCCGGATCGGGCAGGAGCCGGGTCCGGGCAGGACGCTGGAGGATCTGAGCCGGCGGGTCTGCAGCCTGCTGAGTTGCGAGTGCTGCCTGATCGCCTTTCAGGATGACCTGGTCGATCGCTGCTACTCGTACAGCCGCTTGGAGGAGGGGCCGGCGCCGCTGGGCCGCAGCACGGTCTGCCTGCAACTGCACCCGTTCAACTTCTGGTTCGATTCCCGGAAAGAGTTCCTGGACAACCAGCCGGGCTGGGAGGTCAAGCTTTTCCTGCGCCAGTACGGCATCGAGTTGCGCAATTACCTGTGCCTGCCGCTGCTGCACGAGGACGAGGACCAGCCGCTGGGGATCATGCTGGCCATGAACAAGGAAACTCCTTTCAGCCGGCCGGACAAGGACCTGCTGGACTCGTTCCGCACGGTCGCGGTCAGCACCATCTGGAACTATCGCCGGGTCAAGGAGCTGCAGGCGCTGTTCGGACGGACGCTGGAGATGATGGCCGAGGCGGTGGACTCCCGCGGCAACCTGAGCCGGGGCCACAGCCGCCGGGTGAGCTGCTACACCCGGGCCCTGGCGCAAAGCCTGGGCTGGAGCAAAGGACGGACCCGGCTGGCCGAGGTCGGCGGGCTGCTGCACGACATCGGGATGATCGGCGTGCCGGTGGGCGTGCTGGAGAAAGCCGGGCCGTTGAGCCCGGGCGAGCGTGAGCTGGTCAGGCGCCATGTCGGCCGGGGGGTCGAGATGATCCGTCCCCTGCTGCGGCTCGGCGGCGCCATGGCCTACATCCTGTTTCACCATGAGCGCTGGGACGGCCACGGCTACGGCAGCGCCCTCACCGGTGAGGAAATCCCGCTCGAGGGCCGGATGGTGGCGATCGCCGACAGCTTCGATGCCATGGTCTTTCCGCAGGCTTATCGCCTCCCGTTATCGCCCCGGGAGGCGGCCGAGGAACTGCTGCGTTGCGCCGGCGCCCAGTTCGATCCGATCCTGGTCCAGGGCTTCATCGCCCTGTACCGGGCCGGGACTTTCGACCGGGTGCTGGCCGAGCGCGAGCGGCCGGCTCCCGCGTTGGCGCGAAAAGCTTCCGGACTCTGAAGCCCCGCCGGGAGCGGGACTGCCGTCAATCCATGAAAACAGTCAATCGCTGTAACCACTGAGTTGCCGGGTGGGGCGCCGGGTGGGGCGGATACCGCGGAATCGCGCAGTCAGTGGGCAACCCTCAACCAAGGAACAGGGAAGATCCATGAAACGCATCCTGATCGTGGACGATCGCAAAAATCTGCTGTTCTTGTACAAGAGCGAGCTGGAGTCCTATGGCTTCCAGGTTGACACCGCCGAAACCCCACCGGCGGCGATCCGGTTGTGCCGGCGCCTGGACTACGACCTGGCGATCATCGAGGTCGACCTGCGCGGCGCAGGCGGGGTCGAGCTCTACGAGCGGCTCCGGGGACCGGAGTTCAACCTGCCGGTGATCATCAACAGCACCGGGGACGGGTACCTCGACTGGGGCCTGAAATATGCTTCCGAGTGGTTCGTGATGAAGAGTTCCGATCTGTGCCAGCTCATCGAGAAGGTGCGGAGCCTGCTGCTGGAGCCGAATTACCAGCTGGCCTGAGCCAAGGATAAAACCGGGCGCGGGGAGTTCGGAAACTTACGGTCGAGGTGACCAGCCGTGATCGACAGAAGACGAAGCATCATCCTGGTGACAGGGGACGCCAAAGTCAGAGGCAGGGTCGAGGGTCTCTATCGCGACAATGGAACGAGCGTGGCGGTTGCCGACGGCCTGCAGGCCGTGCTGCCACGCCCGGAGAGCGCCGAGGTGGACCTGGTGGTGGTGTGCGGGGACGCTCTCGAGGGGTGCGAACGGGGACAGGAGCTGCTGACGCGGCTCAGCGAGCGCAGACCCACCCTGCCCATTCTGCTGCTGGCCGAGCGGGACGAGGACTGTGTGCCCGAGCCGGAGGATTTCGATGGCCCGGTCCACAGCTCGCCCCTGCCCGCCGGCGACAAGGAGCTCAAGCTCCTGATAGATCGCATGGCCAGGGAGCGACGGCCCGGGCTAATCAAAGGCAGCCGCCTTTCCGGGGAAGAGGTGGGGAATGAAGTGAGGTGGAAAGAGCTCCTGGGCCGTTCTCCCGCCATGCAGGAAATCTACGGGCAACTATTACGCGCGGCCTCCACCGACATTCCGGTGCTGCTCGAGGGCGAGACCGGCACCGGCAAGGACGTGGCGGCGCGGGAAATCCACCGCAAGAGCGCGCGCAGACGCCAGCCGTTCATCCCGGTCAACCTGGCGGCCCTGCCCCGCGAGCTGGTGGGCAGCGAGCTGTTCGGCCACGAGCGGGGCTCGTTCACCGGCGCCATCGAGGAACGCCAGGGCAAGTTCGAGCTGGCCGCCGGCGGCACGGTGTTCCTGGACGAGATCGGCGCGATCGAGGAAAAGGTGCAGGTCAGCCTGCTGCGGCTGATCGAGCAGAAGAAGTTCTTCCGCCTCGGCGGCCGCCGGGAAATCACGGTCGATGCCCGCCTGATCGCCGCCACCAACGATAACCTGTCGCGCCTGGTGCGGGAGGGCCGCTTCCGCAGCGACCTGTTCTACCGGCTGGATGTCTTCCGGATCGTGATGCCCCCCTTGCGCCGACGCCGGGAGGACATCCCGCTGCTGGCGGACTCGTTCCTCCGGGCTTTCCGCGACAGCCTGCAGCGGAACATCCGCGACATCTCGCCGGAGTTCATGCAGTGCCTGCTGGACTACCAGTGGCCCGGCAATGTGCGCGAGCTCAAGAACGTGATCCAGCGGGCGGCGCTGGTGTGCGAGGACGAGGTCCTGCGCCTCGAGCACCTGCCGCCCCGTTTCCACCGCGAGGAACTGGCCCTGACCAGCTTCCCGCCGCTCTGCCTGGAGGAGGGCCCGGGCGAGGAGCCGGCCCGGCCCCCGGCGGCGATGGTCACTTTCCAGGTGGGCACGCCATTGCAGCAGGTGGAGCGGGAAATGGTGGCGCGCACCCTGCACGCCACGCTCAACAATCGTAAAAAAGTGGCCGAGATGCTGGGGATCAGCCGGCGCTCGCTCTACAACAAGCTGATCAAGTATAACCTGCTGTAGCTTTACAGATCGAGGGCGGAGGAGGATGGGGGTCAGCAGCGGATGGCGGCGGTGGGGCGGTGGGGACGAGCGAAGTGGGGCGGAAGGGTGGCGGGGAGCAGCGGCGGGGCAGGGGCGGTGGGGCGCGAGGGGGAGGTGGTGGCGGCGGTGCGGAGCAGCAGCAGTGGAGGGGGCGGTGCGGTGGGGCGGCGGGAAGGGTGGGGCGGCGGGGAAGCAGTGAGCACGGGTCGCGGGGATACGGTCGGGTGAAGTATCGGGATGGGGCGGCGGAGGGGCGGTGGGGGGCAGTGGCGGCATGGGTGGCGGTTGGGGTGCGGTGGAGGAGGGGTGGCGGCGGAAGGGGCGGTTGGCAGTCCGGGTGGGGTAGAGGGGTGGCCGGGAAGGGTGGAAGTGGTGGGGTGGAAAAGGGCGGAAGGCCGGGATCAGGGGATTCCGACAGCCTTCCGCCCTTTGCGTTGGTGGGGGCGACCGCACTTCCTAGCTCAGCAGCCCCTGGATGATCAGCTCCGTGGCCTCATCCTCGCTCAGGCCGCGGGACATCAGGGTCTGCAGCTGCTTGCTGTCCACGCTGCCGATCGCCGCCTCATGGGTGATGTGCGCCTTGGCGTGGTGCACCTCGACAATCGGGGTGGCGGTGGCGACCGCCTCATCCTTGACGATCTCCTTGCAGTCGACATGGCCGCGGGCCCCCGGCCCATGGGCGGTCAGGATGTTGTAGATATCCGCCCGGGCCTGGTTGCGCACCGCGATCTTGGACTTCAGCACCCCGCGCGCCCCGGCCGCCAGGTGGCCGACCTCCCGCACCCGGATCACATCCTCGGCCCGGCCGCTGATCCGGGCCACCATTTCCATCAGGCTGTCCTCGCCGCAGTCGGTCTCGTAGTCCATGTCGATCAGCCCGACCCGGCCGCGCAGCAGCTCGAACTCGGTACGGAAGGAGGCCCCCCGCAACAGCTCGATCTTGGCATGGGGATAGACCTTGGCCCCACCCATCTCGCTGTGGACGTGCCGCTCGAAGTAGCTGTAGCGAGCGCCCTCCCCCACCCGGATCCGGCCCTCCATCCGGTGGGTGACATCCAGGGCGTTGGGGAAAGTGCAGTGGGCCAGCACCGCGATCGAGGAGCGCGCCCCGGTCTCCACGTCCAGCTCGATACGCTGCATGCCGGTGGCGGGGGTGACCCCGAAGCACATATGGACATCCTTCTCGATCACCACCCCCTCATCCACCACGATCCGGACCGCCACCCCATCGGGCAGCTCGCGCGGGATGACATGCAGTCCCGGCACCCCTTGCAGCCCCAGCACCCGGTTGCCTTCGATGATCAGGTGCGCCACCTGCGGGTCTTTCAGCACGCTGTGCTGCATCCGGATGCTGTCGAAAATCTCCTTGATCAGCGTATCGGTCTGTTTCATTGGATGGCCTCTCCCGTCTCTTCCGCGATCAAGGGATCGTTCTGGTGGCCGCAGGGCATGCACTGCCGCTGGAAGTAGGGAATGATCTGCTCGGTCACCCCCTTGCGGATCACCTCGCCGCAGCAGAGCAGGAAGGCATGCTCGGCCTGGCGCAGCACGGTCGGGCTGTGAGTGATCATCACGACAGTCGTGCCGGCGCGCTTGAACATCCGGATCGCATCGAAGATGCGCTCCAGGGAGTCGACATCGATCCCGGAGTCGGGCTCATCGAGCAGCACCATCCGCGGCTCCATGGCGATGATCGAGGCCAGCTCGATCTTCTTGCGCTCGCCCCCGCTGAGGGTGTTGTCCACCGCCCGCCGGAGATAGGAATCATCCATCCCGACCTGGGCCAGCACCTCGACCATCCGGCGCCCGCTCTTATCCTTGGCCCCGGCGCGGAGGAAGTCGCTCACTTTCAGCCCCTCGAACCGGGCCGGCTCCTGCCAGCTGAGGGTGATCCCCCGCTTGGCGCGCTCATCGAGCCCCAGTCCGCGCAGCGACTCCCCATCGAAGATGATGTCACCCTCGAAGCGACGGTAGTTGTCCAGCCCCATGATCGTGTAGGCCAGGGTGCTCTTGCCGGCCCCGTTCGGCCCGACGATGGCATGGATGCTGCCCTCCCAGACATCCATCGACAGGTTGTTGAGGATCAGCCGGTCCCCAAGCTGGAGGCTGAGGTTTTTGATCTGGATGATTCCCACCGGAAGTACCTCCTTGGCGTATTCATCCGGGACGCCCCCAGTGGTGCCCGGATTTTTCGGTCAATCATAGCGCATTCGGACCGGACGGTCAAGAGGCGATGGGGGGAAAACAGAAAAAAATATGCACGGCAAATACGGCAGGTGCCCCCTGAAAAGGGGCAAGGACGGCGGTCCGGGGTGGTGCTGAACAGGATAAGTTACAGCCTCGTGGATCGATGTGACGCGCAAGCGGCGACCGCTCGGCCGGTCATGCCCGGGGTGGGGACGGCGCGGCGGTCGGCGGGGTGTCCGCGGCGGAACCGAGGCAGCCGGAGAGCTGCTCCAGAGCTGACCGGAGCCGCGGCAGGGCCTCCCCGGCCGCGGCAGGCCAGCTCACGCCTCCGGTTTCACCCGCGTGTCTGCCCCGGGTTCGCCAGAGCAGGATCAGGAGTCCCCCTGTGCCCGGAAGGAAAGCGTCTGGCCTCAGGCGGCGCCGGCCACTCCCCAGCCGGCGGCCTGCAGCGCCCGACTGGCCCGCCCCTCGGCATCGGCCGGCGAGTCCGGCCCCAGCTCGCGGAAATCGCCGCGCAGGGCTTTGAGCGCATAGCGCTCGCGGTTGATCTCTCCGGTGGTGCGGATCCCCAATCTCCGCAAGATCGGGATCGGCGGGCACCAGCCCTTGAGCGCGTGGTAGAGCAGGAAAGACCCCACTCCGACCGGCAGCAGGCTCCAGCGGCGGCTGGACAGCCCCAGCAGCGCCCCGAGCAGGGTGACGGCGCTGGCATTGGCCTCCAGCAGCCGCTCGATGTCCCACTCGCGTCCCAGGCTCTCGAGCCGCTCCTCGATCCGGTCCGGGTACTGGGCGCAGTAAAGCACATTGGCCTCGATCTGCCGGTTGATGCGCCGGTTGAGCTCGGGGTTGGTCGCCTGCTCGACGCGCTCCTCGGTGAGCGGCCATCTGGTGTTCGGCATCTTTTTTCGCTCCTTTGCTCGGTTGCCTCCGCCGCCGCGACCGCCTCCCGGCGGAACCTCAGCCGGCGGGCGGCCGGCCGCCATTTCCCCCCTCAAACCCTGTCGCCGCGGGCGCCGCGGGTGATCAGGCCCACCAGGAGCACGAACAGCGCCGAGCCGAGGATCGCCCAGACCAGCGGGAACTGGTTGCCCTCGATCGTGATCGGGAGAATCAGCGGCAGGTTGGCGGCATCGGCGATCCAGCGGCCGATCAGGGCCCCGATCAGTCCCACCGCGGTGGAAACCAGGCAACCGCCCAGCGAGTACCCGGCAATCGCCTGGCCGAGCGCGCCGGCGACAAAAGCAATCAGCAGCAGTACCAGAAAACCGATCAGCGTCATCCCACACCTCCCATCCCGGTTGGTTTTCGCAGCCGGCCCGAAACGCCAGGCCTGCTTCCGGGCCGCTCCCGGTAGCCATGCAACCGCTGTACCACAAAATGACCAGTAATTATATCGCATTGTCTTTAAATAACTTACCACCTTTTTCCATTGCCATGGGGGAATGGCCGCGCCCGGGACAGCCCGCCGGGCCACGTTCCCTGGTCGGGAAAATGTGCATTAGTTGCTCACAACTTGTGAAGGGAGGCCGGCTGGTGAGAAGATCAGGCACAGGGAAGAAGGCTCGCGGGGGCGGCCGGAAAAGCGAAAAGCCCCGGCTGTCACCGGGGCTTCGCCTGCTGCGAACTCAATTTGGCCTTGATACCAATTCGACCACAACAGTGAGAAGATTACTGATTTTTCCGGGGGGAGGGAAAAAACTTTTTGGAAAAAGTTTTCTCCCTCCCCCCGGGCCCCCCTTCCACTTTCCAAAACTTTTTCGCTGGTTAATGCTATCTGTAGGTCAGCAAGTCAGGATCAGCCTATTTTCCGGTAACCCCCGGATCATCGTGCCCGAGGCGGACAGTCGAGAGCACGGTGACACTGCGCGACGGCAGCTCGCGGCTCAGCTCGGCGCTGTCGCCGGAGAGGGTGAAGGATTCCAGCGGCTCGACCCGCAGGGCGGGATTATCGGCCTGGGAGGAATCGAGCTGGTAGGCATGGAAAGTGCGCGCGCCGGAGAGCCCTTGCAGCACCAGCCGGCCGCTCCAGGGCTGCGGGGCATCGTTGATCACCAGGATCGTCAGCTCGCCGGCGGGACTTTCCAGCGCGGTGGCGGTCACCCGGGCGATCCCCTCCAGCTCGCCGCCGTCGACCTCGACCTTCGCCACCCGCGAGCCCGGGGCGGTGAAACGCGAAACCAGCCCGAAGAAGAAATAGCTGTTGGGCTGCGGCTCGAAACGCTCCAGCAGCCGCCGATTCTCGACATCCCAGGTCCTGAGGAGCTGCCACTGGCCATCCAGGTCGCCGCGGTTGAGGAAGCTCCACTTGTTGAAGCCATCCACCCCGACGTTCATCCCGCGCACCACCATCTGGACATCTTTCAGCGCCGCATCCAGGGTGTTGGGGCCGGGATTGGTGGTCCGCCAGCCGAACGCCATGCTGCCGACCTCGGTGAGGAAGAACGGCTTGCCGCGCTGGTGGGCCCAGGCCGCCCAGTCGGCCAGGCGCTGCTGGACCAGCGACAGCGGCAGGTCCACCGGCAGCCCCTCCATGCTCTGCCAGTCGTAGCGCGAGTAGTAGGTATGGATGTCATAGGCGCCGATGTAAGGGTCGAAGTCGATCTTCTCCGGCTCGAGGGCCGGGTGTCGGTCCAGTCCGGGCCGGAGAGCGGGAGCTCCCGGAGGCCCCGGCGGTCCAGCTCGGCCCGGACTTTCTGCAGGGCCGGGGCGAACGGCGCGGGGTTGTTGGGCGGCATCTGCCACCAGGACCAGTCCCAGCCGGGCTCGTTGCTCAGGCACAGCCACTTGATGCAGGTGTAGCCTTTATCACGCACCAGGTGCTCGGCCAGCGCGCCCAGCCCATAGGCGAAATCATCCAGGTCGGCCGGAGCGCTGTGGACCCGCTTGACCGGATCGCCGCGGAACTCGGGGTAGGCCAGCCAGTCGACATTGCACCACATCTGCTGGAGGAAGACATCGGCCCCGCGCTGCTGGCACCAGTCGAGGATGCGGTAGAGGATGCGCATCTCGCGGCTGTCCCAGGTGAACTGCCGGCGCTCGGGCTCGAAGATCCGGCGCTCGAGCTCGACCCGGCAGAAATCGAGCCCCAGCCAGCCGGCATGGCGATAGACCTGCTGCCAGCCCTCCTCATCATCCGGGTCGGGGTTGGCGCCCCAGGCCGAACCGCCGTGGGTGATCCGGCCATCGAACGGCAGGGAGTCCTCCATCGCGTGCCAGGAAGCTCCCACCCCGCTGGCCATGCGGTGGATGGTGGCGCTCAGATCGACACTGATCGTGAGCTCCCGGCCGTAGGCCTGGAGCGGGAAAGCGCAGAGCAGCAAGACGGCGGCGGCGATCAGGTATTTCATCTCTAACCCTCGCGGCAGTTGGTGGCGGCAATCGACCGGCCCGGGGCAGGATGCAACCCGGGGCAGTCCGAACCTGGGTGAGGAGCTAAGAACATAAAGATACCGATCCCGGCCCTCCCGCGCCAGCAAAGAAGCGCCCCGGCCGGCCCGACCGGGGCGCTTCCCGCCGCCTCCCCCGCTTTGGTCCGCCGCTTCCGGCAGGCGCCCTCTCGACCTTGACCCGGCCGGACTCGCGCCGGTCGGGATTAAAAAGCCCCCGGCCCGACCTGTCAGGCCGGGCCGAGGGGCGATTGGACGGTTCTTCGGCTCAATTTACCGTCTGGTTGAAACTCAGAAGCCGAACGAAACCGTGAAGAAGTTATCCGCCGTCAGGCGGCCCTTGTTGCGGTAGGCGTAGTTGAAGTCGATCGCCCGGCCGCCGAAGGTGCGCTTGATCCCGCCGCCGAAGCTCAAGCCCCGGAAGGTCGGGTCATCGCCCCAGTAGGAGTAGCCGAATTCGTCCCTGTCATTGGTGAACTCGTCGGTCTGGATCAACCAGCCGGCGCGGATCGCCCCGGACAAAAACGGCGTGAAGTTGTAGTTCATCTCGGTGCCGGTGGCATAGCTGATCGGCGTGCTGCTGTTGCGCCACAGCTCGGCCGAGGCCAGCCAGTTGGCGCTCTCACCGGTGTACAGGTTGTAGGACAGCGCCAGCTTGACAATCGTCGGCAACCGGTAGGTGTGCGTCTGCCGGTAGGCCCAGCGGTTGCTGCGCCGCGGCAGGGCGTAAACGTAGTTCGTGTAATCCTGGTAACCGTAGGGCAGCAACCCGCTGCCATCTTCCGGACCGACCTCGTACAGCAGGTTCGGGCCGCGCATCGTGATGTTGGTGCCCAGGTTCTGGATCGCGAACGCGAAACGGACCTCGCGGTCGGCCAGCTCGGTGTGGTAGATCGCACCGGCATCGAAAGCGAAAGCATCGCCGCCGATGTTGTTGAACATGTCCTGGTGGATGTACTTGAAGTTCAACCCGGCGATAAAGCGGTCCGACAGGGTGTAGGCCAACGAGCCGCCCATCTGGAAGTCATAGGCGGAAAAAGTGCGGCCCGTGCCCTGGGGAGAGCCGACCGTGGTGATCTGCATGTCCGGGATGTCGAGATAACCGAAGAACCCGCCCACCACCACCCGCCCATCCGCCATCGGAGCGGCGGCGGCCAGGTAGCTGTAGGTCAGGTCCATGGTGTAGTCAACGACATTGAGCATCACTTCCTTCTGCTGCAGGAAGCCCAGACCGGCCGGGTTCCACCACATCGAGCTGATGTCGTCGGCGACGGCCGAAAAGGAACTGCCCATGCCGATGCCGCGGGCACCGACCGGGATTTCCAGAAACTCGGCCGCCCTGACTCCGACAAACGAGGAGTTCTCCGGCCGTCCCTGCTCGGGGTATTTGTCCAGGCCGCTGTACTGCTGCCGCGCCACCCCCTGGGCCAGGGCCGGGAAAGCGACGAACGACAGCAGCAGGCCAGCGATCAGCAAAGCCCTTGTGGCCATTCTCTTCAACATGGTACTACCTCCAATAGTCGTCGGGAAGGTTGACATACCGGCAATCCTCTGCATCGATCATCAGTTGATGATGTAGAACTTCCCGGTATGGGTCTCTCCCCGAGAGTCCGTCACGTGGAAGAAGTACAGGCCGCTGGCCACGGTCTGGCCAAAACGGTTGCGCAGGTTCCACGGCTCGGTGCCGCTGTGGTTGTCGTAACCGGTAAACTCCCTGGGCTGGCTGTTGTTGTCCAGCCGGTCCCAGTCGGTGTAGTCGCCCCAGCCAAAGCGGTTGGCGCCGACATGGTTGAGCACGTTGACCAGATGCCCGCCCATCGAGTAGATGCGGATCGTGCACTGGTCCGGCAGGTTGACGAACTCGATGCGGCGGCTATCCGGCGACAGGTCCAGGAACGAGCTGGCCATGTAGGGATTCGGCACCACCATGATCTGGCTGAGGTTGGCATCCTCGGCATTCAGAGTCATCGGCTGGCCATTGACCGTCCAGGACTCGCCCGGGGCGACCGCATCGGGATACTGGGTGAACACCGTGCCATCCCCGTTCCACTCGCCGAAGGCGGTGCGGACGGTCATCACCGTGCCGGCGGCCGGCATCGCGGTGACATTGGTGAAGGCGAAGATCTGGCCATCGATCCAGAGGCTGAATTCCTCGGTATTGCCGGCCGGCAGGTTCTGGACCAGCAACGTGGTCCGCTCCGACTGCGGAGTTTCGACGTTGTCCAGGCCACCCCAGGCGATGCCCCACTGCTCGGCATATTCCCAGCGGGTCACGCCCGGCGGCATGAAGCCCCAGCCGTCGTCATCGATGTAAGAGCTGAAGGCCACCGCCCGGTCGCGGGTGTTGTCCTGGACCTGCAGGGTCAGGTTCCCGCCGCCGGCATCCTGCCAGGTGATCACGAACTCGCCGCCGCGGACCAGGGCCTTGTTGATCTCGTTGCCCGTGTAGACCGTGCCGCGCGGGTTGTTCCAGTCGAAGTTCCAGAGCTCACCGATCAGCTCCAGCTTGGCTCCGGCGTAGCCGCCCGAGTCGATCTGGGTGTGCAGCGCTCCCTTGACGACCGTGGAGAAACCGACCTGCACCGCCCAGGAAACGCCATCGGCGCTCATGCCGCTCGAGCCGACCAGCGAGTTCTTCCTTTGGTCGCCGCCACCCTTGACGACTACGAAATCATCACCGATCACGTCGCCATCGCTCTCCTCGAGCTGGACATAGCGCCGTCCGGCCTGGGCCCCGTTAGGCGCCCAGTCGGTGACACGCAGTTTCGCCGAGAAAGGATCCCTGATCCGTTCCTGGTTGACCGCGGTGAACTGGATATCCAGCTCCGGTTCCAGGTACTTGGGCGCCTCGGTCAGCCGGAAATTCGCTCCGGTCAGAGCCACCGAAGTGCCGCCGGAGACCACAGCCTGGGCCGGGACCGGGTGAAGGTGATACCGGTGATCGAAGCCTGGCGGAAGTTGCTGGCATCGCTGCGGGGCTCCACCGTAAACAGCGGAGCGCTCGCCGGGCGGTTCCAGGTCTTGCCGCTGGCCGGCAATGGCAAACTGAACTCAGCTTGGGTAACCGGGTCCACGTTCCGATCATACGGCACCAGGGCGTACCAGACGTGCATCCCGTTCTGCATCCGGTAGTAGGGCTCGTCCTTGGCCTGGGTGTCGATGAAATGGAACTGCAGGTTGTTGCTGGACAGGCTGCCTTCCCAGAGCAGTTCGCTGTGCGAGTCGCTGGGCCCGACAAAGCTGCGGTAGAGCCGGTAGCCCTCGAAGTCGTACTGGCGGTAAAGCCCATCGGGATCGAGCTCCGGATACTGCTGCAGGAAGCCGTAGTAGGCATCCGGGGTGTTGAGGTTGACATCGCTCCAGGTGATCGTCACCTGCTTGTCACCGGGGATGATCGTCAACGGCGGCGGGTTCGGCGTCTCCGGCAGGATGAAGCCGCCATCGCGCACGATCCGCGCCACGTTCATGTAGTCGATGATCGGCTGCATCTGCGTCTGCACTTCGGCATTGTCGATCTCGGCGATCACCGACTGCGGGAAAGCATACGGCGAGCTGGCCGGCATGACAAAAGCGGCCACCCAGTCCACGCTGAAGCTGTCGCGCGGGGCGAAGTCCTTGAACTCGCTCCAGAAATTGTAGGAGTTGTTGGCGTTCCTGGTGCCCCAGATCCACTGATTGTAGCGCGGGTCACCCGGCTCCAGCACTCCCGGCCAACCGTAAAGCGTGCCACCGGTCCAGGGGCTGGTGTAACCCGCCAAAAACGCCGCCGGCGCGGAAGGATCATACTTACCGTTGCCGTAGCGGTAACCCACACCGGTATTGTGGCCGCCCTCGAGCACCTCGAGCGGGGTCGGGCCGCCGAACTCCGAGTTCCAGCGGTGGGCCATGGCGTTGGTGAACTTCATCTCCTGGCCGTTCCACTTCGGGTTCTCGAAGTGCATCGCCGCCACCGCCGCCGGGTTAGTGGTGAAGGAGCTCTCCACTCCGTTGGCATCGCAGTGGGCGATGATTCCCAGCGGGAAGTAGTACAGCCAGGCCTCGTCGTTGCTGTTGCCGGAATAACAGCCGTTGCCATAGCCGTAGACCATCTGCACCCCTTGCCAGACCTGCCCGTCCGGGGTGTTGGCCACCAGGGCGCGCACGTCCTGGTTGAAGTTCCACTTGATGTACTCCGACATGTTCTGGAAGAACACGTGCGCGTACACCATGTTGTTCGACTCGGCGAAGTTCAGGAAATGCGACCGAACCTCGATCGAGGCGCCCACTGCATCCTGGCTCTCGGTAAAGGCGTTGCCCAGCATGCAGACGATCGTCTCGGCTCCGTGCAGGATCGGCTCGCCGCTCGGGCTCCGGCCCGCGCGGAACTCCACCGGCCAGTCGGCCAGGTCACTCTCGTCGGTCGAGGTCCAGACCCGGTTGCTGGTGATCCGGCCGGCAAATTCGCTCATGCGCTCGCCACCGGCCGCAGCCGCGGCCAGCTCATCGCCGAACTCCAGCGACTGGCGCTCGTTCTCCCACGTGCCGTTACGGGAACGGTTGGTCATCGTGTCCTCGGGCGTCCCATCGCCATCGAGGTCACGCGCCACGTTCACGCCCCACTGCCAGCGGCCGTAGGTGTACATGTTCCCCGAGCCGCGCGGAAACTGATGCTGCAGATCGGCGGTGTTGAACGGGCCGCCAAAACCGACGCGGACCGAAAACCCGATGTTGTTGCCCTTGGACTGGTAGCTATTCTTCAACTCCGCCCGGGCGGGTTGGGCGACCGCCACCAGCAGGGCTACAACCATCAGCTTGATCAAAAACTGTCTGTCGAGCATGTGGTTACTCCTGTATGATGCCTGCTGAGAGAATAACCGCATCGCCGGATCATGAAAACATTGCCACCGGCACGGCGGTCCTCAGAAACTGAACTCCAACCCCATCCGCACGTGCCGGGCGATGCCGTACTGGCTCTTGTCCATCGTGCTGGTCAGCATCGACTGGGCCATCACCACCTTGGCCTGCTCCTCCAGCGACAGCCGGCCGTCCTGGTTGAAGTCGCCATTGAAGTAAACCTTCTGCTCCGGGCTCAGCGCATCGCCCCAGACCAGCTCCTGACCGCCGCCCGGACCGCGGAAGTAACCCTCGTAGTTGTAGCCCGATGGATAAGGCGTCGGATACTTCTGGTTGAAGACATTGGCGATCTCGCTGAAGACCGACACCTGCCGCGTGCCGCCCACCTGCAGACGCTTGGTCAGCCGCAGGTCCAGGTTGTAGTCCCAACGGCCGCGGAAGTAGTTGACTCCGCCGATCGGACGCCCATCGCGGCGCGTCAGGTAGGTGACGTCCTCGAAGGCGTTCAGGTGATAGGTCGCGCCGGCGTTGACGATGCGGTCATAGGCCGGCTGGCCGCTCAACAACCGGAACACCCCGGTCACCCCGACGTTACGCAGGATCGTGTTGGTCATCGTCCCGGCCTGGAAATCCGCCGGGAAAATGTAGTTCAGGTTGGTGCTCAGCACGTGGGTGCGGTCGCCATCGATCGGCCGCAGCTCATCCGGCGGAGTGAACGTCTCGCCCGTGGCCGGGTCGATGAACGCATTCCACTGCGAGGTCGTGCCGTACTGGCTGCCGGTCGTGCGCGAAAACTGCAGGGTGTAGATCATGCTGAAGGCGAAATTGTTGGCAAAACGGCGCCGCAGGGTCAGGTCCATCCCCTTGATGTTGCCGTTGTCCTTGTTGCTGTAACCGGTGGTCCAGTCGCGAACCCGCCGCTCCTCGTGCCACTGCTGGTAGTCGCGGAAGAACTCCTTGCTGGCCACGTTGCCGTCAACATCGCGGTAGTAGGTCACCAGGTCCAGCACCATGTCGTCGCTCAGCATATAGCTCATCCCGGCCTCGAAAGCGTCGGTGCGGCTGTACTCCAGCCCGCCGGGGTTGCTGCCGTCAAAGATGAAGCTGAAGCTCGGCAGCTGGCTGAACACTCCATAGCTGAAGCGCATCTGCGCCTTGTCGGTCACCGGGAAGCCCACATCGAACCGCGGGCTCCACTCGTTGAGCACCGTCGGGAAGAAATTCTCCCCCCACTGGTCGCCGCTGCGCAGGCCCCAGTTGTCGACCGGGTCGAAGCGGTCGAAGCGCAACCCGTAGTTGAAGACGAAGTCGCCCAGATCGGTGCGGTTCTGCAGGTAGCCCGACAGGATGGTCGGCTGGTACTGGAACTCGTTGTTCAGGTCACGCCGACGGACCATGTTATGCAGCTCGTAGCGGTTGTTCGCGAAGTCCGAGTACTGCACGCCGGTCTTGGCGCGGTTGAAGCGGTTCCACTGGAAGTCGACATCGGCCTTGTAGTTGTCCTGCCACTCCCGGGTATAGAAGTAGCTCAGCCAGTACAGGTCGTTGTCGCGCATCAGCCTGAAGGGATACTCGATGTCCCAGCTGCGCTGCCAGGGACCCTCACCGTTGGGAAAATAGAGCTCGGCTTCCGGGGTGTTGTCCAGCGGCAGGTCCTTGTTCGGGAAAACGTCGAGCTCGAACGGGATGTCGTGAGCCGACCAGGAGCCCAGCGTCTTGTCCGAGCGGACATAGTTGTCCTTCAGGCTCGAGCTGCCGATTTCCTGGGTCTTCATCCGGCTGAAACGGAACTGCAGGGTGGCGCTGCGTTCGGCGCTCTGCAGAAAGTCCCAGTCGGCGCCGGCCAGCATGTTGCTGGTGCGCACCCGCCGCCCGTAGGTCTGCGGGATGTAGCCGTGCCAGAGCCCGTCCTCGCCGATATAGTCGCCCTTCCACTCGGCAAAATCGCGGCTGGGCAGGGTGCTCTCATCGATCTGCCCGGTCCAGAAATAATCACCGTTATTGCGCGTCGGATAGGCGTTCTGGCTGCGCGAGAAGTTGATCGAGCTCAGCAGCTTGAGGCCCTGGAACGGGTAGTAGGTCAGCTTGCCGGTGGTAATGGTGCGATCGGCCCAGTTGTCGGGCTGGCGCACCGGGTTGCCCGGCTGCCACAGCGCGGCGCTGGCCCCGGTCTTGCTGGCGTAGAACTCACGCCCCAGCTGGAACTGCTCCAGCGTGAAGGCCGGCTGCTGGTTGCCGAAGACCGGGTCGTTGCGCACCGCATCGTTGAGCCGGTCGACAAAGGTCTGGTTGATCCCGCGGAAGCCCGCATCGGCATGGGTCGGGGTGCGGTCGGCCTCGCCCTGAAGCTCGCCCGAAACATTGAAGTAGAAGTTCTTGATCAGCGGCACCGGCCCGCCCACCGAGGTCTGCAGCTGGTTGTAGCCGAAGTCCGAGGTGCGTGGGTTGAGCTGGTCGCTGATCAGGCGGATGTTGCCCTCGTAGCGGGCCGAGCCCTCCTTGGTGACGACATTGACAATGCCCGACTGGGCGTTGCCATACTCGGCCTGGAAGCCGCCGGTGATGATGTCGACCTCTTCCACGCCGGCCGTGGAGAACTCCAGCGGAGTGGCATCCTGACTGAGCGAGCCCTCCTCCTGCTCCCAGACCCAGCCCAGGCCGCTGCGGAACGGGTCGGCGCTGTAGTTGCGCACCGTCACCCCGTCCACCACCATCGCCTCCTCACCCAACCGGCCGCCGCGAATGCGCAGCCCGCGGGCCATCGCGCCGGGGCCGCCCAACTGCACGCCGGCCTCGAGCGTCAGCATGTCCTCCAGCCGCGTGGCCGGAATTTCCGCCATCTGGTCGGTGGTCAGACGGGCCTTGGTCACCGTGTTGTCACGCGGCACCATCGGCTCGGCGGTCGCCGCCACGGTAATCCCCTCCAACTCGACAATGGTCGAGCTGAGATTGGCGTTGACCGTCGAGGTCTGGCCGGCCAGGATCAGCTGATCAGAAATGGTGGTCTTCTGATAGCCGGTAAAGGTGAAGGTGATCCCACGCCGTCCCGGCGGGACGTTCAGAATGAAATAATAACCATCATCATTGGTGACATTACCCAGCCGCGTGCCCTCGACCACCACCTGTACGCCGGCCAGCGGCTGGCCGGTGTCCTTGTCGCGGATCGTGCCCTCGATCTTGGAGGTGGAAAGCTGGGCAAGGGCCGCCGTGGCCCACAAGGCCACAACCAGGGCCATCAAACCTAACAATTTGACAAACTTGGACATAGATCCTCCCAAGGATCTGCTTGGCAACCAAAAAAAGACGAATCAGACTTGGCAATTATGTTCCCGTGACCTCCGAATCGCTGTGGAACGGAAGTGCAGCAACTCCTGAATCGGTTCACGCCATCGCCGGCCCTCCCTCGCGTGCGGGTGATGGGGAGCCTGCTCCGCTCCCCCATGCCAAAACCGCTCAGGCAACCGCTTCCCGGCCGCCTCAAATCACAAAAAGCGGGAAAAGGCTAATCGGTCAGGTCTTCAATTGGCCGCCCCGGGCCGACCTTCCTTTCGCCTTTTCCCAACCCCGTACGAAAACCCAACTTCAGGGAGGACGCTGCGTTCCGTTCGGGGAGCTTTCCAGTCAAGCTTCGGCCGCCTGGTTGACCGCCTGCTCGATCCCGGCCAACAGGTCGACAAAAGCCTCGATATCCAACAATGGCTTGCGCAGGAAACACACCGCCCCGGCCTGGCGGGCCTGCTCCCGGCTCCCGCTCTCCAGCGCCCCGCTGATGATGATCACCCGCGCCTGGGGATCGCCCCCGCGCAAAGCACTCAACACCCCCAGACCATCGAGCTGGGGCATCTTCAAGTCGGTGATCACCAGGTCGTAATGATTGCGGAAATAAGCGCGGATCGCCTCGCGCGGGTCCAGAAACGCCGCGGTGCGAAACCCCAGAGAGTCGAGCGTGAAATCCAGACTCTCCAGCACTTCCTGGTCATCCTCGATCAGCATCACGTTCAGTCGGCGAGTCATCAGCTCCGCCATGGATTCACCAACAGATCTCAACACATTTTGTATAACTTGCAAAGAATGGGAGCGGAGGAGTCTCAGTATTCACAATTTTAGGTATACATTATTTATGCCATTGTTTTCCGATCCCAAAGGTGGCTGCAGGGGATGGATTTGCGCGGGAAAGTCAGGTTTGCGGGCGTGGCGATAAATGGCCATTGGGCTATTTTTAACCATCACAATCCACCACATGGCCAAAAATAGCCAGAACTGAGGA
The DNA here is from genome assembly GCA_963752515.1 of Candidatus Glassiibacteriota bacterium. Lineage (GTDB taxonomy): Bacteria > Gemmatimonadota > Glassbacteria > GWA2-58-10 > GWA2-58-10 > CAVVYO01. The sequence continues at coordinate 528,495 of CAVVYO010000010.1, read as the reverse complement.
ATAAAAAAGCCGCCCGCGCCCGAACTGTCGTTCAGAGCACGGCCGGCAGTGAGCGCGGGGGTTGGATGGGGTGGGAGTTGTTGCGGCCAAAGGAGCGAGACCCGCCGGAGGGCGGCCACCGTAGAGCTACCCTCGGCGGATCGCCCAGCGGCTCGGTTATTCCGGGCCGGTCACTTCCCCTGCAAGCTGAGGATCAAGCCCACAGCCTCGGCGCGCAGGCGGTCGAAATCCTCCGGAGCCCAGGGGCCGGAATCCGGGGCGAGCGTGGACTCATCGAGGTCGCACTGTCCCCGGAGCTGATCCAGCCAGGCCCGGGCGGCGCGCACGGCCTCCGGCTTCGCGGCGGAATGCTCCCGGATCAGCTGCTCGAGCTGGTACAGGTAGCGCCCATCGTCGATCCCCTCGCGCAGGGCCTCATAGTTGACCGAGGGCCACGGCCCGCCCGGGGCCGGGTAGAACAGCATGTAGTCCGGGCTCTCGTGGTCCAGGTCCTCGAACGGGTTGCCGCGGCTGTTCTCGGTGGTGGCCGGGCCCCAGGAGTTCATGCCGTCCAGGTCCTGCCGCCAGGTGTAGAGCCCGTAGACATAGCGCGAGTAGCCGGGGTTGCCGGTGGAAATCGCCTCGTTGTCGTACTCCCAGACCGCGCGCTCCGAGTGCCGCTCGAACTGGCCCGGCCCCAGCCGCTTGCGGTGGACCGAGCTGTTGTTCTCGATGTCGAGCAGCCGGCCGCCGATGTCGGTGGTGGACTGGACGACAGCCCCGGGAACCTGCTTCACCGCGCGGAACAGCTCCAGGGTGATCCGTTGGCGCAGAGCGATGCGCGGCTCATCGATCGGTACGAACCGCAACGGCGGCCCGCCGAGCTCGCGGTTCAGTTCCAGGGCCTGGCGGACCAGCATTTGCGCCCGCCGGGGGTGGACCTTCGGGTCGTACAGCCGGACATTGCCCGGATGCTGTCCCTTGGCGGCCTGCACGTAATGGGCGAAATACCAGTAGATCGGCCGGGTGAACCCGGCCTCGCGCGCCCCGCGCAGGATGCCCTTCAGGTGCTCCAGCCGCGGGTCTCCCCCCTGGTCCCACTGGAAGTAGTACGGGCTCGAGACATCGACCGTGTTCAGGCCGTGCTCGCGGTAGTCACGGAAAGTCGCCACTCCATCCGCATAAACCTTCCGCTTTTCCATCTCGCTCAGGTCCTTGCTCTCCAGCTCGAAAAACTCGTAGCTCATGAGCATGCTGTATTCGAGGCTCCGGGACCTCCTCCAGGGTCACCGGCAGCACCCGCAGCACCAGGGGCAGCTCCAGCGCCGGTTCGCGCTCGGGTCTGAGGCGCACCACCCCGCGGTACTCGCCCGGGGCGGTCCCGGGCGGCACGTGCAGGGTGACCCAGAAGCGGGTGGTGTAATCCACCGGCACCCGGACCGTGTCCAGCCGGGCCAGCAGGCGCGGGACCAGCTCATAGGCGGAGCCGCCGGTGCGAATTTTGAGGTGCCTCGCCACGTGGATTTTCGCCAGCGAGGTCGGGAGCACCGCTCCGCCGGGCCCCACCAGTTCCCCGAGTTCCAGCCGCACCAGGCCCAGCTCGCGCAGCGGGTAGAGCGCGATGGTCAGCGGCTCGAACTCATTGCGGGCCATGGTCAGGGCCAAGCGATCCACCCGCTCGGAATCGGCGGGGACAGTCCAGGGGTAGACCGGGCGCAGGTAATGGCGCTGGAACGGGACCAAGCCCCGGGCCACATCCTCGGCCCCGACCTGGAGCCTGCCATCATCGGCCCGCGGCCGGCGGCGGGTGAAACTCATCGCGAACGGCTGGGTGAACTCGCTGCGCACGTTCTCGCCATCCTCGCCCCAGACCGGGATCTCGAACGCAAACGAAGCGCCCGCCGGCCCCTCGACCTGCAGGGTCAGCTCCCGCCCGGGGGCCGGCCCCGGGTCCGGGGAATTTTTCCGGCCGAACACCCGCAGCCCCATCGCCTGGGGGTTGTCGGCGGCCTCGACACTCAGGGTCAGCTCGTTGCGCCCGGCGCGGAGCGCCGCCCCGGCCGGGAATCCGCCCGGCCCGACCTTCAGGGTGACCGGCTCCGGAGTCCGGTCGGACTCGCCCGCCGGCAGGTCGAACACCCCCAGCGAGGTCCCGTTGAGCGCCAGGCGCACCCTCCCCGCCTCGGAGTTGTCCGTGGCCAGGCGCGCGGTCAGCTCCAGCGCCCGGGGCGCGACCGCCCGGCCGGCCTCGAACTGCCAGCTCACGCTGCCATAGCCCGCGCACTGGAGATGAGCGTACGGGGTGGTGTAATCCCAGAAATTGACCTCGCGGTTGTAGAACAGCTTCATCCGGGCGCGGTCGAACTCGCCCTGGAACGAGTCCAGCACCGTCCCGTCCGGCGCCACCAGCCGCAGCGACAGGTGGTAGCTCCCCGCGGGGATCGCGTACGGCAGTCCGAAGCCCAGGTTTCCGCCCGGCTCATCGACCATCCAGGTGGTGTCGCGGGCTATCACCTGGTCCCCGTGGCGCAGCTCCCCCGCGGCGGCGGCGCCCTTGAGCTTTCCCAGCGGCAGCGAGGACCTGAACTGGAAGATCAGATGCTTGCGCATCACCAGGCTGTCGAGGACCAGCGCCCGGTCGCGCAGATGGTAGGACTGGATCGTGATTTCGGCCGGCAGGGAGGCGGCGGCCAGCAGGACAGCAGCCAGCACGGTGACAGCAAGCAAGCGCAAGGAAAGCATCGGCTGCTCCACGAAAAGGTGATGATCTTTTCCAAAACTTTTTCGCCGGTTCAAGGCCGGATGTCTGACCGCCGGGTAGCATGCACCGCGATCACTGCGGGAGGGGAGCTCTCCGGCCGCCCAGCAGCAGCAGCAAGCCGAAGCCGGCGATCGAGGCCCCCAGCCCGACACTCAGCATCCGGTCGGACAGGGTGCCCGGGATCAGGGCGAGCAGAGCAACCATCGCTCCCATCAGCAGGGCGATCCTGCCGATCAGGCGGGCCACCGCGGTGCGGTCGACTCCCGCGGCCGGGACCTCGGCGGCTTCATCGACCGGAGTGTCCAGCCGCGCATAGAAAGCGGCGATCCGCGCCCGGGAAGCGGGAGAGGACCGGAACAGCAGTGGCGATACCAGAAAGGCCGTCACTCCCACCAGGGCGATGGTCAGAGTGCTGACCGTGAAGTCCACCCAGGGGCCCTGCGCCCGCAGGTAAATGTTGAGGGGCGCGACAAAGGCGAACACCAGCGCCACTGTCGCGCTGCAGCTGAACGAGAACAGGCAGGACCAGGCCGGGGCCCGCCGGTAGAGGAAGCCCAGCAGCAGCGGGATCGCCAGCGGCGTGATCGTCAGGCTGGAGATCTTCATCATCACGCTGAACGCCCCCTGGCCGTAGCGGACCATCAAGAGGCTCAGCCCGACCACCGCCAGCCCGATCAGCAGGGTGGTCAGCCGCCCCACCCGCAGCAGCCCGCGGTCATCGAGCCCGGGATCGAGCACCCGCTGGTAGATGTCGCGGGAGACAATCCCGGCCAGCAGGTTGTAGACCCCGGCCAGCGAGGACATTGTCGCGGCGAACATCGCCGCCACCAGCAGGCCCATCAGGCCGTGGGGCAGCAGCCGCAGCGCCACCACCACGTAGGCGCCCTCGTCCGGATTGGGCAGGGGCAGCATCGCCTTCAGGTCCGGGTAGAGCACCCGGGCGGCCATCGGCGGCACCGCCCAGAAAAAGATCCCCACCAGGAACAGCCCCGAGCACAGCAGCGATACTTTCCTGGCCTCCCGCTCGTTGCGCACGCTGAAATAGCGCTGGGCGACCGGATTGGTGTTCTGTCCGGCCACCAGCAGCACCAGGTAGGCCAGCAGGTAGTGGGCGGGCAGGCCCGGACTGGGCACCTGGAAATATCCCGCCGGGGCGGCCTGCATCAGCCCGGCGGGCCCGCCCACCGCCAGCAGCGCCAGGGGCACCAGCAGCACGCACACCGGCAGCAGGATCAGGAATTGAACGACATCATTGACCGCCACCGCCCACAGCCCACCCAGCAGGGTGTAGAACAGGATCACCAGGCCGCAGCCCCAGATCACCAGCTCGATGTCGATCCCCAGGGCGATGGAGACAAAAATCGAAAGGGCGTACAGCGCCGCGCCCGCGTACAGCAGGTAGACCGGGACATAGGACCAGCTGGCCACCTGGTGGGTGGTGAGGTTGAAGCGCTGGGCCAGGTACTCGGTGATCGTGGTCACCCGGCTGCGCCGCCACAGCTTGGCGAACAGCAGGTAGCCGGTGAAAATCGCCGCGCCGGGCAGGCCGAGCACCAGCGTCCCGGTCAAGCCCTCCCGGTAGACCACCCCGGCGCCGCCGGTGAACATCCAGGCGCTGAACGCGCTCATGAACGAGGACAGGCCGGCGACCCACCAGGTGAGCTTGTTGGCCGCCTTGAAGTAATCGGCCGAATCTTTCATGTAGCGCGAAAAATACAGCCCGATCCCCGCCAGCACCGCCATGTAGACCAGCAGCACCGAGTAGTCGTACCCATTCAGCAGTTGCATGCGGCACCATTCCGGGAAGGGATTTTCCATCAGCGGCTGCGGACGCTCGACCGGATTGATCGCCGGGGCCGGCCCGCGCCCGGCGCGAATTGCCGTAAAGATATATCCATGCCCATCATCCGGAAAGAGGTTCTGCCGGCGGCCGGGAAAAACCCGCCGTTCAGGGCCCAGAGCCTTGATCCCCAGCCGGGCATCATCGCAAGCTGCCGGACAGTCCATGCATCGGAAAAATTCTGGAACGCAACCATCCTGTCAGGTGGGAAGAAGGACCCGGGGGAGAGCGAAACAGCCGGTACTCTTTTCACCATGGTGTTCAAATATCCATCGACCTTAAGCATTTAATTTAACTTATGCGGCTGGCTGGAGCGTTATGCACGGGTGACCCGGGCGCTACACCGGCCAGCGGCGGGTGAGTGGCGCGGTCTTCGAGGTGATCCCGGAGTTAGTCGGAAAGGAGGACTGGCAGGAATGGAAAACCCCCGCGACCGCAGAGGCCACGAGGGTTGCAGGGTCCGTTGGCACGCCTTGGCACACTGAGCATCCAGCGCGCATACTCTTTGTGCCAGCAAAATTGCCAAACCCTTGATATATCTTGGTCGGGGCGGGCGGATTTGAACCGCCGGCCTCCTGCTCCCGAAGCAGGCGCGCTAACCGGGCTGCGCTACGCCCCGACCGTATCGTCACACGAAGAATATAAAATTATCAGGAAACAGGCCCTGCCGCAAGCTTATTCTGCCCTCCGGCGAGGCAGCCGCTCAATGGACGGCGTACTTCAGCACCAGGAACCCGCCCACCAGCAGCACCATGAACAGCACGCTCAGCAGGTTGAAATAGCGATCGATGAAGCTGCGGATCGGAGCGCCGTAAGCGCGGATCAGTCCGGCCACCAGGAAAAAACGCGCCGAGCGGCTGAGCACGCTGGCCAGCATGAAAATCCCGAAGTTGACACTGAACACCCCGGCCCCGATCGTGATCAGCTTGTAGGGAATCGGGGTGAAACCGGCCGTGAACACCACCCAGAAATTATACTGCTCGTAGAGCCCCCCCACCCGCTCGAAAGACTGCGGGGTGAAACTCGGCACCCAGGCGTAGAAGAAGCTGTCCACCACGCTCCAGATGGTCGCGCCGATCAGGTAGCCGGCCGCCCCGCCCAGCACCGAGGCCACGCTGCACCAGGCGGCGAAACGGTAGGCTTTTTTCTGCTCCCCCAGCGTCAGGGCGATCAGCAGCGGATCGGGCGGGATCGGGAAGAAGGAGGATTCGGTGAAAGCCAGGATGAACAGGGCCGGGGTCCCGTACGGCGTATCGGCCCAGTGCAGCACCCAGTCGTAGAGCCGGCGCAGCGGTCCTTTCCGCGCCGCCTTCCTGCTCAGCTCGGTTCCGGCGGTCTCTTCGGTTCTCATGCGGGCCAGGCATCCTTTCCGATCAACGGTACGAAGTTGCAGATATCGATCTCCTGACGGGTCAGCCCGGCCTCGGTGCGGCAGACCAGCACCAGCCGCTGCTGGCCGGCATCGCCCAGGGGCAGGACCATCCGGCCGCCCGGGGCCAGCTGCTTGAGCAGCATCGGCGGAGCTTCCGGACCCGCCGCCGCCACGGCGATCATCTCGAACGGCTGGTACTGGTTCCACCCCAGGGTGCCATCCCCGAGCCGGACATTGACATTGTAAATCCCCAGCCGGTCGAGCACCCGGCGCGCCTGGCGGGCCAGGCTCTCGATGCGCTCGATCGTGAACACCTGGTGCGCCAACCGCGCCAGCAGGGCGGCCTGGAAGCCGCTGCCGGTGCCGACCTCCAGCACCCGCTCGGTCCCGCGTAGCCCCAGCAGCTCCAGGGTGCGGGCGACCGTGAACGGCTGGGAGATGGTCTGGCCCTCGCCGATCGGCAGGCTGGTATTCTGGTAAGCCTGTCCGGCCAGGGCTTCCGGAATGAACAGGTGACGCGGCACCTGCAGGAAAGCCTCCAGCACCCGCTCATCCCGGATGCCCAGCCTTCGCAGCTCTTCCACCAGGCGCAACTGCCGTTTCTGGTCGCTCATCCGCCTTCTCGATGCCGCTTCAGGGGGCGCTTCAGAGCCTGCGCTCGAAGACCTTGAACTCTTCCAGGCTCTGGTAGTGCGTCAGATCCAGGTGCAGGGGGGTGACAGTCAGGTAGCCCTCGGCCAGGGCGTGGAAGTCGCTGCGCTCATCGCCGATCCAGCGCGGATTGACCCCGCCGATCCAGTAATAGACCCGGCCGCGGGGATCGGTCTTCTCGATCACGCTTTCGGCGTAATGCCTGCGGCCGAGGTGCGCCAGGCGGATCCCGACCAGCGGGAGCTCGCTGGGGGGCAGGTTGATGTTGAGCAGCACATTCTCCGGCCAGCGATGGATCAGCAGACGCTCCAGCAGCTCGGCCAGCACCAGCCGCGAGCTCTCATCCTCGATCCGCGCCACATCCCCGGCGGAGATGGAGACCGAGGGCACCCCGAGCAGGGTCCCCTCGAACGCCCCGGCGACTGTCCCGCTGTAGGTGACATCATCGCCCAGGTTGCTGCCGTGGTTGATCCCGCTGAACACCGCATCCGGCTTGCGCTCCAGCAGTTTCTGCGAGGCCAGCAGCACGCAGTCGGTGGTGGTGCCATCCACGGCGTAAATATCGCGATCGACCTCGGTGATCCGCAACGGTCGGTGCAGGGTGATCGCATGGCTGCAGGCGCTCTGCTCGCTCTCCGGGGCGACTGTCACCACTCGCCCGAAGCGGGAGAGGATTCCCGCCAGGGTCTTGATCCCCTCGGCCCGGTGCCCGTCATCGTTGGTCAACAGGAAAAGCTTCTCGGACAAGTCCCGGCTCCCGCTCCGGTTGGCACGGCAAACGACAGCTCCCGCCCGGCCGCTGAGGCCTCGGGCCGGGATGATGGCAAAGGGGAAATATAGGAAGTTCATGGGGCTTCAGTCAATAGCCACCGGAGGACCGGCTGTCCGCGGCCAAGCGCTCATCCCGTTTCGACGGCAAAAGCATACAGCTTACCGGATGTTCCTGGGGGAGGGCGGAAACCTTTTGAAAAAGGTTATCCGCCCTCCCCCAGGGATGCCCTCCCCCCGATCCCCCTCCCACCTTCCCAAACTTTTTCGCTGGTTCAATGCTTCAGGCCGGATCGCCGGCCAGGATCAATCCGCGCTTGAATCCCGGCGGCCGTAACGCCGCTCCATCAGCCGGCCGGTGAGGGCGGCGGTCCAGGCGCGAGGCAGCAGGCGGGTGACCAGCGCGGCCAGCCGACCCTGCCCCGGGTAGACGGTCAGCTTGCGGCCGAGGTTTTTCAGCGCCAGCTCGACAATCTCCCCCGGCTCGGACTGCAGCGGGGTGGGCCCCTCGCCGCCCCGATGCCCGTAGCGGCCGGCCACCAGGTGAAACTCGGTGCGGGTGCTGCCCGGGCAGAGGTTCAGCAGGTCCACTCCGGAGCGGCGCAGCTCCGGCCCCAGCGACTCGCCCAGCATCAGGTCGAACGCCTTGGTGGCGCTGTAGGCGGCGATCCAGGGGCCGGGCAGGAAACCCAGCACCGAGGAAACCAGGATCAGCGCTCCGCGGCGGCGCTCGATCATCGGCGGCAGCAGGCGATGGGCCAGCAGGGCGGTGACCGTGCAGTTGAGGGAGATCATCCGTTCGAGGTCCTCTTCCGGCTGTTCGACGAAGCTGCCATAGTAGCCATAGCCGGCATTGAGCACCGCCAGGTCGATCCGGCGGCCCTCCAGCCGTCGCTGGAGCTGGTCCACCGCCTCGACCCGGCTCAGGTCCAGATCGACTGCCAACACCTGGATTCCATGCGCCTGCCGCAGTTCTTCCGCCAGGCGCTCCAGCCGCTCCAGTCGGCGGGCCACCAGCACCAGGCCCAGCCCCTCCCCGGCGAGCCGGCGGGCGAACTCCAGCCCGAGCCCGCTGGAGGCCCCGGTCACCAGCGCCCATTCCCCATAGCGCCGCAGCTTGTGGCCCATCGCGCACCTCCTATCAGGGATGATCCCGTGACCGGCCTTGGTCCGGGGAAGAGCAGAAACCTTCAAAGACAATCCACGAAGCTCACGAAGGAAAAACGAAGACACCCCAAGAAAATCCTTCGTGAAACTTAGAGGGTGTGATGATCTCTGGGTCGGGGAGCTAGGCTGTGCGGCCGGCAAAGACACACACCCCGGCCCGCCTGCGGCGGGCCACCCCTCTCGAGAGGGGATCGAAACCGCTATCGTTCAATCGCTTAGCTCAAAGCTCCGGCCGAAGCCGGACCAAATCCCCCTTAACAAAGGGGGACACCGGGGGTTGAGTTCTTTCCCACTACTGAATTCATAACACCCTCATAGCGTGCTCCGCGGATAAATCCTTTGTACCGTCTGATCCGGCAAGCCGGGATCACTTCGGCGGCGGAAGCCGGCCGGCGGCGACCGCGGTCGGGCAGCCTCCCCGGTAGATGTCCAGCAGCAGGGCCAGGGCATCGTGGATCGACCAGCGGCCATCCTGATCCCAGTCCAGCCAGGGGTTGGCGGGGTCGCTCCGGGCCAGCCGCAGCAGCGCCAGGACATCCCGCGCATCGGTCGCGCCATCGGCGTTGAAATCGCAACTGCGGGCAGTCCCTCCGGATAGCTCCACCACCCCATCGTACCCGGGAACGAGCTGCTCCCCGCCGGGGATGCCGCGAATCGCGACCTCCTCCAGGGCCAGGGTGTCGCTGCGGGTCGCCCCGCTCAGGTCACGGAAGACCAGTCGCAGCAAGGTCCCGGCGCCCGGCAGCAGGGGGAGCGAATCCCCGAGGGTCTGCATCGAAAGCTCCAGCCGGCCGGTCGCATTGGCCGCGGCCAGGTCCACCCCCTCCAGCGCCATCCGCTCGCCCCGGGCCACCGGCTCGACCCGCAGCGCCCGCAGCCGGCGTTGGTTGAACTTCACCGCCAACCCGAGGCTCAAGGTCCGCACCCGGCTGCCGTACTTGAGCTCGGTGGCAAAACCGGACCCGCCCACGGCGCGCACTCCGCTCAGCAGGAAAAAGTCCGGCACGGTCTGGCCCAGCGGCTCGTAAGCCCCCACGCTGAGCGGGCTGTCCGTCAGCCGCAGCTTTCCATCCGCATCCAGCTCCATCCCCGGCAGGGGCACTCCCCGGTCGGTGGCGGGAGCGCCGCCGGCCAAGTGGTAGTCATCCTCCCCGGTGCTCACGAACCAGCCGGCCTCCGCCGCCAGGTTGGAGCTGTCGGACAGCACCGCGGGCAGGCTCGGGGCCAGGGCCAGGCAATTCCGGGCCTCCAGCGAATCGGCCGCGCCCTGGAGCACGGTCGCCACTGCCTCGCCGAAAGTGAGGTTGTGCAGGGTCAGTTTCTCGAGCGATCCCTCCACCGCCAGCGCCGGGTCGCAGTGGTGGAACAGCGAGCTGGCCAGGGCCAGCTCCCCGCCGGTCCCGGCGACAATCACCCCGCGGTCGTTGTTCCAGCACCTGAGCTGGGTCGCCTGGCAGTCGATCGCGCCCTCCAGGCGCACCGCCGCCCGCGCCGACCCCGCAAGCTCGCCCCAGCCCCGCAGGGTCAGGCCCTCCAGCAGCAGCCGCGGCCGGCTCCCCGGAACGGCGACCACCTCGATTCCGCCCAGGCCCGGGACCTGGCCTTTGCGCCAACCCTGCTCATCCGCCCCGAGGGCTCCGCTCCAGAAGATGCAGTCGCGGACTGTCGCATCCGACCAGTCCCGGCCCTCGGTCCCCGGCGCCAGCCGCAGCGCATAGCCGTTGCAGTAATAAGCCGTGCAGCCGATCACCTCCAGCCCGCGGGTGCCCAGGGCCTCGATCCCGTGGGCCACGGCCCGCCCGGTCTGCGAGCCGGCCAGCAGGTTGTGAAACTGGCAGTCCTCGATCCGCACCCCATCGGCGCCCTCGAGGTGCACCCCCGCCCCCTTGCTCTGGTAAAGGTCCATTTCCCGCAGGATCAGCGAATCGGCCCCCGCGGTCACCCGGATCACCGGCTCGGAGGAATAGCCGGCGCCGACATGGATCAGGTCGAGCACGATGTGGCGGCGATCCACCTTGATCATCGTGCCCTCGCCCTCGATCATGGTCCCCCGGCAGCGGCAGCCCCAGAGCACGATCGGCCGGCCCGGCGCGCCATCGCGCGGGAAGACGATCTTCTCACGGAACAGCTCCGGCAGCAGCTCGACCGTATCCCCGGGCTGGGCCAGCTCCAGCGCCAATGCGATCGAGCCGAACGGTTTCTCCACGCTGCCATCGGCATCCGGCGCGGGTTCGCTCGCGGTGATGATGTAATGCGCGCCGTGGCAGGCCCGGGGGGACCAGCCCAGCAGCGCGGCGAGCGCCAGGAGCGCGGCGAGTGGCAGGACTGTCATCGTACGGCAACTGTCGATCTTCATGGCGGAGATCCCCGGGGCAGGAGTGAGCCAAGGCCGAATCGACCACAAGTTAGCGCCCCGCCGGCGAAAGTCAAGGAAGGTCGGGCCGGGGCGCAAGGGGAGGATAGTGCTTGACATCCCCGCTCTTCCCGCGAATATTCACCGGATGATCGCACCGGCCCCGCGCTGCGACAGCAGCCCGCCACGACGGGACCCCCGGTGAACCGCCGGAAACCCTCTCCAGGAGGCTACAGATGAGCAGGTTCTCCTCGAACATGAATCGCAGGGACTTCCTGCGCAACAGCTCCGCCGCGGCCCTCGGGGCGATGAGCCTGGCCGCCGGGCCGCTGGCGACCGCCGGGTTCGCCCGCCCGCCGAAAAAGCGCCTGGCCCTGGTCGGCGCAGGCATGCGCGGCGGGGCCACCTGGGGCGAGGCCCTGTTGCGCGATTTCGGCGATCATGTCGAGATGACCGGCCTCTGCGACATCAACAAGAAGCGGGTGGAGGTGGTCAACCGCTGGCTGGGCGGGAAAATCCCCACTTTCACCGAGTTCGACCGGATGATCGCCCAGATCAAGCCCGAAAGCGTAATTGTCACGACCGTGGATGGCACCCACTGGCAGTACGTGACGCGGGCGATGGAGCTCGGCTGCGATGTGCTCAGCGAAAAGCCCCTCTGCACCGAGGCCGAGCAGGCCCAGGCGATCATCGATGTCCAGAAACGCACCGGCCGCCGGCTGGATGTCACTTTCAACGCCCGCCACGGCCAGGAGGCGATGAAACTCAAGGAACTGCTGCTGAACAAAGAGATCGGCGAGATCTACTCGGTCTACTACGATGAGTTCCTGGACCTGGACCACGGGGCCTCCTACTTCCGCCGCTGGCACGGCCACAAGGAAAACTCCGGCACCCTGCTCTGCCACAAGGCCTCGCACCACTTCGACCAGCTCAACTGGTGGATCGATGCCGAGCCGGTGGAGGTGGTGGCCTACGGCGAGCTGAAAAAGTACGGCGCCAACGGCGAGCTCCGCCACGCCAACTGCCGGCTCTGCCCCTACCGGCGGCAGTGCGAGCTTTACTGGGACATCGCCACCGAGCCCCGCGCTGTCGAGCTGTACGCCGAGTGCGAGTCCGAGGATGGTTACTTCCGCGATGGCTGCCTGTTCCGCCGCTCGATCGACATCTACGACACGATGAGCGTGCAGATCCAGTACGCCAACAAGGTCCAGGTGACCTATACCCTCAACGCGACCGTGCCCTACGAGGGCCAGTTGATCGTGTTCAACGGCAGCAAGGGGCGGATCGAGCTGCGCAACTTCAACAAGCAGCCCTGGGATGTCAAGGAGGGCTCGGAGCTGCGGCTTACCCGCAATTCCGGCCAGACGATGCTGATCCCGATCGCGCGCCAGAAGGTGGATGTCTTCGAGCACGGCGGCGCCGACTACCGGATCAAGGCGATGCTGTTCCAGCCCGGCTTCAAGGATGAACTCGGCCAGCACGCCGACCTGCGGGCCGGGATCATGAGCTCGCTGATCGGCATCGCCGGCTACACCAGCATCGAGCGCCGGGAGCGGATCCGGGTCCAGGACCTGGTCAGCTGGGCCTGATGGCCCGGCATAACGGCGGCATCCGCGATTATTGCGAAAGGAAGGAACATCAGATGAGATCGAGCTTTTCCGCCGGTGGATGGCGGTCATTCCCGCGGCTGACAGTGCTGTTGGCCGGGCTGCTCCTTTCCCTGCTGACCGGCTGCGGCGGCTCCGCCCCGGAGAACCCGGCGGATGTGATCCTGTTCGGCGGCAGGATCATCACCCTGGACAGCGCCTCGACCATCGCCCAGGCGGTGGCGATCCGCTCCGAGCGGATCATGGCGGTGGGCAGCGACCGCCAGGTCCGGGCGCTGCAAGGCCCCCAGACCACGATGATCGACCTGGGGGGCCGCACGGTGGTGCCGGGGCTGATCGAGGCCCACGCCCACCCGGAGATGGCCAGCCTGAGCGAGCTGGCAGAGCCGCTGCCCAATCCGCGGACAGTGGCCGGGCTGCTGGAGTGGATCAAGGCCCAGGCCGACTCGAAAGCGGATGGCGAGTGGATCATCCACCCCAAGCTGTTCGCCACCCGGCTGCGCGAGCTGCGGCCGCCCACCCTGGAGGAGCTCGATGCCGCGGCGCCGGCCAACCCGGTGTTCCTCAACGGCTCGTTCGGCGGGTCGATCAACTCCGCCGCGATGCGCGCCAGCGGGATCGAGGCGGACACCCGCCACGAGGGGCTGCTGCGGGACAAATCCACCGGGAAGCTCAACGGCATCCTGCGCTTCAGCGCGTTCAGCCTGCTCAAGCTCCCATCGCGCCCGGACTACACCGCGGAGCAGCGCGCCGAGGCCCTGGCCAAGCTGCTGGCCCTTTACAACCGGGTCGGGTTCACCAGTGTCACCGCCGGCCAGCTCGACTACCCGGAACTGGCGCTGTGGCAAAGCTTGCGCGACCAGGGCCGCCTCACGCTGCGGGTGTTCGCCAACATCATGGCCGATTTCCCTTTCCCGCAGATGACCCAGGAGGAGGTGGACCAGGAGGTGGCCAACCTGGGCCCCCCCACCCGTCACGGGGATGAGTGGGTGCGCACCGGCCCGCTCAAGGTTTACCTGGATGGCGGGATCCTCACCGGTACCGCTTTCATGAGCGAGCCCTGGGGCACCAGGGCCCGGGAGATTTTCGGGATCGAGGACCCGGAGTACCGCGGCATCCCCCGTTTCACGACCGAGGACTACGCCAAGCTCTGCCTGGCCGGGGCCCGCCAGGGCTGGAAAATGACCGGCCACGCCACCGGCGATGGCGCGCTGGGCCAGATGCTGGACGCTTTCGAGCAGGTCAACCGCGAGGTGGACATCCGCCCGCTGCGTTTCAGCATCATCCACGGCAATTTCTTCAGCGAGGAGACGATCGCCCGGATGGTCCGGCTGAACGTGATCGCCGATGCCCAGCCCGCCTGGTTCTACAAGGATGCGGATGCGATGCTGGAGATCCTGGGGCCCGAGCGGGTCGACCGCTTCCACCCCTACCGCGCCCTGCTCGATGCCGGAGTGGTGGTCAGCACCGGCAGCGATCACATGGTGATCCTGGATGACCTCGAGTCGATCAACCCCTACAACCCCTGGCTGGCGATCTACGCGATGGTCACCCGCCGCACCGAGCGCGGGACCGTGGTCAACCCCGAACAGGCGATCAGCCGCGAGGAGGCCCTGCGCTGCTATACGGTCAATAACGCCTGGGCCTCGTTCGAGGAGGAGCTCAAGGGCTCGCTCGAGCCGGGCAAGCTGGCCGACCTGGCGGTGCTCGATCAGGATTTTTTCCAGGTGCCGGATGAGCAGCTCAAGGAGATCACCGTTGCCCTGACCATGGTCGGCGGGAAAGTGGTGTACGAAAAAGAATAAGCGGGGAGCGACCGCCCCGGATGCGCGAAAGGGACGCCGGAGATGGCGTCCCTTTCTTTTTCCAACCGTCACCGATCAGTCGGGGCGGTTTACAGTTAACCGACCCGAGGGTGGGAAAAGGCACACCCCCCGGCGGCTGACGCCGCCACCCCTCTCAAGAGGGGAATAACAGCCTGTCGCACAACCAGTTGCGGCAACGCTACGGGTGAAGCGAGCACAGTCCCCCCTGGAGGGGGGTGGCCCCGCCGAAGGCGGGGCCGGGGGGTGTAAGGCCACGGTGCTGCACCAGCCACCGATCCCGTGACAGCCATCACACCCCCCGGTCCCGGTAACACCGGGCCACCCCCCTCCAGGGGGGACTTTAGAGACACAACCCCCTGTGTCCCCCTTTTCTAAGGGGGATTGTTCCCGCTTCGCCCTGACAGTGGCGTAAGTGTTTGGGAATCATGCTGTTAATCCCCACTAACCAGCGTGGTGGCTCCCGCCGGTGGCGGGAGCCGGGGGGTGTGGTCTTTTTCAGCGGCCACTGCCCATGCGCCAGGCTTCGCAGTTCATCACATGCTATAGAGGTGAATAACAGCCTGTCGCTCAACCAGTTGCGGCAGCGCTACGGGCGAAGCGAGCACAGTCCCCCCTGGAGGGGGGAGCAGCGTCAGACGCCGGGGGGTGTAATGCCGGGAGCCAGCGCCGCCCGCCAATCGAACCGCAACGCCCAGACCACCGCCCGCACATCATCCCCGGCCTGCTCGCCCAGCACCATCAGCACCAGGCCGCGGGCGGGATCGTAGGCCACCGCCCGGTTCTGGGCCAGGATCACCGCCGGGTCCTGCCCCTCCGGCGAGGCCAGCTCGACCCGGCTCCAGCGGTCGGCCGCGCAGTCGTAGACCCAGGTGGCGGGCTGATCGATCCCCACCGCGTGGCTCCAGGTGAGCAGCAGGTCCTGGTCCGGCAGGTAGACCGCCTCCCGCATGCCGACCGGGGCCGCGCCGCCGCCGGTCACCCGGGGCCGCAGTTGCCGCCAGCGGCGAGCCTCAAGCCCGAACTCCCACAGCTCATCGCGGTTCGGCCCGCCGCCGTGCAGCAACAGCCGGTCGCGTTTCGAGTCGTGCACCAGCGCGGTCAACTCGTAGAGGTTCTGCGGCCAGGGGCCCTCGCCGGAGAGCTTCTCCCAGCGGCGCGCCGCGGCATCCAGCCGCCAGACCGCGTTCTCCTTGACCGCCTCGCCCTCCCACGCCACCAGCTCCTTGCGCTCGAACCGGTCCAGCCGGGCCCAGTCGTGGTCCACCGCCATGACACCGTAAGGCGTCGACACGGTCAGGTCCAGGCCGATCACCGCCGGACAGAGCAGCTCCCATGCTCCGCTGTCCGGGTCGAAACTCCAGGTGACCCACTTGGTGAGACTGGAGTTGGGATAGCTCTCCGGGTCGCCGCCCCAGTCCGGGCTCACCGGCGGGCAGTCCCGCAAGGGGGCGGGATCATAGCCGGCGGTGAGCATCACCCACTTGGTGTTGATCACCTTGCGACTGACCGGGTCATAGGCGTAGACCTTGCGGCCGTGGCGCATGAACGGCGCGCCGCGGAAAGTGATCCCCGCCGGGTTGACTCCCTTGTCCCAGGCCCGCTCGGGGAACTCCGCCCCTCCGCCGGAAACCCAGGTGTGCTCGGCGACATCGTAGAAATCATAGTCATTGCCGCCGTAGCCGCAGTGCCCGCCGCCCCAGTAGATCAGCCTTCCGCGGTCGGTGTCGAAGGCGCAGGAGCCCCAGGTACGCAGCGGGGCCTGGCGGCCGGGGCGATCCAGCCGGGTCCAGCGATTGGCCGGCAGGCTCTCCAGCCGGGCCAATTGGGAGGCCCGGCGCGCGGAGTCCGGGGCGGTCCCGGCGTTCAGTTCCTCCGGCGACAGTTTCGGGACCGGCGTCTGGGCGGCCACCTCCGCCATCTTATCCACCAGCGCTTCCGCCCGCAGCGGGAAAACATAGGTGCTGCGGACCGGGTAGATCTCGTTGCAGCCCATCTGGTCGCCCTCAGCCTTGGCGGCGGTGGTGAGCACGATCAGCCTGCGCTCCGGATCCAGGTCCGCGGCGATCTGCCAGCCGGTGGGGACCTCGCCGGTGAGCCGCAGCCAACGGTCCCGCGCCGCATCGAACGCCCAGAGGTCGGTCAGCTCCTCCCGATTGTAGCCCCCGCCCACCAGCACCCAGCCGCTGGCCGGGTCATAGACCGTGAAATGCCCGGCCCGGGCCGGAGGTCCGCCCGCGGCCCGGCTCTCCCGCCAGCTACCGGTGACCGGGTCGAGCAGCCAGGTGTCGGCCAGGTAACGGTCCTGGGCATCCCCGCCGAACATCACCAGGACGCCGTTTTTGGAGTCGCAGACCAGCCGGGTGCACAGCCGCGGCGGCGGGGTCTCCCCCGGCAAGCGGCTCCAGGCGGCAGACTCGCAGTCGTAGGCCCAGGTTCCGGTATAGCCCACCGGGCGGCCCTCCGGCCCGGCTTCCGCGACATGGCCCCCGCCGGCCAGGATCACCCGGTCCTGCCAGGGGACATAGCAGAGGCTCGCCCCGGAGACCGGCGGCGGCGACTGGCCCCCGGCGATGTCCGACCAGGCGCGCGATTGCAGGTCATAGGCGAAAGTGCGCCCGCCGGTGAAATAGATCAGCCGGTGACGGCGGCTGTCGTAGGTGACCTGCTCGAAGACAATATTCAGATCGGGACGCAGCACCCCCTCGCGGACTTTGAGTTGCGGGCGATAGCTGCCGGTGGTGATCCCCTGGTAGCTCTTGCAGAGGTGCATCGGCGGAAGTTCTTTCGACCACTCGGCCTGCTTGTCGAACGGCAGGTGGTCGATCCAGCGGCCGGAGTCCGGGTGGAAAGCGACCAGGTCATACTCGGGGTTGTCCTCCCAGGGCTCCTCCGGGCTGCCGTAGAACTCGGTGACATGGCCCGGAAAACCCCACAGCAGGAAACAACCGCCCTCGTCCGGAACATAGCGGAAGGCGCTGGCCCGGCGCGCGCCGGAGTCATCGCGGCGGACCAGGGTCCAGCTGTTGAGGGGGTAAGGGCTCTCCGCCGTACGGCAGGCGCAGAGGAAGGCAAGCAGCAGGACCGGCATCAGCAGACGGCGCATCGGGCACCTCCCGGGGGTGGAGGGAACGGAAAAAGGCGGGGGAGCCTCCCCCGCCCGCTCACGGGCTATTCGAACTTGAGATCCGGGTCATGGTACTGCTCGCGCAGCGCAACCAGCCGGGCGGCGAGCTGCTCCACCACCGGCCGGTACTGCGGATCGCCATAAAGGTTGGTCAGCTCCTGCGGGTCGTGTTCCAGGTCGTAGAGCTCATACTCGTGGTCCGGAAAATCATAGTAGTGGATGTACTTCCACTTGCTGGTCCGGATGCCCTTATGGGGCTTGACATAGTGCCAGTCCGGGTAGGCGTAGTACTCGTAGAGGAGGTCCTGACGCCAGTCCGGGGGCGATTGGCCCTCCAGAATCGGAGCGAGGCTCGCCCCATCGACATCGGCGGGGATGTCCATCCCGGCATAGTCCATGATGGTCACCGGGAAGTCGATATTGAGGGCGAACTGCTCAATCCGGGTGCCGGGCTTGATCTTTTTCGGGTAACGCACCAGCAGGGGAATGCGCAGCGAGGGCTCGTACATCAGGCGCTTGTCGAAAAAGCCGAACTCGCCGTGGAAGTAGCCATTATCGGAGGTAAAGATCACCAGGGTGTTGTCGGCCAGCCCCAGCTCATCCAGCAGGTCGAGGATCCTTCCCAGGTTCTCATCCACCCCGGTCAGCACCCGGTAGTAGTCGCGCAGGAACTCATCCCAGTCCTGAACATAGCTGG
This sequence comes from Candidatus Glassiibacteriota bacterium, assembly GCA_963752515.1. Taxonomy (GTDB): domain Bacteria; phylum Gemmatimonadota; class Glassbacteria; order GWA2-58-10; family GWA2-58-10; genus CAVVYO01. The sequence continues at coordinate 510,350 of CAVVYO010000010.1, read as the reverse complement.
TGGGGCCGCTCCCGCCGATCTTGAGATCGGCCTCGCGCACCGCCCGCGGCTTGCCGGCATAGTCGGTATCGAAGCTGGCCGGTTTGGGGAAAGTCACCCCCTCCAGCAGGTGCTCATGGCGCGGAGCCGGGTCGCAGCCCTGGTGCGGAGTCTTGAACCAGTGGCAGACCATGAATGGCTGTTGCTCGGCGGCGACGGCGCGGATGAAATCGAGGGTCTTGTCGGCGAGGATGTCCTCGACCCAGCCCTCGTACTGCCGCTCCGGCTGGTCGTTTTCCTGGATCAGCGGATCGAGGTACTCACCCTGGCCGCGAAAGCCGAAGTAGTAGTCGAAATGGCGGTCGCGGCCCCACTGCTTGTTGTGCCACTTGCCGACAAACGCGGTGCGGTAGCCCTCGCGGCGGGCGGCCTCCAGGAAAGTTTCCTGGTCGGTGGGGAACGTGCCCTCGTTGATCCGCACTCCCGTGTTGTGGGAGTACTTGCCGGTCAGGCAGGTCGCCCGGCTCGGCCCGCAGAGGCTGTTGGTGCAGAAGGCGTTGGTGAAATACGCCCCCTCGCGGGCCAGGCGATCCATGTTCGGAGTCTGGAGGTAGGGGTTGCCGGCGCAGCTCATCGAGTCCCAGCGCTGGTCATCGGTCATGAAGAAGATCACGTTGGGCCGCTGGCCGGAGCGCGGGCGGGCAACCGCGGCGGTCTCGGGCCGCTCGCCTCCCTCGCTTCCGCAGCCGGCGAGCAGCGCGCCCAGGGTCGCGCCGCCGATCCGGGTGAATTCCCGGCGAGTCAGGTTCGGCATGAGAGCTCCTCCAGGTTGGGGTCATGGAGCGGTGGCGGGGCGGGACCAGCCGGTCCCGGGCAGGCAGCAGCGAGCAGCGCAAGAAAAACCTCCGGCCGCCTTGCGACAGCTTTCACAATCCCGATCCGATTTTAACCGGGCGCGGGAGGCCAGTCAAGCGAAAGAACGGCCCCGGGGGTGGCTCAGCCGGTTCCACCCCCCAAGCGGGAGACCCGGGACCGATCGTCAGCCGACTGCCGGCCGCCTCCACCGCCCGGACCCGGAAAAGGCTTGTCAAACGGCCGCAGGCTGTTAATTTTTCGTACTGATGATTCGCTGGGCGGGCGGCGCGCCGATCAGGTACTCCGCCTTTCGAGCTGCACCAGTGGAAGGAGCGGTTGCCGATGTCCCGGCTCTCGATGCTTGTCGAGCTCTGGCAGTTTCTGCGCTGCAACAAGAAGTGGTGGCTGACCCCGATCATCGCCTTCCTGCTGCTCTTGAGCGCGCTGATTGTCTTCACCGAGGGAGCCGCCCTCTCGCCGTTCATCTATACCCTGTTCTAGGGAAACCCCGGTGCCGGTCAACATCCTCGGGATCTCGGCCTACTACCACGACAGCGCCGCCTGCCTGGTACGCGATGGCCGAATTGTCGCCGCCGCCCAGGAGGAGCGTTTCACCCGGATCAAGCACGATTTCGCCTTCCCGGGCAAGGCAATCGCCTGGTGCCTGGCCAGCCAGGGCCTCGCGGTCGCGGACCTGGCGCTGGTCGCTTTCTACGACAAGCCGTTCATCAAGTTCGAACGCATCCTGGAAAGCTACCTGACCTGCGCCCCGCGGGGGCTTCGCTCTTTCCTGCAGGCGATCCCGCTCTGGCTCAAGCAGAAACTGTTCATGGGCGAGACCCTGCGGCGCGAGCTGGGATTCGAGGGCAAGATCATTTTCCCCGAGCACCACGAGTCCCACGCCGCCAGCGCCTTCTACCCCTCGCCATTCCCGGAGGCGGCGATCCTGACAGTCGATGGGGTGGGCGAGTGGGCCACCACCACTGTCGGCGCCGGTCACGGCAACACTTTCGAGCTGCTGTTCGAGCAGCGTTTCCCCCACAGCCTGGGCCTGCTCTACTCCGCCTTTACCTGTTTTACCGGCTTCAAGGTCAACTCCGGCGAATACAAGCTGATGGGGCTGGCCCCGTACGGCGAGCCGCGCTATGCCGATCTGATCCGGCGGGAGCTGATCGACCTCAAGGAGGATGGCTCTTTCCGGCTCAACCTGGACTATTTCGACTATATCGCGGGCCTGAGGATGACCAACGCCCGTTTCGACAGCTTGTTCGGCGGCCCGCCGCGCAAGCCCGAGAGTCCGATCACCCGCCGGGAGCTGGACCTGGCCCGCTCGATCCAGCTGGTCACCGAGGAGGCGATGCTGCGCCTGGCGCGGTCCGCCCATGCGTCAGACCGGCTTGGGAATCGCTCTGCCTGGCCGGCGGGGTGGCGCTCAACTGCGTGGCCAATGGACGCATCTCGCGCGAGGGGCCATTCGAGCGGCTCTGGATCCAGCCGGCGGCCGGCGATGCCGGCGGCGCGCTGGGGGCGGCGCTGTTCGCCTGGCACCGCTACCTGGGCCAAGAGCGCGCGGCCGATGGAGCGCACGACCGGCAATCCGGCAGCTACCTGGGGCCGGAGTACTCCGACCGGGAAATCGAGGAGTTCCTGCAAGCGATCGGAGCGCCCTGCCGCCAACTGGACGCGCACCGAGCTGCCCTCGACCGTGGCCGGGCTGATCGCCGCGGAACAGGTGATCGGGCTGTTTCAGGGGCCGATGGAGTTCGGCCCGCGCGCCCTGGGGGGCCGCAGCATCATCGGCGATGCCCGCTCCCCGCGGATGCAGCGGGTGATGAACCTGAAGATCAAGTTCCGCGAGTCCTTCCGCCCATTCGCCCCCTCGGTGCTGGCCGAGGAGGCCGCCGACTGGTTCGGGATGGACTGCGCGAGCCCCTACATGCTGCTGGTGGCGGAGGTGGCCGCGGACAAGCGGGTGGAAGGCGCTGATGTGCACGCCGAGGGGCTGGAGCGGGTGAACCAAATCCGCTCGGTGATCCCGGCGGTCACCCATGTCGATTACTCGGCGCGGGTGCAGACAGTCCACCGCGAGACCAACCCGCTCTACTACGAGATCATCCGCGCCTTTCACGAGCGCACCGGCTGCCCGGTGATCATCAACACCTCGTTCAATGTGCGCGGAGAGCCGATCGTGATGAGTCCCGAGCAGGCTTATCGCTGTTTCATGCGCACCCGGATGGACTACCTGGTGCTGGGCAGTTTCCTGCTGGACAAGCGCGAGCAGCCGCCCTGGCCGGAAACCGACAACTGGAAAGAGACAATCGTGCCGGATTGAAAACCGGCCGTGATACCGATTCGATCACAACCGGGTGAAGCTTACCGGATGTTCCGGGGGGAGGGCGGGAAATCCCATTGGTCGGGATTTCCCGCCCTCCCCCCGGAACCCGCTCCCACCTTCCCGGACTTTTTCGCTGGTTGAATCCTGCATCTCGGACCGCAAGTCAGGATCAGAGGAACAATGGCGCAGCAAGCAAAAGCGACCACCCGCAAGGAGCTGCGCGGCTTCGGGCTGAGCGTGGGGACCGCTTTCCTGGCGCTGGCGGGCATCTTCTGGTGGCGGGACCATGCGCTGGCGGCCCGGGTCCTGGGTCTGCTGGGCGGGCACCTGCTGCTGTTCGGACTGGCCTGGCCGGGGCTGTTGCGCCGTCCCCGCCGCTGGTGGATGCGGCTGGCCGCGGCGCTGGCCTGGTTCAACACCCGGCTGATCCTGGTGCTGCTGTTCTACCTGGTGCTGACCCCGATCGGGCTGCTGCTGCGCCTGCTGGGCAAGCGCCCGCTGGAGCTGAAGCCCGAGCCGGGCCGCGACAGCTACTGGATCGCCCGCGAGCGCCGGGAGTTCGACCCCGCCCGCTGCGAAAAGCACTACTGACCGGTCAGCCACCGGTCCGGCAGACCCGGCCGCTTCCCATCCGAAAACACCACCGGTGGAGGGGAGGTCTGCCAAGCGCCCTTTTCAAGCGGATCACGATGTAATATCTTTTTGACATAAAACTATCATCCAAGGATAGAACTGCCTATGTCCGTTTCCTACGAATCGAAGTTTGCCGAGCAGCGTTTCAGGAACCGGTCGTTCGACAAGAGCTGGTTCATCCGGGCCGCCGCGCTGCTGGAACGCAACGGGCTTTTGGCGGATCGCTCGGTCCGCTGCATCGACTTCGGCTGCTCGGCCTGCGAGTTTGTCGAGCTGCTGCGCAAGCATTACGGGGTCGAGAGCATCGCCGCCGACTTTCCGCCCAATGCGGTCGAGTTCGCCCGCCAGTTGGGCTTCCGGAGCTTCCGGTTCGATGGCAACGACCCGGAATCGCTGCCCGCAGAGTACACGGGCTGGGCGGATTATGCCAGTTGCCTGGGCACGATCGAGCACATCACCGACCTGGACTCGATGTTCGCCCTGGTGCGCCGGGCGCTGAAAGATGACGGCCTGTTCGTCTTCACCACCCCCAACAGCGCCGGGTACAAGTCTTACTTCAACTATCTGTACGAGGGGACGGTTGAGTTCGAGGGACACCACTACCGGTTCTTCAACAAGCCCCGGCTGATGCGGCTGGTCGTGCTCAACGGGTTCGAGCTGGTGGATGAGTTCCACGAGGAGATCGACAACTGGCGGGTGGCGCTGGCCGAAAAACTGGTCAATGGCGGATTACGGCTGCTCAAGCCCTTGTTCGTCCGGCTGGTCTGGGCCCGCTGCTTCGACTATGGCCGGGTCTACTATCACCCGCTGCGGATCCTGGACTGGGGGATGCTGGTGCGCAAGGACCCGCAGTTCCATCCGCTTGGTTCTTCCCCGGACCTGATCGATCCCGGACCGCTCAGCCGGGAAAAGCTGGAGTACCTGCTGGATAAAATCGATTCGCGGCTGGTGGTACCCGGCTATCTCGGTCCGGGCGAGTTCAAGCGGCTGCGGGGAGTGCTGGAGAGTCGGAAGGAGCAGAGCCGATAAACGCCGCTTGACCCGGGGTCCGTTCTTGCGGGGCAAGATCAAGCGGCGGCGGCTCTCAACGCTGCGATGCTCGAGAGCAGGGCCACCAGCAGCAGGATCAGCAACGACAGGCAGTAGAAGAGAAAAAACGGCCGGTCGGTCCAAAGGTTGGCCAGCAAGCTTCGCAAGGTCATAGCCGGGTTATTGACCCATCCTTGATGGGTCACCGCCGCCATCGGCTGATCACCGGAAGGAGCCTTCAGTTCCAGCTCCAGCCTCATCCCCCGACTTTGCTTCAGCAACGGAAGCCTAGCTGTGGTGGAGAATCCGCCGGCCTGCCCCGGGACCACATCTTCACCACTCACCCTGAACTCCCTGCTTTCAAAGGTTCCGGCGGCCCCGACCGCGGAGATCCCATAGAGACCATCCTCCGGCGCCACCAACACAGCCCGGAATGAACTGTTGGATCCCGCCGTGGCCGGCTGAGCCGACAACTCCAGCAGAGTCTTCCGGCTGTAATGGAGAAAAGGCTCGCCAGGATTGAGGCCTCGGTAGTAACCGACCAAACCCACGATGGTGAGCGAAAGCATGCACAGTGCCACCACCGCGGTCGACCAGGCCGCACTCCTAATCAACAGGCGCTCGCCCACCAGCTTCCTGATGATTGCAGGCCACCAAAGCCAGACAAGGAGCAACGCTGTCACTATCAAAAACAGGCGATACAGTACCGGGTAGAGCAGCGCCACAGGCACCGCCTCTGAGAGGATTCTGTCGAGCGAAGGGAAAGCGGAAAACAGGTTTGGTTCCAGCGGGCGAAAGGCCCGCAACTGGAGCGAAGCGGACGGTGGGTAGCGCAGCGCCAACAGCAGCAACGCCTGGAGCATGACCAACGACACGGTGGCCCGGTCCCGGACCGCCAGCAGGATCAGAAATGGAGTAAGCCAGAGGAAGTAGCGGAGCTCCAGCCCCACGCCCAGGGCCAGCAACAGCAGCACGGTCGCGAACACCAGCACCAGGTCCAAGGCCTCCCGCCGTCCTTCCCGGTTCCACCGAAAAAACAGGTGCGCCAGCAGCGCCAGATAACTACCGCCGGCCAACAGCTTCTGCCCCAGGTGCAGGAACGAGGGATCGGCGACCCGATTCGTGGCATTGGGATGGGCGAACAGCTTGAACAGTATCGCCGGGGTGGTGGCCGCCAGCGGCAAGAGAACGATCACGAACGGAGCGGCGGTCCAGATAGCCAGGCGCAGCAACTCCCTTCGGTTGCCGCCATACAGGGCCAGCACCGGGGGGATCAGCAGCAACGGGTAGACTTTGATCATCACTCCGACACTCAGCAGGGCCAGGGCCGGCCCGGGGCGACGGCGCATGCAAAGAAACAGCGCCAACACCACCAACGCGGTGGTCATCAGGTCGTGCTGGCCCTGCACGTAAACCGTGATCAGGGTGAACGGATTGAAAGCCCAGAGGGCCAGCGCCAGCAGTTTTCTCCGCGGGTCCCGCACCAGGCGCAGGATCAGTACGGCGGCCAGGATGTCGAACAGCAGGTAGTGCGCCTTGGTCAGGAACAGGTTGCGGTAGAGCAGGAATCCCGCCGGGTCGGAAAAGTAGCTTGCCCCCGGTGCGAGCGAGGCCGCCTTACCGCTGGCGACCGCGGCATAGATCGCCCAGCAGTGTTCCAGCCAGTTGTTGAGCGCGGGCGAGAAAAAATTGGCGCCGACGCGAAACAGACCCGCCAGGTAGAAATACAGCGGCGGGTAAGATGCAAAGTGATTGGAGTAGACATCGTAGTGGCTGGAGTAATCGGAGAAGATGTTCAGTTGTCCGTCCGCGATCTGCCGCAACGGGTACTGCAGGAATACCAGGTCATCGTGGAAAGTGAGCGGCATCACCGCCAGCCGCAGCAGCAAGCCCGCGGCGGCGATTGCTAACAGTTTGTAGCCAAGTCTGGACACCCGCGATCCTCCCCAATGCTGCCGATCCGCGTTCACGACTGCCGGTGGAACACCCCGATCAACTCGCGGCCGATATCCCCCACCTCGGTAATACCGTGTCTGGCGAACAACTCCAGCAGTTGCTCCCGGCTGAAGCGGTATCGGCAGGGACCGCGGCGGGTGGCGCTGACCCGTTGCGCCAGGGTGCGCACCAGCGGATTACCAGCGCTGCTGAGATTAGTGACAGGCTCGCTGATGATCACCAGCCGGTGGTCGGAAGCCAGCAGCCGGGCCAGAACTTCCTCGTGCCGCGGGATGAACTGGTAGAGCGAGGCCTGCAGCAGCAGGCAGTCGCCGGAGGGTAACTCGTCCTCGAACAGGTCGAAACGGCGGGCTGGGACACTCCGGCGCTCCAGGTGGCGCACGAACGCCGGGTTCTCATCGAAGCCGGTATAATGCACCCCTTTCCGCCGCAGGTAACGGAAGTAGATGTAACCATCCCCGCAGCAGAGGTCGTTGACCCGGCTGCCGTCGGGGATCAGCCCGGCCACCGCCCGGTAGCGCTCCTGAAAGCCTCGCCCGTAGAGCAGCCGCATTAACAGGCTATAGATCAGGGGATGTGAATAGACCAGTCCGCTCATCGATCGCCTCGGGGGTGGTGGCAAGCCGCCGTTTGAATTGCCGCAGTTCCCTGAGGTAACGCAGGCTGTCCCGGAACACCTTGACAGTGGAGGTCTTCTCCGGGTTGCGCACGAACAGGCAAAGCAGTTCGATGATCCGCAAGCGCTGCAGCTCGGCCAGCAGCATGACCTCAGTGTCCCAGAACCAATGATTGGAGACCGTCCGGTCGAGCAGGGGCAGGATCGTCTCTCGACGGAAAAACTTGTAGCCGGTCTCGGTGTCCCGCAGGTTGGTGCCCACCAGCCTGCGCACCACCAGGCGGTAACCCATGCTCAGGAAGTGGCGGCTGAGGATATAGGGACTGAGCCTTATTTTGTAGGTGCGCAGGCCGGTGACAATTTCCGCTCTGCCATCCAGGATCGCCTGGACGCAAGGTAAAATGTACCACTCCGGCACCTCGAGGTCGATGTCGATAAAGCCGGCGACAGTGCCCCGCGCCGCCCGCAGCCCGGTCTTGACCGCACCGCCGCGCCCGGTGTTGCGCTCGTGGAAAATCGTCTTGAGCGGCCGGTCCCGGAATTCCTCGGCCAGGGCGCGGATCAGCTCCCGGGTGCGATCGCGGCTGCAGTCATCGACAAAGATCAGCTCCCAGGACAGCCGCAGGCGGTCCAGGTAGCCCACCAGCCGGCGGACATTCTCCTGCAGGATCTCTTCCTCGTTGTAGCAGCAGATGATCAGGCTCAGGTCGAGAGACACGCCTTGCTCGCTTTCCCCAGCAACTGGTACAGGGTGTCGATCACATAGTCGGCCTGCCAGTGCTCCAGCGTGGCGAACAACGGCAGGCGCACCAGTTGACGGAAAGCCCGCTCGGTCACCGGCAGCTCGCCCTCGCGCCAGCCCAGCCGCTGGCCCATGCCCGACAGGTGCAACGGGTAAAAGTGCATCGTCGCGCCGACACCCCGTTCCTTCAGGCTCCGCAGCAACTGGTCGCGGTCCCCCTCGCGCAGCAGGAACCAGAAGATGTGGCCATTGGACCGGCAGTCCTCGGGAACCTGTCCCAGGCTGACCAGTCCCTGGCGCTCCAGCTCCTCCAGCCCCTGGCGGTAGCGCCGGCACAGGCTCAGGCGGCGCGCGAGGATCTCGGCCCGCTTTTCGAGCTGGACCTTGAGCACGGCGGCCTGCAGCTCGCTGAGCACATAGCTGGAGCCCAGGCCGACCCAGCAGTACTTGTCAACCTCGCCGCAGAGGAAGCTGGTGCGGTTGGTGCCCTTTTCGCGGAAGATGTCGGCGCGGCGCCAGAGCTGCTCGCTGCTGGTCAGCAGGGCCCCGCCCTCGCCGCAGGAGACATTCTTGGTGTCATGGAAGCTGATGCAGCCGATTTCCCCGAAGCTGCCCAGGGCGCGCCCCTGGTAGCTGGAGTCGAGGCCCTGGGCGGCATCCTCGATCACCAGCAGCCGGTGGCGCTCGGCCAGCTCCATGATCCGGTCCATCCGGCAGGACACCCCGGCATAGTGGACGACAATCACCGCGCGGGTACGGTCGGTGATCCGGCGCTCCAGGTCGTCCGGATCGAGGTTGAGCGTCCCGGGCTCGACCTCGGCGAACACCGGTCGGGCCCCGGCCAGCAGCACGGCATTCCCGGCGGAAGGGAACGAAAAGCTGGGCAGGATCACCTCATCGCCGGGCCCGAGCTCGAGCACCCGCACCGCGGCCTCCAAGGCATGGGTGCAGGAGGTCATCAGCAGGGCGTGGTCGACCTGGAAGACCTTTTCCAGCTCGCGCTCGACCAGCCGGCAGGTCGGTCCATTGCCGCCCAGCCCGCCCAGTTGCATGGTTTGGGAGACCGCCTCCAGCTCGCGCTGGTCGATCCAGGCCTTGGTGAAAGGGATAGAGCAGGGGTTGCTGCCAGCACTGTCTGTCATGATTGTGACCGGACCGGAAGTTATGCCGCCGCAACCGCTCGCGCGGCAGCCGCCGGCGTGGCATGGAGGAAGATCACCAGGTTACCAAGTTAAGAAAGTGACAGGTAAACGCAAGTTAATTGTTGCTTTCTGAAAGTTTTACGGCCGAAACGACCGAAAGAACCCCCCGGCGGCTCCATGGCAAGCTCCTTGCCAGGTGGTTCGCTCGACGGGTCAGGGCACGGTGCTTACCATCCGACTGTTTCACCTCGGCCGCTCGATCCCTCCGGCGCCAGTCGCTGCTGTCAAAGCAAGGTCTGCACCAGGGTCAACCCCCCCAGCGCCGCGGTCAGGATCCCGATCGCCAGGCGCATCCGGAAGTTCCCCAACACTTTGACGGTCAGCGCCGACAGCGGCACCGAAAGCACCGCCCCGAACACCAGGTAGGGCGCCAGCACCAGGTCCAGCGCCCGCGGCGCCGCCAGGTAGGCCAGGAAACCGACCAGGCAGGTCAATCCCTCGGCCAGGGAGGTGATCCCCACCGCGCTCTGGCCGCCGATCCCGGAGAGCAGCTGCCCGCCGGTGATCACCGGGCCATAACCACCCCCGCTGATCCCCTTGTTGAAAGAGGCCACGACACTCAACCCGATGATCTTCTTCCAGGAAAACGGGTACTCCCGGCCCAGGGTGAGCAGGATCGCCAGCCCGATCGCCACCACCAGCACGCCGATGTAGAGCTTGAGGTAAAAGGTGGACAGGCTCAACGCCACCGCCACCGCCACCAGCGTACCGAGGATGCTGCTGCCGGCGATCAGCAGGGTGATCTTGAGGTGGAACGGCACCCCGCGGCGGAAGCTCTCGAACACTCCCAGGCAGCGCAAGGCCCAATAGATCCGCCGGACGTTCATCGTGCGGGGCTTGAGGTCGACATTACCCACCTGATGATGGGTGAATCCGGCCAGGAGCCCGGTCACCAGTTCCGACAGCAGCACCGCCGGCACGATCTGCAGCGGCTCGAATCCCATCAGCAGCAGGATCGGGGTCAGGGTGGTGCCGTAACCCATCCCCAGGGTGGAATCGATGTACTCCGCAAAAAAAGCCAGTAAGATGATGGCCAGTGCCAGACCGAACGCCAGCTCGAAAAACATCGGGTGCTCCGGGCTCGAAGTGGTACGGTGCCGGAGGATGACAGTCTGTGAAATTTACTGCAAATGTCCGGCGCCGCAAGGCCGGCCCTGCTGCGGCGGATCGCCTGCCCCCCTCTTGACCGCAGCCCCCATCTATCAGTATGTTGATTGAGGGGGGGGCCTGGACTGTCACCAGTCCGGGCCAAAGGGGCCGCGGGATCGATCTCCATCTGACCAGCCGGTGTTCGTCAGCCAGTCTCCCCAACCCGCATCAGCTTGATAGCTGTCAACTGCTGACTGCAACCTGCATCCAGCCGGGGGAGCCATGCCTTCGACACTGATCGCACCGCACGGCGGCAAGCTGGTCGACCTGCTCGCGCCGCCGCCACAGGCCGCGGAACTCAAGAGCCATTCCCGGGACTGGCCGGCCTGGGATTTGACCTCCCGCCAGCTCTGTGACCTGGAACTGCTGCTGAACGGAGGCTTCTCGCCATTGGAGGGCTTCCTCACCCGGACGGATTACGAACGGGTCTGCCGCGAGCTGCGCCTGGCCGATGGCACGCTCTGGCCGCTGCCGATCACCCTGGATGTGGACGAGGCCACCGCCCGTTCGCTCGAGCCGGGGGCGATGCTCGCCTTGCGCGATCCCGAGGGGGCGATGCTCGCCGCCCTGCGGGTGGAGGAGCTCTGGCGGCCGGACCTGGAACAGGAGGCGCGGGAGGTCTATGGCACCACCAGCCCGGAGCACCCGGCGGTGGACTACCTGCTGCGCCGTAGCGGCCGCTGGTATGTCGGCGGGAAACTGGAGGGGCTCGAACTGCCCACCCACTATGATTTCAGGCAGTTGCGCCATACTCCGGCCGAGCTGCGAAAGCTGTTCCAGGACAAGGGCTGGACCAGGATCGTGGCCTTCCAGACTCGCAACCCGCTGCACCGGGCCCACCAGGAATTGACTTTCCGCGCCGCCCGCGAGCTGGAGGCGAACCTGCTGATCCAGCCGGTGGTGGGAATGACCAAGCCCGGCGATGTGGACCACTTCACCCGGGTGCGCTGCTACCAGGCGATCCTCCGGCACTACCCGCGGCAGACCGTGATGCTGAGCCTGCTGCCCCTGGCGATGCGGATGGGCGGGCCCCGCGAGGCCTTGCTGCACGCGATCATCCGCAGGAACTGCGGCTGCACCCATTTCATTGTCGGGCGCGACCACGCCGGACCCGGCTCCGACCCCGGCGGCAAAGCTTTCTATGGCCCCTACGAGGCCCAGGAACTGATGCGGCGGCGCCAGGAGGAACTGGGGATCGAGATGGTGCCGTTCAAGTTGATGGTCTATGTCCAGGACTGTGGCGAGTACCTGCCGGTGGATGAGGTTCCGCCAGGGTCACAGGTGAAATCGCTGTCGGGCACCGAACTGCGCGAGCGCCTGGCCAAGGGGCTGGAGGTCCCGGAGTGGTTCAGCTATCCGGAGGTGATCGGGGAACTGCGCCGGACCTACCCCTCGCGCGCGAAACAGGGGTTCACGGTGTTCTTCACCGGGCTGTCGGGCTCAGGCAAGTCGACAGTCGCCAATGTGCTGCTCTCCAAGCTGCTGGAGTTCGGCGGCCGGCCGATCACCCTGCTCGATGGCGACATCGTGAGGAAAAACCTTTCCTCCGAGCTGGGCTTCTCCAAGGAGCACCGCGACCTCAACATCCACCGGATCGGCTTCGTGGCCGCGGAAATCACCAAGAACGGCGGGATCGCGATCTGCGCCCCGATCGCTCCTTACGACAGTGTCCGCCGGGAGGTGCGGCAAGTGGTGGAATCCGGCGGCGGCTTCCTGCTGGTGCATGTCGCCACCCCGCTGGAGGTCTGCGAGGGCCGCGACCGCAAAGGTCTCTACGCCAAGGCCCGGGCCGGGCTCATCCGGGAGTTCACCGGGGTCTCGGACCCTTATGAGGTCCCCTCCGATGCCGAGCTCACCCTCGACACCTCCCGGATGAGCCCGGAGGAGTGCGCCCAGAAGATCATCCTGGCCCTGGAGAAGGAGGGCTACATCGGGGCCAACGGGGGGTGAGAGCTGGCGAGGGCGGAGCGCGCCGGGCCGATCACGGCGACCGGAAAAAGCGCGGTGTTGCGGTAACTGAGGGTCTCGATCACCAGGCCCGCTTGAGTGACTTTCTCCCGCAGCTCTCGCCGACGATAGCGGTGACGGGGATGAATGGCCCGATCATGAGTGCTCATCAGAAAACGGTAGGCCGGGAGGTTGAGGATCACCCTCCCGCCATGGTCCAGCTTTCTCAGCCGACAGAACCGCAGCGCCTCGGGGGAAAAATCCAATCCTACCGGCCCGCGGGCGCGGTTCGCCGTCAACTGCCGGCCGGGGTCCGCGCCATCCACGAACAACTGCACCAGGTCCCGCAGTCCGACCTACCACCAGTAGTCGTGCTCCAGGTGAAAGATGGTCTCGTAGACGCTCTTGTCCATTATCGCAGGGAATCCCGCAGCGCCTCACAGACATACTCCACCTGCGACTGTTCCAGCTCGGGGTACAACGGGAGAGACAGCACTTGGCTGGTGCTGGCCTCAGTCACCGGCAGATCGCCGGGCCCGAATCCGAGGTCGCGGTAGGCCGGCTGGAAGTGGATCGGCCGGGGATAGTGCACGCTGGTGCCGATTCCCCGCTCGGCCAGCCGGGCGCGCATGGCCTCCCGGTCCCCGGTGCGGATGGTGTACAGGTGGTAGCAGTGACGGCAGTCCTCCCGCTCGGCCGGCAGCTCGAGGGGCAGGCCCGCCAGCATTTCGTCGTAGATCGCCGCCAGTTCCCGGCGCCGGTCGTTCCACCGATCGAGATGCCCGAGCTTGACCCGCAGGATCGCCGCCTGGATCTCATCCAGCCGGCTGTTGAAACCGCGCAGCAGGTTGTCGTACTTGGCGGTTTCTCCGTAGTTGCGCAGCATCCTCACCCGACCGGCCAGCTCCGGATCATCGCTGACCAGCATCCCGGCATCCCCATAGGCTCCCAGGTTCTTGGTCGGGTAGAAGCTGAAGCAGCCGGCCGCGCCGATCGACCCCGCCTTCCGGCCCCGGTACAGCGCCCCATGGGCCTGGCAGGCATCCTCGATCACTTTCAGGCCGAACTCCGCCGCGATCTCGAGGATCGGGTCCAGCTCCGCCGGGTGGCCATAAAGGTGGACCGGGATCACCGCTTTGACCTGGCCCGTATCCGGCCTGCTTTCGAGGTACTCGCGCAGTTTGCGCGGATCCAGGTTGCAGGTGGCCGGGTCCACATCGACAAACACCGGGATGGCATGGGCGAAGCAGATCGCGGCGACAGTCGGAGCGGAGATGTTGGCGACCGTGATCACCTGGTCGCCGGCCCCGATCCCACAGGCCAGCAGACCCAGATGCAGGGCTTCGGTACCGGAACCCACCCCCACCGCGTGACGGACACCGCAGTAGGCGGCGAACTCCTGCTCAAACGCCGCCAGTTCCTCTCCCAGGATGTACCATCCCCGCGACAGGACCCGCTGCACCGCCTCATCGATCTCCGGCTTGATCGCCTGGTATTGCCCGGCCAGGCTCAGGAAGGGAATCCGCATTGGCTCCTGCCGGTATTTTCCCCGGTGGCATCTGTAGAATTCGATGGTCGCTCTCAAACCGTCATCGAGGGAAGTTTCGGGTTTCCAATCAATGATCCGCTTGATCTTGCTGATGTCCGAGTAGCAGTGGCCCGGCTCCAGGACCGCCCGCTCGCTGGAAAAGGGAGCCAGTTCCCAGCGCCCGCAGCCGGCGATCCCGACCACTTTTTCGGCGAGTTCACGGAAAGTGGAGGGATGGTCGTTCCCGACATTGAACAGCTCTCCGTAGGCCTGCTCGCAGTCGGCGGCCATGATGATCGCCTCCACCGTGTCCTGCCCGTAGAGGCATCTTCACCGGAATCGCCCAGCAACTGGACAACAGGCGCGTAGCCATCCGTCCGGCCGAACTAGGCGAGGGCGGCAAAAACGGCGAAACCGGCTCAGGCCGCATCCGGAGGCGCCGCCTGCCGCCAGCTCCGGAACAGCCGGAAGCTCAAACAGGCTGTCGCTTCCCGGGCCGCAGCAGCCCCTGGCGCCAGGCCGTGAGCAGCACCATCGCCGCAAAGGCGAGCATCAAGGGCTCGATCGTGGCATGGAACCGGGCATTCTCGGACAGGGTGATGAACGACTGAAAACCGGCGGTCACCAGCACCAGGGCATAGAGGAACACCGGCTCGAACCGCCAGGGGAAAGCGCGGGCCCAGGCGCGGGAGATCAAAGTCAGGATCGGCAGGGTGAACAGTACCGCCAGTCCGGCAAAATAGGCCAGCGTGTAGAGGGTAACCACCGAGCGCAGCAGCCAGCCGCCATCGGTCACCGCCGGGCGCACTCCCCAGAGTTGGCCCGGCCAGAAGGGCTTGAAGAACCGGATAAACGCCCGGGTGGAGTTCCACAGGTAGGTGAGCGGTTCCCGGGCGATGGTGGCGAAGGCCACGACCGCCAGCTTGCGCGACAGCTCGGCGTAAGGCAGGCCGGTCAACTGCTCCAGCTCGGGCCGCGCCGCCTCGATGCAGCCATAGGCCTCGCCCTTGTCGCGCAGGTGCTGGTCCCGGTGCCGGATCAGCACCTCGGTGATCTCGCGGTACTCGGCCGGGGCCTGCTCCATGAACAGCACCGCGTGATCCATGATCGCATAGCCGATGTCCGGCGAAACCACGAACTGGCCGATGTGCGCTTTCTGGAACAGCCCCCAGGGCACCACCAGCAGCAGCACCGGCAGGATGAACATCCCCAGGCGCGGCAGGATTGCTCGCAGCGAATGCCGCTGCCACACCAGATAGACCAGCAGCATCAACGCCATGAACGCCGGGTGGATCACGTACTGGGGCCGGGTCAGGGTGCTGAGGCTCGAAACCGCGCCGACCAGCGCCAGTTCGCCCCAGCCCGGCAGGCGGCGCCCGGTCGTGAACCGGAACAGCAGGTAGACCGAGAGGATGATGAACAGGGTGCAGAGCGCCTCGGTCCCCAGGGTGAACTCATAGTCGATCTGGGCCGGATTGAGGGCGGGGACCAGGCCGGCCAGGAACCCGGCGGTAGCGGAGCCGGTGAGCCGGCGGAAGATCAGGAACACCAGCAGGGTGGTCACCACTCCCATCGCGGTCTGCAGAAAGATCGCCCGCCCCGGATCGAAACCGTTGGCAGCCAGCAGTAACGGGTAGAGCGGGGCGCGCTTGCCGGAGTACTCGGAGTAATCGCCGCTCAGGAATTGCCGGCCGGTTTCGAAATACCAGGCCGAATCCGGAAAGGTCTTGTAGTCACTGACAACGGCGAAAAGGATCCGGGCGGTGACCGCGATCGCCAGCAACCAGAATAACTTGTGATGGAAAATCCTCATTGGCCCCCCGGATGGAAAGCGGCAGTCAGTAGTGCCCTCAAAATAAGCTCGCCCATAACTCCCGTCAAGAAAAGGCGATACCTGCCGCCATCAAACTTCCCGGCAGGGAGCCTGCCGCAGCCATGGCCGGCAAAGCGCCACTATGCAAGCATCGTACCCAAGGCTGGCAGGTTTTTTGCACTACAGACCATCGACAGCCCGCCGGGCCGGCGGAAACGCGCCGGATCGGCCAAGAATATTGACGATTGGTCAGTTGCAAGTTATTTATCTTCGACCTTTAAAACAATTCAGCCGCGATACGGTCGGCCAGTCCGCCGGAAAAGTCTGTTCGCTTGCCGCTGGACCGTGAAATTCCTTCCGCAGCCTTGCCTTGACTGCCGTGCGGCAGGCGCTGTGCGGCGGCTCTGCCACGGTGGCCGGAGCATCGTGCCGCCGGCTGAGGGCAATCCCGCAACTCCCGGAGCACTGGCGCGATGAAGACCCTGATCACCGGCGGGGCCGGGTACAAGGGCCTGAAGTTGGCTCAAGCGCTGCTCGAGCGCGGCCATACGGTGATGATCCTGGACAATTTCCTGTACGGCGCGGAACCGACGCTGTTCCTGTGCGCTCATCCCCGGATCGGTTTCGAGCGTCGGGACATCCGGGAGGTGACGGAGCGGGACCTGGCCGGGTACGACTGCATCTTCCACTTGGCGGGGATCAGCGGCTATCCCGCCTGTGAGGCCAATCCGCACTCGGCGGTGACCATCAATGTCGAGGCCACCCGCCGCCTGCTGGCCGGCCTGTCCCGGGAGCAGTTGCTGGTCTACGCCTCCACCACCTCGGTCTATGGCCGCTGCGACCTGGTCTGCGATGAGCACTCCCCGGTCAGTCCGGCCAGCCGCTACGCCCGGACCAAGCTCGCGGCGGAACAGCTCTGCCTGGAACGGGAGAACTCGATCGCCCTGCGTTTCGCCACCCTCTATGGCGTGGCGCCGCGGATGCGCTGGGAACTGCTGCTGAACAATTTCGTGCTGCGGGCGGTGCGAGAGCGCTCGCTGGTGCTGTTCGATCCGGGCAGCACCCGGACCTTTCTGCACCTGGACGATGCGATCCGCGGCTACCTGCTGGCGCTGGACCAGGCCGACCGGATGGCCGGCGGAGTGTACAATGTCGGCAGTGAGGAGCTGAACCACTCCAAGCTGGAGCTGGCCCGGCAAATCAGGAAACAGGTGGAGTTCGAGATCATCTGCTCGGAACTCGGGGACCTGGATGTGCGCAGTTTCACCATCAGCTTCGCGCGGATCAGGGCCCTGGGATTCCAGCCAGCGGTGACCCTGGACCAGGGGATCGCAGAACTGGTCAAGCTGTTCCGCTATTACAACCCGATCGAACACTACAAAGTGATCTGATGAGCGCTGCCCGCTACAGCTACTACTACGGCATCATCCGCGAGTACTTCCATTACATGGTCCCTCCCGGCCAGGAAGTGCTGATTGTCGGGCGGGAAGTCCGCTGCGACCTGGAGGCGATCTCCCCCGCCCGCGGAGTGATCGTCCAGCCGCCTGCCGGCGCGCTGGAGGAGGAAAACCCCGGCCGGTTTGAATGTCACCTCGACTTCGCCCTGGACCAGGTGCGCGGGCCATTCGATTACATCATCCTCAAGGATGTGCTGGGGATGGTGCCGGACATCGGCTCATTCCTGGTGAAGCTGAGCGCGTTGTGCAAGCCCGAGACCAGGATCATTGTCTACAGCCACAACTACCTCTGGCGGCCATTGCTGCGCCCGGCGGAGCGCCTGCGGCTCAAGCGTCCGGGTGGCTTGGAGCACCTGCTGTCCGCCACCGATATCGACAGCGTGATGACCGCCGCCGGGTTCCAGCTGGTCAACCTGCGCCGCGGGATGCTCTTCCCGTTGCGCGCCCTGGGGCTGGGACCGCTGCTCAACACCCTCGGCAAGTTCCTGCCGCTGTTCGACTGGGCCAAGCTCAACCAGTTCCAGGTCTTCCGTCCGCTGCACGGCCCGGAGCCGGTGGGGGACAGCCTGACCATCTGCCTGACCTGTCGCGATGAGCGCGAGAACATCGAGCCGCTGGTGCGGTCGATCCCGCGCATCGCCCGCGAGCAGGAGATCCTGTTTGTCGAGGGTCACTCCTGCGATGGGACCCGCGAGGAGATCGAGCGGATGATCGAGCTTTACCCGGAGCAGCACATCCGGGTGATCGGCCAGCCGGGCAAGGGCCAGGGCGATGCGATCCGCGAGGGCTTCCGCCTGGCCCGGGGCGAGATCATCATCCTGCTGGAGGCCGACATGACCAGCCCCCCGGAGGACATCACCTACGTCTACGAGTCGATCCGCCGGGGCTACGCCGAGTTCATCGAGGGCTCGCGCTTTGTCTACCGGCTGCCCAAGGGCAGCATGCCCCTGCTCAACTACCTCGGCAACTGGTTCTTCGCGGGTTTCTTCTCCTGGCTGTTGCGCCAGAGCATCACCGATGTCCTGAGCGGGATCAAGGCCATCCGCAAGCGGGATTTCGACCGGCTGCTGCTGCGTTGGGACAGTTGGGGGACCAATGACCCGTTCGGCGACTTCGAGCTGCTGTTCGGAGCGGTCCGCCTGGGACTCAAGACCGCCTGGCAGCCGATCCACTATTATCCCCGCCCCTACGGCCGGAGCAAGACCCGGGTTTTCCACCACGGGCCGATCCTGGCCCGGATGGCATTCAAGGCCTTCCTGAAATTCCGCGGCTGAAAGAGGAGCAAGCATGGAGCGCAAGGTACCGCAGTTCGCCCCGTACCTCGATGACCGGGAGTACGCGGCGATCAAGAGCTGCTTCGAGCTGAACTGGATCACCGAGGGCCCGCAGAGCAAGCTGTTCCTCGAGCGGCTGCTGGAGCTGACCGGCGCGCCGTACGGGGCGTTCGCGCCCAATGGCACCCTGGCGATCTACCTGGCGCTGCGCGCGGTGGGGATCGGACCCGGGGATGAGGTGGTGGTGCCGGATTTCACCTTCATGGGCTCGGCCACCGCGGTGGAGATGACCGGCGCCACCCCGGTGTTCTGCGACATCAATCCCGAAACCCTGCAGGTCGAGGCGCGGCATTTCGCCCAGGCGCTCGGCCCCCGCACCCGGGCGCTGATGCCGGTACACATCTATGGCATGGCGTGCGAAATGGACCCGATCATGGCACTGGCCCGCGAGCGCGCGCTGCTGGTGGTCGAGGATGCCGCCCAGGCGATCGATGTCCGCTACCGGGGACGCCACGCCGGCACTTTCGGCGATGCCGGCTGCTTCTCGTTCTTCGCCGACAAGACCATCACCACCGGCGAGGGCGGGCTGATCGTCACCAGCCGGCCGGAGGTCCACCAGTCGCTGCTCTACCTGCGCAACCAGGGAAGAATCAACCGCGGCTCGTTCATTCATCCCCAGATCGGCTACAACTTCCGGATGACCGACATCCAGGCGGCGATCGGCCTGGTCCAGCTCTCCAAGCTGGAGGAGATCAAGGCCCGCAAGGCCACGCTGCTGGAGCGCTACCGCCGGCGCCTGGGCGATCTGCCCCAGGTCAGGTTCCTGCGGGTGCCGGAGGGCTCGGAGCTGGTCCCCTTCCGGGTGGGGATCTATGTCGAGCGGATGGAGGCGCTGGTGGCGCACCTCCAGACAAAAAACATCGAGACCCGCTCGTTCTTTTACCCGCTGCACCGCCAGCCGGCCTTCCAGTACCTGCGGGAGGACCCGCAGCAAGCCCCGCGGCTGGATGAGGCGCTGTTCCCGGGCGCGGCGTACGCTTACGAGAACGGGATCTGCCTGCCCTCCTATCCCGCGCTGGCGCTGGAGGACCTGGACTACATCTGTGAGACGATCAGGTCGTTCTATGGAAGATAACAGCCTGTTCTACGAGTACTACGACACGATCTTCGCCGCCAAGGACTACGCGTGCGAGATCGATTCCGCCCTGCGGCTCGGCCTGCCCGAGGGCGATGGCCCCTGGCGGATCCTGGAGCTGGGCTCCGGCACCGGCAACCACACTTTCGCCCTGGCCGGCCGCGGCCACCAGGTGGTGGCGGTGGATGTGGATGCGCGGATGGTGGCGCTGGCCCGCCGCAAGCTCTGCGCCCTGGGGCCGGAACTGGGCTCCCGGGTCAGCCTGCGCCATGGCACGGTCGCCGAGCTGGAGCCGGGGCAGTTCGACCTGGCGCTGGCGCTGTTCAACGTGGTCAATTACCTGCACGAGCTGGACGAGCTGGCCACGTTCCTGCGGGAGATCGCCGCGCGCCTCAAACCCGGCGCCTCCCTGATCTTCGATTGCTGGAACGGCGCGGCGGCGCTGATCGACCCGCCGGCCGGCAAGACCCTGGAACTCGAGGCGCAAGGGCATCGGCTGCGGCTGGAGCTGACCGCCGAGAGCGATCCGCTGGCCCTGCGCGCCAGGATGCACTACCGGCTGGAGGTGCGCGACAGCCACACCGGGATGGCCCGGACCGGGAGCTACCTGCTCGAGCACACCCTCTGGCCCGCCCCGGTGATCGCCGCCCTGGCCCGTCAGGCCGGGTTCGGCACGGTCAGCCTGCTGGCCCGGGAGGAGCTGTCGCGGGCGGCGACCATCCGGGACTGGAAAGTGCTCTTTCACTGTCGCAAGACTTGAGCGGCCCTCTTTTCCCCAAGGCCGGGCGGGCGATGATCGAGACCCTGAAAAAGCTGCTGGAGCACCCGGACTGCCGGGGGCTGGAGCTGGATGCTCCCGAGACCACCCTGCGGCGACGCGAGATTATCCGCCGGAAGCCTTTCCTGCGCAAAATCTACCAGGAGTTCTACGGGTTGGCGCTGGGGGAACTGGGGATACGGAGGCCGGTGCTGGAGATCGGCTCCGGGGGCGGTTTCCTGGAGGAGCTGGTCCCGGGGCTCATCACCTCGGATGTGCTCCCGTTGCCCGGGCTGTCGCTGGTGCTGGATGGCCGTCGCCTGCCATTCGAGGCTGAAAGCCTGGGGGCGGTAGTGATGCTGGATGTGCTGCATCACATCCCTCAGCCGGAGCTGTTTTTCGGCGAGCTGGAACGCGGCCTGGCCCCCGGCGGGCGGGCGGTGCTGATCGAGCCCTGGGTGAGCGCCTGGTCGCGGCTGATCTACCGCCGGCTGCACTCCGAGCCGTTCCAGCCCGCGGCCCCGGGCTGGGAGATTCCATCCGCGGGACCGCTCTCCGGAGCCAACATCGCCCTGCCCTGGATCATTTTCGAGCGGGACCGGGCGCGGTTCGACCGGCTCTTCCCCACCCTGGCGGTGCGCTCGGTCCGGCGGCTGATGCCTCTTCGCTACCTGCTCTCCGGCGGGGTCTCGTTGCGGGCGCTGGCGCCGGGCTGGTCGTTCGGCCTCTGGAGGGCGTTCGAGGGGCTGTTGCGGCCGCTCGACCGCCGGCTGGCGATGTTCGCCCTGATCGTGCTGGAAAAGATCGACAACAACAGTCCCGTTCATCATCGAACAGCAGAGACAGGCGGCCCGCGATGAAAAAAGCACTGATCACCGGGATCACCGGCCAGGATGGCTCCTACCTGGCCGAGCTGCTGCTGGAGAAGGGCTACGAGGTCCACGGCATCATCCGCCGGGCTTCGACCTTCAACACCAGCCGGATCGATCACCTCTACCGCGACCCGCACATCAACGGGGTCCGGCTGCATACCCACTATGGGGACATCGCCGACTCGACCAACCTCATCAAGCTGCTCTACCGGATCCAGCCGGATGAGATTTACCACCTGGCGGCCCAGAGCCACGTGCGGGTCAGCTTCGACATCCCCGAGTACACCGGCGATGTCACCGGCCTGGGGACCGTGCGCATCCTGGAGGCGGTCCGCGAGACCGGCTGCAAGGCGAGGTTCTACCAGGCCAGCAGTTCCGAGATGTTCGGCAAGGTTCAGGAAGTCCCCCAGCGTGAGACCACCCCGTTCTATCCCCGCAGCCCCTATGCCGCGGCCAAGGTTTACGCTTTCTGGGTGACAGTCAATTTCCGGGAGAGCTACGGGATTTTCGCCTGCAACGGGATCCTGTTCAACCACGAGTCCCCCCGTCGCGGCGAAACCTTTGTCACCCGCAAGATCACCCGGGCGGCGGTGCGGATCAAGGCCGGCCTGCAGAAAGAGCTCTACCTGGGCAACCTGGAGGCCAAGCGGGACTGGGGCTATGCCAAGGAGTACGTGGAGGGGATGTGGCTGATGCTCCAGCAGGATCAGCCGGAAGACTACGTGCTGGGTACCGGCGAGACCCATTCGGTCCGCGAGTTCCTGGACGAGGCTTTCGGCTGCGAGGGCCTGGACTGGCGCGACCACGTGAAGATCGATCCCAACTACTACCGGCCGACCGAGGTCGATCTGCTGGTGGCCGATCCCTCCAAGGCCCGGCGGGCGCTGGGCTGGGAGCCGCGCACGAAATTCCGGGAACTGGTGCGGCTGATGGTCGCCGCCGACCGCCAGGCGCTGGAGGAAAAAACGACCATCAGCCTCAGCGAGCAGGACGAGAGGGGGGCGTACCGGTGAACCTGGCCGAGCAGAAAATTCTGGTGACCGGCTCCTCCGGTTTCCTGGGTGAGCCGCTGCTCCGGCGGCTGCGGGCGGCCGGCTGCAAATGGCTGTTCACCCCGCGTTCCAGCGAGTACGATCTGCGCCAGAGCGCCGATGTCGAGCGGCTCTACCGGGATCTCCGGCCGCAGGTGGTGTTCCACCTGGCCGCGGTCGTGGGCGGAATCGAGGCCAACCGGCTCAACCCCGGCCGGTTCTTCTACGAGAACGCGATCATGGGCATCCAGATGATGGAGTTCGCCCGACGGGCCGGAGTGGAGAAATATATCGCCCTGGGAACGATCTGCGCCTATCCCAAGCACACCCCGCCGCCGTTCCGCGAGGATGATCTCTGGAGCGGCTACCCGGAAGAGACCAATGCTCCCTATGGCCTGGCCAAGAAGATGCAACTGGTCCAGTCCCAGGCCTATCGCCAGCAGTACGGGTTCGACTCGATCTACATCCTCCCGGTGAACCTCTACGGTCCCCGGGACAATTTCGACCTCGGCACCTCCCATGTCATCCCGGCGATGATTCGCAAGTACGCGGAAGCGATGGAGCGGGGAGAAAACCAGGTGGTGTTCTGGGGAGATGGCTCCCCCACCCGGGAGTTCCTGTACGTGGAGGATGCGGCGCAAGGGCTGGCGCTGGCCGCGGAGCGCTACGATGGCCCCCTGCCGGTCAACCTGGGCTCGGGACAGGAAATCGCGATCCGGGAGCTGGCGCAACTGATCGCCGAGGAGACCGGCTTCGCAGGGGAAATCCGCTGGGATACCAGCAAGCCCAACGGCCAGCCGCGCCGTTGCCTGGAGGTCTCCCGGGCCCGGGAGCTGTTCGGGTTCCAGGCCAGTACGCCGCTCCGGGAGGGGCTCCGGCGGACCATCGCCTGGTTCCGGGAGAACCGCCAGGCCCTGCGGGAAATCCGTTACGACCACGCCTGAGACCGGGCGCGGGAGTAAGCCTCAGCGGATTTCAGTTGTCCCGCGGCCCGCTCCGGCGCTGCCCCCGGCGGACAGCCGGCTCTCGACCCAGCCCCTCAGGTTGAACAGCCCGACCACCGCCGGAATCAGGAAGTAAGGGGTGAGAATGTCCCGGTGGCGGATCGCCGTGCCGACACTTCCGGTGAACAGCGCCATCGCGGTCGTGAACAGCGCCAGGTAGACAAAGATGATCAGCGAGTCTCGCCGACGATAGCGCCACAGGTAGAGCGTGCCCAGCGGAAAGCCGATCAGCAGCAGCGGATACCAGAGCAGCATCTGCGGGAAAGCGGCCAGTTTGTTGAGTCCGAAGTCCTGGAACGGATTGGGGGTGAACAGGTAGTAATAGAGCGCCTTGAGGAAACCCGTCCCGGCCTCCCCGGCGCTCAGGTGGCCCTGGTACCCGCTGTTGGCTCCGTAGCGCTCCGGAATGAACCGGTACCAGGCCCCGCCGGTGGTGATGAACCCGATCTGGGTGTCGATCACCTGCCGTTCCACCTGCCAGACCCGCTCCCGCAGCCCTGCCCGCTCCGCCCACCCCAACGCCAGCAGCAGCGGCAGCGCCACCAGCGCTCCCCTTCGCAGATACTTTCCCGGCAGAATCAGGATCAGGCTGGAGCAGATGGTCAGCAGCATCAGCAGGTTGGTCTGGGTGCGCAGATGGCCCATCGGCAGGGCCGGCAGCAGGACCAGCGGCAGGTAGCGCATTTTCCGCTCCTGGACCATTTTCACGAACAGGAAAACGATCAACGCGATCACGAACAGCAACGCCGGCTCCTTGAGCAGGTTGACCGACCAGAGGATTTGAGTCGGCCACAGAATCGCCAGCGCCATCACTACCCGGGAGACCCGCCGGTGTCCGGTGATCCGCAGGCTGGCCAGATAGATCAGCCAGGCGGCCAGGCAACTCAGGACAGCGTTGATCAGCAGGGCGGAAAAGGGAGAGTAACCGATCAGCAGGTAGAGCGCCCCGAACACCCAGGTCAGGAAGTTGTAGCCGTAAATCCCCGGCTGGAGATGGGTCCCGGCGTAGTTGTGGAAGCCATAGTAGGCCAGCATCGCCCGCTGGCTGACAATCAGGTTCATGTCGCTGTCGCCGAACATGGTCACCGGCTGCCCGCCGAAACCGAACCCATCGAGCGGAATCCTCAGTGTCAGCAGCAGCACCAGCGCCAACCGAATCCCCAGTCCCAGCAGGAACAGGTGGAACAGCGGGCGATCATCCCACTTCCGGGAGAGCCGGTCGAGGCGGATCAGCAGCAGCAGCAGGCCGAGCAGCGCCACCGCCGGGCCGGGCGATAGCGCGCACAGTCCGCCCAGCGCGGCTCCGGCCGGGAGCGCAGCGAGCAGCAGCCGCTGGTCACCCGGCGGGCGCTCGAGGATCTCTCCCGCCGCCAACCTCATCTTTCACGCCTTTCTGGCGACCACCAGCACCATGTGGGAAAACCAGCGCCGAACCGGCGGCAGTTTCGCCAGCCGCTCCACCAGCCAGGGACCCAGATAGACCAGCCGGGCCAGCAGCCTGCCGGCGGCTCCCGACTCCAGCAGCCGGCGGTAGAGCGCATAGAGCTTTTTCACCCACGGCAGCTCATCCCGCAGGCCCTTGATCGTGTGCAGGTAATGCGCCTTTAGCGGCTCGAAGCCGTTTTCCGCCAGGATGCGGCGGAACTCCGCCTCGGTCAGGGCATACTGGTAGAACCTTCCCCAGTCGATCTTGTCCCCGCTCCCATATCGCCCCCGGCGGGCCAGCCGCTGTCGCCAGGGGTTGAAGCAAGGCACGCTGGCCAGCAGCAGCCCGCCGGGCTGCAGCACCCGCCGCGCTTCCGCCAGCGGGGCTTCCATCCCCTCGGGAAAATGCTCCAGCACGCCCAGCGAAATGCAGGCCCCCAGCGAACCATCCCGAAAAGCCAGCCGCCGGACATCCATCGCCGCCAACGGCAGGCGCGGGGCCGCTCGCTTGACCGCCGCCAGCAATGGCCGGCTGTTGTCGATCCCCAGGCAGTTCAGGCCGGCCGAGCGCAAGCCATGCACATAACGGCAAGGCCCGCAGCCGGCCTCCAGCACGGGATGGCCGTGGTCCAGCCACGGCAGGAACACCGGTTCGTATTCGCCCAACGCGGCGCGGGCATCGAGGGCCAGGAAGCGATCGATCTGCTCCCGGCTCCAGTTTTCATCCCAGACACTGCCGCCCGGCTCAGCCTCGAGCAGGTAGACCAGCCGGTCCCCATCCACCAGACGTTCACTCATCAGCGAGCAGCCCTCTCCGGTTCGAGGCCCGTACTGTCCGGAGCGCCCGCCACCGGGGGCGCGTTCCATTCGACAACCAGTTCCGCGGGCCGGCCGGAGATGCCCAGCCGGTTGACACTCCGCACCCTGAGCCGATTGATGCCATGCCGGAGCGGCCATTCCAGCACCGGGCTTGCGGCTTGCCGCGGCTCCGGCTCCAGTCCTTCCAGCAGGAAGTGCGAGAAATTCGGAGTAGCGGTGTCGAGCCTCAACGCCAGACGCCCCTCCCCCGCCGAACGCGCCATGATCCGCACCTGGTTCAGCGGCCAGTAGAGGTCCTCGACCCGCCCGGTTTCGTACTTGTGGTAGAGGTTGTCCCGGGTCAGGTCATCCTGCCACTCGACCGCGTTCATCACCGAGTTGGACAGCGGGTACCAGTGAGGATAGCGGTTGGTGAACCAGTCGTTGCGCATCCGCACCGCCAGGTTGCGAAACAGCCCGAAGTAGAACGCGCGCTCGCTTTCATCGGTCGACGGTCGGCGTCGGCTGAGCACCACGGCCCGCTCCAGCGCCGCCTGGTCCCGCAGCAGGCCATGCACCTCCAGCGCAGCGAGCGGCCGGTCATCCAGCAGCACCACCCGCGACCAGAAAGGATCGAGCAGCACCCATTGGCCCAGGCTGTCCGACCAGGCCTCGCAGAGGACATGCCCCGCCTCGTCCGAGCCGACCATCAGGTAGCGGGCGGTGTAGCCGAGGGCGGCCAGGCACTGCACCAGCGCCGTGCTGTACTCGCTGCACCAGAAACGTTCGCCCTGGGCACGGGAACGGTACAGCACGTCCAGGGAGTTGAAGTTGTAGTCCACCCTCGGCAGCGGATTGGCGCTGCCCGCTCCACGCCCGCCGAAAGAGTCGTGCACCCAGTCCATCAGCAGGCGGAAGCGCTCGAAATCACCCCCGCTGTCGCTTGCCACCTCGTTCAGCCGGTACAGTCCGCGCAGGGAGTCGAGCCGGGGTTCCGGCCAGGGCTGATAGCCAAAGGCAAACCGGCTTTCCGGCAGGCGGCCGTTAGCGAAGCTGAGCACCCTCGCGCCCCGCCACTGCGGATCTCGTTCGAGCAGTGCCTGCAACTCAACGGCCGAGCCGGCGGCCCCCTCCGCCAGTTCCATCCCCGCCCGGCCCTCCGGAGCCAGGGTCGCCTCGACCCTGCCTTGGCGCCAAGGGTCCCAGAGCATGACCGCCAGGCCCCCCGCCTCGGCCAGCACCCGCTTCGACAGCCAGATCGCCTTCCGCTGCGGGCTGTCCCCGCTGAAGTTGTCACCGCGACGGAAGAGCAGCGCCGGCAGGCTGACCAGCAGGAGCATCAGGACCAGGCCGACCAGGACCAGAGTCCGCCGGCTCCCCCTGGCCTCAGCATTCTGCCTTCCTGAACGGCCCATACCCGGATCTCCCCTACCGCTTGACTCCAATGCAAACCGGGATGTTCGCCTCGGAAATCTGCAGCTTGCCCCTGACCATCCTCAGGTGCTGTGCCAGGTACTCCAGGGTGATCAGCCGCTCCTCCCGACCCGCAGCGGTATCCAGCCCCAGCCCCTCGGAATTGATGTAATTGAAATAAAACATCCCACCCGGCTTGAGCCTGGCCAGCAATTTCTCCGCGATCAGCCGCGGGCGGCTGAGGTGCTCGAACACATCCAGGACGATGATCAGATCGAACTCCGTCTCCACCCCCCGCAGCGGGTCATCCATCCGGTCGGCCGTGATGCTGATGAAGCTGGTCCCACGCTCCCGGCCGTAGGTATAACGATCGAAGTGGAAGGTGATGATCGGGATGTCCGTTAGGCACCACTCGCAGGGGATATGGCTGAAAAAGCGGCGATAGGTGCGATACAGCGGCGCCAGGCCGCAGCCGAACTCCAGCACCCGAAATCCCGGCTGCAGCAGGCGGTCCAGTTCGGCCTCCCAGACCGGGCGCAGGGCATACTTGTTGACATAGTGGAACAGCAGGGACAGGTTGTTGGGCTCCTGCCAGTTGGCGATGTGCCGCGAGGGAGACTCCCAGTCGAGCCGCTGCTCAGATTTGAAAAGCGAGCGGGTGCGGTAGCTGAAATAAAGCTGGTGAAAATCCATCACGGTCAGGGGATGACCGCCCAGACAGTTGATCCAGTAATCCTGGAACTCATCGAACCAGCCACGACTGAGACCGGTCATCACCGCCGGCTGATGAAGATTCAGACGAATCAGCCAGGAGAGCAGCTTGAGCCGCAGGCGGCTCCCCAGCCGGCCATCGCTCCGCAGGGGATGCTTGCCGACCCGGCTCAGCCACTCTTCCTGGGCCTCCAGAGAGGGCTCCAGCTCGATCAGCATCCGGTCGAAGTTGTTGCCTCCCTCCTGATGCACGGCCTTCGGGTGGTGCCTGCTGTCACCAGGGGAAACACCTGGGCCTGATTCTTGTTCGGTAGCAGTGCTCAATGACGTTCCCCGGTAAAGAAGGACTCGGAAGTAGGGGCCTTGGGCTCGATGCCATCGAGCCTCGAACGGAAAAACGCCAGCTCCAGATTGTACCTGTTCAAAAGCCCCTGAATGAAGTTGACATCACAGCCATATTTCAGTTCCGCCTCGAAAAAACACCCGGCAGAGTCGGGCCGGATGCTCCGGCCGGGGGAATTGACTGTGGCGGGAAGACCGCTCATCGGGACTTCAGCTCGCGGCGGACAGGTTCAGGTCGGATTCGGGAACATCCCGGTCCAGGTTCTGCAACTGAGCGTATTGCCAGTAATAACCCTTCCTGCCGATCAGTTCCTGGTGGGTTCCCTGCTCCACCACCTGTCCCTCGTGCAGGACCACGATGTTGTCCGCCTGCCGGACTGTCGCCAGGCGATGAGCCACCACCAGCAGGGTGTATTCGTGGCTGATCTGCTGGATCGCCTCCTGAACCAGCCGCTCGGACTGGGAATCCAGCGAGCTGGTGGCCTCGTCCAGAATCAGCAACTGGGGCCGGACCAGCAGCGCCCGGGCGATCGAGACCCGCTGGGCCTGGCCGCCGCTGAGCCGCACTCCCCGGTCTCCGACCACCGTGTCGTAGCCCTCCGGCATCTCCAGGATGAACTGGTGGGCGTTGGCTTTCACCGCCGCCCGCTCCACCTCCTCATCGCCGGCCTCCGGACGGCCGAAACGGATGTTGTCGCGGATCGTTTCGTTGAACAGGAAGATGCTCTGGCTGACCACGCCGATCCGTCTGTGCCAACTGGCGGAGCGAATCTGCCGCAGGTCCCGGCCATCGATCAGGATCCGGCCCCCGGTCGGCTCGTGGAGCCGTCCCAGCAGCGCAACCAGGGTCGATTTGCCCGAACCCGACCCGCCGACAATCGCGGTGGTCTTGCCCCGTGGGATCGCCAGGCTCACTTCCCGCAGCACCTCGTTCTCCGCCTTCCCGTAATTGAAGCTCACCCGGTCGAACCGGATCTCCCGCTCCAGCTCCTCGAACTCCTCGGTCCCATCGCTCAGGTTCTCCTTCTCGGGGGAGATCAGGAAGTCCTCCAGGGCCAGCACCGCCGGGAACAGGGTCATCAGTTGCGAGCGGGAAAGGTTGATCTTGGCCAGCGGCCCGCCCAGCCGGGCGAACACCACCAGGAACACCAGCAGAATCCCGATCCAGAACTCCGCCTCCCGCTGCAGGAAAAAGGTCGAGGCCACCAGGATCAGGGTGATGGTGAGCGCCAGCAGCACCGTGGTCAGGGGGCTGAGCAGCGCGGTCAGGAAGCCCTGCTGGCAACGGGTGATCCGCAGGCACTGCACCAGCTCATCATATTTTTTCCGCACCGCCCCTTTCCGGTCGAACAACCGGATCACGTCCATCCCGTTGAGGATCTCGATCCCCTGCTGGTTGATGAACAACTGCTGCTGGAGGTTCTGCCGGCCATAGATCTGGGCCAGCCGGCTCATGCGCCCCAGGGAGACCGAGACCACCGCCGCCAGGACCAGGGTGATCAGGGTCAGCGGTGCGGAAATCGTGAACAGCACCACCATGCTGATCGCTATCATGAACAGGTCCGGGACAATGCTGGCCAGGGACAGCACGGAAAAGCCGGTGTTGTAGGTGTAGGTGTTGAGGATGGTGTAGACGTTGGAAAGCTTCTGGCGGTGGAGATAGCCGCGCCCGGCCGCCAGCAGCTGGTCCATCACCCGCATCTGCAGGTCGGAATTGATCCTGAACTGCAGGCGGCTGCTGTAGACATTGCTGATGAAGCGGGAGCAGCCCTTGACCAGCTCGACCCCCAGCAGGGCGACCGCGATCAGCCTGATCTTGTCGATCAGCCGCAGGCCCTCGAAATAGGGGGAGAGGAAGCCCACCAACGGGAACTGCTGCGACAGCGATCCGCCCTCGCCGCGCAGGCTCTCGACAAACGGCATCAGCAGGGCGATGCTCAGCAGCTCCGAGGAGGCGGCGACCAGTCCGAACAGGACCACCGCCCCGAAAGCGCGCGGGTGCTCCAGCATGCGGCGGACCAGAAACCGGAGCGCCCGGATGGAAGAAATATCGTGATGGTCAGGATGCTTTAGCTGTTTGCCGGCTTGTCTCATGAAAGCGTTGTTCCCTGGGAAGGAAAAATCGGGTGGCCCTGGATCGATGGGGTTGCCATCGCATCAACCGAAGTAAAATAAAGGATATATCAGGATGGTGTCAAGGGTTGCAGCCCCAGCGGGGCCCGAGCCCGTCGGAAAAATAGCAAGAATCAGGCCGCCGGCACGGCGAGGCGGCGGCCCTCCGCGAGCGCTGTTGACATTTTGGCGGCCCGTCCGTAACTTATCTTTCCAACTCACGATAATCGTCCTCGCCCAGTCGCCGGCCAGGCCGGTTGGCGAAACAAAGCATCCCGAGCCCGACTTGAAGCCACTTTCCCGGATCAACCTCACCCTGTTCTTCACCGCCGGAGTCGGCCTGCGCGACTGGGCCCGGGCCGGAAACCTGGAGCGGGAGTTGGCGCTCTACCATCGGCTGGAGGGATGCCTGGGTAGAGTCGACCTGGTGAGCTATGGCGGCCGGCAGGACCGGGAGTTCCGGGGAAAGCTGGGGGGCCTGAATCCGCTGCCCCTCGATTGGCGCAGACGCCAGGAGCTGACCTTCCTGGAGCTGGCGGCGCGCTACGGCCCCCGGCTGCTCGGCGCGGACGTGCTCAAGACCAACCAGATCCGGGGAGCCCAGCTGGCGATCTGGGCCAGCCGGCTCTGCCGGAAAAAGCTGATCGTGCGTTGCGGCTTCCTGCACAGTGTCTTCACCCGGCAGCAGACCGACAACCCGGCGCGGATCGAGGCGGCGGTCCGGCTGGAGCGGGAGGCTTTCCGGGCCGCCGATGCCGGGATCGTCACCTCCGCCTGGCAGCGCGAGCTGGTGCTGCGGCAATACGGACTCCCGCCGGACAAGGTTCACATCGTCCCGAATTATGTCATCACCGAGGACTTCCGGCCATTGCCCGGGATCGACAAGCAATTCGACCTGCTGTTCATCGGGCGGGATGCCCCGCAGAAGAACCTTCCGGCGCTGTTCCAGGCAGTCGATGCGCTCGGGCGGGATGGAAAGGAAATCAGCCTCGCCCTGGCCGGCAGTTGCTGCGACAGTCCCGCGGTACGGGAACTGGCCGGGAAATGCCGGGCCAGGATAGTGCTGCTTGGCGCCCTGTCCACCGCCGAACTGCCGGCCGCGATCAATCGCGCCAGGCTGTTCGTGCTGCCCTCGCGCTACGAGGGCCATCCCAAGGTGCTGCTGGAGGCGATGAGCTGCGGCCTGGCCTGCCTGGGCGCCGAGGTGGAGGGGATCCGGGAGGAGTTGGAGCATGGGGTGACCGGCTGGCTCTGCGAAACGGACCCGGCAAGCATCGCGGCAGCGGTCGAGGGTCTGCTGGAAGATGCGCCGCTGCGCGCCCGGCTGGGGCAAGCCGCCCGGCGGCACGTGGTGGAGCAGTTCGATCTGGCGCGGGTGGTGGAACTGGAAAGCAAGATCATCCAAGAGGTGGCCTCGCGGTGAAAAGGTTCTTCACACAGATGGTACGCGGCAGCCTGCGGCGTCTCTTCCAATTCCTGCCAGGCGATCTGCGCAGAAAGCTGACGATGGACCTGCTGGACTGGTCGGTGCAGGGACTCCCGCCGCGCGAGGCCTTGCGCAATCTGTTCCTGGTGGACAACCTGCTCTATGGCCTCCAGGGCCGTTATTCCCGGAAGCTGGGCGAGGGGATTCACTCCAAGCACGAGCATCTGAATTACTCGGCGTTTTTCAGCGCCCGGATCAATCCCGGCGAGCGGGCGCTGGACATCGGCTGCGGCAACGGGCACATGGCGTTCCGGATCGCCTCGGAGCGGCCGGAGATCGAGATCACCGGGCTCGAGCTGGATCGCCAGAACTTCGAGTTCGCCCGCAGTCACCACCGGCTGCCCAACCTGAGCTTCGTGCAGGGGGATGCCCTGCAGTCCTTCCCCCCGGGGCCGTTCGAGGTCGTGCTGCTCTCGGCGGTGCTGGAGCACTTCGAGCACCGGGTGGAACTGCTGGGCCGGATCAGGCGGGAGCTCTCCCCACGGCGGATCGTGATCCGGGTCCCGACTTTCCAACGCGACTGGCGGGTCCCCCTCAAGCAGGAGTTGGGAGTGGACTATCGCCTGGATGCCACGCATTTCATCGAGTACACGATCGAGAGCTTCGGTGGGGAGATGGAGCGGGCTGGTCTGAAAATCGCGCACCTCGAGGTGCGCTGGGGCGAGATCTGGAGCGTCGTGGAGCCGGTCGCCTGCTGAGGGCGGCCCGTGGGTTCCGGTACTGTCAAGCCACCGAGGGGAGCATCATGCTGGTTACCGGCGGCGCAGGCTTCATCGGCAGCAACCTCACCGCCCGGCTGCTGAGGGCCGGGCACGAGGTGGTCTGCCTGGATAATTTCTGCGACTACTATGACCCGGCGCTCAAGCGGGCCAACCTCCAGCCGTTCCTGAGTCACCCCGGCTTCACCCTGGTCGAGGCCGACCTGCGCGATCAGAGCGCTCTCGAGGAAACCTTCCGCCGCCACGACTGCCGGACAGTGGTCCACCTGGCGGCCCAGCCGGGAGTGCGGCTGTCGCTGGAAAACCCCTCGCTGTACATGGAGATCAATGTCCAGGGCACGCTGAACATCCTGGAGCTGATGCGCCGCCGGCCGGAGTCTTACCTGCTGTTCGCCTCCTCCTCCTCGGTCTATGGCGCCACCGACCGCATCCCGTTTGTGGAGGAGGGCGAGTGCCGGCCGATCTCCCCCTACGGGGTGAGCAAGCGCGCGGGCGAGCTGCTCTGCGCCAGCTATCACCACCTGTATGGGCTGCCGATGGCGCTGTTTCGCTTCTTTACGGTGTATGGGCCGGGCCAGCGGCCGGACATGGCGATCCACAAGTTCACCCGGGCGATCGACCA
This sequence comes from Candidatus Glassiibacteriota bacterium, assembly GCA_963752515.1. GTDB lineage: Bacteria > Gemmatimonadota > Glassbacteria > GWA2-58-10 > GWA2-58-10 > CAVVYO01. The sequence goes on along the minus strand of CAVVYO010000010.1, from coordinate 477,408 downwards.
TGGCGAGACAATCACCCTGTTCGGCGATGGCTCCACCCGGCGCGATTACACCTTTGTCGATGACATCACCGCGGGGCTGGCGGCGGCGCTGGAGCGGCGCTGCGGGTTCGAGATCTTCAACCTGGGCAACTCCAGCCCGGTGGAGCTGCGCGAGCTGATCGCGGCGATCGAGCGCAGCCTGGGGAAAGCGGCGCGGATCGAGCGCCTGCCCGAGCAGCCCGGCGACCCGCGGGTGACTTTCGCCAGCGTGGAGAAAGCCGGCCGGCTGCTGGGCTATCGCCCCGAGACCAGCATCGACCAGGGCATTCCGCGGTTCGTGGAGTGGTACCGGGAGCACTGCGTGTAGAACTGCGGGGAGCACCGCGAGAAATACGGACTTGCTGTAATAAATCCTGCATCAAACTATGGAAAAAGTTTGGGAAAGTGGAAGGGGGGCCCGGGGGGAGGGAGAAAACCTTTTTCAAAAGGTTTTCTCCCTCCCCCCGGAACAGCCGTTAATCTTCTCGCTGTTGTTGAAAAATGGTAGCATGCCTCGCAGCAGGATCAAGGGCGGCGCAGGAACCGCGGGGTCAGGGAGCGGGCGAGGCTCCTCAGCTTCCGGCCGCGGTCGCTGCCGAGGCCCAGCCGCTGTTCCAGGATTCCCAGCAGCAGCCGCCCATCCGCGCGGCAAGATTCTCCGATCAGGCGGTATCCCAGCTCCCGGAACGACCGCAGGGTCTCGGGCGGGCGCTCCGACTGATGCTCCAGGTAGCTCCAGAGCGGCTCCAGCCGACAGATATCGCCCTGCCGGAACTCGGCAAAATCCCCATGATACGCCCCCCAGACCCGTCGGTAGGCCTCCCGGTCCAGGCCGGCCAGTTCCGGCTTCCGCCCGAGTTCCCGGCAGGAAACCCGCCGGATGCACTCGAGCTGTTCCTGCCGGTGCAGAACGCTGATCGCCTCCGCCCCGGCCAGCCGCTCCACCACCAGTTCCGGCAGGGAGGCCAGCCGCGCCTGAGCGCTCAGCCGGCACCACAGGTCATAGTCCTGGGCATAGCGGAACGCCTGGTCGTAGCCTCCCGCCGCCAGGGCGGACTCCCGTCGAAACATCACCGCCGAGTGGGCGAAAGCATGGTTCTTGACCAGCAGCTCCAGCCGGAGGGCGGCATCCTCGGTGGGCGGAAACCATTCCCGCAGCAGCTTCCCTCCCGTCCCGACCACCCGGATGCCTCCACCGACCAGCCCCACTTCCGGGCGGGCCGCCAGCAGGGTGAGCTGGGCCTCGAGCCGCCCGGGCAGGGCCAGGTCATCGGCATCGAGCCGGGCCAGGCAGCGGCCGCGGGCAGCCTCGAGCCCGCGTTGCAGGGAGCGGGTCAGCCCGAGGTTCTCCGGGTTCGGCAGGATGCGCAACCGGCGGTCCTGTTTGGCATAGCGCTCCAGCAGCTCCCGGCTGCCATCGGTGGAGCGGTCCTCCACCACCAGGAACTCGAAATCGCCGCACGACTGGCCGAGGATGCTCTCCAGCGCCGGACCCAGGGTCCGCTCGCCATTGTAGACCGCCATCAGCACAGTCACTGCCGGCGCGGCGCTGTCACCGCCACGGGTCATTCCGCCTCCCGCCATCGGTCGCCTCATCCCCCTTAAACCACCGCCCTGAAAAGATAAACGGCTGTTCCGGGGGGAGGGCGGAAATCCCGATGCAATCGTGGATTTCCGCCCTCCCCCCAGGGATGCCTTCCCCCCGATCCCCCCTTCCACTTTCCAAAACTCTCTCGCTGGTAAGACCCTGAATCCCGGATGGCGTACAAAAAAATCAGATCCCCTCACGCTCCAGGATTTCCCGCATCTGCTGCACGCTCAAGGCATAGCCATCATCGGTGCTGGTGTACTCGAACCCCTCCGCCACCGGCCGGCCGCCATTGGATGCGATGTACTCGGCCCGGTCGACATGCATCGGCAACACCGTGAAGCGGTCCTCGAACTCGACGGTCAAGGGGGCCTCATGGCGCGAGAGCAGGATCTCATCCAGCTTCTCGCCCGGCCTGATCCCGGTCACCTCCACCCGGCAGCCCGGAGCCACCGCCTCGATCAGCTCGGTGAGCCGCATCACCGGGGTCTTGGGGACAAACACCTCGCCGCCGCGCAGGTCCTGCAGACGGGCCAGCACGAATTCCACCGCCCGGTCGAGGGTCAGCCAGAACCGGCTCATCCGGGGGTCGGTGATGGTCACCTTGCCCTCGCGGCTCATCCGGCGGAAGATCGGGATCACGCTGCCCCGGCTGCCGATCAGGTTGCCCATCCGCACGCAGGCAAAGCGGGTGCCATTGCGCTCGCGCATCTCGAAATCGGCCGAGATGAACAGCTTGTCGGCGCAGAGCTTGGTCGCTCCATAGTGGTTGAGCGGGTTGACCGCCTTGTCGGTGCTGGTGGTGATCACCCGCTGAACCCCGACCTCGCAGGCGACATCGATCACGTTCTGGGTGCCGATGATGTTGGTCTTGACATATTCGTAGGGGTTGTACTCGGCCTGGGGCACCTGCTTGAGCGCCGCGGCGTGGATCACCAGGTCCACCTCGCGGCAGGCCTCGCGCAGCCGGGAGCGGTCGCGGATGTCGCCGATCACGAAACGGACCGCGCCGCCGTTGAAACGGGGCATCATCTCGAACTGCTTGGTCTCATCCCGGCTGAAGATCACGAGCTGCTTCAGCCGGTAGTTGCGGTAGAGGGTCTCGCAGCAGCGTTGACCGAACGAGCCGGTCCCGCCGGTGACCAGGATCGATTTGCCGTTGAGGTCCATGAGGCAGCCTGTTCCTCGCGCTGGAGGGTGAGAGCGGGGACAAACGGGGGGCGAGGCCTCCCGCGGGCCCGGTCGATGCTTGCTTGTTTGCCGGCGGCAAGATGCGTGCCCGGGGTTCAGCCCGCCTGGCCCGCCACTCGCCGCCAGACCTGCTCGATCCGCGCGGCCAGGTTCCGGTGCGAGTACTGCTGCGCGGCCTGAACCAGCGCTTGCGAATCCCACGGCCGCTCCAGCGCCGCGGCCAGGGCCTCCGCCAGGGCCGAGGAGTCCCGGGGCGGGACCAGCAGCCCCAATCGCGGGTCGGACAGCAGCTCGGGGATCCCGCCCACCCGGGTCGCCACCACCGGCTTTCCGCAGGCGAGCGCCTCGGGGATCACGGTCGGCGAGCCCTCGCGCCAGCTCGGCAGGCAGAAGATGTCGCAGGCGCGCATCAGCTCCGGGACCCGCTCGTGGGGCTGGGCCCCCAGCAACAGGCAGCGCTCGCCCAGGCCCAGCCCGGCGATCCGCTCCCGCAACTGCGGGCCATACTCCCCCTCCGGCCCGGCCAGCACCACCAGGAAATCCTCCCGCCCATCCCGCGCCAGCTGCGCCGCGGCTTCCGCCAGCTCATCCAGCCCCTTGGTGCGGAAAATATTGCCGACATACAGGATCACCTTCCGTTCCAGCGGCCAGCCCAACCCGCGACGGGCTTCACTCCGGTCGCCGGGAGCAAAAGCTTGCGGGTCCATCCCGTTGGGCACCACGGTCACGCGCTCCGGGGCCACTCCCAGCCGACAGACCTTGTCCGCCAGGTCGCCGCTGACACAGATCACCCGATCGGCCCCGCGCAGGGCCTCGCGGCTGGCCCGGGCGATTTCCGCCGAGGCGGTGATCCCGCCCTCCCCGAACAGCCAGTTGACATCCGAGCCATAGCAGCTGAGCAGGTACGGCCAGCCGAATTTTGCCTTCAGGGCCAGGGCCGAGAGCCCCAGGTCGTAGAGCGAATGGCAGTGCACCAGGTCGAAATCTTTACCCTGGCGCTCCAGGTGCCGGACCAGCGCTCGGGTTTTGAGGGCGGGATAGAGCCGGGGCAGGTGCGGGTAGCGCAGGGTATGGACCGCGATCCCCCCCAGGGAGCCCTCCAGCGGAGCAGGGAACGCCGGCTCCCGACCGCGCAGGTGACAAAAGAGCCGCAGCAGGCCCGGGGCCGCGGGCAGCAGCAGCGGCCACTCCAGGCGGTGGCGCTCCGATAGCAGGCGCAAGGGGTGATAGGCGAACACGTTCCGGAAACGATAGCGCGGGTCCGGGTCGGCGGGATTGGGCAGGGAATCGGCCAGCAGCAGCACGCGCAAGCCGGCGGTGGTGGCGGTCATGGTCGGGGCGCCCGCGAGTGGAAGGGAACTGTCAGTGCCCGGTCAGGCAAGGCTTGGGTCACTCCTCCTGGTCCCGCTGGAGCTCGCCCTCGATGGTCAGGTAGCCGGACTCCTCCCAGCGGGCGGAGTTGATTTCCTTCAGCGCCGCGATCACCGACTGCTTCAGGGGGTCCTCGGTCTGGCCCAGCAGTTCCTCCAGCCGGGATTCGACCCCGAGCACTCCCCGATCGGCCAGACCGACCAGGGCCTCCACCGCGGCCTCCTTGTCCTCGAGCGAGGCCGGAACGGGATTGCGCGCCAGCTCGAACAGGAACACGACACTGGCGTGGGCGCCGACCTGGCCCAGGTTGCGGATCGCCTCGCGGCGGGCCTCGCGGAAAGCCGGATCATCCGCCTTGTAGCGCTCCAGGATCCAGCGGGCCAGCGGTTCCTCGCTCTGGCTCGCCTCCAGCCGGGCCAGGCCCTCCAGCGCGACCAGGACCAGTTCCGGCCGGCCCTCGCGCAGCAGCAGCAGCAGGGGCTCCACCAGCCGCCCGGCCTCCTGGCCGACCCATTCCACGCTCAGCAGCGCCTTGCGCAGCGCTTCCGGATCGGCCTCGCCGATCCGGGAACGGATGTACTCCAGGATCGCCTGCTGCTCCTCCTTGCTGCGCGCCTTGAATTCCAGCGGGTCCATCCCACCTCCCGAATTATGGCAGATCAAGCACTTCCCTTGCGCCCCGCAACTGCATTCCCAGCACCCGCAACGCCCGCGAGCTGTCCAGCGAGCAGTCCGAGGGACGGGCCAGCCCCAGCTCGGCGGCGGTGCCGGCCCGGGCCAGGGCGGGATCGTAGCCCAGCGCCTTGAGCAGCGCGGTGCCGAAACTGAAACGATCCACCCGGTCCGGCCCGGCCAGGTGCAGCAGGCCCGACTCGGCGCTCTGTCCCGCCCGGAGCAGGGCGCGGGAAAGCTCATCGGCCAGCACCGGGGAACGGTACTCATCGCGGAAAAAGGTAAACTCCCGGCCCTCGCGGATCGCCTCCACCGCGAACTCGAGGTGGCCGGGCAGGCGCTCCAGATCATACATCAGCGAGGAGCGCACCACCAGGCTGCCGGGAAGAATCTCCAGCACCGCCCGCTCGGCATCGAGCTTGTCGTGCCCGTAGGGCATCACCGGCTCGGCGGGATCATCCTCGCAGTAGTGGCCCCGGCGGCCATCGAACACCAGGTCGGTCGAGACCTGGACAAAGCGGGGCGGCTCCTTCAGCTCACGGCAGGCCCGCGCCAGCCGTTCGGTGCCGCCGCAAGTGATCTCGCGGTCACCCCGCCCATAGGCGGTATGGATCACCAGTTGCGGGCGGAAACCCTGGACCAGGGCGGCCACCTCCCGCTCCTCGCCCAGATCCAGCCAGGCGGCCTCGCAGCTCGGGCAGGGGACAGTCTCGCGGCTGAACCAGGTGCCCAGCACCCGGTAGCCGGCCTCGGCCCCGGCCCGGCAGAGGGCGTTGCCCAGGAAGCCGCTGCCGCCGGTCACCAGCAGCCTTCGCTCACCCATGCTTCAACCCTCCTTCCCGCAGAGCATGATCATCCGGTAGGACCGGTCCGAATCATAGGGCCGGCCATCGAACTCGCCCCAGACCTCCCGCACCGCCAGGCCCGCCGCTTCCAGCAGCCGGGTGAGCCGCGGGCGGTCGAACATCCTGATCTCGAACTGATAGGTATGGGTGGGACGGTCATCATGCCAGAGGATCGAGCGTTTCATCCGCAACAGCTCGCTCCCCGGCTCGATCCGGCCCTCCTCCACCAGGTCGAAGCCCTCGTACTGCTCCTCGAACCGGCCATCGAACGCCCGCCGGGCCAGGGACCAGTTGATCAGGTCCAGCAGGTACAAGCCGCCGGGCAGCAGCACCCGGGCCAGCTCGACCAGCGCCCGGCGGTCATCCTCCGGATCGGTGCCGTAGCCGAACGAGGTGTAGAGCTGCACCGCCGCGGCCACCGAGCGGTCGGCCAACGGCAACTGGCGCATGTCCCCCCGCACCGCCAGCGGCTGCGGCCCCCCCAGGCGGGCGGCATCGGCCCGCAGGCGCTCCAGGAACCAGCGGCAGCCATCGAGGGCCACCACCGGATAGCCCATCCGCGCCAAGGGCAGAGCATGACGGCCCCAGCCGCAGCAGAGGTCCAGCAGCGGCGCCCGCAAGGCTTGCGGCTTGCCGAGGAGCTTGCGCAGGGCGGCGAGCTGTCGCGGGGTGCGGCGGACCTCCTCCTGGTAAAGCTCCGGCGTGTGCGGCCCGAACTTGTCCTCGAACCAACTGGGAAAAGCCATCACCACCGCCCGGCCGGACAGCCGTCAGTTGAAATAGTTCACCGCATTGCGGAAGATCGCCAGCCCATCGCCCTCTTCCGGCAGCACCCGCCGGGTCCACTGCGGGTGGAGCTTCCGGTGCAGGAACGCCTCGGGGTGAGGCATCAGCCCGAACACCCGGCCGGTGGGGTCGCAGACCCCGGCGATCGAGTCCACCGAACCGTTGGGATTGGCCGGATATGGCGTCGGAGATTCGCCCCCCTCGGCCGCGTAGCGCATCACCACCTGGCCCCCGGCCTTGATCCGCTCCAGCACCCGCTCCTCCAGCACGACAAACTTGCCCTCCCCGTGGCGCACCGGCAGGTCCATCCGGGTGATGCCGCGGGTGAAGACGCAACGGGTGTCGTGACTGACGGTCACCCGCACCCAGCGCGACTCGAATTTCCCCGAGTCGTTGTGGGTGAGGGTGGCGCTCTGCCCGGCCATCCCGGCGGGGCCATCCGGCAACAGGCCCAGGCGCACCAGCACCTGAAAGCCGTTGCAGATGCCGATCACCAGCCGATCCTCGGCCAGGAAACGGCGGAACGCCTCGCCCATCCGGTACTTGAGCTTGTTGGCCAGCACCTTGCCGGAGGCGATGTTGTCCCCGAACGAGAACCCGCCCGGCAGGGCCATGATCTGGTAACGGCCGGCCAGGGAGGGCTCCTCGATCAGGTCGTTGACATGCATCCGCCGGGCGGTCGCCCCCGCCAGCTCGAACGCCAGTGCCGTCTCATAGTCGCAGTTGATCCCGAACCCGGTCAGGACCAGCGCCTGCGGAGTGGCCATCCTACGCTCCTTTCATGCCCCCCGGGGGGCCTGCTCCCTGGCATATTTCGTGCACTGACAGTGCCACGACTACCATTGACCACCCAACTCGACCCGCGGCAGGGAGCCCCACTTGATCGCCAGTTTCTTCAGGGAAGTCTGGCAGGACATCGCCACCGACAGCGGCAAAAGCCGCCAGACCAAAGTTTTCCTTTACATCCTGGCCGGAATCACCCTGCTGGCGATGGTCCTCTCCCCGCTGCGGTTTTAGCCGCTCCGCCACCGCGTCCATTCGCCGACCGGCAGAAAAAATTGTTACCGGTCCAGGAACATTTTCCCTGCTCCAGTCACACTGGTACCCCTACCAGTCCAGGGGCTCTTTCCAGGCCCGGCGCAGCCGCTCGATCTCCAGCACCACCACCTCGCCCTTGCCCTCCTCCAGCGACTCGATCCGCAAAACGCGCTCGGGCAGCACCTCGCCGACAAAGGCGTGGGGGATCTCCCGCAGCAGTTCCGCGAATTCGGCCCGGTCCTCGGGGCGGACAGTCACGACAAACCTTCCCTGGGACTCACTGAACAGCAGCAGGTCATCGCGCTCGAAACGCCCGGCGCCGGCGACCAGCCGCAGGTCCACCCGCGCGCCCAGCTCCCCGGCGATCGCGCTCTCGGCCAGGGCCACTCCCAGCCCGCCATCGGAAAGGTCATGGCAGGAGGCCACCAGCCCCCGCGTCATCGCCTGGTGCAGGGCCGCAAAAGTCGCCCGCGAGCGCTGCGGGTCCACCCGGGGCACACCCCGTCCGACCCCGCCCAGCAGCGCGAAATACTCGCTGCCGCCCAGCTCGAGGCAGCTCTCCCCGACCACGCAGACCAGATCCCCGGCCTGCTTGAAATCGAGGGTCACCGCTCGCTCGACATCATCGAGCACCCCGACCGCGGTAAAGAGCAGGGTGGGCGGGATCGAGATCTTCTGGCTCCCGCTGCCGTAGTCGTTCTTCATGCTGTCCTTGCCGCTGATCAGCGGCACATCCAGCGCGGTGCAGACATCGTAGAGCGCCTGGCAGGCGCGCACCAGCTGGGCCAGTTTCTGGCGGCCATCCGGGGTTTTCTCCGACTGCACCGGGTCAGGCCAGCAGAAATTGTCCAGGCCGGCCACCCGGTCCGGCCGGGCCCCGACCGCGACCACGTTGCGCATCGCCTCATCCACCGCGCAGGCGGCCATGTCGTAGGTGTCGAGGTCCGAGTAGCGCGGGACAATCCCGCAGCCGACCGCCACCCCGAGCGGAGAGTCCGGCAGGGGCTTGAGCACCGCGGCATCCGAGGGGCCATCCATCCGCACCCCGGCGAACGGCTTGATTACGCTCAGGGCCTGGACCTCGTGGTCGTACTGGCGGACAATCGCCTCCTTGGAGCAGACATTCCAGCGCCCGAGCAGCCCCAGCAGCGATTTTTCCAGAGCCTCACGGCCCGGCGCGGGCAATGGCGGATCATCGTGCTGCGGCGGCTGCCAGAACGCCTCCAGCTCCAGCCGCGGCAGGCCCTCGTGCAGGAACTCCAGCTCCAGGGCGCAGACCGTGCGGCCACTATAGAGCACGTGGAACAGCCCGCTGTCGGTGAATGCGCCCAGGTCGGTGGCCTCCACCTCGCGGCGGCGGCAGAGATCGAGGAACTCCTCCAGCTTGTCCTCCGGGACAGCGACTGTCATCCGCTCCTGGCTCTCGGAGAGCAGGATCTCCCAGGGGGCCAGCCCCGGGTACTTGAGCGGGGCGCGCTCCAGGTGCAACTCGGCCCCGCCCGACAGGCGCGCCAGCTCGCCGACCGAGCTGCTGAGGCCCCCGGCCCCATCATCGGTCAGGGTGCGGTACAGCCCGGCATCGCGGGCCTCGATCAGGCAGTCGGCCATCTTCTTCTGGGTAATCGGGTCGCCGATCTGCACCGCCGAGGCGGGCGAGCTTTCATCCAACTCGATACTGGAGAAAGTGGCCCCGTGAATCCCATCCTTGCCGATCCGGCCGCCGACCATCACCACCCGGTCGCCGGGCAGCAGCCGCTTCTCCTCGCTGGGCTGGCCCAGCACCCGGCGGGGAATGATCCCCCCGGTGCCGCAGAACACCAGCGGCTTGCCGCGGAAGCGGTCATCGAACACGATCGCCCCGTTGACGGTCGGAATCCCGCTCTGGTTGCCGCCATCGCGCACCCCGCGATGCACGCCCTTGAAGATGCGCTTGGGGTGCAGCAGACGCCCCGGCAAGGGCTGGTCATAGTCCGGCCGGGCGAAACAGAAGACATCGGTGTTGAAGATCATCCGGCAGCCGACCCCGGTGCCGAGGATGTCGCGGTTGACTCCGACGATCCCGGTGATCGCCCCGCCGTAAGGGTCCAGCGCCGAGGGGCTGTTGTGGGTCTCGACCTTCATCGCCAGGCACCAGCGGCCATCCAGATCGATCACCCCGGCATTGTCGTGGAAGACCGAGACCAGCCAGGGTACCCTTTGCCCGACCACCTCGGTGGTGCGGCGGATGTAGCTCTTGAACAGGCTGTCGATCAGTTGCGGCTGCTCGTCCCGGCCATCGTAATGGATCAGGCAGCTGAAAATCTTGTGCTTGCAGTGCTCGCTCCAGGTCTGGGCCAGGCACTCCAGCTCGACATCGGTCGGCCGGGGAGGCAGGCCCAGGCGCACGCGGCGGTCACGGACCTCCGGGAGGCGGTAGTAGTCGCGGATCGCCCGCATTTCCTCCAGGGTGAGCGAGAGTGTCCCCTGCTCGGAAATCCCGGTCAGCTCGCGGTCGGGCACCTCCAGCTCGATCTCGCGCACCAGCTCGCCGGCGGCAGGCTTAACCACCGGGGCGACCGGGGTCACCCGCGCCCCCTGCCGCCAATCCTGGCCGCTGACAATCTGCCAGCGCTCGATCAGCCCGTTGGCCAAGAGCCCCCCGGCGATCCGCTCCAGCTCCTCCCGCCCCAGGCTGCCCTGGAACAGGTACTGGGTGCTGGTGAACCAGCCCTCGCCCTCGGCCAGGGGACGGCCGAGCATGTCCTGCATCCCCTCGGCGGCGGTGTGACCGACATTGTCGGTGACCCCGGGACGGAAGCCCACTTCCAGCAGCCAGTCGAAATCCCCATCCCCGAGCGGCCGGTCGACACTGTAGCGCTGGATCACCGGGTCGCAGAACAGCTCGCGGCCCAGGCGGTCCAGCTCGGCGGGGCTCAAGCCGGCATTGGTGGTGTAGACTTCCACTGTCCGCACCTCGGCCACTTTCAGCCCCAGGTCCTCGACCACCGCGCGGGCTACCGCCCGGCCCCGGGCATCGGTCACTCCCGGCTTGTAGCCCACCTCGATCCGATGAATCATGCCGTGTCCCAAGTTGGTTTTCCCGCTTGAAGTTGCGATCAGGTTCCGAGTCTTTAAGATAACAAAAAACCGTCCACTTAGCCACAAAAAGGGAAGCCCCGGCGGCGGATCTTCCGCTACCGGGGCTCCGAACGTTTTCCGCGGCCGGGATCGGCTACTTGACCGCGGCCAGCTCGATCTCGTCGTCTTTGGCCGGCGAGCCCTTGCGGCCCATGGCGCAGATGTAGTCCTCGACCATGCGGCGGGCCTCATCATCGTGGTACTGGATCGGCGGGCTCTTCATGAAATAGGCCGAGGGACCGAACAGCGGGCCGCCGATCCCGTTATCCTTGGCCAGCTTGCAGCAACGGATCGCATCGATCACCACGCCGGCGCTGTTGGGGCTGTCCCAGACCTCGAGCTTGAGCTCGAGATTGAGCGGCACATCGCCGAACGTCTGGCCCTCGAGGCGAATGTGGGCCCACTTGCGGTCCTCGAGCCAGCTGACATAGTCGCTGGGACCGACATGGACATTCTTGGCGCCCAGGTCATAGTCGAGCTGGCTGGTGACCGCGTTGGTCTTGGAGATTTTCTTGCTCTCCAGGCGCTCGCGCTCGAGCATGTTGAGAAAGTCGGTGTTGCCGCCGACATTGAGCTGGCTGGTGCGCAGCAGCTTCACCCCGCGCTCGCGGAACAGGCGGGCCAGCACCCGGTGGACAATGGTCGCCCCGACCTGGCTCTTGATGTCATCGCCGATAATCGGCACGCCCTTCTTGCGGAAACGCTCGGCCCACTCCTTGTCCTTGGCGATGAACACCGGGATGCAGTTGACAAAACCCACGCCGGCTTCCAGCGCCTTCTCGGCATAGTAGCGGGTGGCCTGCTCGCTGCCCACCGGCAGGTAGTTGATCACCACATCGGCGCGGGACTGGCGCAGCAGTTCGCCCAGGTCGGTCTCCGGCCCATCGGCGATGTCGATCACCTCGCGCAGGTACTTGCCGATCCCGTCCATCAACGGGCCCTTGTGCACCTTGACCCCGAGTTTCGGGACCTCGCAGAAGCGAAAGGTGTTGTTGGGCTCGGCGTAGATCGCCTCGGCCAGGTCGCGGCCGACCTTGGTCCGGTTGACATCCAGCGCGGCGACAAACTCGATGTCCCGCACATGGTAGCCGCCGAGGTTGGTATGCATCAGCCCGGGAATCAACTGATCCTCGGGGGCGTTCTTGTAAAACTCCACCCCCTGGACCAGCGAGCTGGCGCAATTACCCACGCCGACGATCGCAACACGCACCTTCTCAGCCATCGAGCCTCCCGATTGCATCACGAAAAAAAGATCGGCACAAGGAACATCTGGGGGGTCAGTCACTGTCGATTCCCGGAACACCACCGGGACAGCAGGCCCGGCCACCGGCCGGGATGCCCGCGGGGAGCGGTCACAACGTCCCATCACGGTACAGGTCAAATATATCCGCTTTACACTATTTGTCAAATTTATTATATTTATATATCACATAAGTTTTTCTTATAGTTTTGCGCTCCCGCAACCATCCCGCGGGGAATGCGCCCGCGGGCGAACCGGCCCGGACGAGCCCGGCGGGAGTGGATGTCAAGAAACCAGCGCGGCCCTCCGCCGCCACACCGATGAGGCGAGCATGCACCTGGAGCAACTGCGCTTCTTCCACGCCGTGGCCGAGCGGGGCAGCTTCACCCGGGCCGCGGAGGAGCTGCTGCTCACCCAGCCGGCGGTGAGCAACCAGATCAGCCACCTGGAGGAGGAACTGGGCCAGAAGCTGTTCGAGCGGCAGGGACGGCGGGTCCAGCTCACCCGGGCCGGCGAGGTGCTCTACGCCCACTCGCGCAGCATTTTCCGCCAGTTGCGGGAAGCCGAGAGCATCCTGGAGGACCTCAAGAGCCTGGAAACCGGCTCGCTGACCCTGGGGACCATCGATGTGGTCAGCATCTATGTCCTGCCGGCGATCTTCCAGCAGTTCCACCAGCGTTACCCGCGGGTGGAAATCTCGATCGAGGTGGACAATTCGACCAACATCGGCGCCGGAGTGCTGGAGGGCGCTTTCGACCTGGGCTTTGTCACCCTGCCGGCCGAGCACCGCAGCCTGGTGGCGGTGCCGATCTACGAGGACCTGCTGACCGTGATCGCCCCGCGGGGCCATCCGCTGGCCGGGCGGCCCGAGGTAACCCTGGAGGAGCTGACTCGCACCCGGCTGATCATCTACAAGCGCGGTTCGGTCACCCGGCGGATCATCGAGGGAGTATTCGAGCAGCAGGGCCTGCGGCTGGTGCCGGACATGGAGATCGACCGGCCGGAGGCGATGAAGAAGCTGGTGGAGGCGGGCCTGGGGGTATCGATCATCCCGGAGATGACCGCCAAGCGCGAGCTGGAGGAGGGCTCGATCTGCGCCCTGCCGACCGGGGCAGTGCAGTTCGTGCGGCCGCTGGGGCTGATCTTCCGCAAGGGGCAGTTCTTCTCGCCCTCGACCGCGGCGTTCCTGGAGATCCTGCGCGACCGTTTCCAGCTCGGTCCGCTGGTCGAGCTGGCGGAGCGGCGGGGGTGAGGGAGCGGCGTGCCGGCCCACGGGTTTTCTTAAGTCGCAGGGGCCGACCCCCGTGCCGGCCCTGAAAAACACAACCCCCGGTGTCCCCCTTGATTAAGATTCATCCGTCTATTCCGGGGAAAGCTCCAGCCTTCTGCTAATCCCTTAAATCCTGCGGATTTTTCTTCTTCTGTGACCAGAAGAAGCAAGAGTCTGGCGGCGCAAAACTCGCCCACCGGTGGTGATCTTCAATTGGCCACTGGTAAGCGCGGTATCGAAACGCTACCCCTGCGGGTGGGCAGCGCTGACGCGCATCTGCCGGTCGGTTCTTGCCTCCGCGAATGCCGCACATGGGATTGAGAGCATTGTAACCGCTGCTTTGCCGTGGCTCATACAGTTGCTGCCGCGGAGCGCCCCGGAGGGGCGCTGGGGGATCAAAGCCAAGACTATGGATTCCCCCTTGAATCCGCAAAAAGTTTGGGAAAGTGGGAGGGGGGATCCCGGGGGGAGGGAGAACAACCTTTTTCAAAAGGTTTTCTCCCTCCCCCCGTAAAAGCTGTTAGGCTTTACTCCGTTGTGGTCAGGCTGGCCTCCAGCGCGGTGCGCTCGGCTTCCGGGAGGAACGCGTGGCGGGCGGCGGTGCGCATCAGGGCGCGGATTGTCTCCAGCTCCCAGCGCCAGGCGCCGGCGCAGAGCCGGAGCTCATCCTCCAGCCAGGTGCCGAAAAAGCCCGGGTCATCGCTGCCGACAGTCACCGGCACCCCGGCCGCCAGCAGCCGCGGCAGGGGGTGGCTCGCCAGGTCCGGCACCCCGCCGGTGAACAGGTTGCTGGTGGGGCAGACATCCAGGCAGACCCCGCGCTCGCGCAGGATTTCCAGCAGGAACGGGTCCTCCGCCGCGGCGATCCCATGGCCGATCCGGTCGGCGCCCAGCAGCTCCACCGCCTCGCGCACCGAGTCGGCCCGTCCCACCTCGCCGGCATGGACAAAGATCCCGAACCCGTTGTCCCGGGCGCGACGGAAGGGCTCCCGCAACTGGTCCGCCGGGGTGCTCAGCTCATCGCCGCCCACCCCGTAGCCCACCACCGGCCGGCCGCACTCACGGTCATCCAGCAGGGTTTCCAGGGTGAGTCGGGCGGCATCCGCGCCCCACTGGCGGACGGTGTCGTAGATGAAATTCACCCGCGGAGCGCCCTCGACCTCACTCAACCCGGCCAGCATCGCCTCGATCACCGCCTCGTGGTCCAGCCCCCGGCGGATGTGGATCAGCGGGGTGAAGATCAGCTCGGCGTAGATCACCCCCTGCGCTTTCAGCCGCTCCGCAATGTAGGCGGCCACCAGGCGGAAATCCTCCGGTTCGGCCAGCAGCTCGACCACCCGGGCGAAAGCCTTGAGGAAGCCCGGAAAGTCGTTGAACGAGTACAGCCGGCGGACCTCCTCCGGCGGCAGCTTATTGCCATGGCGCTCGGCCAGCCGCAGCACCAGCTCCGGGCCGATGCAACCCTCGAAATGCAGGTGCAGCTCCAGCTTGGGCAGCCGGTCCAGCCCCGGGACCGGTTTCTGAGCTGACCGCTCGGCCATCGGCTCCTCCCCCTTACCCCCGGACATCGCGCTTGCCTTCGAGGGCCCGTTATATTAAAATTCATAATATCCGACACCAACATCAGTTGGCCGGCAGCATCACGGCCCAATCGAAATTTAACACCTTTCCGGGACCGGAACAATGCGAGAAAGCCTGCGGGAACGGCTCGAGCGCCGCGGGGTGCTGCTGCTCGACAGCGCGATGGGCACGATGCTGCAACGGGTGGGGCTGGGCGGCGGCGAGTGCGGGGAGCTGTGGAATGTCGGCTCGGAGAGCGACCACGTGCTGGAGATTCACCGGGCCAACCTGGCCGCGGGCAGCGAGGTCCTGATCGCCAACACTTTCGGCGCCAACCGGATCAAGCTTGGGGCTTACGGGCTGGCCGGCCGGGCGCGGGAGCTGGGCCGGGCCGGGGCGGCCCTGGCCCGCCGGGCCGCGGGCGACCGGGCGCTGGTGGCCGGGGACATGGGGCCCACCGGGGCGATCCTCGAAGAGTGGGGCGGCAGCGCCTCCCGCGCGGAGCTGATCGCGGCCTTCCGCGAGCAGGCCGAGGGACTGGTCGCGGGCGGGGTGGACCTGTTCGCCCTGGAAACCTTTATGGACCTCGAGGAACTCAAGTGCGCCCTGGAGGGAGTGCGGGCGGTGAGCGCACTGCCGGTGCTGGCCTCGCTGACTTTCGCCGGTTCGCCGGCCGGGATGCGCACGTTGTGGGGCCTGGCCCCCGCCGAGGCGGCCCGGGCGCTGGAGGCGGCCGGGGTGGATCTGGTCGGCGCCAACTGCGGGATGGGCTCCCGCCAGATGCTGGAGGTCACCGCCGAGCTGGCCGGAGCCACCAGTCTGCCGGTGGCGGCCCAGCCCAATGCCGGGGCCCCGCGGGTGGAGGATGGCCGGACCATCTACCCCGAAAGCCCGGCGGAAATGGCCGCGCTGGCCGGGGAATTCCGGGCGGCGGGGGTGCGGCTGATCGGCGGGTGCTGCGGCACCACGCCCGAGCACATCGCCGCGATCGGCAAGGCGCTGGCGGCGCAGGAGCAGGCGGTTTGAACGGAACGTCATCAGCCCCGGCGGGAGACTTCTCCCGCCGGGCGCTTCCGCACCAGACTGATCTCGCCCACCGCCCCGCCCCCACCGCTGCTAGCACTTTGAAAAACGAAGGCGTGTTCCGGGGGGAGGGAGCAAACCTTTTGGAAAAGGTTTTTCTCCCTCCCCCCGGGCCCCCTTCCCTTTTTCCCAAACTTTTTACTGTGGGAACTGGCGCTGAAAGCCCGGAATTCAGAGTAGGGGCGCGGCATGCCGCGCCCGCTCCACCCGTGGAGATTCCGCAAACGCTGATAAACCCCTGCGCAGTGGCGGGTTTGAAACCCGCCACTACCATCGGGGATACCGGGGGTTGTGTTTTTCTATGGCCGGCACAGGGGCCGGACCCAACGGCAAATGGCGATTCGACCCAGCCGTAGCGGATTTCAAGCCCGCTACCAAGGGACGCCAGGGGTTGTGTCTTTTGATCCCCCTTAACAAAGGGGGACACCGGGGGTTGTGCTTTTTATTTTTCAACACGGTCTGAATAAACCATGGTTCAACCGAACTGACTGAAAGCACCCGACAGAACATGGATGCCGACACCAAAGACAAGCAATCGTTCTTCGCCGCGATGCGGCCGCTGCGGGGCTACCTGCGCCCCTACCGTCGCAGGTTCACGATCGGGCTGGCCTGCGCCTTCCTCACCAATGGGCTGGGGATGCTCCAGCCGCTGGTGATCAAGCGGGCGATCGAGGCGATCGAGTTCAGCCAGGCCGTACGGGTGATCCTCTGGAGCGTGGCCCTGCTGCTGGCGCTCGAGCTGTCCCAGGGGGTGTTCCGCTACCTGATGCGCTGGCTGCTGATCGGGATCAGCCGCCGGATCGAGTACTCCATCCGCCAGGACCTGTTCGCCCACCTGCAGACCCTGCACCTGTCCTTCTTCCAGCACTCGCGGATCGGCGACATCCTCAGCCGGGCCACCAATGACCTGGGCGAGGTGCGGATGCTGCTGGGACCGGCGATCATGTACTCGTTCCAGACCGCGGTGACAGTCGTTTTCGCCCTGCCGGTGATGCTCTGGATCGACTGGCGGCTGACCGTGCTCTCCTTCCTGCCCCTGGCCCTGGTCTCGCTCTCCTACAAGAAGGTCGGGCGGATGATCCACGACCGCTCGATGGAGGTCCAGCGCCAGCTCAGCGAGATCAGCGCCCGGGTGCAGGAGGACCTGGCCGGGATCCGGGTGATCAAATCCTTCACCCGCGAGGACAGCGAGATCGCCCGGTTCGACCGGCTCAACCGCGAGTACCTGGAGCGCAACATGCGGCTGGTCAAGATCTCCGGCGTGCTCTACCCGTTCATGAGCCTCCTGGGCGGGATTTCCTCGCTGGTGATCCTGGGCTATGGCGGGGTGCTGGTGATGCGCGGGACCATCACCCTGGGCGACTTCACCGCCTTTTTCATCTACCTGGGGATGATGTACTGGCCGATGATCTCGATCGGTTTCGTGCTGAACGTGATCCAGCGGGGCCGGGCCTCGCTGGGGCGGATCATGGAGCTGTTCTCCACCGAGAGCGAGATCCGCGACCCGGCGCACCCCTCCCCGGCGGTGCTGGGCAAGGCCCGGGCCGAGGGCTCGATCGCCTTGCGCGACCTGAGCTTCACCTACCCCGGCGCCGGACGCCCCGCCCTGCGGGAGATCGAGCTGGAAATCCCGGTTGGGGCGACAGTCGCGCTGATCGGGCCGGTGGGCAGCGGCAAGAGCACCCTGCTCAACCTGATCCCCCGGCTCTACAACCCGCCGCGGGGAAAGCTGCTGATCGATGGAACCGATGTGCTGGACTGGCCGCTGGCGCTCCTGCGCCGCAACATCTCCCTGGTGCCCCAGGACACCTTCCTCTTTTCCGAGAGCATCCGGGAAAACGTCCTCTACGGGATGAACGGGGATGGCCGGGAGCACGATGAGGAAGCGCTGCGGGAGGTGGTGCGGGTGGCGGGCCTGGAGCCGGACATCGAGGGCTTCCCCCACCGGCTGGACACCCTGCTCGGCGAGCGCGGGATCAACCTCTCGGGCGGCCAGAAGCAGCGGGCGACCATCAGCCGGGCGTTGATCGCCGATGCCCCGATCCTGCTGCTGGATGACTGCTTCTCCAGTGTCGACACCGGCACCGAGGAACGAATCCTGGGCGAGCTGCGCCGTTACCTGCGGCACCGGACCGTGGTCCTGGTCAGCCACCGCATCAGCACCATCAAGCACGCCGACTGGATCGCGGTGCTCGAGGAGGGCCGGGTGACCGCCCGCGGCTCCCACCGCGAGCTGCTGCGCAGCTCCGGCTACTACACCTCGCTCTACGAAAAGCAGCTCCTGCGGGAGAAGATCGAGAGGACCGGGTGAGCCCGAAGCAGAAAAGCTTCATCATCGAGGACGAGATCACCGGCCGGGCCTATGACTCCCGGCTGGCGCGGCGGCTCTACCAGTACGTGCGGCCCTACCTCCGATACGCCGGCCTGGGGCTGGTCTGCCTGCTGGCCAGCAGCGCCGCCCAGCTCGCCGGGCCCTACCTGGTCAAGGTGGCGATCGACCGCCACATCACTCCGGGGGTGCTGGAGGGGTTCGGCTGGCTGATCGCCGCCTACCTGGGCGTGATCGTGGTCGACTTCGTCTTCCGCTTCTTCCAGATCTACATCACCAACTACCTGGGCCAGCAGTCGATGTACAACCTGCGGATGGATGTCTTCCGCCACCTGCAGCGGCTGTCCCTGCGCTTTTTCGACCGCAACCCGGTCGGGCGGCTGGTGACCCGCACCACCAATGACATCGAGGTGCTGAACGAGCTGTTCAGCACCGGCCTGGTGACCGTGATCGGCGACATCGCGATGATCGGCGGGATCATGGTGGCGATGTTTCTGCTCTCCCCCCGGCTGGCCCTGCTGATGTTCCTGATCCTGCCGCTGCTGGTGCTGATCACGTTCTACTTCCAGCGCCGGATGCGCGAGGGCTTCCGGGCGGTGCGGGTGCGGATCGCCCGGATCAACGCCTATCTGCAGGAGGCGCTGACCGGGATGAGCATCACCCAGCTCTTCAACCGCCAGGAGCAGAGCCGCCGGCGGTTCGAGGAGTTCAACCGCGACCACATGGAGGCCCACCTCCAGACCATCCACTACTATGCCCTGTTCTACCCGCTGTCGACCTGATCGGCGCGGTGGCGCTGGGGCTGATCCTCTGGTACGGGGGGCCGCGGGTGATGGACGGGGCGTTGACTTTCGGGGTGCTGGTAGCCTTCATCCAGTACGTGGAGAAGTTTTTCAAGCCGATCAGCGACCTGAGCGAGAAGTACAACATCTTCCAGGCGGCGCTGGCCTCCTCCGAGCGGATTTTCGGGCTGCTGGACACCCGCGAGTGGGTGCCCGAGCCGGAACGGCCGATGATCCTGGACCATGTCCACGGCCGGGTGGAGTTCCGCGCGGTGCAGTTCGCCTACAACCCGGGCGAGCCGGTGCTGAAGGGGATCGACCTGGCGGTGGAGCCCGGGGAAAAGATCGCGATCGTCGGCTCGACCGGGGCCGGCAAGACCACGATCATCAACCTGCTGGCCCGGTTCTACGACCCGCAGGAGGGCGCGGTGCTGCTGGATGGGGTGGACATCCGCCATTTCGACAAGCGCTGGCTGCGGCAGAACATCGGGATCGCGCTGCAGGACGTGTTCATTTTCAGCGGGACCGTGGCCGGCAACATCGCCCTGGGCGAGGAGGACCAGCCGCGGGAGCGAATCCTGGCGGCGGTGGAGTCGATCGGGGCGCTGGAGTTCATCCAGGGGCTGCCCGGGGGCCTCGATCACGTGCTGACCGAGCGCGGCTCGACCCTCAGCGCCGGCCAGCGCCAACTGCTCTCGTTCGCCCGGGTGATGTACAAGAACCCGCGGATCCTGGTGCTGGACGAGGCCACCAGCAGTGTCGACACCCACACCGAGCTCTTGATCCAGCAGGCGCTGGAGCGGCTGATCGTCGGGCGCACCAGCCTGGTGATCGCCCATCGGCTGTCGACCATCCGCCATGTCGACCGGATCGTGGTGATGCACCATGGCAAGGATTGTCGAGAGCGGCAGCCACCAGGAGCTGCTGGAGCAGCGGGGCATCTACCACGACCTCTACCAGCTCCAGTACAAGGACCAGGAACAGAGCATCCGGGCCGGCAGCTACGTCCTGGTTCAGCATCCGCCGCACTTCCTCCAGCTCTTTTTCCACCAGCTTGTGCAGGTTCTCGTGGTCGGTGCCATCCGTGGCGTAGCGCAGGGCGCGCTCGGCGCGGCGGGGCTGGCCCCATTGGCGGTAGATCCGCGCGGCGTAGTAGTGGGCCCAGGGCACCACCCACTCCGGGTTGATCGGGTTGGAGGTCAGGATCCCGCGGACGCCATTGAAGGCTTCGTCCATCTTGCCGAGCTGGACCTGGCACTCGACCGTGCGCAGCCGCCCGGTCTCGTAGATCACCTCATCGTAGCTCGGCACCCGGCTGGCCACCTTGGCGGTGACACTGCGGTAGACCCCCTCGGCCAGCACCCAGCGCTCGCCCTGGCGGTAGCAGTCGCCCAGGGTGAGCTGGAAAGTGGCATTGTCGGGGAACATGTTGTGCAGGCGCTCGACCAGGCGCAGGGTCTGCTCCCGGTTGCCGCCGGGGCCCCTGGCATAGATGTGCAGCAGCACCAGGTCGGCCCAGAGGCGGCAGTCATCCCCCTCGCGGGAGATGCGCTCCAGCAGCGCCAACCCCTCCGCCTGCTCCCCGCGCGGCAGCAGGAGCATGAACTGTCCCATCCGGGTGAGCAGGGGCCGGCCGCCCCAGTAGTAGTGGAAGATCGCCAGGGGCAGGCGGGCATCCAACTGGTCCGGGGCCAGCCTGGCCAGCTCCTCGGCGGCGCTGCGGGCCGCCCGGCCGGACCAGGGGGTGAACATCCCCAGATCGCGCATCGCCTTGAAACGGGACTGCTCGACCAGGGCCAGCGCCCGGAAAAAACGGGCCTGGAGATACTCGGGACTGTCGCGCCTGACCCGTTCGGCATAGCGCAGGCAGGCCTCCAGCGACTCCAGCAGCTGGTTGTCGTAGCGGTGGCTTTCCCAGTTGGAGGCGATGAACCAGGCGTAGCACTCGGCGCGGATGAAGTAGGCGCGGTAGTCCTGGGGGTTTTCGCTGAGCAGGCCGCCGATGCGCTCGAAGCTCTCGGTGGCGCGGCCGGAGAAATTGAGCCAGACCAGCTCGCGGTAACGCGGTCCGAGGAAGTTCCCGGCCCAGAGGCCATGCCAGAGCGCTCCCGCCAGGATCAGGCACAGCGGGAGCAGCAGCATCAGGCGCGCTGGGGGACTGGGCAGCTTCATCGGCATTCTTCGTGGTTTCAGGTCCGCAAAACCGCTCGCTCGGGGGAGGGACGCACGTCCCCGCCGGGGACCGTGGCCGTTGCCCGGCTCAAGGGGCCTCGATGCTCTCCCGGCGGATCGTCACATCCCGGGCGCAGCGGAAGCCGACATTGCTGTAGATCTGGTCCACCGCTCCGGCGCCGCGGAAGGCGCCCGGGCTTTTTCCCCGCTCTCGTTGAACGCCCCGCCGCGCATCACCTTGCGAATTCCCTCGGGAAAATAGTAGCGCTCGCCGACATAGCCGGGATAGGGCCTCAGCTCGGCATCGACCCACTCCCAGACATTGCCCGCCAGGTCCAGCAACCCGTACTCGTTGGCCCCGCTCAGGAAGCTGCCCACCGGCAGGGGACCGCCTTTGCCGCTCTCCCGCATGTTGCCGCGATGGGCGTAGAACTGGTCGCCCCAGGGCCACTGGAACCCATCGGGCCCCCGGGCGGCTTTCTCCCATTCCTCCTCGGTCGGCAGCCGGCGGCCGATCCAGCGGGCAAAGGCGCAGGCATCGAGCCAACTGACATAGACCACCGGGAAGTAGTCCTCCCCTTCCGGGTAGCGGCCGTTCACCCAGTGCAGCGGCGGACTGTGGCCGGTGCTCTCGACAAAGTGCCGGTACTGGCGATTGGTGACCTCGGTCCGGTCGATGTAGAAGGAATCCAGGTAAACCCAGTTCTTGGGCAGCTCGCGGTAGAGGGCGTTGTCGACCCCGAAGGTAACCATCACCTCGCTCAGCTCGCGGGTGCTGCTGCCCCGGCTGTACTCGCCGGTGGGGATCAGCACCATGCCGGCCTTGGCGATCGCCTCGCGGCGGGCCAGGGCCAGCGAGTCGTCCGGGATCACCTCCAGCAGCCGCAGGTAGTAGATCAGCGCCCCGGTGAAGTCCTCCTTGCGGAAGAGATCATCGGCCACCGTCTTGAAGTAGCGGGCGCGCTCGAGCCGGGCCCGGCGCTCCTCATCCTCCTGCCGGCGGCGCTGCTCCTCGCGGGCGGCGGCCTCCGTGCGGGCGGACTGGCGGGTGCGCAGCTCGGCGATCAGCTCCAGCATCCGGCCGTTGCGGGCGATCCCCTCCCGGGCGACCGGGTCCTCCGGCACCTCGTAATCGAGCAGGAACTGGAAGTACCGGCTGGATTTGTCGAACTGGCCATGGCGGTGGTACTGCTCGGCGACCGCGTAGTAGAAGTCCGGCGGGCGGCCGCGGGGAATAGCCTCCAGCGGGATGCGGGACTCGGCATCGACCAGGTCGAGGACATCGAACAGGTTGTCGTAGGCGCGCTCCTGGCCCTGGTCGAGGCGCAGGATGCGGGAGTAGTAGACCAGGGCGTGGGCGAAACGGCCCTCGAGGCGCTCGCGCTCGGCCCAGTCATAGTAATTGGCGAGCATCTGGCGGATCAGCTCGGCGGCCAGGCGGTTCTCCGGGTCGCGGGCCATGATCCGGCGGCACTCGGCCAGGCAGTTGGCGCTGTCGGGCTCGGTATAGTGGTAGGCGGCGAAGTAGTTGCGGGCGGCCTCCTCCATCTCGGCCAGGACATTCACCTTCTCCAGGGTGCGCGGCCCCTGGGCGCCCTCGATGTCCACCAGCTGGCCGACCGCCAGGCTGTCGCTGAGGGCGGTGATCCGGGCCAGCGAGCTTTGCTCCTGCACGCCGATCACCTGGATCGTCGCCACCTGGATCGTCCGGCGCTCCTGGTCGAAACGGAACACTGTCCCGCGCATCCCCTGCCGGACTCCGTGCACCTGCCCCAGGTCGATCGCGATCACCTGGTCGATCACCCCGGTGACCTTGCCCAGGCGGCTGCCCGCGGACAGGACGGCCGGCAGGGCCAGGGTCAGCGCCGCCAGCAGCAAAACGAGCAGCGTCGCGCGTGGCAGGGCGCGGCCGGGCGTTTGCAGGCTGTCGCGGGCAGGCAGCATCGCGATGGAACCCTTTCGGGGCAACCCTCAGGCGGACTCGCCGGGGAGGGGTTTGAGCAGCGCCGCGCCGCGATCCGGCTGCATCGCCGGCGACACCCATCTCAGCCGGGAGCGGCGGGAAGTGACCGGCATCGGCCGGCGGACCTTGTTGCCGACCATCCACCACCCGGTGCGCAGCACCCGCCGCAGGCTCAGGGGCTCGGAGACCACCTCCAGCTCGCCCTCCTTCATCGCCCGGAGCACCTCCCGGCGGTTGCGCTCGGCCATCACCAGGGAATAGGTGCTGCCGAACTGCCAGAGGTTGTGGCTGTCGGAGAAGCCGGCCAGGGGCACTCCGCTCACACTGGAAAGCGCCTGCGCCTCGCGGTTGAAATCCATCACCGGATGATGGAAGTGGCAGTACTCGATCAGGTCGAACAGGGGCAGATACTGGTAGAGCCGGCGGCCCAGGCCGTGGGCTCCGGGATAGAACGGGTGCGGGGCGGCGATCAGGGTGCCCGGCCGCTTGACCCGCCGCAGGTCGCCGAGCCGGCGGACCTGCTCCAGGCCCTCCAGCTCGCCGATCACCAGCACGTGGCAGCCCTGGACATTCAGCTCGACTCCCGGGATCAGCAGCACTCCCCGCCGCAGGGCGTGGCGCTCCAGGTCCCGGCTCCAGGTAATCATGTCGTGGTTGGTGATCGAGATCACATCGAAGCCCTGGCGCCAGGCTTCGTCGATCAGTTCGAATGAATTGTGACGGACTTTCTCCTTCTTGTCCTCACTGGTATGCAGGTGCAGATCGACCTTGAGGATATCGCTCATCTCGGGCTCATTCGGCTTGCAGTTCCAGGTATTCGCTCTCGTAGAACCTGTCCCAGAGCGTACATTCGTATTCCTTGCGATTGACCGGTTTGGCGGCATCCTCCCGGATCGCCTGCTTGCCCAGCTCGACCATCCGGACCAGCAGGCGCAGCCGGGAGCGCCGCTCGGTAAGACTTTTCTCCGCCACCGCGCGGCGGAAACGGGAATGGGCCGCTTTCAGCCAGGCCCGTTCCTGCTCCTGGCTGAGGCCCTTCCACTCGGCCTCCGCCGCGACCGGGCCGGCTTTGTCCGCCGGGTCGGGCTGTTCCGCGGGCGACGGGGCCGGTTCGGGGTCGAGGCCGAGCTCGGCGGCCAGCTCTTCCGAGATCGGCGCCGCGATCACACCGTTTTGTACCCGGGTTGCTGTCAAAAGATCGATAACTTTTTCCAACTGGAGCGGGGTCAGCCCCAGCCGCACCAGTTCCACCAGGCGCTCGATCTCCACCCCGCCGGTCATCAGCGGGATGCGGTGGTCGAGGATCAGCCCCTTGCAGGCGCACTTGCGCTCACGATCGAGCCGGGCCTGTCGCTGGCTCCGCCGCAGCAGCATCCAGGCCACGACCAGCAGCAGGATCAGCACGGCCAGCCCCTGGAGTTCCACCATCTGTGTCATCGGTTAACGCTGCTCCTGGCTAGGGTTTTCGGCTCTCGCCCCCGTCGCGGCCAGGCCGGCGCGGGCCATCAGGTAGGCCCGCAGCACCCGGCCCAGCGGGCGGGCGACCGCGGCGCGCAAGGGAAGCATGATCCGAAAAACTCCCCCGGCGGTTTCCAGCCGCAGGTGGTAGAGCACGGGCGGTGCGCCGTTGCTGCCCACCGGTTCCAGCTCCACCACGCGCATCGTGGCGTAGGGCAGCTCCTCCCGCCGGTCGGCCAGCACCAGGCGCAAGGCCCCGCCGGTGAAAACCAGGCCGCAACGGGTGGTGTAACCATCCTGCCCGTTGCGGAAACACAGCACCGCGCTGCTGCCCAGCCATCGGCGCAAGGGGAAAACCAGCAATTCCTCGTCCGGGCGCTCGGGCGGCAGGCCCTGCCGCAGAAAGTTTTCATTCGGGATGCAGCGCTTCAATCCCAGGCGCTCGGCCTGGCGCAGCAGCTCCAGCTCCAGCGCGCCCGGACGTTCCCGCGGAACGAGCTGCGGCCCGTCATCCCGCGGACTGTCCCCGGCGGCTGCCCCCGTCGCCGCGGCGGGCGGAAGCGCCGCCGGGTCCGGCCGGTCCTCCCGCTGCATCGCGGGCGGGTCTTCCCGGACCTCCAGCGCCTCACCGCAGTTGGGGCACTCCCGGGTGCCGTACTCCAGCACCAGCCCGCAGAAGCCGCACTTGACCAGGTCCCCCGCCTCCGGCTCGCCCAGCACGAACCGCAGCCTGTTTCCCTCCCTGTCCGGAGCGCCGGGGGCAGCTTCCGGCTGCCGGTCCGGCTCCTCCGCGAGCCCCGGGTCACTCACCGCGGCCGGCGCCTGCTCCGGGAGCGGCGCGGGGGCTGTCGGGGCCGGCTCAGGGGAGGCCATCTCCGGAGTGGGAAGAACGGAACCGCGCTCCGCCGGCGGGTCTTGGTCCGCGGCGGCGGCGGTTTCCGGCCGGGCCGGCTCCAGCGGCGCGGGGGCGATTATCGCCTCCGGCGGCGGAGCTTCCATCGCGGCGGCCGAATCCGGCTTGAAGCTCTCCAGAAAATAGTAATAGTGGTAGCCGCCCTCGGTGCGGGACATATCCGAGCAGGCCTGGGAGACCGAGACAAAATCCACGCAGCGCGAGTAGCGGGTATGGGCGATCACCAGCGCCAGGTCCGCCACCGAGCAGATCACCCGCGGGCAGCCCTGGGAGAAGTTGTAGAGGCCGGTGTAGCCATCCTCGCTGAAAATTTCCTGTCGCGGATCGGCCCCCGCCACCCGCAGGCGGTGACGGATCAGCTCGCGGGTCTCATCCCGGCTTAAGTTTCGCAGGAAAAAGCGCACCGGCAGGCGCTGGTAGAATTCCGGCATCGCCCGGATCGCCTCATCCAGCGGCTTCTGGCCGGAAAGGATGAAGGTCAGGAGAAAGGAGTCCGAGACGCAGAAGTTGAGCAGGATGCGCAGTTCCTGGAGCAGGTCGGGCCGGTGGCAGAGCATCTGGCCCTCATCGAGGATCACCACGCACTGTTCGCCCTCCCGGTGCCGCTCGAGCAGGAACGGCCGCAGCTCATTGAGCAGGGCCAGCTTGTCGTTGGTCTGGACCGGCAGCCCCAGTTGGCGGACGATCTCGCCGACCATCTGGTTGGCGGTCAGGGTGGGATGATCGATGAACACCGTCCGGCAGCGATCCTGGTACCTGCCCTCCAGCTCCTGGCGCAACTTGGCCAGCAGGCTGGTCTTGCCATCCCCGGCGTTCTCGCTCACCAGCAGGGCCCCGCCCTTGTTGGAAACCACGGCGTACTTGAGCCGGATCAGCGCCTCCTGGTGCTGGCGGCTCATGTACAGCATCTCCGGATCCGGGGTCAGGGAGAAGGGCGGCTTCTGCAGCCCCCAGTATTTGAGGTACTCGGCCAGCAACGGCGCGCCTCCCGGCTGGAGAATCCTGCCAACTCTTTCCGGTTAATGGACTTTTGGTCCCACCGGCCAATCCTGATTTTAATCCAAAGCCTCCCCGCTGTCAAGCCGGGCCTCCCCGGCCGAGTCCCGGATCAGGCGGACGAACAGCTGATCGAAGTCTTTGGACTTCTTACGGTTGCCAATCATCGAGTACAGGTGCACGCAACTCAGCACCACTTCGGGATGATAGCTCATCGGGCTTGCTCCTCGGGTTAAAGTGCGGTTGACAGCCGCAGAAAGTGCAAGCTTTATGCCAGATTGAGCCGGATGCGCGGCCCATCCGGTTTCCGTCAGCGTTGCCGCGGCACCCCTCCCGGACGGATCGAAAATGCAATCAGGCTTGTGGCCGGTTTTTCAGGCTTTTATATTGGAGCGACATCAGGCGCACCCCCCCTTCGCGGAAGGCGACCATGGCCCGGACCCCGGCGGTCAACCAGCTCAAGAACACCCCCGATGAAAAGCAGGTGCTGAACAACCTGCTCAAGATCCTGGTCTCCCGGCGCGACCTGACCGAGAAAGACCTGGACACGGTGCTGGAGATCACGATCCAGAAACTGGTCGAGCTGGTCCGGGCCCAGGCGATCACGGTCTATTCCCTGGGCGAGGACCACCTGATCCGCTTCACCCATGTCTATTTCAGCGAGGAGCTCTACCGCGGCAACGCGCAGTTGCGGGAAGCCTACGCCAACAAGGCCGAGCGGCTGCGGCGGATCACCCTCAAGCGCGGCCAGGGGATTGTCGGCAAGGTGATCGACACCGCCGAGACCTACATCTCGCTCGACACTCAGAACGATCCCAACTTCTTCAGCGGTGTCGATGCCGAGACCGGCTTCCAGACCAAGAGCATGATTACGGTCCCGCTGGTCACCGACCAGGTGATCGGCGCGGTGCAGATCATCAACAAGAACCCGCCGGATGGGCCGGGCCTGTTCACCGAGCGCGACCGCCAGTTGCTGGAGGAGGTCGCCGACTACTCGGCGCGGATCATCCAGAAAGTCAACCAGCCCGAGCTCAAGCTCAACGACCTGGAACTGGCCTACTACCTGTCGCGCCTGACCGACCACGACTACTTCGAGCTGGGCGATGACTTCGTCCCGGACGACAAGCTGCTCAACCTGGTGGGCGAGGCCAACCTGAAGAAGTTCCGCATCCTGCCGGTGCGCAAGGTCGGCACCCAGTCGGTGGAGATCGCCATCTCCAACCCGGTGGATTTCGACCGCATCGACAACTTCCGCTGGGCCACCAAGCTGGAAGCGGCGCGGATCGTGGTCTCGGCCGAAAGCCGGATCCGGCGGGTGATCGAGGAGTTCTTCAAGTCGCGGGAATCGACCGACATCGATGAGGTGGCGGCGCTGGTGGGCACCGAGTACGGCGAGCAGGTGGAGGCGGTGTCGCTGGAAGAGGATGTGGATGAGGAGAGCACCCCGATCGTCCAGCTCGCCAACCGGATCATCGAGGATGCCTACACCCGTGGGGCCAGCGACATCCATGTCGAGCCGTTCGAGAAAGAGGTGCTGGTGCGCTACCGGGTCGATGGGGTCTGCCGGGTGGCGCTGAAACTCCCCCCCAACTCGCTCAAGGCCCTGGTGAGCCGGCTCAAGATCATGGCGGGCCTCAACATCGCCGAGCGGCGGCTGCCCCAGGATGGCCGGATCCGCTTCAAGGAGTTCACCCGCACCGGGATCGACATCGACCTGCGGGTCGCCAGCGGCCCGATGGTGTTCGGCGAAAAAGTGGTGATGCGCATCCTGGACAAGACCAGCGC
The DNA here is from genome assembly GCA_963752515.1 of Candidatus Glassiibacteriota bacterium. GTDB lineage: Bacteria > Gemmatimonadota > Glassbacteria > GWA2-58-10 > GWA2-58-10 > CAVVYO01. Next base: position 449,231 of record CAVVYO010000010.1, on the reverse strand, counting down.
GATTGTCGACCTGTCGATGATGGGCTTCTCCGAGCACAACCTGGCGCTCTACAGTCGGGTGGTGCGGAGCCCCTACGGGATGATCCTGCATGTCGGCCCCACCGGCAGCGGCAAGACCACCACCCTCTATGCCGCCCTCAACCACATCAACGATCCCGGGATCAACATCCAGACCGCCGAGGACCCGGTCGAGTACATGCTGTTCGGAGTCAACCAGTTGCAGGTCCGCCGCGAGATCGGCCTGACTTTCGCCAATGCCCTGCGCTGCTACCTGCGCCAGGACCCGGACGTGCTCCTGGTCGGCGAAATCCGCGACACCGAGACCGCCGAGATCGCGATCGAGGCCGCGCTCACCGGCCACCTGCTGTTCTCCACCCTGCACACCAACGATGCCGCCGGGACCATCAGCCGCTTCCTGGACATGGGAATCCAGCCCTTCCTGGTCTCCAGCTCGCTGCTGCTGGTCTGCGCCCAGCGCCTGCTGCGTCGCCTCTGCCCCAAGTGCAAGGAGCCGTACGAGCCGAAAGAGGAGGAGCTGGCGATGACTGCGGAGCTGACCGACCGGGGGACTTTCTTCCGCCCCCGGGGCTGCGAGGCCTGCAACGGCACCGGCTACAAGGGACGGCTCGGCGCCCACGAGATGCTCACCCTCAACGACCGCATCAAGGAGGCGATCCTGCGCAGCGCCTCGGCCGGCGAGATTCACGAGGAAGCGGTCAGGAATGGGATGATCCCGATCTTCCGGGACAGCCTGGAGAAAGCGGCGAAAGGGATCACTTCGCTGGAAGAGGTCCTGCGCGTGGTGCGGAAGCAGTAGTTTCGCAGGGTCTGCCACTCCCCTGCGGCCAAACCCGGATGACCCATCCCGCCCGCGTCACGACCCATCTGAACATGACACACCCCGATAGAATCGGGACCATCCCCCCTCAAGGGGGGACTTTACAGCCAGCCGCCCAATCGTTTGCGCCATGGCCGGGGCGAAGCGGGAATAGCATCTGTTCCAACAAATTATAATCGCCGCCTCAGACTGCGGTCATAGCTGCGCCTGATCCGGGTGTCGGCAGCCGGCCCGGAGCTGGCCGTAGGGGCGCGGCATGCCGCGCCCGTGGCCAAGGCGGGCCGGCACGGGGGCCGGCCCCTACGACTACTGCGGCGCAAGCCTCGGGATGGCGCACCACTCCCGACCGAATTTGTTGGAACAGATGAGCGGGAATAGCCCCCCTCGAGGGGGTGGCCCCGCTGGCAGCGGGGCCGGGGGGTGTCATGCCAAACTATCGAAAAAGTTTGGGAAACGGGTAGGGGGTCCGGGGGGAAATCCTTTCGTCTTTACGCTTTTGCGGTCAAATCGTGGTCAGCCCTGAGGCTGGGCCAGCAGCGTCTCCACCCGTTCCCGGATCGCCCGGGACAGCTCTTCCACCGCCAAAGTCCCATCCAGCAGCACCACCCGCCCCGCCTCCTCCCGCGCCAGCCGCAGGAAGGCCTCCCGCACCCGCTGATGGAACAGCCCTCCCTCGCTCTCGATCCGGTCGAACCCCGCCGGGTCCTGCTTGCGGCGCATGCCCAGCTCCACCGGCAGGTCCAGCAGGAAGGTCAGGTCGGGCAGCAGTCGGTCGGTGGCGAACAGGTTGATCTCCCGCAGCCGCTCCACGCCCAATCCGCGGGCCTCACCCTGGTAGGCCAGGGTCGAGTGGTGGAAGCGGTCGGAGATCACCACCTCCCCCTTGGCCAGGGCCGGGCGGATCACCTGGCTCACCAGTTGGGCCCGGCTGGCCAGGTAGAGCAGCAGCTCGCAGCGGGGGTCCATCCCGGCGCTGGCGGGGTCGAGCAGGATCCGTCGCACCTGCTCGCCGATCGCGGTCGAGCCGGGCTCGCGCACCAGGGTGACCGCATGGCCCGCCCGGGTGAGGGCCTCGGCCAGCAGCCGCACCTGGGTGCTCTTGCCGGCGCCCTCGCAGCCCTCGATGGAGACAAAAATGCCCTGGTGCATGGAGTGATGGTTCCCGCTGGCGGAAGGTCGGGGGAGGCGATACAGGCCGGGAGAGCCACCGCTAAGGAGCGCTACTGCTGCTCCTCCTCGAGCGGCACCCCATGGGCCACGGAGTAGACGTGGAAGATGCGCTGGATCACGGTCAGGTTGGCGAAGATCGCCAGGACCCAGACCACCAGGTAGAGCGCGGTGTGGCCGAGGATCCCGCCGAAACCCAGGTAGACGATCCGCTCGGGCCGCTGGAACATCCCCACCTTGCACTTGATCTGCAGGGCCTCGGCCTTGGAGCGGGTGTAGCTGACCATCATCGCCCCGATGATCGCGGCGATCAACACCCAGATCATCTCGGTCCGGCCCTGCTGGAGATAGAGATAGAGCAACCCGATGTAGAGGATCGCATCGGAAAAGCGGTCCATGGTCGAGTCCAGGAACGAGCCGAACTTGCTGGTCAGCCCGGTCGCCCGCGCCACCTTGCCGTCGATGATGTCGAAGGTGCCGCTCAAGAGCAGGATCACCCCGGCCAGTTGCACCTGGTCATGGGCGAACGCCACCGCCCCGGCCACCGAGATCATGAAGCCGATGGTGGTCAGCAGGTTGGGCTGCACCCGGTGCCTGATGCAGAAGCGAATGATCGGGCTGATCAGGTCGATGTACCAGCTTTTGATCAACTTGGGCAGGAAGTGCATGCGCCGCTCAGTTCTCCGCCAGGGCATCGAGTTTTTTCTGCAGGGTGGACTCGGCCACCGCGCCGATCACGACATCGGCCGGTTTGCCATCCTTGAAGAAGATGATCGTGGGAATGCTCCTGATCTGGAACTGGTTGGCGATGCGAGGATTGTCATCCACATCCACCTTGAAGACCCGCACCTTGGCGGCATTTTTCTGGGCGAAGGAGTCGAGCGCGGGCGCCATGTGCAGGCAGGGGCCGCACCAGGTGGCCCAGAAGTCCACCACCGTTAGGCCCTCGGATTGCAGCACTTCGCTGTCGAAGTTCTGATCCGTCAAGTCGTTAGTATTTTTTCCAGCCATCTTGCACCGCCTTTCGCCGTGGTGTCCCACCTCTGTCTGCGGCCGCCTCCCGCGGCCTTCGCCCTGCCTCCCATGCCCGCCTATTATAATATACAACACAGGCAAACGCAATCGAAAGATGGCGCCGCAGATGCCCGCCAAATCGGATATTGACAAATGTGCGACCTACGTATTATCGTGTTAATGTATGAGTTGAACAGCTCGCAGCCCTTCCGGACCCGCCATCGCCGCTTCCGCCGGCCGGCCCTGGTCCGCTCCGGGGGAGGGACGGCAGCCACCCGGTCCCGTTCCGCAGCTCCCCGGGCCCCCAACTGGAATCTCACCGCTTGCGATCTCAAGCGGTCGCCGTGCCCCGGAAACGATCCCCATCCTCCCGCCGGAGGATCAGGCCAGACTTTAACCTTTCGGAAGAGTGCCATGGAGCTATCCATCCAGATCATCATTGCCGTTTCGCTGGTCATTATCGCGCTTTATTTCCTGGTGATGACCGTCATCGCGTTCCTGGTCTACCGAAAGTTCAAGCGCCTGTCCGATTACCTGCGCACCGATGTCCGGGTGAGGGTGGATGCCGCGCTTAACCGTTTCGAGAACCTCAGCGCCCAGGCCACCGCGGTGGTGACCGATACCCGGCGCAAATTCGAGGACATCAGCGCCCAGGCCGTCGAACTATCGGCGGAAACCAGGCGCAAGATCGACACTCTGACCGACATCATTCCGGAGTTGCGGCTGAAGCTCCAGGAACTGGTGGACCTGCTGGACATGGTGCAGGACCGGCTGCGGGGCCCGCTGCTGAATGTTCTGGCCGCCGTGCGAGTCATCTCCGACAAGTTCAGCCGCTGGGTCTGACAGCCCGGATCACTCAACTAAGGAGGGGTTAGATGGATCGGGATCATGGCGTGTTTTCGGCATTCAAGACTTTCCTCACCGGCGCGATCGCCGGCGCCGGCCTGGCATTGCTGTTCGCCCCATCCAGCGGGGAAGAGATCCGTCGCAAGATCAGCGAAAAGGGCGATGATGCCCGCCGCGCCCTGAAGGAGACCTCGGATCAGGTGGTCAAGCGCAGCAGCGAGCTGATCGATGAGGGCAAGCGCTCGGTGGACACCCTCCGCTCCGAGATGAACAAGATGGTGTCCGAGAGCAAGAAGTCCCTCGGCACGATCCGCGAGGAGATGAACCGCCTGGTCGATGAAAGCAGAGACTCGGTCCGCAAGACCATCCGCGAGGAAATGAATATCCTGGAGAAAGAACTCTCGGCGCGCAAGGAAAAGAGCAAGGGCCGCCCGGAGCAGACTCCGCCGGAGGCGTGACCGCTCTCGACGGTTGGCCGCCCACCGGCATAACCGCCTATCAATAAGAAAGCCGCCGGGCCCGAGGGTCCGGCGGCTTTTCCTTGCGTACTGCGCTACTCGCTACGCGCTTCCCACTCACCAGCTACTTGAGCAGGACCATCTTGCGGGTCTGGGTGAACTCGCTGGAGACGAAGCGGTAGAAGTAGATCCCGCTTCCCACCTGCTGGCCGTTGTTGTCCGTGCCATCCCAGTACGCCGTGTAGGAACCGGCGCTCTTGATCCCGGAAGCCAGGGTCCGCAACAGGCGACCGCGCAGGTCGTAGATGTTCAGCGTGAACTCGACCGCGCCCTTGCCCTCCGGGATCTGATAACTGATCGTGGTGGAGGGGTTGAACGGATTGGGCATGTTCTGCGCCAGGGCGAAAGCCTTGGGCAGGGTCGAGCCCTGTCCTGCTTCTTCACCGTCGGTCGGCACGCGGTAGTCGATGGTGGCTACGCCATCCACCGCTTCCAGGCCCAGGATGGCGCCCTGGTCGCTGACGGCCTGGACCCCACGCAGATCGAGGGTGATGTTGGTCCCGACCGTCACGGCGGGATCGATGTTGTAGACCAGGTAGCCGATCACGCCGTCGCCAACGGGAAGCGCACCGCTCTGGATCCCTATAGCCACATAGGCATAGTTGAGGGTGTCGTTGAAGAGCGGTAGCACCATCAGGTTCTGCGTCCGCGGCCCGGCGACCAGGCTGTCAAGGGTCAGAAGCGTGCTGCTGCCCGCAACTTCGTCCATGACAAAGAACTCCAGCACGGTCACCGGCTGGCTGTTCTTCAGCCGTACCGGCACCCGGAGCTTCCCGTCCACGATCTGGGCGATCTCGTCCGAGGCAACCGTGCCCGGTGTGTGCGATCCGGCCCGCACCAGCAGCGTCAGGCTGTCGGAGTACGAGACATCCACCTGCGCCGGCCCGGTGGTGGGAGCCACCGTGGTCAGCACGGCGCCGCCCGCTCCGGTCATGTTCACGGTCGGGATCGAGATCGTCTCGGCGACACCGCCGGGGATCGACGAAGCGACCGTGAAGTTGAGGTTCAGCAGTTGACCGGTGCCGGGTCCGAGGTTGCCACCGGCGAAGGTGACAGTCTTGGTGACCGCGGCCAGCATGCTGTTGGTAATGTTGAAGGTCATCCCGGTCCCGCGCGCCCCTGCGGTGACACTGGTCAGGGTCAGGTAGTCCGGGTGATTGATCTGGAAGCTGCCCGAGACGACCGTGTCCTTGTTGGCCAACGTGATCGGCAGGGAGATCGTCCCGCCGGCCGGCGCAGCCACTGTATCCGGAAGCAACAGGGTATTGTTGTCCGGGATGTTGAAGACATTGATCGGCTGGGTCAGCACCACCGGCTTATCAGCAAAAGAGGCCGCCGGTGACCGGCCAAGGCAGCATCGTGCTACCATCCGCCACCGAATCGATCGAGTACATGCCTTCCGGCATGTCCGCGGGAACGATAAAGTGGAAGGTGGCCAGTTGCCCCGTCCGCTGGATGATACCGAACTGCGACAACTGGTCGAAGTTGACACCCACCACGGTCCAGTTCAGGAGCCCAGCCGCCTTGTCAAACGAGATCAGCGAAGCTGTCGCGCTGGTGGCCAGGGTTGTCCCGAGTGGGGTGAGGGTGTACCAGGCGCCAGCCGCGGTGTCGAACTGGGTGGGGAAACCCTCGATCGAGATGGCGAATCCACCCACAGCAGCGCTGTGAATGCCGTAGTCCATCGTCAAATGGATGGTGTCCCCGGGCTCGACCGATCCGCCACTTAGAGTGACGGTATCGGGAAGCGCCGCGTGTAACAGCGTCAGGTTCAGTGAAACCAATACTATTCCGAGGAATAGTATTCTTAGAATTCTCATATCTTAACCCCCTGATGAGCTGGTTCAGATCAGGTCCGGCGGCAGGGCGCCTCCACCCGGAGGCGCCCCGCCACTCTGGCTGCTACTTCAGGACCACCATCTTTCTGACAGCCGAGAAGTCACCGGCCTGCATTCTGTAGAAGTAAACACCCGAGGACACCTTGGAACCGTTGGCGCCCCTTCCGTCCCAGCTGACCGTGAAATTCCCGGCTTCCTTGAGCTCATCGACCAGGGTAACGATCTTCTGACCGCGGAGGTTGAACACCTCCAGCTTCACCCTAAGGCCATCGTTCCCCTCAGGGACCGTGTAGGCGATAGTGGTGGAGGGGTTGAACGGGTTCGGGCTGTTCTGGGACAACGAGAACGCCTTGGGCAGCATCGAAGCCGCACCGACCAGGGCGCTCTTGGCCAGGTAGACCTTCCCGCTACGGTCAGCCACTCTGACTTCATCCAGCGTCAGCCGGACCTGCTCCCAATCCGCATTCTTGAACTGCAACGAGAGCACTTCCTGGCCGAGTTCCTCCGGATTCATCCCACTCAGGCAGATCAGGTCGATCACCAGCTTGCCGTCGCGGTAGAAGCGGTTGATCAGCACCTTGCCGCTAAGCGCACTATTGACCTGAACCGTCTCCAGCTCGTACGAACGGTCATGGCTGAAGATGAACTGGGCGAGGAAGATCTCGAACTCAGGATTCAGGCTGATTTTCGCCGCACCGGTGCCGGTGATGTCGCTCATCGCCATTTCCTGGGCGGAAGCGAGCATCGTGGCCGGCAACGGCTGACTCAGCAGCTCGGCGATCAGTGCGGCCAACGTATCGGCCGGCACATCGAGCGGGCTCTGCAGATAAGCGAACAGGTCCACGATCGAAACGATGCCGTCGTTATTGACATCCCGGCTCTTGATCCGCGCTTCGCGCACCACGATCTGGCCGTTCACCGAGGTAACCTCGATGTCCGCGCCATCAGGATCGGACAGTGACACGTTGCTCAGAGTGAGCGGAACCACCGTGCCCAACGCCAATCCATCCGGAACCAGGAACACGATCCGCGCCAGCTCGATCCGCTGTCCGGCCGCAGCCGGATTGCTCATCGACTGGTCCAGCATCGCTACCTGCAGGTGACCGCTGGCATTGGCGGCCGCAGTGTCAACCACCTGCGGAGCCAGACCGGCGGCGCCGCTGCCGGCAACCACGCTGGCAACTTTGACGATGCTGCTGTCGAAGTTGACCGTGAAGGCCGCTCCGGCGATGTTCGCCGTGCTGGAAGTGGCATAGATACTGATCGTGATCATGTTGCCGGCCGCGATCGAGTCCGATTCCACTTCGAGCAGGTTGCCGGGCCCAACCGAAGCCGTCACCGCCACCGAGTCGGAGGCATTGCCGGCCTGGTCGAGCGCCTTCAGAATATACTGGTAGATCACGCCGGCCGTGACATCCTGATCCACGAAAGACTGGGCGGCGTTCGCCGTGGCGACCTGGTTATACACGTTGCCGCGTACACCGTTGACCACCCGGTCGATTGTCACCCGCGCCAGATCGGCATCACCCGGGTTGTTCCAGTTCACCACGATGGTGTTCCCCTCAGCCTGGGCGGTGACATTGCTCACCGGGCTCGGCGGAGTGACATCGTTGGCGACCAGGATGTTGCCCGCAACACCGGTGACTGCCACTTCGGTGCCGACACCGGCAATCGAACCGATGCCGCTGGCGTTGATCACCGGCGAGCTGCCGACCACCAGCGCGTTGTTGAGGGTAAAGTTCAGCGACAGCAGCCGACGGCCGGAGCTGTTAGCTGCGATCTCGGCCAGCGGCGCCTCGATGTCGTACAAGGCAATGTAAACGCTGTCCGGACCGGCTTCCACCGTCGGAGCAGGACCGCTCCAGACCGTCGGGTCCACCTGCACCGATCCGCTCACGAAGGAGAGCGAGTCGGTTTCGAAGCGGACGGTCATCTGCAGACTGCCCATCGCCTGCTCATTGGTGAGCAGGATGTTGACGGTCTTGGTGGTCTGAGGCCGGGCCACAGCGTTCTCCACCTGCAGCTCGTACGGGCTGCGGATGTAGAACACGCCCTTGGTCAGGTCGCCGACCGTAACGTCGGTGGGCGTGAATTCCGCATCACGGATGGAGACGATTCCGCTGATCAACAGCGAGTCATACCCGCCAACAGCGGCGGCATCGACATCCAGCACCACCGAGAACAGCAGGCGCTCGTTGTCCGAGGCCGGGATGCTGTCCAGCGAACCCTGCGGGAATGCAGCGATCCGGATGGTGGAATCAGTAACCGTGATAATCGGGTCAGTCACTGCATTGCCGGTGAACAGTTCACCGTTGAAGATCACATCGCCCTGGGTAAAGTTGAAATTCGCGGCGCTTACTTTCAGCGTCGCCTCAACCGCGCCCACGGACTCCGCATTCTTCAGATAGACCTTCACCGTGTCCGACCCGCCGGCCGAAGCGGCGGCATCGCGGCTCACCCGCAGGCTGTGCTTGCCGGTGATCGCGATGTTGCCATCCGTCATCGAGGGAATAATCTCGGTGGCGGTCGGAGGCAGCGTCAGAACAGCGTCGCTCAGGTCCAGCGCGTTGGTGACGGTCGCCAGGGCGTTCGTCCTGGGCCGGAAAAACACCTGAGCGATCGAACGCTCGGTGCTGCTTCCCGGAATCCCGCCGGTCGACACGGTGTAGATCGCAATCTTCACCACGCCCGTCGAGTCGTCAATCTCCGGCGCTTCGGGAGTGCCACCCTGCCAAAGGGCCTGGTCGACCACCACCGAGTCGGCAAACTCCAACTGGGCGCTGTTATAGCGGATGCTGAAGGAAACCCCGCCGACCGTGTTCAGGTTGGCCAGGGAGACATCCACCGGGACTGCGATGCCCGGGCTGGCGCCGACATTCTCCAGAGACAGGCTGTAATTGCTCTGGATGGTGAAGGTGCCCGGCGTCAGGCTGGTGGGCGTGATTTCTCCCGCCCGGTTATCGGTGAGCAATCCGCTTGGCGTAACCATCGCCGCGCCGGCAGCAGCACCCGCCTTGACTCCCAACACCACCGAAAACAACTTGAGGGGCTGGGACTGCGGAGCGAGCGCGACATTCACGCCGCCGGATGCCAAGAATACCACTTTAACACTACCGGCTACGGAGTCTTCCTGATCTACGATAGTCCACTCCGTGGCATTCACAGCAGCCGGATTGACAATTACGCTGTTGGCCTGGTAATCGAACTTGGCCGGGTCATACGCCAGATTGACCTCAATCCCGATGAACGAGGAATCCGTCGTGACGTAAACATCGACCGTGTCCTGACCGCCGACAAACGCCTGTGAATTACCCACGGAAATGGCATTTACCGCATAAAGGGATCCTCCGTAAAATAGCATTAGAGCAGTAGTGATTACTGCCAGGCTTATCAGCCTCTTAAGTTTCATAACTAAGCCTCCCCGTCTTGTGACGAGCAGTTACTTGAAGTAACCATGCCATCGCTCTCATCCCATTTTGAAACCCGGACGGTTCGGATTTGTAAACGGTTAGTGACAGTTTGCTTCTTTTCTTAAAAAGAGTGCCGAATCCCGGCAGGAATTCGGCACTCTTTTCCGTCTTAGCTCCTCATTACTTGAGGATGACCATCTTGCGGGTCTGACTGAAGTCGCCGGCCTTGATCCGGTAGAAGTAGACACCGGAGGAGACCCGACGGCCGAAGTTGTCGGCGCCATCCCACTGGACCTGGTAAGAGCCTTCGCTCTTGACCTCATCCACCAGGGTGCGAACCAACTGACCGCGCATGTTGTAGACGTTCAGCACGACCTGAGCCTCTTTGCCCTCGGGAATGTCATAGGAAATCGTGGTCGAGGGGTTGAAGGGGTTCGGGAAGTTCTGAGCCAGACCAAAGGCCTTCGGCAGGGACGCCTTGAGGGCCAGCGCCTGGCCGTTCAGCTCGGACCTGACGTTCTGTTCGAACTCAGCCGCGATCAGGCTGATCTCGCCAGCGCCGTCGAACTTCTCACCCACGGCCTGAACCGGGATGTTGAGGATCGCGCCGCTGCCGCTGGCGATCCCACGGCCTTCGACATTGAGCACCACGATCGAGTACACGCCGGCAACCTCGTCATTGTGCGAGGCGACGGTGATGCCCTCGAGGCGGTTGGTGGCCACGACGTCACCAAGGATGTACTTCTCGGTGTCGTACTTGATCCTGAAGACACCCATGTTCAGATTGCCGGTGTTTTCAAGATTGATCGTCATGGTGCACGAGGTGTTGTCGCAAGTACCGCAGCTCATCTCGGCCTTGGCCTGGCATTCTTTCCCGTCCTGCATGCTGGCCAGCATCGTACCGCCACGCCAGATCGTCAGCACGCCGGTCAGATCCGGAGTGTCGAAGGTACCGGACTGATCCAGATCCAGACCCAAGTAGTCGATCATGGTCGGGGCAGTGACAGCGCCGAGCAGCAGGTACACAGTGCGCATCAGATCGGCCACGTTGGTGGCGGCGGGGCTGAGCGACTGCTTGCCGAGCTTCGGAGCGACCACATACTGCATGGTGTCGCTGTAGGTGGTGACATTGGTGCTGTCGGTGAGCATCACCACATACTTGACCTGGCTAGCCAACGCCTTGACACCGATGCTCGCCGTCAGGCGGGCGGTGTCCGGAGTGGCGCCGGCATACACCAGCGAATCCACCCGCACCGTCACGGTATTGCCCGTGGCGACAGGGATGTTCGAGCTGTTCAGCTTCAGGGTATCGATCACGGCGATCAAAACGGTCTTCTTCACGCCGTTGAGATCGATCGCGTCAACCACGACAGTCTTCGCATTCGTGGTGTCCTGAACCAGAGCCTCAGGCTTGCTCACGAAGGTGAAGGCGGAAGCGGTCGGAGCGACGGTCGGACCGACCACGAGGGTGATCGAGTCGCGAGCGGTGGTCTGGTTCCGGTCCCAGATCTTCAGGGTGTAGGTACCGGTCTTGTACGGCTTGACCATCAGGCTGTCGACAACCACTTCATCACCAGCCAGGCCCCAGATCTCGGGATTGACGGTGACCGTGTCCATCAGGGCCCGATCCAGCGTGGCCAGCGAATCGCCCGCGAAAATCTGGCGAACGCGCACGCCCTTGCCCAGCTCGTTGGTGTCCGGCACGCTGATCACCATCTGCTTGGTGGCGGCGCCGACATCAACCAGGTTGCCGAACCGGTCAGCGAACACGATCTGGAACAGCGAATCAACACCGCTCCAAGCATTGGCGGTCTCGGCCAGGGTTACCTGGCTGAGCCACTGCGGCTTGGTCGGGACGGCGGCCTTCTTCACCAGTTGCAACTGGGTGTAGGTGGCGGTGTTGACATCGAAGGTGGTATGGGCCTCGACCGGGCTGGCCTTGGTGGTAACCACCACTTGATACACCGCGGTGTCGGCCAGGGTCGGATTGGTGAAGCCGGCCAGGTTGACATACACCGTCTTGCTGCCGGTGGTCGCATCGACATACAACGGCACGACGAAGGAGACCGAGTCGTCAACGCCCGAGCCGCCCTGGAAAGCGGCGATCGCCGGGTAGAAATTGACATTGTCCACCGAAACCATGATATCGGCGGCGGCCAGGGCGCTCTTGAGACCGGCGCCCGCCGGCATGCCGACGAACTTGATGGTCACGATGCTGTCAGCCGCGTTCGGGTTGATGGTCTCACCCAACGGGACGACAAAACTCAGCTTCTTGGTCAGGACCGCGCCGGCGGTATCCTCGGCGGCGGTGTTGGCGATGATCGGCGCCGCGACACTGTCGATCAGCGAAGCCGCGCCCAGGGTGAACAGGCCCAGGTCCAGAGTCTGCTCGGTCATGTCACCTTCAGCAAACCCACCCGCGGTGCCCGGATTCCACTTCATGCTGAGCAGGTAGTTCACGCCCTGGTAGAGCAGGCGCAGGTTCAGCGGAGTGGTGCCGGTGCTGCCGAAGTTCAGGCGGCTGGAGTCGGCGCGGACCGCATCGTAGCCGTACAGGTACGAGCTGTCACGAGCGACCAGGGCGGTAAAGGCGCCGGCGATAGCCGGATCCGAAGCCCAACTCGGCGACAGATTGATCGAGTCGAGGGCAGCCACTCGTTCGTAACCCAGCGGGTCACGAGCGTTGATCCTGAAATCAAGCATCGGCAGCAGGCCAGTGGTCGTGTGGGCCACGGTGCCGAGGTAGGTCGACGCCTCGTTCAGATTGAGGTTGCTGACCCGGTTGAAGGTGGTGTCCAGGGCGTAGATCGGCAACTCGGCCGGAATGGTCGCGCCCTTGATTACCTGACCGGCCGCAACGGCGGTGGCCAGATTGGCCTTGAAGGTATCGATATCCCAGGTCCAGGGCACGTTGGGCTCGACACTCAGCAGCACGCTGTCACGCACCGCCGGGGTCTTCTTGGCATACGCCACCAGGTAGACCGAATCTTTGATCGGGTGGCTGGTGGTGCCGATATAGAAGCTGCTGGACAGGGTAATCACGCCGGCGGCGATATTGCCCTCTTCCAGGCGGAAGCCCCGGTTGCCGGAGGTAATGGCAGTATACTTCAGGGCATTGGCGTTGCCGGTCGGCAGATACAACCGGGTGGCCGGACGGGTCCGGACCGGGTTGCTGGTGATCTGGCCGCCCTGCTGCAGCAGGGTGTTGGTGGCGGTGACAACGCTCTTGGCATTGGCGGCGCCGGTAGTCACGTACGTGAAATAGAACTCGACCGAGTCGGTGTTCGCCTGCACCGTGCCGGTGAGAGGATCACCGAAGACGTCCAACAGGGTCACGGTCAGGGCGCCGGTCAGCGCCCGGCCATTGTAGTTGGTGGTGGCGCCGGTATACGCCAGGTCCAGCGAGCCGATCGCGTTGGTAGCAAGATCATCATAAACGTCGCGCATCATGGTGGTGACTTTGTCACTGGCCACGCCCAGCACGGTGCCCTGGGAAGTCAAGGCGCCCTTGACCTCGAAGGAGAAAACCACACTGTCCACGGTCGCGGTCGGATTGAACATCAGGCCCACACCGGCAACGCCGGCCCGATCACCAAGCAGCAGCACTGTGGCGTCGGAACCAGTCAGGCCGTTGAAGATGGCGGTATTGCTGAGCGTGGCGGCACTGGCCCAGTCATCGGCCACGCCGATATCGCTGACCAGCCTGACCCAGGTCGAGTCAGTTCTGGCGGTACCACCATAATATACCACCCCGTTGGTCCGGGGGCTGCCGGCGCTGTTGGCATCCGCATCATCACGGAAGTCACCGGCGGTGGCGGTGCTGATGATCAGGGTATCAGCCAAGGCGCCACTATGAGCGGTGGTGCCGAAGTCCGGAACGAAGTTGCCGAACCGATCGATGATCACGACCGAGTCAGCGCTCGACCACTCATCGTCCGGAATGAAGCCCAGAATCGCGGTGTTGTAAGCAACACCCTCGGCCAGATCGTTCACCGCATAGAAGCTGCTGATGTCCTCGTAGGTGGTGCCGCCGAGGTTGACCGCCAGGCGCATTCTGGTGCCGGTGGCCTGGTTGTTCACATTGCTCAGCAGCTTGCCGACGAAGACACCGCCCATGAACTCGACCTGATACTGCTTCTGGGTCGCAAAATAGTTCGGGTCATGGATGGTGACCGACGGGACCTTGGTCGCGTCATAAGTAGCCAACGGGTTCCCGTTGAAGGTCAGGATGTTGGCCGAGGTAACATCGTAAGTCGTAGTTCCGCTCTGGCCGATATAGCTGATCCTGATGCTATCCCGAGCGGATTCTTCGACCACGGTCCCTTTCGGGAAGTAGAAGATGTAATTGTAGCCGGCGGGAGCGTCCTGCGTCGCTTCCCAAATGTACTTGACTTCCATCGCCCGGCCGACAGTATCGATGCCAGTGCTGGTGGTTTTTAAAGCTGCTTCCGAGGTCGCGTTGAATAACCGGTTGTACGTCTTGATCTGGAAATCGATCGAAGCCGCATCGGTTATCTGGGCGAAGCCCACAGTCACCATTCCCAGCAACAGGGCAAGTACTACTGCTGTACTGGAAAGTAGGCGAGACTTCATAAGTGAGGTCCTCCGTTGAATGTAAACAGGACAAGCACAGTTGCCGCCAGCCAAATGCGGTCGGTTTTGCTCCATAGACATTCCTCCTTAAAGTTTTGCCGTTCACCATAGGAATTACTGTGAAAGCTGCTGAATTCTTTCCTGAATCACACCTGCAAGGCAGCAAGAAGGTAGAGGCACTCCTCTCCCTGCCCAGCGCACAAAGGGGCCTTCTTTAACTAACTTGAGCATTTCCAATCACTTGCGAAATCTTCGCGCGGAACGGCACCTTCAAAAATTCCCCATAGTGCGTTAATTATAGTTCTGTCCAAAACCTCTGTCAAGAATTTTTCGTCAAGAAACAAGCAACAATTACAGCATGGAACCATTGTCTTTCCTGGATTGGATCACCTCCTGAGCTGCCAACCGAGTCGATTTCTGAAAAAACTGCGGGAGCAAGTTGCATTCGCTGTCAACCGGCCAGTTTCCTGAGCAGTTCCAGCAGATCGAAAATGTCGGTCTTTCCATTGACATTCACATCCGAGCTCGGGCCATCCGGCTTGCTGCCGCCCAGTACCCGCAGCAGGTCGAGCAGGTCGAAAATGTTGATCACCCCGCTCTGGTCCACATCACCGGGCTGGAAGGTCGGCTCCGACAGCACCAGGCGATAGAACTGGCCGGGCGCGCCCACCGGTGAGGTCACCGTGTTCATCTTGTCGGCGGCGGCGACGTAGTACTCGATCACCGAGCCGCTCTGAACAGCCTGCTGGACCAGGACCGAGAACAGGTTCACCCCGGAGCGGGCCAGCGCCAGCTCGGTGAAAGCGCTCTGGCCCTCCAGCCGGTAATAGAGCATGACCGCGGCGTGGCTGTCATCCAGCAGCTCATCATCGGTGACATTGAGCCGGAACGTGTAGCTGCCGCCCAGGTTGTAGAGGGTGTCCAGCGTGACGGCGTTGACCGTGTAAGCGCCGCCCAGGACCTTGAAATCGGAGATGATCGGCGCGATCACATCCAGCACCGCGCCCAGCGTATAGCGCGTGATGGTGAAGTCGGTGATCCTGAAGGTGGCCAGGTTGGAATCGGCCTTGACAGTGACGCTGTCCATCAGCACCCAGCTCCCGGTCGCTTCCTTGTAGCCGAAGACCCGGATCTTGTCCTCGGTGAAGTTCGGGACCTCGGTGGGCAGATCATCCTGGAAGTAGCTCAGGGTGACCACCGTGCTGGCGCCGGTGGAGGCGGTCAGGGCGGTCAGGTCCAGCCCCCAGCCGCGACGGATGCCATAGAACTGGCTGGTCAGGTCCCCGGCCAGGAAGGTATAGACCCCCTGGCGCTGCTTGGGACTCTCCTCCTCGCCCGCGGCGGCGAGCAGGGTCGGCCGCGGCAGGTTCTGGAAGAAACCGGAAGCCGCCGAAAACACCGAATTGATGCTCGAGCTGGAGGAGTTGCGATAGCCCAGCCCGCGAATCCCGAGCGAGCTATTATTATAGGTAGAGGAGCTGGTCAGGCTGGTGCTGTCGGTGCGCTCGATCACGATCTCCACCGCCACCGTGTCGCTGACCGCGCCGCGGGCATCCACCGCCCAGAACTTGAAGAAGGCGCTGGGGATCGGCTGGCCCACCGGCAGCAGGCCGGTGTCGAAGAAAAACACATTGCCATCCCGCAACCTGGCCGGCGGATTGGTCCCCTGGGTCAGGAACGGCACCTGTCCCGCGGTGCCGATCGTCAGGGCATCGCCATCGAGGTCGGTCGCCGCCACCTGGAAGGAGATCGCCTGCCCGTCCCGCACGTACTGGTCCTGGATCTGGACCACCCGCGGGGTGCGGTTGAGCTCGGTGACTGTCACCCGTACCAGCTTGTTGACCACGTTCTGCCCATCGCTGACCGAAACCTGGAAGCTGTACTCGCCGGCCTGGTCATAGTCGGCCGTGAACACCAGCTTGCGCGGGCTGCTCTCCAGGTAAGCCACCGCCCGCCGCGGCAAGCCCATCGCCGCGAAAGTCAGGGCATCGCCGCCCTGGTCCTCGGCGGTGACCGCCAGCTCCAGGGTCTCGCCCTCAGTGATCGTGCGCCGCAGCTCGCCCGCGCCGGACAGAGCCCCGGTGAACACCGGAGCGATGTTCAGATCCATCACCTCCAGCTTGAAATTCCGTTTCGCGCTGAGCGGCTCGACCGGATCATTGTCGGTCGCTGTCACCTTGACCCGGTAAACCCCCTGCTGGCGGTACCCGGCGGCGAATGTCACTGTCCCGGTAACAGGGTTGGCGCCGCTCTGAGCAAGCTGCGCGCCCTGCGGCAGGTCCACGGCGGTCAGGGTCACCCGGTTGTCGGCGTCCGGATCGGCAGCCACGAACTGGAAGCTCAGCGACCCGCCCTCGTTGACCACCAGGTCACCGATCTGGTCGAGCACCGGCGGCCGGTTGACACCGCCGATGGCGATCACCACCGTGTCGCGGTCGATCCCATCCACCTGGCCATCCGAGGCGGTGAAGACCACATGATAAAGGCCGCCCTGGGTCGAGCCCGGGGTCCAGCTGACCGCCCCGGTGGCGGCAACGAAAGTCGCCCCGGAGGGCAGGCCGGACTGGGCGAGAGTGACCGCCGCACCATCCGGATCGCTGGCGCTCACGGTGAACGAGAGCGGCTCGCCCTCGGTCCCGGTCTGGTTCTCGACGACCAGCACCGGCGGACGGTTGACATCGGTCACCGCCAGGGTGACCACCTCGGAGTCGCTCTTGCCATGAACATCGGTGACCGTGAAAGTCACCTGGCTCTGGCCGGACTGGTCATAGGTCGGCCGGAACTGCAGCAAGCCATTGGCGAACAGTTCCGCCCCGGCCGGCAGCCCGCCGGCCTCGAAGCTGACCGGGTCGCCGCTGACATCGCGGCCGACCAGGGTCAGCTTGAGCAGGCTGTCCTCCCGGATCGTCAGCGCCCCGACCGTCGAGAGCACCGGGTCCACATCCACCTCGTCGACCGCGATCCGCAGCTCCTTGATGTCCTGGAAGTTGCGGTCGGTCACCCCGCACGTGATCGCGTAGCTGCCGGACTGGGTCAGGGTCGGAGTCCAGCTCAGGGTGCCGGAAATGGTGTCGAAAACGGCGCCGGTCGGCAGGCCGATCGCCCAGAACTTGAAGCCGGTACGCGACTGATTGAGCAGCGGCAGCGGGAAGCTGAACTGCTGCCCCTCGCTGATCGTGGTGTCGCCGAAAGCGAAGAACTGCGGCGGGGCCGACAGCCCGAGGCCGTTGACAACTATGGTCACCTGCAGCTGGGCGATCAGGCCGCCCGGGTCACGCGCCCCGAACGTGACCACGTTCGAGCCGATGTCGCCGGTGGCCGGGGTCCAACTGAAACTCTGCCCGCTGAACGTGGCTCCGCGGCTGAGAATGCTGATCGAGTCGCCGGCGGCGCTGCGGGTCGGGATGATGTAGTAGCTGAGCTGGTCGCCATCCGGGTCGGTGGCCTGCACCTGGAAGCTGACCGCCGCCCCGGCCTCGACCGGCGCGACTGTCACCGGCTGGAACGACGGCGCGCTGTTGACATCCTCGATCACGAGCTGCACCTGGACCGTGTCCGCCAGCCCGGCCGGATCGGAGCCGATGATGCTCAGGTCGAAGGTGCCGGCGACCGCGGCGGACCAGAAGAACTCGCTGCCGCGTAAGCTGGCGCCGGTGGGCAGGTTCAGCGCGCTCAAGACTACCGCCTGGCCATCCGGGTCGGTGGCCGACACCGGAAAGGAGACGGTCGCGCCCCGGCGGGCCCACACCGTGCTCGCGGCCACAGTCAGCACCGGAGCGCGGTTGACATCCGCCACCACCACCGTAACCAGCTTGGTCGCGCGCTGACTGTTGTTGTCGACCGCCAGCAGGGTGAACTGGTAGGTGCCGGCCGCGGTCATCCCCGGAGTCCAGGCGAAAGTGCGGGTCGAGGCCGTGAACTGAGCGCCGGTCGGCAGGTTGAGCGCCGAGATCGTCAGGGTGCTCGGGCTCTCATCGCTCGGGGCGGTGAAAGCCTGGCTGAAAGCCTGCCCCTCGATCAGGCGCAGGGTGTCCGCGGTCACGTTCCAGACCGGCGGCAGATTGGCCGCGGCGGCGGTGAGCTGGACAGTCACCGAGTCGGAAACGGAGCGGTCGCTGGCCTCAAAGATAATGGTAATGGTCGCGGCGGCGGCCGGGGTCCAGCGGAACACCCCGGTCAGGCTGTCGAGGGTCGCCCCGGCCAGGGTGATCGGCGAGATGCGGCGATAGACCAGAGTGTCCTGGTCGGCATCGGTCGCCTGCAGGTTGAGGGTCAGGGTCTGGCCGAGGGTGACCTCGCGGCTGGCGATCTCCGGCAGCACCGGGGCCCGATTGACCTTGAGGGTCACCGCCAGGGAATCCATCAACGAGCCGTTGGTCACCGTGAACAGCGCCGGGAACCTGCCCCCGGCGGCCGGGGTCCAGGTGAACCGCCCGGTGGCGGGGTCCAGCGCCGCCCCGGCGCCCGGGGACTGCGGCATCGCGAAAGTGAGCCCGGTCAGGGTCGCATCGGCCGTGCGCAGGGTGAAATCGAAGCCGCGGCCGAGGTTGACCGCGGAACTCTGCAGCGGCTGCAACTGCAGCCCGGCCCCGGCATCCTGCACGACAAAATCCTGGGTGGCCAGCACGACCGTGCTGTCCAGCTTGGTCAGCTTCATCCGGATCACGGTCCCGGCCGGCACCCCGCTCTTGACATTGAAGCGGACACTGATGATGTCTCCCGAGCCTGTCGGCAGATCCACCGGGTTGCTGAGATTGGCATAGCCCAAGAGCTGGACCGCCCGCGGCTGGCTGGGATTGATCGAGGCATTGAGCGAGTAGTTCACATCCACGGCCCGACCCAGCTTCTGGGAGGTCCCGGCGAACTTGACCTTGGTGGTGTCGGTGCGGATGAACACGTTGAAGGCAGACAGCGCGACGGTGTTCTGAACACCGACTTTGATCGCGGAATTCTGGCCGGCCAGCTCGCCGCTGAGCGACCAGGTGTGGTCTTCCTCGACGGCCAGGGCGACCCCGGCGAACGAGAGACAGAATGCCAGCAGCAAGATCGACAGCTTCCGTGATGTCACCAGCGAACCCTCCTTGCGAAACCGGACCATGGCAGGCATACTCCCCCCTTCGTTGGAGAAATGTCAGAATACTTAATATCAATATCTATGCCAGAAACCATCCCTTTCTCGTCAAATTACAACAGGCGTGTCCTCAAACACTTATCCTTCCAAATCCGCGTGGAGCTCCTCCGCTGGCCCGCCGGATTGTTACTGCCGCAGTAACATTATCTCCCGCGGAGTTGCAGTCCGGCCCCCCGTCGCCCGGCCGGAAACCCTGAAAGCCGGCCAGGGCAGGGCCTGGGCCGGATCGGCGCAACCGCGGGCGAGTCTGGGTTCCGATCCAATGATCCGCTTCCGCCGCTAGCAAAGGACGAGCAGCAGGCGAGACAAGCAAGACAAGCATGAAAGAGAGGGCTCGACTCCGGGCGGGACAGGCCCGGAAGGCCCTTCCAACTTGCCCGTTTCAAAAAAAGTTGCGGGGGGTGGGAGAGAATTGCAACGCTTCGCTATTCTGCCATAACCTGGGCGGATTGTCAAGAGCCCAAAGGAAAAACCCCGGCGCCCACCGGGGCCGGGGTCAGGCGGTAATCACGGCGGAAAGGGCCTCAGCCGAGGAACTGCACATCCACCTCGCCCTAGATGAACCGCGGGTCGTTGATGATCTCCTGGTGGAACGGGATCGTGGTCGGGATGCCCAGGATCACGAACTCATCCAGGGACCGGCGCAGGCGGCTGATCGCCTCCGTCCCGGTTGCGGCCGTGCACGATCAGCTTGGCCAGCAGGGTGTCGTAGTACGGCGGGATGGTGTAGCCGGGTAGACGTGGGTGTCCACCCGCACGCCGGGGCCGCCGGGCAGGTGGTAACTGGTGATCGTCGCCCGGGCAGGGCATGAAATTGCGGCTCGGGGTCCTCGGCGTTGATCCGGCACTCGATGGCGTGGCCGGTCAGCCGGATGTCCTCCTGCTGAAACGACGAGCTTCTCGCCCGCGGCGACGCGATCTGCTCCTTGACCAGGTCAGCCCGGTCACCATCTCGGTCACCGGGTGCTCGACCTGGATGCGGGTGTTCATCTCCATGAAGTAGAAATTCCGTCCTTGTCCAGCAGGAACTCGATCGTCCCGGCGCCGACATAGCCGATCGCCTCCGCGGCCCTGCACCGCGGCCTCGCCCATCTTCCGGCGCAGCTCCGGCGGTCATCACCGGGCAGGGCGACTCCTCGATCAGCTTCTGGTGGCGGCGCTGGATGGAGCAGTCGCGCTCGCCGAGGTGGACGACGTTGCCGTGCTGGTCGGCCAGCATCTGGATCTCGACGTGGCGGGGCTCGTCGAGGTACTTCTCCAGGTAGAGGTCCGGGTTGCCGAAAGCGGCCTCGGCCTCGGCCTGGGCCGATCGGGAAGCGTTGGCCAGCTCCTTCGTCGTTGCGGACGACGCGCATGCCCTTGCCGCCGCCGCCGGCCGCGGCCTTGAGCATCACCGGGTAGCCGATCTCGCGCGGCCATGCTCAGGGCCTGCCTCGCATCCCGGAGCACGCCCTCGCTGCCGGGAACGACCGGCACGCCGGCCTTCGATCATCGCTTCTTGCGCGCGTGGCCTTGTCGCCCATCTGGCGGATGTTGTCGCGGGTCGGGCCGATGAACATGATAGCCGGCTGCGTTGCGCAGATCTCGGCGAACTCGGCGTTCTCGGCCAGGAAGCCGTAGCCGGGATGGATCGCGTCGGCGTCGGTGATCTCGGCCGCGGCCATGATGCGTGCGGATGTTGAGGTAGCTGTCGGAGGCCGGGGCGCGGCCGATGCAGACCTCCTCGTCGGCGAAGCGCACGTGCAGCGAGTCGCGGTCCGCCTCGGAGTAGACCGCCACGGTGCTGATGCCCAGCTCCCGGCAGGCGCGGATGACCCGCAGGGCGATCTCGCCGCGGTTGGCGATCAGGACCTTCTTGAACATTCGGCTAGCTCCACCGCCGGCTCGACGAGGAACAGCCGCTGGCCGAATTCCACCGGCTGGCCGTTCTCCACGCAGATCTTCCGGACCATACCGGCGACCTCGCTCTCGATCTCGTTCATGATCTTCATCGCCTCGAGGATGCAGAGGGTCTGGCCGACCGCCACCCGGTCGCCCACTTCGACAAAGGGATCGGAGCCGGGGCTGGGGGCGCGGTAGAAAGTGCCCGACCATCGGGGAGCTGACCTCCACAGCTTGCTGTCTTCCTGCTTGCCATCCGCCACGGCGGGGGCCTGCTCCCGGGCGGACGCCGCGGCGGCCCCGGGGTTCGCGGACGGCGCGGGCAGGTAGAACGGCATCGCCGCGGCCACTGGGACAGCATGCGCCCCATGCCCGGCCTGGGCGGACTTGACAATCCGCACCTTCGACCCGCCGTCCTCGATCTCCAGCTCACTGATCCCGCTGCATTCGACGATCTGAATCAATTTCTTGAGATATCTTACATCCATGGGAATTCCTTTTCTGCGGTTGTTGATTGAAGCCCAGCTCAAGAGGCGACTCGCCCGACGAACACGACCCGGCTCACCGCCGGATCGGTTCAGGCCCGTTCAAGATACGTGTTGGTCCGGCGGTCGACCTTGATTCCGCTCGCCCACATTGACGAACAGCGGCACGTTGACCACCGCGCCGGTTTCCAGCTTGGCCGGCTTGGTCCCGCCGCTGGCCGTGTCGCCGCGCACGCCCGGGATCGGTCTCCACGATCTTGAGATCACGAAAAACGGCAGCTCCACTTCGATGATGCTGTCCTTCGTGGAACAGCCCGGTCACCTCGCAGGTTCTCCTTGAGGTATTTCACCTGCTCGCCGATGATCGCCGGCGGGATCGGGAACTGCTCGTAGCTGGCGATGTCCATGAAATAAAATGCTGCCCTTCGTTGTACAGGTACTGCAGCGGCCTGCGCTCCGAGGCGCACCTCGTTGAACCTTCTCGCCGGCGCGGAAAGTCCGCTCGACCACCGCGCCGGTCGAGATGTTCTTCAGCTTGGTGCGCACGAAAGCCCCGCCCTTGCCGGGCTTGACATGCTGGAACTCGACGATGGCCATCAACTGGCCCTCGAACTCGATCACCAAACCGTTCCTGAAATCACCCGTCGATGCCAACTGAAACCTCCTGAAAGTGCTTGTGATCCAGCTGCTGATGACGTCGAATGGATCCGGTCCGCCCGGCGGCGGAAAGCGCGCGCGGGCCTCAGCCCAACGCGCCGAGCAGGCCGTTCACCGCCAGCTCGTAGCCGGTGGGCCCGAAGCCGCAGACCACTCCCACGGCCCGGTCCGCCAGAGTGGAGTGATGGCGGAACTCCTCGCGGGAGAAGATGTTCGAAAGGTGCACCTCGACAAACGGCAGCCCGACCGCCAGCAGGGCGTCGCGCAGCGCGATGCTGGTGTGGGTGTAGGCCCCGGCGTTGATCACCACCCCATCCGCCCTCCCGGCCAGGCTCTGGATCCAGCCCACCAGCTCACCCTCGCCATTGGATTGGAAGAACAGCAGCCGGCAGCGGCCCGTAAAAACCTGTTCCAGCCCCTGGCAGATCTCCTCCAGGGTGGTCCCGCCGTAAATCCCCCGCTCCCGCGTGCCGAGCAGGTTCAGGTTGGGGCCGTTCACCACCGCCACGGTCTTCATCGCCGCTCCTTCCCGGACCGCAAGTCCGCCAGCCAGCGTTCGACCAGCTCGAGGAATTTGCCCTGTCCCGCCCCGCCGCGCTCCGCGCTCCCGGCTCCCACCGTGGCGCCCTCCAGCTCCAGGGCATCGGTCTCGCCCATCAGGAACTGGAAGATGTTGTCGATCCGCCGTTCGATGCCGGCGCCCGCGGTCGCGGCGAACTCCTCGAAATCGGGGGCCGCGCCGGTCGCGGTCGCGGGCGGCGGGGCATCGGCGCCGGTCACCTCGCGCAGCTTGCGGCGCAGGTCCTCGCGCCCGCTGTCCTGTTCGAGCAGGGTGCGGTAAATCCGGGCGGCCTGCTCGCGGTGGCCCTGCAGGCGGTAGATGTCGGCCAGCGATTCGGTCAGGAAGGTGTCGCCGGAGAGCTCCTCCTCGACCGCCGCGCTTTCGCCGGGGGTCTCCGGCAGCTCCGGCAGCCCGCCATCCGGATCGTCATCGCGCTCCACCTGGACCGGCAGCCGGTCGGCCGAAATTTCCAGGGTCTGCACCGCCAGCTCCCTTCCGCCGAACTCGAGCTGCTGGGCCTGGCGCTCCAGCGCGAGGGCCTCCTTGACCCGTCCCTCGTGCTGGGCCAGCCGGGCCAGGCGGTGGAGCACCTCGACATTCTCGCCGTCCTGCTCCCGCAGCCGCCGGTAATGTTCAGCCGCCTCCCCGGTGCGCCCCTCCTCCTCCAGGCACTCGGCCAGCAGCATCCTGGCGCTCCCGGAATCCGGGAACTTCTCCAGCCCCTCGCTGCAGAGCCGGATCGCCCGCTGGCGCTCCCCGGCCCGCCGCAGGGCGTCCGCCAGCGGCAGGAACAGCCGGGAATCCGGCGAGCGGGAGAAACGGCCCTCGAGCGCCCTGATTTCTTCCAGGATATCCACGATACCGGCTCCCGCATCGAAACATGGCGCGGCGGAGGAAACCACCTGCCCGCCGCCGGGTATAACACCTCGGTAGTGCTGAAAATAGGGCGTTTTTACGCAAATTTGCTAATATAATGCTGAATAATAGCGGGCAAATGGCCGAAAGTCAATGTTTCCCGCCCCTCTCCCGGTCGCCCCGGGGCAGGATCAACCCTCCCGGCTTAACACAATACTTGATTTTTTAAGCCGCAAACAAAATATTATCGGATTCCATCGGTCGCATCTCGGTAAGCGGCCGAAAGTTTTCAGCCAGTCAGGACCGTTCGACCACGAAAATTCATCCAGCTTCCGCCGCCGGTCGTACGCTGGGCGGCAAGACACCAGGTCAATCAACGAGGTTCGGCCAGCCATGATGCAGACATTCCGCAACAATATGAAAATCATCTTCTATGTCCTCATCTTCTTCTTCGTCGGCTGGATGGCGGTCACTCTGACCGGGCTGGACGAGTACCTGGCCCAGCGCAACCAGGACGAGATACGGGGGATGCAGTACGCCGGCACGGTGGATGGCCGGCAGATCAGCCGCGCCACTTTCGAGCAGCGGGTCCAGCGCCGGGTGGACATGATCACCAGCCAGCGCCAGGGCGCCACCCTCTCGGCCTGGGAGATCGATCAGGTCGCCGACCAGGTCTGGTCGGAGATGATCAACGAGGTGGTGCTGGCCAAGGTGCTCGACCGGCACGGGATCAAGGTCACCAACTCCGAGGTGATCGAGTATGTCAAGACCAACCCCCTGCCCGAGCTGATGCGCGAACCCTCGCTGCAGACCGATGGGCGGTTCGACTACGACAAGTACCTGGCCCTGCTGACCAACCCCCAGGCCGCCGGCCTGGTGCTGGAGCTCGAGCGCGATGCCCGGGAGAAAATCCCCAACTTCGAGCTCTACATGGAGATCGCCTCGCTCCAGAAGCTGACCGATGCCGAGCTCGAACGCGCTTACAAGGCGATGGATGAGCGGGCCCAGGTCAGCTTCATCCACTTCCCCACCGACTCGCTGGTCGCCGATGACCGGGTCTCGGTCACGGACGAGGAAGTGCAGGCCTACTACCAGGAGCACGCGCAGGAGTTCGAGCGGCCGGAGATGGCGGCGATGGAGTACCTCCTGATCCCGCTCACCGCGGGCAGCCAGGACAGCGCCGCGACGATGGACACCCTGCGGATGGTCCGGGAAAAACTGGCCCAGGGCGCCAACTGGGACACCCTGTCGCTGCAGTACTCGGAAGGGCCGCTGGCCAGTGTCGGCGGCAACCTGGGCTGGATCAAGCAGGGTGACCTCGCGGATCAGGAGCTGGTCGAGCTGGCGCTGTCGCTTAAAGCCGGCGAGCTCGCCGGCCCGACCCTCACCACCATGGGCTGCCAGCTGGTGCGGGTCGACAGTGTCAAGACGCTCGATGGCGACAAGCTGGTCAAGGCCAGCCACATCCTGCGCCAGATCCAGCCCGGCCCCCGCCGGGCGATGGACATGCAGCGCCAGGCCCGGGCCCTGCGCAACCTGATGCGCGATGGCGGCGAGGGCGCTTTCACCCGGGTCGCCGCCGACAGCGGCTACCAGGTCATGCAGACCCCGAGCTTCCCGA
This sequence comes from Candidatus Glassiibacteriota bacterium, assembly GCA_963752515.1. GTDB lineage: Bacteria > Gemmatimonadota > Glassbacteria > GWA2-58-10 > GWA2-58-10 > CAVVYO01. Next base: position 423,815 of record CAVVYO010000010.1, on the reverse strand, counting down.
TCGGCAGCCAGATCCCCGCTCCGTTCGCCGGCAACCGCGAGCTGCTGGACTTCCTCTACGGCTCCAAGCAGGGCGAGTTGAGCTACCCGATCCAGGTCTCCACTTTCGATGCCGCCGCCCCGGGTTCGAGCGCGATCCTGGTGGCCCGGATCACCGATCGCAAGTCGAGCGGACAGGTCCCGCTGGCCGAGGCCGGGGAGTTCATCCGCCGCAAGCTGATGGTCGAGAAGAAGCGGTCCCTGGCCGGCGAGCTGATCGCCGGGATGATGGGCGACTACGCCGGCTATCCCAACCTCGAGGCTTTCGCCGTGGCCAAGGGCCTGATCCTGCAGAGCCCGGCCGAGTTCTCCCGGATGGCCGGCCTGCCCGAGGTGGGCCGCAACAACGCCTTCATCGGCACCGCTTTCGGCCTGCCGGTGGGCGCCAGGAGCCAACTGGTCGAGGTCGATGACGACTTCTACCTGCTGCAGGTGAACAGCCGTACCGAGCCCGACATGCAGCGCTTCCAGCAGAACCGCGCCCAGATCGCCGAACAGGTCCGCTCCCAGCAGATGCAGACCATGTTCAGCCTGTTCACCCAGGAACTGATCGGCGGCACCAAGATCGAGGACCTGCGCCGGCCGCCGGCCCAGGACTCGGTCAACCAGACCGCTACCTCCGGCAACTGAGGCCAGGCGACCGAACACGGGAGTGTCCCGGTGGCGACCATCCTCGGGGATGATTACTACAAGAACCTGCTGGACAAGCTCTACGATGGGATCTGCTGCATCGGTCCCGACCGCAGGATCAACTACTGGAACCGGGCCGCCGAGCGGATCACCGGCTGGTCCGGCCCGGAGGTGGTCGATGGCGGCCTGTGCTTCGAGGTGCTGGCCCACACCGATGGCCGGGGCGAGCCCCACTGCCGGGTGGACTGCCTGGCGGAGCAAACCCTGGTCGATGGCCAGCCCCGCGAGGGCGACTACTTCATCCGCCACCGGGATGGCCACCGGGTGCCGGTCTCGACCCGGATCGAGGCCCTGCGGGACCTGGGCGGCGCGACCACCGGCGCGGTGCTGATCTTCCACGACAACTCCTCGCGGATCGCCGCCCGCAGCGTGATCGAAAGCCTCAGGAAACTGGCGATGATCGATCCGCTGACCGGCCTGGCCAACCGCCGCTACCTGGAGCGGGCGATCACCGGCAAGGTCGATGAGTACCGGCGCTACGGCCTGAGCTTCGGGCTGCTGTTCATCGACATCGACCACTTCAAGCAGGTCAACGACTGCTATGGGCATGAGGTCGGCGACCGGGTGCTCTGGACCACCGCCCAGGTGATGAGCACCGCCATCCGCTGCTCGGACATCCTCGGCCGCTGGGGCGGCGAGGAGTTCCTGGCCCTGATCCTCAATGTCCATCGCGAGGAGCTGCTGCTGGTGGCCGAAAAACTGCGGGCCGGGGTCGAGCGCACCCTGATCGAGTGCGAGGGCGGGCCGCTGCAGGTGACCGTCTCGATCGGGGGAGTGCAGGCCGATGCCGAGCGGGAGCTGGACCGGGAGGCCCTGGTGCGCCGGGCGGACGAGCTGATGTACCGCAGCAAGCACACCGGCCGCAATCGGGTCTCGCTCGACTGATCCAACTTCAACAGCAAATTACTTTCCGGGGGAGGGCGGAAACCTTTTGAAAAAGGTTTTCCGCCCTCCCCCGGCGCCCTCCCCCCCCCCCTCCCACCTTCCCAAACTTTTTCGCTTGTTTGATGGTAGCTGCCGAACGACCATTCGGGATGACAAGATTTCCACCACCTGACCGCCCGGGTTGAAACGGGAACAGTCCCCCCTGGAGGGGGGTGGCCCCGCTGTCAGCGGGGCCGGGGGGTGTCAAGCCGAGGTCCCCTCCTCAAGCGGATCATGACATAATATCTTCTTGATTCTGCAGTAGCAGAGCATCAGGGAATCGCACGGCGGCAGTCTCCGCCGATGCGATACCTGACAAAGCAAAGGCCGTCTCCCGGCGCGCGGGGGATGGCCTTTCCATTGCCGTTGGGTCCGGCGGCACTGCGCGTGGCCGGGCCTCAGACAAACGACTTGAAGAGGTAGTAGGCGATCAGCAGCCCCAGCAGGCTCACCAGGTTGAACTTGACCAGCAGCGGCCCCAGGGTCAGCGCGATCACGTTCAGGTCGAGCGCCACCGGGCCGAACCGGCCGACCGCGGAGGTGAGGAAGAAATCCTTGGCTACCCCATCCGGCATGAACGAGGTCAGCACCTCGCCCAGGTATGAACCGATCAGCATGCCGATGATCAGGATCACCAGGTAGATTCCAACACGCTTGCGCTGCAAGGCTACTACCTCCTTCAGATAGGGGGACTCCCGGGGCACCGGTCCCCGGCCGGCCGGGGCTCGGCCAGCAGGCGCCCATCGGCCAGCGCCGGGATGCGGCGGCAGAAATGGTAGCAACTGAAACCGGTAAAGACGCCGTAGATCAGGCTGAACAGGATCACCAGCGGCCAGAGCAGGGTCACCACCGCGGCGTTGGACAGCGCCGCCGAGACCAGGGCCAGTTGCGTGAAGTTATGCGCCAGCGCCCCCAGCAGGCTCACTCCGACAAACCCCAGCTGCGGCATCGCCAGCCACACCGCCGGAGCCATCACCAGGAACGAAACCATTCCGCCCGCGAAGCTCAGCAGGAAAAACGGGGTGAACAGCCCGCCCCGGAACACCGCCCCGACCAGGATCCGCAGCAGATGCACGGCGAACGCCACCCGCCAGTTGACACAGACCAGCAGGGCCAGGGTGACGATGTTCGCCAGCCCGACTTTCATCCAGGGCACCGGCTTGGGGATCGCCGAGTCGAGCGCGAACAGCACCAGCTCGAAAACTGTCGCCATCGCCACCAGGCTCAAAGCCTCGATCCGGCGGCGTACCTGGCTGCGGTCCCGGATCGCGATCGCTTCCGCCACTTTCGCTCCTCTTGGGCCCAGCTCGGCCGCCTCAGCGGCTCAAGGCATCCATCCCACTCGAATCCGCCCCGGCCGGGGCGTCGCCGCCGGTCTGCCGGACCCGCACCAGCACCTTGTTCGGCGCGCAGACCAGCGCCTGGCCGGGCCGACTGACCGGGCCCATCCGCTCGCAGATCCCCAGCGGGCAGCCGGCATCCCTGATCCGCGCCGCGCCGCCCTCCACCACCACGGTCAGCTCGCTCGCCGCCCCATGGATCGTGATCGTGGTGTCGCGGGCCAGCTCCGGCGCGGCGACCACCTGGTCGCCCACCCGCACCACCGCCTGGAGAGTTGCCCCTGAGGACGGAGACCAGCCCAGCCGCTGAGCATAGATCATCGCCCCGACCCCGCCCACCGCGAGCAGCAGCAACAGGTCGATCAAGGTCATCAGGGGTGGCAGCCTGAACTGCCGGCTCATCGCGCCCCCTCGGGTCCAATCCGTGAGACTACTGCAGCGGCTGGCCCGCCAGATCGGGCTGCATCAGCCGCAGGAAGCTTTCGGTCGCCCGGTAGTCGAGGGTGTCGCCGGTCGCGGTGTTGCCATCCGCGGCGAAAACGATCAGCCCCTTGATCCCCAGGCTGTCCAGGAACTCGATCCCGGCCTGCGGCCCCATCACGAACGCCGCGGTCGCCATGGCATCGGCATCCAGGCAGTTGCCGGCCAGGATCGTGATCCCCACCGCGCCCCGGTCCGCCGGGTAGCCGGTGGCGGGGTCGAGGATGTGGTGGAACCGCCGGCCATCCTGGATGAAGAAACGCTCGTAGTCACCGGAGGTGGCAACGAAGGTGCCCTCGGTCAGCTCGATCACCCCGATGTGCCGGTCGGTCTGGCGCGGGTGCTGCACTCCCACCCGCCAGCTGTGGCCATTGGCGCCGACCCCGAGCACGCCGATCTCGCCGGTGAGGTTGACCAGGGCGTGCCTGATCCCCTGCGCCTTGAGCACCGCCACCGCCCGGTCCACCGCGTAGCCCTGAGCGATCCCGCCCAGGTCCAGCGCGCCGCTGCGCAGACCGATCACCGCCGAGTCCCCCTGCGCGGTGAGCCGGATGTCGCGGCTGAAGATCAGGTTCTGCCGCAGCCCCTCGATCACGCTCGAATCCGGGGCGCGGTAGCTCTGCTTGTCCTCGCTGAAGCCCCAGAGCCGGGTCAGCTCGCCCAGCCCCGGGTCGAACGCCCCGCCGGACAGCTCACGGATCTGCAGCGCCCGCCGCAGCACCAGGGCCATCTCCGGGCTCAAGGGCGCCGCCCGGCCGCTGCCTCGGGCGGCATTGAGCCGGCACAGCTCGCTCTCCGGGTCCTTGGGATCGAAATCCGGTGCAGCCGATGGACCTCCGCCAGGGCGCTGTCCGCGGCCCGTTCCGCCAGCTCCTGGCGGTCGGTCCTGATCTTGATGGTCAGCAGGCCGCCCATCGCGAACCCATCGAACACATAGGCGGGAATGGCATCGGCTTCCTCTCCGCCCTGGAGCACCCGGGTCCCGTAGTACTTCAATCCCGCCACCAGCAGCGCCAGCACCAGCAGCAGGATGATTTTCTTCTTCCAGTCAGCGGTCACGTTCGACAACGATCTCCACCAGTTCCAGCAAACGTGAAGCCGGCCCGCCGGGGATAGTTTCCAGCAGGCGACGGCATTGTTCGGCCAGTTCCACCACCCGGTCCCAGCAACGGTCGAGCCCCCCATGCTCGGCCACCAGTTGCTGCAGTCGCGCCACCTCGCGGTCGCCGAGCCGCTCGGCGGTGTACAGCCGCCGGACCTCGGCGCGGGCGGCGCTGTCCATCCCCTGCATCGCGTAGATCAGCGGCAGGGTCATCTTGCGCTCGCGCAGGTCATTGCCGGTGGGCTTGCCGATCTCCGGCGACAGCCCGACATAGTCCAGCAGGTCATCGGTGATCTGGAACAGCGAGCCGAACAGCATCCCGAACTCCCGCAGGCGCTCGGAACGGCTCTCCCCGCTCAGCAGCCCCGCCATCCGGCAGGTGGCCCCGAACAGCGCGGCGGTCTTCTCGCGGATGAAGTCGAAATACTCCTGCTCGGTCACCGCGAGGTTGCCCTCCAGCAGCATCTGGCGCATCTCGCCCCGGGCCAGGTTCTGGCAGGCCCAGGCCAGTTCCCTGACCACCTCGACTTTGCCCAGCCCCGAGAGTTCCACGAAAGCGCGCGACAGCAGGTAGTCGCCGATGATGACGCTGGTACGGTCATCCCACTTGAAGTTGAGGGTCTCCACCCCGCGCCGGTAGTGGGAACGGTCGATCGAGTCATCGTGCACCAGCGAGGCGGTGTGGACAATCTCGATCGCCGCCCCGCAGGCCGCCACCGCCGCGGGGTCCACCCGCCGCAGATCGGCCGCCAGCAGCAGCAGGGTCGGCCGAATCAGCTTGCCCCGCCGGGAGAACAGGTGGCTGAGCACGGTGTTGATCGGGGGGAAATCGGCGAACAGCACCTGGTCGATCCGCTCCGAGATCCTGGCCAGGTCCTCCTGCAAGGGCTGCTGCACTCTGGCCAGCAGCTCGGTCCAGTGCTTGCTGAGCTCGGTTCCCATCCGCCTGTTCCCTCCGCTTCCGGCCGTTCGCGCCGAGCTGCTCAAAAGTCGGAAAACCATTCGCTCAAGCTAACATCCGTCCCGGTCAATGTCAATGTTGCTTGTCGCGAATCCCGCCGATCCGGGCTTCCCGCGCCGCCCAACCGGCTTGACATCCCGCGATCCGGCGGGTAGATTATTTCCTTTCCTGCGACCCCGGCCGACCCATGCGACCTCCGGCCGCTGTCCGCGCGTAACGCTCAAGCACACAACGAGATCCATCCGGCAAACCGGCCGATGCTTCCGCCGCGAGGCTGAAAGACCCGCACCATGCTGCGACTCGCCCTCTCCAACCTGCGCCAGCGCAAGATGCGCAGCGCGATCAGCATCCTGGCGCTCTCGGTGGGGATCTGTCTGTTCATGATCCTCTGGGGGCTGGTCAACGGCGTGCTGAACGAGTTCACCGAGCGCATCCGCGGGATCGGGGCCGACATCACGGTGATCCGCAGCGGCTCCAACCCGCTGCTGTTCGGCTCGGGAGTGCTGCCCTACAAGCTGGGCGAGGAGCTGCGCACGATCGATGGCATCCGCACGGTCAGCCCGGTGCTGATCTGGAAAACCACCATCGGCCAGGCCCCTTACAACATCTTCGGAATCGAGCCGGAAAATTTCAAGGACCTGGGCGGTGAGCTGGTGTTCCTGGAGGGGCGAACCATCGAGGCCCCGGACGAGATGTTCATCGACAGCCGGATCGCCCAGCTCGAGAAAATCAGCCTGGGACAGAGCCTGGAGCTGCTGGGGCAGCAGTTCCGGGTGGTGGGGATCGTGCGCCCCGGGGTCGGCACGCGGATCTTCATGCACTATGAGCGGCTGAGCGAGCTCACCAGTCAGCAGGGCCGGGTCAGCCTCTACTTTGTCAGCGCCACCGGCCCGGAGCGGGTCGATGGGGTGGCCGCCCAGGTCGCGGCCCGTTTCAAGGGGGTCGAAACCCAGTTCATGTCCAACATCGCCAGCTCGATGGGCAGCTACCTCAATGCCCTCAACCAGTTCATCCGGGCGATCAACTACACCGCGCTGGTGATCAGCGCTCTGGTGATTCTGCTCTCGATGTACACCACCGTGGTCGAGCGCACCCGGGAGATCGGCATCCTCAAGTCGCTGGGGGCCTCCCGCGGCTTCATCCTGAGCGCGATCATGACCGAGGCCCTGCTCTTGGCCCTGGCCGGCAGCCTGTGCGGGATCCTGCTGGCGACCGCCAGCCGGGCGGTGATCATGTGGAAATTCCAGCTGCTGACAGTCGAGTTCTCCCGTGGCCTGGTGCTGAGCAGCCTGGTGCTGGGCTTCCTGGTGGGCGGAGTCGGCGCGCTCTATCCGGCCTGGTGGGCCTCCCGTCGCGACCCGATCGAGGCCCTGGTTTACGAGTGATCCCGTTGCCAAGACTGGTTGATCCACACCGGACACGCAGGTCCACTAAAGTTTTTCCTGGTGCGCCTTCGTGCTCTTCGTGGATATTTTTTTCTTTCGCCCCCTCCCCCGGATTCGCTTCAGACCCCCAGCAACAGCCGGATCAGCACTCTTTGCAGCATGCTCAGCACCAGGAAAGCGACAATCGGCGAGAAGTCCATCCCGCCGAACGAGGGGATCAGCGCCCGGAACGGCGCCAGGAAGGGCTCGGTCAGCCGCACCAGCAGCCGGACCCAGGGATTGGCATCGCTGGCATTGACCCAGGAGAGGATGACCCGGGCCAGCAGCAGGTAACTGTAGATCGTGATCGTCACCTCGACCAGGCGGATCAGCTCGGGCATCGGACTTTGCTCCCTGCCGCCCGCGGGCGGCGATTCAAGTGTCTTTGACAATCTGCCGATATCAGGGGTATCGGGCCATGGACCGGCCCGGGGGGACAGCATGGACCGCTGTCCGGTAATCCAACCTCATCAAGGAGGATGAGATGCTCCGCAAGGCCAAAGCCGGCCAGAACCCGCGCCCGGGGATCGCTCCCGGCGCCCGCCGCCTTCCCCTGGTCACCCTGCCCCGGGAAAACTCCGACCGCGAGCCCTGGCTGCTCAGCGCGGCCGACACCACCTGCCGTGGCGACTGTCCCGGGCGCATCCGCCGCGGGCTGTCCGGGCTGCTGTTGCTCTAGAATCAGGTTAAATCATTGCGCCATCAGGCCCGGAGCGAAGCGATACGGCCCTTTGCCACCCTCCAATGCCGGTCTGTTGCGGCTGTAAGTCCCCCCTAAAGGGGGGACTGTTCCCGCTTCGGCCCGAGCGCTGCCGCAACCGGTCGGGCGGCTGTGCATGCAATCCCCCTGCTTAGCAAAGGGGGACACCGGGGGTTGTGAGCAGTGAAAGTCCCCCTTAGCAAAGGGGGAAACAGGGGGTTGTGTTCTTTCCTGCATCTTTCACCCGCTCTTAGCGGCGACGGCCCAGCCGCGGGTCGAGCGCATCGCGCAGCCCATCGCCCAGCATGTTGAAGCCGAGCACAGTCAGCAGGATCGCCAGCCCGGGGAACACCACCACCCAGGGCCGGGTGGTCAGGAAGAACTGCCCCTCGGTGATCATCGAGCCCCAGCTCGGCAGGGGCGGCTGGGCCCCCAGTCCGAGGAAGCTCAGCCAGGCCTCGGTCAGGATGTTGCCCGCCACCCCCAGGGTCAGCGCCACCAGCAGCGTGCCCAGGGCATTGGGCAGGATATGCCGCAGCACCAGCCCCAGCGGCGGCACCCCCATCGCCCGGGCCGCGGTGACATAGTCCCGGCCCTTGATCGAGATCACCTCGGCCCGCACCAGCCGGGCGATGTTGGCCCAGCCCACCAGGCCGAGCACCAGGAAGATCTTGGTGATGGTCGGGTCCTCGAAGATCGCCATCACCGCCAGGGCCAGCAGCGCGGTCGGGAAGGCCAGCACGATGTCGGTGACCCGCATCAGCAGCTCATCGACCCAGCCGCCGGCATAGCCCGCCAGCGCCCCCACCGCGGTGCCCACCACCCCGCTGATCAGCACCGCGATCAGCCCGATCGCCAGCGAGATCCTGCCCCCGTGGAGCACCCGGCTCAGGACATCCCGGCCCAGGTAGTCGGTGCCGCAGGGATGCTCCCAGGAGGGCGGCTCCATCACCCGCTCGATGTTCACCTCGTAAGGGCCGTGCGCCGCGAGCCAGCCCGCTCCCAGCGCCGCCACCAGCAGCACGATCACCAGCACCAGCCCGATGGTCAGCCCGGCGGTCCCCCGCCGCGGCAGCAGCCTCATCGCTCACCCCCCGCGCCGCGGTAGCCCGGCAGCCGCACCCGGGGATCGATCCAGGCATAAAGCAGGTCGATCACCAGGTTGGCCATCACGAAAATGAACGCCAGGAAGATCACCCCGCCCTCGACCACCGGCAGGTCGCGCACCAGGATCGCATCGTAGATCGCCCGGCCGATTCCCGGCCAGGCGAAGACGGTCTCGGTGGCGACCGCCCCGCCGAGCAGGCCCGCCAGGTTGGTCCCGATCACGGTCACCAGCGGAATTGCGGCATTGCGCAGCACGTGCCGGCCGAGGATCGAGCGCTCCGGCACCCCGCGCGCCCGGGCCGCCAGCACGAAATCCGAGCGCAGGTACTCCAGGAAGCTCGAGCGGGTGATCCGGGCGAAATAGCCGGTGCTGATCGCCGACAGGCTGAGCGCCGGCAACACCAGGTACTCCAGCCGCCAGGGCCCGCCATAGCCGCCCACCGGCAGCCAGCCCAGCCAAACCGAGAAGACCACGATCAGCATCAGGCCCAGCCAGAACACCGGGGTGCTGATCCCGAGCAGGCTCAGCACCATGACCACCTGATCGGCGGCCTTTCCCTGGCGCAGCGCGGCCAGCGCCCCGGCCCCCACCCCCATCGCCAGCGCGATCAGCACCGCGGCCAGGGCCAGTTGCAGGGTGGCCGGGAAACGCTCCAGGATCACCGCCACCACCGGCCTTCGCTGGCGGTAGCTGTAGCCCAGCTCGCCCCGGGACAGGTCGGCGATGAAGCGCCCGTAGCGCACCGCCAACGGCCGATCCAGGCCCATCCGCTCGCGCAGGGCGGCGATGGTGGCCGGATCGGCATTCTGGCCGGCCATCAGCCGGGCCGGATCGCCGGGGACCACGTACATCAGCACGAACACCAGGGTGGCGATCCCCCACAGCACCGGAATCAGCGCCAGCAGCCTTCTCAGGATGAAAAAGATCATCGCCCGCCCCCTGCCGCCATCGCGGGATGGACCCGGTGCAACGGAAAGGCCCAGACCCCGGCCATCGGGAAAGCCCCGCCCTGCCAGCGCGGCTGGAGCAGCGCCACCTGCCCGGGGTGGAACAGGAAGATCCAGGGAGCCTCGCGCAGCACGATCCCCTCCACCTGCCGGTAGAGCCGCTCCCGCAACTCGTTGTCGGTCGAGCGGGCGGCCAGGGCCAGCAGGCTGTCGGCCTGCGGATCGGCGAAACGGCTGTAGTTGCCGGCATCGCCCCAGTTGGCGGAGTGGAACAGGGTATAGAGGAAGTTGTGGGCGTCCGGGAAATCCCCGATCCAGCTGCCGCGGAACATCTCGGCCTCCCCGGCGCGCACCGCGGCCAGGAATGCCGCCCATTCCAGGCTCTTGAGCCGCACCCGCACCCCCAGCTCGGCCAGGCAGGCCTGGACGAACTCACACATCCGGCGGTCCACCGGGTCATTGTTGTAGAGCAGGGTGATCTCGGTCAGACCGGCTCCGCCCGGATAGCCGGCCTCGGCCAGCAAGGTCCGGGCCCGTTCCAGGTCGAACGGCCAGCCCGCCGACGCATCGTCCCTTCCGGGCAGCCCCGGCGGCACCGCGCCGTGGGAGACCACATCCACCCCCTCGCCCAGCACCCGGACAATCGCCTCGCGGTTGATCGCCAGATTGAACGCCTGGCGCAGAGCGCGGTTGTCGCGGAACGGCGCGCGGGACAGGTTGAAGCCCAGGTAGCGCACCGAGAGCCCGGGCCAGAGGTGCAGGTGCTCCGGCATCCGTCTGCGCACCAGGGCGACCTGGCCCGGCGGAAGCTGGTCCAGCAGGTCCAGCTCCCCGGCGCGATAAGCCTCCAGGGCCACGCTGAGGTTGGGGGCCACCACGAACTCGACCCGCTCCAGGATGGGCGGCGCGGCGCAGGCATACTGCGGGAAACGCTCGACCTCGATCCGGCTGTCGTGGCGCCAGGCGACAAAGCGGAACGGCCCGGTGCCCACCGGCTGCTGGCCGAAGCGGTCAGGGCCGAGCGAGTCCACCACCGCGCGCGGGACAATGCTGGCGGCGGACATCGAGAGCTGGACCAGGAATGGGGCGTAAGGAGCTTCCAGGGTGAGGGTCACCGCGCTGTCGCCCTCGGTGGCGATCCCGGCCACATGGGTAGCCTCGCCGCGGCGGAAAGCTTCCGCCCCGCTCAAAGGCCCGAGGATCCAGGGCCGCACCCCGCCGGCGGCCGGGTCCAGCAGCCGCTCGAACGAGTAGGCGACATCCCCGGCGGTGAGCGGCCGCCCATCGTGGAAACGCACCCCGGGCCGCAGCACGAACCGCCAGGTCAGGCCATCGGCGGAGACACTCCAGCGCTCGGCCAGGGCCGGGACCGGACGGCCGCTGTCAGGATCCAGCCGCACCAGGGGATCGAACAGGTTGTTGACCACGGTCTGCGAGACCAGGTCCGCGCTGCGGATCGGGTCCAGCGAGGGAGGATCGGCGGGGATGCGGAAACGGAAGACCGCCGCGCCATCCCGGCCGGCGGCCGCCCCGGGCCCGCCGCCCGGCGCGCAGCCGAGCAGCACGAGCAGCGCCAGGAAAACCGCCGGCCAGAGGGCGCGGGGGGTGTCGTTCATCTTACCTCAAGTCATCCTGATTTGACAGCGACCGCATCGAGATCAACAGCTGTTCCCAAACTTTTTCGCTGGTTCAAGATCAGCTGCCGGGCAGCCGGCCGGCATCACTCAGCCGCAGCGGCTTTCGGCGGCTCGGCCGGGCTCTCCGGCCGGAAGCTCCAGCGGCCATCCCCGCCATCCTTGGCCAGATGCCCCTGGGCGACCACCTCGGCGCCCACCGCCAGCACGTAGTCCGTGGTGTCGTGGTGGACGAAGTTCGGGCTCTCGATCAGGTTGATCCCCACCACCGCGGCGGCCTCGGCCGCGGTGTAGATCAGGGCGTAGTACTTCGGGTTGTGCGGGTTGGGGATCGCGAACACCAGACGCCAGTCGCTTCCGGCGAACCGGCGTTCGCCCAGGGTGACCGCATCGCCCTCGAAACCGAACGGCAGGGACTCGCGCATCCGGTCGGTGACCCGGTTCTCCCCCACCGGCCCGTAGAGCAGCAGCGAGTAGTTCTCCAGCACCTCGGGGCCGGCCTCGGTGTCCGGATAAACCAGGAGCTCGGCATCCAGACGCCGACCCATCAGCTCGGCGACCTTGTGGGCATAGTCGCGCAAAGCTTCGGCATCCTCGCCCCCGGTGCCGTAGATGATCACCAGGCGCTCCCGGTGACGGCGGAAGACATCATCGATCGGGCCGGCCAGCACGGGCGGATGCGCCTTGTTGAAGACCATCAGCGCGGCGACGCAGAAGGTGATCGCCAGCAGGCCGAAAGTGACCGTGCGGCTGCCCATGAAGAAGCCTCGCGGCTGGGCCGTCCGGTTACTGTGGCTGCGCCGACGCCGGTCGGCGGGGCGATAGCTGTCACGGTTCGGCTCCACTGCTCTCCCCGGGCGTAACCTCAGACCGCGCCCCCGGCCGCCAGGTTCTCCTGCAGCCGCTGCAGGTACTCATTGACCAGCTCCGGGTCATCCAGCCCCAGCACGCCGAGCATCACATCCCCCATCCGCATCGTCACCACCTGGCCGTAGTAAGGGTCCACGGCCGTGAACCAGGGGGTCTCCTCCTCGCTGTGATCCACGAGGTTCTTGGCATACTGCTGCATGAAGTCCTTGTAGAGCTGGTAGTTTTTCGCCGACTGCTCGACCCCCTCGGCCGTGACGAAGAACAGCTTGAACTCCCGGTCATCGAGCTTGTAGTCGGCGGTGAAACCATTCCTGAGTTCGCTCTGGCCCAGCACATCGCGGGCCAGGTAGCGGGTCGAGTGCGGGACCAGGCCCTCCGGCGGAAAAGCCTGAAGCTCGGGCGGGGCGGCCTCGCCGGAGCCGATCCGGGCCTCGACCGCCCGGGCCAGTTCCTCCAGCGGCGCGGCCACCCGCTCGCCCTCCTGGTAAGCGGTGACCTTCACATAGTAGGAACCCTTCCAGAAGTTCAGGGCATTGGCGGTCAGGTAGCCCTCGGCGCCGACTTCGAGGAAACGGGCGCCATTGGCGCGCTCGGCCGAGTAGATTCCGAAGCCGCACAGGGCGTTCCGCATGCGATAGATGTCCACCACGGCCTGGAGACCCGCTTCCGGGTGCTCGTAGTCGGCGGTGACCACCTGCTGAAAATCGTAGACCAGGTAGCCCTCGGCTCCGCCGTTGATGTACTCCCAGAGGTTTTCGGCCACGAAGGCGCGGGGCTCATCCGCGGTGCGCTTCCAGCTCCCGGCCTGGTCCGAGGCGGGCAACAGGGCCAGTTGATCCTGATCGGCGGCCGATGGGGCGGAGCCTGCCGCCTGGCCGGCATCGCCCGCCTCCGACTCGGTCTGGCGGCCGCAGCCGCCCAGGGCGAAGCACAGGGATACTATCACCAGGGCCTGCGAAGCGAACACCCGCAGTGTGGGCCTCATACGTTGGCTGCTCCTGTCTCGGAAATGGTTGGTGACACCGGACGCTACTTTTCCTCTTTCTCACTGCTCGATTCCCGCCACCAGCGCCGCAGGCGGATATACTCGTCGAACTCGTCCCGGTTGAGCAGGTTGTGGTTGAAGAAGGTCAGGACCAGGTTCTCCCGCTCGTAGACCCAGATCTGGTTCAGACGGCTGCCGTAGATCTCGGAGGGGGGCCCCAGCATGATGTAGACCTCCCCCATGTTGGTTTCCCAGCCCTCTTTCTGCTCGGTGGTAAAGTGCCGGTTCGCATAGTCGACCCGCTCGAAGTACTGGACCTTGAGCTCGTTGACCGCTGTCGCCGGCACCGGGTCCAGCCTGGCCCAGAAGCGGGTGAGGGCCTCGGCCTGCTGCTCCCCGGGAGTCTCGATCAGCCCGCGCAGCTCGCCCTCGGTGGCCAGGTACTTCAGGTAGCGCACCTCGGCATCGTAGTTCTGGTCCACCCACTCGGCGCTCTTGATGATCCGGAACTCGAACGAGGTGGTCCGGGCCAGGGTGCTGTTCTCCCGGTCCCGCAGCTTGACATCGATCCGGTAGGTGCCCAGGCCCATGGTGGAAGTCGGGATCTTGAGCAGCCGCCGCTGATCCAGCACGCTATCGGCCAGTTGCTCGATCACCTGGGGGAACACCATCAGCTCCTTGACCACCTCGGCGGTCAGGGACCAGCCCCGGGGGATGCTCGCGGTGTCGGCGTAAACATCGACCAGCAGAAATATAGGCTTTCCGGCCGGATATTTCAAGGAGGCCGGACGCAGCGGCTCCTCGGGCAGCGGCACCTTGTCGTTGTCGGCGTTCCACTCGCCCTCGCCGGGCTCGTAGAAAACCAGGGTGCTGAGCTTGGGCAGGTTGTCGTGGAAGTCCGGGACAGTGACCGAGATCCGCCCGTTGCCGTAGGTGTTGGCCTGCAGGTCCTTGACCTCGACAAAGCCCTCGTACTTGCCGGGCGGCAGGTAGAAGAACTCCTGCATCGGGGCGAACAGGTCCTCCAGCGTGGTCTCGTCATAGCTGGGCACCTCGATCCGCTTTTCCCAGTCCCCGCGGAAATGCAGGCGCTGGGAGGAGGACTCGCGCATCGAGACGAACACCTCGTAGCGGGACTCGAAACTGCGCTCCTTGCGGAAGAAGAGCAGGTTCTGGTTCTCGACTCCGACCGTCACCAGGCAGAGGGTGCTGTCCGGGGTGCGTCCCCGCAGGAAAGCCATGCGCACATTGAAGGGGATATCGCTCTCCAGCGCGCCGAGCTGCTGGCCGGCCAGCGGCGCGACCGCCCCGGCGCTTAGCAGCAGGACCACGATCAGGCCGACACCCGCAACGGGGGAAAAGCTGCGTAACCGCGACGTGGCTGACATTCTCTCTCCCGAGGGCGCCTGGCGGGCCCGCGCCCGGCCGCCGGCGGCGGGAGGTCGCGTCCCCCTCCCTCCGCCGGTCGACCGGACCGGTGCTCCCACGCCCTGCTCGCTGGTCTATTTTTTGATGATGAACTGGGTATTGCGCTTGAACATCCGGCCCAGGTCGTTGAGGTCCTCGACCTTGATCGACAGCTCGTAGAGACCCTCCGGGTTCCGGGAAATGTCGATTGCCACGTCCTCGTGGATCAGCCGGTCCGCCACGGGCACCTTCTTCTTGTCCACCGCCAGCACCACCCGCTCCCGCCCCTCTCCGGCGCCGAAGACTGTCCTGAAAGCGCCGAGAAGCTTGCCGAACACGTTGCGGTCGCGCTTGAGCGAGGTGATGGCGTAGGTCAGGCGATAGTTGTAGTTGCCCTGGCTGTCCTGCTTCAGGTTGTAGATCTCCTGGTAGGCGTAGACCTTCTCGCTGGGGTGGAAGGTCCGTGAGGGATTGGGGTGTACCTCCAGGTTGAACCGTTTGAACTTGCCCGATTCGGCGGCGGAGGTGACGATGTTCCCGGCGGTGAGGATCTCGCTGGCCTGCAACGAGTCGCCATCGAAAGCATCCACCGTGATCTCGCCGTTATAATTGCCCACCGCCTCGCCGTTCTTGATCTTCACGAAGTAGCGGTAGCTGCCCGGCTGCAGTTCCACCTGGCCCAGGCCCACCACCAGCTTGTCCATCAGGTCGTGCGGATTGACCCGGCTGGTGATGGTCTCGTTGCGGTCGACCTGATCGACCAGTTGCCAGTTGCGATCATAGAGCACCAGTTGGTAGTACAGGTCGTACATGTAGCCATCCGGACGGGTGCGGTAGGTGATCTCCCGTCCCGGGACCCCCGCGTAGAACTCCAGCAGGCTCTTGTCGCGCTGGTGGCCGCGGAACTCCACCAGGTCGTAGAACGAGGCCAGCGACTGAGCGTACGGCCGGTCGACGGTCTCCGAGCGCAGGGCGAACGAAAGGTCCTGGATGTTGTGCTCGTACTCCTCCATCCGCACGAACGGCTCATCGGGGTCGTTCGCCAGGCGGAAGTACAGGCCGCGGCCGACCTCGGTCCGCGAGGAATAGAGCTCCTGGCGCGCCTCCATGCTCCGCATCCCGGCGATCTTGCGCACCGCCCCATCCAGGGCGTTCAGCAACTGGTACTCCTGGTTGCCGTTCAGCGCCGCGAAGTGGACGATGAAATCCTGCCGGCCGCGCTGGCGGTAGATCCAGGTCTGGTTCGGGTAAATCTCCTCGCCGGAGTGGGTCAGGATCAGGTCCGGAGCCCCGTGCCGGATGTAGATGATCCCGCGGTCATCGTAAGGCACGCTCTCGTCCGGGTAGTACTCGGCGGCGACCGTGATCGCCGGGTTGCGCACGCCGAACGGCACCCGGTAGAGCGAATCGGCCACCTGCAGTCGCTGGTAGTGGCGGACCAGCCGCACCCCGGGCGACAGCCCCAGCTGATGGTCGCGGGCGAACCAGAAGGTGCGGAAGAAATCCATGGCCCGCTCCGGCGGGGTTTCGCCGAACTGCTTCTTCTCCTGCGGCGAGGCCAGCATCACGATATCGTCGAAAAAAGCCTGGGCCTCCTCGCGCGTGCTGATCCCCTTCAGGCCGGCCCAATAGTATCGCACCGCCTCGCTGAGGTTCTGGCGGGCGATCTGGATCTTGGTCAGCTCCAGGTCGGCCAGCGGGTCGGCCGGGGCGCCCTGGCCGATCAACTGCGACAGAATCTGCTCGGCGTTGTCGATGTCGCCGAGCGCCTTGTGCAGCAGGGCCAGCCGGAAGCGCAGGTCCCGGTTGTCGCCGCCCAGCCGCCGGGCGATGGTCAGGTGTTCCCGGGCCCGTTCCAGGTCTTCCCGGTCGTGGCGGCGCATGTGGGCCGAGCCCAGCCAGAAATGGGCTTCCCAGGAGTCCGGGTCGAGCTCGACCGCGGTCTCCAGGCTGCGGATCGCTTTGGAAAGGTAGTCCTGCGCGAACAGTCGCTCGATGATCTCCAGAATTCTGAGCTTTCGCGCCTTGCGGTCGAGGTAGCTGCGGCCGATCCCGAGATGGATGCGGGCATCCCGCGGATTGATCTCCAACGCCCGGTTGAACGTCTGCCGGGCCAGTTGGGGATCGCCCTGCTCGAGCTGGTCCATTCCCAGCCGGAGCAGGCTGATCGATTCGGTTCGCAAGGTATCGGGCTGTACGATCTGCCGGTCATTGAGGATGGCGGAATCATCCGCCGCCGCGCCCCGGGCCTCCGGCGCCGCGCTCAGCGCCAGCAGCGCGATCAGCAGCATCGGCAATGGCAACCTCACCATCCCGTTCACATTTAGCTGTTTCATCAGCGAAGCATCCCCTCCCCTCATGGTGGTCCCCTCGATCTCGACCCCGGGCGGAGTGCTCCCACGGAGCAGGGCTCCGCCATAATCTCTCATACCTTGAACGGCGTGTAAAGGTTCCTCGCCGGGGACCTCCGAATGCAGAAAGATTTTGACCGGGGGAGGGAAATAAGTTAAGATAGATTCCAGCATCTCCCGTGCTTTACCGAAATAATGCCAACTTCCACAAAGGATTCACCATGGCTAAGGATCAGGAAAAATCGATCTCCCGCCGCAGCTTCCTGGCCAAGGGTGCCGTGGCCGCCACCGCCATCTCCGCCTTCCCCTTTGTCCGCACCGCGCACGCGGCGCCCGACAAGCCGATCCGGGTGGGCGTGGTCGGCTGCGGCGGCCGCGGCACCGGGGCCTGCTCCAACGTGCTGGTGGCCGATCCCAATACCCGGCTGGTGGCGATGGCCGACATCGGGATGGACCGGATCGAGGAGAGCCTGAAAGCCCTGAAGGAGGATCGCGATCTCCAGGGCCCGCTGGCCAAGAATGTCCAGGTGACCAAAGAGATGATGTTCACCGGGCTGGACGGTTATAAGAAGCTGCTCCAGGCCGATGTCGATTACGTGATCCTGGCCACCCCGCCCGGCTTCCGCCCCGAGCACTACGAGGCCTGTGTCAACGCCGGCAAGCACGTCTTCTGCGAGAAGCCGGTCGCCACCTGCCCGGCCGGAGTGCGCCGCATCCGCGCCTCGGCCCAGAAGGCCAAGCAGAAGGGCCTTTCGGTGGTGGTCGGCCTCAATGCCCGCCACGAGCTGGGCGTGATCGAGACGGTCAAGCGGATCAACGACGGCGCGCTGGGCGAAATCCTCACCGGCAACCTCTGGCGCCTGGGCGGCGGCCTCTGGCATCGCGGCTCCAATCCCGCCTGGAGCCAGCTCGAGTATCAGTGCCGCAACTGGTACTACTTCGATTGGCTCTCCGGCGACCAGATCACCGAAATGGTGGTCCACCAGATCGACCTGATGAACTGGGCGATGGGCGGTCATCCCGTGAGCGCCCTGGCCCAGGGCGGCCGCATCCAGCGCACCGATCCCAAGTACGGCAACATCTACGACAACATGACGGTCGACTACGAGTACGCCAACGGCGTGCACGTGACCTGCATGCTCCGCCAGTGGGACAACTGCGAGAGCCGCAACTCCAACCTGGTGATCGGCACCCAGGGCCAGAGCGACTGCCGCCAGGGCATCCGCGGGGCCAATACCTGGCGCTTCCGCGGTGAGCGCACCAACGCCAGTGTCTACGAGCACAACGTGCTGCTCGAGTCGATCCGCAAGAGCGCGGCCCGCAACGACATCCTGGACTTCGCCGCCGACAGCACCCTGACCACGATCATCGGCCGGGAGTCCGCTTACACCGGCAAGCTGATTACCTGGGAGGAAGGCCTCAACTCCCCGCTGGACCTCTATCCCAGCGCCCAGATGCTGGCCCAGGGCAAGGCTCCCCAGCGGCCGGTGGCGATCCCCGGCCAGCCGCGCCCGGTCTGACCATCCACGCAGCAGACGGTTACGAAAAGAGCACGGGTCCCCGCGGGGACTCGTGCTCTTTTAATTTCCCAGGGACAGCGTATCGGTCGCACTACCCCTGCCCACCTGCCGCGCGGTACTCCGGCCTTACACCCCCCGGTCCCGATCGCATCGTGACCACCCCCCTCCAGGGGGGACTGGGCTCGCTTCGCCCGTCGGGTTGCGGTAACTGTATGGGAGTCAGGCTGATAGTCCCCCCTGGAGGGGGGTGGCCCCGCTTACAGCGGGGCCGGGGGGTGTCAATCACCAGGCGCCTTTGAGTTGCCGGCAGCCGGAGTGATGCACTCTGCGGGGCCTGTTTTTGACCTTCTTCAAGAGCATCCGCGGCAATCTCCCCCCCGCCACCGCGCCCCCCTCAGGAGCCGGGGCGCTCCAGCAGGGCGTTCATGCTCCCGGTGCGGAAGCCCTCCAGGTCCAGGGCGATGAAGCTGTAGCCGAGCGCCTTGAACTTCGCCACCAGCCGGGCCCGGACCTCCGGGGTCGCCAGCGCCGCGATCGCCTCCGGCGCCACCTCGATCCGCGCCATCAGCTCCCCGTGCTGGCGCACCCGGATCCCGCCGGACAAACCCAGCTCCTCGGCCAGGAAACGCTCGGCCTCGCCCACCCGCGCCAGCCCCTCCGCGGTGATCGGCTCGCCGTAGGGAAAGCGCGTGCTCAGGCAGGCATAGGAGGGCCGGTCCCAGGTGGGCAGTCCCGCCCGATGGGACAGCTCGCGGATCTCGGCCTTGGTGAGCCCGGCCTCCAGCAGCGGGCTGGCGATCCCCTGCTCGGCCAGGGCGCGCCGTCCCGGGCGGTAGTCGCCCAGATCATCGGCGTTGGAGCCATCCGCCACCGCGGCCAGACCCTGCTCCGCGGCCAGCTCTTTCATCCGTCGGAACAGCTCGCGCTTGCAGAGGTAGCAGCGTTCGGGCGGGTTTTCCATGAAGCCCGGCAGGGCGCGGATGTCCAGCTCCAGCACCCGGTGATGGGAGCGCAGCCCGGCCGCCAGTTCGGCCGCCTCGCCCGCCTTGTGGGCCGGGGTGAGCCCGGTGCGGATGGTCACCGCCAGCACCCGTTCCGGGCCCAGGGCCTCCAGCGCCGAGTGCAGCAGGAACGTGCTGTCCACCCCGCCGCTGAACGCCACCAGCACCGAGCCCAGCTCCCGCAGCCGGGCGCGCAGTGCCTCATTTTTCCGTTCCAGCTCGTGGCCGGCCATGCGCTCCACCATCCCCACAGCAAAAATGCAGCAGCTTCAAGAATCCATCCGCGAAGCGCACCAAGAGGCGCCAAGGTTCAAGAAAATTTCCCTTGGTGTGTCTTCGTGTTCCTTCGTGTACTTCGTGGATGTCTTCTAAAGAGTCCCGCCTTCCCCGCCCGCGCCGTAGACATCGAGCAGGAGCTGGTTGTTGGGGCTGCGGCTCTCCCCGATCGAGGTCACGTAGACCCCGGGCTTGTCCGCCAGCGGGCAGACATACTCGCACATCCCGCAGCCGATGCACAGGTGCGGGTCGATCCGCGGCTGCTTGACCACCACCTTTGCGCCGCCGGGAGCGGTCACTTCCACTTCCTCGAACCAGATCGCTTTCGGCGAGGTCGGGCAGACCTCCTCGCAGACAATGCAGTCTGCGGCTCAAGGAATAAGGGAGGCAGCGGTTCTTGTCGAAAAACGCCAGCCCGATCTTGGCCTTGTGCTTTCTGCTCCATGCTCAGCTTCCGGATCGCCCCGGTGGGGCAGACCTGGCCGCAGAGGGTGCAGTTGAACTCGCAGTAGCCGAGCTGCATCTTGAGGTACGGGGTCCAGAAGCCCTCGATCCCGGCCTCCATCAGGGTCGGGTGGAGGGCGTTCTTGGTGCAGACCTTCATGCACTCGCCGCACTTGATGCAGCGCTCCAGGAACTCGGTCTCATCCAGCGCGCCGGGCGGACGGATCAGCGCCGGATTGAACTTGCGCACATCCTTGACCGCCGCGGCCTGGGCAGTGGCCGGGCTCACCTTGCGCGGGTCCATCCGCAGCAGGGCCACCGCGCCCACCGCCGCCGCGCCCGAGGCGATGAGGCTCCGCCTGCGAAAGTTCCACCGGCCGGTCCGCGCGGCGCGGCAGGGCGAACCCGAGGCTGATCGACTTCGAGGGGCAGGCCTCGACACAGTTCCAGCAAGGCAGGCACTCGGAGCGGACCCAGCTCTGGTGGACTGGGGCTCGCAGGCCCCCTCGCAGTTCCGGACGCAGCGCAGGCAGCCGGTGCAGGTTTCCTTGTTCACCTTGAGGCGCAGGAACGAGAACCGGGCCAACAGGCCCAGCAAAGCTCCCAGCGGGCAGAGGTAGCGGCACCAGAAACGGCGGCGTAGCTGGTTGAGCAGGGCGATCGCCAGGAACAGCAGGCCGATCAGCAGCCCCATATGGAAATAGGGCTGCTCGAACGACAGCAGCCGGGTGCGCAGGAAGCTGAACGTCGGCTCGATCAGCCGGGTCAACCAGGGCCAGTCCAGGGCCAGCAGCGGATAGAACGCCGCCCGCACCAGCCAGTTGAACACCGGGTTGACCGCGGTGGCGAACGAGCGGATCAGCACCGAAAACGGGTCCAGAAAACCGACCATTTGCAGGCCGAACCACGCGGCCACCAGCATGAACGCCACCCCGAGGTACTTCCAGGCTCTGGCGGCGGTCGTAGCGGTTGCGGCTGATCTGTTCGCCGGCTTGGCCCGGTTATGGCTGAGCACGTGGTTGAGCGTGCCCATCGGGCAGACCCAGGCGCAGAAAAAGCGGCCGAGGGTCGCCGCGGCCAGCGCCACCACCAGGCTCCACAGCAGCATTTTCGGCACGCTGTGGGCGGCCAGGAAGGTGGACGAGCGCCACCAGCGGATCGAAGTCGAAAAAGATCTTCACCGGGTAGCGGATCTCGTCCGTCCCCTTGTACTCGGTCATCACCAGCAGGAAGAGGAACAGGACGAAGAAGAAGATCTGGCTGATCCGGCGGGCGTTCCGCATCAAAGCGACGACCTCCTTGACCGCAAGCGTGGCGGGATCGAGCGTGCCGAGCCCCAGCTCGGCCCCCAGCACCAGGTAACGGATCTCGGAGGGATCGACCCCGAACAGCGCCGCGGCCCGGGCATCGGCCGCCACCGGATCGACCGCGGCGATCACGGTATTGGTCTGCTTGACATCGGACAGGCTGCCGCCGGAGGGCCCATTGCCGGTGAGGATCCGCACCGCATCGACCACGGTCAGGGTCGGGGCGAAGAAAGCGGTCATCTCGGCGATCGAAAGATGGACATCCTGGTGCAGCTGGTTGCGGCGTCCGCCCACCAGTCCGTAGAAGTTTTTCATCCCGATGGTCAGGCGGCTCAAGCTGTGATGCTTGGCGATCGGCACGTTGATGATCTTGTCCACCTCGAGGGCGGCCTTGTAGACCGGCCACTCCTTGATCAGGGCGCCGCCGACATTGACGCTGGTGAAGTTGTAGTCCTCGAGGAACGGCATCTCCGCGCCGACCTCATCGGCCACCGCCTTGATCCCGCTGCGGGTGTAGCAGCGGCGCGGGTCGCTGATGGTGTTGTCGAGCACGAACACTTTGGCGGCCCCGGCATCCAGGCACATCATCGCCAGGGTGCGCACCACCTCGGGGTTGGTGGTCGCGGCCTGCTCCGGCACCCGGTCCCAGCCGATATTGGGCTTGAGCAGGACCTTGTCGCCCTTGGAGACGAACACGCCCATCCCGCCCAGTTCCTCTATCGCCCGGCGGGTGATCGCTTCCGGGCTGGAGCCGGTGACCACCGCCAACTGGGTCCCGCTCAAGGTCACTTTCTCCCGCCGGGAACGGGGGGCCTCGCCCGTACCGCCACCGCCGCCGGTCCCACTACCGCCGCCGCAACCATAGATCCCGGCCGCCAGGGCCGAGGCGCCCATCATCCGCAGAAACCGCTTCCGGCACATTGAGTTGCTCATCGCGTGTTCCTCCCGCAGTCCGTATCGACCAAACCCGTTCGACAGGTTGATATTACCATTTGCGGCCGGTTTCGCGGCTATCGGCCGGCCTCTTCGACGAATCGGTCCGGCAGTTCCCGGCCCCAGGAGCCCGGCGCGCCGAACACGGTGATCAGTCGGTTGTCCAGGCGAAGCGCCAGGATCAGGCCCCGCGCCCCTTGCACCGCCAAGGCATCCTCCGCCGGCCGCTCGACCGAGTCCCCCTTCCCTGAAAGAACTCCGCCAGGCCTTCCAGCGCCGGGGCCGCCTCCGCGACAGAGGGGTAGCGCACCACCAGCACCTCGCTCAAGGAAGCGCCTTCCTGGAGACGGTAGAGCCCCAGCACTCCGGGAGCTTCCGGCCCCAGACGGTAGGGATTGCCCCCGCCCAGCGGCAGGCGGCTCTCCAGGGCCAGCGGCCCCAGTACCAGCAGCCGGCTGTGGGGGTCGAGGCCCGGTTGCGGCAGCAGCTCCAGCAACTCCGGCAGGCCATCCCCACCCGCATCGCGCAGCCGCTCCTCCAGCCGGCGGGCCAGTTCCTCCTGGGCCCGCGGGTGGGACATGTCCATCGCCAGGGACTGCACCTCGGCGTAGAACGGGCCCCGGCAGAAAATCAGTTGCAGCTCGGAACGGGCGCCGGCGGTCCCCAGCTCGACCGGAGCATACTCCAGGCCCCGGTTATGGGAAAACAACCCGTAGGCGGCCTCCGAGCCGATCATCCGGTAGAGGTTGACCACCAGCGAAACCTGGCCCGCGGCCAGGTACTCCAGCGTCGCGGCCTCCCGGCAGCCATACTCGCGGAACAGCCGGGCATCGCCGCCCGGGTGCGCTTCCAGCTCGCTCTCGCGCCAGCTTTGCGTCGAGTCCGCGGCCACCAGCCGTCCCGGCAGCCCCTGGCGGGGAAAGAGCGCGGCCAGCGCCTCCGGCCCGGGGGTGTCCCCGCAGCCGGCGGCCAGGAACGCAGCGAGAAGGCACAGCAGAATCAGCGGCAGGCTGGCCAGGGTGGTCCGCATCGGCAGTCGCTCCGGGCGCGCCAGGTTCGGGCGGACGTTCGGGATGTTAAACGTTATAAATTACAGATTTGTACAACTTTTGTCAATCCTGCCGGCCGGTGGGCTGCCGGCCGTGGGGATCAGGACTGGGGAACTTTCCCGGGCTTTTTCCCGGCGAAGAAACGCACGGTTTCCTCGAGCTGGCGGCGCTTGTCTGTGCCCGGGACGAATCCCAGCCCGCGGATGCGCGTGATGTCGGCATAGGAGGTGTGGATGTCCCCGGGCCGCGGGGGCTCGTGGACCACCCGGGAGGAGGAGCCGGTGATCTCCAGCAGCAGGCTGACCAGTTCCTGGAGGGTAAGGTGCTCGCCCCGGGCGACATTGTAGACCCCGGAGCCTTTCTCCGCGGCCAGCAGGGCGGCCCGCACCACATCCTTGACGAAGATGAAGTCCCGCACCTGGCTGCCATCGCCGTAGATCACCAGGTCCTCACCTCTCAGCGCCCGGTCGATGAAGATCGGGATCGCCGCGGCGTACTGGCTGTGCGGGTCCTGGCGCGGTCCGAACACGTTGAAGAAGCGCAGGGAAACCGTCTCCATTCCCCACAGCTCGCCATACATCCGCAGGTAGTACTCGCCATCGAGCTTGGTGACCGCATAGGGGCTCTTGGGCTCGGGCAGCATCTGCTCGCGCTTGGGCATCACCGGATTGTCGCCGTAGACCGCGGCGCTGGAGGCCAGCACCAGCCGCGGCACCTTTCGGCGGTGGGCCGCCTCCAGCACGTTGAGCGTGCCCCGGGTGTTGATCTCGACACACAGGCGGGGGTCCTCCAGGCTCTCCGGGACACTGACCATCGCCGCCAGGTGCACCACCAGCTCCACCCCCGCGAACAGCTCCTCCAGCGCCTCCCGGTCGGTCACCGAGAGCTCGTGGAACGAGTGCTCCAGGCCCTCCAGGTTGTGGCGGTAGCCGCTGCGCAGGTTGTCGATGACCAGCACCTGGTCGCCGCGGGAGGCAAAGTGCTCGACAAAATGGCTGCCGATGAAGCCGGCTCCGCCGGTGACGGCTACTCGCATCGCTGGGGGCTCCGGGGCTGGTGTGGTCCGAACTGCCGGGAACAGCGGAGGCGCGAAAGCACGCCGGAACCGCTGTTGCGGAAGCGGCCGGGAAAGCGGCCTTAAACCTGCAATAGATAATATCGGCGGCGGGATAATGCAAGTCTATCCGTTTCGCGGCCTTCCCCCGGGGGGCGGATTCATTGACAGCGCCGGTCCGGCCGATTATTTTTTACAGATTAGCCCCAGGCGCAACCACCGCTGCCGGCCCTCGTGCAAGCAGCGTTCCCGTAGCAGGTTCGGAAAGACCAAGGAGGAGGAAAGGTGGCCAAGTCATTCTCGCTCACACCCCGGGAAGTCGCCGCAGTCGACACCCCGCTCCGGAAGATCAAGACCGCGATTCCGGTCCCCGAGTCGCTCCCGGTGATCGAGAAACTGCGCAAGTACGAGCCGATCTCGATGAGCGGCCAGCCGCTGGTGCTGTGGGACCACGCCGAGGGCGCGACAGTCTACGACAGCTGGGGCAACCAGTGGATCGACTGGTCGAGCGGGGTGCTGATCACCAACGCCGGCCACAACCATCCGCGGATCAACCAGGCGATCATGGACCAGGCGCGCCGGGGCCTGCTCACCAGCTACTGCTTCCCCAACGATCCCCGGGCCGAGCTGGTCGACCTGCTGGTGAGCATCACCCCCAAGAGCATGACCAAAGTTTTCCTGCTGACCACCGGCTCGGAGACAGTCGAGTGCGCGCTCAAGCTCAGCCGCACCTGGGGCCTGGCCAAGGGCGGCAGGAAGAAGATCACGATGGTCTCGTTCGAGCGCGACTTCCACGGCCGCACCCTCGGCGCTCAGATGCTGGGCGGGATCCCCAAGCTCAAGGAGTGGATCGTCAACCTGGACCCGAACATTGTCCAGGTGCCGTTCCCCGATGGCTTCCGCACCAAGGACACCAGCTTCTCCCTGTTCGAGAAGAGCCTGGCCGAAAAAGGGATCAAGCCCGAGGAAGTCTGCGGCGTGATGCTCGAGACCTACCAGGGCGGCGGGGCCAGCCTGCCGCCGGTCGAGTACATGCAGCAGTTGCGCCGCTGGTGCGACAAGTACGATGTGATCCTCACCTGCGATGAGGTCCAGGCCGGGTTCGGCCGCACCGGCACCCTGTTCGGCTTCGAGCATTTCGGGATCGTGCCCGACCTGGTGCTGTTCGGCAAGGGCATCTCCAGCAGCCTGCCGATCTCGGCGGTGGTCGGCCGCGAGGAGGTGATGAACCAGTACGGCCCGAACGAGATGACCAGCACCCACACCGGCAACCCGGTCTGCGCCGCGGCGGCGATCGCCAACATCCGGGCGATCCTCGACGAGAAGATAGTCGAGCATGCCGCGAAGATGGGCCAGGTGCTGCACGATGGGCTGAAAGGGCTGCAGTCCAAGTACAGCTCGGTGATCGGCGATGTCCAGGGCAAGGGGATGGTGGCCGGCCTGCACATGGTCAAGCCCGGCGGCGAGGAGCCCGATGGCGACCTGGCCTGGGAGATCGTCAACTCCTGCGTGGAGAAGGGCCTGCTGCTGTTCGCCCCGGTCGGGTTCGGCGGCGCGACAGTCAAGATCAACCCGCCGCTGGTAATCAGCCGCGAGGCCCTCGAGGAGGGCCTGGCGGTGCTGGACGAGGCGATCGAGGAGCACCTCTAGCCTCGCTTTTCCTGCCATGACTGAAAAAGGGGCCGCCCCGCGGGGGACGGCCCCTTTGCTCTTCCTGAGTGTTCCGGGGGAGGGAGAAAAACCTTTTTCAAAAGGTTTGCTCCCTCCCCCGGAACATCCGGTAAGCTTCACTCTGTCTTCTTCAATTGGAATCAGTTGCTGGCCCGGCGGATGTCCGGCACCCGCAGCGCGTTGTTGCCGATCACATAGCTGGAGAACACAAACTCGAACCGTCCCCCGGGCAGGGTAATCAGGCTCAGGTCCGCCTGCCAGCAATGCAGGTCGCGGTTGAGGATGAAGGTCTGGCCCTGGAGCCCATGGCCGGCGAAATTGTAGCTCGAGGAGTAGACCAGGTGCCAGCTCGGGGTGGGGTTGAAGGTGAACGACCAGCGCAGGCTCTGGGTGGTGCGGCCCTCCCGCACCCGCGACAGGTTGTGGCTCAGGTTCACCGACCAGGGCATCGCCCGGGAGAACGCCAGGTCGCGCCGCTCCTCGTAACCCTGCAGCCCGCCGCGCCCGAACGCGCTGCCGATCGTGGTCGGGTATTGGCGGCTATCGAGGTAGGCTTGCTCCTCCAGGTCCCCGAGGTCCTCCCCGCCGGCCTGGTCGCCGCGGTAGGTGCCGCGCATGGTGACAGTCGTGCTGAGGCGGTTGAGAAAGGGGTCGATGCGCTCCTCCGGGCCGCGGCGGTTCACCAGCTCGTGGTTGGCCAGCAACTGGAGGTTGAGGAACGAGGCCGGCTGGCTGGTGAGCGAGGTGTTGAGATCGCTCCAGCCCAGGGTGTCGCGACGGGCGGCCCGGATGAAATCGTAGTCCATCGAGTTGCGTAAGGAAAACAGCTTCCCATTGCGCACCGCCGGCTCGCCGCCCTCCCCCGCCTGCCCTTTGCGGTCGTAGTACTTGTAGTCCACATCATTGGTGATCGACAGGCTGGCCCGGTTCTGACGGCCGAAAGAGCCGGTCTGGCCCAGTCCCGGCTGGTAGTTGTAGCCCAGCCGGGGCTGGATGGTATGACGCCAGCGGAAAGCCGGTCCGATCCGGGGCCCATCGAACATCCCGAAAAACTGGCTCGACAGCGAGCTGGAGAGGTTGAGCGACTGGTTGTGCTCGAAAGCGTCCGTCAGCCCCGGCCCATTGTCGTGGGTGAGCTGGGTGCCATAGTTGAGCGAGGGGTTGATTTTCAGCCAGCCGTAGAGGGTTTGCGGCGAGTTCAGGTCCAGGGTGCTGCGGGAACGGTAAACCACCCGGTCCGGGGCCTCGGCCTGGCTGGTGATGGTGTTGCTGAAATCGGTGTTAAAACCGTAGGTGACATTGTAGAGCCAGGCCGGAGAGATCAGCCCGTGCCGTCGCGGCAGGGCGCGGGCGCGGTACTCGAACAGGCCGCGCTGGTTGAGGGAGAGCCGCACCGCGGGCAGGCTGACCACCGTGCGGGCCCGGTCGCCATCCAGGAACATCTCGTGCCGCACCGAGCTGTTGAGCGAGCCCCAGCTCGGGCGCCAGGTGTAGCTGGCGGTCGAGCGCAGGCTCTGGCGCAGCAGGTCCTGCAGGTCGAACGAGGTATTGCGCAGCAGGTTGCGGGTGCTGGTGTAGTTGGCCTCGGCCACCAGCCGGCTGCGGTCGCTGAACGATTGGTTGTGGCGGCCGAACAGGCTGTAGCCGGTGGACTGGTTGAGCTTGTCCCGCACCCGGCGGAAATCGAAATCGCCCTCGAACGCGTAGCGCTTGTTGTAGCGGGTGCGGCCGCGCAGGGTGGTCTGGCTGGCGGTGCGGATGTCCACCGCGCCCAGCAGGTCCAGGTAGTCGTTGGGGGCCCAGAAATAGCCCAGGTTGCCGAACGTGCGGCCGGTGCCGCCGCTGCGCACCACGCTGTTGACCCCGATCCGCGGCTGGAGGATGCCCGACTTGCGGTTGCCCTGGGTGATCGGGAAGAACGCGAAAGGCAGGACAAACACCGGCACCCGGCCGAACTTGAGGATCACCGGGGCGGCGAAGACCTGCTTGTCGCGGATCACCTTGATCTTGGGGCTGAAGAACTGGTAGTGGGGCGACGGCGCCAGCTCGCAGGTGGTGAACTCGTTGTCCCGCCCGAAGATGCTGTCCTGGCCGACCTTACTCAGAGTGCGGCTGTGCAGGTACCACTCCTCGAAAGTGGTGCTGCCCCGCTCGACAATCCCCCGGTCGTACTCCAGGTTGTAGCGCACCCGGCTGCCGGCTGACCTCCTCGGCTCCCTCCCCGGACAGTTTGGGATTGCCGGCGACAATCACCTCGCCGGTGCCACGGTTGTAGGCGATCAGCGAATCGGCCGAAACCCTTTGCCCGCCGCTTTCCACCACCGGCCGACCCTGGATCACCACCACGTTGCGCCGGGGGAAAAACACCACCCGCTCCCCGGAGTAGCTGAGCAGGTCCGAGCCGGGGGCGAGCCCCTGCTGCAGGGCCCGCATCTGCGAATCCGGCTCCGGAATCGCCAGCTTGGGGACCAGGGTGTCGGGGACCGCGAGGGTGTCCGGAGGCGCCGGGCGGCCGCAAGCGGAATCGGGGGCGATCCGACAGGCCGCGCTGTCAACCGGGGCCTCCCCGGCCCGGGAGGAATCGGCCGGGACCGCGCTGGAATCCGGGGCAGCGGGAACGGGGGGAAGCACGGTAGCGGGGACCGCGGCCGGGGCGAATCCGGCGGCGGAGTCCGGCGCCGGGGCCTGCGCTGCGGGCAGACCCCGGGCTGTCCATGGCAGGAGCAGCAGCAGGAGCAGCAACGGCAATTTCGCACGGCTCAGGCGATTCATTGCCCCTACCCCGGTGAATGCTCCTCTTCAGGCGGACTGCTGGCGCTTCTTGCGGGCCATCATGTAGGCGATCCAGACACTCAGCTCGTAGAGGAAGACCATCGGGATCGCCACCAGCATCATGCTGCCCGGGTCCGGGGGAGTGATCACCATCGCGATGATGAAGATCGCGATGATCGCATGCCGCCGCTTGGCGCGCAGGAACTCCGGCGAGACCAGCCCCAGCCGGGCCAGGACCAGGATCACGATCGGCACCTCGAAACCCAGCCCGGTGAACAGCACCATCTGCATCGCGATGTCCAGGTAGGAGCTGGCGGTCAGCATGAACTCGGTGGAGGCGAACTGGAACTTGGCGAAAAAGGCCATCCCCAGCGGCAGGGTGACATAGTAGGCCATCACCGCGCCGAGCAGGAACATCACGATCGAGACGAACAGCAGCGGAAAGATCAGCCGTCGCTCTTTCTTGAGCAGGGCCGGCGCGACGAACGCCCAGAAGTGGTAGATCAGCACCGGCGAGGCGAACAGCATCCCGAAAGCGAACGAGAGCTTGAGCGCGATCATGAAGCCCTCGGTGGGCCGGATGATCATCAGCTTGCCCTGGGACAGGTAGGGCTTGACCGGCATGACCAGGAAATTGAGCAGATCGTACCGGCTGTTGAGGTAGAAGCCGATCATGATCCCCACGAAAATGAACCCCAGGCACCAGAGCACCCGGACTCGGAACTCCTCCAGGTGGTCGAGAAAGGGCATCTCGCTCTTGCGGTTAAGCTCGTCCTCTTCGTGGTTTTCATCCGCATCGTAGATGTCCGGGACGGGAGAGGATTCCACTTTCATCAGTTTCGTTTTATCTTCCATACTCCCTGGCGCACCTTTCGCTGGCTGTTGCGGTGTCGCTGCGACTCGAGGCGTGGCATCGGGAAATATACCCCCAAGGGCGCGCTTTGGTCAAGGATAGACTTACTGTCCACTTCTACTTACTGTAAACCAACGACTTGCGGCTTTTCATCGCCTCCGGTGGATGAAAAACGCACCGCAACCGGGAGAGACACAGTTGAATCGGGAGAGACACGAGGAATTCAACCGGGCGATCACCGCCGAAGAACTGCTGGAACTGGTCACCTTTCTGCGCTCCCCGGAGGGCTGCCCCTGGGATCGCGAACAGAGCCCGCGCTCGCTGGCGCCCTATTTCCTGGAGGAGGCCTACGAGCTGGTGGAGGCGATCGAGTCCGGCGACTCCTCCAAGCTGCGGGACGAGCTGGGGGACGTGCTGCTCCACCTGCTGTTCCAGGTCTCGCTGGCCCGCGAGGCGGGGCGGTTCGATCTGCCGGCGGTGGTGGCCGCGATCCGGGACAAGATGCTGCGCCGCCACCCGCATGTCTTCGGCGAGGCCGAGTTCGCCGACCGGCGGGACCAGCTTTTCGCCTGGGAACAGATCAAGCACCGGGAAAAGCAGGCCCGTGGCCAGGCGGGCCAGGAGCAGGACTCGGTACTCTCCGGGCTGCCCGGGGCCCTGCCGGCCCTGCTCAAGGCTTACCGCATCCAGGGAAGGGTCTCCCGCTACCATTTCGACTGGGACAGCCCGCGGGAGATGTTCGCCAAGCTGGAGGAGGAGCTGGCCGAGCTGCGCGCCGCGCTCGAACAGGGCGACCCCGCGGGGATGGAGGAGGAGCTCGGCGACCTGCTGTTCAGCGTGGTCAACCTGGCCCGCCTGCTCGAGGTCCATCCCCAGCAGGCCCTGGAACGCAGCAACCGCAAGTTCGTGCGCCGCTTCCAGGAACTGGAGCGCCGGGTGCGCGCCCGCGGGGACAAGCTGGGAGAGCTGACCCTGGCCGAGCTGGATCTGATCTGGGACCAGGTCAAGCGCGATGAGCGGGACCGCCCCGGCCCGGCGGAGGCTTAGGAGATTTTATAAACTCCGGTCAGAGCCGCCTGGGGGATGATGTCGCTGGGCGCGAGACCGCAAGCGATTGCCGGCCTCGCACTCGCAGGACCGGCAAAAACACGACCCCCGGCGTCCCCCTTTGCTAAAAGCACAGCCGCCCGACCGGTTGCGGCAGCGCTCGGGCCGAAGTGGGAACAGTCCCCCCTGAGGGGGGTGGCCCCGCCTCCGGCGGGGCCGGGGGGTGTGAGGCCAGGGTGCTGCTCCAGCCGTGGGGTGGTGGCCGTCACACCCCCGGTCCCGTTAACACGGGCCACCCCCAGGGGGGACTTGACAGCCTGCCGCCTACCCGGTTACGCCACTGCCGGGGCGAAGCGGGAACGATCCCCCTTAACAAAGGGGGATACAGGGGGTTGTGTATCTTTCCTGATTCCCAACCGGTCGCTCTGAGTTCATCACACGCTCTAGGGCAGGGCCCGGCTGATCCCCCGGAAGTAGGCGGACTTGCCCCGCATCCCATCGTAGGAGAAGAAGCTGTAGCCGCCCGGCGCCAGGGAACTGAGCGCCCGGACCCGCTCGAGCACCCCCTCCAGCGGGACCTCCCAGGCCCGCAGCCCAACCCAGACCCGCTCCGGGCCCACCGCCCGGCAGGCGGCCTCGGCCTGGGCCCGGACCACTTCGGCCCGGGTGCTGTAGGACATCGGCACCACCATGTCCAGGTAGCCTTTCGCCACCCAGTCGGTCCAGTCCTGGCCCCAGACCGCATAGGCCGAGGGGATCTCGGGCTTGACCGCCACCGAGCGCAGCAGCTCGGGCTTGGCCGCCTCCAGGCGCTCCGCCAGCCGGGCGACACAAGCGGTCACCAGTCCGGCGCGATAAGCCTGCCAGCGCCGCAGACCCTCCCCGTTGTCCTCACCCGCGCCGGTGCGGACCAGTTGCCGTGGGTCGCTCCCGCCCGCGGCCTGGAACCCCTCCCTGATCCGCGGCCCGAAGTCGAACTCCCCGCCCGGGTAGCGCAGGTAATCGAGGTGGACCCCATCCAGCGGGTAGCGCTCCACCAGGTCGACAACGAACTCCTCCACCAGTTGGCAGGCCCCGGGATGGGCTGGAGACAGAAAGATTCCGGTGATCCACTTCTTGCGGAACTCGGGGTAGGGATAATCCGCCAGCGAGACCCCCCGGCGGTCAACCACCATCCACTCCGGGTGGCGGTTCAGCACGTGGCCCGGGTCCTTGGGACGGGTCGGGCCGGACCAGGCCAGGAAGGCGTTGACCCAGGCATGGACCTTGAGCCCCCGGGCATGGGCCCGCTCCAGGGTGTAGGCCAGCGGGTCGAAGCCGGAGTCCAGCAGCTCGCGGCAGTTCTCCGCCGGCGGGTAGACCCGGGAGGGGAAGTAGGCATCGCCCCGGCCGCAAACCTGAACCAGCAGGTGCTCGAAACCATTGGCGGCGGCGGTCTCGACCACCTGGTCGATCGAAGCCCGGGACAGCAGGGAAAAGCGCACCACCCACAGCGCCCGCGCGGGACGCCCCCCCTCCGCCGCCGGGAGCAGGCCCGGCAGCAGCAGCAGCGCCATCAGGGCCGCCAGAACCGCCCGGCGTGGTCCCATCCCCATTCGACGACAAAGCCCAAAGCTCAGAGGCTGTTCCGGGAAAAGGGCGAAAACCTTTTGGAAAAGGTTTTCCGCCCGCTCCCTGGTCGCCCTCCCCCCGAGCCCCCCTCCCACCTTCCCAAACTTTTTACGATTGGTCGGACAGCAAGTCAGGATGAATCGCCAGGCAGACTCCATGCAATCGGCTCCGGACAAAAAAAGGCGAGGGGCGAAAATCCGCAAATTACGGGTTTTCAATCCCTCGCCTGTGTTCCACGGGGTACGGTCACACCTTTCGCACAACAGGTGCGCCGGTGACTTATGCCTTCTCTGCCGGCTGTTCCCCGGCGGCGGCAGTCTCACCGCCGGTGGTCGCCGCCTGCCCGGCCTGGGCGGCCTGAGCCTCCTCGGCCGCTTTCTTGCGCCCGCGGCTGCGCTTGCGCTTGGCGCGCTTCGTGGTATCCTCGGCCACCAGCTCGATCATCGCCATCGGGGCGGCATCGCCCAGGCGAGTGCCAAGCTTGACGATCCGGGTGTAGCCGCCGGGGCGATCCTTGTAGCGGATCCCGAGGATCTCGAACATCTTGCTGACCACTTCCTTGTCGCGGACAATACGCATTACCATCCGGCGGGCATGCAGATCGCCGCGCTTGGCGAAAGTGATCAGCTTTTCCGCCAGCGGCCGGGCCTCCTTGGCCTTAGCCACGGTGGTCCGGATTTGCTCGTGCTGGAAGAGGCTCGTCACCATGTTGCTCAGCATCCACCGACGGTGGCTCTGGGACCGGTTCAGCGCACTTCCTTTCTTCATGTGTCTCATCTTGGCTTCCCTTAGTTCGCTTGAAAACCGGGTTGAACGCCTTCGACCAGTTTCCTCGTAGCTCGGCGCGATTCCGCGGCAGGTCAGCTATTACTGCTGCTCCGGCGGCAGTCCGCCCTCGACCCTCATCCTCAGCCAGTTCCCACTCGCCCTTCTCGTTCTTATCCAGTCGCATCCCGAAATGCATCCCGTGGCGCTGCAAGATCTCAGAAATCTCGTTGAGCGACTTGCGGCCGAAATTACGGAACTTGATCATCTCGCTTTCGGATTTCTGCACCAGCTCGCCGAGGGTCTTGATGTTCGCAGGCCTTAAGGCAGTTGCTGCTGCGCACCGACAGCTCCAGCTCCTCGACGCTGCGATTGAACAACTCCTTGAGCCGGTTCTTGCGCAGGTCGCTGGCGGTCGGCTTCTCCTCCTGGGGCTCGCTGAAAGACTTCAGGAACTCCAGGTGCTTGATCAGCAGCTCGGCCGCCGGATCATCGCCGTCTCCGGCTTGATCGAGCCGTTGGTGCCCACCCTCATCGACCAGCTTGTCGTAATCCGTGCGCTGGCCAACGCGCTGTTCCTCCACATCGAACGTCACCTTGGCCACCGGCGAAAAGATCGAGTCCACTGGGATCAGGTTGAGGGTCATTCCTCCGGCATCTCGTGCAGGTTGGCAGCGGTATAACCACGGCCGGCCTGGAAGCAGCAGCTCCATGCGGACATCCTTGTCTTCCTTGAGACTGAACAGGTAGAGATCGGTATTGACCACCGTCAATCCAGCCGGAATCTGGATTTTTCCGGCCATGATATCGCCGGACTTCCTCGACACTTCCAGCTTGCAGCCGCGCCCTCCTCCATGTCCTCGCCTCTGCGCGCAATACCACCTTCTTCATGTTCATTATTATCTCCGGCATGTCCTCCACAATGCCGGGAATGCTGGAGAGCTCGTGCAGCACTCCCTCCATGCGCACCGCCCAGATCGCCACGCCCTCCAGCGAGGAGACCAACACCCGGCGCAGCGCGTTGCCCATCGTGATCCCGAACCCGCGCTCCAGAGGGAAAACCGCGAATTCGCTGTAGTTATTGGTATAAGTCCTGGTGTTCTTCTCGATTCTCGAGGGCAGAACAAGATTCTTTAGATTCATAGTCGCTATTTCTCCCGCTTTAATTAGCCAGCCTGGTCTGGGAAATTAATCCCAAGGTTCTATTTCGAATGATCCGGTGCGACAACACCGGCCCTTCCCGGCGCGGACCGCATCCCGCCAGGACCGCCCGTCCCACCCGGAGGTTCTCAACCACTCAAGCCCGAGGGAGCCTTCCCAAACCAGCGCCCTGATGGCGAACCCGGGGGTCGCCGGTTACTTCGAGTACAGCTCGACGATCAACTGCTCCTGAACCGTTGAGCGGAATATTTTCCCTGGTCGGCATCTTCCAGCATCTTACCGGTCTGGCTCTTGTAATCCACTGTCAGCCAGGTACAACTTCCTGCTTGCCCCGCCGCTCGATGGTCGAGAGGACCAAGCCCATCTGGCGGCTTGTCTCCTTGATCGCCACTTCCTGTCCGGGCGCAACGCGGTAGGACGGGATGTCCACGGTCTGCCATTAACCACGATATGGCTGTGGCGGACCAGTTGCCGGGCGGCTCTTGCGGCTGGGAGCGAAGACCAAGCGGTAAACTGATGTTGTCCAGCCTCGTTTCCAGCAGTTGCAGCAGGTTCTCGCCGGTCACACCGCTTTTGCGGGAGGCCAGGGCAAAATAGTTCCGGAACTGGCCTTCCAGAATCCCATAAATCCTCTTGACCTTTTGTTTCTCCCGAAGCTGCAGGCTGTACTCACTGGTTTTCCTGCGCCTTCCGCCTGGTGCGACCATGCTGGCCGGGAGCGAAATTCCGGCGCTCGATCGCGCATTTGTCCGTGTAGCAGCTCTCCCCTTTCAGAAACAGCTTCTGGCCCTTCTCTGCGGCAAAGTTTGCAACTGAACACCCAGTTGACGCGCCATCTACGTTCCTCCAATGACTCTTATACTATTCCGCCTGCGTTTAGGCGGCCGGCATCCGTTATGAGGGATGGGGGTGACATCCCTGATCGACCTGATGGTCAGGCCCGCAGCCTGGATCGCCTGAATCGCCGACTCACGGCCCGAGCCCGGTCCCTGCACGCAGCACATGCACCCGTTTCATTCCCAGGTTCACCGCTTCCTTGGCCGCATTGTCGGCCACTGGTCTGCGCGGCAAACGGCGTACTCTTCTTCGAGCCCTTGAAACCAACTTTCCCCGCGCTGGCTCCAGACTACTGTGTTGCCGCTCAAATCGGTGATCGTGATGATGGTGTTGTTGAAGCTGGCTTTGATATGGACCATCCCTCACTTTCCACCTTGCGCGTCTTCTTCTTTACCTTCGCTCCTTTCTTTGTTGGACTCGGCATTTAGATCTCCGTCTTGCTGTGATTTATCGATGGCGGCACTGGATACTATCCGTCCCGAAGGCCGCCGAACAGGCCGCCTGCTATTTCTTGGCCTTGGACTTCTTCTTACCCGGCGATGGCCATGCGAGGACCCTTGTGGGTGCGGGCGTTGGTGTGCGTACGCTGTCCATGGACCGGGAGGTCAGCGGCGGTGGCGCATGCCACGGTAGCAGCCGATGTCCATCAACCGCTTGATGTTCATCGAAATCTCGGTGCGCAGCGCGCCCTCGACCTTGAAATCCCGCTCTATTACCCCGCGCAGGCGGGTCGGTTCGGCATCGGTCAGGTCCGCGACTCTCGTATCTCGGGCTCGATCCCGGTCTCGGCCGAGGATCTCTCCGCGAGGAGCTCTCCCGATCCCGAAGATGTAAGTCAGAGCCGATTTCAATTCTTCTTGTTTCGCGGGAGGTCTATTCCGGCAATACGTGCCATAGCCACTTCTCTCCGAAGCCTGGTTTAGGATTCCGGGCTTATCAGCCCTGCCGTTGCTTATGCTTGGGGGATTCTTGCAGATGATACGCACGTTCCCCGCCCTGCGAATGATCTTGCAGTGCTCGCACATTCTTTTGACTGAACTGCGAACTTTCATCTTTACTCCTTGGCGCCGATTGATTTATGTCCTATTTGTACCGGTACGTGATCCGTCCGCGGCTCAGATCGTAGGGACTCAGCTCGAGCGCCACCTTGTCCCCTGGCAGGATCCGGATAAAGTTCATCCGCATCTTGCCGCTGATATGAGCCAGCACCTCGTGTTTGTTCTCCAGCTTTACCCGGAACATGGCATTGGGCAACGGCTCGATCACGGTCCCGGTCACCTGTATCGCATCTTCCTTCGGCATATATTTTCCCGCAAATGGATTAAGCCAGTGCGTCCTCAAGTCCGGCGTCAGCATCTCCGGCCCGTTGGGACCGATCGCCACCGTATGTTCTATATGTGCGGACAACTTCCCGTCCGCGGTGACCACCGTCCAGTTGTCCTCCAGCGTCCGCACATCCGCCGTGCCCTCGTTCACCATCGGCTCAATGGCCAGCACCAGCCCTTCCTTAAGGGGTACCCGCTTCTCGGCCGGCCGTAATTCGGCACCTGCGGATCCTCGTGCAGGTTCTGTCCGATCCCGTGGCCGACCAGGTCGCGCACCACTGTGTAACGGTCCGTCTCCACAACCTGCTGTACCGCCGCGCCGATGTCACCGATCCGGTTGTTCACCTGAGCCTGAGATATTCCGGCCTCCAGGGCCCGGCGGCAACTGTCGATCAGGCGGCTGCGGCGCTCATCGGCACTGCCCACGCAGAAGGTAGCCGCGGCATCCGCATAATACCCTTTGTGGAACACTCCCACATCCACGCTTACCAGATCGCCGTCTTTGAGCAACCGGTTACGCTTGGGTATTCCATGCACCACCTCGTTGTTGATCGAGGTGCAGAGGCAGTTCCGGGAAGCCCCCATAACCTTTGAATGCAGGCCGGCTGTCCGGATAGAGAGGATCGATCGACTCCGCGATCCGGTCCAGCTCCAGGGTCGAGATCCCCGGCCGGACCTCCCTCTCCCATCCGGAGCAGCACCTCGCAACTATCTTTCCCGCTTCCCTGATCTTCTCTATCTCAATCCGTGTTTTCAGGAAAACCATCTTATCCCCGTGCTACATGGATCGGCGGCTGGGCAGCTTACCTTTTTTCATGAACCCGTCATAATGACGTATGAGCAGGTGGCTTTCCATCTGCTGGATCGTATCCAGCGCCACACCCACCACGATCAGCAGACTGGTCCCGCCGAAATAGAACGGCACGTTGATCCATCCGCACATGTAGATCGGCAGCACCGCAATCGCGGCCAGGAAAATCGATCCCGGCAGGGTGATTCTGGTCAACACCCGGTCTATGTACTCGGCGGTCTTGGCGCCCGGACGGATACCCGGGATAAAACCACCCTGCCGCTTGAAATTCTCCGCCAGATCGACGGGGTTAAAAATAACAGCCGTATAGAAATAGGTGAAGAAGACTGATCATCAAGGAATAGACAATCACATAGATTTGTCGAGGCGGCTGGAAGCAGGTGCCGACTTTCTTCCAGGATACCGCCCGGAGCCAGGAACGCACCCAGAGTTGCCGGCACGACGATTATCGACTGGGCGAAAATGATCGGCATCACGCCCGCGCTGTTGATCCGCAGCGGCAGGTGAGTCTGCTGGCCGCCCATTACTCGCCGTCCGACCATCCGTTTGGGGATCTGGATCGGAATTTTGCGGGTGCCCAGAGTCATTACGATAACGCCCGCCATAATGGCGATCATCACCACGACCAGCAGCAGCATCGGGATAATCCCGATCACGTCGTTGCGCAGCATCTCGATCGTCTGCAGATCGGCTCCGGGGAGCGGTCCACGATGCCGAAGAAGATCAGCAGACTCATGCCGTTGCCGATCCCGCGCTCGGTGATCTGTTCGCCCAGCCACATTACGCAAACGGCACCGGTGGTGAGGTGACCACGGTGGTCAGGCGGAACATCCAGAGATTGCTCATGCTCACCGCGCCCAGACTTTGCAGGAACGCGGCGATACCCACCGCCTGGATGAACGCCAGCACCACGGTTCCGTAGCGGGTGTACTGGTTAATCTTTTTGCGCCCCTCCTCGCCCTCCTTCTGCAATTTCTCGAAGTAAGGGAACACCGGGGGCAGCAACTGGAAAATAATCGACGCGCTGATATAAGGCATAATTCCGAGCGCGAAAACGGTGGCGCGCTGGAGGCCGCCGCCGACGAACATGTCCATCAGACCGAACAGGGTATTCTGCTGCGTCCCGAACCACTCCAACAGCCGGCTTACATCGATTCCGGGAGTGGTAAGGTGCCCGCCGATGCCGGTAGATGACGACGATCAGCAGGGTGTAAGCCGAGTTTGCGCTTAAGTTCGGGCACGTTGAAAATATTCTGCAGTCCCTGTCCGGCCATTAAAGCACCTCCACCTTGCCGCCTCGGCTCTTCGATCATTTCCCGGGCCTTGGCGCTGAATGCGTTGGCGGAGACACTGACGCGCGAAGCCGAGTCACCATTAGCCAATACCTTCACCGGTCCCTTGTTCTTTCCGAATCAGCCCGAGCTGGATCATGTCCTCGGGAGTCAGGCTCTCGCGCTGCCCCAGACCGGTCTATGTCAGCCAGGTTCACCACCTGATATTCTTTGCGGAAAATATTGGTGAAACCCGCGTTTCGGAATACGGCGCTGCAGCGGCATCTGACCGCCCTCGAACCAGCGTGGTATTTTCGCGCCGCTGCGGGCTTTCTGGCCTTTGTGGCCCCTGCCGGCAGTGTTGCCGTGCCCGGTGCCGCGTCCGCGACCCACTCGTTTCGTGGCTTTGTTTGCGCCTTCCGGCCTTTTCAGTTCAGACAACTTCATCGGACCATTCCATTCTTAGATGTTTATTCCTTGTCGAGAGAGATCCGGATCAACCGGGCGATCTCTCAATCAACTTCCTCAACCTTGACCAGGTGACGGACCTGGAACACCATCCCGCGCACCTGCGGCGTGTCCCATGGACTACGCTGGTCTGGTGGCGCTTCAGATTCAGGGCTTTCAGAGTGGCCCGGTGCTTGTTTGGAGCGCCGATACCGCTCTTGATCTGGGTAATTTTCAGCTTTTTACTCACCTGTCGCCTCCACGACCACACGGTCGCCGCGCGCCAACTGCTCGCGGGTGATCCCACGCAGACGGGCACGCTGTCGAGAGTCATCATGCGGTTCAACCCGTTCATAGTGGCCTTGGCCATGTTGTGCGGGTTATTGGAACCCAGCGATTTCGACAGGATATTCTGTATTCCGGCGCATTCGAGAACCGCGCGGACACTGCTTCCGGCGATAACGCCCGCGCCGGGGGCGGCGGGTTTGAGCAGACTCTGCCGGCTCCGAACTCTCCGATCACTTCGTGCGGGACTGTCCCGCGGAGCACAGGCACTTCCACCATGTGATCGCTTGGCGATCTCGACGCCCTTGCGGATGGCGTCGCTCACCTCGTTGGCTTTGCCCATGCCCAGGCCGACCTTCGACTTGCCATCACCGACCGCAACCAGGGCGCTGAAGCTGAAGCGGCGTCCGCCCTTCACCACTTTCGCGCACCGGTTGATCGTGATGACATTCTCGATCAGCTCGCTCTTTTCCTTATTAAAATCCAATTCCTTCACTCCTTACCAGGAATTTCCGGATGACTACTTCTTGCGTGTCCACACTTAAAATTCCAGGCCGCCCTCGCGGGCTCCCTCGGCGAAAGCTTTCACCCGTCCGTGATAAATGTAGCCGCCACGGTCGAACACCACCTTGGTAATCCCTTTCTCCATGGCTTTTTTGGCCAGTGCGGTGCCGACAATTTTACTGATGCTGCGATTTCTTCTTGCCCTTCACGTCGACCTCCTTGGCACAATGAGGACAAGCCCAGCAGGGTCACGCCCGCCCTATCGTTGATAATCTGCCCCTCGATGTTCTTCAGCGAGCGGAAAACCACCAGCCGCGGACGGTCCATAGTCCCCGAGATCTTTTTGCGGATCCGGGAATGTCTTTTCTTCCGGGCCTTTTCTCTGTCAAACGCCTTCATTGCTTTTCCCTGTACGCCTGAGATAGGTTTATGCCCACCCGCCGGCCGGCCAAGTGCCCCCGCGCAAGTCGCCGATCTACTTGGCTCCGGCCTTACCGGCCTTGCGAAGAATCTGCTCGCCCTCATAGCGGACACCCTTGCCCTTGTAAGGCTCGGGCGGACGCAGCCGGCGAATCCGGGCCGCTGTTTCGCCCACCAGTTCCTTGCTGATCCCCGAAACCACGATCTCGGTCGCCGCGGGAGTCACGAAGCTGATTCCCTCCGGGGCCGGCAACTCGATCTTATGCGAGAAACCCGAGCTCGAGGGTGAGCCCGCCCGTGGTCTTCCCGCTCATCGCGGCGCGATAGCCCACGCCCTCGATCGCCAGTTTCTTGAAGAATCCTTCCATCACGCCCTGCACGGCATTGGCGATCAGCGTGCGGGTCAGCCCGTGGAGCGACTTGTTGAGCTTGAGTCATCCGGCCGGGAAACGACAACCTGCTCCGGGCCGATCTCCACGACCATGTTACGGTGGATCCTCTCCTCGTGCTTGCCCTTCGGCCCCTCGACCACGATCCGGTCACCCTCGAGGGTAACCTTTACGGTCTTGGGGATAGGGATCGGAATCTTACCTATGCGGGACACCAATTCCTCCCGTGAATACTTTATTTGGTGTTGCTCGGGCCTCGCGGCCAGGTCGAGCCGGGACTACCAGACGTGGGCCAAGACCTCGCCACCGATATGGTTCTTGCGCGCCTCACGGTCGGTGACCAGCCCTCGGCTGGTGGAGATGATCGCCATCCCCAGCC
Source organism: Candidatus Glassiibacteriota bacterium (assembly GCA_963752515.1). Classification (GTDB taxonomy): domain Bacteria; phylum Gemmatimonadota; class Glassbacteria; order GWA2-58-10; family GWA2-58-10; genus CAVVYO01. The sequence goes on along the minus strand of CAVVYO010000010.1, from coordinate 382,722 downwards.
CGTTGCGCACCCGGCCGATCTGCTCGGCCTGGCGATAGATTCGGCAGACCGGGCTTGCTGACCCGGCGCAGGCCCATCAACGCCGGCTGTCTCCTGCACGTACCGCAGATAGATCCGCAGGATGTTCTGTTGCTGATCCGGGATCTCGCGGTAGTTGCTGATCATCTTGCTCTCGAGCAGGATGCGCGCGATTTCCTTCTTCATGTTCGAGCTCGGCACGTCTACCCGGATATGTTTGGCTTTGTAGCCGTTACGAATCCGGGTGAACATGTCGGCAATCGGGTCTGTCATCGTCATGGTTCGACTCTCTCGATGTGAGTATGGTTTGTAACACCGCCAACCTTCCGGGCCTACCGGGTCAGGCTCAAGCTATCACCAGCTGGCCTTGCGCACGCCGGGGATCTTTCCTGCAGCGCCAGGTCGCGGAAGCAGATACGGCACATGCCCGAACTTCCGGTAGTAAGCCCGCGGCCGGCCGCACCGCTGACAGCGGTTGTACTGGCGGACCTTGAACTTCGGTTTTTTTTTCGCTTTGGCGATCAGAGACTTTCTGGCCACTTATTCACCTCTCTGCGATCGGTTGTCACGACGCCTGCTCAGGCGGGACAGGCGCGGACTGCTCCCGGCCCGCGCGGAAGGGCATCCCCAGTTCGCGCAGCAGGCGCGTAGGCCTTGTCATCCCGCTCGGCGGTAGTCACGAAAGTGATGTCCATCCCGTGGATTTTCTCGATCTTGTCGTAGTTGATCTCCGGGAAAATCATCTGCTCCTTGACGCCCGAGGGTGTAGTTGCCCTGGCCGTCGAAACTCTTTGTCGGCAGCCCGCGAAAATCGCGGATGCGCGGGATCGCCACCGCGATCATCCGGTCAAGGAACTCCCACATCAGCGTTCGCCGCGCAGCGTGACCCGGCAGCCGATCTTCATCCCCTGCGCGCAGCTTGAAGTTGGAGATCGATTTCTTGGCGCGGGTGATCACGGCGTGTTGGCCGGTGATCTGCCGCAGTTCCTGCGGCCCGCTTCCAGTTCTTTGGGGTTCTTGAATCGGCCGAACCGATGCCGATATTGATTACGATTTTCTCCAGGCCGGGCACATCGTGGATGTTCCTGATCCCGAACTCTTCTTAGCAGTTTCGGCTGGATCGACTTCAGTAGTACTTCTTTGAGTCTGGCCATGCCTAGTTTATCCGTTTGCTTGAGTTGCGCTACCATGGCCAGTTATCCGGTCACGCCCGGAGCGCGCTCAGCCTGGTGTTGGATGACCTCACCGCTCTTGACGCTGACCCGGACCTTGGTGCCTTCTCGTCCTCGCAGCTTCTTGCTAGCGGACCCGGGCTGCCCTTGCCAACCTTTTCATCGAAGAGCATCACGTTGCTCAAATGGATCGGGGCCTCTTTTTCCTGGATCCCGCCCTTGGGGCTTTTCTGGCTCGGGCGCTGATGGCGCTTGACCATGTTCACCCCCTTGACCAGGACCCGCTGCTTGTCGGGAATGACCTTGATCACCTCGCCGGTCTTCCCGCGGTCGTTGCCGCTGATCACGATCAACTTTGTCGCCTTTAACGATACGCATCGTTCACCTTTGCCGCTTCTGAGGATTCACAGCACTTCCGGAGCCAGGGAGACTATCTTCATGAACTGCTTCTCCCTGCAGCTCGCGGGCCACCGGGCCCGAAGATGCGAGTGGCCTTCGGCTCCTTCTTATCGTCGATGATCACCGCGGCGTTCTCGTCGAACCGGATGTAGGAGCCGTCCTTGCGACGGGTTTCCTTGGTCACCCGGACCACCACCGCCTTGGCCACATCCCCTTTGCGGATGTTGCCGTTGGGCAGCGCATCCTTGATCGCGACCACGATGATGTCGCCCAACCGGGCATAGCGGCGCTTGGAGCCGCCCAGGACCCGAATGCACAAGGCTTTCTTGGCCCCGGAGTTGTCCGCGATCTTCAGTACGGTTTCCTGCTGAATCATCTTAGTCCACCATTTTCAGAAATTGTTCTGAATGCTGGTGACCGAGGGCTTACTCCTGACCGGCGGAGATCACCTCAACCACGCGCCATCTCTTTTCCCTGCTGAGCGGCCTCGACTCCACAATCCGGACCACGCTGCCTTCCGGAATCACGTTGCTCTCGTCGTGGGCCTTGAACTTCTTGGTCCGCAGCACCGCCTTGCCATAGAGGGCGTGCTTGACTGGGCGCTCCACCTTCACCACGACGGTTTTTTCCATCTTGTTGCTGACCACCGTCCCGATGCGGGTCTTTCGATCGTTTCTCTCCATCAGCTTCTCCAAAGTGGCACTGATTCTTATCCGGCCGAGCGCGGTTCGCTCAGCTGGCGGCCTGCTGTCCCTGCTTCTGCTGCAGGATCGTCAGGCAACGGGCGATCTCTTTCCGCAGGGCGCGAATCTGCATCGGGTTGTCGATCTTGTGCACCGCGTGGCGGAAAGTCAGCTTGAAATACGCTTCCCGGAGCTCGCCCAGCTTGGCCTGGATGTCTTCCTCGCTCATCTGGCGGATGTCATGCGCCTTCATGGGCTTCCTCTCTTACGATCTGGCGTTCTACGATCTTGCACTTGATCGGCAGCTTGTGGGCGGCCAGCCGCAAGGCCTCCAGGGCCAGCTCGCGGGCGATCCCGCCGATCTCGAACATCACCCGGCCGGACTTGACCACCGCCACCCAGCCCTCGGGCGCGCCTTTTCCTTTACCCATGCGGGTCTCAGCCGGCTTCTTGGTGATCGGCTTGTCCGGGAAAATCCGGATCCACACCTTCCCGCCGCGGCGGATATGGCGGGTCAGGGCGACACGGGCGGACTCGATCTGTCGGTTGGTGATCCAGCCCGGCTCCAGCGCCTGCAGCCCGAACTCGCCGAAACTGACGGTCGATCCCCGGTAAGCCAGGCCACGCATCCGTCCGCGCTGCTGTTTTCTGTACTTGATTCTTTTCGGGGCAAGCATCAGCAACTCCTGACTTTAAGCCGGCCAAAGCGGCTCGTTCCCTTTTTGTTTTACATCCTCGCGCGCGCTTGCTCTATGTCGTCAACGCTGCCGGAAGCCACCGCCGGTGGGCCGGCTGACCTGCTCGGCAGCCTGGCGCCGGTTGGTGATCACCTCACCCTTGCAGATCCAGGTCTTCACCCCGATGGTGCCGAAAGTGGTATTCCCGGTCGAGGTGGCGTAGTCGATATCGGCCCGGATGGTGTGCAGCGGCACCCGGCCCTCGTGGTAACCCTCGCTGCGGGCGATTTCCGCCCCGCCCAGCCGCCCACCGCACTGAATCTTGATCCCCTGGGCGTTCATCCGCATCGCCGAGGTGACCGCCTTCTTCATCGCCCGGCGGAAACTGACCCGCTGCTCCAACTGGAAGGCGACCCCATCGGCCACCAGCTGGGCATCCAGCTCCGGAGTCTTGATCTCCTCGATCTTGATGAAAATTTCATCCTTGGACAGGTGGGCCAGTTCATCGCGCAGCTTGTCCACTTCCTGCCCCTTGCGACCGATCACCACCCCCGGACGGGCGGTGTGGATGATCACCGTCATCTTGCTCGGGGTGCGCTCGATGGTCACCCGCGAGATCGCCGCATGGCTCAGCCGGTTGTGGATGTACTTGCGAATCAGCTCGTCTTCCCTGAGCAGCCGCGGGTAATCCCGCTCGGCGAACCAAACCGACTGCCAGGGCTTGATTACCCCGAGCCGGAACCCGATTGGATTGGTCTTCTGACCCACTGTTCTTCTCCTTAAACGATTTGGTTTACTGCGGCGCCTGCCGCGGCGCGCCCTGCCGGCCCGCGGGCCCGCCTCAGCGCTGCCCGCCGCCATGCGGCTCCGGCACCTCGAGCTCGACCGAAATATGGCTCGTCCGCTTCATGATCGGAGTCGCCCGGCCCATCGCCCGGGACAGCCAACGCTTCATCGTCGGGCCCTGGTCCACCCGGATCATCTTGACGATCACATCCCGGGTGTTCAGGTCGAAGCTCCCCAACTGGTTCACCGCATTGGAATAGGCGGACTGCACCAGCTTGCGCACCGGCGTTGGACGCCGCTTTCGGAGTGAAGCGCAGAATGTTGTACGCCTCCTCCACGCTCTTGCCGCGGACCAGGTCGATCACCAGCTTGACCTTCCGGGAGGAGATGCGTACGTATCTTGCCTTTGCATTAGCGATCATTGTCCAGATCTCGAGCTTTGGTTAACGGTGGCACACGCGCACCGGGCGCGGTACGACAGCAGTCGTACGATCCGGGCCTTACTTCTTCTTGCCCGCCGTCCGCTCGGCCAGCTTGCCGCCGTGGCCGCGGAAAAATCTGGTCGGCGAGAACTCTCCCAGCTTGTGCCCCACCATGTTCTCGGTGATGTACACCGGGATGAACTTGTTCCCGTTGTGCACGGCCATGGTGTGCCCGATGAAATCCGGGCTGATGGTGGAGCGCCGGGACCAGGTCTTGATGACCTTCTTCTCGCCGGCCTGGTTCATCCGGGCGACTTTCTGCAGCAGGCTGTCCTCGATGTACGGCCCTTTTTTCAGCGATCTCGGCATGACAAATCTCTTCTATGGTTATAAGTAGACTGTAACTACTTCCTTCTCTTGACAATCAGTCTGTCAGAGCCTTTGCGCTTCTTGCGGGTGCGATAGCCCTTGGTGGGCTTGCCCCACGGCGTGCAGGGGTGGCGTCCGCCGGAGCTCTTGCCCTCGCCGCCGCCCATCGGGTGATCGACCGGGTTCATGGCGACACCGCGCACGTGCGGGCGCACCCCCAGCCAACGCTTGACCCCGGCCTTGCCGAAGGAAAGTCCCTCGTGCTCCTGGTTGCCCAGCACCCCGACTGTCCCCATGCAATCGCGCGGGATCAGCCGCACCTCGCCGGAGGGCAGCTTGCAGTGCACGTAGCGCCCTTCCTTGGCGGCGATCTGGATCGAGGTCCCGGCGCTGCGGGCGATCTGGCCGCCCTTCTTCACGGTGAGCTCGACATTGTGCACGAAGCTGCCGAGCGGAATTTCGCTGAGCGGCATCGCATTGCCCGGACGGATTTCGCTGCCCGGCCCGGACTGAATCATGTCGCCGACATTCATCCCCTGGCAATGCAGGACGTAGCGCTTCTCGCCGTCGACATAGTTGATCAGGCAGATCAGGCTCGACCGGTTCGGGTCGTACTCGATCGTGGCCACCCGGCCGGGGATCCCGAACTTGTTGCGCTTGAAGTCGATCAGGCGGTACTGGCGCTTGTGCCCGCCGCCGCGGTAGCGCATCGTCATGTGACCGTGATTGTTGCGTCCGCCCTTCTCCTTGTGGGGGACCAGCAGCGAGCGCTCCGGCTCGGTGCTGGTTACCAGCGCCCGGTCATCGACCGTGCGGAACCTGGTCCCCGGAGTCACGGGTTTCATTTTCTTCAGTGCCATGCTCTATCCGCCAGCTTGAGGAATTAGACACCTTCGAACAGTTCGATGTTTTCACCCTCTTTGAGGGTGACATACGCCTTCTTCCAATCGGCGCGCTTGCCGCTGAAACGGCCCATCCGCTTGACCTTGCCCAGGACGTTCTCGGTGCGGATGCCCACCACGTGGACCCCGAACAGCTCCTCCACCGCGCGCCTGACCTCGTGCTTGGTGGCCTGCTTGTGCACCTCGAAAACGTACTGGTTGCTGGCCTCGCGGAGCGCATCGCTCTTTTCCGTCAGCAACGGCCGATTGACGATCTGATATGCCAGTTTATGCATTCTTCTGCTCCAGCTGTTCGATTACGCTTTTTTCGATCAGCACTTTGTCGGCCAGCAGGACGTCATAGACGCTGCACTCGTTGAAGGGCTTCACCGTCAGGCGGGTAATGTTGCGCGCCGACTTCCAGACCAGCTCATTGTAAGCGCCCAGCAGCAGCAGCACCCGGCCCTCGCCCGCGCCCAGATGCCCCAGCAGCTCGGCGATCTGTCGGGTCTTGGGCTCGGCAAACTGCAGGTTCTCGATCACCTTCAGCGCCTGGCCATCGCTGGCCTTGTCGCTCATGGCGCCGCGCAGGGCTGACTGGCGGACTTTCTTCGGCACCCGCTCGTCGTAATCCTTGGGCGCGGGGCCGAACATCGTGCCGCCGTGCCGCCAGACCGGGCTGTTGCGCATTCCGGCGCGAGCGCGTCCGGTGCCCTTCTGCTTCCAGGGCTTCTTGGTGCTGTACGCCACCATTCCGCGGGTCTTGGTCGCGGCGTTGCCCTGGCGCTGATTGGTCTGCTGGGCCTTGATCGTGTAGTAGACCGTGTTTTCGTTCAATTCGGCTTCGAAATACTTCTCCGGCAGGATGATCTCGCCGGCCTTCTCGCCGTTGCTGTTGAAGACTTCCACCTGTTTCATCGTTGCCTCGGAATCCTTGCCTCAACGTTTAGGGCCGTTTGACGGGCACGTGCTACGCCTTCTTCCGGGAAACGAGCACCATGCCGTTGGTCGGTCCCGGCACCGCGCCCCTGACATAGAGGTAGTTACGCTCCGAATCGATCTTGACCACCACCAGGTTCTTGGCGGTGAAACCCGAGTTTCCATACTGACCCGGCAGCTTGTGTCCCCGCCAGGTACGGGAGGGATCGGCCGAGGAGCCCACCGAGCCGGGGACCCGATGCGAAGTGTTGCCGTGGGTATCATCGCCACCGTGGTAGTGGTGGCGCTTGATCACGCCCGCGAAGCCGCGGCCCTTGGTCTTGCCGATCACGTCCACCTTTTCGCCGACATTGAAGACCTCGACCGTCAGATCCTGGCCGTGCTCGTAGGAGGAGACATCATTCAGCCGGATTTCCCGCATCGCCTCCGGGAAGTAGCCCGGAAACTTGGCCAGGTGGCCCTTGATCGGCCGGGTGATGTTTTTCTCCTTGCGCTGACCGAAGCCGAGCTGGAGCGCGTTGTAGCCTTCCTTCTTTTCGGTCTTGACCTGAGTGATGCGGCAGGGGCCGGTCTGGATCACCGTCACCGAAATGGCCGCCCCATCCTGGCTGAACACCCGGGTCATACCCAGCTTCTTGCCTATCAGTCCAAGCATTACTACCTCATCAGTCGCGTTTTCGGTCTTCCGGCAGCCCCATCGCTCCGGACTCGCCGTCAAACGCTGGAGTTATGGTCCCGGATCAGGGTCAGACCTTGATCTCGATGTCCACGCCGGCGGGCAGATCGAGCTTGGTCAGGGCATCGATGGTCTGAGGCTTGCTGTTGAAAATCTCGATCAGCCTCTTGTGTGTCCTGATCTCGAACTGCTCCCGGCTCTTCTTGTCGACATGCGGCGACCGGTTGACCGTAATGACCGTACGCCGTGTCGGCAGCGGGATCGGGCCCACCACCTCAGCGCCCGTACTGGTCGCGGTCTTGACGATATCCTCGGTCGACTTGTCGATCAACGCGTGATCGAAAGACTTGAGCCGAATACGAATTTTCTGTCCTGGCACGGATTCCTCGCCGTAGAAATTTCACGCTTATGCTACGCGCTGGTGCTACTCGATCACTTCCACGACCACGCCGGCGCCAACTGTGCGGCCGCCCTCGCGGATGGCGAAGCGCAACTCCTTCTCCATCGCGATCGGCGTAATCAGCTCGATCTGCAGCTCGACATTGTCGCCCGGCATCACCATCTCCACTCCCTCGGGCAGGTGCGCCGACCCGGTCACATCCGTCGTCCGGAAGTAGAACTGCGGCCGGTAACCCTCAAAAAACGGCGTGTGCCGCCCGCCCTCTTCCTTCTTCAGAATATAGACCGTCCCCTTGAACTTGGTGTGCGGAGTGATCGAGCCCGGCTTGGCCAGCACCATCCCCCGCTCCAGCTCCCGCTTGTCCACGCCCCGCAGCAACAGGCCCACGTTGTCCCCGGCCTGGCCATCGTCCAGCAGCTTGCGGAACATCTCCACACCCGTCACCACCGTCTTGCGCCGCACCCCCAGACCGATCACCTCCACTTCCTCGCCCACCTTGACCCGGCCGCGCTCGATGCGCCCCGTGCCCACCGTCCCCCGCCCGGTGATCGAGAACACATCCTCGATCGGCATCAGGAACGGCTTGTCAACCTCACGCTGCGGGTCCGGAATGTAGTTGTCGATCGCATCCATCAGCTCATCGATGCACTTGGTGTTCTCCGTGCCCGGCGTGCCATCCTCCAACGCCTTGAGCGCACTGCCCCGGATCACCGGAATGTCATCGCCCGGGAAGTTGTAGCTCGACAGCAGGTCGCGCACTTCCAGCTCCACCAGCTCCAGCAACTCCGGGTCATCGACCATGTCCACCTTGTTCATGAACACCACGATGAACGGCACGTTCACCTGGCGCGCCAGCAGCACGTGCTCCCGGGTCTGCGGCATCGGGCCATCCGCCGCGCTCACCACCAGGATCGCCCCGTCCATCTGCGCCGCGCCGGTGATCATGTTCTTCACATAATCGGCATGTCCCGGGCAGTCCACGTGCGCATAGTGCCGCTTATTGCTCTCGTACTCAACGTGCGCCGTGGCGATCGTGATCCCACGCGCCCGCTCCTCGGGAGCCTTGTCAATCTGGTCGAACGGCACGTACTCGGCCAAACCCTTCTTCGACTGCACCTCCGTGATCGCAGCCGTCAAGGTGGTCTTGCCGTGGTCGACATGGCCGATCGTGCCCACGTTCACGTGCAGCTTCTTGCGCTCAAACTTCTTCTTAGCCATGGAATGAACTCCTTGGGACGAATGTAGTAACGCACCAGTGCTGGATTATCTCCCTAAACTCACGCCCACGGCCGTCAGGCTCTGGCCAGCAGCGCCTCCGCCCGCTCTTTGGTCACCCGGTCGTAGTGGGCGAACTGCATCGAGAAGACCGCCCGGCCCTGGGTCAGCGAGCGCAGGGTGGTGGCATATCCGAACATCTGACTCAGCGGCACGGACGCCGTCACCGACTGGGCTTCCTTCTTGGGGGTGATGCCGCGAATCTTGGCCAGGCGGGAAGCGAGGTCGCCCATCACATCACCCAGGTACTCACTGGGCACAGTCACCTCGGTATCGAAAATCGGTTCGAGGAGCTGGACCCCGCCCTTGCGCAACGCTTCCTTGACCGACATCGACCCGGCGATCTTGAAGGCCATCTCGCTGGAGTCGACCTCATGGAACGAACCATCGACCAACGTGGCCTTCAGGTCCACCAGCGGGAAGCCGGCCATGCCGCCGCCCTCCATCGCTTCCTTGATCCCATGCTCGACCGGCCCGATGTACTCGCGCGGGATCGAGCCGCCGATGACCTTGTTTTCGAAGACGAAACCCTTGCCGCGCTCGAGAGGCTCGAAGTTAATCAAGATATGAGCGTACTGGCCGCGGCCACCGGTCTGGCGCACGAAGCGTATCTCGACCTTGGCCGGCTTGTCCAGGGCCGCGCGGTAAGCCACCTGCGGCTGGCCGACATTGGCCTGGACCTTGAACTCGCGCAGCATCCGGTCGACCAGGATCTCCAGGTGCAACTCCCCCATCCCCGAAATCAGGGTCTGCCCGGTCTCGCTATTGACCCCCACCTGGAAAGTCGGGTCCTCCTCGGAAAGCTTCTCCAGCGCGCCGATCAGCTTGTCCTGGTCAGCCTTGGTCTTGGGCTCGATCGCCACCGAGATCACCGGCGTCGGGAAAACCATCTTCTCGAGGATGATCGGGTGGTCGGCCTCGGTCAGGGTGTCACCGGTCTTGGTGCACTTGAGCCCGACCACGGCGGCGATGTCGCCGCAGTTCAATTCTTCGCGCTCCTCGCGCTTGTTGGCGTGCATCTGCAGGATGCGGCTGATGCGCTCCTTGCGGTCCTGGGTGGCGTTGAGCACGTAGCTGCCGGACTTGAGGATGCCCGAGTAAGCCCGCACGAAAGTCAGCCGGCCGACATAGGGATCGGTCATGATCTTGAAGGCCAGGCCGGCGAACGGCTCATCATCGGTCGCGGCGCGCTCGACCAGCACATCTTCCCGGTTCGGCAGGTGGCCGACCACCGGCGGGATGTCCACCGGGGAGGGCAGGTAATAGGTGACCGCATCCAGCAGTCGCTGCACGCCCTTGTTCTTGAAGGCGCTGCCGCAGAGCGCCGGGATGATCTTGCACTCGATCGTGCCCTTGCGGATCGCCCGGCGGATCAGTTCCACATCCTTGACATCGTTATCTTCGAGGTACTCGGTCATCAGGTCGTCATCGAACTCCGAAATCACCTCGAGCATGTCGTGGCGCATCTTCACGGCCAGCTCCACCAGGTCCTTAGGGATTTCCACCTCTTCGTAGATCGCCCCCTGGCTGCTCTCCTGCCAGATCACGCCACACATCTGGACCAGGTCCACCAGTCCGGTGAACATCTCCTCGGAGCCGAAAGGAATCTGGATCGGCACCGGGCGGGCGCCCAGACGGGTCTTGATCATCTGGACCGCATTGTAGAAGTCGGCGCCGGCGCGGTCCATCTTGTTGATGAAGGCCATGCGCGGGACCCCGTAACGGTCGGCCTGGCGCCAGACTGTCTCGGACTGCGGCTCGACGCCGCCGACCGCGCAGAAGACCACCACCGCTCCATCGAGCACCCGCAGCGAACGCTCCACCTCGACCGTGAAATCCACATGGCCGGGGGTGTCGATGATGTTGATCCGATGTTCGCTCCAGAAGGCGGTGGTGGCGGCGGAGGTGATGGTGATCCCACGCTCTTTTTCCTGCTCCATCCAGTCCATTGTCGCCGCGCCCTCGTGGACCTCTCCGAGCCGGTGCGTCTTGCCGGTATAGAAGAGGATCCGCTCGGTCAGGGTCGTTTTGCCGGCATCGATGTGAGCCATGATGCCGATATTGCGGATTCTATTTAATGGTACGACGCGAGCCATAATCGCTGGTATTTCCTTTCGGGAGTTTCTTGATTTGCCTGAAACTGCGCCGGCCGTCCGGCACACCCCACCCCTATCGAGCGGCCGGTGCCCCAGCGGCACCGCCGCATGAGAAAAAAGTCGCCCCTGTATGCTTCTCAAGGGGCGGCAAGAGAAGAAACGACATCATTTCAGGAAGTCCTACTCTCCCGGGCGGCCGCCGCAGAACCCGCGGGCCGCCGGCGACGCCGCTACCAACGGTAGTGGGCGAAAGCCCGGTTGGCCTCGGCCATCCGGTGAGTGTCTTCCTTTTTCTTGACCGTGTTGCCCTCGTTGCGATAAGCGGCCAGGATCTCGCCGGCCAGGCGATCGGCCATGGTCTTCTCGTTGCGTCCGCGGGCGAAGTCGATCATCCAGCGGATCGCCAGAGCGTTGCGCCGCTCCGGCCGCACTTCCACCGGCACCTGGTAGGTGGCGCCGCCGACCCGGCGGCTCTTGACTTCGAGCGCCGGCTTGGCATTGTTGACCGCCTGCTTGAAAACGTTCAGCCCGGGCTGCCCGGTCTTCTCCTCGACCATCGCCATGCTGTGGTAGAGGATGCTCTCGGCTTTGCTGCGCTTGCCCGCGCCCATCATGCAGTTGATAAACTTCGTCACCAGCGTGCTCTGGTAACGGGGGTCGGGCATGATCTCTCTTTTTTCGGCAACTCTTCTTCTGGACATGATCTCTCGCGAGAATTAGGATTTCGGTTTCTTGGCGCCGTACTTGGAGCGACTCTGCTTGCGACCGTTGACACCGCTGGCGTCCAGCGTGCCGCGGATGATGTGGTACCGCACGCCCGGAAGGTCCTTGACACGGCCTCCGCGCACGAGCACGATCGAGTGCTCCTGGAGGTTATGCCCCTCGCCCGGAATGTAGGATGTCACTTCGTAGCCGTTGGTCAGACGGACACGCGCCACCTTGCGCAACGCGGAATTCGGCTTCTTGGGCGTGGTGGTGTAGACCCGGGTGCAGACCCCGCGACGCTGGGGGCACCCCATCAGCGCGGGCGCACTGGTCTTGGCCTTGATCGTTTTGCGGCCCTGACGAACCAACTGGTTGATGGACGGCAAAAACCCCTCCTGAAACTAAAAAGCCCCTGGATGTAAGCTCGAGAGCTAAAAAAATCCCAGACAAACAGCTTTATAAGATATTGGTCAGCAGTCCTCTTGTCAACAAAAAACTGCTAATAAACTAACTGCTAACCGGTTGTCGATCCGACCCCGGCAAAGTCCTGCAGCACAAGGGCCGGAAACGCCGAGTCGCGCTCCCGGCCCCCGGCCGGTCTAAAGCTGGATCTCCTGCTCGATCGGCGTTTCCTTCTCCACTTCCTCCTCTTCCACGGCCTTCGGGAAGATAATCTCCTTGTAGCGGAGCAGGCCGGTGCCGGCCGGAATCGGATGCCCGATGATGATGTTCTCCTTCAGCCCCAGCAGGTCGTCCCGCATCCCGTTGATCGCCGCCTCGGTCAGCACCCGGGTGGTCTCCTGGAAAGAGGCCGCCGAAATGAAGCTGCTGGTGGTCAGGCTGGCCTTGGTGATCCCCAGCAGTTGCGGCCGGCTGGTGGCCGGATCGCCGCCATCCTTGATCACCCGCTCGTTCTCCCGCCGGAAGTTGTGCTTGTCGACGCTCTCGCCTTCGAGGTAGTTGGTGTCGCCCGGGTTGACGATGCTCACCTTGTTCAGCATCTGCCGGACGATCACGCCGATGTGCTTGTCGTTGATCTTCACGCCCTGCAGGCGGTAGACCTCCTGGATCTCGTTGAGCAGGTACTCCTGCACGGCCCGCGGACCCTTGATCCGCAGGATGTCGTGCGGGTTGATCGGGCCCTCGCTCAGACGGTCGCCGGAGCGCACCCAGTCGCCCTCGTGCACCCGCAGGTGCTTGCCGTAGGGGATCAGGTACTCGCGCGGTTCGCCCACCTCGGGGGTGACGATGATCTGGCGGTTGCCGCGGATGATCTTGCCGAAGCTCACCCGCCCGTCGATCTCGGTGATCACCGCCGGGTCCTTGGGCTTGCGGGCCTCGAACAGCTCGGCCACGCGCGGCAGGCCGCCGGTGATGTCCCGGGTCTTGTAGATTTCGCGCGAAATCTTGGCCAGCACTGTCGCCGGCCTCAGATCTTCTGCCCATCCACCACCTGCAGGTTGGCGCCGGTCGGGATGATGATAGTCGCGGATCTTGTCCCCGGCCTCATCGATCACCTCGATGTGCGGATGGTAGATCTTCTCGCGGTCATCGATGATCACCCGCTGGCGACGGCCGGTGATCTCGTCCAGCTCCTCGCGCAGGGTGACATCCTCGACGATATCGGCGAAGCGGATCGTGCCGGCCATATCGGTCAGGATCGGGTTCGAGTGGGGGTCCCACTCGAACAGCAACTGGCCCTCCTCGATCCGTTCCCCGTCCTTGACAAAATGTCGGCGCCGTAGGGCACGGTGGTCCGGCCGCGGACCCGGTCCTCCTTGTCCTTGACCACCAGCTCGCCCTCGCGGCTGATGACAATCATCTGCCCGGTCTCGCTGGTCACCGAGTTGATATCGAAATACTCCACCGTGCCATCCACCGGCGCGGCCTTGCGCGACTGGGCGGTGATGCGGCTGGCCGTCCCGCCGTAGTGGAAGGTGCGCAGGGTGAGCTGGGTGCCCGGCTCGCCGATCGACTGGGCGGCGATGATCCCCACCGCCTCGCCGATCTCCACCGGGAGCATCGTGGCCAGGTTGCGGCCGTAGCACATCTGGCACAGCCCGCGCTCGGCCTCGCAGGTCAGCACCGAACGGATGCGCACCCTCTCGATCCCGCTCTCCTCGGCATAGCGCGCGGCCTCCTCGTCGATCATCTCCCCGGCCTTGATCAGCACGATCGGGTTGCCGTCCGGCTCCTTGTTGATCGGGTCGTAGACCTCCTCGAGGGCCACGCGGCCGACAATCCGGTCACGCAGCGGCTCGATCACCTCCTCGCCCTCCTTGAGCGCCGGTCACATCCAGGCCCATGATCGTCCCGCAGTCATTCTCGGTGATCGTCACGTCCTGGCAGACATCGACCAGGCGGCGGGTCAGGTAGCCGGCGTCGGCGGTCTTGAGCGCCGTGTCGGCCAGACCCTTGCGGGCGCCGTGGGTGGAGATGAAGTACTCCAGCACGGTCAGCCCCTCGCGGAAGTTCGAAGTGATCGGGGTCTCGATGATCTCGCCGATCTGGCCGGTGATCTTCTTCTGCGGCTTGGCCATCAGGCCGCGCATCCCGGCCAGCTGGCGGATCTGCTCCCGGCTGCCGCGGGCGCCGGAGTCGGCCATCATGTAGACCGGATTGAAGCCCGAGGTACTCTTGCGCAGGGCCAGGAACATCTCGTTGGCCACTTCGCTGGTGGTATGGGTCCAGACATCGATGACCTTATTGTAGCGCTCGCCATCGGTGATCACCCGCTGCTTGTAGGCCTCGGTGATTCCATCCACCTCCTGGCGCGCCGCGCTCAGCAGGTCGGGCTTGCGCTTGGGGATCAGCATGTCGGTCACTCCGACCGTCATCCCGGCCCAGGTGGCGTTGCGGAAACCCAGCTCCTTCAGGTCGTCCAGGAACTCCACCGTGCGCGCCAGCCCGGCCTTGCGGTAACATTCGAAGACCAGGGCGCTCAGGGCGCTTTTCTTCATTTCCGTGTTGATGTAGCCCATCTCGGTCGGGACGATCTGGTTGAAGATCACCCGTCCGACCGTCGTGCGCAGGTACTTGCCGTTGAGCTTGAGATCGACCGGATCGTGCAGCTTGAGCAGGCCGTTCTCGAACACCCGGACCACATCGTTGGGCTCGTGAAACTTCTGGATCACGAACTCCGGCCGCTCATCGTAGCGGTCCCGGGTCAGGTAGTAGCAGCCGAGCACGATGTCCTGGCTCGGGCTGGCCACCGGCATCCCGTTGGAGGGCAGCAGGATGTTGTTCGAGCTGAGCATCAGCACCCGGCACTCGATCTGGGCCTCGTAGGACAGCGGCACGTGCACCGCCATCTGATCGCCGTCGAAGTCGGCGTTGAAGGCCGGGCAGACCAGCGGGTGGATGCGGATCGCCTTGCCCTCGACCAGGATCGGCTCGAAAGCCTGGATCCCCAGCCGGTGCAGGGTCGGAGCGCGGTTGAGCAGCACCGGGTGGTCGCGGACGATCTCCTCGAGGATGTCCCAGACCTCCGGCCGCTCCTTCTCGACCAGCTTCTTGGCGCTCTTGACCGTCTGGACGAAGCCCTTTTCCTCCAGCTTGCGGATGATGAAGGGCTTGAACAGCTCCAGGGCCATGGTCTTGGGCAGGCCGCACTGGTGCAGCTTGAGCTCCGGGCCGACCACGATCACCGAGCGGCCGGAGTAGTCGACCCGCTTGCCGAGCAGGTTCTGGCGGAAACGGCCCTGCTTGCCCTTGAGCATGTCGCTCAGGGACTTGAGCGGGCGTTTGCCCCGGCCGCGCACCACCCGGGTCCGGCGGCCATTGTCGAACAGGGCGTCCACCGCCTCCTGCAGCATCCGCTTCTCGTTGCGCAGGATCACTTCCGGCGCCCGCATCTCGATCAGCTTCTTCGAGCCGGTTGTTACGGTTGATTACCCGGCGGTACAGGTCGTTCAGGTCGCTGGTGGCGAATCGTCCGCCCTCGAGCGGCACCAGCGGCCGCAGGTTCGGCGGGATCACCGGCACCACGTCCATGATCATCCACTCCGGCCGGTTGCCGCTCAGGCGGAAAGCCTCGACCACCTTCAGGCGCTTGAGCAGCCCCTTCTTGCGGTGCGGCGAGGTCTCGACCCGCACCAGCGAGCGCAGCTCGCTGCTCAGGTCCTCGATGTCCATCTCCGAAAGCAGGGCCTTGATCGCCCCGGCGCCGATCCCCGCGCGGAAGCCCTCGATCTCCTGATCCTCGGCTTCGAGGAACTGCTCCTCGCTGATCAGCTCCTTCTTCTTGAAGTCGCTCTTGCCGGGGGTGATCACCACGTAGTTGGCGTAGTAGAGCACCTTTTCCAGGTCGCGCAGGGGCATGTCCAGCAGGTAGCCCATCCGGCTCGGCAGGCTCTTGAAGAACCAGATGTGGGCCACCGGCACGGCGAGCTGGATGTGGCCCATCCGCTCGCGGCGCACCCGGGAGAGGGTCACCTGCACGCCGCATTTGTCGCAGATCACGCCGCGGTAGCGGATGCCCTTGTATTTGCCGCAGTTGCACTCCCAGTCCTTGACCGGCCCGAAGATCTTCTCGCAGAAGAGGCCATCGCGTTCCGGCTTGAACGAGCGGTAGTTGATGGTCTCCGGCTTGGTGACCTCGCCGAAGCTCCACTGCTTGATCTGGTCCGGCGAGGCGATCGCCACCTGAATAAACTTGAAGTTGCCCTGACTCTGTTCGCGAGGATTTCTCAAATCTATCATTGTCACCCTCGTAGGGTAAAATTCGACCTTACAGCGGTTGCCCGCATCCCCTGACTGCCGGCTGTCGGCCGTGTTCACCTCGGCCGGGCCTCCATCCTCAGTCGCTGTCCTCGCCCAGATTGACCGCCAGACCGAGCGCACTGCAGCTCCTTAATCAGGACGTTGAAAGATTCCGGGGTGCCGGGCTCGGGCAGGTTGTCCCCCTTGACGATCGCCTCGTAGACCTTGCTGCGGCCCACCACGTCGTCGCTCTTGACAGTCAGCATCTCCTGCAGGGTGTGCGAAGCGCCGTGCGCCTCCAGCGCCCAGACCTCCATTTCCCCGAAGCGCTGGCCGCCGAACTGGGCCTTACCGGCCAGGGGCTGCTGCGTGACCAGGGAGTAGGGGCCGATCGACCGGGCGTGGATCTTGTCCTCGACCAGGTGGCTCAGCTTGAGCATATAGATGTAGCCGACAGTCACCGGGTAGTCGAACGGCTTGCCCGTGCGCCCATCGCGCAGCGCGCTCTTGCCGCGCTCCGGCAGCCCGGCGCTGGCCCATCAGGTCGAAGATTTCCTCGCTCGCTGGCGCCATGGAAGACCGGGGTCTCCACCGCCAGGCCCAGCATCCGGGCCGCATAGCCCAGGTGGGTTTCGAGGATCTGCCCGACGTTCATCCGGCTGGGCACGCCCAGCGGGTTGAGCACGATCTCCACCGGGGTGCCGTCCGGCAGGAACGGCATGTCCTCCGCGGGGACGATCTTGGCCACGATGCCCTTGTTGCCGTGGCGCCCGGCCATCTTGTCGCCCACCGAGACCTTGCGCTTCTCGGCGATATAGACCTTGACCAGTTGCACCACGCCGGGCGGACAGCTCGTCCGGGGCCTTGATCTTGTCCAGTTGGCGCTGGGCGTACTCGCGCACCTCGCCGATCGTTCCTCGGCCTTGGCGACCATCTCCTTGATCTGCTCGGTGACATGGTTGTCATCGACCGTGATCGAGGTCAACTCCAGCTTATGGAAGTCCAGCGTATCGGACAATTCTTTGGCAGCAATCTTCCGGCCGGGCTCGATCTGCTGCTGCTGGGTCTCGCTGTTGTAGAGGCAGACCACTTTCTGGCCCTCGCAGCTCGTCGGCGATCTGTCCCTTAAGGAATTGCCGGATTTCGGCGATCGCCTGCTGCTCGGATTGCGCTCTTTTTCGGTGGCGGCGGCTTTCTGGTCCCGGATCAGCGGGTCCTCCATCAGCCGGCTGAACACCTTGACATCGATAACGATCCCCTCGACTCCGGGCGGGACTTTGAGCGCGGTGTCCTTCACATCGCCGGCCTTGTCGCCGAATATCGCCTTGAGCAGGCGCTCCTCGGGGCTGAGCTCGGTCTCGCCCTTGGGGCTGACCTTGCCCACCAGGATATCGCCGTGGCTGACCTTGGCGACCGATGCGGATGATGCCCCGCTCGTCGAGGTTGCTCACCGCATCCTCGCCCACGTTGGGGATCTCGCAGGTGATCTCCTCGGTGCCGCGCTTGGTGTCGCGCACCTGGACCTCGAGTTCCTGGATGTGGATCGAAGTGAAGTTGTCCTCCTTGACCAGCTTTTCGCTGATCACGATCGCATCCTCGTAGTTGTAGCCGTACCAGGGCATGAAGGCGCACCAGCACGTTGGTGCCCAGGGCCAGCTTGCCGTTTTCGCTCGAGGCCCCGTCGGCGATGATGTCCCCGGCCCGCACCTCCTGGCCGACGTCCACCAGCGGACGCTGGTTGATCGAGGTGTCCTGGTTGGTGCGGTGGAACTTGCGCAGCCGGTAAACGATCCGTCTCGGGCATCTTGGAGAACAGCGCGCCCTTCGCGTGCGCTCCTGCTCGTTGACCCGCAGCACGATCCGCGTGGATCGACACTCTCCACCACACCGCCGCGGCGGGCCATCACCACTGTACCGCTGTCGCGAGCCACCCGCTCCTCCAGGCCGGTCCTTACCACCGGGGCCTCCGGGCTTAAGCAGCGGCACGGCCTGGCGCTGCATGTTGGAGCCCATCAGCGCGCGGTTGGCGTCATCGTGCTCCAGGAACGGGATCAGCGCCGCGGCGATCTAGACTATCTGCTCCGGCGCCACGTCCATGTACTCGACTTTTGCCCGGCGCGATCAGCGGGAAATCGTTCTTCAGGCGGCAAAGGATCTGGTCGCGCGTGTCCGTCCGTTTTCATCGAGCGGGTGTTGGCCTGGGCGATGATGTACTTATCTTCGCTCGAAGGCGTCCATGTAGCGGATGTCTTCGGTCACCCGGCCCTTCTCCACCTTGCGGTAAGGGGTCTCGATGAACCCGAAGATCGTTGATCCGCGCATAGGTGGTCAGGCTGGTGATCAGACCGATGTTCGGGCCTTCCGGAGTCTCGATCGGGCACATGCGGCCGTAGTGCGAGTAATGCACGTCGCGCACCTCGAATCCGGCCCGCTCGCGGGTCAGGCCGCCCGGACCCAGGGCCGACAGACGGCGCTTGTGGGTCAACTCGGCCAGCGGGTTGGTCTGGTCCATGAACTGGCTGAGCTGGCTGGAGCCGAAGAAAGCATTGATCACCGCGCTGATCGTGCGACTGTTCACCAGATCGTCGATGGTCAGACCCTCGGTGTTCTGCAGGCTCATCCGCTCCTTGACCAGGCGGCTCATCCGGTCAGGCCCAGGCTCACCTGGTTGGCGATCAGCTCGCAGACCGAACGGATGCGGCGGTTGCCCAGGTGGTCGATATCGTCCATTTCGCCCTGGCCCTCGGTGAGGCGGACCATGTAATTGATCATCTCGACGAAGTCATCCTTGGTCAGAGTGGCGGTCTCCATCGGAATATCGAGGCCCAGCCGCTGGTTGATCTTGTAACGCCCGACTCGCGCCCAGGTCATAGCGTTTGTGTCTGAAAAACAGCTTCTGAATGAAATCGCGGGCGATATCGATGTTCGGGCGGCTCGCTGCCGCGCAGGGACTTGTAAATCCTGACCAGCGCTTCTTCTTCGTTGTGGAGTTGTCCTTGCGCAGTGTATTTTTCAGGATCTTATTATCCAGCCCCTTTAGTTTGGATACATAAACGTCGACTTCCTCCAGGTTCTTGCCGAGCAGCACTTTGGCGAGCTGAGAAGTGAGCTCCGGAACCGTGTTCGGCGATCACCTCGCCGGTCTCCTCGTCGATAATGTCCTCCGCCATCAGATAGCCAGTGGAAAGTCGCGTTTGCGCTTGCTCTTGCCGGAGACGCTTTTTCAGCTCGATAGTCGCTTTCTTGTAGAACAGGTCGATGATGTCCTTATCGGCGGATAGCCGAGGACCCGCAACAGCGTGGTCGCCGGAAACTTCTTCTTCTTGTCGATGTGGACATAAATCGTATCGTGGATATCGACGGTGAATTCGACCCAGGAACCGCGGAACGGAATGATCCGGGCCGAAACCAGCCGCTGGCCGTTGGTATGTGTGTTCTCCTCGAAAATCACGCCGGGAGAACGGTGGAGCTGACTGACAATCACGCGCTCGGCGCCGTTGATCACAAACGTACCCAGCTCGGTGAGCAAGCGGCAGTTCGCCCAGAAACACCTCTTTCTCGATGATGTCCTTGATCTTCTTCTTGTTTCCCACCGTCTCCTTAGTAATTAAACGCAGAGTGGCCTTGAGCGGAATAGCAAAAGTCATATCCCGTTCCTGGCACTCCTCGACTGTATACTTGGGCTCCCCAGACTGTAATTGACGAACTCCAGGGTATAATTTTCCTGATAGTCATGTATCGGGAAAATCTCCGTGAACACCGCCTGGAGCCCGGCATTCTTCCGTTTCTCCGGGGGAGTATCCTTCTGCAGCAGCATATCGAAAAACTGCGTCTGGATCTCGAGCAGATGCGGCATTTCGATAGTGCGGTCAACTTGTCGAAAGAGATGGTCTTGTTTAGGGTCTTCGCATGAATAAACCATTCTCCTTTGCTTGTGTTCCGCAATGTTAAATAAAGCGGATCACCTCAAAGACCGTCCCCGCCGGGACGTCCTTAGGGATCCGCTTTATTGTTTGCCAAACTATGAAAGGGAGCGTCTTCGCCTTTCATCGTACTCTCGCACTGGTACTCACCTTCGCCTGCGACGGACCTGGGGTGAGCGGCGACGAGTCCAGCTTGAAAGTCCCCTTTCTTCGGTAGATTCCTGGGCCGGGTCGCCCCGGGCAGATAGCCCGAATAAAGGCATGCTGCTGTTGCCCTGACCTAAACTACCTCCATTCTTCGAAATCCCGCTGCCCATACTTGCCCATCGCAGCCACAGCCCCGAGGCTATCAGGGCTGCGCAGCGATGACAAGTCGAAGTGCTACTTGAGTTCCACCGTAGCCCCCGCCTCTTCCAGCTTGGCTTTCACCGCCTGAGCCTCTTCCTTGGTCACGCTTCTCCTTGATCGGCTTGCCGGGATTGTCGACCACATCCTTGGCTTCTTTCAGCCCCAGGCTGGTCAGCTCGCGGACCACCTTGATCACCTGGATTTTCTTATCGCCGGCGCCGGTAAGGACCACATCGAACTCGGTCTGCTCCTCGGCCACGGCTGCCTCGGCGGCGGCGGCCGGTGGGCATGCGGCCATCATGGGCGCGGCGGCGGAAACCCCGAACTTCTCTTCAGTCCTTGACCAACTGGTTCAATTCAAGAACGGTCATGTTCTCGATCGCCGCGATGAAATCGTCTTTACTCATAGTCAGTTGCCATCTACCGATCCTCCCAGTACTTAAGGTGTATCGTTAATGTGACTGTTCATTTTGTTTGCCTCAGCCTCTTCGTCTTGGCGACGGCATCGAGGTCCGCACCGCCCGGCCACGGTCTCGTTCAGGACGAAGACGAAACCGGCTATGGGCGTTCATCGTCCCAGCATCTTCGCCAGGAGCACTTCCTTGAGGGCAGATAGGCGATCTCCTTGATCTGGCCGGCATCGACCAGTTTATTTGGCCAGCACCCCGACTTTGACATGGAAGTTTCTGTTTTTCCTCGCACGAACTGATCGGATATCTTCGCCGCCGCCACCCCCTCGTCGCCGGACAATACCAAAGCGGTCGGGACCGTTTAAAAACTGGTCCAGCTCCTGGTCGAAGGCGGTGCCGTTGACCGCGCGGCGAATCAGCGTATTCTTCGCCACCAGATACTCGATCGAGGCGCCCCGGAACTTCCGGCGCAGCTCGTTGACCGACTTGACGTTGATCCGCTGAAAAATCGGTCAAGAAGACGCTGCGGGCGCTGGTGAGTTTTTCCCGGAGCTCATCGACTACTGCTTCTTTGTCTTTTCTGAGCATAACGGCCTGGACTCCCACGATCCCGGCCCCGAACGGCAGGGCAGTGACTACCGATAGAGGTTCGGATCTATTTTCACACCCGGACCCATGGTACTGCTGATCCGATACTGCGCATGTAGTCACCCTTGGCCGCCGATGGTTTGGCGCGGATGATCGTGTCCACCAGGGTCCGGAAGTTATCGATCAGTCGGTCCTCGCTGAAGCTCCGCTTGCCGATCGGCGCGTGCACGTTGCCGGTCTTGTCCACCCGGAACTCGATCTTGCCGGCCTTGACCTCCTTGATCGCCTTGGCCACGTCGAACGTGACCGTGCCGCTCTTGGGGTTCGGCATCAGCCCCCGCGGGCCGAGGATCCTTCCCAGCTTGCCCACCTGGCCCATCATGTCCGGGGTGGTGATCGCGGTATCGAAATCCAGCCAGCCTTCCTGGATTTTCTCGACGATCTCCGCGCCGCCGACAATGTCGGCTCCGGCCTCCCTGGCCTCGGTGGTTTTTTCACCCTGGGCGATCACCAGCACTCGCACCGTCTTGCCCACTCCGTGCGGAAGCACCACCGTGCCACGCACCACCTGATCGGCATGCCGGGGGTCGACCCCCAGGCGGAAGGCCGCCTCGATCGTTTCATCGAACTTGGCGAAGGCCGACTGCTTGACTTTGGGAACCGCCTCTTCGATCGTGTAACGGGCATCGACATCGATCCCCTCGGCGGCTTTCCGGTAGCTTTTTCCCCTTTGCATTGGACTATCCTGTGGTCGAAAAGATTCAGCCTTCTATTTCCACGCCCATCGAGCGGGCCGTGCCGCGGATCATCCGCTTGGCCGCATCGAGGTCCATGGCGTTGAGATCCGGCAGCTTGGTCCGGGCGATCTCCTCCACCTGCCCCTCGGTGAGCTTGGCGATCTTGGTTTTGTTGGGCTCGCCGCTACCCTTGGCCAGGCCGGCGGATTTCTTGATCAGCACCGCGGCCGGCGGGGTCTTGGTGATGAAGGTGAAGGAACGATCGTGGTAGATCGTGATCTCCACCGGGATGGTCGTGCCAATCATGTTCTGGGTCGCGGCATTGAACTGCTTGCAGAACTCCATGATGTTCACGCCGTGCTGGCCGAGCGCCGGGCCCACGGGGGGCGCCGGGTTGGCCTGGCCGCCGGTGACCTGGAGCTTTACGAATCCGGTTACCTTTTTCGCCACTGTACGACTCCTTTATCGCAACGCCTGCCTTCGTGCAACCCTGCTCAGCTCAAGGGCTTGAGCTGCAGGTAATCGAGCTCGAGCGGAGTGGGCCGGCCGAACAGGCTCACCACCACTTTCACCTTGCCCTTCTCCGGGAAGGTCTCTTCGATCCGGCCGTTGAACTCCGTGAACGGCCCGTCGATCACCTCGACAAAATCCCCCACCTTGAAAGGAATCTCCTCCCCGCCGACATGCACCCCGACCGCGCGTTCCTCGCGCCGGATGATCTTGTTGATCTCGGAGTCGCGCAGCAGATGCGGCTTGATCCCGCCGCCCGAGGACTTGATGATTCCCTGGGTATTGTCCAGCGCGTGCAGCGTCTCCTCGTTGGCCAACATCTGGATCAGCACGTAGCCCGGGTAGAGCTTGCGCTGCACCTTGACCTTCTTGCCGTTGCGCAGCTCGGTCACTTCCTCGGTCGGGACCATCACCTCCTTGATCCGCACCCCGCGGTTCTCCAGCTCCTCGTCATCACTGGCCGTGACCAGGCGATCGATCCGGCTCTTGACCTTGTTCTCGTGCCCGGAGTAGACCTGGAGCACGTACCATTTCATTTCCTTGGACATCAAACCACCCGCCAAAGCTGGTGCTGAGGTGAAAAACCCGCCCCGGGACAGGCCGGACCATCTCAGAAGAGGAAGTCCATGCCGAAATTGATCACCTTGTCGATGCCCCAGATCACGAAGGCCACGAAGATGCAGACCACGATCACCACCGCCGTCGCACCCTTGACCTCGGTGCTGGTCGGCCAGGCGACCTTGCTCATCTCGGTACGCACTTCCTTGATGAAGGCCACCGCCTTGTCGATCTGGAACCGCTGGGAAAGAGAATTCTCCGCCGAGCCTGCCATATCGTCTCGATCCACCCCGGTAGGGTTAAAAAGTGGCAGGCCAGGAGGGACTCGAACCCCCAGCATCCGGTTTTGGAGACCGGCGCTCTACCATTAGAGCTACTGGCCTGCGAAACATCGGCCTGCTCCGCCCGCTTATCTGGTTTCCTTGTGCGGAGTATGGTTCCGGCACGCCGAGCAGTACTTCTTCAGTTCCATCCGCTCGGGATGCAGCTTCTTGTTCTTGCTGAAATGATAGTTGCGGCCGTCGCACTCCTGGCAGGCCATGGTGACTTTGACTCGATTGCCCTGGGCCATCGTCCGTTCCTCTGCCTGCTCCCGCGCCCGCCTCGGGCGGCTGGCCGGCGATAAGTTATTATAAGATCAATAAATGGGAGGGAGTTTGTCAGGACAAACCCCCTCCAGCACTTTAAGCGAAACTTAAAGTTAATCGTCTGCTTCGGCTTGCGCCAGGATTTTTTTCGTGCGGCGCGCGCCGCACGAAATCACCGACCGGCTGCTCCCGCCGCCCGCCTCGCTTGCGTCGCTGGTGCTACTCGATCACTTCCACGACCACGCCGGCGCCGACTGTGCGGCCGCCCTCGCGAATGGCGAAGCGCAACTCCTTCTCCATCGCGATCGGCGTAATCAGCTCGATCTGCAGCTCGACATTGTCGCCCGGCATCACCATCTCCACTCCCTCGGGCAGGTGCGCCGACCCGGTCACATCCGTCGTCCGGAAGTAGAACTGCGGACGGTAACCCGTCGAAAAACGGCGTGTGCCGCCCGCCCTCTTCCTTCTTCAGAATACTACACCGTTCCCTTGAACTTCGTGTGCGGAGTGATCGAGCCCGGCTTCGCCAGCACCTCCCCCGCTCCAGCTCCCGCTTGTCCACGCCCCGCAGCAACAGGCCCACGTTGTCCCCGGCCTGGCCATCGTCCAGCAGCTTGCGGAACATCTCCACTCCCGTCACCACCGTCTTGCGCTCGCACTCCCAGACCGATCACCTCCACTTCCTCGCCCACCTTGACCATCGCCGCGCTCGATGCGCCCCGTGCCCACCGTCCCCCGCCCGGTGATCGAGAACACATCCTCCATCGGCATCAGGAACGGCTTGTCAACCTCACGCTGCGGGTCCGGAATGTAGTTGTCGATCGCATCCATCAGCTCATCGATGCACTTGGTGTTCTCCGTGCCCGGCTCCCATCTCCAACGCCTTGAACGCACTGCCCCGGATCACCGGAATGTCATCGCCCGGGAAACCGTAGCTCTACAGCAGGTCGCGCACTTCCAGCTCCACCAGCTCCAGCAGCTCCGGGTCATCGACCATGTCCACCTTGTTCATGAACACCACGATGAACGGCACGTTCACCTGGCGCGCCAGCAGCACGTGCTCCCGGGTCTGCGGCATCGGGCCATCCGCCGCGCTCACCACCAGAATCGCCCCGTCCATCTGCGCCGCACCGGTGATCATGTTCTTCACATAATCCGCATGCCCCGGGCAGTCCACGTGCGCATAGTGCCGCTTATTGCTCTCGTACTCAACGTGCGCCGTGGCGATCGTGATCCCACGCGCCCGCTCCTCGGGAGCCTTGTCAATCTGGTCGAACGGCACGTACTCGGCCAAACCCTTCTTCGACAGCACCTCCGTGATCGCAGCCGTCAAGGTGGTCTTGCCGTGGTCGACATGGCCGATCGTGCCCACGTTCACGTGCGGCTTCTTGCGCTCAAACTTCTTCTTAGCCATGGAATGCGGTCTCCTAAGACTTGAACAGTAAAATGGAGCCCACGACCGGGATCGAACCGGTGAACCTCGTCCTTACCAAGGACGCGCTCTACCGACTGAGCTACGTGGGCTCTTTATCCTGATTCTGTCTGGAGCGGGAAACGGGACTCGAACCCGCGACCCTCAGCTTGGAAGGCTGATGCTCTACCAACTGAGCTATTCCCGCGATATTTTTATTTATGGTGGAGGGGGGAGGATTCGAACCTCCGAAGGCGTTGCCGACAGATTTACAGTCTGTTCCCTTTGGCCGCTCGGGAACCCCTCCAACAAGCCTAATCTGGAGCTGGCGATGGGAATCGAACCCGCAACCTGCTGATTACAAATCAGCTGCTCTACCATTGAGCTACGCCAGCAACATCACCCCTGAAGACCATTCCGGCCCTTCCGCGCCGTAGATGTGGCGCAAATGGACCGGAAATAGGAATAATATATAGAATCCCAACCGCCTGTCAATCTTTTTTTCGGCCGTTTCAGAGCTTTTTCTTCCAGCGGGTCCCCTGGGGGCTGTCCTCCAGCACGATCCCCTCCGCGGCCAACTGGTCGCGGAGCCGGTCGGCCCGGGCGAAATCGCGGTGCTTCCGGGCCTCTTCCCGCTCGGCGATCAGTTCCGCGACATGGCGGGCCAGCTCATCCTCGCCCGCGACCGCCTCCGGGCGCAGCACATCCAAGACCCCATCGACCGCGGCCAGTTCCGCCAGGGCCCGTTGACGGCCCTCCGCGCTCAGGGCCCCCTGGTCGATCAGCCGGTTGGCCTCGCGCACGAAGTCGAACAGGGCGGCCAGGGCGGCGCTGACCGACAGGTCATCGGCCAGGGCGGCGCGGAACGGCTCCAGGCACCACCGGGCGGGCTCCTCGAAAGGCCCGGTCCCGGGAGGGCAGCTCTCCAGCCGGTCGCGGAAGCCGCGCAGGCGCTCCACCGCCGCGGTCGCCGCGGCCAGCCCCTCGAACGTGAAATTGAGCTGGCTGCGGTAATGGGTCGACAGCAGCAGGTAACGCACCGCCGAGGGGCTGTAGCCGCGCTGCGCCAGGTCGCGGAAAGTGTAAAAATTCCCCAGCGACTTGCTCATCTTGCGCGAGTCCACCAGCAGGTGCTCGGCGTGGAGCCAGGTCGCGGACGAACGGCTTGCCGGTGGCTCCCTCGCTCTGGGCGATCTCGTTCTCGTGGTGCGGGAAAGCCAGGTCGACCCCGCCGCAGTGCAGGTCGAAGCTCTCCCCCAGGTACTTCATGCTCATCGCCGAGCACTCGATGTGCCAGCCGGGCCGTCCCCGGCCCCAGGGGCTGTCCCAGCCCACCGGCTCCTGGCGCCCGCCCTTCCAGAGCACGAAATCGGTGACACTTTCCTTCTCGTAGTTGTCGGCCTCGACCCGGGCCCCGGGCTTGATCCCGCCCAGGTCGATCCCGCTCAGCCGGCCATAGCCCGGGAAATCGCCGATCCGGAAGTAGACCGACTCCCCGCTGCGGTAGGCCAGCCCGCGCTCTTCCAGCCGCCGGATCAGCCCGATGATCTCTTCGAGGTGGTCGGTGGCGCGGGGGTAGTGCTCGGCGCGAGCGATCCGCAACTGGTCCAGGTCATCGAAAAAGGCCCGGATGTAGCGGTCGGTGTACTCCCGCAAGGGGACCCCCTCGCGCTCGGCCCCGGCGATGGTCTTGTCGTCCACATCGGTCAGGTTCATCACCTCGATCACCTCGAAACCGGCCAGGCGCAGGCTGCGGCGCAGCAGGTCCTCGAAGGCGAAGGTGCGGAAATTGCCGATGTGGGCGTAGTCATAGACAGTCGGGCCGCAGCAGTAGATCCGCACCCGCGGCGGGTCCAGCGGCTCGAGCCGCTCCTTTCGGCGGGTCAGGCTGTTGAAGAGCACGAATTCCATCTCAGGCCGCTCCGGTCGCGGCGGTGCGGCTGCCCGGCTTGACCAGGGGCAGCCCCTGGCGGCAGAGCGGGCAGTCCTCGGGCGGGAAGGTCCGGGCATCGACCCGGACCAGGCTCACCAGCCGCTCCAGCTCCGCGCCGCCCCTTCCCGAGCTGCGGTCGACCAGGCAGGCCACCGCCAGCACCCGGGCGCCGGAGCTTTCCGCCAGCCGGGCGGTCTCGAACAGCGAGCCGCCGGTGGTGACCACATCCTCGACCACCACGACCGCCTCATCGGGGGCGAGCTGGAAGCGGCGCAGGGTCATCCGCCCCTCCTGGCGCTCGGCGAAAATCGCCCGGCAGTCCAGGGCCCGTCCCAGCTCGTGGCCGATGATCAGCCCGCCCATCGCCGGGGAGAGCACCGCCGACAGCCGCCGGCCCTCCAGCCGGGGGATGAGCGCCTCGGCCAGCTCGCGTCCCAGCCGCTCGGCGACCTGGGGATGCTGGAGGATCCGCGCGCACTGGAAGTAGTGCGGGCTGTGCAGCCCGCTGGTCAGCAGGAAGTGGCCCTCCAGGAAGGCATCGTAGCGCCGGTACAGCGCCAGCAGCTCAGCAGGGTCGATCATGGGGACTGCTCCCTTGCGCGCTTATGGGGTGGAGCGTTCACCGTGGGCCAGGCCCACCAGGTCCGAAACGTGTGCAATGTCCTTGCGACGGCAGAACTCCTCCAGCCCGCGCACCACTTCCGCCGCCGCCCGCGGGTGGACGAAGCTCGCCGTGCCGACCTGGACCAGCTCCGCGCCGGCCAGGATGTACTCCAGAGCGTCTTTGGCGGTGTGGATTCCGCCGATGCCGATCACCGCGGCCGCCAGCCCCTGCTCCCGCAGGCGCAGGTAAGCCTTGGCGACACAGGCCACCCCCACCGGGCGCACCGCCGGTCCCGAGAGGCCGCCGAAACCCAGCCCCAGCACCGGGCGCATCCGCTCCACATCGATTTTCATCCCGGGCAGGGTGTTGATCAGCGAAACCGCATTGGCTCCGGCCCGCACCGCGGTTTCCGCCAGCCGGGCGATGTCGGTGACATTGGGGGTGAGCTTGGCGATCAGCGGCAGGGCGGTCCGCTCCCGCACCCCGCCGATCACCCGCTCGACTGTCTCCGGGTCGGCCCCGAAATGGATGTAGCCGGCCTTGACGTTGGGGCAGCCGAGGTTGACCTCCAGGGCATCGATCCCCGCCTGCGCGCCCAGGGCCGCTCCCATCTCGATGAACTCCTCGACCGTGAAGCCGGAGAAGTTCACCACCACCCGCCCCTGGCCGGCATGCTCCCGGATCCAGGGAAGCTTGTCGCGCAGGAACGCCTCCAGCCCGACATTGGCCAGGCCGATCGAGTTGAGCATCCCGGCCTCGGTTTCCACCACCCGCGGCGGCGGATTGCCCTGGCGCGGCTGGGGGGTGATGGTCTTGGTCACCAGCGCCCCCAGCTCGCTGAACGGCATGATGTCGTAGTACTCATCGCCGTAGCCGAACGTGCCGCTGGCGACCAGCACCGGGTTCTGGAACAGCAGTCCCATGCAACGGGTGGAAAGTGTCACCGCCACCTGACCTCGAAGCCGTTGAAGACCGGTCCCGTGGTGCAGCAGCACTCATAGTGCTCCTGGCCCCGGGCGTTGCCGACAGCGATCACGCAGCCCTGGCAGATGCCGTGGCCGCAAGCCATGTTCTCCTCGAGCGAGGCCTCGAAGCGGGTCACCCGCGCGGGCCCCAGCAGGGAGGCGACCGCGGCCATCATCGCCCGCGGGCCGCAGGTGTAGACCGCCGGGCGCTCCGGGCAATCCTCCAGCAGCCGGATCAGCGGCTCGGTGACCAGCCCCCGCACTCCCACCCGGCCATCCTCGGTGGCGACAGTCAGCCGCACCCCCGGCGGCAGGCCGCCCTCCAGCGGCACCACCCGCTCGCCGTGGCTCTCGCCGTAGACCAGGTCGATCCGCAGCTCCGGCTGTCGTCGGGCCAGCTCGCGGGCCAGGTAGACCAGCGGCGGCAAGCCCACTCCCCCGGCCACCAGGATCACCCGCTCCCCGCCGGGATCGAGGGTGAACCCCCGTCCGAGGGGTCCGAAGACACAGACCGTGTCGCCGGGGCGCAAGCCGGCCATCCAGCGGGTGGCCCGTCCGAGGGTGCGGAACAGGATTTCGGTCTGTCCCGGGGCGCCCTCGGCCGAGTAGTAGCTGAACGGCCGGGGGAGATAGACATCGGACTGGCCCGGGCAGGGCGTGAGCATGCAGAACTGCCCCGGGCTGATCGAGTCGGCGGTGGCTGGGGAAGGGTAGCCGAGCAGGTAGGTGTCGGCCGCGAGGCGCTCGAGGCGCGCGATGGTCACCGGTTGATAGACAGGCTTCAAGCCCCACCCCCGGCGGCGCGGACCTGCCAGATCCGGCGCCGCATCTGCAGCCAGCTCTCCTGCCCGATCGCCCCCCGGCCGGTGCCCAGCGCAGCGCCGGCCCCCGCCGGACCGGCCCCGGCGGCCGCCCGCTGGATGCGCGGCGGCGAGTAGGCCGCCAGCTCATCGAGATAGAAGCCATCTGTCCGCTCCGGCACCGGCAGCCCCAGCTCGCGCCGGGCCTGATCGGCATAGCGGGTCTCCGGGAAATTGCCCACCACCAGTTCCAGCGCCTGGCGCGAGCGGGCGGAATCCCCCAGCGCCGCGCTCAACTGGGCCACGTTCAGCGTGGCCTTGGGCACCCAGATGGTCCGCGGATACTCGAACAGCACCCGCTCGTAGCCGGCCCGGGCTTTTTCCAGCTCGCCGGCGGTCTCGTAGTACTCCGCCAGCAGGAACTGCAGCCGGGCCAGGGCATCCCGGCTGGAGCTGGAATCGCTGGCCTCCATCTGCTCGAAAATGTTCGAGAGGGTCCGCACCTCATCGATCTGCACCTGGGCCGCGGGGACCAGCTCCGAGTTGGGGTCATCGCCGCGGACCTTGGTGAAGCACATCTCGGCCAGTTGCAGGGCGGTCATGTGCTGGCTCAGCCCCTTGAACTGCTCGATGCGCTTGCTGTTGAGCTGGA
Source organism: Candidatus Glassiibacteriota bacterium (assembly GCA_963752515.1). GTDB lineage: Bacteria > Gemmatimonadota > Glassbacteria > GWA2-58-10 > GWA2-58-10 > CAVVYO01. The sequence continues at coordinate 352,497 of CAVVYO010000010.1, read as the reverse complement.
AATGCGGCATCGCCACGCTGTCCAGGACGATCGAGTCCAGGCCGGCGTGCTCGTGGAAGTTCTTGTAGAGCAGCCCCAGCTCGTACCAGGCGGCGGCGGAGAACCTGCTGCGCGGATTGTCGAAGATGATCTGCTCGAAACCCTTCAGCGCCTGGTTGTGCCGGCCGAGGTAAGTGTACTCGACATCGATGCCCACCCGGGCCTCGGCGCGCTCCTCGATGAAACGGGCGGTGGCCAGGGCCTCCTCGTAGAGCGCCAGCGCCTGCTCGTGCTGGTCCATCCGGCTCTTGCAGCGAGCCATGCCGATCAGCCCCTCGCGCTTCTGCGGATCGTCCTGCCCCTTCTCCCGCAGCCGCTGGTAGCCCTCGAGCGCCTGCTCGAACTCGCCGGTCTCGAAGTAGATGCGGCTGATGTAGGCCAGCACCTCGCCCCGGCGCTCGAAATCGCCGTAGTTGTCCCGGACCCCGAAAAACACCTCCAGGGCGCGCGGGTACTGCTGATCCTCAAACAGCCGGATCGCCAGGTGGTACTGGGCCAGCGGGCGGAACCTGCTGCCGGAATGCTCCTCGATCAGGCGCTCGATCCCCAGCTCGGCCCGGCCGATATCGCCCTCCTCGAGCTCGACCCGCACCAGGTAGTAGATCGCATCATCCCGCAGCTTGCTCTTGCGCTGGGTGTCGATCAGGGTCTGCAGGGAGTTGCGGGCCTGGACAAACCGGCGCAGCTCGAAAAAGGACTGGCCCATCAGCAGCAGAACATCGTCCGTGCGGCGACCCTCACTGCTCTGGCTCAGGAAGAACAGGCACTTGCGGGCGGCATCCTCGAACTGCTCCTGACCGAGGATCTGGGGTTGACGCTCCTCGGCGGCGGTGGCGCTGATCCCGCCCGTGCGGCGGCGCTGCTCGGCATCCTGTTGGGCGCGCTTGCCCTCCTTGTAGGCTTCCTTGGCCCAGTGCAAGGAGTTGAACGTGCGGTAGCTACTGCAGCCGGACAGCACGACCGCGGCCAGCAGCGCAGCGAGCAGCACGGCGGATAGCGGCAGATGTCTCTGAAAGCTGGCGAATTTTGGGGACATGACCACCTGACAGCATCGGGAAACGGGCGGCGCGGGCTCAGGAGCCGGTGGCCAGCTTCCGGTGATAGGTTTCGATGTATTTCAGGATCCCGCCGGCGATCGCCCCGGCGAGACGGCCGCGGAACCCCTGGTCCCGCAGCATCTTCTCATCCTCGGCGTTGGACATGTAAGCGGTCTCGATCAGGGCCGCCGGCATGTAGGCCCCGCGCAGCACCGCGAAATTGGCCTGGCGGATCCCCTTGTCCGGCAGCCTTCCCAGCCCGACCAGTTCCTGCTGGATGAAGGCGCAGAGGTCTTTGCTCTCGCGCAGGTACTCGTTCTGGGCCATGTCCTGGAGGATCAGCGCCACCGCATCGCCGCGGGGGGCCTGGGCCCCCTCCTGGCCCTCGAACTCGAGGGAGGAGTTTTCCAGCATCGCGGTCGCCCGTTCCTCATCGGTCTTGGCCGCATCGAGGAAGTAGGTGCTGGCGCCCCGCACCCCGGTCTGACGGTGCGCATTGCAGTGGATGCTGACAAACAGCCCCGCCCCGCGCTCATTGGCCAGCTGGCCCCGCTCCTTGAGCGGAATCAGCCGGTCGCCATCGCGGGTCAGCAGCACCTTGAGCTGGCCGGCCTCCCGCACCCGCCGCGCCACCTCGAGGGCGATCTCCAGCACCAGGTCCTTCTCGCGCAGCCGGAAATGGCGCCCCAGCGCCCCGGGATCGCGTCCGCCATGGCCGGGGTCGATCACCACGGTGGTGATCCGGTAGCTGCCGCCATCGCCCCGGACCGGGACTGCGGCCGGCGGCGCTGTCGGGGCGGCCGGCTTGCGGGCCTGAGCCGCCGCTTCCGGCTGCCCGCCGCGGTCCACCAGGCGGTCCTCGGTCTTGCTGAAACTGAAGCGCTCGGGCCACAGCCGCGGCAGGCACTCCACCGCCAACTGCAGCGGGACCAGGAACCGGCCGCCCTCCAGTCGGCAGGGGGCCACCAGTTGCCAGCTCTGCTCGCCGGCCGTGATGAAAGCCATCCGGTCCTCGAAAGCCAGGGTCCGGCCATCGAGGGTCCAGGTGAGCCGCTCCCCGGGGCGCTCCCAGGCCAGGCTGCCGCCGAGGGCTCGGGCCAGCTCGCCCAGCTCGAGGCAATCCGCTCCGGGCTCTTGGTGGACCGCCAGTTCCCGGACCTGCCGCGAGGGCTGGTCGAGGATGCGGAACACCACCGCCGGGGCGGGCCAGGCCAACGGGACCGCCAGCAGCAGCGCCAGGCCCAGGCCCAACAGGACCGCGCCCTTTCCGTTACCGCGGGGAACCGACGCCTGATGGTCTCGCAAATTCATTTCTCCCGGTCGTGGTGCTGCACGGCCCGTTCGGCCTCGCGGTCGGCCTCGCGGCGCTTGACATCCTCGCGCTTGTCGTAGAGCTTCTTGCCGCGGGCCAGGGCCAGCTTGACCTTGGCCCAGCCCTCGCGGAAGTAGATGCTCAGGGGCACCAGGGTCAGGCCCTTTTCCAGGACCTTTTCCTCCAGGCGCCGGAGCTCGGCGCGGGCCAGCAGCAGCTTGCGCTCCCGCCGCGGGTCGTGGTTGTAGCGGTTGCCCGCGGTGTACTCATCGATGTGGCACCCGACCAGGAAGAGCTCGCCCTCCCGCAACTGCGCATAGCTCTCGGGAAGGGTGGCCTTGCCCTCGCGCAGGGATTTGACCTCGGTGCCGGTCAGCACCATGCCCGCCTCGTATTCCTCGAGGATCTCATAGAGGTAATGCGCCTTGCGGTTCCGGCACACTATTTTTACTCCGCCCTCATCGGCGGGTGCCCTTTTTTTCCGTTCATTCACCTTGCCGCCGCCCGCGCACAGTGTTAATATCCAGAATAGCAGACAGTTCAGCCCGGCAGTCGCGGCCGGCCAGTCCCGCTCTGAGTCTTAAAAGGTAGATTTCCGGAGGGGAAAAAGCAAGCAAAAAGCCCTTGACAAATCTCGGCCGGAGCCCTAGATTCCCGACCGTAATAACGAGGGCCCCAGCACCAGACGGGGTGGCCGCTGAGTAAGGGCGCCCTGGTCCTGAAATGACCTGCCTCGTTACCAAAATTCGGTGCCGAAGTGGTGGAATTGGCAGACACGCTGGTTTCAGGGACCAGTGGGAGTAATCCCTTGGGGGTTCGAGTCCCCCCTTCGGCACCAATGATCCGCAAAAGCCCGGACCCCAACGGTTCGGGCTTTTGCTTTGGGTGCTGGTTGCGAATAGTTGCGAAAAAGTGCATCTCACCGCCCCTGCCGGAAAAGTTTACCTGTCCGTTCCGGACCGCTGTCCAGCCGGTTGACCGCCTGCCGGTCGCTGCTCGGGATCAGGTGGCCGAATCGGACCGGAATACGCACTCAGGAAGGGAGAGTCTATTAATCATTTGCAATTTCAAGGGACTACACCTAAAATTAAACACCATTTTTCTGAATTTACTTATACCACGCGGTGAATAACCACTATGCGCCTATATCTGATCAACCCCTCCAACCCGCTGGTCAGCATTGTCAACGTAAAAGAAAGCCGCTGGAATCGTTACCGCGTGTGGAAACCGCTCAGCCTGATGGTTCTTGCGGGCCTGACCCCACCGGAGTGGGAAGTCTCGATCCTGGACGAGAACCTCGGCGTGCCGGATTATCCGGCCATGCCCCGGCCTGACCTGGTGGGCATTACGGCTTTCACCTCGCAGGCGAACCGCGCCTATGAAATCGCCGCTTTTTTCCGGCGGCTCGGCGTGCCCGTTGTGATGGGCGGCATCCACGCCACCATGTGCAGGGAAGAGGTCCAGGAGCAGGTAGACTCGATTGTCACCGGGGAGGCCGAGAGCGTCTGGCCGCAGTTGCTGGAGGATGTCCGGCAAGGCTGCCTGAAGCGCCGGTATGATGGTGGGCTGGCCAAGATCCAAGATATCCCGCCCGCTCGTCATGATCTGCTGGCCACCGGATATGCCTGCGGAGCCATTCAGACCACCCGCGGCTGTCCACTGAACTGCAGCTTTTGCAGCGTGACGGCGTTCAACGGGGCGCACTACCGGCAGCGATCCATTCCGGATGTCGTGCGGGAATTCCAGTCGATCCGCGAGAAAATGGTGCTGGTGGTGGATGACAACCTCATCGGGACGCGCCCTAAGCACATTGCCCGCGCCAAAGACTTGTTTCGCGCCATGATCCAGGCGAACATGCAAAAGGAATGGGTGGCCCAGGCCACCATTAACTTCGCCGATGATGAGGAACTCCTGACCTTGGCCGCGAAAGCCGGGTGCCGCGGGGTTTTCATCGGCTTCGAATCTCCCTCGCCGGAAGGGCTCCTGGAGCTGGGCACAAAATGCAATATCATGAAGGACAGGGACTTCCGCGCCTCCGTGCGACGCATACAGCGGCATAAAATAATGGTCGTGGGTTCTTTCATCATCGGCCTGGACTCGGATCAACCGGGCATCGGCGAACAAATCGCCAATCTGGCCAGACAGTACGGATTGGACAATATCAACGTACTGTTTCTGACTCCGTTGCCCGGCACGCGTCTGTGGGACCGGATGAAAAAAGAGCACCGGCTCACCCTCGACAACTTCCCGGAAGATTGGAAATACTACACGCTGACCTTTCCTGTGGCCAAGTATAAGCATTTTTCCCTGGACGGCATCGTCCGGGAGATGGTCTCCTGCGATTGGAACTTCTATTCCATCCCGCACATTATGAGCAGGGTCGGCGGCAGTTTATGGCAGCGCCGCAAGCCACTGCTCATCCTGGTCAGCAATCTGTCATACCGGGGCAACATCCGTGTGGCATGCAAGGCCTACGCGGCCTTCAAGCAGGACAAGGGCAACAAGTACCTTTGAGTACCTGGGGTGCAGGAATAATAGCGCGCCCGGCAAAAAAATGAGCGCAACGGCATTGGAGTGAGCCCCTTGTCCGGTCGATGGGGTTCGCTCCACGTGAACCTCACCGGTTCGCGCTTTTTTCAGTTTCGCATGGTTGCGTTCAACTGCGGCAGTGCCCGCCGCAGCGGCAGCTGTTCCTCCCTCAGCCCTCGACCCCGCCCCCCGGCTCCGGCAACCGCTCCGCCGCGATCCCTTCCGCCGGCGCGGGCGACCGCAGCGTGCAGAGCCGCACCGCCAGCAGCACGAACAGCACCAGCTCCGCCACCAGTTGCGCCGCCACCGCCCCCATCAGCCCGTACCACGGCACCAGCGCCGGGAACAGCAGGGTCTTGAGCAGCGAATAGCCGTTCAGGATCCGGCCGGCGGCCCGCTCGTGGCCGCTGAAGGTCAACAGCATCTGGGCCAGCAGGCTGAACGGGATCAGCAGGAAAGGCAGGGCCAGCAGGCGGGCATAGGGCACCGCCTCCGCGTACCGGGCGCCGAAAAGCAGGATCAGCCGCGGCAGGGCCAGGTACAGCAGGCCGGTCATGGCCGCGCTCGCCAGCAGCACCGGGTAGCGGTAACGGGCCAGCTCGGCCAGCCCCCGCCCCTCGCCGCTCCAACGCTGCACCGGGACTGTCAGCGCCGACTTCAGGGAAGAAAGCAGGTAGGTCGGGATGATCGTGGCGATGTAGTAGACCGACAGCGCATCGAAGCTCAGCAGGTTGGCCACCAGGATCTTGTCCAGGTGACGGGAGATGGTGGGCAGGATCGAGTACAGGCTGAGCCGTCGGCCGTAAGCCCGGTACCAGCGCTCCTGCTCCGGGTCCTCCCGCAGCTTCCCCGCCAGCCGCAGCGAGCGCCAGGAGAAGTACGGGTTGAGCAGGGCCTGGGGCAGGAACATCGCCAGCATCACGATCAACACATTCCGGGTGAGCCAGGCGGCCAGCGCCGCGGCCAGGAAACTGGTCAGCCGGACGCTCAGCTCGTAGCTGCGGCCCTGGGCGAACAGCCCCCGCGCCAGGTAGACCATCAGCCAGCGGTCCAGGTAGAGGAACGGCAGGACCAGCGCCCCCACCAGCAACAGGCCGGCGGTGGTCCCCTGCCCGGCCGCCAGCCGGTAGTAGAGCGCCAGGGCCGCCAGGATCAGGCTGCCGGCCAGCGACCACTTGACAGTCAGGGCATAGGCCCGCTGGGCGAACTGCGGGTAGCCGTCCACCACGCTCTTGAACAGCGCCGAGGCCAGCCCGGGGTGGGTGACGATAATCAGCAGGGCGGTGACCGAGATCGCGTAGCGCAACTCGCCGAAAGCCTCGATCTCCAGGTAGCGGGCGAACACGCAGTTGGCGGCGTAGCCCAGCACCGCGATCAGCCCCTGGGCCGCCGCCATCACCAGAAAGCTTCCTGCCAACAGGCCCCCAGTGGCCCGGACCGGCCCGCGGCGACCACCGCCGCAGGCCCCGGAGCCGGAGGGAAAATAAACTGTTGCCGGGCAAAGGACAAGCGCCGCCTGGCCGCCGGCGGGCAAAACAAAAGGCCGGCTCCAGGTGAGCCGGCCTCCAGCTGCTGCTTATGCCCCGATACTACTGAATGGTGCCGTTCTCGGCGGCTTTCTTCAGTTTGTCGTTCGCGAAAATGGCAACTTCCACCCGGCGGTTCTGCTGGCGACCGAAGTCCGTATCATTCGAAGCGATCGGATTGGACTCTCCCAGGCCCACCATGGAAACCCTGGCCCCGGCCACCCCTAACTGCTTCAGATGGTCGGAAACAGATTGGGCGCGACGTTCCGACAGCTTCTGGTTGTACTCATCCGTGCCGGTGTTGTCGGTATCTCCTTCCACCAGGATGTTGGTGTCCTGGTATTTATTCAGGATCTTCGCCAGACTCTCGATGCTGGTCTTGACCGCCGGCTGCAGCTCGGATGAATTTGTCTGGAAGAGCAGCCCGGAATCGAAGGTGATCTTGATGCCCTCGCCGACCCGCTCGATCTTGGCGTTCTCGATATCGCGCCGCATCTCCTCGGCGCGCTTGTCCATGCTACGGCCGATCAGCACCCCGGCGGTTCCGCCCACCGCCGCGCCGATGATCGCGCCGGCGGCAGTGTTCCCCGCTTTCTTGCCGATCAGACCGCCGACCACCGCGCCGGCCCCGGCGCCGATCGCCCCGCCCTTGATTTTGCTGTTCGCGGCGCAGCCCATCATCAGGATGGAGACCATTACCGCACACCATGTGATCATGCCTGGCTTGCTCATGCTGCCCTCTTTTCAGGTCCGGGGTGGTGGAACGATCAGCAAAGCGTACTCAGAGGTTCTGTCCTGGTTGGGCGGTCCTTGAAGCTACCCCACTATGCTATTGTGGTTGTCGCGAAAGTCAAGCTTTCCGTTGCGAGGTCATCAATCGTGTCCACTGAGACGATGCCTGGGGCTCGGTTATTCACACCACAGCCATTTGGGATTTATCGCCTTGAGCGGAGCAATGGCCGATCCCACCGCGCCCTTGTGAGCTGAAGGCACTACCCTGCCGGCAGGTGCAGGCCGGGTGCCAAGCGGCCCCCCTCCAGCGCGCTTTCCATCGGCTGCAAGCCTTATTCCGCAAGGCTGTTCGGCTCTCTCAGCCAGCCCTCTTTCGGCGCCCAAAAAGCGAAAAGCACGAGCCCAGGGGGTTTGCGCTTTTATCATTCTCCCAGCCATCCAAGCCAAAGGCCGGCCCTGGCGAGCCGGCCTTGCCATTGACTGTGCAGCCTCGGCACTTCCCGAGGCGGATCAGATGTAAGTCCCGACCCAGCCGCCGAGCGCCGCGGCCACGCCGCTGCAGATCGCCGCGGCAGCCATCCACCAGGCCGCGGAAGCCATGGTCTTGCGCACCTCATCCGCCTGGTGCAGCGCCTCCTCGCGGGCCTGCTCCATCCGGCGCTCCACCTCCTGCTGGAACTGCTCGAACCTGGCCATCGCCTGGTCCCGCGCCGCCAGGATGCCATCCACCACCCGGTCCACATCCTCGCGGTCGATGTAGCGGTTGCTGGAGACCAGGGTCTTGATCTCCTCCCGATCCAGGCTCTTGACCCGCTGGTAGAGGGCTTTCGAGCCGAGGCGCGGATCGCTGAGCAGCAGCTCCACCTCGCGGCGGACCTCCTCCGGGTCCAGGTGCGGGGCCGGCTCATCCAAGGTGGCCAGGTAGCTCTCGACCTTCTGCAGCGCCTTCTCGGTCTGTCCCGGCGCGGCCGGTTCGGCGCCGGCCGTGCTGCTCTGGGCGCTGCCCATCGCGGCCTGGGCCTGTTCCTGGGCTCCGGCTGCCTGTTGCCTGGCCCGGCCGGTGATCCGCTCGACCACGCCCATCACCTGGTCCACCCGCTGGCGAGCCTCGCCCTCGTTCAGGTCGGTACGCGAGGCCAGCACGGCGGCGACAGTGTTGCGGTCGATCGCCATCAGCCGGTTCTTGAGCGCTTCCGCCCCGCCGCGCGGATCATGGAACAGCCGTTCCAGGTCGCGCTTGATCCCCTCGGGATTGAGTTCCTCCCGGCCGGTGCGCCGCAGGTAGTCCTCCAGCTTGCGGCGGTACTCCTCCGCCTCGTAGGCGTTCAGCCCGGCCGCCCGCGCCGCGGTGTCCGCCACCTGCTCGGATGGCGCTTTGGCGGTTTGCGACTCCTGGCGGTAGACAGTGACAATCTCCCGCAGGCGATTAGCCACATTCTTGGCGCGTTCGCGGCCCAGCAATGCGGAGCCGGTGTGGACATCGCTGATGATCTTTTCCCGCTCCGTCCCGGCCAGCACGCTCTGCACCTCGACATCGTTCAGCAGCTTTTCCAGCTCGTTGCGGAAATCCCGGGAGGTGGTCCCGGACTTGACCCGGTCGATCAAGCCGTTGAGCTGCTTGCGGATATCGGCATCGCCGAACAGCTCATCGCGCACCGCCTCGGTGATCGCCCGGGCATTGTCCGCCACCTGCTTTTCCTCGCCGGCGCCGAACACCTTCGCGGTCAGTTCCTGCAGCGATTTGGCGCTGGTCTTGGCCACCCCGGCCAGCCCGGCCACCATCGTCGATCCGGCCAGGGACTCCAGGGTGAGGGTGGCCAGATAGCCGAACGACCAGATCACCAGCCCGATCACCACCGCGGTCAGCACATCCAGCGTGTAGGTCATCCCCACCGCCAGCATCGCGGCCAGGAACAGCGAGATGACCGAGGTCAGCACCGCCCACATCCCGAAGCCGGCATTGACCGAGCGAACCCCCTGATGCACCTTGTCGGCGGCCGACCGCAGCGGGTGGCGCTCGCGCTCCGGCTCGTGCTCGGCGGCCGCGGCGCGCCCCTTCCCGCCACGCTCACGATCACCGCGCCCGCGCCTGGCCTGATCGGGATCGGTGACCGCCCGGGCCGCGCTCAGGCCCGCCGCCCCGGCCAGGTTGGTCAGCAACAACTGGAAGCCGATCGCCAGGACGATCCCGGCGATCACCGCCGCGAAAAACTCGTAATTGGAGAACACCTCGACAATTCTCTCCGCGACAAATGGCTGTTGCGCCAGCAGCGGGGTCGCCACCAGCAGGATCGGCACCGCCAGGCGCAAGCCCAAGACAGCAGAAATCCGTTTCCGCATCATCCCTCCCATGATCCGCAGTGTGCGCCTAAGTTATTTTGCACCAAATTGTTGCCCTTAAATTATAGGAATTTTTCCAGAGGAATCAAGCCGGGGCGTTGAAAAAAGCTTGCAAAAGACTTGCGGAGCGCCCGGCGGTCGATGGCGGGCGGAGCTTGACTCGAGGCGAGCGCCGGCATGATATTCAGGTCAGGGCCGGCCTGGATCCGGCCGCCGGAAGCAGCGGCCAATCCCCATGACCGAAGGAGGAACCAGCGATGGAAGAGCATCTGCGGCAGACTGTCGAGCGGCTGCACCGGAGCTTCCGGGAATGCCCGGACCCGGACCGGCGGGAACGCCCGGAGGGCTGGTCGGTGCGCCAGTTGCTGGGCCACCTGGTGGACTCGGCCGGCAACAACCACCAGCGCCTGGCCCGTTACGCGCCGGGCGGGGAACTGCGCTTCCCGGCCTATGACCAGCAGCAGTTCCTTGCGCGGGCGCGCTACGAGAGTTTCGACTACCAGGAGCTGGTGGCGCTCTGGTACGGCTTCAACCGCCTGCTGCTGCACCTGATCGGGGGGATTCCGGCCGCGGACCGCGAAAGCTCGCGGATCGCCCTGGACGGGGAACGGGTGCTGACAGTCGGGGAGCTGATCGCGGCCTACCTCACCCACCTCGAGACCCACGAGCGTCAGCTCGGCCGGATCATGGGGGAAGCTGACGCCGCGGGAAGAGCGGCCGGCCGCTACCGTGGCCTGGCGGACCATCCTCAGTGGGTCTGCTGGAGATTGATCGCGTGGGTGAACAGCTTATCGTCCGAGAGCACCGCCAACTCGCCGTGAGAGCTGACGGTCGCGACGGTCCACTCCAGGGCCAGGTCCTTGAACAACACCCGACCGGCGTAGTCGCCGCCCAGCTCCACCACCCCGCTCACCGTCATGTTCAGCCGGAAGTCCTCGTTCCACTGGGTATCGATCCAGTCGTGCCCCTTGAACCGCAGCTTGCCGCCGACAAACAGCGAGCTGTCGCTCGAAAAATTGAAGTAAGTGGATTCCAGGTCGAAATCGAAGTCGGTCTCGCCGCCCTTGAAAGTGCCCGCGACCACCGCGTGGCCCGCTCCCGGGCCATTCACGAACTGGGGTTCGCCATAGAGCCGGAACTCGCCGGACTGGATCGCCTGCTGGTAGCTCAGCCAGACCATCCGTTGCAGGACGCCGTACAGCTCGCCGATCGCCTGTTGATCGATCTCCTGGTTCGGGCCGTACCGCCCGAGCTCGACACTGCCGCCGGGTTCCCGGCTCAGCAGTTCCATGTCATCCACCGGCTCCAGGGGCGTCTGGCCCGAGCCGCCATCCCCGCAGGAGTAAAGGCACAGGCCCAGGACCAGCAGGATCGCAAACCATCGCATACGGTCAGCCTCTCAGGGGGGTCTGGTGGATGAATCCCGGCGCGGGAGGGCACTTCCATCCCGCCGGCCGCAAGGGCGGATGATTCGGTGATGCCGGTGCGCGGGGGGGAGTGCGCCCTGGTTGAACGGATGAAAGATGAAGATGTTGGGGAAAAAAAGCAAGGGCGCGGCCCATCTCGCTCCAGCAGGCTGTCGCGGCCGCCGATCAGCAGCTTGCCGCCCGGGAAAGCCGCCGCTCAGAACGCCTGGCCGAAGCTGAAATGGAAAGTGCTCACCGGCTCGCCCGCCCGGGGATCGGGATTGAAGCCCTGATCCAGGCGGAACAGGCCGATCGGCGAGTTGAACCGCAGGCCGAGGCCCAGCGCGTAGCGGATGTCGCCCGGGTCGAAATTGTTCAGCCCGCGGGTGAGCACGCCCGCATCGGCGAACAGCGCCAGGCCGACCATCTTGTGGAGCGGCCGTCGCAGCTCGGCGATGTTCCAGGTAAGCTCGAAAGTCCCGCCGATCGGGTGGTCGTTGGGGTCCCGGGGGCCCAGCTCGCGGTAGCCGAAACTGCGCACGGTGTTGGGGCCGCCGTTGTAGAAGCGCTCGCTCAAGGGGATGCCGGCCAGCCCGCCCGGGGAGGTGAGCCAGGCCAGGCGCACCCGGGTGGCGAACGTGGTTTCGAAGCCGAGCCCGATGAAAGTCCGGTACTCGCCGGTCGCCCGGAAGAAACCGGCCTGGCCGCCGGTGGTGAACAGCCCCAGCTCGCTTTCGGCCAGGAAGAAAGTCCCGTGCAGGGTGTTGAACATGTTGTCGCGGTTGTCGAAACTGAGCGAGCTGCGCAGGCTCTGGACCGTCGTGGTGAGCTCGCGCGGAATCTGCTCGATCGCCACCTCGACATTGCTGAAATTCGCATCCTCCTGGCGGTAGCTGACCGAGAAGTTGCCGAACTCGGCGAACGAGCGGCCGAGGGTCACCGAGCCGCCCCAGCGGTCCATGTCGTAGCCCGGCTCATCCCGCCGCTCCATTAGCAGGGTGCCATCGCCGTTCCATTCGGAGCCGAACCACCAGGGCTCGGTGTAGTTGAGCTCCCCGCGGATGTTGATGAAGCTCAGCTCGCCGGAGAAACCAAGCTTGCGGCCGGTGCCGAACAGGTTGTTCTGGTAGACCTCCGCCCGGCCGATCACTTTTTCCACCGAGCCATAGCCGAGGGCCACCCCCAGCTCGCCGTTTTTCTGCTCGTTGACATCCACCAGCACATCCCGCACCGCCGAGTCGGGCGGAATCCCGACCGGCTCCAGCACCAGGTCCGGCTCCTGGTCCCCGGTGGCCTCCGCCGCGGGTGGAGTCTCCTCGACCGGCCCCTCCTCTTCCGCCAGCCGGGTTTCCGGGTCTGAATCGGCGGCGGGGGCCGGACGGATGAACACCCCGCGGAACAGCCCGGTCAGGTAGAGCCGTCGCTGGGTTTCGAGCAGCTTGGAGTAGCTGAACAGCTCGCCCGGCTCGAACTTGAGCCGATGCCGGACAATCCGCGGCCTGGTCTTGACCAACCCGTTGACCAGAATCCGGCCGATCCGGAAGCGGGAGTGCTCGACGATTCCGATAGCTGACCCGGGCGGTGTGGGCCTGGCGGTCCACCAGCGTGTCGGCCGTGGCCTCCGCCTCCAGGAAGCCGGCATCGGCATACAGCCCCAGCAGCTCCTGGACCGCCGCGTTGACCCGGACCAGCTCCAGCGGGTCGCCGACCTCGTACCGGAGCAACTTGCTCAGCGAATCCGTGGGGAAAAAGCGGTTGCCCCGGAACTCCACCGCCGCCACCTGGTAGAGCGGCCCCTCGGAGAGCATGATCGCGATCCGGACCTGGTTGTCCCGGGGATCGGCGCGCACCCGGCGGTCGAGGACCGCCGCCTCCAGGTAGCCGTTCTGCCGGTAATAGAGCGCCAGCTTCTCCAGGTCGTTCTCCAGCGCGTCCGGCTGGAAGCGGTGGTCGCCGAACAGGCCGGACTGCCTGGTGACCATCACGCTCCGGAGCTCGCCGGCGGTGAAAGCCCGGTTGCCGTGAAAGATGATCCGGTCGACAAACGGCGGCTGATCCTGATCCTCACCGAAAGGATCCAGCTGCGCGCGCAACGGAGCCGCGCCGCAGCAGGCGGCCAGCAGCAGCCGCAACAGGACGGACCAGGCAGCGTGTCTCATCGGAACTTGGTCTGGTACTTGATGAACCCCGCCGAGCGGCCGCGCTCATCGGTGCGGCCCTCCAGCGAGAAATAGCGGGAAATTTCGTACTCCAGGCGCACCCGGCGCTCATTGACCTGGCCGACCGTCGTGCTGTAGGTCACCTCCAGCCGGTCGAACAGCCGCTCGGTGGCGGTGACCCGGGTCCCGCCGCCCAGGCCGCCGCCCGGGGTGGGACCGGGCTCCACCTGGAGCTCATCCAGGGTGAGCAGGCCGGAGAGCTCGTTGGACAGGTACTGCGAGATCCCCCGGGCCCCGAGGGACAATGCCCGCTGGGACATGATCTGGCCCACCGAGGAGCTGCCGGAGCCCGCGCCGAGGAGCTGGTCGCTGGTGGCGCCGACTGTCAGCAGGGCGACAATGTCCGGGCGGCTGAGCGGGGGTTGGGATTCGAGCGAGAAGCGGGGGGCCTCCAGCCGACCCTCGACCTTGATCGAGATCGTATAGTTGACCGTCTCCAACTGGTGGTAGTTGCGCACCTCGGCCACCGCGCGGAAATCGATCACCGGATTGATCCGGCGCGGATCGATGAAGTCCATGGTCCCGGTGGTGACCCGGAACTCGCGGTCCAGGTAGAACACCGAGCCCTCCTCGATGGTCACCCGCCCGTTGACCCTGGGCTCGGCCAGGGTGCCGATGACTCCCAGCGCGGCCTGCAGGCGGACCTCGGCCAGGTTGGACTCGATCCAGAGCTGCTCGCCCCCGTCCAGGCGGAGGTCCAGCCGGGTGCCCGCCTGGATCGGATGGGGCTCCTGAACCGGCCCGGCCGAGGACTGCAGGGCGCTCAGGAGCTGCTGCGGCGTGAGCTCGTAGTAGTAGCGGCTCTCCCCCAGCGCCACTTCCCCGGCCAGCAGGTAGCCCTCCCCCTGGCTGGTGTAGCTCAGGTCGGCCGACTGCAGGGTCAGGTCGATCACCTCCTCCCGCTCGAGGCGCACCCCGCGGGCGGCCAGCCGCAGGTCCAGGTCGGCGAAACGGCGATCCTGGTAGCTCAGGGCGCCGGAGACCGAGAACCGGCCGGGCTTGTCCCGGTCGCCGGTGAGCAGGGCCAGGCTGTCGATCCGCAGGCGATGGCCCGCGAACGCCAGGCGCAGCGTCCCGCCGAAAAAGCCCTGCTCGAAATCCCGCGGGCGAAAGGCCAGCTCCTCGACCGCCACTGTCCCCCGCACCTCCGGGCTGGAGGGACTGCCCGCGACAGTCAGGTCGGCGCTGATCGTACCGGTTAGGCGCTGGAGCTGCGGGACCATCCCCTGGAACACCCCGAGCCGGACCGTGTCCAGCTTGACCGCCAGGTCCAGCGCCGCGCCGCTCAGGCTGCCCTCCACCCGCGCCAGCAGCGAGTCGGCCAGGTAGAGCCGCAGGTCGGCCAGGTAGCCGCCCAGGCCCGGCAACCCGATCCGGCCCGCCAGGGCGAACGGCGTATCGCCCACCCGCCAGGCCAGGCTGTCGATCCTCAGCACCGTATCCTGGAACGCCAGCCGGGCGTTGATCCGCTCGAGATTCCCCAGGCCGCCCTCCTGCCCGCCGCCGGAATGGAACGCGCCCTCGACCACCCGCACCAGCCCCTCGACCCGGGGGCGGCCCAGCTTGCCCCGCCAACGCAGGTCCAGCCCGACCGCGCCCTCCAGCTCCTGGCCCCGGCTCAGCGCCAGCTCGGCCAGCTCCAGGTTCAGCGCGGGGGCGATCACCGCCCCGCCGGTCGGGCTCTCGGCGCCGAAAGCCAATGGCCCCTCCGGCCCGGCCTCGACCCAGGCGCTGGCCCCCAGGCGGTGGTCGCCCTGGACCAGCAGCAGGGTGTCGAGCACCAGCCGGCCGCCCTCCAGCCGTGCCCGTGCGCCGAGGGAGTCCAGCTCAGTGCCCTGGTAGCCCAACTCCTCGATCCCGAGGGCCAGCTCCAGCTCCGGCCGCTGCGGCGTACCGGTGAAGCTCGCCCGCAGGTCCAGCCGTCCCGCGAGCTCCCGGCCCAGGTCGGCGAAATCGGTCAGCTCGATCAATCCAAGTTCGTGGCCCAGCGCCGTCAGCTCGTAGCCGCCCTCGCGGCGCAGCGCGACATTCAGCAGCAATTGGCCCTCGCCCGGCTCGGCGGGCGGCTGCCAGAGCACCTGGTCGCGGGTGGGAATCTCCAGGCTCGAGTCGGGCTCGGCTTGCTCCCCGCGCACGAACTGCAGCAGGAACGCGCCGCTGGAATCCGCCGGTGAGAACGCGCCCTCCAGGACAGCCGCGACCTCGTAGCTCCGGAGCCGCAGGCGTTCGAGGCGGAACAGCCCCCCGGCGAAATTCAGCCGTAGCTCGCCATCCTGTAAGGCGAAATGCTTGTAAGCCAGGTTATCCAGCCCGACCAGCACCGTGCCGTCCGGCCGCGGCAACGGACCCTCCAGCAGCACCTGGTAGCTGAAGCCGCCCCGCAGGCTGTCCACATCGAACGGCGGGGCCTGCGGGTCGATCGTGGCGATCTGCCCGGCCACATAGGTTCGGCCGAAAGTCAGCTCCCCATCACGGAACGCCAGGCTCCCGGCCAGGGTATCCACCGGAAAATTACGGTAGGCCAGCCGGCGGCTGAGGAACTCGGCGGTGGCCGCGACTCCCTCCTCGCCGCCGAACGCCAGCTCGCCGGAGGCCTGCAGCTCGCCGGAGAGCCCCGCGACCCCCAGGGCGGCGGCATAGGTATCCAGGCTGCAGAGCTCGGCCCGGTAAGCGCCCCGCCAGCCGGCGCCCGCCTGCCGCAGGCTGGCCTGGACCATCGTGCCGCCCTGGCGCAGGTCGGCGGCCAGTTGGCCCTGCTCCAGCCGGACAGCGCCGCGCAGGGAGGGCAGGGGTTTTCCCTGGTACCTCAGCCCGGTGGCCCGGAAGTCGGCGGTCGCGCTCAACCGGTCCAGCGACTGCCATGGCCCCGCCGAGCTCAGATCGAGGGAGAGCTGGCCGGAGAGCTCCACCTGCGGCTGGTCCAGCGCGGATAGCAGGGGCCGCAGCCCGAGCCCCTCCACCCGCAGCCGGATCTGGTGGGTCAGGGTGTCGCCGAGGGTCAGGCTGCCCGCGCCCTCGATCCGGCCATTTAGCAACACCAGGGTCAGGCTGTCGAGCATCAGCCGCGGCGGCTGGAAGCTGCCGCTGAACCGCGCCTGCCGCACCTCGATCCCTTTCACCAGCAGTTGCGGCAAGGCCAGCGCGAACTCGAACCGCGGCTCCTCGAGGGTGCCGGCCAGCCCCAGTTGCAGGTCGAGCCCGGCGCTGAGCGGCTGGAGCTCGGCCGGGACCAGCGCGGAAAAATCGGCGAGCAACGGATCCAGCGGACCGCTGAGCCGGATCGCGCCCGATAGCGCCCGAGGCGCCGCTCCCAGGCCGAGGGTGGCCCAGCCCTCGGCGCTGAGCCGCTCCGCTGTTAGCGCCAACCGCTCGACCGCCAGTTCTTTCCCGGACCGGTAAGCGCCCGCGGCCGTCAGGCGCGCCAGGGTGAACTGGCGCTGGTCGTAGATCACCGGCGAGCTGTCGGCCAGCTCCAGCCGGAAGTCATAGTCGGCCCGGGCGACTTCCGCCTCGGCATCGCCGATCCGGTCGGCCCGAACCGCGAGGCCGTGAAGCTGGGCCTCCAGCTTCAGGGCGCGGTCGAGGTAGCTCACCCGGCCCCCCTCCACCCGCAGCTCGCCCAGCCGGACCTGCCAGCCCCGCTCCGGGAGGGTGTCGGCAACTTCCTTCTCCCCGCCGCCCTGCAGCGCCTCGGGCAGGTTGATGAACCCGGTGCTGTCGCGCACCAGGATCACCCGCGGCGCTTCCAGCACCACCCGGTCGAGCTGGACCACCCGGCCCAGCAATGGCCGGAGCGAGTAGTCGACCCGCAGCCGGCCGATCCGCAGCAGGGTATCGGCTCCCTCGGTCCCGGGCTGGTAGATCCGCAGGCCCTCCAGCTCGATCCGGCTGACCAGGTTGGTTTTTAGGCGCTCCAGCCGAACCTGGCGACCCAGATAGGAGCCGAGCCGGTCCTCGGCGACACCGGCCAGGTAGCGCTCGCCGGGCGGCAGGGTGACCAGCAGCGCGGCGAGCAGCAGGGTCACCACCAGCAGCAGCGCCATCCCGCCCAGGACCAGCCCGGTCCATTTCAGCAGCGCCTTGAGCACTCCGCCGTCTGCGGCCACCGCACTCACCTCGGATTGAGATTTGATCCGCCCGGAAAAATCGCCTATATATGAAATGTGAAACAAGTTGCGTAGAACATCAACCCGGCGGGCCGGAAATCCGCCGGTGACGGAATTGAACGATCGAAAAAGTTTTGAAAAGTGGGCGGAAGCCCGGGGGGAGAAAGGAAAAGATCGTCATTTTCTCTTTGTTGTCATCTTGGTATCAGTGGCATCCGGGGAGGGGACAGAAAGGTGGGGAAAGCCTGGAGGTTCACAGTCCAGCTCTATCGCAAGAGCAGCAGCGACAATGTGCTGTTCATGGCCGCGGTGATCGCCTACAATCTGCTGTTCACCGCGATCCCGCTGATCCTGGTGGTGCTGTCGCTGCTGGGCTACGTGCTGTCGGCCGCGCCCCTAACCGAGACCGGGCCGGTAGCCTCCTACGAGGAGGCCCGGCGGCGGACAGTCGAGCTGGTGCAGCAACTGATCCCGGTCGGCAGCGAGCAGATCCTGCAGAATGTCAACAGCATCGTCCGGGACCGCACCCTGCTGGCGGTGCTGGGCCTGCTGGGCACGATGTTTTCGGCCACCCGGCTGGTGGGAGCCCTGCGCGGGGTGCTCGACCGGGTCTTCGAGCTCGGGCCGGGCCGGAGCACGATCGGCGGCAAGCTGTTCGACCTGGCGGTGGTGTTCATCTTCGGCCTGTCCTTCATCGCGGTCCACCTGCTGTTCACTTTCCTGCCGGACTACTACCGCCAGTTGCTGATCGTCGGTTGGCTGGATCGGACCCTGCCCTGGAGCATCGGGAGCATCATCGAGCCGCTGCTGACCATCCTGGTCACCGCGCTGTTCCTTTACGCCAGCTACCGGTTCCTGCCGGTGCGGCGGGTCGAGCGCCGGACCGCGCTGCTGGCCACCGGGCTGGCGCTGGCGCTGATCAAGCTCTCGCAGTATGGCTACCAGTATTTTCTGGGGCACGTGATGGATTTCAACCGGATCTACGGGACGATGGTGGTGGTGGCCGGCCTGCTGATCTGGTTCTACATCGCCGCCTGGGCCTATGTGATTGCGGCCGAGGTGGCCTGTATCACCGAGGGCCGTTGCCGCGTTTACAAATGAGAAAACTCTTGTAGACTGCCGGGCTTTGCATTAATCTTTCCCGTAAAGGCGGCTTCCGGCGGGGCCTGCTCCCCACGGCCGCCCTGGCCGCCGGCCACGAAGAACACGGCTCAACCCGATCTCGGTTCGACCTGATCCTACCGCCACCGCAACTCAAAGGGGTCTTCCCATGTCCAACATCGAACGGGAACCGGCGGGCGCCTCGCTCCCCGCGCTGTCCGCCCTCCAGGGGGGCTTGCTGTCGGTGCTGCGCCTGGCCATCGGCTGGCATTTCCTCTACGAGGGGATGGTCAAGCTGCTCGACCCGCACTGGTCGAGCGCCGGCTACCTGGCCGGCTCGACCGGGCCGCTGGCCGGCATCTACGACCAGGTGCTGGCCAGTCCCGCGCTGCTCACCGTGGTCGATCAGCTCAACATCTGGGGGCTGATCCTGATCGGGCTGGGCCTGATGCTGGGCCTGTTCACCCGCCTGGCGGCCGGGGCCGGAGTGGCGCTGCTCGTGCTCTACTACCTGTCCAACCCGCCGCTGATCCGCCACGGGCTGTCGCTGCCCACCGAGGGCAATTACCTGTTCATCGACAAGAACCTGATCGAGCTGGTGATGCTGGGGCTGATCGCCTCGTTCGATCCGCATCGGCTGTGGGGACTGGACCGTCTGCTGGCCGCGCGGCGCTCCGGCGCTCCCCGGCCGGTTGCGGCCGAGCCCGCTCCGGCCGTGCGGGAGCAGGTCCCGCCGGGACCGGTTTCCACCGGGCGACGGGAGATGCTCAAGAACCTGGTCGGTCTGCCGGTGCTGGGGGTATTCGCCCTGGCCCTGCTGAAAAAGCGCGGCTGGGTGAGCTGGGAGGAGCGGCACCTGACCGCGCTCACCAGCGGCACCGACACCGATGCCACCACCAGCGCCACGCTCAAGACCTTCCAGTTCGCCCAGCTCAAGGACCTCAAGGGCAAGCCCCCGCTGGCGAAAATCAAGGACCTGGAGGTCAGCCGGATCATCCTCGGCGGCAACCTGATCGGCGGCTGGGCCCACGCCCGCGACCTGATCTATGTCTCCAAGCTGGTCAAGGCCTACCACCATGATGACAAGGTCTTCGAGACCTTCCGCATGGCCGAGCAGTGCGGGGTCAACACCATCCTGACCAATCCCGCCCTCTGCCGGGTGATCAACGAGTACTGGCGGATGGAGGGCGGCAAGATCCAGTTCATCTGCGACTGCGCCGGCGGGGATGATCTGCTGACCGGGATCGAGATAGTCGGTCGACGGCGGGGCGCAAGCCTGCTATGTCCAGGGCGGGATCGCCGACCGGATCGTGCCCCAGGGCAAGTTCGACCTGATCGCCCAGGCGGCTGGAGATAATCCGCAGCCACGGCCTGCCGGCCGGGATCGGCGCCCACGCCTTGAGCTCGGTCCAGGCCTGTGTCGAGCGCGGCATCCGTCCCGATTTCTGGGTCAAGACCCTGCACAAGATCGACTACTGGTCGGCCCGCCCGGGCGAGCAGGAGTGCGACAACATCTGGTGCACCCAGCCGGAAGAGACGATCGCTTTCATGAACGCCCTCGAGGAGCCCTGGATCGCCTTCAAGGTGCTGGCGGCCGGAGCTTACGAGCCGAAAGAGGGCTTCCGCTACGCTTTCGAGAGCGGCGCGGATTTCATCTGTGTCGGGATGTACGACTTCCAGATCATCGAGGATGTCAACATCGCGATGGACGTGCTGAACGGCGGCCTGCAACGCCAGCGCCCCTGGCGGGCCTGAGACCGAGGCGACAGCTTTTCCGGGGGAGGGAGCAAACCTTTTGAAAAAGGTTTGCTCCCTCCCCCGGCCCCTCCCTCTTTCCCAAACTTTTTCGCTGGTTACGGCTTGTTTTCCCCTCCAGTCGCCGGTTTTCTCAGCGTTCCTCCGGCTCTGCTACGGCCCTGTCACGCATCCTCATTGACAGCCGGAACTCCAACGGCTACCGTTGCAGTATTCTCCATAGTCCGATCCAGCCCCTGAACTGACCACTGGAGACAAGACATGAAAAAGCGGTCGTTGTGCTGCTTGGTGTTCCTGCTGATGGTGTTCTCGCTGCTGCCCGGCTGCGATGGCGGGCAGCCGCGGGAGCAGGTCTACGACATCGTGGTCTACGGCGGGACCGCGGGCGGAGTGATGGCCGCGGTGCAGGCCACCCGGCTCGGCCGCAGTGTCGCGCTGATCGAGCCCGGGACGCACCTGGGAGGACTCACCTCCGGCGGGCTGGGCGCCACCGACATCGGCAACAAGGCCGCCATCGGCGGGCTCTCCCGGGAGTTCTACCGGGCGATGGGCGAGCACTACGCCCATCCCGAGGCCTGGGTCCACGAGCAGCCCGAGGCTTACGCCAGCGGCCGCGGCACCGATACCCTGGACGAGCTGATGTGGACTTTCGAGCCCCATGTCGCCGAGCAGGCGCTGGACCGGTTGCATCGAACGAGGCCGGGGTGCCGGTGTTCCGCGGCGAGCGGCTCGACCGTCAGGCCGGGGTGACCCTGGAGGGCGGGCGGATTGTCGGCGATCAGGATGGAGAGCGGGCGGGCTTTCCGCGGAAAGATGTTCATCGATGCCAGCTACGAGGGCGACCTGCTGGCCGCGGCCGGGGTTTCGTACACGGTCGGCCGGGAGGCCAACGCCGCCTACGGCGAAACCCTCAACGGCGTCCAGACCGCCAATGCGGTCTACCACCAGTTCACGCTGCCGGTCGATCGCCTATCGTGACGCCGGGCGACCCGGCCAGCGGGCTGCTGCCGGGCGATCGATCCGGAAGGCCCGGGCCAGGAGGGCGCGGGCGACCACCGGGTCCAGGCCTACAACTTCCGCATGTGCCTGACCGACGTCGCCGGACAACCGCATGCCGTTCGACGAGCCCGCCGACTATGACCCGCTGCGCTACGAGCTGCTCTTGCGCTACTACGAGGCCGGGTTCGACCGCATCCCCTGGAACCCGGTGATGATGCCCAACCGCAAGACCGACACCAACAACAACCTGGGCTTCTCCACCGACTTCATCGGCTGGAACTACGACTACCCCGAGGCCGACTACGCCACCCGCGAGCGGATCTTCCGGGAGCACCTGTCACTACCAGCAGGGGCTGATGTGGACCCTGGCCAACCACCCGCGCGTGCCGGAGGCAGTCCGGCAGGAGGTCTCCCGCTGGGGCCTGGCCATCGACGAGTTCACCGACAACGGCGACTGGCCGCACCAGCTCTACGTCCGCGAGGCCCGGCGGATGGTCGGGGCGACTACGTGATGACCGAGCACAACTGCCAGGGGCAGGAGGTGGCGGCGGACCCCGTCGGCCTGGCCGCCTACACCATGGACTCCCACAATGTCCAGCGCTATGTCGACGCCACCGGCGCGATCCGCAACGAGGGCGATGTCCAGGTCGGCGGCTTCCCGCCCTACCCGATCTCCTACCGCTCGATCGTCCCCAAACCGGACGAGTGCGCCAACCTGCTGGTCCCGGTCTGCCTGTCGGCCTCGCACATCGCCTACGGCTCGATCCGCATGGAGCCGGTGTTCATGGTGCTGGGCCAGTCGGCGGCCACCGCCGCCGGCCAGGCGCTCGAGCAGGACTGCGCGATCCAGGCGATCGACTACCCCCGCCTCAAAGCGCGCCTGCTGGCCGATGGCCAGGTGCTGGCCTGGGAGGGCCCGGCCGGAACCCAGTGATCCCAGCTTGACTACCAAGGCCAACTGCTCCGGTTTCCCAAACTTTTTGCCGTGATCTCGGGTCCATCAGCCACAAGCTGAATAAGAGCCACCTGGTTCGGATTTGGCCGTAGCGGCGGGTTTGAAACCCGCCGCTACGATCGATTCCGGGCTGGCTGCCGCAACCTCAAGTTATGCAGCATCAACGAGATCGAGTGTAGGGGCGTCCGGCCGGACGCCCCTACCGCGGACTCCGGGCTTCCAGCCTGATCCCATGGTATCCGCCTTCCCTGCCTTTGCCTTTCCCCCCAGCGCCCCGGCGAGGCGCACCTCATCCGCTGGCGGTGCCCAGGGATTACACCCCCCGGCAGCTCAAGCTGCCACCCCCCTCCAGGGGGGACTTTTCATCATGCCGCCCAATCGCTTGTGCCATTACCGAGGCGAAGGGGGAACAGTCCCCCCTGGAGGGAGGTGGCCCCGCTGCAAGCGGGGCCGGGGGGTGTCAATCCGCGGTGCCGTGACAGACGCAAGGGCTCTTTGGCCCTGGCTGGCCCCCCAGAAAAGTAAGACAATAAAGAAGTTAGAGAATAGCAGCAGATCTGGGGAAAAACAGGCAGGAGCCCCACGGGCGGCGAACCTAATGCCCCGCTTGCCGGAAGTGCAGGAAAGCCTCGATCTTGGCGCGCTCGGAGCGGGAGAGGACGCCATCCGAGTCGACATACAGGCCCTGGTGACGGCGCGCCAGGTGCCGGGCCAGGATGTTCTTGCTGCAGAAGGTCTGGGCGAAGAACACGGTCGGGATGCCGGCCGGGACCCGGCACTCCAGCTCCAGGTCGGCCGGGGTGCGGTTCTCGAAGCAGCGCAGCCAGCCCAGAACCTGGGTCCCCGCCGGGAAGAGCTCGTAGATCGCCTCATCGGCGGCGGGCACGCCCCAGAACGCCGCGGGCGGGCGCTCGCGGGGGTGAGGCCGGACTTGTCCACCGGGGCGATGATGTCGTCCAGGATCAGCCCGACCTTTTCCGCCAGGGGCAGCTCGCTGTCGCAGACCGGGGTCCCCACCCCGGCCCGGTTGTCGTTCTGGGTACGGATCAGCTCCACCCCCGGGACCAGGCTCTTCAGCACCTTGCCCAGGAACCGGGCGTTGTCGCACTTGCTGTAGCCGTCATCCCAGATCACCACCTCCGGCCGCAGCGCCTCGGCATTGGCCAGGATGCGCTTGATGATCGCGCAGGTGGTGGCGGGCAGCCACTCCTCGGCCCAGACCGGGCTGACCCCCGGCTGACGGTTGTCCAGGTCCACCAGCCGCTGTCCCCGGTAGCGCGCCAGCACCTGCTCGGGCGGGCAGCCGATGAACCCGACCAGCCCGGCCGTGGGTTTTCTGTTCACCGGTGCGGTCATTCCCGACCGGCCTCCTGTTTCAGCAGGTGACTGAAGCCATCGCAACGGGAGCACAGCTCGATCTCCCCCCGGCGGCCTTCCGCCAGCAGGGCCCGGTAACGGCGGTTGGCCTCTCCCCGCCAGATCTCCTCCACCGAGCTCCCGCGCACATCGCCGATCACCGCCCGCTCCCGGCTGTCCCAGCAGCAGAGCACCGCCCGGCCATCCACGACAAAGAACATCTCGCGCAGCACTTTCGGGCAGGGCGCCGGGATGCAGCTCTGCTGGCCGCTCCAGGGCCAGTTGTAGAGCGGGACCGCTTTCGCCTCCGCTCCCTGGTCGCGCCAGAAGGCCAGGAAATCGGGGATCTCCGGCCGGGTCAGCTCGCAATCGATGATCCGCACCTCCACCGCGCAGGCGGGGGCGGCCTGGCGGGCCAGACGGATAAACTCGAGGGCGTTGCGCACGACAGTATCATGGTCGATCGGCCGCATCTGTTCGGCCACCTCGCGGCTGAAGCCATCGATCGAGAAGCGCACCAGCTCCAGCCCGGCCGCCAGCAGGCTCGCCGACCGCGCGGGGGTGAGCAGGCCCCCATTGGTGTTGAGCTCGACTTTGGCGGTCGGATCGAGGCGGATCAGGCCCACGATCTCCTCCAGCCGGCGGTCCATCAACGGCTCGTTCTGCAGGAAAGGCCGGAAGGTCACCCCTCGTCCGCGGGACTCCTCGACAATCTTCCTCCAGACCGCTTCCGGCATGTAGTGCGGCCTGCGGGTGACCTGTTTCTGCAGGCAGAACTCGCAGGAGCTGTTGCAGAGGATCGTGGTCTCGAGCTGGATGAACTGCGGGAATGCTTCCAATGTTACCTCTTGGGATTTTCCGGAACGATGGTGGAACCCTCCCCGACCGCCTGCGGGTAGCGGCCGGCCAGGGCCTCCAGGGTGCGGGCGGTGGCCCCCAGGTTCTCGGCCACCACATCGCAGGCCGCTGCGCCCGCCCGTCGGCGGAAGGACTGGCCGGTGATCAGCCGCCCCAGCGCCCGGCCGGCCTGTTCCCGGTCGTTCACCGCGAACGCGCCGCCGCGCTCGACCATCAGCCGGGCCTCACGGCTGTTGAGATGGCTCGGCCCGAACACCACCGGCAGGACAAAACAGGCCGGCTCCATCACGTTGTGCACTCCGCTGGAGAAGCCTCCCCCGATATAGGCCAGTTGCGCCGCCGCGTAGACCGTGGCCAGCACCCCCACCCGATCCACCAGCACCACCCGGGTTTCCTCATCGAGCTGCCGAGGGGCCGCTCCCGATCCCGCGGCAAGCTCCGCCTCCAGGTCAGTGTAGCGCTCATAAGCGAGTCCCTCGGCCTCCAGGAACCGCTCCAGCTCCCGCAGATGCTCCTCGTCCGGCTCATGGGGGACCAGGATCACCCGCAGGTCTTCCTGCTCCGCGATCAGCCGGGTCAGGGCGGGCAGCAGGTGCTGCTGGTCGGCGGGCCAGATGCTCCCGGCGGCCAGGGTGATCGGCCATCCCAGGCGCTGAACAGCCGGACCGCCGGGTTATCGAAGCCCACCCGGATGGCGCGGGCCCAGGTCTGGTCGAACCGGGTGTCGCCGGTGACCAGGCGACGCTGCGGGTCGCACTCCCAGCCGGACAAAATTGGCGGCATCCTCCGCGGAGATCGCGCAGACCAGGTCCAGCAGCGGGTAGAAGCGGCGGTGGAAAGCGGCCGAAAGCCCCTTCAGCCTTCCCGAGTCCGGCGAGAGCGTGGCGGCGATGACCGCGGTCGGGATGCCGCGGGCATGGGCCGCGCGCACCAGTGCCGGCCAGATGTCGAACTTGGAGACCACGATCAGCCGGGGCGGGCCAGCTCCAGCAGCCGCGCCATGTTGGTCCGGGTGTCCTCGGGCAGGTAGAACGCCAGGTCCAGGAACTTGCAGCCGCGGGCCTGGCGCTCGACCGAGGGGGAGAAGAACGACAGCAGCAACGGCCGGGCCGGGTCGCGCCTTTTGAGCTCTTCCAGCAAGGGCAGGGCCTGGAGGAACTCCCCCACCGAGGGGGCATGGAACAGGATGCCCTCCCGGGCTGAGTCACCGCAGCCGGGCCAGGAACTCCTCCAGCTCCCGGAAGCTCTCCCTGCGCCCGGCCAGCCCCCGCTTGACTTTCGGCCGCCAGGGAGCCATCAGCCGGACCGCCGCCCGGGCCAGCGGCAGGGCCGCCAGGTCGTACACCGCCAGCCAGGGATTCATCCGCGCGCTCCCTTCTTCCGCAGATAGAGCCGCCAGGCCGCGCCCTCGCGGAGATAGCCGAGGAACTCGTGGCCGAAGGCGGCGCACCAGTCGGGCAGGTCCACCTGGATCCCGCCGTCATCGGAGATCACTTCCAGCACCGCGCCCGCGGGCAGGGCTTTCACCTTATCGGCGGTCTTGACCACCGGGATCGGGCAGAACAGCCCGGTGGTGTCGAGCGATGCATCCGCTGTCAGCGGCTCATTCAGCCTTTTTTCGCTCATCCCGCTCGGCCTCGCTGTAGGAACAGCCGCAGTAATCCTGGCGATAGAACCCATACTGGCGGGCCAGCTCGCAGGAAAGGCGATAGCCATCCTTTTTCTTGAAATCCGCCATCAGGAACTCCACCGGGCCCTCCCCCGCCGCCGCCTGTCCCGCCTGGAGCACCTGGGCCGAGCGCTTGCGCGGGCTGACAGTCAGGGTGGTGGCGACCAGCTGATCCCCCCGCCCGGCCGCCACCCGGCAGGCCTCCTCCAGCCGCAGCCGGAAACAGGCCGAGCAGCGCTCGCCCCCCTCGCCGCCGTGGCTCGCGGGGCCGATCAGCGCCCGGAAACGCTCCGGGTCGTAGCGGCCCTCCACCAGCTCCACCCTCTCGGCTTCGCAGAGGCGGCGGACTTCCGCCAGGCGCAGCTCGTACTCCCCGGCCCGGTCGATGTTGGGATTGTAGAACAACACGGTCACCGCGTACTGGGCTTTGAGCTGCCGCAGCACGTGCGGCGAGCAGGGGGCGCAGCAGGCATGGAGCAGCAGCTTGCGCATGATCGGTCCTCCCGCGCTCCCCCGGGGAGCGCCGCCATAACGGCAGGAGCCGGTCGCCCACTGGCGGACCGGCCCCCCGATCGTTGCTGATTCTGACGCCATCACACCCGGACCGGCTTCAGGCCCGGCTGCGGGCCCTGGGCTTCTGGCCCTTGCCGCGGCTGCCATCGACATAGCCGAGGGCGCCGACCGCGTGGAGCGAGTTGTTCGGGCAGACCGGGATGCAGATCCCGCAGCCGATGCACTTGGAGAAGTCCACCTTGTGGCGCTTGCCCTCCTCGCCCTCGATCGCGCCCTTGACCGGGCAGACCTTCACGCAGGCGCCGCAGCCATTGCAGCTGGTGTCGATCGAAACCGTGGAGCGCACCTTCACCCGGTCGATCAGGCTCTTGGTCGGGCACTTGTGGACCGCGATCACCAGGTCGGTGCCGGCGGGGCCGATCTCCGGCAGGTTGCCCTTCATCGTGATCGCGCCGCTGGGGGTGACCTTGGCGCAGATCCCGCAGCCGATGCAGCCGAGCTGGCAGACGCTCTTGACCGCTTTGCCCTTGTCCTGGGAGACACAGCCGACATAGACCTGCTGGTCGGTGGGGATCAGCTTCATGATCGAGCGCGGGCAGGCGCGCACGCAGGCCCCGCAGGCGGTGCAACGGTCCTCGTCCACCACCGGCAAGCCATTGTCGTCCATGGCGATCGCATCGAACGGGCAGACCCGCACGCAGTCGCCGAACCCCAGGCAGCCGTACTGGCAGGCCTTGTGCCCGCCGCTGGTGCGGTGGGCGATCGTGCAGCTCTGGATGCCGTAATACCGGAAACGGTCGACCGCGATCCCCTGGCCGCCCTGGCACTGCACCACCGCCACCATCGGGGTGATATCCTCGAGCTCCACCCCCAGGATCTTCGCCACCGCCGCGGCGGTGTCCGGCCCGCCGGCGGTGCAGGCGGAGGGCTTGGCGTTGCCCGCGAGCAGGGCCTCGGCGAACGCGCTGCAGCCGGCAAATCCGCAGCCGCCGCAGTTGGCCCCGGGCAGCGCCTGGTTGAGGTCGTCGATCCGCGGGTCCTTCTCGACCGCGAACTTTTTCGAGGCGAAAGCCAGCCCGCCCCCGAACAGCAGGCCGAGCAGACCGAGCGTAATCAGAGCGGCGATGATGACCGGATCCATTCCCACCTGCCTTCTGCAGTTGAAACCGCGGCCGTCACTCTCGGCCTCGTGAAAGCGGAAAAAACCACTGGGTGTCAGACCGGAAAGGGTTTGACGGGGTAGATAATATAACGCCTGGGGCCCTGTTTTTCTACACTTTTTTGTTGATCGGCGGCCCGGACCGCTGCATCTTTCAGCACCCGCGGGCAAACCCGCGCGGCCGCCACAGGGAGGGGGCACGATCTTGCGCAACCAGTACAAACGCCTCGATGTCTTCCGTTGCCGGCTGCAGTCCCACGACTCGTTCGCCGGCCGGGTCAGCGCCTACCATGTCCTCAAGGTCAAGCGCTGCCTGCCGGAGGGCTGCATCTGGTTCGACTGGCGCTGTCGCCTGCTGGAAAAAGGCGGCGCCTGCCGCAAGGGCTACCACTTCCCGGGCAAGAACTGCAACGGGTGCCGCTATTATTACGAGGAAAAGGTGCATAAAGTTCCCGAAGTCCTGCTGGATCGCCACAGTTACCGCAATTTTCAGGCGGAGCTGGAGGAATTCGAGGACTGGCTGCGGGAAAACCTGGGCCGGCGGCTGGAGGTGTTCGCCCGGGTGAGCCAGGTCGGGCCCCAGCTCACCAAGCTGGTCCAGCCGGATGGCCGCGGCAGCCTGCGCCTGGATGGCTACCTGGTGAGCCTGGCCGACTGCTTCCTGGGACGGACCCGGATCGAGGACACGGTCTACCTGCGGCTGTCCCGTCAGCGGCAGCAGGAGCTGGGGCTGGCCCGCGAGGACAAGCTGGATTTCGCGGCCACGCTGGAGGTGGACCAGGGCAGGCTGGTGCTGGTCCACCCCGGGCGCTGCGAGTTCCGCGACCGGCCGGGGGGACCCCGCCCGCCGGACCATGCCGCCGGCCTGGTCGACACCCGCACCGCTTCCGTGATCGAGGACCAGAACGAGCGCTGCCTGCGCTGCGAGCGCGGGCGGCTGGTCGATGTGGTGGAGCCGGGGGCCGAGTGCGGCCGGGGCTTCCGCCGCGAGCTGTTCTGCCTGGAGGGGGTGCGCGACCCGGCCCTCTGCTGCTATGGGGCGTTCCAGGAACTGCGCCGCCTGCGCGAGGGTTCCACCGGGGAAGAGACCTGATGGAAGAGCGCATCGATCCCCGCTGGGATTTTGTCGAGGAGTTCCTGGCCCGGCAACGGGAACGCGGCCTGCTGCGCGTCTTGCGCGAGGTGGCCGGGGTCGATGGCCGGGCCCGGATCAAGGTCGAGGGCCGCTGGCTGCTGAACCTGGCCTCCAATGACTACCTCGGCCTCAAAACCGATCCCCGGCTGCGCGAGGCCGCCGCGAGCGCCGCGACTCGCTGGGGCAGCGGCAGCGGAGCCTCGCGCCTGGTGGCGGGCACCACCAGCCTGCACCTCAAGCTCGAGGAGGCCCTGGCGCGCTTTCATGGCAGCGCGGCCGCGCTCACGTTCAGCAGCGGGTACGCCGCCGGGGTGGGAGTGATCGCCGCCCTGGCCGGCCGGGAGGACCGCGTGCTGCTGGACCGGCTCTGCCACGCCAGCCTCTACGATGGCGCCCGGCTGAGCGGCGCCGCGCTGGGGCGCTTCCGCCACAACGATCCCGCTCACCTGACCGAGCTGCTGGAGCGCGAAGCTCCCCGCGGCGGCCGGACCCTGGTGGTCACCGACACGGTGTTCAGCATGGAGGGCGACCGCGCCCCGCTGGGGGAAATCGCCCGGGCCTGCCGGGAGCGTGGGGCGCTGCTGCTGGTGGATGAGGCCCACGCGGTGGGAGTGCTGGGCCCGGGCGGGCGCGGGCTGGCGGCCGAGGCCGGGCTGGCCGGGGAGGACGCGTTGGTGCTGGGGACCCTCGGCAAGGCGTTCGGCGCGGCCGGGGCGTATGTGGCCTGCAGCGCGCGGATCCGGGATTACCTGGTGAACGCCTGCCGCGCGCTGATCTACTCCACCGCTCCGCCCCCGTCGCTGATCGGGAGCCTCCTGGCGGCTCTGGAGGCGGTGCGCGAGGCGGAAGAGCCGCGGGCGCGCCTGGCCGCGATGGCAAACCGCCTGCGCGAGCGGCTGCGGGGCCTGGGTCTCGATACCCTGGCCAGCTCGACCCAGATCGTGCCCGCGGTGCTGGGAGAAGAGGAAAAAGCGCTGGAGTTCGCGGCGGCCCTGGCCGATCAGGGGGTGTTCGCCCCGGCGATCCGCCCGCCAACTGTCCCGGACGGCGCCAGCCGGGTACGGTTCTCGCTCACCGCGGCCCTGGCCCCGGGGGATTTCGAGGCGGCGCTGACCGCGATTGGCCGGGCCTGGGAGCAGGTGCGCCGAGCGTGACTATCTGAGGCCCGGCGGGAGGGGAAGCTCCAGCTATGCTGCTATTCTCGTAACTCTTTAGGTTTTGCTGCTGCTGTGACCAGAAGGCGTTGCAAGAGTCTTTAACAGCAGGACCGCGAAGCTGGAGGCCAATCTTCAGCTTCTTCTTTATCCCGTAAATCCTGCGGATTTTTCTCCTGCTGTGACCAGAAGTAGCAAGAGTCTTTTGAAGCCAAGGCCGCGAAGCTGAAATAACATCAAGCTCTTCAATTAGTTACGGTGTGCCTGCGGAAGTAAGGCGCTCCCTCGGTGTCGCCGCGTTTCGCGCCCCTATCCCTGGCGCTGCAACGCCATGGCCTGCCGGGCTCTCTCATTCCAGCAGTAGCCGCGATGGAAATTGCGGGCAAATGGCTCCGCTGTCTTTTGCCTCCAGCCGCGGCCCGAAAACCGCCACCACTCCCATCTCCAAGACACCACCGCTGCTTCCCGGGCTGGTCAGCTTGAGCTTACCCGATGTCGGTCAGGTTAGCCCGGGGCGAGGCATGCCGCGCCCCTACGATTGGCTCCGGGCCTGCTGCTGTAACCTCAAGTTATGCAGCATCAACGGGATCAAATGTAGGGGCGTCCGGCCGGACGCCCCTGTCACCGGCTCCGGGATTCCCTCGCCAGCCCACTATCGAAAGTTTTGGAAAGAGGAAAGGGGGTCCGGGGGGAGGGAGAAAACTTTTTTCAAAAAGTTTTCTCCCTCCCCCAGAACAGCGGTTCATCTTCGAATCTTTGTCATCAAATTGGGATCAGCGGGCCAGCAACTGCTCGGCTCCCGGCTCCTGTTCCAGGAAGTCGGCCAGCTCGCGGGTGGCCGCCGGCAGCTTTCCCGCTCCCAGCAGGTGCGGCAGGGGCCCAAGCACGGTTACCCCGCCCAGCTCGGCGATCACCCGCCGGTTGTCGCGCTCCAGGAGGTGCGCCTGTGGACTGTCCTCCACCGGTTGGGCGCGGTTCAGCACCACCGCCGCCACTGCCAGCCCCGCGCTCCGCGCCGCCCGCAGGGTCAGCAGGGTGTGATTGATGGTCCCCAGCCCCGCGCGCGCCGCCACCACCAGCGGCAGTCCCAGCCGCGCCGCCAGGTCGATCGTGAGAAAATTCCTGGTCAGCGGCACCAGCAGCCCGCCCGCCCCCTCCACCACCAAGCGGTCGTAGCGCCCGGCCAGCTCGCGGCAGGCCATCTCCAGCCGCGCGGGGTCCACTTCCCGGTCTTCCTGCTCAGCCGCCAGGTGGGGCGAGGCCGCCAGCCGGAACCGGCAGGGCCGCATCAGCTCCAGCTCCGCGGGTGGAGGCTCGAGCCCGGCGGTGGCCAGGCAGAGTTCCAGGTCCCCGGTCGCACCCGGGGCCAGCCCGGTCTCGACCAATTTCACCGGCGCGGCCCGCAAGCCCCGCCGGGTGAGCAGCCAGAGCAGGGCCGCGGCCACCGCGGTCTTGCCCACCCCGGTGTCGGTCCCGGTGACAAAGAAGCCCCGCATCGTGTGTCTCCGCTAATGCCGGTTGTTCTCCACATCCGATTGAATATTCGGGCGATGCACATCACTCAAACAAAAAACACAACCCCCTGTGTCCCCCTTTAGCAAGGGGGATTTCACTGCTCACAACCCCCGGTGTCCCTCTTGGTTAAGGGGGACTTTACAGCCGCCACTGACCAGCATTCGAGGGTGGCGGAAGGCCGTGTCGTTTTGCTCGGGGCCTGATGGCGGCATGATTCAACCCACTTCCGGCAAGCTGCCGACTATCCCGCGTGAAACTTTCGAAAAAGTTTGGGAAAGTGGGAGTGGGGTCCGGGGAGAGGGAGAAAACCTTTTCGAAAAGGTTTTCTCCCTCTCCCCGGAAAAAGCTTTTGCCTCAGGATTTCCGGCAACGGGCGAAAATCACCTCATAGCCGGCGTAGACCCGGCCATCCACCCGGAAACGGCGGTCATAGTACTCGGCCACCTTGCGCAGCAGGGTCCGCTCCACCGGCAGGCTCATCGGCCGATAGTTGGGATTGTTGGACCCGCGCCGCTTGAGCGCCAGGAAGAACTCCCGCGCCGAGCTGTAGAACTCGTGCTTGAGGCGGGCGGCCAGCTCGATCGCCCCGAACCCGGTCCGGGCGAGCAGCTCCTCCAGCTCGGCCTCGCCGGTGAGCGGCGGGCCATAGCGCGCGGCGGTGAGCTTGATCCCCATCTGCCCGGCGCTGGTGCGGTAGGCCTCCCTCAACTCGCGGAAAGTCCCGCGGCCGAGGGTGGCGAACGCCAGGACTCCCCCGGGGCGCAGGGCGCGCCAGCAACCGGCCAGCGCCACCTCCAGGCTGTCGAACCACTGGAAGGTGGTGCTGGAGGCCACCAGGTCGAACGACTCCTCCCGGAACGGCAGGCGCTCGCCATCGGCCAGCACCAGGCCGAGTCTGCCGGCCGCGACCGGTCGCCCTTGGCGCAGCCGGGCCAGCATCCCCGGGGCCAGGTCCAGCGCGGTCAGGCGCGAGGGGGCCAGCCGCTCCTCCAGGAACCGGGTCAGGAACCCGGTCCCGCAGCCGATTTCCAGCACCTCCGGCCCGGGCGCGCCCGCGGCGACAGCCGCGCGGTCTTCCGCCAGCCACTGCGCCAGCGTGAAAGCGACCTCGCGCTGCAGCAGCGCCTCGCGCTCGTAATTGCCGGCGCTTTTCGAGAAATGCAGCGCCAGGACTTTTTTGTTGACCCGCTCCCAGCTCATGCCGGCCTGCCCTTCCTTTGCCCGATCGCCGCGACAAATCCGGCGGCCAGCCCGGCCAGCCGGGCCTCCTCGCCCCAGAATGGCAGGTGGTCGCCCCCCGGGACCGGCACCAGCCGGGCGCAGGGAAGTCCCTCGGCCAGGGCCTGGCCCAGCCGGAAATCGATCACCCGGTCCTGCTCGCCATGGAGCACCAGCGCCGGCGCGGCGATCCTCCCCAGCATTTCCCGCAGATCGGTCCGGGCCAGGTAGTCCAGCCCGGCGGCCAGTCCCCCGGGGTCGAACCAGAGATAGGACTGCCCGACCCTTCCCAGGAAGTTTTCCCTCCGCCCGGCGGGCGGAGAAGAGAACACCCGGCCGTAGAACTCCTCCAGCACCGGCCGAGGCTCGCGTCCCAGGCGGCGGGCCATCAGCGCCAGGGCTCGCGGGTCCTCGCCGCCGGGGTTGTCGCCGCGGTCGACAAAACAGGCGCAGGTGGAGATCAGCACCAGGGCCGCCACCCGCTCGCCCAACGCAGCCGCGGCCTCCAGGGCCAGCATCCCCCCCAGCGACCAGCCGGCCAGCACCAGCGAGTCCTCGCCCTTTAGCCGGGGCAGCAGGCGCTCCAGCCAGCTTTCGCCCTCCGCGAGCGGCGGCTCCGCGCCGAAACCCGGCAGGTCCGGGGCTTCCGCCTCCAATCCGTACTGCCGTCGCAGCCGGAACAGCAGCGCCTCGAACACCCGGCTGTCGGCGGCCCAGCCATGCAGCCAGCAAGATTTCATCGCGTTTCCGGTCCCCTTCCATCGCCCCGGCCGGGACATGTCACAAGGCCCCCGGGGGCACAGCCGCCAGGGGCCTCGCAGATATATTCTTTCGGGGGGAGGGCGGAAACCTTTTGAAAAAGGTTTCCGCCCTCCCCCCGAACCCCCTTTCCACCTTCCAAAACTTCTTGCTAACTGTCTAACCAGTCGGCGACAGGACCATCCCGCGCTCAGCCGGCCTGGCCGAATACTTTCTGCAGGTCGAAAGCGCCGCCGGCGCGGTACTGCTCCAGCTCCTGGCGCACCAGGCTGTCCTCGGGGAAACGCTCCAGGTAGCGCTCGATCGCCTTGATCGCGGCCGGCCGGTCCCCGACCTCGTTGTAGATCATGAACAGGTTGGCCCAGGCCGGCTTGAAGCTCGCATCCTGCTCCAGGGCCCGCTCGATGAACCCGGCGGCGGCCGGCGTGTCCTGGTTGAGCATCGCCCGCTGGGCCAACTGCTGGTAGAGCGCCGGGTTGGCGGCCTCGGGGCGGAAGATCACGAAGGAGTCGAGCATCGCCTGGGCTTCCCCGTACTGCTTGTTCTCGGCGTAGAGCAAGGCCACCGCGTAATCCCACTGGTGCGGGGTGTCGAAGAACATCCGGGCGTGAAGATTGGCCTCGATCGCCTGGTCCAGCTCACCGCGCTCCTGGTAGGCGTAGCCCAGGTAGGCGAACGGCGCCACGAAATGGGTGGCCAGCCGCACATCGGCATCCTCGCCGCCGGACTTGCGCCGGAAGAAGGTGTCGTAGGTGTAGACCTCGTAGAGCAGGCGCCGGGTGCGGGCGATGTCGATGCAGATCCCCTGGGAGCCGGGCAGCTCGACGAAGTTGGAGTCGGCCTGGGCGAGCTGGACCGCCCGCTGCGGGTTGACCCGGTAGGATGCCCCCTCCATGGTCATGTAAGGGGTCAGCTCCACCCGGTTGGACTCCGGGACAGTGGTGGTGAAGTAGATCGGTTTCTTCCAGTCGTTGGTGCGCAGGATGTCCAGCACCATCATGTCCTTGATGAAGACGATCGAACCGGCGGGAAGCGTGACCTCCACCTGCCCGGACTTGAACGGCATCTCCTTTTCGGTGCGGAACGGCGCCAGGCGGGCGATCTGCTCATCGGTGAAGCTGATCGGCACCCGCGGCTCCTGATCGCGCATCTGGCGGATGTACCAGTCGGTGTTGAGCAGGCTCAGGTTCACCACCCGCACATCCTTGCGCACCTTTTCCACTTCCTGGGCATACCAGAGCGGGAAGGTGTCATTGTCGCCATTGGTGAAGATGATCCCGTTCTCCTCGACCGACTCCAGGATGTTGCGCGCATAGTTGGGCGGGATGAAATTCCCGCTGCGGTCGGCACTCTGCCAGTTGGCGTAGACCGGCACCATCGACAGCGCCAGCACCCCGAGCGCCAGGGCGGCGAAAGCGCGCCGGCCCAGCAGCGGTCTGCCGCTGTCCACCCGGAACGAGGTGCGCAGGCGGTCGACCAGGCCGGCCAGGCCCAGGCCCGCCCAGAAGCCGAAGAAAGCGAACGAGACGATGAAGAAATAATCCCGCTCGCGCACCTCGTGCATCCCGCTGTCCTGGAAGACATCGTTGAACTGGGTGTAGCCGAACTTGAAGTTCATGTAGGTGTTGAGGATCGGCCCGGTGATCAGGAACACCAGCAGCCAGAACCAGAACAGCTTGCGGTCGGCCATCCAGTGACGGATCGCCCCGTAGATCCCGACGAACAGGAAGATCACGGTCAGCGCAGGCATTGCCGAACTGCCAGCCGAAATACTTGGTGTAGAACGGGACATTGTACCGGAAGTAGAAGACGATGTTCTGCAACAGGTCGGCCGCTCCCTCGACCATCTGCCCGCCGGTGGCCATGCTCCAGACCTGGCGCGGCAGCAACCCGTAGGCGCTGCCGTACTGCTCGCGGCCGATCACCGCCCAGAACGCCGCCAGGTTCTTGGGGTCGCCCTCGTTGATCGCCGGGTCGAACTGGGCGCGGATCAGCAGGTAAAGATGGATGCTGAAGCCCAGCAGGAACAGCCCGACCGCGGCGCCCAGGAACGGCAGGGCCCGCCGCTGGTATGCCCAGGCCAGCGAGCCCCCCAGGATCAGCACCCCGAGCAGCAGCGAGCCCCAGCTCGCCACGTAGGAGCGCAGGCTGAACAGCACCTCCCCCAGCGCCGCGATGTGGCGGAAGATGTCGACCATCACCCCCGAGTCGCTGGCGGCCCGGGAAAGCCGGCCGAACACCGCGCCCAGGTCCAGCCCCTTCATCACCACCAGGTACAGCCCGAGCAGGCTGCCGATCACCGCGGTCCAGTAACGCCAGTGCCCGCGGTCGTGCAGCAGGGTGAAGACGATCACCGCCGGAGCCACCAGCATCACGATCAGGTGGTTGGCGATCGACAGGCTCACGATGTAGATGGTCAGCAGCAAAACCTTCCTGATCTGCCGCTGGTCGTTGAGCGTGCCCAGGTAGGTCATCAGCCAGGCCACGAAGATGAAGGTCGCGGTGGCGACCGCGTAAACCTCGGCCTCGGTGGTGTTGGACCAGACAGTCCGCAGGAAAGCCGGGATCACCGCCGCGGCGAACGCCCCGCCCAGCACGGTCACCCGGGCGCCGAACGAGCGATCCCCGCCGACCATCCTCTCCAGCACCCGCACCGCGATCAGGAACAGCAGCGCCGCCCCCACCGTCCCGCACAGCACCGAGAGGAAATTCAGCCGGGCGGCGATCTCGAACGGCAACGGCAGCACCGAGATCGCCCGCCCGAGGATCACGAACAGCGGCGTGCCCGGCGGATGGGGGATCCCCAGGATGTAGCTGGCGGCGATGAATTCCCCGGCATCCCAGAAGGTGACGGTGGGGGCCATGGTCAGCAGATAGATCACCAGCGTGAAAGCGAAGGTGACCCCGGTCATGATCCAATGCTCTTTTCGGTACATGGTCTCGTAAGGGGATTGGGGTGTCGTGGTGGCGACAACGGCGCGCAGCGTGCCCGGTCCGCCGGTCGAGTGGTCCCGCCGTGTTGTTATCAATCCATAAAATTAAAACAGGAGCGGACTTGGATCAAGCAAATCGTGTCCGCCCCTGACGAATCGTGGCCTGATCGCGCCGGTCATCTGTCTCCGCGCTGGCCGACCGCCTCCGGATGGTTTCAGAAGCGTGTTGAAAGGTGTTTTAAAAAACACAACCCCCTGTTTCCCCCTTTTCTAAGGGGGATCAATATCAACACAACCCCCGGGTTCCCCCTTTGTCCAGGGGGACTTCAAGACGCAACCCCAGATCTGCCCATTGCACTTCCGGCAAGCCGCCAATCACCCTGCGTGAAACTATCGAAAAAGTTTTGGAAAGTGGAAAGGGGGCTCGGGGGGAGGGAGCAAACCTTTTTCAAAAGGTTTGCTCCCTCCCCCCGGAACATCCGGCCTTGGTAGTGCAACCGGCCTCAGTCGGCGGCCTGAAAGGCCTGCGCCGCATCGAAATCCCCGCCGGCGCGGTAAGCCTCCAGCCCCTGCCGCACCAGGGTATCCTGGGGGAACCGCGCCAGGTATCGTTCGAGCACGCCGACCGCCTCCGCGCGCCGGCCGGTGCTGCGGTAGAGCAGGAACAGGTTGGCGTAGCCGCCCCGGAAGTCGGGGTCCCGCTCGGTCGAGCGCTGCAGGAACTGCTCGGCCGGCTGCCGGTCCTCGTTGCGGATCGCATCCTCGGCCAGGTGCAGCAGCATCTCGCGGTCGTAGAGGGCCGGGGCCTCGGCCAGCAGGGTGTCGAGCACCGCCGAGGCCTGGTCGTAACGGCGCAGGCGGGCCAGCAGTCGGGCCACGATGAAATCCCACTCGTGGGGATTGTCCAGGAAGCGGCGGTGGAGCCGGGCCCCATCCAGGGCCGCCTCCAGTTGTCCGCGTTGCTCGCCGGCGATCGCCAGGCACAGCGAGGCGACCCTGAAGTGGTCGATCATCAGTCGTTCCTGACCCTCCAGCGGCCGGTCGCTGCGGAAGAAAGTGTCGTAGGAGTAGACCTCGCATAGCAGCCGACGGGTGGCATCGATGTCCAGGTGGATGCCTTTCCAGTTGTCGAGCGAGAACAGCGTGCTGTCCCCGGCGGCCAGTTCCACCGCCGGGCGCGGGTTGACGCGGAACACCGCCCCCTCCATCGTCAGGTAGGGAGTGAGCCCGGTGCGGTTGGACTCCGGCACGCTGGTGGCGAAGTAGACCGGCTTCTTCCAGCCGTTGGCCTGCAGGATGTGCAGCACCATGATGTCCTGGATCTGGATCACCATGCCCTTGGGCAGCACCAGTTGCGAAGCGCCGAACTTGACCGGCCAGTCGCGGTCCAGCCGCATCGGCCGCAGGTTGTCGATCTGCTCATCGGTCAGGGTGATCGGCACTTTCGGCTCGTGGTCGCGCAGGTGCCGGATGTACCACTGGGTGTTGAGCAGGCTCAGGTTGACCACCCGGCAGTCCGGGCGCAGCCCCTCCACCTCCTGGATGTACCAGAGCGGGAAGGTATCGTTGTCGCCGTTGGTGATCACGATCCCACCCGGGTCCATCGAGTTCATCAGGTTGCGGGCGTAGACCGGCGGGATGTAGTTGCCGCTGCGGTCGACTGTCCGCCAGTTGGCCTGGAGCGGGGCCAGCGCGACAATCAGCAGCAGCAGAGCGCCCCCGGCCAGGAGCGGCCCGCGGGCGCCGCCCCCTCCGCCGAACGGGCGGCGCAGGTTGTCCAGCAGCCCGGCCAGGCCCAGGCCCGACCAGAAGCCGAAAAAGACGAAGGCGACGATGAAGAAGTAATCCCGCTCGCGCACCTCATGGATGGCATCGGCCGGGAAAGCCTGGCGGAACTGCTGCTCCTCGAGCTTGAAGTTCATGTAGGTGTTGAGGATCGGCCCGGTGATCAGCACCACCGCCAGCCAGAACCAGAACGATTTGCGGTCGGCGCGGAAATGGCGGAAAGCCCCGTAGAGCCCCAGCGCCAGGTACGCCAGGCTCAGCCGGAGGTTGCCGAACTGCCAGCCGAAATACTTGGCCAGGAACGGCACGTTGTACTTGAAGTAGAAGACGATGTTCTGCAC
This sequence comes from Candidatus Glassiibacteriota bacterium, assembly GCA_963752515.1. Lineage (GTDB taxonomy): Bacteria > Gemmatimonadota > Glassbacteria > GWA2-58-10 > GWA2-58-10 > CAVVYO01. The sequence goes on along the minus strand of CAVVYO010000010.1, from coordinate 314,046 downwards.
CAGGTCGGCTGTCCCCGCGATCGCCTGCTTGCCGGTGGCCAGCATCCAGACCTGGCGCGGCAGCAACCCGTAGGCGCTGGCGTACTGCTCGCGGCTGATCACCGCCCAGAACTCGCGCAGGTCGTCCGGGCGGCCGAAATTGATCGCCAGGTCTTGCTGGGCGCGGATCAGCATATAGGCGTTGATGCTGAAGCCCAGCAGGAACAGCCCCAGCGCCAGCCCGAAAAACCCCAGCGCCCGTTGGCGGCGGGCCCACCACAACGATCCGGCGGTGATCGCTGCTCCCGCCGCCAGCATCGGCCAACTGGCGGTGTAGGCCGGGAAGCTCAGGGCCGAGCCGATCCCCGTCGCCAGGGAGCCGGCGGCATCCAGCCGGCCGGCGAGCATCGCCAGATCCAGCCCTTTGAGCACCAGCAGGTACAGCCCGAGGAAGCCGCCGATCACCGCCATCCAGTAGCGCCAGCGCACCCGGTCGTGGAGCAGCACGTAGAGCACCACCGCCGGAGCCACCAGCATCACGATCAGGTGGTTGGCGATCGACAGGCTGACGATGTAGACGGTCAGCAGCAGCACCTGGCCGATCCGGCGGCGGTCGGTGAGCGTGCCCAGGTAGAGCATCAGCCAGGCCACCAGCAGGATCGAGGCGGTGGCCGCGCCGTAGACCTCGAACTCGGTGGCGTTGGACCAGGCGGTGCGCATGAACGCCGGCACCAGAGCGCAGAACAGCGCCCCGCCGAGCACGGTCAGGCGCGCCCCGAACGAGCGGTCACCGCCGACCATCGCCTCCAGCACCCGGGCCCCGATCAGGTACAGCAGCCCCGCTCCGGCCGCCATGCACAGCGCCGAGATGAAATTCAGCCGGGCGGCGATCTCGAACGGCAGCGGCAGCACCGAGACCACCCGCCCGAGGATCACGAACAGCGGCGTGCCCGGCGGGTGGGGGATGTCCAGCTTGTAGGCGGCGGCCAGAAACTCGCCGGCATCCCAGAAGGTGAGGGTGGGCGCCATGGTCAGGCTGTAGACCGCCAGGGTGGCCAGGAAGGCGACCCCGCCCATCAGCAGGTGCTCTCGTTTGTGCATCGCTTGCGGAAGACCTCGCATGAGGATGGAGATGACATCAGGGAACATCCCTGTCCTGAATACCGTTGCGCGGCGATGGCGCAAAGATAACTCGCTCCCGGGCGCAGGGCAAGCCATAACCCCGTTGCCGCAAATGGGCCACCTCCACCCCGGATCGGGCGATCTCCGCCGCTGACCGGCGCGACAGCCGTCGCCAAGCTGTTTCCATCGGAAAATTCGTGCCAGGAAGGCAGAAAAGGCGCACACCCCGGCGGCCGGGCGAGCGCCTCGGACTGACACCCCCGGCAGCTGAAGCTGCCATCTCCCTCCAGGGGGGAGCGTACCCGCTGCGCCCGAAGAACTGTCGCCGTTGGTTGAGCTTCAGGCGGTGATTCCCCCCTGGAGGGGGATGGTCCCGATCCCATCGGGACCGGGGGTGTCCGGGGGTATGATGGTTATCCCCACACAAAAAAAAGGCCGCGACCCCGCGGTCGCGGCCCCTGCCTGGCGCGGCGCCGACTCTCAGTCGATGCCCCGCATGAACTCCGACTGGCCGGCCATCGCCACCGGCTGGCCATCGCCCAGCTTGAAGCTCTCCAGCAGCACCACGATCTTGCCGATGTCCAGGTCGCTGCTCATCTTCACCGGGATGCGGTGCTGGTCGTGGGTGATCCAGATCTGCAGGTTGCCCTTGTGCTCGAACAGCCCGCCGCTCTTGATGTAGGGCTCGACCACCCAGCAGAAGAACCGGCCGGCGGGCACCTCCACCCACTCCGTGCCGATGATCTTCACCTTGAGGGGATTGCCCTCTTTATCGACGTAGTTCTCCAGCAGCAGCCCCTGCCCGGCCACGAAGTCGAGGGTGCGGAAGTAGTAGAAGATCGACAGCTCATCCTGGGCCTCGGGGACAATCTCGGTGGTGTCGCCCTTGACCAGCTCGTAACGCTTGAGCGCCTCCTGGTCATAGATGTACTTCCGTTGACGCTCGTGCTTGCCCTCTTTCTGCTGCTTGAAAAACCGACGGCTGAACAACTGGTCCCGGTCCATCATCGAGACAAAGTAGTCGCGCACCGGGTAGATCAGGTCCAGGGTCTTGTTGGAGCGGGCCCCGGCCTGGATGCGGTAGACCGCCCGGTCCTGGACCGTATCGATCGCCGCGACAGTCATCTCGGCCCGGCCGATGTTGCCCACGGTCCAGTTGACCGAGAAGCTGAGCTGCTCGCCCACCTTGAACGGCGCCCGCGCCGGCCCGGCGGGTTCCGCGGCCGCTGCCCCGGGAAGCGACAGCAGCAGCGTAGCGAACAGGCCGGGCAGTAGTTTTCCAGTCAGGTTTTTTAACATGCTCCTTTTACCGCCGATCGCCGATGGCGTTCCATCCCCGGGGGTTCCAGGCAGCGCGCTCTAGCTTTTCCCCTGACTGTTGGACGAACTTTCGCCCGGTCTATTCGAGCTCTTGCGGCGACGGCCCCGGCCGCTGCGGCCCCGTCGCGAGGAGGTGACCTGCTTGACCTCCTGCCCGGTGACAATGAACTCATCGCGGAAGAGCAGGAACCGCAGGATGTTCCACAGCTTGGGACGGCTCTTGCGCCGCCCGTGGCGTTTCTCCGCCAGCGGCAGCTGCTCCAGGTTGCGGGCATCCTTGAACAGGCGCAGGAACAGGGTCAGCGAGCAGGCCGCCGGCGGCACTTCCGGCCCCAGGCCGGAAAGCACTTCCAGGAAAGCCTGGTTGCGCTTGAGGAAAGACACCCGGGCGCCGCGGAAAGTGGTCAGCCAGTCCGGCTCCGGGCCCGCGGGCAGGTTCACCCGGCGCAGGCGCAGCACCCGGCCGACCAGCCACTGCCGCAGCCGCTGCCGGCGGGTGGGCTGGGCCTGCTCGCCGAGGAAGCGGTTGCCGATGCAAAGGTCGACATTGCGCTCGATCTGGGAGGCCATCTCGCCCACCAGTTCCGGATCGTAGCGAAAATCGCCATCGAGGATCAGGAAGAAATCGCGCTTGGGGTTCTCGCTGGACTCGACCGCCCGGCGGATCGCGGCCAGCAGCGAGCGCGCGTAGCCTTGCCGCTGCTCGTACTGGATCACGTGGACCGGCACCAGCTTCAGGTAGGGAGCGATCACCTCGGCCGACTCATCGGTGCAGGCGTCCAGCACGATCAGCACCTCGTAATCGAAGCGCAGGTTGCGCATCACCTCGCCGATCCGGTAAAGCAGCAGGCCGATCGTGTCCTGTTCGTTCCAGACCGGGATGAAAAAATAGATGACTGGTTTCATGATTCCCGAACGGTAGTGGTTTGGAATTGGAGTTCGTAGAGCCGCCGGTAGAGCCCACCGCTCTGCAGCAGACTCTTCGTGGGAGCCGATCTGCACGATCCGGCCCTCCTCCAGGACCACGATCCGGTCACAGTGCTTGATCGTGGACAGGCGGTGGGCGATCACCAGGCTCGTGCGGTTTTGCATCAGGCGCTCGATCGCGAGCTGCACCAGCAGTTCGCTCTCGGTGTCCAGCGAGGAGGTGGCCTCATCGAAGATCAGGATGTCGGGGTTCTTGAGGATCGCCCGGGCAATGGCGATCCGCTGGCGCTGGCCGCCCGACAGCCGCGTCCCCCGCTCGCCGATCATCGTGTCGTAGCCTTCCTCCATGTTGGTGATGAAGTTGTGGGCATTGGCCGCCCGGGCCGCCTCGATCACCCGCTCCAGCGGGACCTCGTTCAGCCCGTAGGCGATGTTCTTGCGCACCGTGTCGTTGAACAGGATCGTCTCCTGGGTGACAATCCCCACCAGGCTGCGCAGGTCCCGGATCCGGTAGTCGCGGATGTCGTGCCCGTCCAGGATGATCCTGCCCCGGTCGACATCGTAGAAACGGGGCAGCAGGTCGATCAGGGTGGACTTGCCCGCGCCCGAGGGCCCCACCAGCGCGATCGCCTCCCCTTTGCGCACCTCCAGGTCGATCTGCTGCAGCACCGGGGTGTCGTGATCGTACGAGAAATTCACCCCCTCGTAGCGGATCGCCTCCTCGAACGCGGCCTTGGGCAGAGCCTCCCGGCGGTCGCGGATCACCACCGGGGTGTCGATGATGCGCTCGATGCGCTCGAACGCCGCCATTCCCTGCTGCAGAATGTCGTTGAAATTGCCGAAGACCTTGATCGGCGACATCGTGCGCATCGCCACCAGCAGGAAGAACAGGAAGTCCTGGGCCGGCATCGCCCCGCTCAGCACCTGCCGGCCGCCATAGAGCAGGAACAGCCCGCCCACCACCGACATCAGGAACTCGGTCAGCGGCGAGCTAAGCGAGGCGTAGCGGTTGGTATGCATGAACTGCCGGTAGTATTTCTCGTTCTCGCGCCGGAATTTCTCCCGCTCGAACCCCTCCATGCCGAACGCCTTGACCACCCGGATCCCGGCGATGGTTTCCTGGAAGATCGAGGTGATCTCCCCCAGGGCGTTCTGCAGCCAACGGCTCTTGTGGCGGAGCTTGCGGGCCACCCAGGTGATCAGCACGGCCATCGGCGGAATGAACAGGCCGGCCATCAGGGTCAGCTTCCAGCTGATCACCAGCAGGAAGCCGACATAGACCAGCAACTGGCAGCCCGAGAGCAGGACCTTGGAGAAGCTCTCCCGCAGGGTGATCCGCACCACCCCGACATCGTTGGACATGCAGGAGATCAGTTGCCCGACCTTGTTGCGGTGAAAAAAACTGAGGGAAAGTTCCGAGAGGTGGCTGAAGATCTGGTTGCGCATGTCGCGCACCACCAGCTGCTCCAGCGATTGGCCCCAGAAGCGCTGCAGGTAGTCGAAAATGTTCTTGAGCATGAAGAAGATCACGATCAGCAGGACAATCTTGCTCAGGGCCGAGAGCTGGTCGCCGGCCAGGATGAACGCCTGGAGCCGGGGCAGCAGGTCGCCCTTGGAGAAGAAGCCCTCCACCGGCAGACCCCCGGTGGCTTTGCCGGCCAGCTCGGCGGCGCTCCGGCCATCGAACAGCACGTGGAGCAGCGGAATCACCATCGCCATGCTGGCCCCATCCAGCACCGCGAACGCCACGATCGACAGCACTGTCGCCAGCAGGCGCGCCCAGTATGGGGTCAGATACCACAGCAGGCGCAGGTATTCGCGCATCAGGCCCGATTCCTTTCAAAGCATGGTGAGTCAAGAATTTTAAGAATATACCAGCGGTTCCGGCAAAAGTCAAGCTGGCCTGGCCAAGCCTTTGCTCTCCAGAATGTTGCAGAAACAGGCCCCGCGAGGCTCGGCGCTTGCCCGCCTGCCGCATTGACAGCACTGACCTCCGGGGCTAACTTTTGTCTTTCCCCACCGAAGGGAGCATTTTGATGCCCGGACCGAGCGGGGACCGCCCCCCGCGCTTCGAGCTCACCGGCTGGCTGGTGAGCCGCCGCTACGCCGCGCTGCTGCTGCTCTGCGGCGCGCTGTACCTGACCGGCCTCGGCGGCTACCGCCTGTTCGATGTCGATGAGCCGCGCTATGCCGAGACCGCCCGACGGATGGTCGCCACCGGCGACTTCCTGGTGCCGGTGTTCAACGGCCAGTGGCGGTTCGAGAAGCCGGTGCTGACCTACTGGCTGATCGCCGGGTCCTATCGGCTGTTCGGGGTCAACGAGTTCTCGGCCCGGTTGCCGATGGCGCTGGCGGCCGCCGGGACGGTCCTGCTGACCTGTCTGCTGGCCGGACGGCTGCTGTCGCCGGGGGCGGGGCTGGCCGCCGGGGCGCTGCTGGCGATCTGCCTGCAATTCCTGGCCCTGAGCCGCTGGTGCCTGACCGACATGCCGCTGACCTTGTTCCTCACCGGCGCCCTGGTAACATTCGCGCTGGCCTGCGATGAGCGGGATCACGCGGCCCGGCGACGGCTGTTCCTCTGGGCCTGGGCCTGCTCGGCCCTGGCGGTGCTGACCAAGGGCCCGGTGGGGCTGGTCCTGCCGGGGACGATCGCCCTGGCCTACCTGACGGCGCGCCGGGAGCTGTTCCCGGTGCTGCGGCGGGTCCCCTGGGGAACTGGGCCGGCGCTGTTCGCGCTCCTCGCCCTGCCCTGGTACCTGCTGGTGATCCGGGCCAGCGGGGGAGAGTTCTTCCGGGTGTTCATCCTGCGCCACAACCTGGCGCGGTTCGCCGGAGAGGTCACCGCGGGCGGCCAGCACCTCGAGCCGTTCTACTATTATCTGCCGGTGCTGCTGGCCGGAAGCTGGCCCTGGAGCCTCTACGCGCTGCAGGCGCTGCGGACCCCGCTCCAGGAAGCGCTGGGGCGCGTTCCGCCGGACCGGCCGCGCCGAGGGCCGATTGCTGTTCCCGCTGGTCTGGGCGCTGGGGGTGCTGCTGTTTTTCAGTATCGCCCGGGCCAAGCTGCCGACCTACATCACTCCGGCCTACCCGCCGCTGGCGATCCTGGTCGCCGGCTACCTGGGGGCCCTGGTCGCCCGGGGGCGCGCGGGACGGGGCCGTTTCGCCCTGCTGGCCCCGGCCGGGCTCGGGGGCCTGCTGGCGCTGGCAACCGCCCTGGCGCTGGTGATCCGGGGGCCGGAACTGGCCCGGATGCCATTGGAGGGGTGGCAGTACCCGGCGGCGGCGCTGCTCGCGGCCGGGCCGCTGGGGGCGTTGCTCCTGCTGTGGCGGGGCCGCCCGCGCGGGGCGCTGGGGATGCTGGTGGCCGGCCAGGCCGCCCTGGCCCTGGTGCTGGCCCTGGGAGTGCTGCCGCTGGTCTCGCGGCAGCGCCAGGAACCACAACTGCGGCTGATCCGCCGGGCGGAAAGCCTGCTGGGCGGATGGCGGCGCCCTGGCCGCCTATCGCTACGACAAGACCGCGATGGTCTTCTACCACGCCGGGGTGGTCCGCTACCTCGGGCCGGAAACCATCGACTCGCTGCAGCGGGTGCCCGCCCCGGCGGCGGTGCTCACCCGTGAACGGCACCTGGCGGAGCTGCAGGGGCTGGCCCCCGGCCTGCGGGTGGTCGCCCGCGACCACGAGCTGGTGCTGCTGCTGCGCCCCGAGTAGGCCCGTTATCTTTTCCTGGGGGAGGGAGGAAACCTTTTGGAAAAGGTTTCCTCCCTCCCCCAGGGACGCCCTCCCCCCGATCCCCCCTCCCACCTTCCCAAACTTTTTCCAAAGTTGCCTGCTGGATATCACCAAGCAGATCGTTACCGATAGACCGTAGAGGGACATACCCCATCCCTGCTGTGGCTTCGGTACAGCCTGTGCCCCGGCAGCGACTGTTCCGGTCGCGGGAACATTTTGCCCCTGTCGCCGGCCACCGGCTTTTTTCCCGCCAGATCGCGCCGCGCTTTCTACTTCGCTGTCAAGCCATTGCCTTCTCGCTCCTCCCGGTCCGGGCGCTGGTATGCTCCTTGCATTCTGCGGCAGGCGAATCTCGATTCCACTCTGCTCCCATGTCAAGGAGGACAGGATGTCCCGCACCCGCGGCAGCAATGTCAAGCAGTATGACAAGCTCGACACCAAGTTCGGCGAAGTCACCGTCCTGGAGCGCAAGAACGGCAAGATCATGGTGCTGATCGACGATGACATCACCGCCACGTTCAATGAGACCGAGTTCTTCACCGACTTCGTGCTCTGAGCCTGCCCGACCGCGGGAGGATGCGGCGGCGGACCGGCCGGGCGCAACAGAGATATCCTTCCCCTCCAAAGATTTGATTTGACTTGGCCCCGGGGCGAGGGTATTATCTTAGCGTTCGGCTCGAACCTTTGCCTCTGCAGGCAATCACGGCCGACCCTCCGGGGCCGGTCATGCCATCACTTCCTCTCGGTCCATTCCCGATGGTCTATTACTACTCGGTAATCGTTGTCCTGGTGATCTGCCTGCTGACCTTCCTGGCCATGGTGCTCCAGCGGCGGCGGGAGCAGGAGCGCCAACGGCGCAAGCTCGAGCTGATTTCGGCCCAGCGGCGGCTGGAGGAATCGCGCGAGCGGCTGGGGATTCTCCGGAAGAGTTTCTACGAAGCCGAGAACAAGCTCATCGAGAACAAGCACTTCCACAAGACCCGGCGGGAGGAGTTGATCCAGATCGCCAAGCAACTGAACGAGGTGGAGCAGGAGCGGGATGCCTTGCAGCGCAAGCTCGATGATGGCGCCGCCCCCACCGACCAGGATGCCAACCTGCTGGAGAACCGCCTCAAGCTGATCCGGGAACGCCACGCCCAACTGGCGGTCGAGGTGGGGGAGCTGCAGGAGAAGATCACGTTCCTGGAGCAATCTTCCCGGGAGAACGAGCGGGAAATCTCCAACCTGCAGCTCCGGATCACCGAGACCGAGAACGAGCTCGAGTACAACCGGGAACAAGTCAAGCTGAAAGAACGCCTGGTTCGGGGCTGATGCCCGCGCAGCTCCCGCGGCGCAATCACCGCCGACAACCCTCCGCCCTATTCTTCTTTCCGACTGTTTCCCTGGTCAAAAGCCTTTACGGCGTGAGGTGGCGCCGCGGCTTCTGCCTGTATCTCTCCAGCCCCCTGCCCTCCCCCCGTACAAGCAAGCATTTGCCGTCAAATTGGGATCAGACCGCCACTCCGGATCACGGCCAGCTCAGCGCCGCCACCCCGAACACCAGCGCCACCACCCCCAGCGCCACCGCCACCGCCGCCAGGAACCCCAGCGTATCGGTCCGGTCCGGGCGCAGCATCATCCAATCGCTGTCCGGGAACCAGCGAAGTTGCCGGAAACGGTGCGGCTGCTCGTACGAAAGCTCCACCTCCCGGCGGTCCTCGGCCGGGTCCACCCGCACCGGGGTATGCAGCCGGGCGTAGAAACGGTCCAACGCGGCCGCTTTCACCGGCGCGGCTCAGGAAACTCACCAGGAACAGCACCAGGAACGGGACCAGGGCATCGCCCAGGAAACCCACCGCCTCCAGGGTCGCCCGCGAGGCCCCGGCCAGCTCCATCCCCAGCCGCGAGGCCAGCCAGGCCCAGAGCCGGAATTTCCCGGCCCCGCGGTAGCCGCTCCCGGGACTGTTTTCATCCCGCAGCACTTTCTGCTCGAAAAACAACGGCACCGGCGCGGTCAGCACGGTTTTGAGGATCAGCTCGCCCTCCGCCGCGGCCCGTCCCGCGGCCACATCCGCCGGGTCCGCCCCGGCCCGTACCTCGTGCGCCAGCGGCCGGGTCTCGGCCAGCAGCCGCGGGTGCTCCGCGATCCCCGCGAAATGCGGCAGCGCCAACGGCAGCAGGAACGACACCACCAGCGAAAAAACCACCGCGCACCAGGCCGCGGTCAGGGTCACCCGCCGCCAGAGGTAACTGAGCCAGAAGCTCGCCCCGAAAATCACCGGCAGGGTCCAGATGTACCTCAAAATCTCGATCACGCTGTGGAAAGCCAGCGAGAATCAGCACTCCGCCGACGATTATCACCGCGGTCGCCAACGTCCCACCCAGACCAGGTGACTGTCGCTCACGTGCGGACGCAGCGGGCGGTAGAGGTTCATCGTGAACAGCGCCGATCCGCGACCATGAAAGCATCGGCGCTGGACATGATCGCCGCCATCATGGGCGATCATCAGCCCCACCAGCCCCACCGGCACAGCCGCAGGGTGGCGTAGCCCCAGATCATGTCCGGGTCCGCCACCTCCCGGGAATAGAGCGCGAAGCCGATCACCCCGACCATCGCCCAGCCGATCGTGCAGAAGCGCTTGAGGTAGTTGCCGTAGGTGAGCCCCACCCGGGCGCTCAGCTCATCGCGCGCCGCCCCGCCCGCCGGTCTGGATGATGTGCGGCTGGACTACGATCCCGACCAGGTTGATCAGCACGATCGAGGCGATAAACAGGGCGGTGTAGTCGCTCGAGGTCTGGGAGCTCCCCAGCAGGTTGAACATGAGCTCCGGCACCCGCTCGTGAAGACCGGAAAACCACCCGACGCCCCAGCCCGAAGGGGATCATCATGAAGGAGAGGATGATAATCAACACCCCCTGGACAAAATCGGTGAGCACCGCCGCCCGCAGCCCTCCCATCGTCTAGTAGATCATTACCACCAGGGCGATCACCGGCACCGCTGTCCGGCTGGCCAGCATAAGAAATGCCGCTTTTGAGTTCGCCCGCGGGCATGAAACGGTCCCCAACATGCGCAATTCTTCGCCCTGGCCGGAGGCGAACCCTCCGGACTCCGGCGCATCCGGCTCAGCTCCTGTAGCGGCGATAATCCTCGACGCTCGCGCGCTCCTCGACCGTGTATTCCGGCTTCCGGCCGGGGGGTCAGCACCTCCACCGTTTTACCCACGGCGGTCAGCCCGATTGCGATGTAATACATGAAATAGAACAACGAGAAAGCGGCATAGGCCGCGCCCAGGGCACGGTTGTCAAAACGCTCGGAGAAGTAGTCGCCGATGGTGACCAGCCGCATACGCCGGTACCAGGGTCCGATTATCCAGTAGAAAGGCGTGATGAAAAGCCAGAGCATTACCGCCCAGATTCCGCTCATCCCGTTGCGGAACGACTCACGGGCTACGCTTACCGGCATGTCTGAGCTGGTGCCCGCTCCGAACTGTAGAAAGATCGAGAATACCTTGCCGAACCGCCGCCCGCCCATGAAAAAATCCTCGGTGTTGCGGACCGAGCGCATCGTCCAGACCCCTATACCCGCCACAATCAGCATGTAGACCGCGATCACCGCGAAATCGAGCCAGTGCAAGGGCCGCTCCTGTTCTCAGGGGGGAGACCGCAAACGCCCGGCCGGCAGCTTCCCGGCCGTGGGCAGTCATACCAGGTCATTGCTTGCCAAATAGTAATGAATCAATAAAAAGTTTGGGGAGGCTGGATGCGGGCCCGGGGGAGGGAGGAACCCTTTTCCAAAAGGGTTCCTCCCTCCCCCGGATCAGGTCCGGATTGTTGTCATGCATCGGGTTCAGCGACCTCGACCTTGACCTTGCGCGCGATCGACCTTCCGCGCCAGACCAGCAGCGCCCCCAGGGCCAGTAGCACCGCGGCGACCATCCCATCGATCCGGATCGCCTGGGCGGCTGCCGTCAGCCATCCCACCACCCCCAGCGCCAGCCCGATCACCAGCAGGATCACCCCGACAATCGCGAATGGCGAGGGGGCCCGCTGCTCCTGCTCCACCGCCGACCACCCGGTAATCGGCGGACCCGGCCAGCACCTGATCGAAAAGTGGTCCATCCTTCGCTTCAGCTCGCCCCGGGCCGGCCAGATCAGCCCCATCAGCAGGAACACCCCGATGGTCACCGCGATGTTGCCCAGCACGAACCAGGCGAAAGGCAACCCCAGCACCCACTTGGCCAGCGCCCCGAACGCGATCCCCGCGCTGACCGAGGCGATCGCCGCGGCGGGGGTGGGACGGCGCATCCAGATGCCCATCAGGATCGGGATCGTGGTCGGCCCGCCGATCAGCCCGAGGATCGTCATCATCACATCGAACGCCCCGCCCAGCGCTGCACAGCATCGCCACCACAGCGCCAGCGCGCCCACCAGCAGGGTGCAGAGCTTGCCCACCAGAGCCAGGTTTCGTTGCGAGGCCCGGCGGTTGATCAGCCGGTGGTAGAAGTCATTGGTCAGCACCGCGCCATAGATATTGAAATCCGCCGAGAGGGTGCTCATCGTCGCGGCCATGATCGCCACCACCACCACCCCGATCATCCCCATCGGCAGAAGGTCGACACAGAGCTTGATGTAGCTGGTCTCCTGCAGCGCGGTGCTCGCCATCAGCGAGTCGCCGTAGAGCACCCGGCTGATCATCGGCGGGAGCACCAGCAAGGGGAAGAACGCCAGGCTGAGAGCCATCGACAGCCGGGCGCTCTTTACCGCATCGCGCGGAGTGGGGACAGTCGTGTAGCGCTGGACCAGGGTGAACGAGCCATTGTAGAGGAAGGGATGCATCACCCACATCGCCGCCAGGTAGGCCAGGGTGAATTCCCCGCCGAAAGCCTCCGGGGCGTGGATCAGCCGGTGGAAATGCTCCGGCGCGCCCTGGACCAGCCCCTCCAGCCAGCCGATTTTCGCCAGCCCGATCGGCACGACAACAATCATCACCAGCAGCAGGATCACGAACTGCACCATGTCGGTGATCATCACCGCCCACAGCCCGCCGATCATCGTGTAGAGGATCGTGATCAGCGACAGCCCGAGGATGCTGGCCCACAGCGGGACCCCGAACACGAAGCCGATGATCTTGGCCGTGGCATAGCCCTTGACCCCGTCATCGGCGATCCGGAACGGGACCACGATCCAGGCGAACACCTGGCGGGTGGTGAGGTTGAAGCGCTGCTCCATGAACTCCGGGACAGTGACAATCCCGGTGCGGCGCCAGCGGGCGGCCCAGAGGAACGAGCCGACAAACCAGGCGAACGCCATCGCGAACAGGAGATGCAGCAGCGGCGCCGCCCCCACCCGGTAGATCACCGAGGCCATCCCGACAAAGACATAGGCGCTGAACGCTCCCATCCAGGCCGAGACCCCCGAGAGCCACCAGGGAATCCGCCTGCCCCCGGCGAAATAGTTCTCCCCCTGCCGGGCGAACCGGATGCAGTAGACCCCGATCGCGATCATCAGCAGGCTGTAGATGACGATCATCGCCCAGTCGCCGACACGCAGGTTTTCCAAGGCTTGCCTCCACGGTCTGGAGCTTCGGGCGAAAAATCGATAACCGAAACCGCAATTTAAGCCGCGGTGATCCCCGGCGCAAGCGGCTGGGCCCTCATCCCGCAAGGCGGCGCTTGCCTTCTCCGGGGCCCGGGCTTAAATTTTCGTGGCCACTTTCCGCCATTTAGGGCGGAACACCGCCGAAGCCAGGAGGAACGCCGATGGCCTGCGACAACCTGCAGAACAACCTGCGGCAGTGCAATTGCAGCTACGAGCCCTGCCCGCGCAAGGGCAAATGCTGCGAATGCATGCACTTCCACCGCCAGAGCGGTGAGCTGCCGGCCTGCTGTTTCACCGCCCAGCAGGAGCGCACTTACGACCGCTCGATCGGCTATTTCCTCAGGTGCAACCGCTGATATCGGATGACCAGTCGGGATCTGACATTAAATAAGCGAAAAGTTCTGGAAAGTGAGTGGGGGGTCCGGGGGGAGGGCGGAAAACCTCTTTCAAGAGGTTTCCGCCCTCCCCCCGCCACAGCAGTCACTCTTGGCAAGAGGGGTCACGTGGACAAACTGCGCCTGGGCGTGGTGGGAGCGGGCTACATCAGCCGCAGCTACCACTGCCCCTCGCTGGTAAAACTCAAGCGGCAGTTCCCATCGCTGGAGCTGGCCGCGATCTGCGACCTGGACCGCGGAAAGGCCGAGGCCGCCGCCCGCGATTTCGGCTTCCGCCGCGCCTGCGGCTCGGTGGAGGAGCTGCTGGCGGGCGGGTCCCTGGATGCCGCCCTGGTGCTGGTCAATTTCGAGGCGATGAAAGCGACCGCTCTCCAGCTGATGGCCACCGGGATGCCGCTGCTGCTGGAGAAACCGCCCGGGGCCGACAGCCATGAGCTGGAGGAGCTGATCGCCGCGGCCGAGCGCCGGCAGGTGACCTGCATGGTGGCGTTCAACCGCCGCTACATGCCCCTGGTCCGTCGGATGAAGGAGCTGGCGGAGTCCTCCGGCGCGCCGCTGCACCTGCTCACCGCCCGGATGGCCCGCGCCGGTCGCACCGAGAGCTTTTTCGCCTATGGCACCGGGCTGCACAGCATCGACCTGATGTGCTATCTCGGCGGGAAAGTCCGGGAGGTGCGGGTGGAGAAGCTGGAGCTGCCCGGCAACCAGGCCCCGGGCTTCCTGGCGGATTTCTTTTTCGCCGGCGGGCTGCGCGGCCAGCTCTCGATCCTGCCCGAGTGCGGGGTGGAGCTGGAGCGCTATGCCCTCCAGGGCCACGAGCTGAGCATTTTCCTCGAGGCCCCGCTGGAATGGACCATCGACTACCCCGGCCGTCTGCTCTACTTCCAGGGCCGCGGCAAGCATTTCGTGCAGGACAACCGGGTCTACCCGGAAACCATGCGCGACCCGCTGGAGTACACCGGCTTCCTGGGCGAGGTGCGCCATTTCCTGGAGTGCCTGACCAGCGGCGCGACCCCGCAGCCGGACCTGCGGGAGTCGCTGCAGTCGGTGCGGATCGCCGAGGCGATCCAGGCCGGGCGGGATATTACCCTCTGATACTTTCGGGGGGAGGGCGGAAATCCCGTTGGTCGGGATTTCCGCCCTCCCCCCAGGGATGCCTTCCCCCAGGGATACCTTCCCCCCGATCCCCCCTTCCACTTTCCCAAACTTTTTACCATGATGTCGATCAAGTCAGCCTGAGGCCGATTACGAACCGCTTAGGCCGGATTTGGCCGTAGCGGCGGGGCATGCCCCGCCCCTGGGAGACGAGCGGGCCGGCAGTGCGGTTGATCCCCCTTTGCTAAGGGGGAAACAGGGGGTCGTGTTTCCCCGGGCGCGGCACGGGGGCCGGCCCCTACGACTACTGCGGCGCAAGCCTCGGGATGGCGGAGCACCACTCCGCGATCGAATTGGTTGGAACAGATGCCGGCCGGACGCCCCTGCGGCGGATGAGGCGGCGCCCGGGCCTTACACCCCCCGGCAGCTGAAGCTGCCACCCCCCTCCAGGGGGGAGTAACAACGCTACACCCAACCGGTTGCGGCAACTCGACAGGTGCAGCCGGCACAGTCCCCCCTGGAGGGGGGTGGCCCCGCGGCAAGCGGGGCCGGGGGGTGTAAGGCCCAGGCATCGCACCAGCGGCCGGGAGGCGGCATGCGAGTTTTGCGCCGCAGACTTTGCGGTTCTTTTGGTCACAAAAGAACAAAAAAGAAAAAAATCAAGAGAACAGCAGGAGGCTGGGGATTTACCGCAGAAGGCGAGGATAAGGAAAAGGGGGCCGCACCGTTGCCGGCGCGGCCCCCTGCCGCTTACTGGCTCACCTGAATCGGCGCGCCGAACGCCACCTCCTCGATCAGGATCGAGGCGCACTCACGGAAGGTGCACTTGAGCGGCTTCATCCCCAGCAGGTCCAGGTGGTCGGCGGTGATCAGTCTGCCGCAGGCGCGGCACTGCCAGGAACGGGTAGCGCCGTAGCGCAGGATGCGCTTGGTGAAATGCACGAACTGCTCGAGGGTAAACACCTTGGGCAGCACTCCCACCAGGCCGAGCTCGCGGGCCATGGCCACCGTCTCGGCATCGTTGCGGGAACTGGCCAGGGCCACCGGAACATCTCCCTTGCGGCGCAGTTGACGGATGAAAGCCTCGACCGTCAATTCCTCCGCTGTCGCCGGATCCAGGTCCAGCAGCACCAGCCCGACCCGGCCCTCATTGCGCGGATTCTCGATGTAGCTCAGCGCCCGGCTCAGGCCGGTGAAGCCCATCGGGTTGTAGCCCGGGATGTAGTTGACCACCCCCATCGACTCCATTTCCACATAGGTCGGGTCGGCATCGACCAGGATCACCATGTTGGCCTTGATCTGCCGTAGACCGTTTTCCTTGTCCTCGGCGGACCCGTTCGACCCGCCCGCCGCGCCGTTCTTCTGGACCGGCTGACCTTGCCCGCCTGCCTCGCGGGGACCTTCCGGCCCTTTGTGGCCAGGTTTTCTCCTTCTGCGTGCCATCCGACAAAACCCCTTTGTTCTCGGGCCCTCAGCCCGTCTGTTCCGATTCACGCCCCACGCAGGCGACAGCCGCACGGCCATCGCCCGCCTCAGAACTCCATCCGGAAGCCCTTGTAGGGCTGAACCTTGAGCTTGATCTGCTGGAACAGCCGGTCGGAGACCGGGTGCTCGGTCTGCAGGACAGCGATCGAGTTGCCCTCGCGGTCGGTGGTGAAACGGATGTTGAGGATGTTGACCCCCCCGCCGGAGAGCACCGAGCTGATGTCGTTGATCAGCCCGAGCCGGTCCCGCTGGTAAGCGAACAGCATGTAGCCGCGGGGGATCAGGTCCAGGTTGCTGAAGCTGTCGATGCGGTTGATCTTCAGCTCGCTCTCCGGGGTAATCATGCCGCGGATGCTGGTCTCGCGGTACCCGTCCTTCTTGGCCAGGATGTCGATGGTCATCGATTCGCCGTAGCCCTTGCTGTCGTCCGGCACCCGCTTGACCACGTTGATCCCCTTCTCGGCGGCATGCTTGGCGGCCTCGCTGGGCGAGAGCACTTCCATCTGGTAAATGTCCATCAGCCCCTTGAGCAGGTAGCCGGTGAGCAGGTCGATATGGCGGTTGAGCCGCCCGTAGCAGGTGATCCGGACCTCGTGGGGCTGGTCGCCGCCGACATTGTAGTAGGCGATCTCGCCGATCAGCCGGGTCAGCTCCAGGAACCGCGGATTGAGGTCCGGCGGGATCTCCAGGTTGTTGACCGGGAACCGCACCATCCGTCGGACCAGGAAGTCGCGCAGGCCCTCGGCGGCGGCCACCGCCGCCCGGCGGTTGGCCTCGAGGGTGTTGGCCCCCAGGTGCGGGGTGCTCACCAGCCGATCGCCGATGCGGGCCAGCTCTTTCTGGCCCTCCTTGTCGCCCTCGAGGAACACATCCGCCCCGACCAGCACATCCGGCCGCTGCTCCAGCAGCTCGAGCAGCGCCGGCTGGTCGATCACCTCGGCCCGGGCGGTGTTGACCAGCATCGCCCCGGCTTTGAGCCGGCCCAGCAGCTCGGCGCCGATCATCCCCCGGGTGCGGTCGTTGAGCGGCACGTGCAGGGTGATGAAGTCGGCGCGGGAGAACAGCTCCTCCAACGGCGCCAGGGCGATCCCCATTTCCCGGGCCTTGTCGGCGGCGATCACCGGATCGAACCCGATCACTTCCATCTCGAAGCCGCGGGCTTTCTGCGCCACCAGCGAGCCGATGTTGCCCACGCCCACGATCCCCAACACCTTGCCGTGCAGCTCCCGTCCCATCAGCCCGGACTTCTCCCAGCGCCCCTGCTTGACCGAGCCATCGGCGTAGAGCAGCCGTCGCGATCCGGCCAGCATCATCGCGAACACCAGCTCGGCGACCGAGTTGCTGTTGGCCCCGGGGGTGTTCATCACCTGCACGTTGCGGGTCGTGGCGTGCTTGACATCGATCGTGTTGACCCCGGTCCCGGCCCGGACCACCGCCTGCAGCTCATCGGCGGCATCCAGCACCCCGGCGGTGACTTTCTCGCTGCGCACCAACAGCCCGTGGAACCCCTTGATCGCCCCAGCCAGCTCCTGCTCCCCAATGCCCGGCCTGACTTCGACCTCGATCCCGGCCGCTTCCAGAATTTCCCGCGCCACCGTGTCCAGCTTGGTTGCGATCAGCACCCGCGGCATTCAGACCTCCTGACAGTGAAGAAGTGGGGGGTTGACTGCGGTCACTACTTGAGCAGGACCAGCTTGCGCAGCCGGCTTTCGCCGCCGGCGGTCAGACGGCAGAGATAGATCCCGCTCGCCGCCGGCCGGCCGTTGGCATCGCGGCCATTCCACTCGGCGGAGTGCCGGCCGCCGGGGAAACTGCCCTCCAGCAGGGTCGCCACCAGCGCGCCCCGCAGGTCGAAGATCTGGAGCCGAATCTCCTGCCGCTCGCCGGCCGCGAGATTCAGCTCGAAACTGATCGTGGTCGAGGGATTGAAGGGATTCGGGCGGTTCTGGTAGAGCACCGGCCCGGCGGCGCGCGGCAGCTCCGGCCCGCCGGTCTCCAGCTCGGCCAGCACCCCGAGCCGCACCGTGTCACGGTCGCCGCCGGAAAGGCGCAACGTGCGCCGGGTGCCGGGCAGCTCGCCCCGCCCGGCCCGGCTGAGCCAGAGCGAGTACTCCCCCGCGACCAGGGAACGCAGGGCGAAGCCTCCGCCTCCATCGAGCGGGACCGAGTCGCGCGCCGCCCCGGCCAGCTGCACCCAGACCGCATCATCGGTCGACTGCGCTCCCTCCAGCCGGACACTGCCCAGCAGGGTGTACAGCCGCAGCTCCAGCACCCGGGCCAGCAGGCGCGCCTGGTCGCCGACCGTGTCCTGCCAGGCCACCGCCAGCCGGCTGCCGCCCAGCATGGCCGCGGCGGGCAGGGTCAGCTCCTCGACCCCGGGGACCCGGAACACTCCGCCCTCCGGCGCGCCATCGGCGCCAAGCTTGAGTCCGACCAACTGGGAGCGCTGCCCGGTCGCCAGCTCGACCCACAGCGCCAGCAGGCCGCCCCCGGCGGTGGCGGTCACCACCGGACTGGTCTGGTGGTCCGGCGGAGTCTGTTCATTCCAGCCCAGGGGATCGAACCGTCGGCGGTACTCGCCGCTCGCCAGGGCCAGGCTGTCGCCGGCGGAGCTGAACAGGCGGTAGTACAGGCGCTGGCGCTCGCCGTGGAACTCCTGCCAGAGCACCGCGAACCAGTCCCCGGCCTCGGACCAGGCCGCGGCGGGGCGTCCGATGGCCCCGAGATACTGCAGCGCCTCGGCGCTCACCGGCAGGGCGGCGCGGACCACCTGACCCTGCGGCCCATAGACCGCGGCCCGGATCGCGGCATTGCCCCCGGCGGCGCTCCCCTGGCGCCAGGTGACCAGGCAGCGGCCATCCCCGGCAACAGCGAGCGCGGCGTACTGCCCGCCCCCGCCGGCGGCGGAGGCGACCGTGATGGTCGATCCAAGTCTGGTACCCAGGCTGTCGAGCCGGGCCAGCCGCAGCTCCGGGGCGGTCGCCAGCGGCGCCCAACGCTCCCAGGCCACCCAGCCCGCGCCGGCGGGACCCAGGGCGACACTCGCGCCCGATAGGTGGCTGGTGGAGGACTCCTCCAGGGTCACCGGCTCCCCGTGTCCCGCCTCCGGCGAGATCCAGGCGGCGCGCAGCCGGTACTGCCCATCCTGCTGCTCCTGCCAGGCCGCCAGCACCAGGCCGGCGCTGTCGACAGCCATGACCGGCCGGCGCTGCTCCCAGTCCGGCGAGGAGGCAAACGGGGCGAACGGCGGTTGGGAAATCCGCCCATCGAACAGGAAAGGCACCTCCTCGAGCCGGCTCCGGCCGGAGGCGGCGGAACCCTCCCAAAGCACGATGAAGCCGCTGTCAGGCAAAGCCGCCAGGGCGGGGTAGCTGCTGGCGGCATCCTGGGAGGGAGCCGGGGAGATCGGCAGGGGCTCCTCGACCAGGCCCGCGAACGTGAAGCTCTGCATCAGGATGTCGATGTCGCCGGGCGATCCGCTCTGAGGACCGTCATCCTCCCAGAGCAGCAGGTAGCTGCCATCGGTGCGCATCGCCGCGTTGGGCGGGGCCGCCGCTGTGAGGGAATGGCCCTGGTTCGCGGAAGTGATCCGGACCGGCCCGGACTGCCCCTGGAGCGGCCCCTGCTCGAGCTGGAAACTCAGGCTGTACAGCTCCGGCGCCCCGCCGCCCACATCCTCGTTCCAGGCCAGCACCACCTCACCCTGGCTGTTGGCGCTCACCGCTGGGCGCTCCAGCGACAGGCCCGGCGAATTGCGGATTTCCCAGAACAGCAGCGAGTCGGCGACAAAAGCCTCCTGGCCGAGGCGAGTGTACTGGGAGACCAGCGCCAGGTAGAGATGGCGGGACAGGTCGAAGTCCTCCTCCACCCAGCTCACCACGAAATAGGAGGAGTCGTAAACCGCGGTGGTAGCGGCGATCGCCGGGGCCGAGACCGCGCGGGCGGCCAGGCTGTCACCGGCCGGGAGGCGGAATTCCCCGCCGGCCTGGCCTCTGATCGAGAATCCCTTGACCACGATCCCCAGGCTGTCCGGGCTCTGGTTGCGCCAGGCGACCACAAAGTCGCCGTAGCGGGGATCCAGGGCGACCGCCGGATCGGACTGGTCCCCATCGGTGGTGGTATTGAGCTGCAGGGCGGGAACGTTCCAGGCGAAATTGAAGGTGTCGGTGCTGACCGTCCCGAGCGTATCGGTCGCCGAGAACCAGGCGCCCATGATCTCGCGGCTGCCGGGCTGGCCGCTCTCCCAGACCAGCACCACCGCGCCGGCCGAGTCGGCGGCGACCGCCGGGCTGGCGCCCAGGATCATCCGCAGATCCAGGCGCGGCATCGGCAAGGCGTGCAACGGCCGGCCGGCGAAATCCAGCCTTCGCAGGAACAGGGCGCCGAGAGCGCGTTCCTCCCAGGCCACCACCGCCCGGCCCTCCCGGTAGGCGGCCACGCTCGGGCGGGACGCTCCGCGGAACTGGTTGGAGGTCAGGACCCGCGGGACACCGATCCGTCCGCCCTTGCGGTCGAAACCCTGGGCGATGATCCGGTCCCCCTGGCTGGAGCTGTCGTGCCAGGCGGTCATCAGCCGGTCCCGGCCATCGAGCGCGGCAGAGGGCTGGTACTGATCGCCCTGCGGGTCGAGGGGCACCACCACCGGCAGGGGGTAGACCCCGGGCTCCGTGGTCTGGGCGCGCGCCACCGCCGGCGGCAGGATGGCAGCCAGGAACGCCACGTGAAGCAGCACGGCGGCGATGGTCAGCGCGCGATGCGGATGGTTGTTTCCACTCAGGGGCGCCACTGGGGGCTCCTTGGCTCTGACGATGATTTCAGGCCCCTCAGGGCAGGCGCGCCACCCGGAAGCCGACATTGACCTCTTGATTGCCGGGCGCGAGCGCGCCGCGGTTGCCGGTGCGGGCCTGGTTCAACAGCTCCAGCCAGCTCCCGCCGCGGACCACCTTGTAGAACTGGTGCTCGATGTCGGTGGGGCCCTGGGGATCGACCCGGACCACCTCGCGGCGGTACCAGGCCGGATCGTACCAGTCCTGGCACCATTCCCAGACATTGCCGGACATGTTGAGCGGACCGAAAGCGCTGGCCCCCTCGGGGAAACTGCCCACCGGGGCGGTGAACGTGAAGCCGTCCCCGCCCTGGCGGGTATTGGCCGGGGCCGCCTGCGAGCCGCCATTGCCGGCGGTGGTGTCGCCCGCCGGGGCCGACCAGGGATACTCGCGGGCCTGGCCGCCGGTGGCGGCATACTCCCACTGGGCCTCGGTCGGGAGGCGATAGCGCTCCCCGGTGCGCAGGCTCAGCCACCGGCAGAAAGCGCCGGCATCCTCCCAGCTCACCCCGATCACCGGGTGGTTGGGCTGGTCCAGCGCCACCGCGGGCCAGTGGCCGATCACGCTGGTGTCGCGCGGGGTGTGGACTGTCGAATCCTCGCGCCAGAACTCGTAATACTGCATATTGGTCACCTCGTAGCGGCCGATGAAGAAGTCGCCGAGGGTCACCTCGTGGGCCGGCCACTCATCGTGGCGCTCGCTGCCGGCGGCCGCGGCCGTGGCGGAATCGATCCCCATCGTGAAGCTGCCGCCGGGGATGAAGACCAGCTCCAGGTCCAGGTAGCCGCCTCGGCCCACTCCGGCCAGGCGCAGCGAATCCACGCCCGCCGTGTCCGGCTCGGCATCGAGGCTGTCGAAATTACCGTAGGCGACCAGGTAGAGGTAGCCATAGTCGGGAGCATCGGGGACACGCGGGGTGTAGGCGATCTGGATCTGGGCGGTGCGCAGGGTCTTGCTGAAATGGATGCTGTCGGGCTGGACGGTGAACGCGGCGCTGTCGCTGGTGAACAGGCTCAGCTCCATGTTCAGGGTGTCGCCGTATTCGATGGAGATCGTCTGACGGATGGTGCGGCCGATGAAGGTGGGAGCGAAATTGATCGAGCTCACCGACAGGCTCAGGCCGGCCTCGTTGAAGCGATCCTCCGCCACCTCGATCGGCAGCTGGGTATCGCACGCGGACAGCAGCAGGAGCACGGCCAGGAGCGCAGCGTGGAGCGAAGCTTGTAGCGGCGCCATCAGCGCCGCCGTCAGCCACCGGAGCGCCCGGGCGATGGGGCGGGAGCGGAGGTATCCTGAATCTCGCATCTTCGGTCGAGCTGCCTTCGTCCGCACCGGCGGGCCGGACAGCAAAGGAGGTCAGGAAACGATAAATTCAATTCGTACGAGGGGTTAAAATAATCTGACAGTGGGGGGGAGTCAAGGATAGCGTAAAATACCGCGCTTTCGGCCGCAACATTTCCCGCACCCGGGCCCGGGTACGGCCTGAAGGGTCGAACTTTAGGGGGGAAGATGGCCATCACGGCCGCCGGGACCATCACCTGCCGCGGGAACTTTCGCGCCTTGACCGGTTCAGCAGTTATCCAGCAGGTACTCGAGGGTCATCAGATTGGCCAGGCACTCCATCATCTCTTCGGAAGAGTGGTCGCACTCGCGCTTGCAATGTTCGCGGCAACGGTGCTTCAACTCTTCCTTCCGTTTAAGGAAGGTATCGGCCACCTCACTGAAGTATTCCTGTTCCACTTGACCGCTCCGACTGGCAGAAGGTTTTGAAGCTGCGAACACCGAGGGCCAACGGATGAAACCCGACATTTCTCATCAGGTCCCGGAAACGGGCATCATACGGCGTTTTCCCCGCTTCCACCTCAACCCTCAGCCTCGCCGCCTTCTGCAGCAGCCGGTCGGATGCGGCCGCCTCCCGGCAACCGCCTGACGGGCTTGAAACAGCCGGCTCACAACTGCTCCGGCTCTCCCGGCCCACCACCGGCCAACCCCATACAAACATCAACCTAATATAGCATATATTCCATCAGGCTTCAAGTGTTTTATCAAGTTCCAATCCGCCGTGGGCGATCACGTACGGGATCAGCCCGCCGGCCGCCATGATGCGGCGCATGATCTCCGGCAGAGGCTCGAAACGCTCCTCGGCCCCATTGGCGAGGTTGCGCAGCAGGCCCTGGTCCGGCAGCACCTCCAGCCGGTCCCCATCCCCGATCCGGTCGGTGTCGCAGATGATCGCCAGCAGGCCCACATTGGCGCAGTTGCGATAGAAAATCCGGGCGAAGCTCTTGGCGATCACCGCCCCGACCCGGTTGATCTCGATCACCCGCGGAGCATGCTCGCGCGAGGAGCCCTGGCCGAAGTTGCGCCCGGCGACAATGAAATCCCCCGGCTGGACCTCGCGGGCGAACTCCGGGCGCTCATCCACCAGGCAATATCTGGCCAGCTCGGGCAGGTTCGAGCGCAGGTGGAAGAACCGCCCCGGGGTGATGTGGTCCGTGCTGATCCCATCCCCGAATTTCCAGGCCCTGCCCTTGATCGCGGACATCTTCACGCTCCCGGCTCAGAGGTAGTGGCGCGGGTCGGCGATCCGGCCCTCGATGGCGGTGGCGGCGGCGACCGCCGGCGAGGCCAGGTAGATGAAGGAGTTGGGGTTGCCCATCCGGCCGCGGAAATTGCGGTTCTGGGTGGCCAGGCAGACCTCGCCATCGGCCAGCACCCCCTGGTGCACCCCGACACAGGCCCCGCAGCCGGGGGTGGTGATGATCCCGCCGGCCTCGGCCAGGGTTTCGAAACGTCCCATCGAGCATCCCCTTGATGAAGACCCGTTTCGAGCCCGGTGTAACCAGCAGCCGCAGGTGCGGGGATACCTTGCCGGCCCTTGAGGATCGAGGCCGCCACCTGGAAGTCCTCCAGCCGGGCGTTGGTCGAGGAGCCCAGGAACACCTGGTCCACCTTGACCTCCCCCCACCTCGCCCAGCGCCATGACATTGTCCGGCATGTGCGGGCAGGCGACCTGGGGCCCCAGCTCCGAGATGTCGTACTCGAAACGGCGCTCGTACGAGGCATCCGCGTCGGCGGCCAGCTCGCGGTAGTCCCCGGCGCGGCCCAGCTCCTCGAAATGCGCGCGGTCACCTTTCGTCCGGGGCGATCAGCCCGACCTTGGCCCCGCACTCGACCGCCATATTGGAGATCGCCAGCCGGCCGGCCATGCTCAGACTGTCGATCGCCTCGCCGCCGAACTCCAGGGCCTTGTAGTTGGCCCCCTCGGTAGTGATGTCCCCCAGGAACCTCAGCATGAAGTCCTTGCTGCCGACCCCGCGGGGCCACCGGCCGCGGACCTTGATCCAGAAAGATTTCCGGCACCCGCATCCAGGTCTTGCCGTAGGCCATCGCCACCGCGACATCGGTCGAGCCCATCCCGGTGGCGAAAGCCCCCAGCGCGCCGTTGGTGCAGGTGTGGCTGTCGGCCCCGACGATCACATCCCCGGGACGGGCCCAGCGCTCGTTGACCACGGTATGGGAGATCCCGGCCCCGACATCGCAGACCACCGCCCCGTAGCGCGCGGCGAACTCGCGCAGGAAACGGTGGTCATTGGCCAGCTCCTGGCGCGGCGGCGGGGCGGCGTGATCCATGAACACCACGCAGCGCTCGGGGTCGAACAGCTTGTCGAGCTTCAGCTTGTCGAGCTGGCGCACGGTGAGCGGCCCGGTGCCGTCCTGGACGTAGGCCAGGTCCACCGCGATCACCGCGAACTGCCCGGCATGCAGCTCCTGGCCCGCATGCGCGGAAAGGATCTTTTCAGAGAGCGTCTTGCCCATCACTGCCTCCCGCGCCGGTCGAGCGGCATCGGCGCCCACAGTCAGCGGAAAGTCTCGATCAGGGCGCGGATGTCCCGCACCTTGGGCTCGGCGGCGTTGAGCGGGCCATCCTTGAGCTGGGCGGTGGCATCGCCCAACGCCGGGCGCTCGGAGCGGAACAGCACGCCGATCGGGTACTTGTCGCCCCATTCCAGACACTTGCGGAACGCCTGCTCCCGGTCGGTGGGATCGTAGCCCTCCACCTCCGCGATGTCGTAGGCGTGCTCCCGGTACCACTTGAGGGTATTGATCCGGTTGTAGGTGACACAGGGCTGCATGATTTCCAGGAAGCTAAGCCGCGGTGCCGGATCGCCAGCTCGATCATCCGGACCATGTGCTCGATGTTGCCGGTGTGGGTGCGGCCGACCCAGCTCGCATCCAGGGCGACCGCCACACGCGGCCGGCATTGAAGC
Source organism: Candidatus Glassiibacteriota bacterium (assembly GCA_963752515.1). Lineage (GTDB taxonomy): Bacteria > Gemmatimonadota > Glassbacteria > GWA2-58-10 > GWA2-58-10 > CAVVYO01. Next base: position 289,318 of record CAVVYO010000010.1, on the reverse strand, counting down.
GCCGCATGGTCAACCCCCTCGGGGGTGGTGCTGGAGACAAAGCCCTTGTCGCTGGTGGGCGAGGCCTGGCCCTTGGTCAGGCCATAGACCTGGTTGTTGTGCACCAGATAGGCGACATCCGGGTTGCGGCGGATGGCGTGCAGGAAGTGGTTGCCGCCCTCGGCGAACCCATCGCCGTCGCCGCCGACCGCGATGGTCTTGTATCCGGTGGTTGGCGAACTGGCTCCCGGTGGCGTAGGTGAGGGTGCGGCCGTGGAGCCCGTTGAGCATAGTTGCACTTGAGGTAGAGCGGCAGCTTGGCGGCCTGGCCGATCCCCGAGATAGATCACAAACTCGTGCGGGGCGAGCTCCAGGTTGACCAGGGCCTGCTTCAGCCCGTTGAGGATCGCGAAATTGCCGCAGCCCGGGCACCAGGTGGTGTCGATCCCCTGGTAATCCATCACTGTTGCCATCTAGGCCGATCTCCCTGAAGGAAGTTTCACTGCTTGAAGAACGCGAGCACCTGGTCCAGGCTGAACTGGCGGCCATCGTACTTGAGCAGGCGGTCGGTGGCCGCGATCCCGGTCTCCATGCGGATCAGCCGGGCCATCTGGCCCAGCGAGTTGTTCTCGGCCACCACGATCCGCCGGTGGCCCTCCAGCGCCTGGCGCACCTGGTCGCCCGGGAATGGCCAGACCCGGACGATGTGGGCCAGCGAAATCTTCCGGCCCTCCTGCCGCAACTGGTCGACCGCATCGCGCAGGGTCCCGTAGGTGGAGCCCCAGCCGACCAGCACCGTGTCGGCGCCCTCCTGGCGGTCGCTGAGGACCCCCGGGTCGCCGGCGACCAGCTCGAGCTTGCGCATCCGCTTTTCCATCATCGCGTTGCGCAGATGCTCCTCCTCGGTGATGTGCCCGCTCTCATCGTGCTCATCCCCGGTGGCGCCCACCAGCGCGGGGCCCAGGCCGGGCCAGGACCGGGGCGAGACTCCATCCTCGGTCAGCCGGTAGCGCCGGAACTCCGGCCCGGACTGCAGCTCCTCCGGCGAGGCCAGCTTGCCCCGCTCGATCCGCACCTGGTCCAGCGGCAGGTCATCGAGGGTCCAGTAGGAGGAGGTGACGTGATGGTCGGCCAGCACCACCACCGGGAGCTGGAGGCGCTCGGCCAGGTTGAAAGCCTCGGCGGTGAGCCGGAAGGCCGAGGCCGAGTCGTAGGGGGCGAGGATCACCCGCGGGAACTCATCCTGGGAGGCGAAGGTGACGAACAGCAGGTCGCCCTGGCCGGTGCGGGTGGGCATCCCGGTGGCCGGGCCCGGGCGCATCGCCTCGAGCACCACCACCGGGGTCTCGGTCACCCCGGCCAGCCCGAAGGCTTCGCTCATCAGGCAGAAGCCGCCGCCCGAGGTGCCGGTCATCGCCCGCAGCCCCATGAAAGCCGCGCCGATCACCATGTTCAGGGCCGAGATCTCATCCTCGGCCTGCTCGACCACCAGCCCGTAGTCGTGCTGGCGGGTCGAGAGGAACTCCATCACCCCGGTGGCCGGGGTCATCGGGTAGCCGCTGTAGAAACGGCAATCGGCGGCCAGCGCGCCGAGGGCCACCGCCTCGGTGCCGGAGACCAGCAGCCGCTGTTTCCCATTGGCCGAGGTCAGCCGGTACTCCTCCCGCCGGTATTTCTTCCCGACCTCGTACCCGGCCTGGAACACCTTGACATTGCGCTCGACAATCTCCCGGCTCTTGGCCCCGAAGATCGTGTCCAGCACCCCGCCGACCACCGCCGGATCGAGGTCCATCATCGCCCAGATCGCTCCCAGGGCCACGGTGTTGGTCATCGCCGAGCTGCCCCCCTGCTCGCGGGCGGTGGCGGTCATCGCGATCGGCAGGAAACGGTCGCCCTGGTGTTCCTTCTTGATGACATCGGTGTTGTAGATGATCAGCCCGTGCGGCGCGAGATGCTTTTCCTGCAGCTCGATCGTTTCCTCGGTCAGCGCCACCATGATGTCAACCGTCTCGAGGTGCGAGTTGAGCGGCCGGGGCGCGGCCCGGAGCTGGAAGAAGGTGTTCCCGCCGCGGATCCGCGACTCGTAGTCCTGGATGGCGAACACGTGCAGTCCGAGCCGGGAGAGCGCCTGCGCGGTCACTTTCCCCACCGACTGGATGCCCTGGCCGGCCGCTCCGCCGAACATGATCGTGATCTCTTTCGCCACAGTCCACCCCTTGAAGATTGGATGAGCCCCGCCGCCCGCAGGAATGCATCGATTGACAAATGCGCTTGTTACAAGCATCCTACAGTTTTCAGTATATAGGCCGGAATTGCAAAAAGCAAGCCGGGGAGGCCGAATTCACGCGCCGGGCGGCGCGTCTGGCGCCTCGCGCCGCTTGGACGACCAAGATGAGAAGATCACTTTTTTTCCGGGGGAGGGCGGAAACCTTTTGAAAAAGGTTTCCGCCCTCCCCCCGGACCCCCTTTCCACTTTCCCAAACTTTTTCGATCGTTCACGGCTGGATCCCGGGCCGCAAGTCAGCATCGAAAGTGATTTGCCGCCATCCCCGTCCCGATGAAAACCGACCACCGCCCGGTTGACTTTTGCGGCGGCCGCAACCTATATTCCTGCCAGCGATCCTCCATCTGCGCCGGCGGCCGGTCCTGGTGTCCGGCGGCTACTGCAACCATCAGACCCGGTGAGCGAACCATGAACAGACTGTGGATAGCGATCCTGTCACTTGCGATGCTCCTGGCCGGCTGGGACGCCCTCCCGGCCGCGGATAACAGCGTGGCGATCCAACGGATGGACCCGGCCGCCGATGCCGCGGCGATCGGGAACGTGCGCCCGGTGAAAAACGTGATCGTGATGATCGGCGATGGGATGGGCTACGAGGCGGTGACCGCGGCCCGGATCGCCTCGTTCGGCCGGGGCCTGGGCCTGACCATGGACCGCCTGCCGGCGATCGGCCAGTCGATCACCCTCTCGCTCTCGGATGACCTGATCACCGACTCCGGGGCCGGGGCCACCGCGATCGCCTGCGGGCAGAAGACCACCAATGGCCGGATCGGCACGGACCAGGAGGGCCGCCCGCTGCGGACCATCCTCGAGCTGGCCCGCGGGCTGGGCAAGGCCACCGGGATTGTCGCCACCTGCGACATCACCCACGCCACCCCGGCCAGTTTCGCCGCCCATGTCAAGGACCGCAACAATGCCTGGGAGATCGCCCGCCAGCTCGCGGCCACCCCGGCGGATGTCATGCTCGGCGGCGGCTCGGCCTGGTTCCTGCCCGGCAGCCGGCCCGGCAGCAAGCGCGATGATGAGCTGGACCTGCTGGCCGAGCTGCGGAAAAAAGGGATGACCGTGATCACCGACCCGGCGCAGTTCAAGGCCCTGGACCCGGCCGGCACGAAAAAGCTGGCGGCCCTGCTCGCCTCCGGCCACCTGAAGCCGGCGGCCGAGCGACAGGAGGGCCCGAGCCTGGAGGAGCTGACCCGCACCGCGCTGGCGATCCTCGCGCGCGACTCGGACGGCTTCTTCCTGATGGTCGAGGGCAGCCAGATCGACTGGGCGGGCCATGGCAAAGACATCCAGAACAGTGTCGCCGAGGTGCTGGAGTTCGACCGGGCGATCGCCGCGGCGCTGGAGTTCGCCACCAAGGATGGACAGACCCTGCTGGTGGTCACCGCCGACCACGAGACCGGCGGGCTCTCGCTGACCGCGGCCAGCGAGCGGGGAAAAACCCTCGCTGCGACCTGGGCCACCGGCGACCACACCGCCAACATCGTCCCGCTCTGGGCGTTCGGCCCCAACCAGCAGGCGTTCGCCCGGGTGATCCAGAACCACCAGATCCCGCAGTTGGCGATCCAGGGCTGGGGAGTGAAGAATTTCACCGGGTTCGCCCACGAGAAGTAGGCCGCGAGTCTCACTGTCGAAGCTTGTCCCATGCGACAAAGAAACGCCCCGCGAGGGTCGATCCCCCGCGGGGCGTTCCATTTTCCATATCCGGACAGATGGCCCGGCGCGCTCAGCCGTTGGCCATCTTGATCAGCTCCATGATCGAGACCATGCTCTCCAGGCTGGCCGAGTAGCGGGTGCCATCGGCCCCATCGTAGTGGGTCTCCAGGCTGAGGGTCCCCCGGTAGCCATCGTGCAGCAGGGCCGAGAACTGGCCGACCCAGTCCACCTGGCCGGTCCCGACCCGCATCGCCCGGTAGCTCTCCGGCTCCTCCAGCTTCATCCCATCCTTGACATGGACGTGGATGATCCGCGCCCGGTCGATCTTCTCGTACTCCTCCGGGTAGGGGTTGGCCCCGGCCAGCAGGCAGTTGAGCGGGTCCCAGATGAAGCCCAGGTAGGGGTTGACGATCCTTCGGCCGAGCAGGGCCAGTTCCTCGCCGGTGGCGGTGTGGCAGGTGTGCTCGTTCTCCAGCAGCAGGCGCACCCCGGCCGGACGGGCCAGCTCCACCGCCCGCAGCAGGTGGGCGCAGATATCGTCCATGATCAGCTTCTGCTCCCGGCAGCGCCAGAAGTCGAAGATCCGCAGGTAGGGAGCGTTCAGCGCCGCCGCCTTCTCCACCCCGCGCTTGAGCAGGTCGAACTGCTCGCTGTAGGGGTAGGAGTCCCGCTGGCGCTGGCTGGGATGGGTCCCGGGCAGGGTGGTCTTGAACAGAGCGGTGTCCACCACCGAGACCCGCAGCCCGTAGGACCGCAGCAGCCCCTTCAGCCGGGTCAGCGTCGGCTCGTCGATGTCGGTCACATTGCGGCCCCACACCCCGCGCAGCTCGACCCAGTCCAGCCCGAACTGGCTGGCGAACTCCAGGGCGGTCTCGACATCCTCGTGAACCTCATCGGTGATCACGCCCAGGGCGAAGTGCTTGAGGTGGGCCGCCAACAGCTTCTTCCGCGGGAGCAGCAGGGCGGCGGAGGCCGCCAGCCCGGCGTTGGAAAGAAAGGCACGCCTTCTCATGCTTCCTCTTCCTGCCGCCGGCCGGCCTTGGCGACCGCCTCCCGGCGCAACTGTTCCAGTTTCTTGCGCACGGCTTCCTGGAACAGCTCCCGCCCCTCATCTTCGGAGTAGGAGACCGATTCCAGGAAGACATCGAAGGTGTAGGACAGCATCGAGTACAGCGGGGAGCTGCCTCCGCCGCCGGGGCCGACAATCAGCTCGCGGCGCTCGGCCTCGCTCAGCCCATCGAAGAACGACTCCACCATCCGGGTGGCCAGGATCCTGGCCGTACGGTGATCCCGCGCGCTCATCGGACCGCCTTTCAGGGCAACCGGATGTAGTCCACCCGCCGGATCAGCCGGGGCGCGCCCTCCTGCCGGCGGGAACCGAAAAAGTTGATCGCCTCGGCGAAGCTCTCCACCCGCTGCCACTGGAACCCCAGCGAGTTCTTGAAAATCAGGACCTCGTAACAGGCAGCCCCGGTGCCATCGGAGAGGAAATCCCGGCTGTAGGCGGCTTCGTGCTTCTCCTGCCCATTGACCACCCCCGGGCAGGAATGGGGCGACAGGGCGCAGATTCCCTTGCGACGGCAGATGTCGGCCATGCTGCAGTACGGCCCATCATCCAGCCGGATTTCGGTGATCTCGCCCCCGGTCTGTTTGGCAATCTGTTTACAGTACATGATCCATCGGCATCTGGTTTCATTTCTTGAGAAACCGCCGCAGGTGGGCGGTCAGGAGACTCATGGCCTCATCCACCGTGTCCGCGTAGCTGAAAGCCAGCAGGTCATTTTCCTCGATTACCCCGGACTCGACCATGTATTCGAAGTCGATCACCCTCTTCCAGAAATGACTGCCGAACAGCAGCACCTTGATCGGCTTGATGATCTTGCCGGTCTTGATCAGGTTCAGCACCTCGAACAGCTCATCCAGGCTGCCGAACCCGCCCGGGAACACCACCAGCGCCTTGGCGCGGTAGACGAAATGGAACTTGCGGGTGAAGAAGTAATGGAACTGGAAACTCAGCTCCGGCGAAACGTACGGGTTCGGCCGCTGCTCTTTCGGCAGGTAGATGCTCAACCCCACCGACTTGCCTCCGGCCTCGTAAGCGCCGCGGTTGCCGGCCTCCATGATCGAGGGGCCGCCGCCGGTGCAGACCACGAACGGGTGCGGGTTGTCGGGATCGCCCTGCTCCATCGACCAGCGGGTGAGCCGGGCCGCCAGCTCGCGCGCCTGGTCATAGACCGCCGACACCTCCAGGATCCGCTCCGCCCGGGCGATCGCCCGCGGGTTGCCATCCCGGCGCGCCAACTCCAGCCGCTCGTGGGCCGCCTCCTTGACCGGAATCTGCGCCGAGCCGAAAAAGACCACCGTGCTGTGGACCTTGAGCTCCTTCATCATCACCTGGGCGTAGGTGGTCTCGGCCAGGATCCGGACCCAGCGGGCCTCCTTGCTGTTCATGAAGGTTTCGTCCAGGATCGGCATCGGCTGGGGAGCCAAGGGCACTCCCCGCTTGAGAGCGGTCCGCAGGTAGAACGGGTAGATGCTCTCGGCCACCGCGCGCAGGGGATGCGCCTCCGGCGACAGGAGAAAATCGGTGGAGACGAAATGTTTCATTTCCGGGGCTTGCCGGTGGTTTTTGTCAGTCAGCTGCTTCTGGTTGGGCATCGACCTTCCGTGAGGGTTGAAATAAGTCCCGATCCGGCTCCGCCCAGGCATCGATGATGCTAATCCATTGCATCAAATAAAGTTACAATAACCATCAGGCGGCTCTGGACAGTAATTTAACCCATCGGTCAATCCCTGTAAACAAAAACCGAACCGCCTCCCGGCGCTCCCCGCAAACCCTCAGCGCCGGCTGTTCAGGCTGCGGGCCACCCGGAAGCCGACAAAGCTCAGGCGGAATTCCGGCTGGGCGCGGTGACGGTAGGCGCTGGTGCAGCCATTGGCCGCATAGTGCCAGGCGCCGCCGCGCACCACCTTGGAGTGGGAGCGGTTGGGCCCGCGCGGGTTGAGCGTATCCCGGTCGCCATAGTCGCCGAACCAGTCGTTGCACCACTCCCAGACATTGCCGTGCATGTCGAACAGCCCGAAGCGGTTGGGCCGCAGGCCGGCCACCGGATGAGTGCTGCCCCGGCTGTTGTCGCGGTACCAGCCGGCGTGGCCCAGGTCCTGCTCGCTGTCTCCGAAGTAGTATTTCGTGGTCGTTCCCGCCCGGCAGGCGAACTCCCACTCGGCCTCGGTCGGCAGACGGAAACCGCCGGCCGGGAAATGGCATTCCCGGCTCAGGGGGCTGTAGCAGGGGTGCAGGCCCGCCAGCTCGCTGAGCTTGTTGCAGAACTCGACGGCATCGATCCAGCTCACCTGGTCCACCGGCCGGGTGGAGTCGCCCCGCATCAACGAGGGGTTGCGGCCCATCACCCGCTGGAACTGCTCCTGGGTGATCTCGGTGACTGAGAGCTGGAAGCTGTCCACCGAGACCGGTCGCACCGGGCGGGACTGCGCCAGCCACTCATCGCCGGTGTCCGCGGTCCCCATCTGGAAGCTGCCGCCGGGGATGGTCGCCATCCGGATCCCGGCCAGCACCTCGTAGGCCGGCTCGATCGAGTCGGAGCGGGCCAAAGGGGCCGGGATCAGCAGCAACGCCAGCGCCAGGGCCGGTGGGAGTGCGCGGCGCGCAAGACTGAAGCCCATATTGTTCTCCTGCGGCTCAGATCAGGGGGAGATGAGCCACAGCGCGGAGTCGATCGGAAACGGAGATTCGACAAACACCTAAACAATAAGGGAAGAGCGGCGGGGAAGCAAGCCGGGGTGGGAAAAATCGGGTTCGGTCGGGAAGGCCATGCTCGCGGCTTTCTCCCGCTGCGCGGGGCCCGGGCCTGAAACATCTCGCCCGCTGACGCCGCCACGGCACATTGGATTGACACCCCCCGGCCCCGCTGTGAGCGGGGCCACCCCCCTCCAGGGGGGACTGTTCCCTCTGCACCTGTCGAGTTTGCGCAACCGGTTGGGCGGCAGGTTGTTACTCCCCCATGGAGGGGGGTGGCGGCGGTGCCGCCTGGGGGGTGAAAGGCAAAGATAATGCCTTTATCCTGACTGCCTATCCCACCTGCACAGCCAACTATCGAAAAAGTTTTGGAAAGTGGAAAGGGGGATCGGGGGGAGGGCGGAAAACCTTTTTCAAAAGGTTTTCGCCCTCCCCCCGAATGATATTTATCGTCAGTTTGGGATCAACCGGCCAGCAGGCGCAGCAGGGTCAGCAGGTCGAAGATGTCGGTGCGGCCATCGGAGTCCAGATCGGAGAACCGGTCGGCCGGGGCCGAGCCGCCCAGCACCCGCAGCAGGGTTAGCAGGTCGAAGATGTCCACCCGGCCCGAGCGGTCCAGGTCCCCCGCGGCGGCGGTCTGGCCGCGCAGCACCAGCCCGGCCAGGTCGCCGAGCACGCTCACCGCCTGCGACTGGAAGCGGTAGCCCGCGAGTTCGCCCTCCAGGGTGTAGTCCCCCGGCGGGACCGCCTGAAACAGGAAGCCGCCGTCGGAATCGGCCGCGGCCCGCCAGGTTTGCGCTCCGGCGGTGAGCAGCACCCCGGCCCGGGGCAGCGGCGTGTCCTGCTCATCCAGCACCAGCCCGCGCACCTCCCGGCCGGCGAAACGGGGATCGCGCAGCAGCGCCCGCAGGCAGAGATCGGCGGCCAGGCGCTCCCAGGGGCCCTGGGCCGAGGGCGCGGCCCAGCTTGCGCCCGAGGGCGCGCCGCGGCTGTCCAGCGCCAGCGGAGCGGGGTTCGCCCCCTCCGGCGCGGTGAGCTCGGCCAGGATCATCAGGCTGTCCCCCGCGCCGACCAGCGCCGGCAGCTCCAGCGGGACCTGCTGCCAGCCGGCGGTGAGCGCCCGGGCCGGGACCCTTCCCAGCCGGGAGGCGGAATCGGGACGGGTGGGGTCGGAGCCGCGCCGGATGGTGGCCGCGAAAACAGTCCCGGCGGCATTGGCGTAGACCTTCAGCTGCTCCAGCCAGCCCGCCTGTGGCGCGGCGAAGGTCACCGCTCCCCAGGCCGCGCGGGCCCCGAAGCCCCCCGAGGCGGTGCGGCCCCGCTCATCGTGCCCCAGCTCCACCAGCTCGGCCAGCGCCGCCAGCCGGCAGGAGGCCGCTTCCGGGCCACCCAACCCCAGCCGCGCCACCAGCCGCGCGGTGTCGGCCCCGGTGGCCGCGGGATTGCAGGAAAAGCCCAGGCGCAGGCTGTCGCCCGCGGCCAGGGTCAGGCTGTCCCGCTCCAGGGCGAACCCGGCTAATTCGCCGCCCTCCAGGGAAAGCCGCAGGGCGCAGGCGGCCCCGCCGCGGTTGCGCAGCCACAGCGAGCCGGCGGCTGTCTGTCCGGGAAGCAGCTCCCGCAGCACCACCAGCGAGTCGGCGAACTCGGGGAAAGCGCGCTTGGGGATAACCGGGCCCTCCCAGCCCGATGGGGAGCGCAGCAGGGCCCGGATCGCCGGCGGGTGACTGCTCGGCTGGAGCGGGTCATCCCGCCGCAACTGGGAGTAGCCGCCCCCGGGCGAGGGCCGCAGGGTGTCGAGCGGCACCAGCGCGGAGAACGGCTGGCCGGGACGGGAGTACTCGACCTCCAGCAGGAAACGGTCCCCGGCCACGACCTCCACCGGGATCGGCAGCAAGAGCTGGTGCCAGCCGCGAGCGGCGAGCAGGGTGTCGGCCGGAGTTTCGGCCACCAGCACCCGAGGATGGCCCTCCTGCAGCCGGTCCCAGACCCGCAGCCGGACCCGCAGGGAGTCATGCAGGGCATAGGTCCGCGCTCCCCGCAGCAGGGCGCGCTCGCCCGGGCTGAACTCCACCGCCCCGCTGACTCTCGCGCTGAGCGCCCCATCGCCTCCGGGCAGCTCCAGCGAATCCTGTCGCAGGCTCCAGCCCTCGACCCGGGCGGTGACCGCCGCGGTCAGGGGGGCAAGCCCCGGCGCGGAGGGGGTGACTGTCACCCGCCCGGCCAGCGCGGTCCCGGGGCGGGGGATATAGCGCAAGGGCAGGGCCAGCACGCTCCCGCAGGGCACCCGCGCCGGGCGCTCCAGCAGCTCCAGGCCCTCCCCGGCCGCTGCGACCGCAGCCAGCGGGGCCTCGCGGGTCCCGCTGTTGGCCAGCGGCAGCGCCAGCTCGTAGCTTTCCCCGGCAAAACAGGCCCCGAGGTCGCGGGCGGCCCAGCCGGCGGCCAGCTCCGGGCGCAGGCGGATTTCCGCGAAGGTAGTGTCCGCGCTCGGGCGCAGCACCAGGCGCAAGGCCAGGTCGCGGTCCAGCCGCTCGAACTGACCCAGGCCGGTGTAGCTGGCCAGGCTGCGGCCGGAAGGATCGCCGGTGGGATCGCAGGGCAGCGGCCGCAGCTCATCGAACCCGCGGCTGTGGTAGCCCACCACCACCACCAGGCTGTCCCCCCGGTCCAGGTAGATGCGCCGCCGCAGGGGGATGTCCAGCCAGCCCCGGTCAGGGGCGATTCCCCCCTCGCCGGCCAACGGGCAGGCCATCCGCAACTGTTGATCCAGCCCGGAGTAGAGCTCCAGCTGGTAGTCCATCCCCTCGTACAGAAAATAGGTGCTCACCGCTTCCAGGTAACCGGAGACCGGGGCGGTGAACACCACCGCGCCATAGGCGTGATTGTCGCCGAACCCGAGGCTGAGGGAGGGATTGGGCAGGTCCTCATCATAGGCGATGGTCACCAGCGACCGGGCGGGCTGGGCCAGGGTGAAGCGCGACCCCTCCGCCGAGAAGGCGATCCCGGTCAGGCTCACCCCCGAGGGAGAGCCATCGGGACAGGCGCTGGAGGGCCGGCTGGCGGCATCGAAACGAACCGCGGCCCGGCGGCCCGGAAAGGGATCGCCCTCATCGCCCAGGCTGTAGCGGCGGTCCAGCTCATCCAGCCCATCGGCCTCCTCCAGGTCCACCAGCTTGCGGGCGGGCGCGTTGTTGTCGAGGATGGTCTCATCGATGTGCCAGACCAGCAGGCCCTCGCCCGGCAGTCGGCTGTCGAAGCCCAGGCGGGTGCGGCACTCCAGCAGGAAATAGCCGCGCTGGCGCTGGTCGTTGTCCCAGACCCGCACCACCTGGCCGCGCTCGGCGACCGGCGGCAGCAGCACCGGGCCGGAGGAATCGGCGCGCACCGGGTCCACCCAGCCCAGGCGCAGCTTGCTCCAGGCGCCGGGGTGCACCGGCCGCTCGGGGCTGGCGCCATCGGCGCCGTAGCAGCCGAATGCCATCAGGTCCCAGCATCCGACGCCGAGGGAGTAGCCGCCGCCGCCCTCCTTATCCCCATCGTAGAGGTCGGGCAGGCCCAGCAGGTGGCAGAACTCGTGGCACCAGATCCCGATCGCGGAGGGCACCGGGGCCGAGCCATCGCCGGCCAGCTCGGGCAGCAGGGCATAGCGGTTGACCCGGACCGCTCCGCCGCCCGCGGCCGGGTCCCCGGTGGCCAGCCCGCCGCTGTTCCAGATGGTGGCCCGGGACCAGAAGTTGGCGCTGTCGCCCATCGCGGCATCGCCGCCGGGGTGGATCACCAGCAGGGCATCGACAAAGCCGTCATCATCGCCCGAGTTCGGCGTCCCATCCGGGCCATCGTTGTCGTAAAGGCCGAAGTCGATCAGCGCATCGGCGGCCTTGATCGCCTCGCCGACAAAGGTCTCGCCGCCGCTGATCGAACCATCCTTCAGGTACTGCGCCTGGGTGCGGGGGGCCCTGACCCAGCCGTGGACCTCGCCGGCCGGCTCGAAACGCCCGGCCGAGGCCTCGCGGAAATAGTCGCGCATGCTGCCCGGGCTGAAGCTGCCGAACAGCCGGGCGGTGAAAGTGGCCGGGGCCACTGTCCCCGGGCGGTCGGAGTAGCCGGCCAGGATCACCGGGATGCGCATCTTTCCGCGGACTGTCCCGGCGAGCTGCGCGCCGGGCCCCGGGCGGGACAACGATGGACTGCCTAGCAGATAGCCTTGATTGAGCTCGGCGAAACGGGCGGAAAAATCTGCCGGGGGCGTCACTCCCGGAGCGGGCGGCGCCACCGCCGGCAGCAGGGTCGGGGCAAGCAGGATCGCCAGGAGCAGAAGCAGGCGGAGCGGGAAGCGCAAGGATGGTCCTCCGGGCGCGGGATGAGTGGCCGTGGGATTCCCTGCACGAAAATGCAAAATGCGAGCCAACCGCGACAGAACTCGAGGCGATGACAAACTGCGTTTCCGGGGGGAGGGAGGGAACCTTTTGAAAAAGGTTCCCTCCCTCCCCCCGGACCCCCTTTCCTCCTTCCCAAACTTTTTCGATTGTTACTTCAGAGATCGGATCGCCAATCAGAACGAAGCTCAGGACTGGGGCAAGGGAGGCGGAGGATGGTGAGGATAACACTCTCTAACAGCCTGACTGACAGATAGATGGGTACTTTTTGCCTGTTATCGTGACAACCGGCACAATTTGCCCTCAATCCGGCTGTCGCCGCTCCAGCAACGCCGCCAGCTCGGCCACCAGGCGCGGCCGCCGGTAATGGGCGATCTCCTCCGGTTGCGGGGCCAACGCCAGCGGCGGCTCCCCCCGCTCCAGCCGGGCCAGCGCCCCGGACAGCAGGGTGTGCAGCGCCTCGGGATCGGGCGCGGTCAGCGCCACCCCGGCTCCGGTGCGGCGCACCACTTCCGCCGCCGCTCCCGGCGGGACCAGGGCCAGCACCGGCAGGCCCGCTCCCAGATAGTCGTAGAGCTTGCCCGGCACCACCAGCGCCGCCCTGGGCGAAAAGCTCTCCAGCACCAGCCCCAGATGGGCCCGGGCCAGCCGCTCCAGCAATTCCCGCCGGGGCAGGTAACCCGAGATGGTCACCACTTCCGCCAGCCCGAGCCGCGCCACCCGCTCCGCCAGCCCCTCGGGAGCGAGGCCGCACAGCTCCAGGCGGATTTTTTCCCGGGACGGCCCCAGCTTGCGCAGGGCCTCGAGCAACGGGCCCAGCTCGCGGTCCAGGGTCAGCCCCCCGGCATGGATGATCCGCAAGGGGAGCCCCGCGGTCGGATCGCAGGGCGGAAACTCCTCCGGATCGAAACCGTTGGGGAGACAGTGAAACTTCTCCGGCGGCAGTTGCGGGTAGCGGGCGCGGAAGTCGGCGGCGGCCTCCCGGCTGGTGGCCAGCACCAGCTCGGCGCGCTCGACCACCAGGCGCTCCAGCCGGGCCTGGAAAGCCCGATGGGCCGGGGTCGGGCAGCGACGGTAGATCCCGTTCAGCCAGGGGTCGCGGAAATCGGCGACCCAGGGCCGGCCGGAGCGGCGGGCCAGCTCCCAGGCGGCCAGATGGGCGCTCTCGGGCGGGCTGGTGGAAAGGATCCAGTCAGTGGAAGAAAGATGAGGCGCGGCGGCGCGCAGTGCGGCCGGAATCCAGCCGCAGTAGACATCGGGCAGGGGCAGCCAGTCGGTGAGGCGGCGGAAGAACCTTACCCGGCGCTCGCTGCGGGAGGCAGGCCCCTCGCGGCCATCCCGTCCCGGCAGCTTGCGCAGCAGGCCCGGCCCGGTCAGCCCCCCGGCCCGCAGCACCAGGGTCCCCGTCGGCACCCGGCGCTCCAGCTCCGGGTCGCGCACCCACCAGCCGGACTCCGGCCCGGCGATCACGGTCGCGCTCCAGCCCTGCCCGGCCAGGAAACGGACCGTGTCCGCGGGACGCAGCACCCCGCCCCCGCCATGGGGAGGAAAGAACCAGGAGAGCACCAGCAGTTTTTTCATCGGCGACCAGAGGGTGAAAAAGGCGGGTTGGACAGAGCAGCGGTGACCAGGAATGAATCGCTGTGCGACATCCGGCATGGAATCGGAAGAAAGCATCTATCCACGAAGGACACGAAGCTTCACGAAGTTTTTCTTGGTGTCCCTTCGTGTCCTTCGTGGAAATCCTTTGCCTTTCACGGGATCAACTCGCCGGAGGGGTCCAGCTCCCGTCCATCCACCACCAGGCGCGAGCAGCTCAGCACCGCATCCCAGTGGCCGCGGGCCCGGTTCTCGCCCCCGAACGACAGGTTGTCCCCGAACCCGAGGTGGATCGTGCCGATCGCCTTCTCGGCCTCGAGGGTGATCGCCCCGGGCCGCGCCAGGTGGTTGGTGCCGATCCCGAACTCGCCGGCCACCCGGTCGGGGCCCTCGGCCAGCAGCTCCAGCACCACCGGGGCGGCCTCGCCCTCCACCGCGACCAGGCCCCCGTGCTCCAGGGTGAGCCGCAAGGCGCTCACCGCGCCGATCCCGGCAAAAGCGACATCCACCACGGCGGCGCCGCGCAGGGTCCCGGCCAGCGGAGCGAAACTGACCTCCCCGGCCGGGAGGTTGCCGAACCGGCCGGTCGTGGTGTAGAGGCCATTGTCGGTGTAGACATGACGGCCGCCCAGCTCCAGGCGCAGTTCGGTGCCATTGGGGTGGAAGGCCTCGATCCGGCGGGCCCCCCGCAGCAGCTCGGCCAGGGCCTCGGTGCGCGCGGCCACCGCCGGGGCGATCCCCGGGCGGAACAGCCGGGCCAGCATCCCGGCGGTGAGTCCCGGCATCGAGGCGATCCGCACTCCCAGCTCGCGGCAGGCCCGGCGGCGGGCGACCGTGTGGGAAAGCGAGCGGGAGGTGACCAGCAGGGCGGCCTCGGCCCGGGCCAGCAGCTCGGCCCGGAAGCCCTCCGGCGCGGCCCCGGCCCGCTCGACCATCCCGATCGGCACCAGCCGGCAGTCCAGGCGCAGCCCGGCGACAGCGCGCACCATCTTCCAGGCCAGCTCATGCTGCGGGGGATCGGCCACCACCTGCAGCCGCTCCCCCGGGACCAGTCCCAGGTGCTCCCGGCAGATCGCCTCCATCGCGGTGCGAATATCCTCTTCCGGGCACGGCATGCGTGGGTGCTCCCGCCTGTGGTTCAGATCACCGTGCGCCGGATGGTCTTCACCCGGTCCAGCAGGCCGCCGACCTCGGCCGGGGTGAGTCCGATCCAGTAGATGTTCCATTCCCCGGAGCGCTGGAAGCCATCGGCCTGCTCGGTATACCAGCGGTTGATCGGGTTGAGGGGGTTGGCGCGCCAGATCAGCTTGCCGTAATACTTGCCCAGCTCGCGCCAGAGCGGAGCGCCCATTCCCTCGCCCTGCCACTGCCGCCCGACCACGAACTTGTCCAGGTAGAAAATGTCCCCATCCAGGGGCTTGACCACGATCAGGCCGTGGTAGTCGCGCTCGTAAAAGATGCGGTCCGGCTGATCCTGGAAGTAGTCCGGCGCCAGGCGCTTGCCGAAGGCATCCTCGATCAGCCGGATGGATTGCTCCAGGTCCAGCTCTTTCCAGGAGCGGGCCTGCAGGATGGTGTGGCCGGCGCGCATGTAGCTGCCGCGCCCCTTGACCGTGAACAGCTCGTAGAGCAGGTTGCCGGCGGAGGCGATCTGCAGGGTCAGGTCCGGAACCTCGCGCAGCAGGCGCACCGCGGCCTCGAGCTGCTCCCGGCCGGCCTGGTCCAGCCGGTCCGAGTCCACCAGCGAATCGTAGTCGGTGCTGAGGATGATGTTGTGGATCACCCGGCCCTCGCGGTCGAGCAGCCCGCCCTGCTCGCTGATCACGATCAGCTTCTGGGGATGGATCCTGGCGCAGAGGGCCTTGGTGACCTTTTCGGCGCTGACCGCGGTCAGCCGGCCATCCTCATCCATGATTACCGGCGAGACGATCGGGACCTGGCGGCTTTCGACCGCGGCCTTGATCGGCTCGAGCTCGAGGTGATCGACCAGCAGCCGGAAGTCGAACTGCTGGTCCTCGAACCAGGGGGTGCGCAGGGAAAAGATTTCGTTGTAGATCCCGGTCGCCCTCCCGCCGGCATCGGTCACCCGCTGGACCAGCGAGTCATTGGCCAGGTAGAGCCGGCGGATGCGCTCGCCCATGCGCAAGGCCGGCTCCGCGCCCGGCGAGCTGTGGCGCACCAGACCACCGCCCGCGCTCTGGATGTTGTCCAGCACGATCACCGGATAGAGGCTCAACCCGCAGAGGTAGGCCAGGTCGAGGGCCACCGCCTTTTCCGAGGCCTGCAGGCTCTCGGCGCTGATCAGCACCACCGCGAACTGCCAGGGGACCACGTCCCGGAACATCTTCAGGTACATCGAGGCCTCGCGGCTGGCCCCGATGTTGGAGAAAAAGTCGATCACCAGATCGTAGCCCTTGGTCTCCTGCTGCTCGGCCCGGGCGGTATAGCGGACTTTCGCCATCTGCGGTGCGATTCCTCCCCGGCCCCGCCGGGGCCGGATCATCGCCTGCGGCCGGGCTCGGCCTCAGGCCTGGTCCTAATCCTCCCGGTCCGCCGCTTTCTTCAGCAGCTTGGCCAGGGGCGCGAACAGGTCGATCGGCACGGGGAAGACCACCGTGCTGTTGTTCTCGGCCGCCACCTCGTTCAGGGTCTGGAGGTAGCGCAACTGCAGGGCGGTCGGGTGGACCTCGAGCACCTGCGCGGCCTCGGCCAGGCGGTGCGAGGCCTGGAACTCGCCCTCGGCATGGATCACTTTCGCCCGGCGGTCGCGCTCGGCCTCGGCCTGGCGGGCCATCGCCCGCTGCATCGCCTCGGGCAGGTCGACATGCTTGACCTCGACCGTCGAAACCTTGATCCCCCAGGGATCGGTGTGGCGGTCCAGGATGTCCTGCAGCTTCTCGTTGATCTTGTCCCGCTCGGAGAGCAGCTCATCGAGCTCGGCCTGCCCGAGCACGCTGCGCAGGGTGGTCTGGGCCAGCTGGCTGGTGGCGTACATGTAGTCCTCGACCTCCACCACCGCCTTGCTCGGGTCCATCACCCGGAAGTAGATCACGGCATTGACCTTGACCGAGACATTGTCCCGGGTGATCACATCCTGGGGCGGGACATCCATCGTGACTGTCCGCAGGCTGATCTTGACCATCCGGTCGATCATCGGGATCAGGATGATCACCCCGGGGCCCTTGGCGTGGGCAGATCAGCCGCCCCAGCCGGAAGACCACTCCCCGCTCGTACTCCTTGACGATCTTGATCGTGTTGACGAGGATGATGATCCCGAGCAGGATCACGAAGAAAAAGGGATAGAACGACTCGGTCATTGCTGCCTCCGGCTGCGGGTACGATGCGATGAGGCGCAGGGGACGGTGAATCCTTACGGAAAGGCTTCAGGCCATGGCCCCCCGGTCGATCGGCTCCACCACCAGCCGCAGGCCCTGGACTTCCAGCACCCGCACCGGGGTCTTGGGCGGGATCTCGCCGGAGGGGGAAACCGCCTTCCAGATCTCCCCGTGGATGAAGATCGACCCCTCGGGATTGAGCCGGGTCAGGGTGTGGCCTTCCTCGCCCACCATCCCGGCATTCCCGGTGGTGGTCTTGCGGCGCTGGCTCTGGATGGCCTTGCCCACCACGAACACGAAAAAGGCCAGCATCGCCAGTACCGAGGGCAACAGCACTACCCAGTCGAGCGCGATTTCCGGCATGGTCGGCGAGACTCCCTCCTGGTAGAGCATGATCGAGCCCAGGACCAGTGCGATCAACCCCCCGACCGTCAGCAGCCCGAAGCTGGGGATCTTGATCTCCAGCACGAACAGCACGGTCGCCAGGAAGATCAGCAGCAGGCCGGCGTAATTGACCGGCAGGGCCTGGAAGGCGAAAAAGGCCAGGATCAGGCTGATCGCGCCGATCACCCCGGGGAAGATCGCGCCCGGGTTGGACAGCTCGAAGTAGAGCCCCACCAGGCCCACCAGAAACAGGATGTAGGCGATGTTGGGATCGGTCAGCCGGTTCAGCAGACGGTAGCGCCAGTTGTACTCGCGTTGGACCAGGGTCGCGCCGGTCAGCTCCAGCGCCAGCGAATCCTGTCCCGCCACCGCCACCCGGTAGCCATCCAGCGAGTCCGCCAGGGCGCGCACGGTCGGGGCGATGAACTCGATCACCCCGCGCGCCAGGGCTCCGGTCTCGGTGACCGAGACGCTGTACCGGACGGCGGAGTCGGCCCAGGCGGCGTTGCGGCCGCGCTGCTCGGCCACCGAGCGGATGAAGGCGACGGCATCGTTGAGCACCTTCTCTTCCATCACCGAGGGCCGGCCCCCGTCCTCACCGCCCCCGCCCGGCCCGACCGAGACCGGGTGGGCGGCGCCGATGTTGGTCCCCGGAGCCATCGCCGCGACATGGGCGGCCATGGTCAGGAACACCCCGGCCGAGCCGGCCCGGCTGCCCGAGGGGGCGACATAGATCGCGATCGGCACCGGGGATGCCATGATCTGCTTGACCATCTCCCGGGTGGCCTCCAGCAGCCCGCCGGGGGTGTCCAGCCGCACCACCAGCAGCGCGGCCCCCGACTCCTCGGCCCGCTCGATGCTGTTTTCCAGGAACTCGGCGCTGACCGGACCGATCATCCCCTCGATCGTCGCCACCAGCACCAGCGGACTGCCCGCGGCCGGGGCCTGGCGCTCCGGCAACTCCGCCCCGGCCGGCTCTTCGACCGGAGTGGACGGAGCCGGCTGCTGCGCCGCCAGATCCAGCGCCCAGAGCAGGGCCAGCCCCGCCAGCAACGCCGATAGGCGTCCGGTCACCCGCCGGATTCGCCGGAAGTTCCATCGATCGCGCACCGGTACCCCCTCACCATGGACCGCTTCAGTCCTGCTTGACCGCCACCGAAACCTTGGCCGGACGGATCAGCAGCTCGCCGATCCGGTAGCCGGGATCGAGCACCCGGGCGACCGTGTGGTCGCGCTCCGGGTCATCCACCGGCTCGTTGTACATCGACTCGTGGTAGTTGGGATCGAACGGCACTCCGCTTTTGTCGATCGGCTCCACCCCGTGCTTCCGGAGCATTTTCTGCAGCATGGAGTGGATCAGCTCGATCCCTTGCAGGAACGAACCGTTCAGCTCCTCGCGGTGGTCCTCGGCATGCTCGAAGAACCGGCGGAAATCATCCACCACCGGCAGGATGTCCTTGAACAACTCCAACTTGACGAAACCGGCCAACTGTTCTTTCTCCCGCTCGGAGCGGCGCTTGTAGTTGGCGAATTCGGCCCGCAACCGCAGCAACTGGTCCTCCAGAGCGGCCAGTTGCTCCGCCGCGGTCACTGTCCCGTTGCCCTGGCCGCCCCCCGCCGCTTCCGCCTCCGGTGGCCCGGGCTCGCCCTGCTCCTCGGGCGGAGTGTCGCGGAGGGCATCATGGCCACCGGCGGGATGCTCCTCCTGTTGCTGGGTCTTCTTCCTGTCCTTCGCCGCGCTCATCAGCACTCCTTCAAAAGACTTCAGCGATTATCGATCGTGAGGCGCCAGGGCCGCGGCCGGTCCCCGCGCCCGCAGCCGGTCGACAGTGCCGCGCACCGTCGCTCGGGCGGGGGTCGGCCTGCCCCTTGAATAATTCCGGCAAGTATATTAAATTAAGCACTAACTGGTTCACTGTCAACTTACCGGAATCCCGGCTGGCTTGAGGCCGGGCTGTTCAATCCCATACCGGGACCGCCATGGAGGCAAGCAGCGCATGAGAATCCACACGCCCCAGGATGTCGCCCAAGGCACCACTTCCAAGTATGTCGGCTGCGTGATCGCGGCCAAGTATGCCCGTCGGCTGCACGAGCAGCAGCGGGACACCACCCAGTTCCTGGAAAAGAAGCCCACCAGCGAGGCGCTGGAGCGGCTGACCTCCGGTGAGCTCAATTACGAGATCGTCGACCGCAAGCTGGGCCGGAAGAAGCCGAAATCGCTCTTCTCCACCGAGGGCTGAGCGCGCCGCTTCCGGATGCCGCCACAGACAGGCCAAGCCCCTCCCGCCCTTGCCGGCCGGAGGGGCTTTCGCTTGGTTCATCCGACAGCCGCGGCCCGAAAGACCAATCCGACAGGCCGGCTAGAATATCATTTCTTCGTAGGGGCCGGCCCCGGTGCCGGCCCGCCCCTGCATTTAACGCCAGGCTTTCTCCAGCAAACGAATCGCGCCGGAGCCCCGAGCTCAGGCCATGTAGGAGAACCGCCTGCTGTCGACCTGCCCGCGCACCGGCTGGCCCGCGAAGAAGTTCTTCAGGTTGTCGACCGCCTCCTCCATCATCCAGATCCGCTGATCGGGAGTCGGCCCGCCGATGTGGGGGGTGAGCAGGACATTGTCCATGAACCTGAACGGGCTGTCATCAACCGGGGGCTCGGGATCGGTGACATCGAGGGCGGCCTTGAAACGCCCGGTGGCCAGTTCCTCGATCAGCGCCTGCTCATCGACAATCGCCCCGCGGGCGTTGTTGACGAACACCGCGCCGGGCTTGATCCGCCGCAGCAGGTCGCGGCCCACCAGATGGCGGTTCTCCGGAGTGTTGGCGGCGCTGAGGGTGATCACATCGCAGTTTTCGAAAATCTCCTCCAGCGAGGACTTGCGCCAGCCCTCCCGGGCGGCGTCCTCCAGGCTCAGGTGGCGGCTGTGGACCCACAGCTCCACCTCGAACGGCCGCACCAGGCGGATGAACTCCCGGGCGATCTGGCCCAGGCCGACCACCCCCACCTTTTTGTAGAGCAGGCTGGTATTCCGGCCATCCGGCTTGTCCCACCAGTTGCCCGGCTGCTTGACCCATTCGCGGAAGAAGGACAGGTCGCGCAGGCTGGCCAGGGCGACACAGAGGGTGTGCTCGGCCACCGGGCGGGCCATCACGTTCGAGGCGTTGCAGAGGGTGATCTCCGGCCGCAGCTCGAACAGCACCGGGTCGATGAACGGCCGCACCTCGCCGCCGGCGTGGGAGATCACCCGCACCCGGTCCATCCGCTCGACCACCTGGCGGTCGATCAGCGGGGTGTTCCAGGTGGTGAGGACCGCATCCCGGCCCTCGTACAGCCGGGCGTACGACTGGCGATCCAAACCGGCGGGGTCGACCACCACTTCCAGGTCGGCGAACCGGCGGAGTCGTTCGACAATGCTCTCCTGGAGCAGGTAGTCCTTGTAGATCGAGCGGACGAGGATCAGGATCCTGGGGCGCACGGGGTCCTTCCTTTGCGGCAGGTTGAAGTGGCGGTTGTCCGCTCCGGGGCGCTTCACGCGAAGCGCAGCCAGGCGAAGCGGGAGGGGACATGGAAATCGGGCAGGCCGGTGGGCGAGAACGCGCTCTCCTCCAGCCGGCCCTGGTCGCTGTCGATACGATAGAGGTTGAAGCGCCACTGGTCCCCGGGCCGCGGCGGGACATTGCCGGCCAGGAACAGCTCATCGAACCGGATCGCCATTTCGCAGGACCAGGCGCGACCCCGGCCCGGAGCGTTCAGCTCCCCCTCGATCCGCACCGCGTGGCGGAAACCCGCCGGGTCCCAGCCGGTGAAGCCCTGGAAGCGGGGCCCCCGGCCGGGGCCGCCGGCCAGCGGAGCATCGTTGAGGATCAGGGCGTCGAAACCGACATCGAGCGGGCTCACCTCCAGCTCGTAGTAGGCGCAGAGCTTGCCGGCCGGGTCGAGGAAAATCTCCACCACCTCCTCATCATAGATCGGGTCATCGTGCCCGGTCAGGGTGCCCCAGATGTGAGGGTCCACCGCCTCGAACCCGACATACAGCCAGTGGTCATCGTAGAGCAGGCGGGCCCGGGTCGCCAGGCGCGGGGATGCGCCGGTGGAGCACTCGACCAGCTCCACCACCGGGGCGGCCGCCCAGGCCGGCTCATCCAGCCGGCCATCGATCACGACCGGACCCGCGGCGCGGGGGACAACATAAACCGGCAACTCAGGCAGTGCGGCCATCGATCAACTCCTTCCGGACCAGGCGGCGGCTCTCCTCCCAGCGCCGGACCAGCTCCCGGCGGCGCGGGCAGAGCGTGCAGTCTTCGATGTGGCAAAGGAACTGCCCCGGGTCCCGGCGCATCATCGGGATCGCGACCTCCAGCATGTCGCGGCCGCGGGACAGCAGCGAGGGGGCATTGCCGACCGGGCCGCGGCGCAGCAGTCCCTGGCGCTCCATTTCCTCCCGGACCAGGTAGAACTGGACGCTGTCGCCGGGCATCTCCAGCGGCAGACTCACCACCCGCCGGCCATCCGCGGCCCGGGCGGCGATCGGCACATCCCAGCCCTCGTAGCCGATCTCCAGGTAGGGCACATCGGCCAGCACCTCGGCCAGGTGCAGGATCGTGCTGGTGCTGAAGTCGGTGCCGATGTGCAGCACCCAGCCGCCGGCCTCGGCCAGCAGGTGATAGGGGCTGCCCCGACCGACAAAGGTGCTGTTGCGGTGGCTCTCGGCGACCTCCTCGGCGCGGGGGCCGAGGATCCCCACCGAATGGGTGGGATGGTGCGAGCGCACCACGCCCGGCCACTGGCGGAAAGTCTCGGGCAGCAGCCCGAGGTAGGTCGGGGCGGTGGCCAGGTCGAGCTCCTCTCCCGGCCGGGGAGGCTTGCAGAGCAGCGGCATCAGCAGGTGGCCCCGGCGCGGGGCGTCCACCGCCACCCGCAGGGCCTCGATCACCGCGGCCGGGCCGCCATCGACCCAACCGATCGCCTTCATCGAGCTGTGGACCACCACCCAGTCGCCACGGGCCAGGCCCAGAGCGCGCAAATCCTTGACCAGCGTGTCCTTTTTCACCGGATTCATCTTTGGCGGATCCTCGCGAGCAGCGGTAATGGCCTTTTAGCAGGAAAAACATCTCCACGAAAAATACGAAAGAATTTTTATCCACGAAGTACACGAAGCTTCACGAAGGGGGTTTTTCTTGGCGTAATTTCCTGCCTTGAATCATTTGACGAACCGCTTCCATTCCAGCTTGCCATGGCTTCCGAAATTGGCAAGCAACCCAACCTTTATCCCCGTCGCCTGAAGATAATTGAGAACCTGCGATTCCTCATTGCCCGAAAGCCGATTAATGGCTTTCAACTCCACGATGATCCGGCCATAGCAGATCAAATCCGCCATGTACTCCTTGTTCAATGGGTTGCCCTTGTAGTAGATCTGCAAAGGCTTTTGTGCCTCGAACGGGATTTTGCGCTCCCGCAGTTCCATCTCCATCGCTTCCTGATAGACCGCTTCCAGGAAACCCGGCCCCAGCTCCCGGTGCACCTCGATCGCCGCACCCACGATTGAGAAAACTTCCTCTTTCAACACCAACCCTGCCATCTCTACTTAGTGTCCTTCGTGTCCTTCGTGGATGAAAAAGAATTATCCCAGCGGCCCGGGGACAGGCGCGATCCTGCCAAAAATATCGCCAAGACCCGGCAAAGGCAAGAGGGGAGAAAACGAAAAGCCCCGCCGCCCGGCCTGAAATGGCGCGGGCGGACGGGGCTTTCGGTTTGGCATGGAACCGCGGCTTCAGCCGATCAGTACATGTCGCCGTGAGGCGGGCCGGCCGGAGCCTGGCTCTTCGGCTCCGGCTTCTCGGTTACCGCGCACTCGGTGGTCAGCATCAGGCCGGCGATCGAGGAGGCTTTCTCGATCGCGATCCGGACGACCTTGGCCGGATCGATCACGCCGGACTTGACCAGGTCCTCCATGTTGTCCTCGCGGCATTGTAGCCCTGTTCTTTTTGGCCTCCTTGACCTGCTGGACGATCACCGAACCCTCGACGCCGGCGTTGGTGGCGATCTACCGGCCGGCTCCTCGATGGCGCGGCTGACGATGTCGACGCCCACCTGCTCCTCGGGGTTGCCAGCTTCAGCTTCTCCAGGGCGGCCAGGCTGCGGATCAGGGCCACGCCGCCGCCGGGCACGATCCCTTCCTCGACCGCGGCCTTGGTCGCGTGCAGCGCATCCTCGACACGGGCCTTCTTCTCCTTCATCGCCACTTCGGTGGCGGCGCCCACCTTGATCACCGCCACGCCGCCGGCCAGCTTGGCCAGGCGCTCCTGGAGCTTCTCGCGGTCGTAGTCGCTGGTGGTGTCCTCGATCTGCTGGCGGATCTGGGCGATGCGGCCCTGGATCGCGTCTATCTTGCCCGGCGCCCTCGACCAGGGTGGTGTTGTCCTTGTCGATCGTCACGCGCTTGACTTTGCCCAGGTCCTCATCTGGACGCTTCTCGAGCTTCAGGCCGACTTCCTCGCTGATCACCCGGCCGCCGCTGAGGATCGCGATGTCCTCGAGCATCGCCTTGCGACGGTCACCGAAACCGGGAGCCTTGACCGCAGCGACCTTCAGGACGCCGCGGATCTTGTTGACCACCAGGGTGGCCAGGGCCTCGCCCTCGATGTCCTCGGCGATGATCAGCAGGGGCTTGCCGCTCTGGGCGATCTTTTCCAGCACCGGCAGCAGGTCCTTCATCGCGCTGATCTTCTTGTCGTAGATCAGGACGTAGGCGTCCTCGAGCTCGCACTCCATCTTCTCGGGATCGGTGACGAAATAGGGGCTGATGTAGCCGCGGTCGAACTGCATCCCCTCGACCGTCTCCAGGAATGGTTCGGCGCTCTTGGCTTCCTCGACCGTGATCACGCCGTCCTTGCCGACTTTCTCCATCGCATCGGCGATCAAGTCGCCGATCTCGCGGTCGGAGTTGGCGCTGATCGTGCCGACCTGGCTGATCTCGTCCTTGCCCTTGCAGGGGGTGGAAAGCTTCTTCAGCTCCTCGACCACCACCGCCACCGCCTGGTCGATGCCGCGCTTGATACTCATCGAGTTGATCCCGGCGGTCACGCTCTTCAGGCCCTCCTTGAAGATGGCCTGGGCCAGGACCGTCGCGGTGGTGGTGCCATCGCCGGCCACGTCGCTGGTCTTGCTGAGCGACCTCACGCACCATCTGGGCGCCCATGTTCTCGAAACGGTCCTCAAGATCGATCTCCTTGGCCACAGTCACGCCGTCCTTGGTGACGGTCGGGGCGCCGAATTTCTTGTCCAGTACGACATTGCGGCCCTTGGGACCCAGAGTGACCTTGACTGCGTCCGCCAGCTTGTCCACGCCGACGCATGCAGCCGGGCGCGGGCATCAGCACCGAATACGATCAGTTTTGCCATATCCTCATATCCTCCATTGGACGTGCGCAACGGCCAGCGGCGATGGGCTCACGCCCCCGCCAGGCCGGCAATCAGTGTATTGACAGGTTGCTCGATGGTGTCCGCAGCAGCTTCAGATCACGGCCAGGATGTCGCTCTCGCGCATGATCAGATACTCGACATCCTCGATCGTGACCTCGCTGCCGGAGTACTTGCCGTAGAGCACCTTGTCGCCGATCTTGACCTCGGTCTCGATCCGCTTGCCGCTTCATCGATCACCCGGCCCGGGCCGACCGCGACGATCTCGCCCTGCTGAGGCTTTTCCTTGGCCGTATCAGGGATGATGATGCCGCCCTTCTTCTGCTCGATTTCCTCAAGGGGCTTGACCACGACTCGGTCCGCCAGGGGCTTGATCTTGAGCTTCTTCACCATAACCTAATTCCTCGCTCGGTAAAGGTTTAATCAACGCAACCGTTTGAATTTTATTGCCTTAAGGTGTTGCTTTATTAGCACTCGAAGGCAACGAGTGCTAAAATCTTGAATAAAAAAATCAGGTTTCAGGCTTGGCGGCCGGACACTTGACCGCCTCGCTGCCGGAGGAGCAGCTCTCTGCCTTCTTCCCGGACGATCCGTTGGACTTGGACTTGTAATCGGTGGCGTAAAACCCGCTGCCCTTGAAGTGGAAAGCTCCGGCGCTCATGATCCGCCGGACATTCCCGCTGGAGCAGTCGGCGCAACACAGGGCCGGTTTCTCGTTGATCCCGTGCAGCATCTCGAAACAATGCCCGCAGTCGGCGCATTCATATTCGTAGATCGGCATAGACGTACCTCTGATGGGAAGTCCCGGACTCTGCCCGCTGTCAGAGCAAGAGCTGTACCAGAGCACCGAGCCCGTAGCGACAGGTCTCGATAGCCTCAAGAATCTAACGCTTTTACGCCGGGATGTAAATAGCAAAGGCCGGGGTCGCCCGCCCGGCGCCCTGCCCGGTTGGCAGAAAAACCTCTGCCAACCAGACAGCACCGGCAGATCAGCGGCCGGCAGGGCGACAGTTGCCGGAGGCTGTTATCTCATCTCCGCCATGACAGGTCAGGTCCAGGAGTCCAGGCCGGGATCAGCGCTTCGGCGAGGGGAGCTCCCGGCGGCCGCCTGGGCCTGAACCACATTGTTCCCGGCCTGCCGGCTGATAATTCCCAACCATGCAGCTATCTCTTTGTTTATCATTGTTTTTCTTCTTCTGTGACCAGAAGAAGCCAGAGTCTGTGCGGCGCAAAACTCGCCGGCCCGTGGTGATCCTCAACAGGTCGCATGGTGCAATGCGCGGGTTCTTTACGCTACCCTTGCGAGCGGGTAGCGCTGACGCGCATCTGCCGGTCAGTTCTGGCCTCCCCGAATGCCGCTCATGGGATTGAGAGTGCCGTAACCGCTGCTTTGTTGTAGCTCATACGAGTTGCTGCCGCGGAGCGCCCCGGATGGGCGCTGGTGTTGTCAAAGGCAAAGGTCGGGAGCAGCGACCACCAGCAGCGCAAGCGGCCCGGAGTTCATCGTAGGGGCGTCCGGCCGGACGCCCCGACCCTCGATCCCGTTGATGCTGCATAACTTGAGGTTGCAGCAGCCGGCCCGGAGCCCATCGTAGGGGCGCGGCCTGCCGCGCCCGTGGGAGACGCAGCGGGCCGGCAGTGCGGTTGATCCCCCTTAGCAAAGGGGGAAACAGGGGGTTGTGTTTTTCAGGGCCGGCACGGGGGCCGGCCCCTACGGTAGGTGCTGATCCACCCCCCCCGTCGAGCCAATCCCACTTATCGCCGATTTTGTTGGAATAGATGGGCATGCCCCGCTACGGCCGATTCATCCTGGTTTGTGGTCCGATCTGACATCGAACTTTCGAAAAAGTTTGGGAAAGTGGAAGGGGGGCTCGGGGGAGGGAGGAAACCTTTTTCAAAAGGTTTCCTCCCTCCCCCCGGAAAAAGCCGCATTTCAGTCGGTCCGCTCCGCGAGGCGGAACACCGCCTGGTCTGCCATCGGGCATTCGCTTCAGCCTTGCGCACCCCTCCCCGTTGATAAATTAAAATCAAGATTCGTGCCAACTCGACAGGCGTGCTCCCGCGGCCTTAGCTCCACTCGGGCCCGGCATCGTCAGCATTCCCGTTTCCGGCGTTCGGCACCGAGCGCTGCTCCGGCGCGGATCGCTGCCATCTTGGCAGAACCAAGCCTTGCTCTCCCGCTCCAAAAGACTTGACTGAAACCGCCGGAGATGATTTAATCCTTTATGGCGTTAGCGGTGACCGCTACAGTGAATCGCGACCCGGGCCGATATTACGGCCAGGCCCCGGCTCCCCGGAGGAGGTTCGGTCTTTAGGGAAATAACCACCAGCAAATCCTTTTCAACCGGCGATCCGGCGGGATCATACTCTTCGAGCGAGGGAGCGGCCGCCTACCGGCCGGTCCCGACTCGCGCACCCAGGATGCCCCCCATGAATGTTCTGATTGTCGACGATGACCCGCAGATCCGCCAGACCCTCAGCCTGTTCCTCAAGCGCACCGGCTGGAACATCCGGTCCGCCGACAACTGCCGCCAGGCGATCGAGCTGCTGGATGACTCGATCGATGTCGTGCTCTCGGACATCAAGCTGGGCGAGCAGTCCGGGATCGAGCTGCTGCGCCTGGTGCGCGACCGCTTCCCATTCCTGGAAGTGATCATGATGACCGGCTATGCCGACATCCGGGACTCGATCGCGGCCCTGAACCTGCGCGCCTTCGGCTTCCTGCGCAAGCCGTTCGACCTGGCCGAGCTCAACCAGATGCTGCTCAAGGCCGCCCGGGCCAAGGATGCCAACCAGCACGAGGCCTTCTACAAGCAGGCCCTCGAGGAGCAGGTGGCCAAGCAGACCCGCCGGCTGATGATCGAGAAAGAGCGCTTCAAGAGCATCTTCGCCGCGGTGCCCAGCCTGCTGCTGATCATGGATGGCGAGTACCGGCTGGCGGCGGGCAACCGCCAGCTCGAGCTGTTCACCGGGCAGCCGGTCGAGGCGATGGTCGGCCGGGAGGCGAGCCTGCTGCTGGGCTACCTGCCGGAGCGGCCGGAATGGCTGGAGCGCCTGCCCAGGGAGGAATCGCCATTCCACGAGCTGCTGAGCCAGGTCACCGGCGGCGCCAGCGAGGTCGCCCGCGGCCAGGTCTCCCTGCCGGTGGCCGGCCCGGGCGGGCACGTGCGGAAAATCTTCCGCGCCAGCTGCTGCCTGCTGCCCGGCCCGGCGGTGCACGAGCCGTTCTTGCTGCTGATGCTGGACGACATCACCCGGGAGAAGGAGCTGGAGGTGCAACTGATCCACTCCGGCCGGATGAGCGCCCTGGGCGAGATGGCCTCCGGGGTGGCCCACGAGCTCAACCAGCCGCTCAACGGGATCGCCGCCTATGTGCAGCTGATCCAGAGCCGGCTGCTGGCCGGGCGCGCCACCCCGCCCGAGGAACTCTCCCAGTTCTGCCGCGACCTGATGCACGAGGTGGAGCGGATGAGCCAGATCATCAACCACCTGCGGATCTTCTACCGCTCCGGCAACCTGCCCCGCCGCGACGAGCCGCTGAGCCTCGAAAACTGCTACCGCGATGCGATGAAAATGCTCCAGCACCAGTTGATGAACCATGGGATCACGCTCGAGGAGGATTTCCCGCCCGGGCTGCCGCTGGTGGCCGGCGACCAGTGCCGCTTCGAGCAGGTGTTCATGAACCTGATTGTCAACGCCCGCGATGCCCTAAATGAGCTGGGCGGCGGCCGCAAGATCATCCGGGTCTCCGCCTGCGGCTGTGAGGCCGAGGGCTGTCCCGGGGTGCGGGTCGAGGTGCGCGACAGCGGGGCGGGCATCGCTCCGGAGAACCTGGAAAAGATCTTCGACCCGTTCTTCTCGACCAAGGAGCCGGGCAAGGGCACCGGCCTGGGCCTGGCGATCTCCTCCGGGATCATCGGGGAGTCCGGGGGTTACCTCCGGGCGGAATCCACCCTCGGCCAGGGCACCGTTTTCCAGTTCTGGCTGCCGGCCATGGCGACAGAAACCGAGCACAGGCAAGCCTTGACCATTGCCCGGGAGGATGGCTGACAATGCAGATCCTGATTGCCGATGATGACCGCGTGATCTCCAGGACGATTGTCCCCTACCTGCGGGAGCAGGGGCACGAGGTGGAGTACGCCGGCGATGGGGAGCAGGCCCTGAAACTGGCCCGGGACAGCGCCCCGGATGTCGTGCTGGCCGACCTGCGCATGCCGGGGATGGACGGGATGACCCTGCTGAGCAAGCTCAAGGACCTGGATGACGAAGATGGAGGTGATCATCATCTGCGGCTACGGGGACATGGACCTGGTGATCCAGGCCCAGCGCAGCGGCGCCTTCGACTTTATCCGCAAGCCCATGGACTTCCGCGAGCTGGACCTGGCCCTCCAGCGCACCGGCAAGTACCACCAGGCCCGCTGGCACCCTCAGGCGCCGAGCGCAGATCGGCCTGATGGAGCGCCGAAAAGCGCCGGCCTGACGGGGATGACTCGGAGCATCATCGGCGCCAGCGCGCCGATCCGCCGCCTGAAAACCATGATCCACAAGGTCGCCGCAGACCGAGCGCACCACCGTGCTGATCACCGGCGAGACCGGCACCGGCAAGGAGCTGGTCGCCCGGGCGATCCACCGCCTCAGCGGCCGGGCCCACCAGCCGTTCATCCCGGTCAACTGCACCGCCCTCACCCACGGCCTGGCCGAGAGCGAGCTGTTCGGGCACGAGCCCGGCGCGTTCACCGGGGCGCGCGGCCGCAAGGCCGGGTTCTTCGAGCTGGCCGACAAGGCGGCACCATGTTCCTGGACGAGATCGGGGACATGGACCCGAGCCTGCAAAGCCGCCTGCTGCGCGTGCTCGAAAGCTACTGTTTCTTCCGGGTGGGCGGCAAAATGAAGATCTCGGGTCGATGTGCGGGTGGTGGCCGCCACCAACCGCGACCTGCAACGGCTGGCCCGCGAGGGCGCTTTCCGGCTGGACCTGGTCCACCGCCTGGAGGTGTTCACGATCCACACTCCCCCCTTGCGGGACATCATCGATGACCTGGAAGCCCTCTGCGCCCAATTTATCGCCTTTTTCAACCGGGAGCTAAGAAAAGTATCAAGGGGATGTCGCCCGAGGCGCTGAGCGCCCTGGCCGCTACTGATTTCCCCGGCAATATCCGCGAGCTGCGCAACATGCTCGAGCGGGCGATGATCCTGGCCAATGGGCCCGATCCTGGAGCTGGAGGATTTCCCCAACCTGCTGCACGAGGGGCCCGAGGGCCAGCTTCGACCAGGCGGGGCCGATGGCGCGGCGCCGGCGAGCGCCGCCCGGCTGGATGGCGACCTCAGCCTGGCGAACATGGAGCAAGCCTTCCTGACCAGGGCGCTGGAGCTTTCCGGGGGGGTCAAGCTGCGGGCGGCGGACCTGCTGGGGATCAGCCGGGAGTCCCTACGCAGCGGATGGAGAAGTACGGGATGGAGTAGGATGCCTATTTAAGCGGACTACTTTGAGTTCCCAAATAGTTCACAAGGAGCTTAACAATGACACTGCTCGAAGAAATCCTTGAATGGACAAAGACAGCTCTTCCTTTATGGCAACGCGATGCAGTACGGCGTCTTTTCCAGCAGGGGTGTGAGCTTTCGAGCAATGACTATGATGAGTTGTACTCCTTACTGAAAGCCTCACATGACATACCCACCATACCGGAAATAAAACCCATTCCACTCGCAGCTGAACATTTGCCAAAAGCACCCAAGGAAGGCCAAGTTGTTGTTCTGAAGGCAATGCGTGACTTGAAGAATGTGAATCGTATCCCGTTGGATCAGAAAATGGTATTCGCACCCAAGGGAATGACCATAATCTATGGTGGTAACGGAACTGGGAAATCAGGCTATGCCCGGGTTTTGAAAAAAGCCTGTCGCGCCCGCGATAAAAATGAAGAGGTGTTACCAGATGCGCATGACCCGAACGCAAAGTTGCTTGTACCAGAATGTAAGTTTGATATCGAGATTGGAGGGGTTGAAAGCACGGTAAAATGGTCCTCAGGCTCCACCCCTCCTGAAGATTTATCTACTATTGCGGTCTTTGACAGCCATTGCGCTCGCGCTTATGTAACCGAAGAAGATAAAGTGGATTATCTGCCTTACGGCTTAGATGTTGTCGAAAGCTTAGCCAAGAAAGTTATACCAGAAATCAATAAACGTCTCGACGAGGAATTAATTTGCATTAACGTTGACCTTGGGCCATTCCAACATCTGAAAGGTGAAACAGAAGTTGGAAGACTAATGACAAGCCTGAACTATCAAAGTGACCCAGAGAAATTCAAAGCAATAAGCATATTGTCAGATCAGGAAAAGAGAAGAATAATCGAACTGGAGCTTGCCCTTAGCCAGGCAGATCCAAAAGCCAAATCGGATGAACTCCAACTCTCGGCAAAGAGGTTAAGGGAGCTATCTGAAAGAATCCGGACAGCATTGACTTTGGTGGACGACCAAGCATTGGAAACGATAACGTCCATTGTCATTGCTCTTAATGAAGCAATTGAAGCTGAAAAATTGGCTGCCGCGGCGCTACGGTCAGATGAGAACCTTTTGCCGGGAACAGGTGAAGCGGTTTGGAAGGCGCTTTTCGAATCAGCCAGAAAATTTTCTACTGAGGTTGCTTATCCGGAGGTAAAATTTCCCAACATTAGCCCTGATGCAGTCTGTCCTCTCTGCCAGCAGCTTTTAGGAAAAGCAGGAGACAGGTTATTACGGTTTGAAGCGTATATAAAAGAAGACGCGGGCAAAAGAGCAGAACAAAGGAGGCAACAAGTCCTAACAGATAAAAATAGAATTGAACGAGCGAATATAACCTTTGGCCTTGACACTTCCCTTGAGGAGGAGCTCTCCGCACTTGACAAGACTCTACTCCCAATACTGCATGATTTTCAAGAATCCCTAAAAGAGAGACGAGAATGGATTCTACAGGCAATCGCATCCAATGCCTGGGATGATGCGCCTGCTTTAAGCGAATACCCGGTCTCTAGATTAAGGAAGCTTGTGGCTCATCAGCTGCAAGCTTCCCGTACTCTCAAAAGAGCAGCAGACAAAGACAAAGCCGAAAAGCTAAAGAAAGAACAAGAGGAACTCACGTCCCGGAAGCTTCTATCCATTTGCATAGATGCCATCCTCAAACTAATCACCAACATAAAGAACAAACAGGCGCTTAGTTCCTGCGAAAAGACTCTCAGAACAAAGCCGATCTCAGACAAATCAAAAGAGCTATCCAACAAAGCGGTCACAGCGGCATTAGCAACAGCCCTTAATGAAGAATTTAATATTCTCGGAATTAAGTCAATAGAAGTCAAGCTGAAAGAAAGAACCGAAAAGGGTGAATTTAAGCACCGCCTGATATTGGATTTACCCACAACTCCCAAGATAGACAGAATTCTAAGCGAAGGCGAACAGAGAGCAATTGCGCTTGGTTCATTTTTTGCAGAACTAAAACTTTCAAACCACTTTGGTGGAATTGTATTTGATGATCCAGTTTCCTCGCTGGACCACAAGAGAAGGAAGCTCGCGGCCAACCGCATGGCATTAGAGGCAATAAATAGACAAGTTTTAGTTTTTACTCATGATGTTGTTTTTCTCCATCAAATAATTGAAGAGTGTAACAACTTGAAGCTCCCACCATTTATGTGTTTCCTTGAAACCGTTATGCACAAACCAGGTATAGTTCGAAAAGGTTTGCCTTGGGGACATCAAAGCTATAGAGAACGCATTGATTTCTTGGAGAAAAACCAAAAAAGACTAGAAAAGCTACCATGGCCAGCCGAACCGACTGAAGAGCAGGCAATGGATATAGTCGAGCAGTACAGCCGTCTGAGAGCAACCATTGAACGCATCGTACAGGATGTTACTTTAAATGCTACCATCCAGAGATTTCGTGATTATATCGAAGTAAAAAGACTAGAAAAAGTGGTTGGTTTGGATTGGTCAGAAGTTGAAGAAATATTTAGGCTAACCAAGCGTTGCAACGACATAACCGAGGCTCATGATCCTTCCTCTGCAAAACAAGACGCTGTCCCCACCCCTGATGATCTAAAGAAAGATATTGACGACCTGAAAAAGTTAATAGAAAAAACCAATAATAGGCAGCAGACCGCATCAAATAAAAACTTACAAAAAGCAGCGCAACACCCTTAACCACTCCACTGGTAAACCACCCTTTCCCACATTCTCAGGAGGCAGATCATGGCGGAAAAGAAGGAAGAAGCCAAAACCGCGAAACCCACCCGTTGCTGCTGCGGTGGAAAGAAGCAGGAGACGGCCAAGCCGGCCGCGGACAGCAAGAAGAAGTAGCGTCAGGCCGGGCTTTCAGTCTCAGGAAAAGCAGAAGCCGCGCCGGGAGTTTTCCCGCGCGGCTTTTTGTTTGCCGCAAAGCGCAGCCTGCCGGAATCGGCGCTACTCCCGCTCCAGCGCCTCGCGCAGGCGGGCCTGGCCGAGGATCAGCAGGGCGGTGAGCAGCATGGCGGCCGCGGTGGCGATCGCGGCGTTCAGCAGGCGTTTCGGGCGGAACTTGTACTCGGGCAACTCGGCCGGGTCGAGCACGATCGCGTTGGGGGTGTCATCGGCCTCGTTGATCCGCGCTTCCTCATACTGGGCCGACAGCAGGGTGTACATCTCATCGTGGATCTTCACCGCGCGGAACAACCGGGCATAGTCGAGCATCACCTGCGGGAGATCTTCCAGCGGGATGTTGAGCTGGCTGCCATCGCGGTAGGATTCGAGGTCGAAATCCCGCTTGATCCGGGCGATCGAGCGGTCGATCTCGGCGATCTCGCGGCGCAGCATGCTCACCTGCGGGTGGCGTCCGGTGAAGATGCTCTCCTTGAGCCCCAGTTCCACCTGTTTCATCTCGCGCTCGGCCTGCAACTCACCCAGCACCTTGACCGTCTCCTCGACCGGCGCCCCCAGCAGGTTGATCAGCCCCTTGGCCTGCTCGGTCGGCTCGATGATCTTGAATTCCGCCTGGAAACTGCGCAGGCTGTCCTCCAGCGCCGCCAGCCCGGTCTTGTACTCGGCCAGGCGCTCCTCCAGAAACTTGCGCCGTCCCGAGGTCGCGAACAGCCCCCGCTCCCGCAACACGTTGTTGAGCTGCACGACATACTCCCGCGCCAGGTCCCGCGCCAGCTCCGGGTCCTCCTCGGCCTCGACCGTGATCACCAGATGGCCCTCGGGCGGGAAGTCGATGGTGGTGTGGCCGGCCAGCACCCGGCGCGCCTGGAAGCGGTATTGCAAGCCATAGACCCGCTGCAGGTCGTACTTGTCGATCAGCGAGTCGGCGACCGTGCGGCTGTTGAGGATCACGACAAACAGGTACTGCGAGGGGTTGGCGTTGACAATCCCGCTGGCCAGGCGGCTCAGCCCGCCCGGCATGTTGCTCACCTGGGAGAGCAGCATCCCCAACCCGGTGAACGAGGATTTCTCCTGGGGCGGCATGATGATCGTGGTCGAGCGGTACCACTTGGGCAGCAGCAGGAAGTTGACCGCCAGGGCCACCGCCATGGTCACCGCCCCGACCGCGGCCAGCAGCCGCCAGCGAGCGGCCAGGGACCGGCCGGCGGCGATCAGGTTGAGGTTTCTTTCGGCCACGGGAGCGCCCGCCTTACCTGGAGATGATGTAGATGATGGTCGTGCCGAACGCGGTGATCAGCGTGAAGTAACGGTCGAACGGAGTCTTGGCCGGGATATAGATCTCATCGCCGGGCAGCACCTGGTCCTGCGGACTGCACTTGATCCGGCTGCCATCGGCGCGCTTGAGGAAGCTCTTGCGGTCCGCGCCCAGGTAAGCCGGGCCGCCGGCCTGGCCCAGGTACTCGTGGACAGTCCACCCGGGCTGGTAGAGGTAGCGTCCGGGACGGTTGACATTGCCGGTCAGGTAGACGAAGCTGCGGGCGGAGGGAAACTCGAACGCCTCGCCCGGGCTCAGCCGGTGGTCGAGCGGCAGGCGGTCCAGCGGATAGCGCAACGGGTTGCTCGCTGGATTGCGCCGCAGGTTGTCCGAGCCCGCCGGGTAGAGCTCCATGCAGAGACTGTCGCCGTTCAGCGGCAACTGCGGCGCACCGGAGAGCTCCAGCAGATCGCCCAGGGTCTCGCCCTCCAGCAGCTCCACCTGGTACTCGTTGAGGATTTCCCGCTGGCCGACAGTCACATTGACCGTGTCGCGCTCCAGCAGGTTGGGAAATTTGCCGCGCAGCACCACGAACTGGCCCTGGGGCGGAATTTCCACGATGCAGCCATCCGGCAGGAAGGGATCGGCGGCCAGGTCGCCGGTGACATAGTGGCGGTAGATGTCGACCTCGGCCAGCAGCCGGCGGTCGGGATCGAGCAGGCGGATGCGCCGCAGGCTCCCGCCGAGCCGGACTCCGCCCGCGGCCTGGACCAGGTTGCTCACCCGGTCGATCGAGCGCATCACGTAGGTGCCGGGGGAGTTGACCGCCCCGGCGGCGAACACCCGGATCCGGCGGGGATTGAGCAGGGTGAGCGAGATCTCGCCCTCGTGGATGTACTCGCGCAGCCGGCGCTGGACCAGCTCCTCGCCCGCGGCCAGGGTCAGGCCCGCCACCTCGATCGGCCCGACCGGCGGCACCAGCACCCGCCCCTCGGCGGTGATGAACATGTAGTAGGAGACATAGTCCTCGCCGCCGAAGATCGAGACATCGACCTCATCGCCCGGGCCCAGGATGTAGCGCTGCGGGTCAACCCGGCCCTCCAGCGGGATCATCTCCTCCGGCTTGTAGGGAGAGATGATCCGGGGCTTGCCCACCCGGCCGCCCATTTCCCGCTCCTTGTCCTCGAGCAGGTCGGAGCGCTGGGCGGCCAATGGCACGGCCCACAGCAGGGCCACCGCCAGCAGCACGGCGGGCAGCAGGAGCGTAGCGACCGGCGCGTGTCGGGCGAGTGGCCGGAAAGCTCGGGCAGCAGACATCGCAGGGGACTCCCCGGGGAAGCGCGAAAGCGATGGATCGAAGTGAGGCGACCGGCCCCGCCGCGGGCACGGGATGCGCGGGATCGGCACTAAGCTATCTGCATCAGTATCAAAAATCAAGCTATTAATCGCCCGGCCGGCAACCGCGAGGGCCGCGCCGCCGGGCGTGCACCGCTCCTTTACAGCCCCGCGCGTTTCATTTATAATGAACTGTGGCTCGCCATCGACCCTCCACTCCACCGGGAAAGCGCTGCGCCATGAACTGGAAAAAGACGCTGCTCTACCTGCTGGCCGGAACCACTCTGGGAGTCGGCGGCGGACTGCTCGTGCGCCGCAGCCGTCCGGACCTGGAGGCCACCCGCCGCCGGCTGAAGAAGATGCAGGCGCTGGTCCATCTTTCGATCGAGCGCTTGAGCCAGGCCACCGGTAAGCGGGTCAGCGCCTCCGAGGCCTTTTTCTTCATCTGGGTGGTGGAGCGGGTCTGCCACCGCCACCAGCTCAAGGCGCCAAGCTTCAATTTCCGGGTCCGGCAGGGGATGCTGGCCAGCCCGAAACTGACTTTCGTGCTGCGCCGGATGCTGTCCAAGGGGTCGCTGTTGCTGGAGGGGGATTTCCTGCTGCCGGGCGCTCCCCCGGTCGGCCCCGAAGAGCTGGAACGTTTCGAAAGCTGGCCGGAGGTGGTCTGGGTCGTGGAGCAGACCGCCCGGGAGTGGATCCGGGAAGTCCCCGAGGAACCGCTGGTCCGGTTCAGCAAGGTGTTCAGCTGACAGCAACCGATCGGAGGCAAGCCATGGTCCGGCCGCTCGACCATGTGACAGTCCTGCAGCAGATCAGCCTTGCCGGGCGCGAGCACCAGCACCTGCAGTCGCACCCGGAGCTGAGCCGGCTCGCCGCGGAGAGCGTGCAACGGGAAAAACAGGTGGCCGAGAGCCGCCAGGCCCGCCCCGCCCAGCGCTCCGAACGCACCCGGCGCCAGGATCGCCCCCGCCGGCCGGGACGGCGCCGGGAGGAGGGGGGGATCATCGACCTGACCGCCTAGAGCGTGTGATGAACTCAGGGTATGGTCGGGTATCTGGGCTGTGCGTCCGGCAAAGGCACACACCCCGGCCTCGCCCTCCGGGCGAGGCCACCCCTCTCGAGAGGGGATCGAACCCGCTATCGCCCAATCGCTTAGCTCACAGCTCCGGCCGAAGTGGGAACAGTCATCCCTCCAGGGGGGACTTTAAAACACAACCCCCGGGGTCCCCCTTTGTTAAGGGGGATCGTTCCCGCATCGCCCCGGTCAATGCTGCAAATAGTAATCAGGCTCTTGGTAGTGGCGGGTTTTAAACCCGCCGCTACACCGGCAGGCGCTATCCACTGGCTGACGTCCCTGCTCCCGGCGACAGCCGACGGGGTGTGTGGCCTCTTGTCAGCAGCCACTACCCAGGCGTCAGCCTGCGCAGTGCATCACACGCGCTAGTTGGAAGCGGCCAGCGGGCGGCGGTAGCCGGTGATCGCCACGCAGACATCGCGGATCAGTTGGCGGGCGGTGCTGCGGGCGAACAGCCAGTTGTTGCCCAGGATCGAGAACGCCACCTGCTCGCCATCGGCGGTGGTGGCATAGCCCGAGAGCGACATCACCTGCGAGATGTAGCCGGTCTTGGCCACGACCTTGTCCTCGGCCGAGGTGCCGCGCATCTGGTACATCCCCGGCTCCTTTCCGCCGACCTTGAGGCTGGTGTAGTACTGCTCCCGCGCCTGGTGCTGCCGCATGTGGGCCAGCAGGGCGCAGAAAGCCTCCGGGGTGATCAGGTTGAGCCGCGAGAGCCCCGAGCCATCCTCCAGCACCAGCTTGCGCGTGTCCACCCCGATCCGCCGCAGGAACCGCTTTTCCACCTCCACTCCACCCTGGAACGAGCCCTCCTGTCCCTGGAACGCCCCCAGCGCGAACAGCAACTGCTCGGCGTAGAAATTGTGGCTGCGCTTGTTGATGACTTTCACCACCTCGGCCAGGGGCACCGACTGGTGCTGGGCCAGCAGCAACGGGGAGCGCGACAGGTAGTCCGGGCGGTCCTCCGGGGCTTGCAGCACCCGCAGCGGGCCATCGACCCGCACCCCGGCCCGGGCCAGCGCGTTGGCGAACGCCTCCCCGGCGAACCTTCCCGGGTCCGGCACGGCCACATGCTCCAGAAAACCCAGCGAGCCGCGGTGGATCCCCCCGCGGATGATGATGTCGCCGCCCGGGGTGTCGCGGGTGATGTCCAGCCGGCTCTGGCTGGCGCTGGCGACCGTGTTCGCCCGGTTGACCAGCCGCACCCCGGTCCCCTCCGGCCGGACCCGGACCTCCGGCGGCTGGCCGACCTGCGCCGCCGGGTAGACCTGCACATCGATGCAGTTGTCATTGAAGGCGAGGGCCGAGACCGGGGCCCCGTACCACCAGAGCAGGTCCTCCCAGCTCCAGCCGTTGGCCAGGAACGGGGCGTGGAACAGGGTGTTGTCGATCACCAGCGAGCCGCTGACCCGCCGGATGCCCCGGACCGCCACGGCCTGGGCCAAGCTGTCCCAGACCGTGGACAGCGAGGCGTAAAAACGGTCGGAGACCGTGGGGTCGCCCCCGCCGCGCAGCACCAGGTCGCCCTGGAACACGCTGTCGGCATCCAGCCGCCCATCGCCCATGACTGTCGTGCTGAAGCGGAAGTCCGGGCCCAGGCCATCCAGCGCCGCCGCGGTCACTAGCAGCTTCAGGTTGGAGGCCGGCATGTAGGGCCGATCGGCATTGAGCCGCGCCAGGTCCTCCCCCCGCTCCAGCGAGCGGACACAGATCCCCCAGTTGACCGGGTTCTCCCGGTAACGCCCCACCACCTCGCGCAGGCGGGCTTCCAGCGGCGAGCCGCCCTGGGCCGACAATGGCAGGACACCGGCCGCCATCAGCAATCCCGCCCACAGCAGCGCTCTCACGCATTTCGCTATTTTTTGCATTATCGCGTTTTCCACTCGAAGTCCTTTGCGGCGCAGGCGGTTCTTGGCGGCTGAGATTGCAGGAATTTTAGCGAGGGGCGCTCTCCCTGTCAAGTGGGATCGCGGCGGCCGCCGCCGGAACCGCCCGCTCCGCTGCTTTGCAAGATATTGTTAATTTTGCCGTTATACCGTTGTGCCGATCCACGGTTACCCGCGGCGGCCGAAAGCGGAGGGCGAGGCTGGAGGCGAGCATCATTCGAGCTGGTACTGCTGCTGAGGCGGCAGGCGGCTCTTTCATCGCTCGCTTCGGTCTTCGGCCGCGGTTTCGGGGCCGCCCGGTCCCCACCGCAGTGTCCTTTCCGCAGCCGGCCCGGAGCTGGACGGGGCGTCCGGCCGGACGCCCCTACCCTCGATCCCGTTGATGCTGAATAACTTGAGGTTGCAGCAGCAATCCCCGGAGCCAATCGTAGGGGCGCGGCATGCCGCGCCCGTGGCAAAGGCGGGCCGGCAGTGCTGTTGATCCCCCTTAGGCTGTGTCTGAAAAGAGTGCTTTGAAGTACTGGCGGATCATGGCCAGCTTGAGCATGGCCAGGAAGCTGACGGCCAGCTTCTCAAAGCGAGTGCCGATCCGGCGCCATTCTTTGAGCCAGCCGACGCATTGTTCGATGACTGCACGCCGGCGATAGCTTTGCTTGTCAAAGGGCCGACTGCTCTTTCTCTGGTTCGACTTGCGGGGGATCACCGCCTTGATCCGGTGTGCCCGCAGCCAGCGGCGGATCGAATCATAGCTGTAGCCTTTGTCGCCAGCCAGCCGGGCAGGGCGCTGCCGAGTCTGTCCGCCAGGTCGAGGGATCCTGATGCTGTTCAGCAAGGTTCGAAGCTGCGTGGCCTCCTGCCGCTGGCCGGGCGTCAAGGTCACCTCCAGAGGCAGGCCGTGGCTGTCGGTCACCAGGTGAATCTTGCTGCCGAAGCCGCCTCGGGAGCGGCCTAAGGCATGATCCTCGGGCTCGTGCTGGTGCTGGCTGAGACTTTTTTTAAAGCCCCGGCGGCGGCCCGACTGGCCCGAATCGAGGAGCCATCGATGCACCAGAGCTGCCAATCGATCTTGCCCTGACGATCCAGCTGCAGCCGCAAGCCCTGGTGCAGGCGATCAAAGGTGCCATTGTTTCGCCAGTTGCGATAATAGTCATAGACCGTCTGCCAGGGACCGAAGCGCTCGGGCAGGTCGCGCCAGGGCGAGCCGCTGCAGAGCACCCACATGATGCCGTTCAGCATCAGGCGGGGGTCCCGGGGCTTGCGACCGGTGGTAGCCGTGCGTTTGGGCAGATAGGACTCGATCAGGTTCCACTGCTCATCCGTGAGCTCGTATCGCTTCATGATCCAACCCTCCTCTCTTATCCTTAAACGAGGAGGATCAGTAATTGTTCTCAGACACAGCCTAGCAAAGGGGGACACAGGGGGTTGTGTTTTTCCGGGCCGGCACGGGGGCCGGCCCCTACGACTACTGCGGCGCAAGCCTCGAAATGGCGCACCACTCCCGACCGAATTTGTTGGAACAGATGATGCCGGCCGGCCACCCCTGCAAGGTACACCGGCCATTCTGCTATCATCCCGGATTGGCCGGAAAGTCGGGTCCAGCGGCAGAATCTCTCAGTTCCCGCCCCGCCATCCCAGCTCCCGCAGCAGGGCGACCACATCCGCCGCGCTCCAGCGGCCATCGCCATCCCAGTCCAGCGCCTGATCGGCCGGGTTCGCGGCCCCGCGCACCAGCAGCACCAACGCATCCAGCACGTTCTCCCGCCCATCGCCATCCAGGTCGCAACGGCCCTCCAGCCGCGGATCGCCGGGAGCGCCCCAGGGCCGCGGCCCATACTGCGGCAGGGGCTCGCCGGCCTCGCAGGCCCCCAGGTCCGGGGCCGCGCCGCGGTAGCTGTCGTTGATCCCGGGCAGGCGCAGCCCGGCATCGGTCGCCGCGCCGCCGGAGGCAAGCCGCAGATCGGCGGGGGCGCGCTCGGTCAGCGCCGGGTTGGGGAACTCCAGCGCGTAGGCGAACACCTCCATCCCCACCAGCACGGCGTGCCTGATCGGGGTCAGGCTGCGCAGCTCCTCGATGCTGTAGGTCTTGGTCGCGCCGAGCTTGGCGACAAACGGGGTCCCGTGGGCGCCGAGGCCCTCGTAGTCCAGGTCGGCGGTGGAGTCGGCCTGATAGAACTCCATCGCCCGGCCATCGCCGCTGCCGTATTCGCCGTCGATGCCGACCATCAGCCCGCCTGTCCCGCCGATTGCCAGGTTGTTGCGCGAATAGAGCCGGGTCGGGTTGTGGACAATCCGGTAGCCATCGCCCACCTTGACCACGGTGTTGTGCAGCAGCACATCGCCCTGGCTGTAGCGGGCCAGCTTGAACGGGCAGTCGATGATATTGTACATCACGTTGCGGATGAAATAGGTCGGCCCGCCCAGGCCCGGCTGGGAGGACAGGCCCATGAAGCAGTTGGTGATGCGGTTGCGCATGATCCGGCAGTTGCCCATGCAGAAATCGGCCTCGATCGCGTCATCCAGCCCACGGGAGAGATCATTGTTATGGATGTCGATACAGTACTGCTGCAGGCCCTCCTGGTCCTCCATCGTGCTGATGCAGTCGCGGTAGCCGCTGACCCGGTTGAAGCAGATCACATTGCCGGAGCCGGTCAGCTCGATCCCCTCGCCCTCGAACTTCCCCGAGGCGCCCATGTTCTCGGACTTCCATTCGAAAGTCGAGCTGACCGTGTTGTCGGCGATGTAGCAGTTGCGGGCCCCGGGCGGGCTTTTGGCGATGATCCCATACTCGGCGTTGACCGTGCAGCGGCGCACCGCGCACTCGACCGCTTCCCGCAGCTCGATGCTGCCGTCGACTGTCAGGCACTCCAGGATCACCCGATAGCGCCCCCGCAGCGAGAAACTGCTGAAGCTCGCCCGGCGGGCGGGGTCGGTCGAGCCGCCGCGGATCACGATTGGTCGGGCGGCATCTCCGTTCACTGTCAGCGAGCCCGCGCCGTAGTTGCCCGGCCCCAGCAGCAGGATGTCCCCGGGGTGGGCGGTGGCCGCCGAGTCGCGGAAAGTGGCGGGGGTGACCCGCCGCACTTTGGCATCCGCCGCGGCGCGGGGGACCGCCCGGGTGCGGGCGGTGAGCAGGCGCTCCTCCGCGCCGCCATCCGGGTCCGACAGGGTCAACCGGAGCTCGTACTCGGTGTCCTCCTCCAGGTCGAACAGGCTGCCGGAGAGCTTGTTCCGCCAGGTGAAAATCGGATCAGTGTACTGGCTCGCGCCCGCCGGGACCCGCCGCAGCGGCAGCCCCTCGCGCCAGGCGGACTCTCCCGCGGCGCGGAAGTGGACCGTGCAGACCGCGTTGAGGTTGTCATCGCCCTCGATCAGCCATTCCACCGCCAGGTTGTGGATCGTGGGATAGGGCGTGGTGGCCACGCCCGGGACAGTCGCCTCCCCGGCCCGGGCGGTCCCGATCAGGCCCAACAGCAACCCCAGCCCGCAGAGGCCCGCCCGGCTGGCCATTGACTTGATCGCGTTCATCGGATTCTCCCCTTGACGGTCGTTCGGTGGCAGTCGACAGCCGTTGCCCCCAAGATTAACAGCATCCCCGCCGGTGGGAAACCTTTTCAAGGGATTCATCCACGAAACACACGAAGCTTCACGAAAGTTTTTCCTTGGTGTGTCTTCGTGTCCTTCGTGGAAGTATTCCTATCATTTC
The DNA here is from genome assembly GCA_963752515.1 of Candidatus Glassiibacteriota bacterium. Lineage (GTDB taxonomy): Bacteria > Gemmatimonadota > Glassbacteria > GWA2-58-10 > GWA2-58-10 > CAVVYO01. The sequence continues at coordinate 246,904 of CAVVYO010000010.1, read as the reverse complement.
CACCCTTCACCCGGAACATCTTCCTTGCGTTTTGCCGCCGTCCCCACAATTGTATTATCGCGCCCGGCTCTTCCGGCCGGAGCCTGTCCCCAACCCCGCGAGGAACATGCCCGCGCCCCTGACCATCAACCTCGGCTGCGGCTCCCGGAAAGCCCCCGGCGAGCTCGGGGTGGACCGCTACCCCGGCAGCGCCGCCGACCTGCTGGCCGACCTGTCGCGGCCTCTGCCCTTCCGCGATCGGTGCGCCGGGCGGGTGATCTGCCGCCACGTGCTGGAGCATGTCCCGGCGCTGGTGCCGCTGATCGAGGAGATCCACCGCATCCTGGTCCCGGGCGGGGTGCTCGCGGCCGAGGTGCCCTATTTCGGCCACCCGGATGCTTTCCGCGATCCCACCCACTGCCGCTTTTTCACCTGGGGCAGCTTCGACTACTTCATCGACAGCGCGCGCCCGGCCGACTACACCACGGTGGCGTTCCGCTACCGGAGCCGCGAGCTGGAGTTCTCGCCGGGGCTGGAGGGCGCGCTGGGCCGGCTGGCGTTCCGCCTCTCGCCCCGGCGCTACGAGAAGTACCATTCCCGCTCCCTGCCGGCGCGGGTGCTGCGGGTGGAGCTGGAAAAGATCTGACTCCCCGCGGCGGGCATGGCAATGACGGTCGATTCTTGTCGGAATTTTCTTGCATAACGGCAAAGGCCCTCCAATATTGGATTTCAGGCGCTCCGGCGCCTACCACGTCCCACCGGCCGGGATGGCCGGCGCATCAGAATTATTTTCAAGGAGTTACCCAGTATGCCCCGGGGAAAAGTCAAGTGGTTCAATGATGCCAAGGGCTTCGGCTTCATCCAGCCCGAGGATGGTCCGGACGTTTTCGTGCACTACTCGGCAATCGAGATGGATGGTTTCAAGACGCTGAGCGAGAACCAATCCGTACAGTTCGAAGTCGTGGAGGGGCCCCGGGGTCCCCAGGCCGCCAATGTCCGCGCCGCGGACAACTGAGCACGGCGTCTGCGGCAGGTCGGCCTGCCCCGTTTGGAGCATTCGCACCCCATTTCGGCCTGACCGGCCCCGGGCGGTCCATTGCCCGCGGGAGGCTCGGAGCGCGTGAGCCGCGGATGACGGCGGTTCGGCTTTCGCCGATCCCCCTGGCATGGAGCTTGTATCGTTTGCACCCGGTCTCGTACGCCTGCGAGACCGGGTTTTTTGTTCCCCTCACCGTCTGCCCTCAAGCTTCAGAGGAGTCGCGACCAGATGATAGAGCTGCAGGGTGTCAACAAATATTACGGCTCGTTCCAGGTGCTGAAGGATCTGTCCCTGAAGGTGAACCAGGGGGAGATCGTCGGCTTCCTGGGGCCCAACGGCGCGGGCAAGACCACCACGATGCGCATCCTCACCGGCTTCATGCCGGCCACCTCGCGGCACGGCGATCGTCGCCGGCTTTCGACGTGGTTCAGCAACCGCTGGAGGTCAAGCGCCGACTGTCGGCTACCTGCCCGAGAACGTCCCGCTCTACACCGACATGACCGTGCGCGAGTACCTGGGCTTCGTCAGCCGAGGCCAAGCGGGTCCCGCGCGGCCAGCGCAAGGCCCGCGATCGCCCGGGTCGCCGGCCAGTGCGGGCTGGACGAGGTGCTCGACCGGCTGATCGGCAGCCTCTCGAAGGGCTACCGCCAGCGGGTCGGGCTGGCCCAGGCCCTGATCCACGACCCGAGGTGCTGATCCTCGATGAGCCGACCATCGGCCTCGACCCGGCCCAGATCATCGAGATCCGCGAGCTGATCAAATCTCTCGCCGGCGAGCACACGGTCATCCTCTCGACCCACATCCTGCCGGAGGTCAGCGCGATCTGCCGCCGGGTGGTGATCATCAACGAGGGTCGGATTGTCGCCGAGGACTCCCTCGACAACCTGACCGGCCGGGCCGGAGACAGCGGCAGCCTGATGGTGCGCATCCAGGGGCCGGCCGAGGCCGCCCGCCAGCGGATCGCCGCCCTGGCGGGAGTGCTCGCGGTGCGGGAGGCCGGCCGCCACGAGGAGCAGGGGGCGACCGACCTGCTGGTCTCCACCGATCCGGGCCAGGACCTGCGGCGGGCGGTGGCCGAGACAGTGATCGGCTCCGGGGCCGGACTGCTGGAGCTGCGGGCGGTGCGGCTGAGCCTGGAGGACATTTTCATGCAAACCATCACCAGAAACTCATAGGAGCGAGGCCGAGATGAACTTCTGGCCGGTGTACAAGAAGGAGCTGCGCAGCTACTTCACCTCGCCGATCGCCTACGTGGTGATGCTGTTCTTCCTGCTGCTGACCGGGATCTTCTTCACGGTCTTCATCAGCGACTTCAGCTATGCCTCGATGAACCAGTCCCCGTACGGCGGCGGCTCCAACCTGAACGTCACCTACCGGGTGTTGCGCCCATTGCTGGGCAACATGAGCGTGATCCTGCTGTTCGTGATGCCGCTGATCACGATGAAGCCGTTCGCCGATGAGCGCAAGAGCGGGACGATGGAGCTGCTGCTAACCTACCCCTTGAGCGACCTGGACGTGCTGCTGGGCAAGTTCCTGTCCGTTCTGACCCTGTTCCTGGGGATGCTCGGCCTGACCCTGGTCTACGTGCTGTTCATGGGGATCTACAGCGCCCCGGAATGGGGGACCCTGCTGGCCGGCTACCTGGGCCTGACGCTGATGGCCGCGGCCTTCATCGCCCTGGGGCTGTTCATCAGCTCCCTGACCGAGAACCAGATCATCGCGGCGATCGCCACTTTCGGCGTGCTGCTGATCTTCTGGATCATCCAGTGGACCGGCACCAACGAGATCGTCAGCTACCTGTCGATCCTCCAGCATTTCGAGAATTTCTCCCAGGGGCTGATCGACACCCGCGACCTGGCTTACTACCTGCTGTTCATGGCCCTGTGGATGTTCCTGACCCTGCGGGTGCTCGAATCCAAAAAGTGGAGGGGCTGATCCGATGGCTTCACGCTTGTTCGCCCTGTTCATCCTGGGCCTGATGCTGACCCTGGCCGGCTACATCCTGCAGACCATCCAGACCGCGCTGGGGCTGTGGCCGGCGGTGCTCTACGCGCTGGGCGGGCTGTCCCTGCTGGCCTACCTCGCGGTCAACCGCCGCGACCTCGGCCAGTTGCTCACCCGCCGCTCGGCGCGCCACGGCGCGGCCTCGCTGCTGACAGTCCTCGCTTTCCTGGGGATCCTGGTGCTGGCCGGGCTGTTCAGCCAGAAGCACCATCACCGCTGGGACCTGACCCGCGGCAAGAGCCACTCGCTGGCCCTGCAGAGCATCCAGCAACTGGAGCGCCTAGACCGGGACACCCTGGACCTGGTCGCCTATGTCTTCTATCGCGGCGAGGATGGCCGGCGCTCCAAGCAGCAGCTGATCGACCTGCTGGACACCTACGCCTACCACAGCGACAACTTCCGCTACGAGCTGGTGGACATCGACCGCAACCCGCTGCTGGCGATGCAGCTCGAAATCTCCGATGTCAACACCCTGATCCTGCGCTACGGCGAGCGGGAGGAGAAGATCCACTCCGACCAGGAGGCCAAGCTCACCAACGCCATCGCCGCGCTGGTGGGCGGAGCGGCCCCGGGGATCAAGGGCGTGGTCTGCTTCACCACCGGCCATGGCGAGCCGAAGCTCGAGGAGAGCGAAGCCTTCGACTACGGCCGCTTCCGCAACGCGGTCCAGGAGCAGATCGGCCCGGTGCATGAGCTGCTGCTGGCCGATGGCCGGCCGGTGCCGGACTCCTGCGAGATCCTGGTGGTGGCCGGTCCCGAGACCGACTTCCTGCCGACTGAGCTGGAGGCGATCCGCGGTTACCTGGCACGCGGGGGGCGGGCGCTGTTCCTGGTCGAGCCGTTCATGGCCAATAACCTGGGCTTGCTGCTGGCCGGCTATGGGATCGCCCTGGGCCACGACCTGGTGATCGACCTCGGCCGGGCCGCGGCCGGCAGCCCGTTCGCCTTCGTGGTCACCGACTATCCCGAACATGAGCTGACCCGCTTCTTCGATGTCGCCACCTTCTTCGACCTGGCGCGCTCGGTCGCCCCGGACAGCGCGACAGTGACCACCGCGACAGTCGCGCCCCTGCTGGCCACCAGCGACCGCGGCTGGGCCGAGTCCGACCAGGAGCTGATCCGCACCCGTCCCGACCTGGTGGCCCAGCGGGCGATGGAGCAGGGCCACACGGTGTCGATCGGGGTGACCGCGGTGCTGGCCGCCGCCGAGACGGGCGAGGAGCCCGACAGCGCCTTCGCCGACAGCGCCGCCGCCTCCCGCGAGGCCCGGCTGGTGGTGATCGGCGACCGGGACTTCGTCAACAACGCCTACCTCGGGCAGCTCGGCAACCAGGACCTGGCCCTCAACAGCCTGCGCTGGCTGCGCGGCCAGACCGACCAGATCACGATCACCCCGCGGGAGAGCGAGGACCAGCCGCTGACCATGCAGCGCTCGGAGCTGCTGACTGTCGTGCTGGTCTCGGTGGTGGCCCTGCCGCTGGCGGTGATCCTCACCGGGCTGCTGGTCTGGATCCGCAGGAGGGCCAAACGATGAACCGCTGGAAGCCGCTGATCTACCTGGGGGTCTTCCTGGCGCTGGGCCTGGCCTACTACTTCTTCGAGTTCAAGGGCGGCCAGGACCGCCAGGAGGCCGAGGCCCTGGCGAAAAAGGCCCTGCTTTTCAGCCCGGACAGCGTGGAGCGCTTCACGGTGACCTCCCGCGGCCAGGCTGGGAGCGAAGAGCCCCGCGAGCTGGTGGTGGAGCGCGGGGACCAGGGCTGGAGGCTGGTGCGCCCGATCCAGGCCCCGGCCGACTCGGCGGCGGTCTCGCGGCTCTTGGCCGCGGCCCGCGATGCCGAGGCCGCCCGGACAGTGGAGGACTCCGCCGCCGAGCTGTCGGTGTTCGGGCTGGAGCCCGCGCGCCTGACCCTGGAGCTGGAGCTGGCCGGACGCCAGGATCATCCCCGGCTGATGTTGGGAAGCACCAATCCGACCGCTACCCACATCTACGCCGCCGCTTCCGCCGACCCGCGCAAGGTGCTGCTGCTTAACAGCTGGGTCTTCCAGGACCTGGACCAGCCGGCGTTGGAGCTGCGGGACAAGCGGCTGCTGCACCTGGACCCGGCCCGGGTGAGCGGCCTGGAGCTGGAGGGCCCGGCCGCGCCGGAAGGCGCGCTGGCGCTGCGGCGTCAGGAGGAGGGCTGGCGGCTCACCCTTCCGCGGGAGGCTTTCGCCGACCGGGACAGCGTGATGCTCCTGATAGAGGCGCTCTCCGGAGCCGAGGCCAAGCGCTTCATCGATACCCCCGGCGACCCGGCGCAGTATGGATTTGTCCCCGCGCCCCGGCTGGCGGTGCGGGTGCTGGAGGAGGGCGGCGAGGCCTCGCGCCTGGTGGAGATCGGCGCCCGCGAGGACAGCAGCGGCTGGCTCTATGCCCGCCGCAGCGGGGCGGAGGGGACAGTCTACCTGGTGGAGCAGGCGCTGCTGGAGCGGCTCACCCCCGTGCCGGAAACGCTGGTTGACCTGCGGCTGGTGCGCGCCGACCGGGAAGAGATCGGGCAACTGGCGATCGAGAGCCCGGCGGGCAGCCTCGCGGCCGAGCGCGACACCAGCGGCGAGTGGAGCCTGACTGTCCCGGAGCGCGCTCCGGCCGACCGCTCGGCGCTCGACAACCTGCTCTGGAACCTCAAGGACCTGCGCAGCCGGCAGCTCCTGGCCCAGGCCTCCCCGGAGGCCGTCCGGGCGCTGGAGCAGCCCTTCCTGACCGTCCGTTACCGGCTGGAGGGCCGGGACCGGCCGCGGGAGCTGAAATTCGCCCGGGCCGAGGCGGACAGCCTGGTCTGGGCCGCCTCCCCGGAGCTGCCCGGAGTGGCGCTGGTCGAGGCCGGGGCGGTCGAGCGGCTGGCGGTGGGATTCGATGAGCTGCGCGACCGCGGCGTGGTCAAGCTCTCCGGCGAGGAGGCGACCGGGCTGACGCTGGAATCCGAAGAACTGAAGCTGCGGCTCGAGCGCGATGGGGAACAGTGGAAGCGAGGCCAGGCCGAGGTCCAGGCCTGGCAGGTGCAGAATCTGCTCTGGGACCTGTCGGACCTCAAGTTCACCCGGGTGCTGGCTGAAAGCGGGGCCGACCGCGACAGCCACGGCCTGAAAGAGCCGGCGCTGCGGGTGACAGTCGAGCGGGGAAAAGCGCCGCGGCTGACCATGGCTTTCGGCGATTCCCTCGCGGACGATCAGCGGGCGCTGCGGGTGGAGGGCGACCCGCGCCTGTTCGCGGTGGAGGGCCGGGTGCTGCGCTCGTTGCTGGCCACCGCCGGGGAGCTGGCGGCGGATTCCACCGGCGGGGAGCAGTAGCGGCGGCCTCGATGATCCCGGATTACCCGGATGGCTGGAGAACGCCCGTAATCCCTTGCAGGATGGTTTCGTAGTCGCAGGGGAGTCCGGCCGGACTCCCCTACCCTCGATCCCGTTGATGCTGCATAACTTGAGGGTACAGCAGCCGGCCCGGAGCCAATCGTAGGGGCGGGGCATGCCGTGCCCGCCGCTACGGCCAAATCCGGATCAGGTGGCTCGCCTTCATCCTGCGGCTGACAGACCCGATAACTAGCGAAAAAGTTTTGGAAAGTGGAAGAGGGGTCCGGGGGGAGGGCGGAAAATCCCGATATAATCGTGGATTTCCGCCCTCCCCCCGGAAAAGATGTATCTGCCGTTAAATAAGTATGCCCAAAAGCAGCGGCCTCAGAGACGATCCAGTTTGGCGGCCATGATGAAATCGTTGTCGCTCAGGCCGACAATGGCGTGAGTGGTCAGCTCGATGGTCACCCGGTTGTAGCGCCAGGAGACATCCGGGTGGTGCCCCTGCTCCTCCGCCAGGTCGGCCATCCGGTCCAGCCACCGCTGCGCTTCCCGGAAGTTTTTGAAAGTAAAGGTCTTGCTGATCGACAGGTTATCCTTCAGCTCCCAACTGGAGACCTGTTTCAGCAGTTGCTGCGCCTGTTCGGGCTTGAGCGACTCCTGCCCGCCCTGGCAGGGCCGGCATTTCATCTCCGCCAGATCCGCGCTGCCGGTCACGCCACTCGCTACGCTTCTTACCATTTTCACCTCACCTGTGAAAAATCATTCCCTGTTTCAAGATAATTCCAGCCAGGCCGGCGGACAAGCCCTGCCGTAAATTATTGTTTTAATGGTTGTTACGGGCACCTGAAAAATATCGCCAAGCATTGACCGCCGCCCGGGGTTGGTCTATATTAGTCCGCAGCGATTCACCCCGCCGCCGGCGGCTGTCGAACCGGGCTTTCATCAAGGAGGATGTCAGTGCTTGAGCAGGCGATCGATCTGGTGCGCAGGGTGGATTGGGGCGGCTATCACGTTTCGGCTTTCGAGGTGCTGCTGGTGGTCTATGCCCTGATCCGGAAACTCAGCTTCCTGTCGCTGCTGATCCTGGGGATCGTGCTCGGCCGGGGGTTCCTGGTGGTCCAGGAGGCCACCAATTTCGGCGGAGGCCCGGTCGAGCTGGTTCCATTCGCGGTCTACACGGCCTGCGCGGTGATCTTCTTCATCTACGCCATGCTCAAGCTGCTTTCCGAGCCCTGAGCCAGCCCCACCCGCGTCCGCCAGCGGCCGCGACAACGAGGACCGGGGTGTGCAACAGCGCAAAGTCCTGGTGGTGGATGACCGCCGTGAGGTGATGGCGCTCTGCCGGCGGATCCTCAGCCAGAGCCAGTTGACCGTGGTCGCGGTCGGGGCCGGAGAATGCCGGGCCACGGCCGCCCTCGAACGCCCGGACCTGGTGCTGCTCGACCTGGAGGATGATGGCGGCCGGGGCTGGCTGCTCCTGCGCGAGCTCAGCAGCGGCGAGGACACCCGCAGCATCCCGCTGGTGGCGCTGCTGCAGTCCGGCCGGGACGAGCTGGCCCGCCAGGCGCTGGACATGGGAGTGGTCGACTGCATCCCCAAGCCGGTAATCCCCGCCCTGCTGATCAAGCGCGTCCAGACCGTGCTCGAGCGCTACAGCGGCCGGGTCAACCGTTGCGGCGCCTGCTTCAAGCCGATGCAGTCCGACTGGTCGTTCTGCCCCTACGATGGCAGCCGGCTGGCAATCCGGGACCACGATCAAGACCATCAATAACATTATCTTAGAGGGTGTTATGAGCTCAGCAGTGGGAAAGAACACAACCCCCTGTCTCCCCCTTTGGTAAGGGGGATTGTTCCGGCTTCGGCCGGAGCTTTGAGCTAAGCGTTTGAGCGATAGCGGTTTCGATCCCCTCTCGAGAGGGGTGGCCCGCCTGCGGCGGGCCGGGGTGTGTGCCTTTGCCGGCCGCACAGCCTAAATACCCGACCCAGAGTTCATCACACCCTCTATAGAGAAAAGGCCCGATGGAGCTGATCATCCGCTGCCCCGCCTGCGGAGCGCTCAACCGCCTGCGCGCCCCCGCCGGACAGGGACGGCGCGCGCGCTGCGGCGCCTGCCGGGCGATCCTGCCCGCCGCCCGCCGGGAGCTGGTCCTGCTGCTGCTCCGCCGTCACGCGGGCGCGTTTTTCGGCCGCCGGCTGCCGCTGGCCCTGCTGGCGGCGGTCGAGGCGGTCTACTTCATCCTCGGGATAGCGGTCCGGCCCCTGCTGCTCCTCTGGCGGCTGATCCCGCTGCGCGCCCGCCGGATTGCCGGCTGGGTGCTGATTACGCCGCTGGCGGCGGCCTACGTGGTCTACGAGGGCACCCTCCAGCTTTCCAGCCTGCTGCTGCTCGGGGCCCTGCTGCTGATCGTGATGATCGTCATGCTGGTGGCGGTGCGCGGCCCCCAGGCGGCATCTGACCTGTTCCGCTCATTCGGGCGACGGCTGTTCCGCTCCTGCCCGAGCTGCGGCTACCGCTCGTTCAGCGCCGTGCGCAACTGCCCCCGCTGCGGGGCCTGACCGCGAAGAAGATCTGTTCCGGGGGAGGGCGGGAATCCCGATGCAATCGTGGATTTCCGCCCTCCCCCGGGCCCCCTCCCCCCTTCCCAAACTTGTTCGCAAGTTTCACGCGGGATAATCGGCGGCCGGCTGGAAGCGTACTGGGGAGATCGTGGGTTGTTTATTTTAAATAAATTTACGCTCTAGAGATCATCTTTCTCTTGCCTCAACACAGAACATTCTGCTACTATTCATCCATTCCTCTCTCCCGGAAGGCCCCGCTACCTTCCGCACCACCCGACCGGTTCCGCGCGAGGTGACCGTGCGCAAGCTCCCGCTCCTCCTGGCTCTCGTGACTCTGCTGCCCTGCACCCTGGCCGCCCAGTACACCCTGGTCGACCATCCCCGGATGTTCCTCACCCGCGCCACCCTGCCCGCCCTGGCCGCGCGCGCCTACGGCGCCGGGATGCCCGCCGAGGACTACGCGATGATCAAGGCCGAGGCCGACTACCTGGTCGCCCAGGGACAGTGCCGCAAGCTGGAAAGTGTCTGGCACCGCCCGACCGACATGCTCTGCGCCGCCCTGGCCTACCTGATCGAGCGCGAGCGCGGCAATCCCGCCGCCGACCAGTACGCCGCGGTGGTCAAGACGATCTGGGGGGATGGCCGGGAGCTATCCAACATCGGCTCCGGCCACTTCGGCAGCTTCGCCCTGGCTTTCGACTGGATCTACGACTATCTCACCCCCGCCGAGCGCAAAACCTTCGGCAACCGGCTGGTCGGCTGGCTCTACTGGTACGCCACCGACCCCATCACAGGAGTCCCGGTCCCGGAAATTGCCCTCACGGACGGCGGCTGGCTCTACAACCAGACCTGGGGCCCATCCCACCTCAACACTCCGAATACCCGGGATGGGATCACCCCCAAGCTCTTTGTCGCCCTGGCCCTGGCCGGGGCCGGCACCGACTATGATGCCGCCTGCACCCAGTTCCTCGACTCCTGGAACAGCCGCATCCCCCTGGAGTGCATCCCGCAGTTCGATCGGATGGGCGGGGTCTGGGCCGAGAGCATGGGCCACGGCAGCTACGGACCGACCCTGGTGATCCCCTGGGCGTTCGAGGCCTGGCGCACCGCCACCGGGCTGGACTGGTTCCAGCTCGGGACAGCCGACACCTACCTCAAGGACATGAACCGCTGGGCGGTCCACCTCACCGTGCCGTTCTACGGTTACACCGCGCCGATCGACGATAACCAGGGCGAGCGGCTGGAGGAGTCCTGGTACATGACCGCGCCGATCCTCGCCTCCCGCTACCGTGACCCGGTGGCGGCCCGGCTCGCCGCCGGCTATGACCGCGGGGTCTGGCCGACCGACTGGTTCACGATCCCCTGGCTGCGCTTCCTGACCTTCGATCCCTCCCTCCCGCAGCGCACGCCCGGTTCCGAGGGCTGGGAGACCGCCCACCTGTTCGAGGGCGCGGGCCATCTCTACCTGCGCTCGGCCTGGGATGACCCGGACGCCACCTGGGCGTTCTTCGGGGCCGGGCCCTGGATGGCCAACCACTCCCGCGATGATGAAGGCCATTTCATGATCGCGAAGAAAGGCTGGCTGGTGCTGCGCGGCGGCGGGATGGGGCACAACGATGGCGACTACTATGCCGGCGGCTCGCTGATTTTCAACCTGGTCACCATCTTCAATCCCAGCGAGAGGTTCGATCGCACCGATCCCGGGGTCGCGGGCGGAGTCAAGAACGAGCGGGATGGCGGGCTGATCCGTCATGTCTACGGTCACGACCACCAGGAACTGATCGAGCGCGGAGAGATGGTCGCCTACAAGCACACCCCGCGCTGGACCTACGCCGCGGCCGACCTGACCAAGGGCTACCTCGCCTCCAAGGTGGATGAGGTCACCCGGCAGATCCTTTACCTGCGCGGCGAGCGGGAGTTCTTCCTGATCTTCGACCGGGTGGATGCCCGTCGGACCGACTATCCCAAGACCTGGTTCCTGCACCTGCCGAGCGAGCCGGAGGTGACGGGGACAGCCGAGGTCCAGGTCGCGGGCCATGTCTACCGCTACCGCGAGGCCGGGGCGATCACCTGGCTCTCCGACCCGGCCGGCTGGGACAATCAGGTGCTCTCCCAGGGGCGCTCGCGGGCGTTCCTGCGCACTGTCCTGCCGGATTCGGCCCTGCTCACCAAGCGCGGTGGCGTCGGCCATGACTTCTGGGGCCACCCCCACGAGCCCACCGCCCAGTACAACCATGTCGGCAGCGAGAGCGGCCAGAACCCGCAAGTCCCCTGGCGGCTGGAGGTCGAGGCCCCGGTCGGGACCGACCGCCAGTATTTCCTGCACGTGTTGGAGATCGGCGCGGAGGCGGACCAGGCGATGTCCGCCCTGAGCCGTCTCGATGACGTGGCGGGCCAGACCGGGGTGCGGATTGTCACCGCGGGCGGGGAGGCGATCGAGGTGCGGTTTCCCCTGACCGGACCATTGGCGGCGGAAGTGAAGCTGGGCGCGGGCAGCCTGCCGCAGCAGTTGCCGGCGATGGTGGACACCACCGCCCGCTCCGCATTGGAGGGCGACTACGACTATGATGGCCGGGTGGCTCTGAGCGATGTGGTCCACCTGCTGGTGCGCGCCCTGCGCCACCCGGGCGACCCCTGGGTGGATGTCGATGGCGATGGGCGCTGGAGCATCGCCGATGCGTTGCGGCTGCTGCTGCGGGTGCGCGCCCAGGAAGGGACGATGCTGGCCGCGGCGGCGGGCCCCTCTCCCCTGGCGGCCGGGCTTTCCTCCGCCGAGCTGGCCCGGGTGCGGTCGCTGCTGCGGGCGCTGGGGCTGGACGAAGCGGAGCTGGCCGCCGCGGAGGGCCTGCTGGCGGCCGGTTCCGCGCTGCCCCGGGCTTTCGCCCTGGAGCAGAACTACCCCAACCCGTTCAACCCCTCGACCACCATCAGCTACAGTGTCGGCGAGGACCGGGCGGTCCCGGTCCGGCTGGAGGTTTTCAACCTGCGCGGGGCGCTGGTGCGGGTGCTGGCCGACCGGGTCCACGCCCCGGGCCATCACCAGGTCCATTGGGATGGCGCCGACCGCGAGGGCCGGCCGGTTCCGAGCGGGGTGTACTTCTACCGTCTCAGCGACAGGGAGCGCAGCCAGACCAGGAAGATGGTCCTGGTGCGGTGAAGCACACCCCGCTGCTCTATCAGGCACAAAGGCCACACACCCCGTCAGCTTCGCTGCCACCCCTCTGCTTAGAGGGGATTTAAAGCGCTTAAACTCAACCGGTTAGGTCTAAGCCCGGGCCGAAGCGAGCACACTCCCCCCTGGAGGGGGGTGGCCCCGATCACCTCGGGGCCGGGGGGTGTCAGGCCGCTGTGCCGTATCGGCCCCAGCCGATGGGGTGTATAACGCTTTCCGCTGTGCTGGCATCAGGATCGCAATCCTTCGGACCGGATTGAGCCATCTAAAGTTTTGGAAAGTGGAAGGGGGGATCGGGGGGAAGGCATCCCTGGGGGGAGGGCGGAAAATCCCGATATAATCGTGGATTTCCGCCCTCCCCCCGGAACAGCCGTACAAAACGACAAAGGCGGGCGCCTCACGCGGCGTCCGCCTGGTCATTTCCCCCCCCAATCGCCAGCCCTCAGGCCTTGTCGGTCCACTCCCGCCACTTGCGGTACTCCTCCACCTCCCGGGCGATCAGCTTGAGGCAGATCCCCAGCACCGCGATGTCATCCAGCACCCCGAGCCCGGGGATGAAATCCGGAATCAGGTCCACCGGCGAGAGCAGGTAGAGCAGGGCGACCGCGACTGTCGCGATCACCCAGTAGGGGACCTGACGGTAGCGGCCGGTCCAGTAGTCGCCCAGCATCTGGTAGGTGAGCTTGACCTCATCCACGTAGCGCTCGAGCAGCTTCTCCTCCTCGATGCGGCGGGTCAGCTCCTCCGCCCGGGCGAACAACCCGGCGATGTCTGACGGCCGCACCCGACTGGCGGCCCGGCGCAGCAACTCCTCTTTGATCCGCCGGCCCCTGGTCTCGAACATCGGCTTCCTCCTTCAAAAGCAGAAACTCCGGGGAGAGGGCGAAACCCTTTTGGAAAAGGGTTTCGCCCTCTCCCCGGGCCCCTCTCCCACTTCCCAAAACTTCTTATGGGTCACAGGCTGGATGTTCCGGCCACACGTGAGTATAACATACTATGGGAGGAAGGGTTCCGGCAACCCTTACGAAATAAGGCAAATAATAAAGTTCCTCCGGGAATTGAACCGCAAGGGCGCGGCATGCCGCGCCCCTACTACTGACCCGACCAGCCCGGCTTCAACTCAATCAAATCTGCCGAGGGACTGGGGCTGTGTCCTGGTGGTGGGGCGGCGGTTTTCGGGCCGCGGCTGGAGGCAAAAGCCAGCGGTGTATTTGCCGCATAATTTCCATCGCGGCTACTGCTACGAAGCGAGAGAGCCCGGCAGGCCATGCGTGCAGCGCCACGGATGGCGCGAACGCGGCGAGCACCGCGGGAGCGGGCTTCTTCCTCAGGCACACTATCGGCCATTGAAGAGCTCGATGCTGTTACAGCTTCGCGGCCTTTGCATTCAAAGACTCTTGCTCACTTCTGGTCACAGAAGTGGAAAAAATCCGCAGGATTTACGGGAGAAAGAAAAAGCTGGAGCTTACCCGAAACATCCAAATAAACAAAAAAGCCTCCCGGCGGGAGGGTTTCCCACCGGGAGGCGTGCCTTCAGGCGCGGCTGGTCATGGACCAACGGCCAACCTGTCTCACTTCTTCTTCTCGTCCTCGTCCACCACCTCGTAGTCGGCATCGACCACCGGGCCCTGCTGCTCGGCGGAAGTTCCGCCCTGGGGCCCGCCGTCGTCGGCCCCGCCGGGCTGGCCCGGCTGCCCCGCGGTCTGATAAAGCTGCTGGGCGGCCTGGTTCCAGAGTCCGGTCAGCTCCTCGGTGGCGCGCTTGACCTCCTCCATGTCCGCTCCCTTGAGGGCGGCGCGCACCCGCTCCACCCCGGCCTGAAGCTTGGCCCGGGTGCCCTCATCCAGCTTGTCGCCCAGCTCGACCAGGTTGCGCTCGGTCTCGAACGCCATCTGGTCGGCCCGGTTGCGGGTCTCGACCTCCTCGCGCTTGCGCTTGTCCTCGGCGGCGTGGCTCTCGGCGTCCTTGACCATCTGCTCGATCTCTGCTCGTTGAGCCCGCTGGAGGCCTCGATCCGGATCTTCTGCTCCTTGCCGGTGGCCTTGTCCTTGGCGCCGACATGCAGGATGCCGTTGGCGTCGATGTCGAACGTCACCTCGATCTGCGGCATGCCCGCGCGGGGCCGGCGGAATGCCGGTCGAGCTGGAACCGGCCGATGGTCCGGTTGTCGACCGCCATCTGGCGCTCGCCCTGGAGCACGTGGATCTCCACCGTGGTCTGGTTGTCCTCCGCGGTGGAGAACACCTCGGCTCTTCTTGGTCGGGATCGTGGTGTTGCGCTCGATCAGCCGGGTGAACACGCCGCCCAGGGTCTCGATGCCCAGCGACAGCGGCGTGACGTCCAGCAGCAGCACATCCTTGACCTCGCCGGCCAGCACGCCGCCCTGGATCGCCGCGCCGATCGCCACGACCTCGTCCGGGTTGACGCCCTTGGTGCGGCTCCTTGCCGAAGAACTCTTGCACCATCTCCTGCACCTTGGGGATGCGGGTCGAGCCGCCCACCAGGATCACCTCGTCGATCTGGTCCGGCGTCGAGCCCGGCATCCTTGAGCGCCTGCTGGCAGGGGCCGACGGTGCGCTGGATCAGGTCGTCCACCAGCTGCTCGAACTTGGCCCGGGTCAGCTGGACGTTCAGGTGCTTGGGCCCCGAGGCATCCGCGGTGATGAACGGCAGGTTGATGTCGGTCTGCGTGGTGCTGGACAGCTCGCATCTTGGCCTTCTCGGCGGCCTCCTTCAGCCGCTGCAGCGCCATCGGGTCCTTGCGCAGGTCGATGCCCTGGTCCTTCTTGAACTCGCTCGACCAGCCAGTCGATCACCCGCTGGTCGAAGTCGTCGCCGCCCAGGTGGGTGTCGCCGTTGGTGGACTTGACCTCGAACACGCCCTCGCCCAGCTCCAGGACCGAGATGTCGAACGTGCCGCCGCCCAGGTCGAAGACCGCGATCCGTCTCGTCCTTCTTCTTGTCCAGGCCGTAGGCCAGGCTGGCCGCGGTGGGCTCGTTGATGATGCGCAGCACCTCCAGCCCGGCGATCTTGCCGGCGTCCTTGGTGGCCTGGCGCTGGCTGTCGTTGAAGTAGGCCGGCACGGTGATCACCGCCTTGGTGACCTTCTCGCCCAGGTAGTCCTCGGCGGTCTGCTTCATCTTCTGCAGGATCATCGCGGAGATCTCGGGCGGCGAGTAGCTCCTTGTCCTGGATCTTGACCATCGCATCGCCGTTCGTTGCCGCGCGACCACCTTGTAGGGCACCTGCGCATCTCATCCTGACACCTCGTCCATACTTGCGGCCCATGAAGCGCTTGATCGAGAAGATGGTGTTGCGCGGGGTTGGTGACGGCCTGGCGCTTGGCCACCTGGCCCACCAGCCGCTCGCCATCCTTGGTGAACGCCACCACCGAGGGCGTGGTCCGGCCGCCCTCGGCGTTGGGGATGACGACCGGGTCGCCGCCCTCCATGACCGCCACGCACTGTTGGTGGTGCCCAGGTCGATGCCGATTACTTTGGCCATGATTGCTCCCTTTCACTTGGAGTCCGATCAGATCCGCTGTCGAATTTTTCAGCTCAAGCAGCCGTAGCCCGGCTGTGGCTTGCCGCTTGATGGAGAAGCAATTGCCATGCCAGAGAATCCTGGCCATTTTGGCAGGGTTCCTGTCAGTTTGTCCGGCAATTTATCCTTTGACAGCCCCGGGGGCTGCCAGTAAATTTATGCCAGCTTGCCATCTACGACCTCCAACCCCCGGAACATGGATGAGATACCTCAAGCAGGTCCTGGCCCTGACAGTCACCGCCGTCTTCCTCTACCTGGCCTTCCGCGGAGTGGATTTCCGCCAGGCCATGACGGTGCTGGATGCCAGCCGGGTCAGGCCGCTGCCGCTGGTGCTGTTCAGCTTCCTCAGCCTGGCGGTGATGTGGCTGCGGGCCTGGCGCTGGAAATACTTCTTCACCGCCGCGCAGGGAGCGCGGATCTGGCCGCTGACCGAGGCCAACCTGGTGGGGTTCGCTTTCAACACCGTGCTGCCGTTCCGGATGGGCGAGATGGTGCGCGCCCTGATGGGCCGGCGCAAGGTACCCGGAGCATCTTTAAGCTACGTGCTGGCCGGGCTGTTCATCGAGCGGGTGTTCGACACCCTCTGCCTGATGCTCTGCCTGATCCTGCCGCTGGCCCTGGACCTGAGCCTGCCCTCGCTGGTGCGCAAGGTGGCGCAGGTGATGGTCGGGGCGTTCGCCGGGGCGACCCTGCTGCTGGTGGTGATGCGGCTCAAGCCGGAAGCGATCATGCGCCTGGTGCTGCCGATCCTGCGCCGTCTGCTGCCGGACCGGCTGGAGGCCAGGGTCGAGCGCTTCCTGCGCACTTTCACCGAGGGGGTGCGGGTGCTGGGGGATGCCGGGGCGGTGGCGAAAATCACGCTGCTGAGCCTGGCGCACTGGGGGGCGGTGGTCCTGAGCTACCAGCTGGCGTTCATGGGCTTCTCGATCGAGGGGCTGCACTGGTCGGCGGCGTTTGTCACCCTGGGCTATGTCGGGCTGGGAGTGGCCCTGCCCTCGGCCCCGGCCTTTATCGGGCCGCTGCACTGGGCGATCATCTATGCCCTGAGCACGATCTACGGGGTGGACCGGAGCCTGGCCACGGGGTTCGCGGTGGTGGCGCACATCCTGATGATGTCCCCGGTGACCGTGGTCGGGTTGCTGATGATGTGGCGCGAGGGGCTGTCCCTGGGGCAGGTCTGTCACCGCGCCGAGGAACTGGCGGAGGAGCGGGTCGGGCCGGAACAGGCCGGGGAGCAGCAGCTTCCGGAAGACCTGGCCCGCGGGAAGCGGAAACCGAACCGGACCCAACCGCAGGAATGAGGCAGATGATGAGCAAAACGCTGGAGCTGAGGGCTTACGCCAAGATCAACCTGTCGTTGCGCATCCTGGGAAGGTTGGAGGGGGGCTACCACTCGCTGGAGACCATCTTCCAGAGCGTCTCGCTCTGCGACCGGCTGCTGGCGCGGGTCACCTCCGGAGAGGTAGAAGTGCGCTGCGGCGATCCCGCGGTGCCCGATGGCCCGGAAAACATCGCCCACCGGGCGGCGGTGGCCTGCCTGCAACTGCTGGACGTGCGCGAGGCCGGGGTGGAGATCATCATCGAGAAGGGAATTCCGGTCGGCGGCGGGCTGGGCGGCGGCAGCGCCGATGCCGCCGGGACCATCCTCGCCTGCGAGCGGCTGTTCGGCCCCCTGCCGGGCGGGGAGGTCACCCGCTATGCCCTGGCGGCCTCGCTGGGGGCGGACGTGCCGTTCCTGCTCTCCGGCGGCAGGGCCCTGGCCTGGGGGATCGGCGAGCGGATGCTGCACCTGCCGGTGCCGGCCCGCACCCCGTTGCTGCTGGTGCTGCCGGGCTTCCAGGTCAGCACTTCCTGGGCCTACCGCGCCCTGGACAACACCCAGGCCGAGGGAATCAGCACCGAGCTGATGGATGCCAACGGGGGACCGTTCAGCCTGGAGGAGCTGACCGCGCCGCTGGGCCCGGTGGGCGCGATGGTCAACGATTTCGAGCCGGTGATCTTCGCCCACCATCCCGAGCTGCGCGATGCCAAGCATGCCCTGCTGGAGGCCGGGGCCGCGGCGGCCCTGCTTTCGGGCAGCGGCAGCGGGCTGTTCGGCCTGTTCCGCGACCACGAATCGCGGAGCCGCGCGCTGGAGCGTCTGGAACCGGCCCACCGTTTCCGGCTGGTGGAGGCCGATTTTCTGGACCGTTCCTGCGACTTCATCGAGTAGGGCTGCCCAAGATGGGAGCCCGCCGGCACCTCCCCCGCCCTCTGCCATCCTCTGACATCTTTATTTTTCCCACGTTCCGTGGTGAGCCAGCGGGGCGACAGCTCGCCGGCCGCCGGTGCCTGAGCCGTCTTCTCTCCGGTCTGCTGTTCAAAAACCCCTAATTATAAAGCTATCTCTTTGACTGTCATTATGTTCCTTCTGCTGTGACCAGAAGCAGCAAGAGTCGGTGCGGCGCAAAACTCGTCGGCCACCCACCAGCGGCTGGTGCCGCTACGGCACATTGGATTGACACCCCCCGGCCCTGACTGCGTCAGGGCCACCCCCCTCCAGGGGGGACTGTGCCGGCGGCACCTGTCGAGTTGCCGCAACCGGTTGGGCGTAGTGTTGTTACTCCCCCCCTGGAGGGGGGTGGCAGCTTCAGCTGCCGGGGCGTCCGGCCGGACGCCCCTACATTTGATCCCGTTGATGCTGCATAACTTGAGGTTGCAGCAGCCGGCCCGGAGCCGATCGTAGGGGCGCGGCAGGCCGCGCCCGTGGCAGAAGAGCGGGACGGCAGTGCGGTTGATCCCCCTTAGCAAAGGGGGATACAGGGGGTTGTGTTTTTCCGGGCCGGCACGGGGGCCGGCCCCTACCGGAGCTGCTGACCCAACCCCCCTGTCGAGCCAATCCCACTTATCGCCGATTTTGTTGGAATAGATGGGCATGCCCCGCCGCTACGGCCACATCCGGACCAGGTGGCTCGGATTCAACCTGCGACTGATTTACCCGAGATCACAGCAAAAGTTTTGGAAAGTGGAAAGGGGGTCCGGGGGAGGGAGAAAACTTTTTCCAAAAAGTTTTCTCCCTCCCCCCGGAAAAGCTGTTGCAGTGTTCTTTGGTGTTCCCCTACGGCCGCGCCTCGGCCGGAGCGGCCCCGCCCTGGCCCAGGCCGCGCAGGCGGTCCCGGGCGCTACGCGCCCAGTCGCTGCGCTCCCCGGCCCGGCTCTCCAACTGGCGGTAAGCCTCCACCGCCTCCGGGCCGCGGCCCAGCGCCTCCAGGATCATCCCCTTGCGGAACAACGCCTGCAGCGCCACCTCGCGGGCTCGCCCCTCGAACATCCCGCTCACCGCCTCCAGAGTCGCCAGCGCCTCCTGCGGCCGGCCGCTCTCCTGGTAAAGCAGCCCCAGCGCCAGCCGGGCCCGGGCGACCACCACCTGGTCCGGGCTCCAGAGCGAGGTCAGCACCGCTTGGGCCTCCTCGATGCGCCCATCCCGGGCGGCGGCTTCGGCCCAACCGAGCAGGGCCTCGCCCACCGGCTCACCGGCCCGGGCCAGCGCCCACTGCCGCTTGCGGCGCGCCAACGCCTGGTCCCAGTCGCCGGAGAGCCCCAGCAGCCGGGCCCGCAGACCCGCCGCCTCGAAGTCCGGCTCGGTCTCGGTCGGCAGCTCGGCCAGCAGCCGGCCGGCCCGGTCGCCCTGTCCCATCTCCAGCAGCAGTCCCGCCAGGGAAATCTTGGCCCGCTGCCCGTAGCCGCTCCAGCGGAAATCCCGCGACAGCTGCTCCAGCTTCTGTCCGGCCTCGGCGGCTCGCCCGCGCATCTGGTCCAGCCGGTAGCCCATCCACAGCACCCGGTCCTGGGCAGAGACATCCCCGAACAGCAGGGTCAGGTCATCATAGAGGGTGGCGGCCTGCTCCAGCCGACCGCCCTCGAGGTGGTACTCGATCTCGTCCAGCACCAGCCTTGAGAGGGCCGCCCGGCGCTCCGGGTACTCCCGGCGGAAGCTGTCGCGGGCATCCTGGACCTTGTCCGGCTTGTCCTGGCGCATGTAGCAGGCCATGATCCCGCGGTAGGCCAGGAAAGCCGGGTCCAGACGGAAGAAAGCATTCCAGGGGGCCTTGCGGAAAGCCTCGAACTCGCCCCGCAGCTTGTCCGGGTTGCCTCCGCCGGCGGCCAGCCGGGCCTGGAGGGCGAACAGCCGGGCCACCGGGTAAGCCTCCGAGCGCTCGCCGATGCTCTGCAGCCAGGTCTCGGCCAGGGCGGGACTGCCCGAGGCGCAGTAGAGCTCCACCGCCATCGCGGCGGCATGATCGCGGCTGTCCTGGTCTTGGTAGCGGCGGCGGAACTCCTGGAGCAGGCGCGAGGCCGGCCCATAGTCGCCGAGGCGGGCGTGGGCCCGAATCAGGTAGCTTTCGAACACCTCCCGTCGCTCGCGGTCCAGGCCATCCAGGTCGAGGGCGGAAAGCAGCTCCAGGGTGCGGGCGTAGCGCTCGGTGAGGAAGGAGCCCTCGGCCAGGGCGGCGATCACTTCCGGGTTGTCGGCGGCATAGGCGTTCTTCCCGACCCAGCTGTCGATGGTCTGGTAGGCCAGCGAGTGGCGCTCCTGGCGCAGGTAGATCACCCCCAGGCGCAGCCCGGCCAGGCTGGCCCAGCGGGTGCCCTCGTGCTGCCGGACCAGCCGGCTGTAGATCGCCCCGGCGCTGTCCTGGGCCCCGGCGAACTGGGCCCCCTCCACCGAGGAGGCCAGCTCCAGCAGCGCCCGCCCGGTGACCGCGGCCTCCCCGCCGGCATCGACCGCCTGGGTCCACAGCGCCCGGGCGGAATCGGCCAGCAGGTAGGCGGCAAAGCCGGAGTCAGCCATGGCGCGAGCCTGGCAGCGCCCCCCGAGCCAGGTCAGGGCCGCGGCCTTGACCGGTCCCTGCCCCATCCCGGCCAGCTCCCGGCGCAGCAACTCCTCGGCCTGGGCGGCCTCGACAACGCCGCCCTCGGCCTCGAGGTGGCGGTAGATGTTCAGCAGCAGCTCCACCGCCTGCTCGCGGCCGGTGAACTGCCCCTGATCGCGCAGCAGGGAGCGGACCTCGTTCCAGGCCCGGAAGACCAGCTCCCGTCCCTGGCCCCCGCGCTGCTCGCGCTCCTGCTGCAGCCCGGCCAGGTAACGGTAACGGATCAGCTTCAGGCGCGCCTCGGGCTCCTGCGGCGCGGCCTCCTCGAGGATCTCCGCCGCCCGGCGGTAGTCGGCCAGCAGCTCGGCGGCCAGCTCGGCCAGCCGCAGCGGCGGAACCTCGCCCCGTCGCTGGCGATAGAGGTCCAGCAGCTCCTCGGCGGCCCTTCGCGGCTGGGTCAGCTCGAACAGGCGCAGCTCCTCCAGCCGGCGGCCGGCATCCTCCCACCAACGGCTGGCCGGGTAGTCGGCGATCAGCCCTGCCAGCAGCTCCTGCTCGCGCGGCAGCTCGCCCAGGGCCTGCTCGATCCCGGTGTAGATCCAGAGCAGGCTGTCCTTGTCGCTCAACGGGTCATCGCCGCGCCGGAGGTAGTCGATCAGGTCGGCCTTGGCGCGCAGGGTATCGCCGGCATCGAGGTAGATCGCGATCCGCTGCTGGGCCACCCGGGCGATCAGCGCCGAGTCGGCATCCTCGGCGGCGATGCTGGTCAGGAGCCGCAGGGCGCGCTGGGGCTCTCCGGCGGCGGAAAGCGCCCGGGCCTGGATCAGCCGGGCCGCGGGGGCCTCGGTCCCGGCCCCGAAGCGGCGCAGGAAGTCCTCGGCCAGGGCAGCCACCGGCTGGGGACTGCCCAGCCGGACGCCGCCATTGCCGGCCCGTTGCAGCAGCTCCAGGGCCCGGCCCGGGTCGCGCTCTTCCTCCAGCGCCCGGCGGGCGTGGGCGAAAAATTCCTCCGACCGCTCCCGCGCGAGGCTCAGGTCCATCAGCAGGCGCTGCAGCGAATCGGGCGGGACCCCTCCGCCCCGCTCATCGGCGGCGACCGCGGCGAACAGTGACTCGGCCTGGTCGAGCCGGTCCAGCGCCAACTGGGCGTGACCCATCAGGAACAGCAGGCGCGGGTCCTGGCGCGAGCCATTGCCGGCGCGGGGCGGATTTCCTCGGCCAGTTGCAGCGCCGAGTTCCGGCTGGCCCAGGCCGGTCAGGCTGCCGACCGCCAGCAGCTGCACCGGCAATCCGGCGGAAAACAGGTCCTGGCGCTTGAGGGCCAGCAGCGACTGGATCGCCGACCAGGCCTCCTCGGACCGGCCGCGCTCGTAGAGCAGGCGCGCCGCTCCCTCCAGCGCCTCGGAGAGCTGGGGCTGGCGCTCCGGGCTCAGCCCCGCGGAGATATACCCGAGGTAGGCCTCCAGGGCCTTGTGCCCGATCCCGGCGCTTTCCGCGGCGCGGGCCAGGGCCAGCCGCGCCGGGACCGCGAAGCCGCTGTCCGGGAAAGCGCGCGGCACCGGCTCCAGCACCCGTACCGCCGCGGTGTCCCGGCCCTGGCGCAGCAGCAGGCTCCCCAACTGGGTCAGCCCGGCGCCGATCGCCTCGGAGCCCGGGTACTCGGTCACCAGCCGTCGCAGGGCGACCTCGGCCGAGTCCTCCTGTCCCCGGGCCGCCAGCAGGGTTCCCCGCAGGTAGAGGGCCAGGCCCCGGGCCGGGTCACGGCCGGGCTGGGCCAGGTAACGGTCGATCACCATCAGCGCGGTGACGGTATCGCCCCGGGCGGCCTGGCGGGCGGCGCCGGCCAGCAGCTTCGAATCCTCCTGCGCGGCCCGCGGGTCCCGCCCAGGCACAGCGCCGCGATCGTTGTAACTTTCAGCACCTTTTTCCAGTAAGACACCCGTATCTCTCCGGTCCGAACTTGGTGGGCGATGGAAACCGCTCCTGACATCAGCGCCGGTCCCCATGGGGCGAGCGCGCGGGAGGGAAAAATCGACTCTCCGGGATTTTTTGCTGACAAAACGACTCGTGCAGCTTATACTATCAGGGTTTGCACGAGCCGCGCGCCCGAGGCGGCGCTCCCGTGGCGAAAACCGAGTGCGATGGCGGCCCGGGCGCGGTAACGGCTGGAATTATTTCAGCTTGGCATAGATTATAACATGGTTGCCGGCGGACGGCAATCGCTTATTCGGTCATGGCCGGCCGCTGATCCGGCCCCGGGGATCGATCACCGTAAGGAGCGAGGCATGAAAGCAGCAGTCCTGGCGGGGGGAGTGAGCACGGAACGGGAGATTTCGCTGGCCAGCGCCCGGTGCGTGGTGAAAGCCCTGGAGGGCCGGGGCCACCAGGTGACCGCGATCGATCCCGGCGAGGGCTGGCGGCCGGTCGAGCTGGAGCAGTCCCGGCCGGAGCATCCGCGCACCAGTTGCGGCCTGCCCGGCCCGGAAGGGATCCGGGTGCTGCGGGAGGCCCGGATTGTCTTCAACATGCTGCACGGCGGCCAGGGCGAGGATGGCACTCTCAACGCCTTGCTGGAGCTGCTGGAGGCGCCCTATGTCGGCAGCCCCCCCGGAGCCAGCGCCGCGGCGATGGACAAGGTGGTCTCCAAGCGGCTGTTCGCCGCGGTCGGCGTGCCCACCCCGCCCTACCTGGTGCTGGAGCCTGAGCGGGAGGATGGCTGGCGCGAGGCGCTGGAGCAAGCCCGGCTCGGCCTGCCGGCGATTGTCAAGCCCGCCACCCAGGGCTCCTCGGTGAGCCTGACCAAGGCCGAAAGCCCGGAGCAACTGCTGGAGGGGGTGCGCCAGGCGGCCGCCTACGGCCAGGTGCTGGTGGAAAGCTTTGTCCAGGGCCGCGAGCTGACAGTCGGGGTGCTGGGCGAGGAGGCCCTGCCGGTGCTGGAGGTGGTGGTCCCGGGCGGGCTCTACGATTTCCAGGCCAAGTACCGCAGCAGCGCCAACCGTTATGTCTGCCCGGCCGAGATCCCGGAAGAAGCCGCCGCCCGGGCCCGGGAGCTGGCCCTGCGGGCCTTCCGGGTGCTGGGCCTGCGCGACTATGCGCGGATCGACTTCCTGCTCGACCGGCAGGGGGAGCTGTGGTGCCTGGAGGCCAACAACCAGCCGGGGATGACCGACAGCTCGCTGCTGCCCAAGTCGGCCCGGGTGCTGGGCCTGGACCTGGGCGGGCTGCTGGAGCGCCTGGCGGCGCACGCCCTGGCGCGACGGGGGCTCGAGCCGTCCCTGGCCTGATGCCCAATTGAAAGCAAAGACAACTGATCCGGGGGGAGGGAGAAAACTATTTGGAAATAGTTTTCTCCCTCCCCCCGGCCCCCTTCCCGTTTTCCAAAACTTTTTCGAGTGTTCAAGCTATATTTATGTAGAACAGCCATTTGGCATCAGGCAGCGTGGGCAGGAGGGATCAGAAGGGAGGCACGAGTTGAGCACCAAACCGTTGCGCGATGTGCAGAGCGAGACCGACTACCGTCGGCTGCCGATCCAGAAGGTGGGGGTCAAGGGGGTCAGCTACCCGATCACGGTCCAGGACCGGGCCAATGGGACCCAGGAGACCGTGGCGACAGTCCAGATGTATGTCGACCTGCCCCACCACTTCCGGGGCACCCACATGAGCCGCTTCATCGAGCTGCTCAACCGCCATCGGGGGAACATCGCCTCCGACAACCTGCGCCAGATCATGGCCGAGATGCGCCAGCACCTTTCGGCCGAGGTGGCGCACATCGAGCTGGTGTTTCCCTACTTCATCGAGAAAACAGCGCCGGTCAGCGGCTCGCGCTCGCTGCAGGGCTACACCTGCACTTTCAGCTCCTCGCTCGGGCCGTCAGAGGAGGACCTCGAATTCGTGCTGACAGTCGAGGTGCCGGTGACCACCCTCTGCCCCTGCTCGCGGGAGATGAGCGAGCGCGGGGCCCACAACCAGCGCTCGGTGGTGACAGTCAGCGCGCGCTTCGAGGGCTTCCTGTGGCTGGAGGAACTGATCGCCGCGGCGGAAGCCAGCGCCAGTTGCCCGCTCTACCCCTTGCTCAAGCGCAGCGATGAAAAGTTTGTCACCGACCAGGCCTACAACAACCCCCGCTTTGTCGAGGATGTGGTGCGCGAGTGCGCCACCCTGCTGGGCAAG
Organism: Candidatus Glassiibacteriota bacterium; assembly: GCA_963752515.1. GTDB lineage: Bacteria > Gemmatimonadota > Glassbacteria > GWA2-58-10 > GWA2-58-10 > CAVVYO01. Next base: position 222,251 of record CAVVYO010000010.1, on the reverse strand, counting down.
CTCGAGCAGATCACCTGGTTCCGGATCGAGGCCGAGAATTTCGAGTCGATCCACAATCACAACGCCTACGCCATGATCGACAGCAGCCAGGTCAAGGCCGCCCGGAACCCCCGGGAGGAGTGAGGCGTTCCGGCGTAAGGCGAAACCTGCGGCCGCGGGGTTGGATTTTCCTCGAAAAAAATCCCCCGCGCCCGATTTTTTATTTGACTCGCGGCGCCCGCCATGTTTTATTAGGAAAGGAACAGCGTGCGGAGGAGGGGTTGGCGTCGGCTGGCCGCGCAGGGCGCCACGCGGGAGCGAAAAAAATCTTGACAGGGTTTGCCGGCGGGGTTAACCTTCCATCGTCGAAGCGGCTCGCAAATGCAGGATCTCTCCTGTAATCCATTGCCAGATATTGCGATTCAACCGTGTGCCCCCCCTCCTGCACGGAGAAAATCATGGCCCTCAGAGACTGGACGATTATCCTTGTCCCCCATGATGAAATCCGCGTACACCGCCTCAAATTCTCCGGATGGCTGCTGGCCCTGATCCTGCTGCTCTGCGGCACGGTGATGTTCGGGATCGGCTGCCTGACGCTCTCCTCCCTCAGCAAGCAGTGCGACTACCTCAAGCTGATCACCCTCCAGCGCGAAAACCGCACCCTGACCCTGAAACTCAGCTCGGTCGAGCAGAAAATGGGCGAGCTGGGCGACCGGATCGGCGGTCTGATGGAAGAAAACCAAGTCTTCCGTCGGGTTGCCGGTCTGGAAGCGCTGGACCGCGAAGTGACCAGGGTCGGTATCGGCGGCTCGCTGCTGAGCGGCTACAAGGCGTTGCTGGAGGAGGAAAGCCCCCTGGCCCGACGGGCTTACGGCCAGGAGGAGCAGGTTGATGAGTTGCTCCGCCAGGCTGACCTGATCGGCCAGAGCCTCCAGGAGTCGATCGCCAGCATGGAGGAGAGCGCCGACCGCTGGGCCCATTACCCCTCGATCATGCCGGCCCCCGGTTACATCTCCAGCAGTTTCGGCCGCCGCAGCCACCCGATCTATCACATCCAGCAGTACCACAACGGGATCGACATCTCCTGCGGCCTCGGCTCGCCGATCATCGCCCCGGCCGCCGGTCGGGTGCGGATGGTCAATCACCAGATCGGCTACGGGCTGACTGTCGAGCTGGACCACGGCTACGGGCTGGTGACGCGCTACGCTCACTGCCTGAAGAGCGATGTGCGGCTGGGCCAGCAGATCGCGCGCGGCGAGGTGATCGCCTTTGTCGGCCGCAGCGGGATCACCACCGGTCCCAACGTGCACTACGAGGTGCACCGGGATGGCCGGCCGGAGGACCCCGAGCGCTACATCCTCGACAACTACGTGCCCTGAGACAGTCGCACGGCAATGTTGACTGAAAGCGCCCTGTCCCGAGCACAGGGCGTTTTTCGTTGCGGAGCCCGATCTTCAACCTTGACATAAACCATGCTCTTGACTAATATTATCACTGTCCCAGGTCCACAGGACAAAAACTCGCCAACCCCGTCAGGACCGGAAGGTAGCAGCGGTACGCTTGAGGGTTTGTCGCTGTGGGTAGCCTGGGACATTTTTTTGTCCCCGGTTTTCCGCGCCTGCCGATCTGTCCCTGCCCCATCGCCTTGCTTGTTCCCTGTCCACAGGCAGTTCCCGAACCTCCTAGCCCGGAGCCGCGAGCGATGTTCATCCTCCATTCCTACCTGCCCGCCGTGATCATGCTGCTGGTCACCATGCTCTGCTGGGGGTCCTGGGCCAACACCCAGAAACTGGCCGGCAGCCAGTGGCGCTTCGAGCTGTTCTACTGGGATTACGCCCTGGGAGTGCTGCTGCTGTCGCTGATCTTCGCCCTGACCATGGGCAGCATCGGCGGCGAGGGTCGCCCCTTCCTAAACGACCTGGCCCAGGCCGATGCGGCCAGCCTCCGCTCGGCGCTGCTGGGCGGAGTGCTGTTCAACCTCTCCAACATCCTGCTGGTGGCGGCGATCGCGATCGCCGGGATGGCGGTGGCTTTCCCGGTGGGAGTGGGGCTGGCCCTGGTGATCGGAGTGGTGCAGAGCTACGCGGTCAACCCGGTCGGCAGCGGCCCGATGCTGTTCGCCGGCGTGGGGATTGTCGTGCTGGCGATCCTCCTCGATGCCCTGGCCTACCGGCGGCTGGGCCGGGTGAGCGGCGGCGGCTTCAAGGGCCTGGCGCTCTCGGTGCTGGCCGGCGGGATGATGGGCTTCTTCTACCCGCTGGTGGCCCAGTCGATGGCCACCGATTTCGTCAGCCCCGAGCTGGGCAAGCTCACTCCCTACACCGCGGTGTTCGTCTTCTCGCTGGGCCTGTTCCTGAGCAACTTCGTCTTCAACGCCCTGATCATGAAGTTCCCCTTCCAGGGCCAGCCGGTCTCGATGGGGCAATACTTCCGGGGCTCGCTGCCGGTGCACCTGACCGGGATCCTGGGCGGGATCATCTGGAACGTGGGGATGAGCTTCAGCATCATCGCCTCCGGCCAGGCCGGGTTCGCGATCAGCTATGGGCTGGGCCAGGGCGCGACCATGATCGCCGCCTTCTGGGGGGTGTTCGTCTGGAAGGAGTTCGCCGCCGCGCGCCGGGGGACCGGGCTGCTGCTGGCGCTGATGTTCATCGCCTACATCATCGGCCTGGCGCTGATCATCCTGGCCCGCACCGCCGCCGGGAGCTGATACTGACACCAGCTTTTCCGGGGGGAGGGCGAAAACCTTTTTCAAAAGGTTTTCTCCCTCCCCCCGGCCCCCCTTCCACTTTCCCAAACTTTTTCGATAGTTTGATTCGGGGTGTCGAACAGCAGGTTGGTTGGAATCGGCCGCAGGGGCAGGCCCCCGTGCTGTCCCGTTTTCCGGCGCCCTGACTGCCATCCCTGCTTTTGCTGATGGTGCGGTGCCCGGGCCTTACACCCCCCGGCAGCTGAAGCTGCCACCCCCCTCCAGGGGGGAGTAACCACACTACGCCCAACCGGTTGCGGCAACTCGACAGGTGCAGCCGGCACAGTCCCCCCTGGAGGGGGGTGGCCCTGACGCAGTCAGGGCCGGGGGGTGTCAATCCAATGTGCCGTGGCGGCACCAGCCGCTGGTGGGTGGCCGACGAGTTTTGCGCCGCACCGACTTTTGCTTCTTTTGGTCACAAAAGAAGAAAAACAATGACAATCAATGAGATAACGGCATAGATAGGAGTTTTCGCACAGCAGGACGGTCAAGGTGATTTCAGCGCCGCCGCCGGCCGGCGCACGGTGGCGCCGCAGCGAAAGGGCGGGAGCGACCCGACAACAGGTGCGCTGCCGCCCTCGTTATTTGTACGCCGGGAGATCGTTTTCCCGCCCCTCCCGGGCTTCGGCGCCGCTCAGGCGCCCAGGGCGAAGCTCCCGACCTGGGGGTGGACCAGCCGCTTGAAATCATCGTAGCGCATCCGCACCACCTCGGTGTGGCTGCCGGCGTTGAAGGAGATGAACTCATCCTCCTCCAGCTTCCGGTCGACATAGGTCGGCAGGCCGTAAAGGTTGCCCAGCGGAGGCATCGCCCCCGGCTCACAGTCCGGAAACAGCAACCGGATCTCCTGCTCTTCCGCCAGCCGGACATCCTGCATTCCGGTCAGACCGGCGAAACGCTGCAGATTGACCAGGTGCGGGGCATCGGTGACCGCCATCGCGAACGAGCGGCCCTCCTTGCCATCCTTGACAATCACCGGCTTGGCCACCTCCCGGCCCGGGGCGTGGATCGAGGCGGCGGTCTCCTGGGCGGTGAAAGTGGTGCGGTGGCTGAGCACTTCGTATTGCACTCTCTCGTGCTCGAGGAAGCTCTGGATCTTGCTCGGTATCGACATCTGTTCCTCCTAGGCTGGCTGAGACAGGGGCACCCCCTCGTGCAGGAAGGGCTCGCCAAGCTCTTCCAGACGGAAGAGGCGGAACGCCCGTTGCCCGTTGTAGTCCAGGATCCGCAGGTCATCGCTTTCCCGCAGGTCATCCATGACGACATCGAAATGCCCGCCGTAGCGGGCCCGGGCCAGGTGCAGCGGGATCTCGTAGGCGATGAACTTGTCGATCCCCTTGGCCTCGAGCTTGCCGATCAACTGCGACGACTCGATCGAGTCGTGCGAGGTGAGGATCACCACCGGGCTGCCCCCGGTAAAGAGCAAAGCTGCCTTCATGGCCAGACCTCCCAGCTGAGGGTGGAATTGCGAGCCGACCCCTCCCGGGCCGGCCGGATCGGGAGCGAGAGGCCCGGGCTTCCGGGCCGATGGCCTGACCGGACTACCGCTTTCCCTCCAGGCGAGTATCTCTCTATTTTATTCTATCTCAAGAAGGTGTGACAAACAAGACCAGGCCGGAGATTTTTGAAGATCCTGTGGCGGAAGCAGCAAGAGGCTCGCCCGGCGCTGCCGGGAAAACCGGTGAGGCGAGGCTTCCGGGAAAGCGCCGCCGCCTGGTCCGGCGGTTACGGATCAGTCGAAAGGGGAGACATCCCAGGCCGCCACCCGAGATCCAGCCTTGAATCAGCAAAAAGTTTGGGAAAGTGGAAGGGCGGCCTGGGCGGAGGGAGAAAACCTTTTGAAAAAGGTTTTCTCCCTCCCCGGAAAATGCGGCTATCGGCAATGCCTCAGGCCAGAGTCAGTTCCTCCCGGGCCCGGAGCAGGTTGTCGCGGGTGGCCAGGCCGTGGGGGCAGGCGGTCTGGCAGGGAGCCGGGCAGTGTTCGCAGGCCTCGGGACGGCAGCTTGGCGGCAGGGCATGATAGCCCTCCAGCGCCGCTTTCTGCAGCCCGTAGTCGGTAAAGTACATCCGGTAGCGCATCACCCGGGCGATGTCCACTCCCCGGGGGCAGGCCCCGGCGCAGCTTCCGCAGAAACGGCAGTAGCTGCGGCCGAACGCCAGGCGATACTGCTCCAGCAGGCGCTCATCCTCCAGCGAGAGCTGTTTCGACACCGCCTCGCGGGCCTGCTGCACGGCCCCGAAGCTGGAAAAATGGACACAGACCGAGCTGACGTGGGGGTTGGACAGCGCCCAACGCACCCGGGCCATCCCCAGTTCCAGGCCCTTGGCCTCCAGCGCCTGGACCTCGTGCTCCCGGGCCCCGGCCCGCACCTTGAAGACGATCACCCCGATCCCGGCTTCCGCCGCCCGCTGGAAAAGCTCCATCTGCCGCGGGTACTCCATGAAGTTGTAGCGGCAGAGCAGGACATCGAAGTAACCCAGCCCGATCGCCCGTCCCAGCATCTGCTCCAGGTCGGCGTTGTGGGTGGAGATTCCCAGGAAGCGCGCCTTGCCGGCTTTTTTCAGCTTCTCGAACGCCCGGGGGATCGCCGGGTTCTCGATGTTCTTCACGCTCTCGGCCTGGTGGGCCAGGAAAATTTCCAGCCGGTCGGTCCCGAGGTTCTTCAGGCTCTCCTCGGCCCGGGCCAGCAACTGGCGCTCGTCCGGGTCCTTGTCGCAGGTCGGGCCGGAGAGCACCGCCACCCGCTCGCGGCGACCGGCCAGGGCCGGGGCGATCGCGCGCTCGGCGGCGCCGCTCTGGTAGTCCGGGCAGGTGCAGATCAGGTTGAGGCCGGCCTCGATCCCGGCCTGCATCACCGCGGTGTTCTGCCAGCCGTAGGTGCCGAAACAGACCTCGCTCACCTCGAGGCCGGTCCGGCCGAGGGTACGGTACTTCATCCGCGGCGCTCCGGCCTCCTCCCCGGCGGCCTGGGCCTTGGCGCCCGCCAGGGAAAGCCCCCCGGCGGCGAACAGGCCCTGTTCCAGAAAGCGGCGACGGTCCATCGGCCGACCTCCTTCGATTGAGGTGACAGTAAGCTGCCCCGCCTTCGAGCCTCGCCCGGAGCGGGAACTGCCGGATGCTGCAAAAATAATCGCCGGACAAGGCCCGTCAAGCCGAAAAAACACTTGCCAAGCCGCCGGCTTTGGATCATCATGTTGATTTGGTGCCGCAGGAGCGTTTCCGCGAGCCTCCACGACACTTCCGCCCACCGGCCCGAACTCACCGCGCACGCTGGAGCGAGTCAAAACCTTAATCCGGGGAGATCGCCATGAGCACCGCCACCACCGGGAGCAGCGCCCTGCTGCCGCCGGAGCCGGAAATCCGCCCGACATCGAAGAAAGGCGCCGCCCCCTCCGGGAGCAAGCGGCTGCTGTCGCTGGATATCTACCGCGGCTTCACGATGTTCCTGATGGCCTCGGCCGGTTTCGGGCTGGGGGCGCTGGCCGACAATCCGGGCTGGGCCTGGCTGGCCCTCCAGGTGGACCACGTGGCCTGGGAGGGTTGCGTGCTCTGGGACCTGATCCAGCCCTCGTTCATCTTCATTGTCGGCGCGGCGATGCCGTTCGCTTTCGCGATCCGCCAGGCCCGCGGCGAAAGCCGCTCGCAGCAGTTCCGTCACGTGATCCGGCGCTCGCTGACCCTGCTCGTGATCGGGATGGGGATCGTGATGATCCACAAAAACGAGGTCTTCCCCAACTTCACCACTGTCCTGCAGCAGATCGCCATCGCTTACTTCTTCGCTTTCTTCGTGCTCGGCCGGGGGATGAAGGTCCAGGCCCTGGCGGCGCTGGGGGTGCTGCTGTTTGTCTGGGCGACCTTCCAGTTCTACCCCGGGATCGGCGCGGGCGGCCCCTGGGCCAAAAACGCCAATTTCGCCTCCTGGCTCGATCTGACGATCCTCGGCCGCGATGACAGCGGCGGCTACACCAGCTACAACGCGATCTGCTCGATCGCGACGGTGATCTTCGGGATCATGGCCGGCGAGCTGCTGCGCGACCAGCGGCTCGGCGGCAGCCGCAAGACCCTGATCCTGATCTTCGCCGGGCTGGCGTTCATCGCCGCCGGGCTGCTGCTCGGGCCGGTGGTGCCGGTGGTCAAGCGGATCTGGACCCCGAGCTGGGCGGTCTTCGCCGCCGGCTGGGCGTTCCTGCTGATGGCCGTCTTCTACTGGGCGATCGATGTCAAGGGCTGGAAGGGCTGGACCTTCATCTTCAAGGTGGTGGGGATGAACTCGATCGCGATCTACGTGCTGGTCCAGATGCTGCGCGGCAATGTCGATGACTGGCTCGGCACTTTCACCCGCGGCCCGCTGGGCCCCTTGGGCGACCTGGGGGTGATCCTCCACTCGACCCTGGTGCTGGCGGTCTTCTGGTACGCGGTCTACTGGCTCTACAAGCGGCAGATCTTCCTCAAGGTCGGCTGAGAGCCGGCGGGAAACCTGTCCTTAGAGGGTGTTATGAACTCAGCAGTGGGAAAGAACACAACCCCCGGTGTCCCCCTTTGTTAAGGGGGACTGGTCCGGCTTCGGCCGGAGCTTTGAGCTAAGCGATTGAACGATAGCGGTTTCGATCCCCTCTCGAGAGGGGTGGCCCGCCGCAGGCGGGCCGGGGTGTGTGCCTTTGCCGGCCGCACTGCCCAGATACCTACACCAAGTTCATCACACGCTCTAACGAAGAGGAGTGCCTTGATGCGCGGGAAGATACATCGGATCGGCCCACTGCTGCACGCTGCGCTGCTCGCTACGCTCCTAACGGGCGTGCTGACGGCTCTGCCGCTGCGGGCGGCGACAGTCACCCTGGATGCCGCGACCATCCGGGACAAGATCAAGGGCGGCTGGGTCGGCCAGACGGTCGGCTGCACCTATGGCGGCCCCACCGAGTTCCGCTGGCTCGGGACCTGGATCCAGGACTATGTCCCGCTGGAGTGGGATGACACCAAGCTGCTCTGGTTCTACCAGAACTCGCCCGGCCTGTACGATGACCTCTACATGGACCTGGCCTTCCTGGCGGTGCTGGACAAGCAGGGCCTGGATGCCCCGGTCGAGGCGATGGCGACCAAGTTCGCCACCGCGGGCTTCGCCCTCTGGCACGCCAACCAGTCCGCGCGCTGGAACATCCTCAACGGGGTGATGCCCCCCTTGTCGGGCCACTGGAAGCACAACCCCCATGCCGATGACATCGACTTCCAGATCGAGGCCGACTTCATCGGGCTGATCTCGCCGGGCATGCCCAACACCGCCCTGGCCTACGCCGACAAGGTCGGCCACATCATGAACTACGGCGATGGGGTCTACGGCGGGGTGTTTGTCGCGGCGATGTACAGCCACGCCTACCTGGAACAAGACATTGCCAGCGTGGTCGAGCAGGCCCTGCTGAGCCTGCCGGTCGAGAGCAAGTACCGGCAGTGCATCACCGATGTGCTGGCCTGGTGGCGCCAGTACCCGGATGACTGGAAGCTCACCTGGTACGAGGTGCAGAAGAAATGGGCCCAGGATCTGGGCTGCCCCCACGGGGCGCTCGATCCGTTCAACATCGATGCCCTGATCAATGGGGCCTACATCGCGATCGGGCTGCTCTACGGCGGCGGCGACATGGGAAAAACCATCGACATCGCCACCCGCTGCGGCCAGGACTCCGATTGCAACCCCTCCAATGCCGCCGGGGTGCTGGGCACCCTGCTCGGCTTCAGCAACATCCCCGACCGCTGGAAGCTGGGGCTGGACAAGGTAGAAAACCTCAAGTTCAGCTACTCGGACTACAGCCTGCAGGATGTCTACGCGGTCAACTACCGCCTGGCCGCGGAGCTGGTCAAGCGCGGCGGCGGCCAGGTGAGCGACGCATCCTGGACCATCGAGCGGCAGGAGCCGGCGCCCCCGGCCGCGGTGGAAGTGGCTTTCGCGGGCCTGACTCCCACCGAGAAACGCAACCTGCACGGGCTGCGGGTGGAGGGCGAGCCGGTGAAAGTCAAGTTCTCCGGCCGCGGCTTCGTGCTCGAGGGCCGGTTGGAGGACGACCGCAACTCGGCCCGCTGCCGGCTTTACCTGGATGGCGAGCTGGTGGAGGAGGTGACGCTCAAGGGGGACTACCACGACCGCCGCGAGCCGTTGTTCTGGCACTACGAGTTCGAAGCGGGCGAGCACGAGCTGGAGATTCTCCGCCTCGATGGCGAGGGGGTGCCGGTCCTCGGCAACCTGCTGACCTACCACTGAGATCGGCCATCGGTCAAAACCTGCGGCCCGCGGGACAAGCTCCCGCGGGCCGCGCTGTCCGGCTTACCGGATCTCCTTGGGGGTGGGGATCAGTCCCTTCAGGGGCACCGCTCCTCACGGACCGGTATCATCCGTTCCCGTAACCATTCGACATACTTCTCCAGAGTCACTTCGCCTTTGGCGATTCCCACGGCGATCTCTTCCGCCTCACCCTCGCGGCTCCGGATCAGATAGCCGTTCACATTCAGCATCAAAAAGCTTGAAGCCAACCCCGCCCGCTTGTTCCCATCGAAGAACACGTGTCTCGTGATGATTCTCCAGCCCACCACCGCCGCTTTTTCAACCAGGGTTGAGTATTGATGGTATGGATAAACCAAACCCCGAATCTCTGCGAGCACAAACTCCAGAGATTCGGGGTTGATCAAAACTCGCTTGTCGAGCCCTGGATTGTCCCCTCCAAGAGTCTCGCCATCAAACTCTGTCACCAATCGGTAATGGAGAAAGAGAATAGCCTGGATCGATAGATATTTCATGGTTAGATCTTGGCCAGCTCTCTCCATGTCACCTGATGTCTTTTGATAATTAGCTCAGCCATGCTCGCCACCTCGGGATCAACTCTCCCGCCCCGCTTGCAACCATCTCCATCACTTATTCTGGCCACAACCTGTCCACTCTTGGTGTGCCGGACAATATAGTATTTGGCGCTCTTCTCCATGGGTGTTCCCTCCGCTCACCTTATTATATTCTCACCGGTCGTACCGTGCAAGTATTTTGGCAATCCAACAGGTTGGCAGGTCAGCCACATCCATGGTAATACTCGTTCCGCTGCTTGCCGGTTCCGTTCGTCACGCCCCGACGATTCACCCTGTGAAAACTTCTGGGCCAGGGTGCGGATGATCGTGATCAGAATAATGGCCCCTCATCAAGCCCGGCTCTTGATTGCCCCTGGGAAAGCCGGTTGGCGGGCCTCCCCTAAGCTTGATCTCGACTCATCCCTTCCACTCAAAGTTGACTCTTTTGATTACTATTTATATAATCCCTTACCATTGTTATATTTAGACGCTCACAAAACTCCCGGGGGCCCTTGAGCGTCAAGGTTACCATTGCCAAGCGGGGCCCGGGAGACTATCTTTATGGGACCTTATCCACCCTCGAACCCGGTCGCCGCCGCCGATGAGCTATCTGGTCCTCGCCCGCAAGTACCGTCCCCTGACCTTCGGGGACATCATCGCCCAGGAGCACGTGACCCGGACGCTGGTCAACGCGATTTCCTCGGGGAGGATCAGCCATTCCTACCTGTTCTCGGGGCCGCGCGGGGTGGGCAAGACCAGCACCGCCCGGCTGCTGGCCCGGGCGGTCAACTGCCCGAGCCCGGTGGGCCAGGACCCCTGCAATGCCTGCGACAGCTGCCGCCAGATCATCGAGGGCCGCGCGCTGGACGTGCTGGAGATCGACGGGGCCAGCAACCGCGGGATCGACGAGATCCGCGATCTGCGCGAGCGGGTCGGCTACGCTCCCAGCAGCAGCCGCTACAAGGTCTACATCATCGATGAAGTGCACATGCTGACCCCGGAGGCCTTCAACGCTCTGCTCAAGACGCTGGAGGAGCCGCCGAGCCACGTGATCTTCATCTTCGCCACCACCGCGCCGCACAAGGTGCCGCCGACCATCCTCTCCCGTTGCCAGCGCTTCGACTTCAAGGCGGTCGCGCCGGCCCGGATGATCTCCCGCCTGGAGCACGTGCTGCGGGCCGAGGAGATCGCGATGCCCCCGGAGGTGGTGGCGATGATCGCCCGCAAGGCCGATGGGGCGATGCGCGATGCCCTGAGCCTGTGCGACCAGGTGATCGCTTTCTGCGATGGCGACTATGGCGTGGAGCGGGCCGGCCAGGTGCTGGGGCTGCTCGACTCCGGGCTGTTTTTCGAGCTGAGCCGGCTGGTGCTGGAGCGCCGCAGCGCCGAGGCGGTGGAATTCATCGACCGTCTGGCCGACTCCGGGGTAGACCTGGAGGAGTTCTACGGCGAGCTGGTGCGCCACTACCGCAACCTGATGGTCTTCAAGCTCGGGGGCCGCGAGCCGGAGGTGACCGCGGTCTCGCCGGCCCAGGCCGATCGCTACGCCGAACTGGCCGACCGGATGGAGATAGGGGACTTGGTGCGCTCGCTGCAGCTGATCCTGGGTTTCGAGGAAACGATCAAGCGCAGCGGCCAGCAGAAGATCTCGCTGGAGCTGCTGCTGGTGCGATTGACAATGATGGAGAAAAGTATTAATATTAGCGAACTTATCTCAAGGCTGGAGCATGGCGCGGATGGGTCCGGCGCGGTTCGCCGCCCGGCCGCTCCCCCGGCGGAGCATCCTGCCGCCCCCCATCGGCCGGCCGCCGCCTCACCCGGTCCCCCCCCCGCTACTCGCGAACCGGGACCAGCCTGGTCCTCTCCGGCTGCCGCGATGCCTCAGTCGCCGCCCCAGCCGACAGCGACCGGCCGGCCCGCAGCCGCCGCGCCGCCCCCGGTCGAGCCGCCCCGCAAGGCCGGGCCGGTGGACCTGGCGGCGATCCGTCGCGACTGGAGCCGGGTGGCCGAGCTGGTCAAGGCCCGCCGGATCAGCCTCGGGCCGATTGTCGGCTCGCTGGAGCCGGAAAGCTATCAGGACGGGCTGCTGGTGCTGAAGATCGGCGCCGGGCAGCGTCGTGATTTGGAGTTGCTGGGCCAGCCGGACAACCGCCGGCTGGTGGACGAAGTGATCCGCGGGCTGTTCGGGATGGAACGGCTGGAGTTGCGGATCGAGACCGCCCCGGAGCCCCGATCCGGGAACCAGCCGGCCCGGAGCCGGGAGGAGCCGTCCGCCCCCGGCGCACAGGCCATCCGCGAGGTGGGCCGCGCCAACCCGCTGGTCGGCAAGCTCAACGAGCTCTTCGACCCCGAGGTGCTTTCCTGACGGCGCGGTGGCAACAGGCAGTTGCAGTCGAACACGAGAGCGGATTGTTCCCGTGGGTTTTGGAAACCTCTCCAAGGATACGGCCATGAATAACATCACTCAACTGCTGCAGCAGGCACAGAAGATCCAGGGCAAGTTCAGGCAGTTGCAGCTTGAGCTGGAAAATAAGCGGGTGGAGGCGACCAGTGGTGGCGGGATGGTGCGTGCTGTGGTCAACGGCAAGCAGGAGCTGATCGAGTTGCGGATCGATCCGGAAGTGGTGGATGCCAAGGATGTCGAGATGCTCGAGGAACTGGTCGCCGCCGCGGTCAACAAGGCCCTCCAGCAGAGCCGCGAGATCATGGGCCAGGAAATGTCGAAAATCACCGGCGGGCTGAATCTGCCGCCGTTTCTCTCTGGGATGTTCGGTGAGTGAAGGATCGATGTCGAGGACGCTGGAAAAGCTGATCAAGTCATTCAGCCGGCTACCGGGGATCGGCGAGAAGACCGCCGGCAGGCTGGCCTACCACCTGCTCAAGGTGCCGGAGGACCAGGCGCTGAGCCTGGCCGAGGCGATCCGCGAGCTGAAGGAGAAAGTGATCTTCTGCTCGGTCTGCCGCAACATCACCGAGACCGACCCGTGCGAGTTCTGCACCGACCCGCGCCGCGACCGCCGCTCGATCTGCGTGATCGAGGAACCGAGCGACATCCGCGCCATCGAGCACAGCAGCTCGTTCCGCGGGCTGTACCATGTGCTGGGCGGGCGGCTGAGCCCGCTGGATGGCGTCGGGCCGGACGACCTGTCGTTCGACCAGTTGCTGCGCCGGATCGACCGGGCCGAAGTCCCGGTGGAGGAAGTGATCGTGGCCACCAACCCCAGTGTCGAGGGGGATGCCACGGCGCTTTACATCCAGCGCCTGCTTGGCGACCGTCAGGTCCGGGTGACCAGGATCGCCTGCGGCCTGCCCGCCGGCGGCCATCTCGAGTACGCCGATTCTTTCACTATCAGCCAGGCCCTCCATGGCCGGCACCGCCTCGGGGGAAACGGCTGATCGGCCGCCAGGCCGGCCTTTCCCCCGGGACCGTACCGCAGGGGGCCTTTCCGCCTGAACGAGCGCCGGAGGGGTCTTGCGCCACGTACCCAACATCCTCACTCTCACCCGGATCGCTTTCAGCCCGGTGATCGCCTACCTGCTGCTGACCGCCTCTGGACCCAGCGATTTCCTGCTGCTCTACTACCTGTTCGTGATCGCCGCCCTGACCGACATCTTCGATGGCTCCCTGGCCCGGCGGCACAAGATTGTCAGCAACTTCGGCAAGCTGGTCGACCCGATGGCCGACAAGTTCCTGCTGGCCGCCACCCTGATTCCGTTCTATCTGCTGAGCTCAAGCTCCGAGATCGTCTCCTTCGTCACCCTGCCGGTGGTGGTGATCCTGCTGGGCCGGGAGGTGCTGGTCACCGGGCTGCGCTACTATGCGATGGGCCAGGGCCTGGTGCTCAGCGCCAGCCGGCTGGCCAAGTTCAAGACCTCCTTCCAGATGTTCTTCATCGGCTCGGTGCTGGTGCATTTCTTCCACCACCGGATGATCCTCCAGCAGCCGGGCTGGGGCTATCCGTGGTTCGACCGCTACCACTACTACCTCAACCTGGTGGTGCTGACCCTGGCGATCGTCCTGTCGCTGGCCTCGGCCGCCGAGTACCTGATCCGCAACCTGCCCACCCTCCGCCACCAGTCCCGCTCATGAACCTGTTCTGCCGGATCATGTCCGCCGGCCTCGGGCCGGGCTATTTCCCATTCGCCCCCGGGACCGTGGGCTCGGCCTGGGCCGGGGCGATCATCCTGCTGCTGGCCCCGTGGTGGAGCGTGCCGCTGGCCCTGGCGCTGACCGTGGTGGTGTTCTTCTTCGGGGTGTTCGTCACCACCCGCGCCGAGCGCTGCTGGGGGCACGATGACGGCCGGATGGTGATCGACGAGATCGCGGCGATGTTCCTGACCATGGCCTTTGTCCCGGTGACAGTCTACACCGTGCTCCTGGGCTTTTTCCTGTTCCGCTACTTCGACGTGGTCAAGCTCCCGCCGGCCCGCCAGGCCGAGGACCTGCCCGGCGGCTGGGGCGTGATGAGCGATGACCTGGTGGCGGCGATTTACTCCGCGCTGACGATGTGGGGATCCTCGACGTGGACGTGAGCCTGCTGACCATCGGCACCGAGCTGCTCAAGGGCCGGATCGTCAACACCAACGCCCGCTTCCTCTCGGCCCGGCTCTACGCCGCCGGGTTCGGGGTGAACGAGGTGCGGGTGGTGGGCGATGACCGGGCGACCATCGTCCGCGCGATCTCGGAGCTGTTCCGGGCCACAGAGATCATCATCGCCTCGGGAGGCCTCGGGCCCACCCGGGATGATGTCACCAAGCCGGCCGCCTGCGACTGGGCCGGCTGCCGGCTGGTAACCGACCCGCAGCTCAGCGAGTCCCTGCGGGCGCTGTTCCGCCGGATGGGCTACCCGGACATCCCCGCGCGCAGCGTGGGCCAGGCCGAGGTGCCCGAGGGCGCGCTGGTGCTGCCCAACCCCCGCGGCACCGCCAGCGGACTGCTGCTGGAGCGCGAGGGCAAGCTGCTGTTCCTGCTGCCCGGGGTCCCGCCCGAGCTGGAGGGGCTGCTCGAGGAGCAGGTGCTGCCCTACCTCACCCGGCGCTTCGCCCCGGCGCGGATGGCCAGCCGGATCGTGCGCACGGTGGGGGTCGGCGAGAGCGTGATCGCCGAGCGGATCGAGGAGGCGCTGAGCGAGGAGGAACGCTCCCTGCTGTACTACTATCCCCATGGCGGCGCGGTGGATGTGGTGATCTCCGCCCCGCTCGGCGGGGCTGCGGCCGCCCCGCCGGTGGAGCGGGTGGCCGACCATGTGGCCGCCACCTTACGCGAATGCTGCTTCACCCGCGATGAGCGCGGCCTGCCGGAAGTGATCGGCGAGCTGCTCACCGGTCGCGGGGCGACCCTGGCCGCGGCCGAGAGCTGCACCGGGGGCCTGCTCGGCAAGCAGCTCACCGAGGCCCCCGGCGCCAGCCGGTTTTTCCTGGGCGCGGTGGTCTGCTACTCCAACCGGCTCAAAGAAAAGCTGCTGGAGGTGCCCGCGGCCCTGCTCGAACGGCACGGGGCGGTGAGCGAGCCGGTGGCCCGGGCGATGGCGGAAGGCGCGCTGCGGGTGACCGGGGCCAGCCACGCCCTGGCGGTGACCGGGATCGCCGGGCCGGAGGGCGGCGCTCCCGACAAGCCGGTGGGGACAGTCTGCATCGCCCTGGCCGGGCCCGAGGGCGTGAGCGTACGGAGCTTGCGCCTGGCCGGGGACCGCGCCCAGGTCCGTCACCGCGCGGCGGTCAAGGCGCTGGAGATTCTCTGGCACTCCCTGCGGGCTGCGGGGTAGAACGGTTCAGGCGGGCAGCTTTCCCTTAACCCGGGGAAAACGCTTTACTTTACGGGGCCGATGCGTTAATTTGGGGCCAAATCCGGCACGGGCATCGCATCCGCGGGCGTACGCCCCCGTGCAGTCGGTATTGCTTCCGCGAGCTGACACATCCCATCAGGAGGACACATGTTTGGGAACCTGGGATACGCCGAAGTCATCATCATCTGCTTCCTGGCGTTGCTGCTGTTCGGCGCCAAGCGGCTGCCGGAGATCGGCTCCTCGCTGGGCAAGAGCATCCGCTCGTTCAAGAGCAGCCTGAAAGAAATCCAGGAAGATCTGCCCAAGGCAGAGGAAATGCGGGAAGAGCAGCGCCGGTCGCGTCCCGCCCCTTCCAGCAACTACTCCCAGAGCCAGAACCCGAGCCCTCCGGCTGACCAGGAGCAGCGCCAGGACTAAAAGGCGGACCGCCTGACCTCATCGGCGTCCGGAGCGAGCTCCGCGGCATGATCCACCCCTTCCCGACTTCGAACTGATTGCGAGGACAGGCTCCCCCGCCGCGTGGCGGAGCCTGTCCCTCACTTCCACCCCCATCGTGGCCAAACCATGAAAATCGGACTGATCGGTTACCCGCTCTCGGGCAAAACCACGGTCTTCAACACCCTGACCGGGATGCACGCCCGGGTCGACAGCTTCCTCACCGCCGGGAGCAAGGAAGCCAATATCGGGCTGATCAAGGTGCCGGATGAGCGCATCGACCGGTTGAGCGCGATCTTCCAGCCGAAAAAGACCACCCATGCCGAGGTGAGCTTCGTCGATCTGGCCGGCATCTCCGCCACCGCCAGCGGCGGCTTCGACAGCCAGACCCTGACCCACATGCGCGTGGTCGATGCGTTCGCGGTGGTGGTGCGCGACTTTGCCAACGAGGCGGTGAGCCACCCCTTGAGCCGGATCGACCCGGCGGCCGACATCCGCGGGATCGATGACGAGCTGGTGCTGGCCGACCTGGCGGTGGTCGAGAAGCGCCAGGCCCGGATCGAGAAAGAGAGCAAGAAAGGCTCGGCCGAGTGGCAGTTGCTGGAACGCTGCCGGGCGGCGCTGGATGAGGCGCGGCCGTTGCGCGAGCTGAACCTTTCGGCCGAGGACCAGCGCTCCCTGGTCGGCTTCACCTTCCTGTCGCTCAAGCCCAGGCTGGTGTTGCTCAACACCGGCGAGGACAATCTTGCCGGCACGCCCGCGGCGCTGGAGCGGCACCCCGATGCGGTCGTTTTATGCGCCACGGTCGAGCAGCAACTCGCCGAGCTGGAGAGCGAGGAGGAGCGGCGGGAGTTTCTCGAGGCGCTGGGGATCGAGCGCCCGGCCCGGGAAAAATTCATCCGGGCGGCGTATGAGCTGATGAGCCTGATCGCTTTCTTCACGGTCGGCAAGGATGAGGTCCGGGCCTGGACCATCGAGCGCGGCACCGATGCGGTCAACGCCGCGGGCAAGATCCACTCCGACATCCAGCGCGGCTTCATCCGCGCCGAGGTGGTCTCCTACGAGGACTTTATCCGCGAGCCGAGCATGGCCCGGATGAAAGAGCTGGGACGGCTGCGCCTGGAGGGCAAGATTTACCCGGTGCAGGATGGCGACATCATCAACTTCCGCTTCAACGTCTGAACGGGCGCGGCGCGCCACAGCTAGGAGGTCGGCGATGACAATCTGGATCTGCCGGGTCTGCGGCTATCGCGAGGAAGATGAGCAGCCGCCGGAAATCTGCCCTGACTGCGGCGCGTCGCGCGAGGCGTTCCTGGAGCTGTGAGCTGGCCCTCTTGAAGATGATCGGACGTTCCTGGGGGAGGGAGGAAACCTTTTGGAAAAGGTTTCCTCCCTCCCCCAGGGATGCCTTCCCCCCGATCCCCCTTTCCACTTTCCAAAACTTTTTCGCTGGTTCATTAAAGCTTCCGCCAGGCTTCTTTCAGCAGCACCGCATCCGCCTCCAGGCTGGGGCTCTCGCAGATCAGCCAGCCCCCGACGCCCATTTCCTTCAGCGCCTGCAGCAGCTCCCGCCAGCGCAGATCGCTCTCCTCCAGGTCCAGGTGCTGGCGCTCGCCCTTGGGAGTGTACTCGATCCCCGCCACATGCAGGTGCAGCCGCTCCAGGGCGGGATGCCCCAGCGCGCGCTCCACTGTCTCCAGCATCCCACGGAACTCCGCGTAGCTGTTGACCGCGCCGCCGCTCCGAGCGTGGGCGTGGGCGAAATCGAGGCAGAGATGGAGGTTTTCCACCTCGCGGCAGAGGCGCAGCAACTCCTCCAGGCTGCCGAACTGGGTCGGCTTGCCGGTCAGCTCGGGAGAGATCGGCACGCGGTTACCCTCGGCCGCGAGCGTGGCGGCGATCCCGGCCAGCCCCTCGCGGATGGTCGCGTGGACCGCTTCCGGGTCCTGCCCCAGGTAGAATCCCGGGTGGAAAGTGATGCTGCCGGCTCCCAGCGCCCGGCCAACCCGGGCGGTATCGAGGATGCGCCGCACCGAGGCCGCGCGCTTTTCCGGCTCGACCGCGTTGAGGTTGATGTAGTAGGGCCCGTGGCAGGTGAGCGCGATCTTGAGGTCCGCGGCCAGCCGCCCGACCCGCTCGGCCGCCTCGGTCCCCATCCGCACCCCGTGGACAAACTCCGCCTCCAGGCAATCCAGCCCCAGCTCATGGATGCGGCGCACCCCCGCCTCCAGGCTGGGGTCTTGCGCCGAGTGGGGCACTCCGCCCGTCCCGATCAGCAACTCGCTCATCTAAGCTCCTCCTGGCGCGGTCCCGCGCCGGCAGCCGAAATGAAACGCCAGGGCCGGGGCCGCGTCAAACCGCACCCCAATCAGGCGAACGCGATCCAATCTATCCGCCCGCACAGGCCGACAGCAAGATTATTCATCCCCTTTACAAAAGCATATTTTCCGGGGGGAGGGCGGAAACCTTTTGGAAAAGGTTTCCGCCCTCCCCCCGGCCCCCCTTCCCACCTTCCCAAACTTTTTCGAAAGTTTTACGCGGGATAGTCGGCAGCTTGCGAAAGTGTGTCGAATTTGTTTGCCACCAGGCCTGGAGCGAAGCTGCATGGCTGTGTGTTACTCTCAAATGATAGTCAGTTGCGGCTTTGAAATTTCCCTTAATAAAGGGGGAAACAGGGGGTTGTGTTTTTTAAACAGTTTTTAACACGCTTGAATGATACCTGCCGGAGCCATTCGGCATAAAAACCTTCCCTTCTCCCCCGAACCTGCTTACAATCTACCAACCGATCCCCAAGCCCCTCATCCCCGCAATGGAGGCCGCTCGATGGTACTGAACCGGTTGGACTGGCTGATTTTCTTCGGTTATTTCGTCCTCGTGCTGATGGTCAGCCTGTACTTCGCCCGTCGCGCCGGGCGCAGCGTGCAGGACTTCTTCCTCGGCGGCCGCAACCTGCCCTGGTACATCGCCGGGACCTCGATGGTCGCCACCACTTTCGCCGCCGACACCCCGCTGGCGGTGACCGAGCTGGTGGCCAAGAACGGAATCGCCGGCAACTGGTTCTGGTGGTGCTTCTTCCTGGGCAGCACCCTGACCGTGTTCTTCTTCAGCCGACTCTGGCGCAGGGCAAAGATCCTGACCGACATCGAGTTCATCGAGCTGCGCTACTCGGGGGCCTCGGCCGCATTCCTGCGGGGTTTCCGCTCGATCTACCTGGGGTTGTTCATCAACTGCGTGGTGATCGCCTGGGTCAACCTGGCGATGTACAAGATCCTCAACATCATGCTGGGCTGGGACAACATGGTGCTGGTGGTGGCCGGCTGCATGGCGATCGTCACCATCTATGTCGCGGCCAGCGGGCTGCTGGGCTCGGCGGTGGTCGATGCCCTGCACTTCCTCACGGCGATGACCGGCTGCATCATCCTGGCGGTGGTGGCGCTGGGCCTGCCGGAGGTAGGCGGGATCGCGGGGATCAAGGCCAAGCTGCCGGCCGAGACCCTCAACTTCCTGCCGACCCTGGGTGGAGCTGCGCCCGGAACCGGGGCTGTAGCGATGCTGGCCCTGACTGTCGCCGCCTTCCTGGCCTATGTCGGGGTGATGTGGTGGGCTTCCTGGTACCCGGGGGCCGAGCCGGGCGGCGGCGGCTACATCGCCCAGCGGATGATGTCGGCCAAGGATGAGAAGCACAGCCTGTTCGCCACCCTCTGGTTCACGATCGCCCACTACTGCGTGCGGCCCTGGCCCTGGGTGCTGGTGGCGCTGGCCTCGGTGATCCTCTACCCGGACCTGCCGGCGAGCAACAAGGGCGATGGCTTCGTGCTGATCATCCGCGACCACCTGCCGGTCGGACTGAAGGGGCTCCTGATCGCCGCCTTCTTCGCCGCCTACATGTCGACCATCGCCACCCAGCTCAACCTGGGGACCAGCTACCTGATCAACGACTGCTACAAGCGGTTCCTGAAAAAGCAGGGCAGCGAACGCCATTATGTCACCGCCAGCCGGCTGACCACGGTGCTGATGATGGCGGTGGGGCTGTGGATCACCACCATGCTGGAGACCATCTCCGGGACCTGGACCTTCATCGTCGAGGCCGGCGCCGGGGTGGGGCTGGTATTCATCCTGCGCTGGTACTGGTGGCGGGTCAACGCCTGGAGCGAGATTTCGGGCCTGATCGCCCCGTTCCTGACTTACGGGTATCTGCACTACTATACCGCTGTCGTCTTCCCCAACAGCCTGTTCATCATCGTCGGGGTCACCACCGTGGTCTGGCTGACAACCACCCTGCTCACCCCGCCGGTGAAGCTCGAACACCTCAAGCAGTTCTACCGCCGGGTGCACCCGGGCGGCATCGGCTGGCGGAAGATCGAGGCCCTGGTGCCGGAGGTCAAGGGCGACACCGGCTTCGGGCCGCTGTTTGCGGCCTGGATCGCCAGCGCGGCGCTGATCTACTGCGTGCTGTTCGGGGTGGGCAAGCTGCTGCTGATGGAGTGGGCGCAGGCGACATTGCTGCTGGGGGTGGCCGCGGTGATGGTGGGGGTGATCTACTGGGTGTTGAGCCGCCTCGGCTGGGAGCGCGTGGCCTGATTCTCGATTCGCACTTGCAAACCAAAGGGGCCGCCCCCGTGCCATCGGGAGCGGCCCCTGGTTGTCAATCCTCCTGAACAGACGGCTCATCCGGTCGAGGTCTTCAGTGTCCCCCGCAGATGGAAGGGCGTCCGGCCGGACGCTACGGCCAGTTCCGCCGATGTGGTTTAATCCGCAAAAAGTTGGTTCATCCGGGAATTTCGGGAAGACGCAGCGGGGCGAAAGCCCCGGATCGCTTGGCAATTTCTGAAGCCTGACGGCTGGTTACTTTTTGTGACCAAAAAGGGCTGGAGGGAAATCTTCAGCTTGTTCTATATCCCGTAAATCCTTCGGATTTTTCTACTTCTGTGACCAGAAGTAGCAAGAGTCTTTTAAAGCCAAGGCCGCGAAGCTGAAGCAACATTAAGGTATTCAATAAATTACGGTGTGTCCGAGGAAGTAAAACGCTCCCACACCGGTCGCCGCGTTTCGCGCCATCCCTGGCGCTGCACGCATGGCCTGCCGACCCGCTTCATTTCATGGCTGCCGCGATGGAAATTGCGCGGCAATGGCTCCGCTGTCTTTTGCCTCCAGCCGCGGCCCAAAGACCGCCCCACCCCCCGGCATGTAATCCTTTTCTTCAAGGCAGGTTCCATGCTTCGTTGCATGGAGTTGGGCCTTAGGGGCGGGGCATGCCCCGCCCCTACAAGCAATTACGGGTTTTCTCCTATTGTCCGGATCAGGCGGAATCATCGGATCGGTCGTCGGAGCGACCGGCCGACGCCCCGACGGCCAGTTCCGCCGATGTGGTTTAATCCGCAAAAAGTTTGGGAAAAGGAGAGGGGGACCGGGGGGAGGGAAAACCTTTTTCAAAAGGTTTTCCCTCTCCCCCGGAACAGCCGTCAATCCTCTCGCCGCTCAGGCCCCGAGGCTGTGGATGAACGCGGCATCGGCCCGGGCGGACTCGACCTTCTGCTCGAAAGTATCGCCCTTGACGAACTCCGCCTCGAAGAAGCCCTGGAACCCGGCCGGCTGGAGGATCTCGTAGATCCGGCGGTAGTCGACAATCCCCTGGCCGATCAGCGCCTGGCTGCGGCCATCCTGCTCCCAGTTCTGGGCATGGACCATCACCACGTGGGGAGCCACCAGCCGCGCCCGCTCGTAGGGGTCCTCCGGCGCCACCGGCTGGTAGTTGGCGCGCATGACGGGACTGCCCACCCGCTCGATCAGCTCGAGGGTCGCGGCGGCCGTGTTGGTCAGGGTGTTGCCGTGCATCTCCAGGGCCAGGATGATGTTCGCGGGCTCGGCCAGGGCGCAGAACCGCTTGCCATCCGCGACAATCTGTTCCCAGTCTTCCGGGATCAACTCCTCGCTGTTCCTGCTGCCGGCCCAGATGCGGATGATCGGCGCGCCCAGGAGCTTGGTGATCTGGACCGCCCGGGCCATGTCGCGCCCCTGCTGCTCCGGGTCGAGCTGCTCGCCCAGCCGCACGTAGCTGCCATAGTGGGCCACGATCATCCCCAGCCCCTCGACCTTTTCCCGCACCGCGATCACCCGCTCATCGGGGGTGTCCAGCGGCAGGTGGTCCGGCTTGCCCCAGGGCTCGATCCCATCGAACCCGGCCTGGGCGGCCAGCTCGATCACCTCATCCAGCGGGCGCTCCTGGAAAGCGATCGTGCACAGCCCGGCTCGCGGCCCTCCGGCGGCGATCCGGGCCGGACTGTCGGCGGGGACGGCCTGGGAGGCGGCCTCCCCGGGATTCCCCGGGCGGTTGCAGGCGATCCCGCCCAGGGCGGCCAGGCCGGTCAGGCCCACGGTTTCGAGAAACTGGCGGCGATCGAGCTTGCGGCGCATGGTCCTCTCCTTACGGAAACTGCATCGAGTGAAACGGCAGGGCGAGCTCAGGTTCCGGTCCGTGGCGGCAGGCAGCCGTCGGCACCCCTGACGCCGATCCGCGGGACATCTTATTTTATAGCACCAGGCCGCGGCGGAGTCAACGGTTGCGCCGGGGCTTGCAGAAAATGTTGTCCGGCGGATGGTCCGGAACTATATTCCAATTGTCGGGATGGGCGGCGGGAGGGAAACCCTCACTTTCCTGTGCCGGAGCCGCGGATGGACGAGAGTTTCCGGGAAGTGCTCAAGAACTTTGTTCTGCCGCACCAGGGACCGGAAGTAATCCTGGAGGCTGTGGCCCTGGTGCTGGCCCTGGTGGCGCTGGTGATGCTGATCCTTTGGCTGCGCCGCCTGGTTTTACGCCGCCAGGCCCGCCGCTACCTGCTGGCGAGCGCGGCCAAGCACCGGCTCCGTCCCGAGGAGATCCGGCTGCTGCTGGCGATGATGCGGCGGGGCTCGCCGGTGCACCCGGCGCTGGTGTTCGGCTCCGTGCGCGGCTTCAACCGCTTTTTCGGCCCGCTGATCCACGAGTTGACCGACCGCATCCGCACCTCTCCGGAAGCCCACGCCCAGATCCACCTGATCTTCGGCCTGCGCAAGAAGCTGTTCGGCGATGTGGACTACCATTTCGGCAACATCGCCGCGACAATCCAGCTCAAGCCCGGCCAGCGCCTGATGCTGGAATTCAACTGCGAGGGGCACGGCCGGATCTACCTGCCCTCGGTGGTGCTGGACTCCGACTCCGAGGCGATCGCCGTGCTCAACCCCTGCCTCGGGCAGCAGGGCTTCCGAATCCTGCGCGGCCAGTTGTTCAATGTATCGTTCTACCGCGAGCAGGATGGCTACTATCGTTTCCAGACCCACCCGGTGCAGGACCTGGAGCACCCGGAAGACCCGGTGCTGCTGCTGGCCCACGCCGACCGGCTGGAAAGCCTCCAGCCCCGGGAGTACTACCACGCCACCTACCGGGTGCCGGTGCGTTACCGGGTCTACGCCTGGGACCCGCAACTGACCCTGCGCTACCGTCATGAGCGCGCGCTGTCGCTCGGTGAGCAGGAGGGGACAGTGGTGGCGGTCGGACGGGGCGAGCTGGTGCTCTCGACCGCGGAGCAGCTCCACCAGAACGACCTGCTGTTCTTCACCCTGAAGCTGTCTCCGGATGGCCCGGCCGAGGAGCTGGCGGGCAAGGTGGTCCGCTGGGAGGAACAGACGGATGGGGGAGCCAACCGGGCTTTCCTCAAGCTGATCCCGGCCCACCCCGGCGCCGAGGGCCCGGCCCCGGTCTGAAACCCGGGAAAAACCTTGCGTATCTGGCAAAAATCAGGCAACTTGTAGCCTTCCCAACCCGCACCGATCCGGCCGGAAACCGATGGTCCCATACCCCGGCCCGGATCCTGTCACCACAGTCAGCGAGAGCTCATGGCACGCAGATTGACCAGCCTGGCAATGACCGCGGTCCTATCGCTCCAACTCACGGCCGGCTGCGGCGGCGGGGCGACGCCTCCCGCCGGACCGGCCTCCTCCCCGGCCTCGGCCGCGAACGATACCGCGAGCAGCACCCCCGACCAACTCCTCAGCCTGATGGCCTACTCGGTGCTGGACACCGCCTCCGGGGTCTTCGAGGGCGACTGGTCCGAGCCGGTCAATGACCAGATCACCTGCATGGCCGCGGTGCGGGTCGTGCTGCGGGACAGCGTGATCACCGAGATCACGATCACCGACTCGAGCTGGCTCCACCCGGTGGCGGCCGAGCGCATCCCGCAGCGGATCATCGCGGGGCAGCGGCTGCCGGTGGAGGCAGTGAGCGGCGCTTCGGTCAGCAGCTGGACCGTGATGGGGGCGGTGGCGGTGGCCCTGGGGATCGACCTGCGCTCGCTGGAGGATCAACAGTAGCTCCCCCATCCGGCATCGAAAAACGGTGCCGTTGCCGTCAATTCAAGGACTCTGGAGAGATCATGGACCGGAAGGACAAGCTGGAGCGCGGCCGAGTCAGCCGGAGAGGTTTCTTCAAGCTGGGGGCCGCGGGCGCGGCCCTGGCCGGGGTCGCCGGGGCCTGCTCGGGCGGCGGCGCCCCGGGCGAGGCGATAATCCCCAGGAAACGCCTGGGCAAGACCGCGATGGAGGTCTCGATCATCGGGTTCGGCGGCGGCAGCGCCCTGTCGATGATCGAAAAAGACGATCAGGCGGTGGCGCTGATCGACCTGGCCCGCCGCAAGGGGATCAACTACTTCGACTCCGGCGCCGAATATGACAACGGCCGCAGCCAGAAGCGTTTCGGGATGGCGCTGGAGGGCCACCGCCAGGAGGTCTACCTCAGCACCAAGTACTTGCCCGATGCGGGCTACGACAAGCTGATGAAAGATTTCGAGGGGACCCTGGCCAGCTTCCGCACCGACTATGTCGATGTGGCCAACATGCACGGGCTGATGTCGCAGCAGGATGTGGAGGCGATGTTCAGCTCCGGCGCGCTGGAAACCCTGAGCAAGCTGAAGGAGCAGAAGCTGGTGCGCCACATCGGAGTGACCAGCCACGGCAACCCGGTCGCCCTGGCCGAGGCCCTCCGGCGCTTCCAGTTCGATGTTTCGTTGCACGCCGCCAATGCCAGCAATGTCCCGTTCGCCTTCGAGTTCGAGCGGTACGATGGCAGCCAGGGCTTCCAGGACCTCTCGATCCCGCTGGCCAACGAGCAGGGGATCGGGGTCTGGGCCTTCAAGATCACCGGCCAGCGACGGCTGATCTCGCAACAGCCGGACGATGGCAAAGCCCCGGGCGAGGAGCTGCTGCGCTACGGCCTGAGCCTGCCGGTGCACGGGATCATCCTCGGGATGCACACGGTCGAGCATGTCGAGAGCGCGGCGCGGCTGGCGGCCAACTTCACTCCGATGACCGCCGAAGAGATGCGCCAGTGGAACGAGCGCCTGGCCCCGCACGCCAGCGAGCTCACCCTGCACTACCTGCGCCGGGGCTATGTCGATGATGGCGGCTGGCGGGCCCACCTGGCCTGAGGCCGCAAGCTGGCGGGGGAGGGGAAAACCCTTTTGAAAAAGGGTTTTCCCCTCCCCCGGACCCCCTCCCTTTTCCCCAAACTTTTTATGGATTATCACTTGGGCTGAATTTTCGCCGGGATGGCAAGATTCCAGGCTGATCGGTCGGAATCAGCCGCCGGGCCTCGCGCGAAATCATCACTCCAGCTCCACCGGCCGGTGGCCGAGGGTGCCATAGCCCCGGCCGGTCGGGTGCGAGAGCATGATCCCCTGCAGCACATACTCGCGGCCGACCTCCACCGCCCGCTCCAGACTCAATCCCCGGGCCAGCCCGGCGGTGATCGCCGCGCTTAAGGTACAGCCGGTCCCATGCGTATGCGGCGTGGCGATCCTTCGACCCTCGAACTTCACCAGCGCCCCATCGGGCAAGAGCAGCAGGTCGGTCAGCCGCTCGCCCGGCAGGTGGCCGCCCTTGACCAGCACCGCCCGCGCCCCCATCCGCCGCAGCCGGTGCGCCGCCTGTTCCATCTCCTCCGGGCTCTCGACCGGCAGGCCGGTCAGCCGCCGGGCCTCCTCGGCATTGGGGGTGACCAGCAGCGCCCGGGGAAACAGCCGCTCGACCAGCACCTCCACCGCCCGGTCCGCCAGGAGCGCATCCCCGCTCTTGGCCAGCAGCACCGTGTCCAGCACCAGCGGCGGATCGGGCCAGCGCTCCAGCACTTCGGCCACCGCCTCCACCACCTCGCGGTCGGCCAGCATCCCGCACTTGAGGGCCTCGACCCCGATGTCCTCGAACACCGCCTCGAGCTGGAGCCGGATGAACGCTCCGCTCACCGGCCAGACCCCCCGCACTCCCTGAGAGTTCTGGGCGGTCAAAGCGGTCACCGCGCTCATCCCGAAGCAGCCGAAGCTCTGAAAAGTCTTGAGGTCGGCCTGGATGCCGGCCCCGCCGCCGCTGTCGGAACCGGCGACTGTCAGTACCCTTGGCGGGCATGGGTTAGCGGTCATGGGCCAGCACCTCCGCGGTGAGCTTGATATAATCCCGGGCCCCGGTCGAGCCGATGTCGTACTCGAAGATGGTCTGGCCGAAAGCCGGGGCCTCGCGCAGCCTGACATTGCTGTGGATCACGGTCCGGAAGACCTCCTTGGGGAACATCCGGTACAGCAGGCCGTAAATCTCGCGGCTGATCCGGGTCCGGGGATCGAACATGGTCGAGAGGATCCCCAGCAGACGAAGCTGGTGGCCGGTCTGCTGGCAGACATGGCGGATCAGCTCGAACGTGTTCTTCAGCCCGTTGATCGAGAAATAATCCATCCCGACCGGGATGATCACCTGGTCGCAGAAAGTCAGGGCGTTGATGTTCACCAGGTTCATCGCGCTGCTGCAGTCGAGCAGCACGTAATCGCTGTTGGCCAGGTCCTCCAGCTCGCGGCCCAGCACCTGAAAGTTGTCCCGCCCGCGCGCCAGCTCCCACTCGGCCTCCACCAGCCCCCGGCCCCCGGAGGGGATCACGAACAGCCCCCGCCGCACCTCGCTGATCACGGCCCGCCGCCCGCGCAGCAGGCACTCCAGTCCCCCCTCGCCCGGCAGGTCGAAGATGTCGGCCAGGTTGTTCTGCGGGTCGCAATCGATCAGGATCACCCGCTTGCCATTGAGTGACAGCCCATGCCCGAGGTTGACTGTCGTGGTGGTCTTGCCCACCCCACCCTTGACCGAGATGACGGCAATTTTTTTCATGGCGGCCCGCGGTTGAGGTCGAGAGGTCCCGCTACCCCGAGCTTACCACAGCGGAGGGGCTTTTTCAACCGTTTTCCAAAACACCCGGTCCGCCGCGGGATCAGCCGGGGGGGCCCGGCCCCGCAGCTCATTTCCGGTGATGGCCATCACTTTCAACGGATGGATTGGGAACTTTTTCAATGTTTTTTAAAGTATTTTCCCCGCCTGCCGATAAAAAATGTGACCCGCAAGGGTCAAATGCACAAACAGCTTCACTGTTACCGACCCCCGGTGACGACTTCTTCGCGGAAGTGTTTTGTGCATTCGGGCCCCGGGAGTTGCAGCTCCCGGGGCCTCCTTTTTTTCGGTTCATCCGGGAATTCCGGGGTGAGAGCTTCTGCCGGCGGGGGAGCCGGAATAGACCCTTCCCGGGCTTTGGGACACAAATTCCCGGCGGTGCAGCTATCTCTTTGGTTATCATTATGTTTCTTCTTCTGTGACCAGAAGAAGCAAGAGTCTGTGCGGCGCAAAACTCGCCGGCCACACCCCAACATCTGGCGCGGCGCCTGGACATTACACCCCCCGGCGGCTGACGCCGCCACCCCCCTCCAGGGGGGACTGTGTTTGCTCCGCCCGTGGATGTGGAGCAACTGGCTGGGTGTCCGGCGATGATTCCCCCCTGGAGGGGGTGGCCCCGCTTGCAGCGGGGCCGGGGGGTGTCAGCTTTTCCGGCCGCCTCAGCCAGCCCGGAGCTGGCCGCAGGGGCGTCCGGCCGGACGCCCCTACCCTCGATCCCGGTGATGTTGCATAACTTGAGGTTGCAGCAGCAGGCCCGGAGCCCATCGTAGCGGCGGGTTTCAAACCCGCCGTTACGGCCACGCCCGGCGCGGTGAAGGTTGGGATTGGCCATGACGGAAGGGATACCGGCTGGGGGCAAAGCCTTGCGGGCCGCGGCTGGAGGCAAAAGGCAGCGGCGGGTGATTTTCCCTATTTCCATCGTGGCTACTGCTACGAAGCGAGAGAGCCCGGCAGGCCATGGCGTTGCAGCGCCAGGGATGGCGCGAAACGCGGCGACCGCTACGGGAGCGATTGGCTACCGCAAGCACACCGCCGCCCATTGAAGAGCTGATTGATCCTTCAGCTTCGCGGCCTTGGCTTCTAAAGACTCTTGCTACTTCTGGTCACAGAAGTAGAAAAATCCAAAGGATTTACGGGATTAGCAGCGGGCTGAAGCTTTCCCCGGAATAGACGGATGAACCTTTTTTCCGCCCGCAATGCAAAACCCCGGGCAGGCGGTCGCTGCCGCCTCCCGGGGTTCGCTGCTTGCCGACTGCCGTCGGTCGGGCCGGACTACTGCCCCTCCCGCTCCTTGCGGCTCTCCTCGATCACCTTCTCGGCCGCATCCCGCGGGACCTCCTCGTAGTGGGAGAACTCGCTGGTGAACATCCCGCGGCCCTGGGTCATCGAGCGCAGGCTGGTGGAGTACTTGTACATCTCGGCCTGGGGCACCAGCACGCTGACCTTCTGGAAGCTGCCCTCGCCGGTCATCCCCTGGATTCTCCCCCGCCGCTGGTTCAGGTCGCCGATCACATCGCCCATGTAATCCTCGGGCACCAGCACCTCGACCTTGAGGATCGGCTCCAGCAGGTAGGGGTCGGCCAGCATCACCACCTTCTGGAAGGCCATGCTGCCGGCCACCTGGAAGGCGACATCGGAGGAGTCGACCGAGTGGTAGCTGCCATCGAAACACTCGGCGACAAAGTCCACCACCTGATAGCCGGCCAGCACGCCCTTGCCGGCGGCCTCGCGCACGCCCTTTTCCACCGAGGGGACGAACTTGCCGGGGATCACGCCGCCGACCACCGCATCGACAAACTGGAGGCCATCGCCGCGAGCCAGCGGCTTGAGACGGACCCAGCAGTCGCCGTACTGGCCCCGGCCGCCGCTCTGCTTCTTGTACTTGCCCTGGCCCTCGGCCTGCTTCTTGATGGTCTCTTTGTACGGGATGCGCGGCTTGATGTATTCGGCCTCGACATTGAACTTGCGGCGCAGCTTGGCCAGGATCACATCCAGGTGCAGCTCGCCCATCCCCCAGACAATCTGCTGGTGCAGCTCGCCATCGAAGAAGCTCTGGACGGTCTGGTCCTCCTCCTGCAGCTTGCGCAGCCCGGTGGAAATCTTGTCCTCATCGCCGCGGATCTTGGGGATGATCGAGACATTCATCACCGGCTTCGGGAACTCCACCGGCGGGACCACCACCGGCCGTTCCTTGCCGCAGAGGGTGTTGCCGGTGTGGGTTTCCTTGAGCTTGGCCACCACGCCGATGTCGCCGGCCGGCAGCTCATCGACCTCGATCCGGTCGCGGCCCTGCATGACGCTGAGGTGCCCGAAACGCTCGACCGCCCCGGAGGAGCTGTTGAGCAGCTCGCCGCCCGAGGCCAGCTTGCCGGAGAAGATCCGGAAGTAGCTGAGATCGCCGACATGGGGCTCGGCGTAGGTCTTGAAGACCAACGCCACCGGGGAGCCGGAGGCCTCGCGCCCAATCTCCACTGTCCCCTCGCCCTCGGCCTGGCGGCACTGCACCGCCGGGAACATCGTCGGGTCGGGCAGCACGCCCGCCAGCCCGTCCAGCAACTGCGGGACGCCCCAGGTCAGGGTCGAGGAGCCGCAGAAAACCGGGATGATCTGCCGCTCCAGCACTCCCCGGCGCAGGGCCCCATGCAGCTCCTCATCGGTCAGTTCCTCATCCCCGAGGTATTTCTCCATCAGGTTCTCATCCAGCTCGGCCACCGACTCGATGAACTCCTTGCGGGCCGCGGCCGCCCGGTCGGCGATCCCGGCCGGGATCTCGGCCTCCCGGGCCTCGCCCTTGCCGGCGCCGCTCTCGCCCAGGAAAGCGCGGTTGCGGACCAGGTCCACCACGCCCTTGAAGTCGGGCCCCTGGCCGATCGGGATGGTCAGCGGGACCAGGTGGGCCCCGAAGATGGACTGGAGCTGGCCCAGCACCTTGTCGTAATCGGCATGCTCCTTGTCCAGCATGCTGATGAAGAAGGCCACCGGCATCCGGTTGTCGGCCGCCTGGCGCCACATCATCTCGGTGCCGATCTCCACCCCGTTGGAGGGGTGCACCACGATCAGGGCATTGTCGGCGCCGCGCAGGGCGGCGTAGGCATCGCCCAGGAAATCCAGGTAGCCCGGCGAGTCGATCAGGTTGAGCTTGACCTTGTTCCACTCGGCGAAAGCCAGGGCCAGGTTGATCGAGATCTTGCGCTGGATTTCATCCTCGCTGAAGTCGGTCAGGCTGTTGCCCTCATCCACGCTTCCCAGTCGTTTGGAAGACCCGGCGACAAAGGCCAGCGCTCCGACGAGCGAAGTCTTGCCGCTGCTTCCGTGGCCGACTACAGCTACATTGCGGATGTCCTTGCTGTCGTATTTCTTCATGGGGTACTCCCGAGGGTGAAAAAGTCCTGGACCTGGATCAAGCGAAACGGCTTCAATGGCGATAAGTTAAACCGCCGGTCAAGAGGGCGCCACTGATTTTTCACGCAATCTCAGCCACAGAAAAACCATCCGCTCCCGGCCGCCGTCTCCGGCAGCCTCCCCGCGAGTAAAGCCCGCCGCTGTCGCCCTTCCGGCGGTCAGTCCAGCGGCGTGACCCGCAACAGCACCCAGCCCTCCATGCTCTGTCCCGGCCCGACCTCCAGCAGGTGGGCCACATCCCGCATCCCCTGGGCGTGCAGGTTGTGGGCATCGGTGGAGCAGGTCTGGTTCTCGACACAGAAGAACGGGTTCTCGGGCTGGGCATAGACCACCATGTGGGTGAACTCCGGGGTGGCGGGCAGCTCGATCCGGAGCTTGGCCTGGCGGTACTCGATCACCGCCGGCTGCTCGGGCGCCATCCCGTAGTAGACCTCATCCAGCACCAGCTTGTCGACCTGGGAGAACTCCCGGAGGTCATACTGCGAGCCATCCAGCGGCTCGAGCTGGCCGGTGGGCATCAGGTCGACCGCCTCCATGTGGGCCTGGGCCGGCACCTTGAGGAACGCCGAGGCGGGGTCGCCCTGGTAGATGAAGTACGGATGGAGGGCGAAGCCGAACGGCAGGGTCTGCTGGTCGCGGTTCTCGACCCGGTAGGTGAAGCGGGCCCCCTCGGCATCGACCGTGAAGATCAGGTGGAAGCGGTGGTCGAAGCCGAACAGGCGGTAGAGGCCGGTGCCGGGGGCGAAATCGATCCAGGTGTGGAGCGTGGCCCCGCTGGAGTCGGCGGTCGGCTGATCGAACTGCCAGGCCACCGAGTGCACCAGCGCGTGCAGGAAGCGGTCCTTCTCGTTGATCCCGAAATCGAACTCCCGGCCGCCGTAGCTGAACTTGCCCCCGGCGATGCGGTTGGGGGCCGGGTAGAGCACCGGGGTGCCGTAGCGGTACCCGGGCAGCTCGTTCAGGCTGGGGGGGACGCGCAGCAGCTCGGTCCCATCGTAGACCAGGCTGTAGAGGTTGGCTCCGGCGTGAGGGGCGATCCGGGCCACCAGCGACTTGCCCCCCTGGCGCTCGAGCACCACCACCGGCTGGCCGCTGCCGGGATCGGTTTCGACCCGGGCGCTGTAACTGTACTTTGCCATCTGAGCTTCCTCCCGCGATTCGCAAGCGCTCGACAAGACTGCCAATGACAGGCCCAGGACCATTAGCGGGGCCCGCCAGGACCCGGCCGTGGTTCCAGGACGCAAACAACTGTGGCTCGGGGTTCCGGTCCGCATGGTCCGTTCTCCTTGAGAAGCTTCGGGTTGAGGTGATTCGGGCCGCCGGGGCCGAACGCGCCCGGCCGCTGACAGCAGCGGAGGGCTTGCCGGAATGCCCGTAAAGCAGTTACTTTGTTTAACAGGGGAGTGAATGATTTGTCAAGAGTCTTTCGAGGATGGAGGCGCGGCGAACAGTCCGGCGGCGGGGAGGATCGCGGCGACAGCATGGACGCAGGGCGGGCGGCCCGGCCGACAGCGCCGGACCCATCCGCCGCCAAGCCGGTGGCGAAGCCGCGCGGGCGAGGGCAGGTTCAGGGCTTCTGCAGCCTGGGCAGCAGGTTCTTCAGCCAGTGGACCTCCGCCCCCAGCAGGTAGAGGCGGTACTCGCGGATGAAGCTCTGCCAGTCATCGGAGGAGCCATCCCCCTGCCCCTCCCGCTGCGACAGCCGCTGCTCGTAGGCCGCCTTGAGGTCGCGGTAGCGCTGGTCCAGCACCTCGCGCACCCGCCCATCGGGCAGGCTGTCCAGGAAGCGCAGGCCCACCTCCACCGGGCTGAGGATGGTGCTGGTGTCGGCCAGGCTCTTTTCCACCAGGCTCTGGAGGTGGTCCAGGCCCTTGGGGGTGATCCGGTAGACCGAGCGCTCGGGGGAGCCCTGGCCGGGCTCCTCGCCGACAAAATCCACCAGGCCCTTGTCGGCCAGGCTCTTGAGCCCGTAGTAGATCGAGCCGAAGTTGATGTCCGCCGCCTCGCCCAGCGACTGCAGGATCCGCTTGCGGATCTCGTAGCCGTGCA
Organism: Candidatus Glassiibacteriota bacterium; assembly: GCA_963752515.1. Lineage (GTDB taxonomy): Bacteria > Gemmatimonadota > Glassbacteria > GWA2-58-10 > GWA2-58-10 > CAVVYO01. Next base: position 189,799 of record CAVVYO010000010.1, on the reverse strand, counting down.
TCTGTCCCTGGGCGAGCATCCCGAGGATGATGGTCCTGGAGATCATGCCCGAGCCTTTGGTCTGCTGCATGATATTTCGAACTTTCCCGGTTGGGTGGGTGTTATAAAATTGTCAAGATACCGCTATTTCTAATTATCATACTGTTTCGACCGTCAAAAATCAACATCGCGCCGCAGGCGCCGCTTAAAGGCCGGTGGCGCGCGCCACCGCCTCCCGAGAAACGAGCGCAAGATGGAGACCGGCCTCCGGGATTCCGGCCGCCAGTTCGGCTCCACGCTGATCAGTTTCATGTTCCTGGCGATGCTGGCTTTCAACGCGATCGCGATCACCGACCTGTTCCTCTCGGTGCTCAGCTCGCCGCCGACCCTGATCCTGCTCCAGTCGGCGCTGATGCTGGCGATCCTGGTCTTCCTGGCCGCCCAGAGCCTGCGCAATCCGGAACTGGGCGACCGGGGCTGGTTTTTCATCCTGGCCGGTTTCAGCCTGCTGCTGCTGGGGGGCCTGGCGGAGCTGCTGGCCCTCATCCCCGCGGCCGGCGGCGCGTTCCGTTGGCTGGAAGCCCCGGCCACCGGTTTCCTGGCGCGGATCCTGTTCCAGCTTTCGGGCTGTTTCTGCCTGGCCTACGGCTTTATGCTCTGGCTGCCGGCGGTGATCCAGGCCCGCCGCAGCGCCGAGGAGAACGCCGCCCGGCTGGAGGCGATGGTGCGTGAGCGCACCGGCAGCCTCGAGCAGAGCAACCGGCGGCTAACCGCCAGCAAGCTGCGGCTCGAGGAGGAGATCCGGCTGCGCGGCGAGTTCCTGGCCTCGTTCTCCCACGAGCTCAAGACCCCGCTCAACTCGATCCTCGGCTTCAGCCGGCTGCTGGCCGAGGGTCGCCAGGGGGAGCTCAGCGAGCGCCAGCAGCGCAGCCTCGGGATCATCTACGCCAACAGCCGGGCCCTGCTGGAGCGGATCGAGCGCATCCTGGACCTGGCCCGTTTCGAGTTCGACGAGGTCGAGCCGCGCCCGCAGGAGGTGCCCCTAACCGACCTGCTGGAGGAAATCACCGAGCTGGCGCGGCCCCTGCTGCAGGACAAACCGGTGCAGCTAACGCTGGAGCTGCAGGATGGCCCCGGCGCGGTGCGCGCCGACCCGGAGCTGCTTTCGCGGCTGGTGCTGGGGCTGCTGGACAACGCGATCAAGTTCACCGACAGCGGGACAGTCACCGTGCGCGCCGGGCGGGCGAGCGGGCAGGAGGGCTGGTTCCTGGCGGTGGCCGACACCGGCCAGGGCATCCGCCGGGAGGACCTGCCCCGGGTGTTCGAGGCTTTCCGCCAGGGCGATGGCTCCTTGAGCCGCCGCCACCCCGGCACCGGCCTCGGGCTGGCGATTGTCCGCCGGCTCTGCCGCCTGCTGCGGGCGACCATCGAGGTCGAGAGCACGCCCGGCCTGGGTTCGACTTTCACTTTGAGATTTCCGGACAATCCCGATACCCTTCCGCCGCGCGAGGAGCCGGTCCTGGCCCTGGAGCCGACGGGAGAGCACCCTGACCAGCACGAGGAGGAATGATGCGCATGCTTTCATCCGCCCGCCGGTGGGCCGCACTTTCGGCCGCGATCATCGCCGCGGTCCTGCTGCTCGCCCCCGACGCCGCCCGGGCCGCCCGGCCCGGCGAGGAGGACTACTTCCAGCTGCTGATGAGCAAGTACAACAACGCGTTCGAGCTGTACAGCAAGAGCCTGACGGATGATTTCCTGATCTTCCGTCGCCTCTATCCCCAATCCACCCGGGCCGACAGCGTCAGCTTCCTGCTGGCGCGCCTCGCCCAGGATCAGAAGCGGGAGGACCTGGCGCTGGCCGGTTTCCTGCGCACCCTCTATGTCTATCCCTCCAGCCCGCTGGCCGCCGAGAGCCGCCAGCACCTGGAAAACCTGGCCGGAAGCAAGAACCGCGGGCTCAAAACCCTGTTCAACGACAGCAACATGGAGCTGCTCAAGCAGCACTCCCTGAAGGTGGCCCAGGGCCAGGTCCAGCTCACCGGCGGGGCCCGCGGCTATCTGGACTTCCTGCAGACTGTCGCCGACACCCGGGTCAAGGACCTGTCCGACTTTGTCGCCGCCGAGTGCCTGCATTACCTCTACGAGCTGGACTACGACCTGGAGGCCGGCCGGGTGATGGTGGTGCGCGGCGACATGTTCCGGCTGCAGGAGGACTGGCACCGGGCGCTGCTGGCCTATGGCACGGCGGAGCTGGTCGAGCCGGGGGGCAAGGCCCTGCCCCTGGCGCTCAACCGCGCCGGCACCGTCTACCTGCACAACCTGAAGAATTTCGCCATGGCGCGCAGCCTGTTCGGTCAGGTGATCGAGCGCTTCCCGGCCGACCTCGAGGCCGCCCGGGCCTCGCTGATGCTGGCCGAGGTCGACCGCGACCAGGGCAACCAGGCCCAGGCGATCCAGCAACTCCAGCAGACCGCCGAGCGCTTCCCGTTCCAGGAGATCCGCATCGAGGCCTGGGCCCGCACCGCCGGCATCTACCTGGAGCGGCTCGATGACCCGGTCAAGGCCCTGGAATATCACGAAAAGATTGTCGCCGAGTACCCCGCCGCGGTCCCCGCGGCCGAGGCGCTGATCGAGATCGGCCGAATTTACGAGGACCGGACCAAAAACTACGCCTATGCGGTCAGCACCTACCGGCGGCTGGCCGAGATGTTCCCGGACAACCCGGTGACCCCGACCTACCTGCTGCGGGCGGCGGAACTGGCCGAGAAGCGGCTCAAAGACCAGCCGCAGGCCGCCGAGCTCTACAACCAGCTGGCCGGGCGCTATCCGGAGAGTGAGGCCGGCCGCGAGGCCGCCAAGAAGCTGAGCAAGAAGTGAACGGCCGACAATCAGCCTGAATAAAGCTCCATCGACCTCGTCTAAGGGACTGCAACGATGAGCAAGCGTGACCGGAAGCCGCCCGGATCGCCGAGGCAGGATGCCGGCCGGGAACACGCCGAGCGCGCGCCCGGCGCGGCTCCCGGGATCGAGGCCCCCCCGGACGAGGAACTGATCGCCGGGGCGCGCCGGGGTTCCCAGGACGCCTACCGCCGGCTCTACGAACGCTACTACCGGCGCATTTTCCAGCTGGCGGTCTCGATGGTCTACTCCCGCGAGGATGCCGAGGACATCGCCCAGCAGACCTTCATTCAGGCTTTCCGTTCCCTGGGGCGTTTCCGGGGCCAAAGCTCGTTCTACACCTGGCTCTACCGGATCGCCCTCAACGCCGCGACCGACTACCGCCGCAAGCTGGTGCGACGGGAGCGCCGCGGACCGACCGAGAGCCTGGACGAGGATGGGCCGGCGGCCCGGCAGTTGGCCGCTCCCCCGGCCGATGGCCCCGAGCAGGCCCTCTACCACCGGGAGCTGAACGAGCTGGTGCGGCGCGCCCTGGAGACCCTGAGCCAGGAACACCGCCAGGTGCTGATCCTGCGCGAGATCGGCGGCCTGAGCTACGGCGAGATCGCCGAGGCCACCGGGGCCAACGCCGGGACAGTGATGAGCCGCCTGCATTACGCGCGCAAGGCGCTGGCCGAAACCCTTCGCCGCTGGAATGTCAACGAAGCGGAGAGTGAAACATGAAGCAGCCGAAGTCAGAATTGACAGCCGACCTGCTCGATCGTTACTATGATGGAGAACTGGATGCAGCCCGATGCCGGCAGGTCGAGCTGGCGCTCGCCGCCGATCAGGAGGCCGCCGGCCACCTGGCCGACTGCCGTCTGGCGAGCCTGGCCCTGGCCGGGCTGCGCCGGGCCAGCGAGCCGGACGAGCTGAGCCTGGCCCGGAGCTGGCGGCGGGTGGCCCAGGCGCTCGAGGCCCGGTCCGCCCGGCCGGCGCGGCGGGGCGCGCTGCGCTATACCTGGTACTCGCTGGCCGCGGCCGCAGCCGGATTGCTGCTGTTCTTCGCGGTGCAGGTCGAGCAGGGCCGGGCCGAGTTGGTGGTCGAGTCGATCGACTGCACCTACTCCAGCTTCATGATCCTCAAGCCGGCCGCGACCGAGGAAGGCCATACGATCATCTGGATCAACGATCACCAGGAGTCGGCGGAGTGACCGCCCTCCGTTTCCCAAGGCGAAATAGATGATGCCGTCCCGAACCAGCTTTCCGATCAGTCCCGCCACGGCGCTACTGGCCCTGGGCCTGGCGCTGCTGCTGAGCCTGCCCGCCCGCGCGCAAGCCTACGAAGTGGTCCTGCGCCAAGTGGCCGCCGAAAACACCGGCCAGGGGATCGACCCCGAGCTCAAGGACATCCGGAACGACCTGCAGAAGCTCTCCTACACCACCTGCCGGCTGGAGCGGACCGACCGCCTGAGCCTGGACGAGGGCCAGAGCCAGGAGCTCGGGCTGCTGGGTGAGAACCGGCTGATCCTCACCGCCGAGGGCTTCGAGAATGGCAAGATCCGGCTGCGGGTCAAGCTCTCTCCCCGCTCCTCCAAAGAGGAGGCCCTGGAGACCGTCTTGCGCATCTCCAGCGGCAACACCTTCCTGATCGGCGGCCCCTCGTATGGCGAGGGTGTGCTGATCCTGGCCTTCACCGCCCGGCGCTGAGGCTGGCCGCTCCGGACAAGGAGCTTTTTGCTCGACCGCGGCCGGATAACTGCGTATATTTCTTGGCTCCTCGCCGCCAGGCGGGCGGGCTTTTTCATTTTCGGGCCTTCCTCTGGCAGGAAATCCAATCCGACAAGGCAGGCGCATGAGCACGAAGAAAAAAAACCGGGTGATCTACCTTTGCGGGCCGATCATGGACTGCACCACGGATGAGAGCGGCACCTGGCGCCAGCGGGCCCGGGAGCTGTTCGGCGACCGCTTCACCCTGCTCGACCCGATGCGGCGCAACTTCAAGGACCGCGAGGTGGACTCGGCCAACGAGATTGTCGGCTTCGACCTGCAGGACATCCAGGACTGCGACATCGTGCTGGTCAACTACAGCAAGCCCTCGATCGGCACGGCGATGGAGGTTTTCCACGCCTCGTTCAACCTGGGCCGGTTCGTGATCGCCTTCAGCCCGCTGTCCTACCAGGACTGCAACCCCTGGATGGTCAAGTTCTGCACCAAGATCCTCCCGGATCTCGAGTCGGCGGTGCAGTACATCGAGACCAACTTCTAGGGCGTGTGGTGAACTCAGCGCGGACCGGCTCGGGAATCGGGAAAATACACAACCCCCGGTGTCCCCCTTTGTTAAGGGGGATCGTTCCCGCTTCGCCCCGGTCAATGCTGCAAATAGTAATCAGGCTCTTGGTAGTGGCGGGTTTTAAACCAGCCGCTACACCGGCAGGCGCTATCCACTGGCTGATGTCCCTGCTCCCGGCGACAGCCGACGGGGTGTGTGGCCTCTTTTCAGCAGCCACTACCCAGCCGTCAGCCTCCGCAGTGCCTCACACGCCCAAAGGCGGCCAGTTGATAGCGAAAGTTGTAACCGTTCCAGCGCCCGGAGTGTATAGACTGGAGACTCCCAGTTCACTTGAAGAACTATCGATGGATGCGAGAGGTGGCAAGTTGAGAGCGATCAGATGCGGTTTCCGGGCTTGGATGGCGGTGCTGTTCCTGCTGGTGGCTGTGCTGGGCTGCTCCTCGGCCGATGCCGGGCGCGGCGGCGAGGATGCGCAGCGGCGTCCGGGCGCGGGCGGGATGCAGCCTCCGGGACAGCCGGGCGGCATGGCCCAGGCCGTGCCCGTGGAAGCCGGCATCCCCTGGCGCGCCGATCTTTCGAGCTACGTGTTCGGTAATGCCCACCTCGAGGCGCTGCGCGAGGTGGAGGTGGTGGCGCGGGTCGAGGGGATGCTCGATCGCCTGAATGTCGAGGAGGGCCGGGAGGTCCGCCCGGGCCAGGTGCTGGCCGAGCTGGACAAGTCCGCCCTGGGGATCGCCCTGCGCGAGGCCCAGGCCAGCTACGACAACGCCGGCGACACTTACGGCCGCGCCAAGCAGATGCTGGAGAAAGACCTGACCAGCCAGGCGGAAGTCGACCGCCTGGAGTATGAGTTCAAGACCGCCCAGACCCGGCTCGAGCGGGCCCAGCTCAACCTGCGCTACGCCACGATCACCGCCCCGTTCGGGGGGATCATCACCCGCCGGCTGGTGGAGAAGGGCGACATGATCCGGACCGGCACGGTGCTGTTCCAGTTGGCGGAGATCGGCAAGCTGCGGGCCCGGGTCTTCGTTCCGGAAAAGGAGATGGGGCGGATCCGGATCGACAGCCCGGTGCGCATCCAGAGCGAGATGTTCCCCGAGCGCACTTTCGCCGGCCGGGTGGAGATGCTGGCCCCGGTGGTCGATCCCACCACCGGCACGCTCAAGGTGACAGTCGAGGTGGGTCCCGGCCAGCCGGAGCTGCGGGCGGGCATGTTCTGCAGCGTCTTCATCCATGTGGCCACCCACGAAAACGTGGCGGCGATCAGCCGCCGGGCGCTGATCCCGGATGCCGAGTCGCCCGAGGTGTTCGTGATCGATGATTCCTCGATGGTGCACCGCCGCCGGGTGACCATCGGGCTGGCCCAGGGGGACACTCTCGAGCTGCTGGGCGGCCTGGCCGAGGGGGAGCGGATGGTGCTGATGGGCCAAGAAAGCCTGCACGAGGGGACCCGGGTGCTGATCGCCGGCGAGGAGGCCCCGGAGGCCGGGGTCGCTCCCGATTCCGCCGCCGCGGAACCCGGGAACCGGCCTCCAGGCGGAGGCGGTAACCGTCGTGCCAGAACCGAGTAGCGCAAGATGAAAATTTCCGAGTTCGCCGTCAACCGGCCCGTCACCACCACGATGGTCGTACTGTCGATGCTCGTGCTGGGCTTGCTGAGCCTGGGCCGGATCCCGCTGATTTTCCTGCCTGACATCAACCGCCCCTTCCTGCGCGTCCAGGCCTCCTATCCCGGCAGCAATCCCGAGGAGGTCGAGCGCCTGGTGACCCGCCCGATCGAGGAGGCGATGGGCACGGTGCCGGGGGTGCGCAGCCTCAACTCCAGCAGTTCCGCGGAGGGGGCCTCGGTCAGCGTGGAGTTCGAGGAAGGCCGGGACATGGACATCGCCTCGATGGAGGTGCGCGAGCGCCTGGATCGGGTGCAGCCCCGCCTGCCGAGAGACATGCCCGATCCGCCGCGGGTCTTCCGCTGGCAGACCACCGACTGGCCGATCCTCAACTTCGGCGTGGCCTGGCGCGGCGACCCCGACCAGTTCGAGAACTTTGTCGAGAACGTGCTGGAGAAGCGGCTGACGGCGCTGGAAGGGGTGGCGAATGTCGGCATCGGCGGACTCAAGCGCAAAAGCATCTACATCGACCTGGACCAGGAGCTGGTGCGGGCGGCGGGGGTCAACACCCGCGACCTGGCCGGCCTGGTCAGCGGCGGCAATGTCAACTACCCGGCCGGCTATGTCGAGACCGGCGGCAAGAAGTACAGCCTGCGGGTGATCGGCCAGTTCCAGGATGTCCGGGAGATCGCCGAGCTGCCGATCAACAGCCGGGGCCTGCGGCTGGAGCAGGTGGCGGACGTGCGCTTCGATTTCCCCGACCGCATCCGCTGGATCCAGCGGCTCAACGGCCGGGATGCGGTCTCGATCTGGATCAACAAGGCCTCCAACGCCAACATCATCGAGGTCAGCGAGCGGGTCAAGCGCACCCTGACCGAGATCCAGCAGGACCCCCGCTATGGTGAAATCGACTACCAGATCTTCTGGGACCAGTCGCAGGAGATCATCAGCAGCATCACCAGCCTGCGCAACGCCGGGCTCATCGGCGGCGGGCTGGCGGTGCTGGTGCTGCTGTTCTTCCTGGGCAACCTGCGCAACACCCTGGTGATCGCCCTGGCGATCCCGATCTCGATCGTCTTCACGCTGTTCCTGATGTACATTCTGCGCCTGGAGCCATTCAAGAGCGACCTGACCCTGAACATCATCTCGATGATGGGGATGATCTACGCGATCGGGATCGTGGTCGACCCCTCGATCGTGGTGCTGGAGAACATCTTCCGGGTGCGCAACGAGCAGCGGCTGGGAGCGGTGGAGGCCGCGCTGGCGGGTTCGAGCGAGGTGGGAATGGCGGTGGTGGCCTCGATCCTGACCAATGTCATCGTCTTCGCCCCGCTGGTTTTCCTGGGCAACCAGGGGATGATGCGCTTCATGAACGATTTCGGGGTGACCTTCTGCGCGGTCTCGATCGCCAGCCTGCTGGTGGCGCTGACCGTGGTCCCGCTGCTCTGCGCCCGAATCATCCACAAGCTGGAGCCGGGCAAGGAGCGCAGCTTCCCGCAGACCCGCCGCTTTTTCGTGTTCCTGGTCACCAAGGCCCTGCACCACCGCGCCCTGACCCTGCTCTCGGTGGCGGGAATCCTCTGGGGAGTGTTCCTGCTCTACAAGCTGATCGACAAGCAGGGCGAGCCCTGGAGCCCCGAGCGGCGGATGTTCGTCGAGGCCCGGATCAGCCACAACTACAGCATGGAGCAGGCCACCCGCGTCATCGACAAGGTCGAGGCCGACCTGCTGGCCCGCAAGGCGGAGCTGGACATCAACGCGGTCAATATCTCGCTGCAGATGGGCCGGCGCAACGAGGCCGAGGTGCAGGTCTACTTCAACGACCTGGAGGATGGCGGCCGCAGCACCCAGGAGCTGCAGGCCGAGATCAAGAAGCTGCTGCCGGTCCTGCCCGGCTTCGAGTGGCAGGATGATTTCCACGGCGGCGGCCACGGCGGCGGGGGCGACAACATCGAGGTGGTGTTCAAGGGCGAGAGCATGGAGCAGCTCGGCGGCTATGCCCGCCAGTTGGAGCAGATGGTGCAGGGGCTGCCCGGGGTGGAGGATGTCGACCTGAGCACCGAGCTGGGCGAGGAGGAGGTGCGGGTCTATGTCGACCGCGACCGGGCCGCGGCCAGCGGCGTCTCGGCCGAGCAGGTGGCGCGCACGATCAGCAGCCAGCTTTCGAGCCGCCCCTTGAGCCGCTACAAGGCCCCCAACCGCGAGATCAACATCCAGATGGGGCTGGGCGCCGAGGACCGGGTGGACCGGGAGGGCCTGGGGACCATGGAGCTCACCGGCCTCGCGGGCCAGCGCAGCGACCTGAACAATGTCGCCCGGATCGAGTCCGGCCGGGGCCCGCGCGACATCGACAAGGACGACCGGATGTACAATGTTTCGGTCCACCTCAAGAGCGCCGGGCAGGGAATCTTTCAGTTGGGCCAGCAGGTCAGCCGGCTGGCGGCCACGATCCCGCTGGCTCCGGGCGACACCTGGGAACTGGGCCGCCGGTTCCGGAGCATGGTGGAGGCGGAGGGACAGAGCCAGTTCGCGATCATTCTCTCGCTGGTGCTGATCTACATCCTGCTGGCGGCGCTGTTCGAGTCGTTCATCCACCCGCTGGCGATCATGCTCTCGGTGCCGTTCGCCCTGGTCGGGGTGATGCTGATCTTTCTGGCCACCAAAACCAACCTCAGCCCGATCTCCTACATCGGCGTGCTGATCGTCTGCGGAGTGGTGGTCAACAACGCGATCATCCTGGTGGACTACATCAACCTGCTGCGCTCGCGCGGGCTGGCCCGCCGGGAGGCGATCATCGAGGCGGTGCAGAAACGGCTGCGGCCGATCCTGATGACCGCCTCGACCACCGTGCTCGCGCTGCTGCCGATGACCGCGCCGCTGATGTTCCCCGGGCTGTTCGGCCCCGTGGAGGGACGGGCGGCGATGTGGGGGCCGGTCGGGCTGGCGATCCTGGGCGGGATGATCACCTCGACCTTCCTGACCCTGGTGATTACCCCCACGCTCTACTCGTTGCTGGATGAACTGTCGGTCGGGAGCCGGGCGCTGTTCCGCCGGGTTTTCGCCGCGCCGAAACCCGCCGCCGCGGAGCGGAAAGGAGCCTGAAGCCGATGGGCAGCGTATCGCTGGCAACCGCTTTCACCGCCGGGGTCTTCTCCTTCGTCAGCCCCTGCGTGCTGCCGCTGATCCCCGCCTACATCTCGTTCGTCTCCGGCATCTCGATCGATGAGATGCAGGCCGAGGGCGGCAGCCGCCGCCGGACCACCCGGGTGTTCCTGAGCACCTTGCTGTTCGTGCTCGGCTTCACCGCGGTGTTCATGCTGCTGGGAGCCGGGGCCTCTTTCATCGGCCGGCTGCTGTTCGTGCACCGGGTCTGGTTCAACCGGGCGGCCGGGGCGCTGATCGTGCTGCTGGGGCTGCACCTGACCGGGATCCTGCGGCTGGGGTTCCTGGAGTACGAGAAACGGATCCACATGCAGCGCAACTCGTTCGGGCTGGTGGGGATTTTCCTGATCGGCGCGGCGTTCGCGTTCGGCTGGACCCCCTGCATCGGCCCGATCCTGGCGGCGATCCTGGCGCTGGCGGCCCAGCAGAACTCGGTGGGCTCGGGAGTGCTGCTGCTGGGAGTCTACTCGCTGGGACTGGGGCTGCCATTTCTGGCCACCGGCCTGGCGCTGAACCGTTTCCTGGGGATGTACCGGCGGATGCGCCGTCACCTGCGCACCATCGAGCTGGTGGCCGGAGTGTTCCTGGTGGCGATGGGCGTGTTGATTTTCCTGGACATGTTTTCCATATTGAGTGGATATTTGATCCGGCTGTTCCCCGGGCTGATCGATCTCGGGTAAGACAGCGGCGACAGCAGGCCACGCTGAGGGAAGGAGCAAAACGATGAGTTTTCTGAAACACCTGAGATCGCCATGGCCGGTGCTGGGGATGGTCCTGTGGCTGGCCTGCGGGGGGGATGGCGCCGCCGAGGCCGTAGAGCAGCAGGCTGCCCAGCCGGCCGCCCAGCCGGCCGGAAATCCCCAGGCCCCCGCCTTCCAGCTCCAGACCCTGGAGGGCCAGCCGGTCTCGCTGGCGGACATCGAGGGCAAGGTGGCGATCATCGATTTCTGGGCCACCTGGTGCCCGCCCTGCGTCAAGGAGATCCCGGAGTTCATCGAGCTCTACCAGGCCTACCGGGACCAGGGACTGGTGATCCTGGGAATCTCGATGGACCAGGCCGGCCCGGAAGTGGTCCGGAATTTCGTCGCGAAAAACGGCGTGACCTATCCGGTGGCGATGTTCAACCCGGAAGTGGTGGAAGCCTACGAGGTGTTCACCGGCATCCCCACCACTTTCATCCTGGACCGCCAGGGCCAGGTGGTGCAGAAAGTGGTGGGATACCATCCCAAGTCGTTCTTCGAAAGCGAGATCAAGAAGCTGCTCTAGAGCGTGTGATTCACTGCGAAGGCTGACGCCTGGGTAGTGGCTGCTGAAAAGAGGCCACACACCCCGTCGGCTGTCGCCGCCACCCCTCTGTTTGGAGGGGATTGACAGCCTGTGGCTCAACCAGTTGCCGTCACTCTACGAGCGAAGCGAGCACAGTCCCCCCCTGGAGGGGGGAGGGCAGCTTCAGCTGCCAGGGGGGTGTTGGCTGTCACGGGATCGGTGGCTGGTGCAGCATCGTGGCCTGACACCCCCCGGCCCCGCCGAAGGCGGGGCCACCCCCCTCCAGGGGCATAAGCGCTAACTTATAGTCTTGCCTTTTGGTCGAGGTGGCAGTATAATCGTCACGGAAAGGGGGTGACGATGGAGATCAAGAATTTCGCCAGCCAGGACAGTGATTGGGAGGTATTGCTGACCTTTTTCCCCGCGACCTGGCAGCAGAAGGCTAAAGAACTGGGGGCGTTACGCCGGTGCCGTAAGTTTGCAGGTGCGGAGTCGTTGGTCCGAACCCTGCTGATCCACCTCGCCGATGGCTGTTCGCTGAGAGAAACCACCTTGCGGGCCGCGCAGGGTAATCTCGCCTCCATCTCTGACGTCGCTTTGTTGAAGCGACTCAAAGCTTCGGGAGAATGGTTCCGGTGGATGGCCGCTGAACTGATGAAGACCTGGGTTGCAAAGCAACCCTCGGCGGTCTTTGGAAAGGACTGGCGGATTCGCATCATCGACGCCACCGCCATCCAAGAACCCGGAAGCACCGGCTCTACCTGGAGACTGCATTATTCGATTGGCTTGCCCTCACTGCAATGCGATGAGGTCTATCTTACAAGCCCCCAAGTGGGCGAATCGTTCAAGAGATTCTCCGTTCACGCTGGGGATCTCTTTTTGGCAGACAGAGGTTATGCCCACCGTGCAGGCATTGGCCACGTGGTTCGTGGTGGTGGAAACGTGATTGTGCGCATCAACTTAAATGTTCCCCTGGTGACAAGGGATGGCCACCCCTATCCCTTACTGGAGCAACTGAGAACACTGAGTGGAACGAGGGCCGGCGGTTGGGAGGTGGCCATCCAGGATGAGGAGTGGCTCATCCCCGGAAGAATCTGTGCCATTAAAAAGAGTAAGGAAGCTGCAGAGAAAGCGCGACGCCAGAGCATCAGGGAAAGCAAAAGGAAGGGCCATGAACCCCGGCCGGAAGCCCTTGAAGCCGCAGGATACATTTTTGTGTTCACCACCTTGGAGGCCCGGCTACCTGCGACAACGGTTTTGGAAATGTACCGTGGCCGCTGGCAAATAGAGCTGACTTTCAAGCGGCTAAAGTCCATCATGGGATTAGGCCATCTGAAGAAAACAGATCTCGAAGCGGCCAGAGCCTGGATCCACGGCAAGCTCTTCGTCGCCTTCCTGATCGAGGCTCTCATCGTGGCGGGGGAAAGTTTTTTCCCCTGGGGGTACCCGCTTCGCGAAAGCGTCGGGTCGAGCCCGCTGCCTGTGGAGAGAGACCTCATTTATGCTCCACCTGTTTAGGACCACGGTGAATCCGCGGCTCAGCTTGGAGCGGTGCCTCACAAACTGGTTCGAGATCTCGAAAAGGCTCAGAGAGCCGCCGCGCAAGCGTTCGTTCCAAACCGAAAGCTGGGGTAAAACTCTTTAAGTTAGCGCTTATGCCCTCCAGGGGGGACTTGACAGCCTGCCGCCCACCCGGTTGCACCAGCGCCGCGGCGCAGCGGGAACAATCCCCCTGACCAAAGGGGGACACAGGGGGTTGTGTTTTTTCCTGATTCCCGAGCCGGTCGCTCTGAGCGCATCACGCGCTAGGGCGGCGCTTCAAGCCCGGCGGCAACAGAAAACCGGCGGAGGGTCTCCCCTTCCGCCGGTTTCGCTTTGTCTGCAACTGCCGCCGGGCTTCAGGAGGCGGTTTGCGGGGCCCGGGCCGGAAGCCCCTCCTCCGGCTGCGCGGCGGGTTCCTCCTCCGACTCCTCCCGTGCGTAGTGGGCCAATGGCAGCTTTTCGGTCACCTTCCTGCCATCGCGCTTGACAATCATCCCCGGGGCGCCGACCACGGTCGTGTTGGGCGGCACATCGCGGTTGATGATCACGGTCTCGGCCCCGATCTTGACATCATCCCCGACCTTGATCGGTCCCAGCAGGGTCGCCGAGGTGCCGATCAGCACCCGGTCGCCCAGGGAGGGGTGACGCTTGCCGGTGTGATGCCCGGTGCCGCCCAGGGTTACGCCGTGGAACAGCACGCAGTCATCCCCGATCTCGGCGGTCTCGCCGATCACCACCCCCGTACCGTGGTCGATGAAGAACCGCCGGCCGATCCGCGCCCCGGGATGGATCTCCACCCCGGCCCACCAGCGGCCCAGCACGGTGATGAAGCGCGGCGCCACCGGCAGCCCCAGGCCGTGCAGCGCGTGGGCGACCCGGTAGAGGACGATCGCGTGGAACGGGGTGTGGCAGAGCAGGGTCTCCACAAAGTTCTTGGCCGCTGGGTCCCGTTCCCCGATCACCCGGAAATCCTCGATGATTTTCCTCAGCATCCCGCACACTCGGCCGAAAAGGTTGAAATTATAGGGGGCATGTCCCGGTAAAAACCGCCCATCTGAATTCTCAGGTCCGATTGCCCGCGAAGTCAAGTTTCAGCCGGGAAGAGCCCGCCGGATGCGGGTCGGAGCCGGGCGCTCACCAGCTCCGGTCCGGGTAGAGCTCCGCGGCCGCGGCGCAGCCATAGCTGGAGGTGGTATCCAGCGTTACCTCGCGCCCCCAGCGCCCGGTCTCGGTGTCGATGGTCTCGATCCGCACCGTGGCGAACAGGTGATCGCCCAGCTCGGTGAGCGAGGGGTAGTTGAGGTTCTGCCGGCGCTCGTTGTAGCTGACAACCAGGTCCAGCGCGCTCCAGCCATCGCGGCTGCCATCCGGCGCGGCCAGCGCGGGGTCCGGCCACTCGTTGGTGAAGGGGATCAGCAGGCACCAGTGGGAGGCCGCCCAGCCCTCCTCCCGCACCAGCACTTCCAAGTTGACATCGCCGATCACGAAACTGGCGCGGGAGGCCAGGTCGATGCCGGTCAAGAGGCTCTGCAAGAGCCAGCTCATCGCCCCGCACTGGCCCCAGCCATGCATCAGGATCCCCCGGCCGCCGGTGATCCAGGCCCCATTCTCGGGCCCTACCGCCGCCCGCACCCAGCGCATCACCATCCCCACCGCCGCCAGCGAGCTGCCGGTCTCGGCCAGGTAATGCTCGTAGATCGGCAGGGCGATCCGGCGATAGGCCCAGACCTCGGCCGGGTCCGCGCCGTTGACCACCGGGTGCAGGTGCAACGGCCGGTGAACCTGCAGCTCATCCGCGGGGCACCGCCAGCTCCGCGGGGAGGGCCGCGGCGCATCCAGCAGCCGCAGCGAGCGCACCGCCTGCCAGGTGGCCTGCATTTCGCTGGGCGAGGGAAGCGGAGTCTGGTCGGTCACTCCCAACCGCCCGAACCCGCCATCGGGGTTCTGGAGGGAAGCAATCCAGGCGGCGCAGTCGGCGCGGGGATGGGCGGCGCGGGAGCTGTCGCTGTCGGCCAGGGGCATCCTCAGCAGCTCCAGGGCGAGGACCGCGGCAAAAGTATCCTGCATCCGCGAGTAGTGGTCGAAATTGTTCCAGCGGTCGCCATGCCCCAGCTCGAACCCGCCATCGGCCTCCTGGCCATAGCTGGAGAGCAGGAAAGCTTTCGCCGCCTCCGGCCGCTCGGGACGCGCTCCCAGCAGGGCCAGGGTACGGATGGCATAGCCGGTGCCCGCAACCGAGGAGTAGTCGAAATAGTCATCGCTTAAGGAAAACCCCCCGCGGCCATCGCGGGTCTGCTGCATCCCGCGCACCCATTCTACAGTCCGGGCGGAGTCTGTCACCGGCAGGCCGAGGGCTTTCAGCGCCGCCACCGCCCAGAACGTGGTATAGAGCGCCGCTTTCGCCCCGCCCCAGGCGTACTCGTAAGCCTCGTAGCCGCCATCGGCCATGAGCCGGGCATGGATGAACCGCCCCACCGCTGACAGGTCGCGGGGCTGCGCCCCCAGCAGCTCCAGCGACCGCACCGCCCACCAGGTCGGCTCCAGGGCGCTGGGCGAGCCCCAGGGCAGGGGCTTGCCGTGGTAGTAATCTCCGCTTTCGATGAAGCCGCCATCCGGCTGCTGGCGGGCCTGGATCCAGGCGATCAGCTCGGCCCGGCCCTCCAGGGGCTCCAGGGCGCCCAGCTCGGCCAGGGCCTCCAGCGCCATCCCGGTGCAGGAGGTGAACGCCGAATCTCCCGGATACCAGCCGAAACCCTCCTGACCCGCCCGGCAGGCCAGCAGCCACGCGGCGATCGGGTCCACCCCCGCCGGGACGACCCCGGCGGCAGCGGCTTCCTCAGCCGGGACAGCGCGCTCGGAAGCGGGGCGGCCGCAGGCGCAGAGGACAAGCAACAGGCAGGCGAGCGTTCGCTGAAGCATCGGGCCACCTCGGGTCAAAAGGGATCAGACGAATATCCGGCCGTAGCGGCTATCCCGTGATGTCAGATAGCGACCAAGCACAAATGCCAAGGGAAAGAGCTTGCCGGAATGGGCTCCCGCCTGAATTTACCCGGCTTTCCGCCAGGCTCTATCTGCTTATTTTTTAAACACCTTTTGAGGACAGAAAGTGGGGTAAAAAGCCTGGCGATGCCACCACTCGCCGGCCGCCTGGGCCCGAATCAGCTTGATCCGGGCCTGCCGGCTGAAAATTCCCGACTATGCAGTCAACTCATTGATGGTCATGGTGTTTCTTCTTCTGTGACCAGAAGAAGCAAGAGTCTGTGCGGCGCAAAACTCGCCGGCCAATGATGGTGTTCAACTGACCGCTGGTAATCGCGGGTTCTTTACGCTGCCCCTCTGCGTGGGCAGCGCTGACGCGCATCTGCCAGTCAGCTCTTGCCTCCTCTACTGCCGCTCATGGGATTGCTGCCTTGTAACCGCTGCATTGAAGTGGCTCATACAGTTGCCGCCGCGGAGCGCCCCGGCGGGGCGCTGGGGGGTAAAAGGCAAAGGCAGGCAGAGATGCACACCTCGGCTCGCGCGGGAGGCCCGGATTCCATGGTAAGGGCGTCCGGCCGGACGCCCTTACCATCGATCCCGTTGATGCTGCATAACTTGAGGTTGCAGCCGCCGGCCCGGAGCCCATCGTAGGGGCGCGGCATGCCGCGCCCGCAGGCAATGGCGGGCCGGCAGGCAATGGCGGGCCGGCACGGGGGCCGGCCCCTACGGTAGGTGCTGACCCAACCCCCCTGTCGAGCCAATCCCACTTAGCGCCGATTTTGTTGGAACAGATGGGCATGCCCCACCCCGGCCAATTCCGGACCAGGTGGCTCGGATTCAGCCCTCGGCTGACATACCCGAGATCACAGCAAAAGTTTTGGAAAGTGGAAAGGGGGTCTGGGGGGAGGGAGAAAACTTTTTTCAAAAAGTTTTCTCCCTCCCCCCGGAAATTAACTTGGTCTCATAGCGGCAGCCGGCCCTGGGCCATCGCGGGCGGCAGATCGAGGACCGAGCGGCGCAAGAGTGGAAAGCTGTCGAACGCGGCTCCCTTCAGCAGCCCGGACAGGCGCTCCAGGGCCGGGGGCACGTAGTCCAGGAACTGCGGCTTGCGATCCACCGCGGCCAGCTTGGCGTAGGCCCCGAGTACCTGCAGCAGGCGGTGGGCGGCCACCAATGGGAACTGGAGCCGCAGCTCGCGCCCGGTGGATGGGGCTTTCCGCGCCACCAGCGCGAAATAGCCCTCGATCAGCTCCTCCCGCAAGGGGGCAGGCAGGGCGACATAGGGATCGAGCACCAGGCTCGCCAGGTCATAGGCCGGCGGCCCCAGGCGCGCCCCCTGGAAATCCACCAGCCGCAAATGGTCCTCCTCGCCCAGCATGATGTTGCTGCTCTGGAAATCGCGGTAAAGCAGCAACGGCTCGCCCAGCAGGCTTCCGGCCATCTCCGCCAGGCGCTCCAGCTCCTGCTCCAGTCCCTCCGGCGCCGCGCCCCAGGCCCGCGAGGCGAACTGGCGGGCGAAATAGAGCCCCTCGGCGCGGAGCATGAACCCGGCCTCGTAGGGCGGATTGAAGCCGCGCTGCGGGTCGAAACGGCGGCCGCCCTCGAGCTGGAGCACCGATAGCAGCTCCAGCAGGCGCTGGTAAATCCCGCGGGTCCAGGCCGAGCCCGGTCCCCGCGCCGCCACCTCCTCCAGCAGACGGCGGTCGCCCAGGTCCTCCATCAGCACCAGCCCCTGCTCCCGGTCGAAAGCGAACACTTCCGGCGGCCCGGCCCCGATCTCCCGCAGCAGGCCGGCCAGGTAGACATAGGTGTCGTTCTCATCCACCCCCCGCTGATCGGCGGGCGGATCGGGGTTGACCATCAGCACCGCGGGGACCCGCCCCAGCCGCACCCGCAAAAATGCGCGGCGCGAGCCGCCCCCCGGCAGCCACGCCAGCTCCGGGGCAGGCCCGCCATCGACAGCGAGCCACCGCGCCGCGAAGCGCATCCAGCTTTCCGGGATCGGTCGATTCATCTGCCTCTCTTGGTCTGTGGTCGGTCATGCCCAGGAGCGGATCGGGCCTCCGGCAGGCGATCCGCCCACCCCCCGCCCCGATCCCGCTGCCGAACGCGCTGGAAAATAGCCATTTCCCCGCCGGGATGCAAGCCATGCCGCACTGTCGGGATGACAGTTCCCCGCCCTTGACTGCGCTCTCCCGCTCCATAAATTAAAGCAGAGAATACAATCTGATCCAACGGCTTCCCCATCCGAGCAAAAGGCCGATTATGAATACCAAGGAAACCCTGGCGGTAATCCTCGGCGGCGGCCGGGGGACGCGACTGGCCCCGCTCACCCTCACCCGCAGCAAACCGGCGATCAACCTGGCCGGCAAGTTCCGGCTGATCGATGTGCCGGTGTCCAACTGCATCAACTCGCAGGTGGTGAAAATTTTCGTGGCGACACAGTTTCTTTCCACCGGGCTGCATCGCCACATCTTCCAGACCTACCAGTTCGACCGCTTCTCCAACGGCTTCGTGCAGATTCTGGCCGCCGAGCAGACCCCCACCAACACCGAGTGGTTCCAGGGCACCGCCGATGCCATCCGCCAGAGCCTGCACTACATCACCGAGTGGAACATCCGCTACGTGCTGATCCTCTCCGGCGACCAGCTCTACTCGATGGACTACCGCAAGATCCTCGCGTTCCACGAGGAGAAGCGGGCCGATGTGACAGTCAGCACCCTGCCGATCCCCCAGGAGGATGTCAGCCGGATGGGGATCATGCAGATCGATGGCGATGGCAAGATCACCCGTTTCGTGGAAAAGCCCAAGGAACCGGAAATCCAGCAGCAGCTGGCCTCGGATGAGGGCTTCATCCGCAGCTTCGGGATCGACCCCGCCGGACGGCGCCACCTCGGCTCGATGGGGGTCTATGTCTTCAGCCGCCGGGCGCTGATCGAGCTGCTCTCCGAGCAGGGCTATGTCGATTTCGGCCGCGAGGTGATCCCGGTCGCGCTGGAAAAGTATCGGGTCTTCGGCTATGTCTTCGATGGCTTCTGGGAGGACATCGGGACCATCGAGTCCTACTACCGGACCAACCTGATGCTGACCGACCCCAACCCGCCGTTCGACTTCTACTGCGAGAACTGGCCGATGTTCACCCACTCGCGCTCCCTGCCCGGGGTGAAAGTGGTCGGGGGGACAGTCCGACGGGCGATCCTCTGCGAGGGCTGCATTGTCGACAACGCCCGAGTCGAGCACTCGATCGTCGGCTACCGCCAGATGATCCGCTCCGGCAGCGAAATCCGGGACAGCCTGATCCTCGGCGCCGACTACTACGAGACCGAGGAGCCCGGCGGGATGCTCAACGGCTTCCGCCAGAAACCGCACTCGGTCCCGTTGGGGATCGGCCACAGTTGCCGGATCGAGGGCGCGATCATCGACAAGAACACCGCCATCGGCGATGGGGTGGTGATCCGCTCCAAGCAGGGCGAGCCGGACTATGATGGCGATGGCTACTTCATCCGCAGCGGGATCGTGATTGTCCCCCGCGGCGGGGTGCTCTATCCCGGGACGGTGATCTGATGGACGCCACTCCCGGAAAAAGCGGGCGGCACCCCGAGCTGCTGGGCCGCGAGGATACCCTGCTGCTGGTGGTCGACCTGCAGCAACGGCTGATGCCGGCGATCGCGGAAGGCCAGCGGGTGATCGACAATGTTTGTCGGCTGGTGGCCGGAGCGCGGGTGCTGGGCCTGCCGGTGATCGCCACCGAGCAGTACCCCCGGGGGCTGGGGTCGACTGTCCCGGCGGTGGCCGAGCTGCTGGAGGAAAGCCCCCGCGCCGAGAAGCTCAGTTTCTCCTGCCTGGGCGACACGGCCCCGCGGGAGCAGATCGCCGCCGCGGGGAAACGCACCCTGCTGGTCTGCGGGGCCGAGGCCCATGTCTGCGTGCTGCAGACTGTGCTCGATGCCCTGGCCGCCGGCTACCGGGTGCAGGTGGCCGCCGATGCGGTCGGCAGCCGCGACCCTTCCAACCGGGAGACCGCCCTGCGAAGGATGGAGCGGGCCGGGGCGGTGCTGACCTGCACCGAGAGCGCCCTGTTCGAGCTGCTGGTGCGCGCCGGCAGCGAGGAGTTCAGGCAGATTTCGGCATTGGTGAAGTAGGAGCGGCCAGGGGTGTATCTAAAAACACAACCCCCTGTTTCCCCCTTTGCTAAGGGGGATTTCACAGCCGCCCAACCGGTTGCGGCAGCACTCGGGCCGAAACGGGAACAGTCCCCCCTGGAGGGGGGTGGCCCCGCCTCCGGCGGGGCCGGGGGGTGTAGTGCCAGCAGTTGCTCCAGCCGTGGGGCAGTGGCCGCCCTCACACCCCCGGTCCCGGTAACACCGGGACCACCCCCCTCCAGGGGGGACTTTAAAGCCGCTACCAACAGGCATTGGAGGGTGGCAAAAGGCCGTGTCGCTCCGCTCCAGACCTGATGGCGAGATCATTCAACGCGCTTCTAGAGGAACCATCACCACCCATGCCGCTCACCTGGCAGGATGCCCACGCCCACCTCAATGACCAGGCGTTCGCGGAGGACCTGGAGCCGGTCCTCGAGCGGGCCCGCGCGGCGGGTGTGACCCGGATTGTCAATGTCGGCTACGATGAACCCACCAGCGTGCTGGCCCTGGAGCAGGCGGCCCGGTACCCGGAGCTGGCGGCGACAGTCGGGCTGCACCCCCACGATGCCCGTCTGCTGCGGCCCGCCACGATCGACTTCTTCGACTCCCTGGCCGCCGACCCCCGGGTGGTGGCGATCGGCGAGACCGGGCTGGACTACCACTACATGCACAGCCCGCCAGCGGCCCAACGGGAGGTGTTCCGCCTGCACCTGGAGCTCTCCGCCCGGGTCGGGCTGCCGACAGTGATCCACTGCCGGGAGGCCTACCCGGAGCTGGCGGAAATCCTGGCGGAACGCGCCGGCCAGCCCCACCCGCCGTGGCTGGTGCACTGTTTCTCCGGCGATGCCGCCGACCTGGAGGCCCTCATGCGGCTGGACTGCTGGTTCAGCCTCGGCGGGACTGTCACCTTCCGCAATTTCGGCAGCCAGGAGCTGGTCCGCCGTATCCCCGCCGACCGCCTGCTGCTGGAGACCGATGCCCCCTACCTGGCCCCGGTCCCCCTTCGAGGCCGCCGCAACGAGCCGGCGCTGATCGTCCACACCGCCGCGGCGATCGCTGTCATGCGCGGGATCGGAGAGCAGGAGCTGGCGGAGATCACCGCCGCCAATTTCACGCGGCTGTTCGTCCCCCGCCCCTGAACCATCGCCAGCTTTTCCGGGGGGAGAGAGGAAACCTTTTGAAAAAGGTTTCCTCTCTCCCCCGGACCCCGCTCTCACCTTCCCAAACTTTTTCGATCGTTTGTTCTGAGGGATCGAAAGACAGGTTGGTTATAGCTCCACGCCCTACTCATTTTTTCTGAAGAAATTCCCCGGATGATTGTCTTTATTTTCAGGAAAGAGCGGCGGCAGTAGCCGAAGCCACCGAGGAAATCCGAAACCGCGGTGGTGGTGGATGAGGCCCGGTCCTGACCGCCCGCCCGGCGCTCCGCCCGGCGCTCCCCCGCCCTTGAAGATTGCCCCGGCACGACTTATATTGACTCTCCGGGAGGATGATGTCGCGCGGCGCGGGGTTCCGTTGGGAATCCCGCGCCATCCGTGCTTTTTATCCCATCAGGAGCGTGCTCCATGGCCAGTCTGACCTTCCTCGGGCACTCCGCGGCCCTGGTCGACACCGGCCGGCACCGGGTGCTGCTCGACCCCTTCCTCAGCGGCAACCCGGTCGCCACCCAGGGGCCGGACCAGGTCCAGTGCGAGGCGATCCTGGTCTCCCACGGCCACTACGACCACCTCGGGGACACCGTGGCGATCGCCCGGCGCACCGGAGCGCTGGTGGTGACCACGTTCGAGCTGGCCGGCTGGCTCGAGGGACAGGGGCTCCAGGTCCACCCGATGAACCTCGGCGGCTTTCACAAGTTCGAGTTCGGCGGAGTCAAGCTCACCCCGGCCTTCCACAGCGGCGGAGTCGAGGGGGCGGACCTCAGTTGCACCCCCTGCGGCTTCCTGCTCACGTTCGAGGGCAAGACCCTGTTCTACTCGGGCGACACCGCCCTGACCCTGGAGTTCGAGCTGATCGGCCGGATGCACACCATCGACCTGGCCCTGCTGCCGATCGGCGACAATTTCACGATGGGCCCCCTCGATGCGCTGGAGGCGGTCAAGATGCTCCACGCCAAGCGGGTGGTGCCGGTCCACTACGGCACCTGGGAGCTGATCGCCCAGGATGCCCAGCAGTTCAAGCGCCGGGTCGAGTCGATGACCAGCGCCCGGGTGACCGTGGTCGAGCCCGGCGGGACGATGGAGTTCTAACAGTGTGTTGGATTGTTTCGCCAAGAGCGAAGCGATACGGCCCTTTGCCACCCTCCAATGCCTGTTGGTAGCGGCTTTAAAGTCCCCCCTCGAGGGGGGACTGTTCCCGCTTCGGCCCGAGCGATGCCGTAACCGGTCGGCGGCTGTGCTTGCAGTCCCCCTTACCAAAGGGGGAAACAGGGGGTTGTGTATTCCTGAAGTCCCCCTTAGCAAAGGGGGAAACAGGGGGTTGTGTTTTTTAAGCTTCTAATCCTTTCAAGGGGAAAGCGTTAAGCCGATGGCCGAACCGACTGTCTTCGAGCTGAGCCGTCCCGGCCGCCGCGGGGTGAGCCTGCCCTCGCTGGATGTCCCGGCCCGGCCCATTGCGGAGCTGCTGCCCTCGGGCGCCCTGCGGCGCGATCTCCCCGAGCTGCCCGAGCTCTCCGAAGTGGATGCCGTGCGGCATTTCGTGCACCTGTCCGCGCTCAACTACCACGTGGACAAAGGCCTGTACCCGCTGGGCATCCTGCACGATGAAACATAACCCGAAAATCAACGAGGCCGCAGCCCGTCACCCCCGTTTCGCCCGCCTCCACCCGCGGGCGCCCCCAGGCCTGACCCAGGGCGCGCTGCAGGTGATGCACGAGCTTGCCGGCTACCTGGCCGAGATCGCCGGGTTGGAGCCGGGTCTCGCTCCAGCCCTCGGCCGGGGCCCAGGGCGAGCTGACCGGGATGCTGATGGTCCGGGCCTATCACCTGGCCCAGGGCGCGCCGCGGCGCAAGGTGATTATCCCCGACAGCGCGCATGGCACCAACCCCGCCAGCGTGGCTATCGCCGGCTATGAGCCGGTGGTGCTGCGCTCCGGGCCCGATGGCCTGATGGACCTGGCCGAGCCTGCAGCGCCTGGCGGACCAGGACACCGCCGCGCTGATGGTCACCAACCCCAATACCCTCGGGCTGTTCGAGCCGGGGCTGCCGCGGGCGGCCGAGATCCTGCACGCGCGCGGGGGCCTGCTCTACATGGATGGCGCCAACCTCAACGCGCTGCTGGGCCGGGCCCGTCCGGGAGACATGGGGGTCGATGTGCTGCACTTCAACCTGCACAAGACCTTCAGCACTCCCCACGGCGGCGGCGGCCCCGGCGCCGGGCCGGTCGGGGTGACCGCCCGCCTGGAGCCGTTCCTGCCCCTGCCGGTGGTGAGCTGTCGCGAGGATGGCGGCTATTTCCTGGACCACGACCGCCCGCAGTCGATCGGCAAGCTGCATGGGGTCTATCGGCAATTTCGGGATGCTGCTGCGGGCCTGGACCTATATCCGGATGCATGGGCGCCGAGGGGCTGAAAAATGTCACCGAGCATGGCGGTGCTCAATGCCAACTACCTGCGCCGAGGCTGGAGGGCAGCTTCGAGCTGCCCTATCCCGGCGACTGCCTGCACGAGTGCGTGTTCAGCGGCAACCGTCAGAAACAGTTCGGAGTGCGGACCCTGGACATCGCCAAGCGGCTGCTGGACTATGGTTTCCACGCCCCGACCATCTATTTCCCGCTGATTGTGCCGGAGGCGCTGATGATCGAGCCCACCGAGACCGAGAACCTGGAAACTCTGGATGACTTCTGCCGGGCGCTGGAGGCGATTGTCCGCGAGGCGCGGGAGAACCCCTACCTGCTGACCGGAAAGCCCCGGTGACCACCCCGGTGGGGCGGCTCAACGAGGGCAAGGCGGCGCGGGAGCTGAATGTCTGCTGCCCGTTCGCCCTGCCCGAGGGGATGGAGGAGCAACTGACAGAAACCGAGAGTTGATACTGTCCTGCTGTCCGATAGCAGTGTCAAGCCAGCGAAAAAGTTTTGGAAAGCGGACGGGGGCCCGGAGGAGGGAGGAAAATCCCGATATAATCGTGGATTTCCTCCCTCCCCCGGAACAGCCGGTAAGCGGCGGTAAAGTGGGAGCGAGATGACCGAACCAGCCCGGCAGTGGCGACTGCTGGAGACCGGCCCCGGGAGCGGGGCTTTCAACATGGCGCTGGATGAGGCCCTGCTGCGCTCGATGCGCCCCGGCCATGACCGCCCGCTGCTGCGGCTCTACCGCTGGAGCCGGCCGACTGTCAGTGTCGGCTGCAACTGCCGGCTGGAGCGCGAGCTGGACCGCGAGCGCTGCCGCGAGCGCGGGCTGGAGCTGGTGCGCCGCCCCACCGGCGGAAGGGCGGTCTATCATGGCCGCGAGCTGACCTACAGCGTGATCGGCCCGGGCGACACCGCCTGGCTGGGGCAGACCGTGTCCGAGAGCTTCCGGATCATCGCCGGGGCGATCCGGCGGGCGCTGGAGAGCCTGGGAGTACGGGCCGAGCTCGCGGGCGCGCCGCCGGAACCCGGCGGCCAGCCGGGGGACCCGCTGCGCCAACCCTGTTTCGCCGGCGCCGCCCGCTATGAGCTCGCTTTCCACGGCCGCAAGCTGCTGGGCAGCGCTCAACGCCGGCTGGGGCTGGGCGCGGGCTCGCTGCTGCTGGAGCAGGGCTCGCTGCTGCTGGAAAACGACCAGCCCCGGCTGGCCGAGCTGATGCCGGGCGCTTCCGGAGAGGCCGCCCGCCAAAAGATGCGCGACTGCCTCGAGCGCCGGGTGATCGGGCTGTCCGCGGCCGCCGGCCGGACCATCGGCTACCAGGAGGCGGCCGAGGCGTTCCGCCGGGGCTTCGCGGAGCACTTCGGCTGCAGCTTCGAGCAAGACGAGCCGGGTCGTGAGGAGCTGGAACTGGCCCGGGAGCTGGAACGCGGCCGCTACGCCGATGAGCGCCGGCCGGCCGATCGGGAAGCCCTCCTGCCGCCCCATCGCCGCGCGGACTGAAAACCGACAACCCCCAGCCAAGGAATCAGGGATGGCCCGCTGCTACATCTACCCCTCGATCCTCAATGCCGACCACGCCCACATGCAGCAGGAGTTCGACCGGGTGTGCGGCCATGCCGATGGGATCCACCTGGATGTGATGGACGGCCGCTTTGTCGAGCCGGTGACTTTCGACCTGGCGACCATCGAGCGCTACACGAAAATGTGTAGCCTGCCGTTCGATGCCCACCTGATGATTGTCGAGCCGGAGCGCCACGCCGAGGATTACCTGGCGGCCGGGGCCTCCTCGGTCACGTTCCACCTGGAGGTTGCCGCCGAGCCGGGCAAGCTGATCGACCGCCTGCACGCCCGCGGGGCCGGGGCCGGGATCTCGATCAACCCCGACACTCCGGTGGAGGGAGTGCTGGAGCTGGCCGACCGGGTCGAGCTGGTGCTGTTCATGAGCGTGTTCCCGGGCTATGGCGGCCAGAAGTTCATCCCCGCGGTGCTGGACAAGGTGCGGCGCCTCAAGCGGTTCTGCCTGGAACGCGGGCTGGACCCGATGATCCAGATCGATGGCGGGATCAACCTGGAAACCGCATCCCAGGCCGCCGCGGCCGGGGTCAACAACTTCGTGGCCGGGACTTTCATCTTCCGCAGCCCGGACTATGGCCGGACCATCGATGAGCTGCGGCAAGCCTGCGAGCAGGCGGTCACCCCTGACACCAGTTACCCCTGACTGTTCCGGGGGGAGGGGAGAAAACCTTTTGAAAAAGGTTTTTCTCCCTCCCCCCGGACCCCCCTTCCACTTTCCCAAACTTTTTCGCAAGTTTGATTTCAGATGTCGAACAGCAGCAGCAGTAAGCCCGTACTTTGTTGCCTTTGCTTCGTTTTTACCCAAAGCGCCCCGATGGGGCGCTTCCCGACCGAGGTCGGGACCGGAAAGCTGACACCCCCCGGCCCCGATTTCATCAGGGCCGGGGGGTGTCAATCCAATGTGCCGTGGCGTCGCCAGACTCTTTGCCACTTTCGACCCGAGACCGGAAAACCGCCCGATGAGAACCTATCCCGACTGCATCCCCTGTTTCGTGCGCCAGTCCCTGGAGGCTGCCCGGCTGGTCCATCCCGAGGATGAGGAGTTCCAGCTCGGCGTGCTGCGAAGGGTGCTCCAGGCCGCCGCGGCGATGGACTACCGCCTGCCCCCGCCCACCATGGGAAGGGACATCCACCGTCTGCTGCGCAGCTTGAGCGGAGTGGATGACCTCTATCACGAGTCCCGCCGCCGCTCCAATGACTTCGCCCTCGCGCTGCTGCCCGAGTTGCGCGAGCTGGTGCGCCGCTCCGCGGACCCGTTCGCGACCGCTGTCCGGCTGGCGGTGGCCGGCAATGTGATCGATTTCGGGATCACGATCGACCTGAGCGAGGACCAGATCCACCGCACCATCGACCAGGCGCTGGCCTGGCCCCTTGATCCGTTGCGGGTGAACGCTTTCCGCGAGGCGTTGCGGCGGGCGAAAGGGGTGCTCTATGCTGGGGACAACTCCGGGGAGATCGTGTTCGACCGGTTGCTGATCGAGACCATCCGGCAGGAGTTAGGGGAAATCGACCTCACGTTCGCGGTGCGGGGGATGCCGATCCTCAACGATGTCACGCTCGAGGATGCCCGGCAGGTGGGGATGGACCGGGTGGCCTCCCGGGTGATCGCCAATGGCGGCGATGCTCCGGGGACTCTGGTGGAGGATTGCTCGCCCGAGTTCCTGGAGCGGCTGGGGTCTTGCGAGTTGGTGATCAGCAAGGGCCAGGGCAATTACGAGACCTTGAGCGAGGTGGACCAGGAGGTTTGGTTTCTGCTCAAGGCCAAGTGTGGGGTGATCGCGCGGGACCTGGGGGTGCCGTTGGGAGAGCTGGTGCTGGTGCGGAAAGCGCGGTCGTGACCGGCTTGCGGTTCGGGAAGCAGTGGATTACATTCGAAAAAGTTTAGGAAAGAGAGAGGGGGCCCGGGGGAGGGAGAAGAACCTTTTTCAAAAGGTTTTCTCCCTTCCCCGGACAAGCTTTTGAGTTGGGAGCGTGGTGAAGTGGGACATTCCGGCGGGGGTGGTGGCGGGGAAGCCGTGCCGGGTGGTAAGGGAGGTGGGGTGATCGTAGATTAAGAAAATACTACGCTACTGACGCTGATGGCTTGTCAGGCGATGCATCTACCAAAATTACATTTTTATCATTCTGCAACCCCAGCCTACCCAATATATCTTTCACTCTAATATACTCTTTCTCGCTGAAATAAAATATGACCTTTATGGAAGGATATGTGGTTTCGCTTGCCTTCTCATAAATCGCGACTTGGTTTTTAAGATTCTTCTCTAGTGAAGTATTTGAGGCTAGTTTAAACTCGACTATATCCTTATCGTTCTTTCCTTTTGATATTTTAAAATCACAAGGGCCTCGACCGTCATTGACCTCTGTTCCAACATCATAAGTTGTGCCATACCATGTCAACCTATATAGTACTCTAAGATCACTTTCCCTCCTAATAGGTTCATCGCCAACAAAGAAAAATCTATGGCCACCCATATTCTCAACAACATTCTTCAAATACACGACCCTGTCGTATGCAGCCTGGTAGGAATTTCCCTCCTGCATATAAAAAGCAGTCTTAGATTCCAACAAAGCCAACAACTTCTTCAGGTTTTCTACAAACATGATCTCCGTTAATAACACCTTGATCCTGCTCGAACTTTGAGCGCCATCTCCAGTAGCTTCCTTTTTGGCAATATAATAGTCCGCTATTTCCGGGTAAATATTTATAAGCTTCCCATACAATCCATGACGCTCTTCATCGGTTGCATCCCGTTTTAGGTGTTCATTCAAATACAGGTTAATTTTTGAACGCAATTCTGAGTTTTCCATAGAAGCAACCATAGTAGCAAAGCCATTATATAGATCAAATTTGTTTATCCACGTTTCATCTTTAGTTAAAATATCTCTCGGCGTAAGAATAACATAATCATTAATCTCTCTACTGAATGGCAATAGAAATGTTTGAGGAAGCCAACATCCATTCTTAAAACTGAAGCCACATTTCTGAATAGTAATTTTCGCAATATACTGCTTATCAAGATATTTTTGCGCGAACCTCTGTGAATAATCCATCAGATACGGCTTTATAAGATTTACCGTAAAGTCACTTACATAATCTTTTCCAAAACCATCTTTAAACAATGCTACTTTCTCAAGATGGCTCCCCCTTGTGATCTGCTCCTTTCCAAAAGACCTCAGGTATGTTTTTAGAGCACTAGAAAGATGAAGTGCAAACTCTTTCGCAGGCCCATTACCCCCATTCCCGACTCGTGAGTACCCAAGCCAATTTTGCTTAACTTCAGGGAAATAAAAAAGATGCTTCAATACGCCCATACTTACATCTGGACTATCAGCAACCACGTCACGCAGAAAACGGATATATTCAACCATGAACCCATGCAACTGATTGTAATTTTTCTTTTTGCTATAAAACAACAAGAAAGGATCGACAAAAAGCGGAAAATCGTTGATAAGGGAGATGTTTACTGCTCCATACTTTTCAACAATTTCTGGAGAAACGTTAAAAAAATCTGAAAAATGCACTTTCATTTCCCCTCCTATCTTTTGTTGAATTTACACCACATTGATTCCTCTCAAGCAAAATGTCAAGAAAAAAGTGTCTTTCGAGTTTTTATTCAAACCGAGCGTCTTTGGTACCATATATCTTCCGATTCACAAAATGGGAGTAAGTTTGATATACGCTTCGAGGGCGGGCGGAAACCTTTTGAAAAAGGTTTTCCGCCCTCCCTCGGGCTCCCTCCCACCTTCCAAAACTTTCTCGTAAGTTACTGCATCGCCCCCTACCCCACCCACCCCATCACCCCCAAGATCGTCACCCCGAACCGCATCCTGAGCGGGGCCTCCCGCAACACTACCGCCTCCTCCCGCAACAACGTCCGCGCGTGCGGCGCCAACACATCCTCCCGCCCGGCCATCAACCCCAACAACCCGATCAGCCGCTCCGGCGCGCCATCGCCATTCTGCGTCAGCTCCTCCAACACCCCGGCCACCATCCCCCGCCGCTCCCCGCTCCACTCCCGCTCCTGCATCCGCCGCTCGGCCAGCTCCGCCAAAGCATCGATCCCCAACTGATGATCGCGGTTGTAAAGGGTCATCAGCCGGAACGCCTCCTCACTCCACCCCAGCAGCGACAGCACCGCGTACAGCAACTCATCCTGCTCGGCCGGGAGCATCCGCGGCGAAAGCTTCCACAGCAGCAATCCGACATCCTCCCGCTCCCCCAGCGAGGCCAACGCCCGCGCCCCGTGAATCACCAGCCGCGGGTTGTAGGTGGTGCGCAGGATTTCCCGGATGCGGCCATAAGACTCCTCATCCCGCAACTGGGCCAGAGACAGCATGCACTTGCCCTCCAGGAAGAAATCATTGCTGTAAAGCCCCTCGCGCAGGTCCGGCACCGCCTCCTGCACCCCGTGCCGCCCGAGGATCTCCGCCGCCATCCAGGCGGTGGTGAACTCGCCGCTCCACAGCTCCTGGATCAGCCGCTTGGCCGCCGCCGGCCCGAAATCGATCCGGTCCAGGGCCTCCAGCGCCTCGGTGCGGATCGTGAACAACGGGCTGTCCAGGTACTGGACCAGAGTCTGCTCGCTGACATCGCTGGGATGCGCGCGCAGATGCTCGAGCAGGCGGTGGACCTGCGCCAGCTCCGGAGACTCGGAGAGCTGCTGGACACTGAACAACGCCCGCCAGTCCCGCATGCTGAAGATCATCCCCAAGACCCGGGTCAGGGCTTTCTCGCGCATCGGCTTGAGGGTCCAGACAATCAGCAGCGCCAGCCCGGCCGCCCCGGCGACAAACAAGTAGTAGCGGCGATAAAGCCCGATCCCGGTCAGCCCCAGCTCGCCCAGGGCCCCAAGCATCCCGCCGCCCAGCACCACCCCGGCCAGCCCGGCGCACAGCCCCTGAAACACCAGGATCAGCAGGCTCAGGTTCAGCACTCCTCTTCCCCCGCCCACCCGGTTGAGGAAATAGTTGGTGAGGGCGATCTGGACGCTCACCCAGCAGAACCCGGCCAGGTAGAACAACCCGCCGGTGTAGAGCGGGTTGAGGACATCGGGCGAGAAAGCCCAGAACAGGCTCAGCACCCCCAGGCCCGCCACTCCGATGATCAGCACCGGGCGCGGCCCCGAGCGGTCGATCAGATACGAGTTCATGAACGAGCCGCTCACCAGGCCGAGCATCTGCAGCACCGTAAACGCGATCGCCCCGCGGTCGCTCACCAGGTAGCCGTTCTTGACCGCCAGCACCTGGAACGGCACCAGCAACTGCACCACCGACATCGCCGCCCCCCAGGCCAGCAGGATCGCGCGCAGGGAACGGTCGCGGTAGAGCACCTGCAACGCGCCGAGCATCGGCTCGCGGCTGGAGCGGCGGGGCCCCTCGGTCTCCGGAACATTGAACAGGAACAGCGCGGCGATCATCCCCAGCACACTGCCCACCAGCACCACCGCCTGGAAGTCGAGGAAGCTCGGGGTCCCGCCCAGCCAGAGGCTGACAGTGACCAGCATCGCCAGCATCGCGCTGAAAGAGTAGAACTGCCAGCGGCCGAGGAACCTGCCGCGGTCCTCCTCGCCGGTGATGTCGTTAAGCAGGACATTCTCGGCCGACAGGCCCATCGCCCGCAGGACAAAGAACATGAAGCTGGAGGCCATCAGCGCCAGCAGCCCCAGTTGCGGCGACACCCGCTGGTAGACCAGCGGAGCCAGCACCAGGGTCAGCGCGGCCCAGTTGCGCAGGAACCAGCAGGCGCCATAGGTGCGGGCCGCCCCCCAGCGGCCGACCAGCAGCTTGCCGGCCAGCACGAAAACCATGGTCAGGTGGACATAGCTGGCCAGCAGGGCGATATGGGAGTCGGTGGCCCCGAGCCGCAGGGCGAACAGGATCAGCACACCCTCGGCCAGAGCGGCGTAGGAGAGCGAGCTGATCGCGGCGAAAGTCAGGAAATTGCGCTGGGCCTTGCGGCGCTGGGTCAGGGTCAGGCGTTCGGGGAAAGCTCGTTCTGCCATATGCGGGTCTGTTCCTGGAATCGGGTCAAGCTGCTCGGAGCATCGGGAAATCAAACCCCTGAATATAGCGCCACGAGGCGGTGCTTGTCAAATCCGAAGCGGCCGGGCCGCCCGGTGGCCCGGCACAACTCTTTAAGCTTCATTGACTTATCCGGCGCAGACTGTTAGATTACAAGATTCGCAGGTCGCGGACCGATGGCCTTCGAGGGCCGGAAACAGCCAACCGCAAGCTAAACAAAGGAGTTGCATCAGATGTCGTCCAAAGCGCCCGCTTCCGTGATGGACAAGCTGGTCAGCCTGTGCAAGCGGCGCGGATACATCTTCCAGAGCAGCGAGATCTACGGCGGGCCTGAACTCCTGCTGGGACTACGGTCCGCTGGGCGTCGGAGCTCAAGCGCAACATCAAGGATTTCTGGTGGGACTGGATGACCCACCGCCGCGATGATATCGAGGGTCTGGACGCCGCGATCCTGATGCACCCGCAAGGTCTGGGTGGCCACCGGCCATGTGGCCGAGTTCACCGATCCGCTGGTGGACTGCAAGAACTGCAAGACGCGGTTCCGCGCCGACCAGATCGACCGGCAAGATCTGCCCCGAACCTGCGGCAAGGCGACTCTGACCGAGGCCCGGCAGTTCAACCTGATGTTCAAGACCCACATGGGCCCGGTCGAGGATGAGGCGGCAGCCAGGTCTACCTGCGCCCGGAGACCGCGCAGGGGATCTATGTCAATTTCCTCAATGTCCAGACCGCGATCGCGGCAGCAAGGTGCCGTTCGGGATCGCGCAGATCGGCAAGGCGTTCCGCAACGAGATCACCCCGGGCAACTTCATTTTCCGCACCCGCGAGTTCGAGCAGATGGAGATGCAGTTCTTTGTCAAGCCGGGCGACGACGAGCAAGTGGTTCGAGTACTGGAAGGACAACCGGCTGGCAGTACTACCAGGCGCTGGGGCTTCAGCCGGAGCAAGCTGCGCTGCCACGCAGCACGGGCGAGGACGAGCTGGCGCACTACGCCAAGGCGGCGTTCGATATCGAGTACGAGTTCCCGTTCGGCTGGCAGGAGCTCGAGGGGGTCCACAACCGCACCGATTTCGACCTGACGCGCCACAACGAGTAAGCGGCCAAGAAAGACTCTGAGCTATTTCGACGAGGACGACGCACGAGCGGTTCGTGCCGTACATGATCGAGACCTCGGCCGGCTGCGACCGCACCCTGCTCACCTGCCTGGCCGATGCCTACGACGAGGAGGAGGAGCGCGGTGGTGCTGCGGCTCTCGCCGAAAGTGGCGCCGATCAAGGCCGCGGTGTTCCCGCTGGTCAAGAAGGAAGGGATGGTGGAAGCGGCGGAGGATGTCTACAAGCCGCTGCGCAAGCGGTTCAGTACTTCTACGACCAGAGCGGCTCGATCGGCCGGCGCTACCGCCGCATGGATGAGGCCGGCACCCCGCTGGGGATCACCGCCGATGGGCAGACGATCGAGGACGACACGGTTACCATCCGCGAGCGCGATTCGATGGCCCAGCACCGGGTCAAGATCGATGAGCTGGTGGGCTGGGTGGAGCGCTACATCGAGGACTATAACCCCGCGGCCGCGGTCGCGATGAAGGAGTAATTTTTCCAAAGTGGCAAAACGGGAAATAAAATCTCACCGGAAACCCGCTGTCCCCGCCGGTCCGCCGCTGCTGCTGGACCTCGGCCCGGAAGAATTGAGCGCGCGGCTGGGGGCAAAGCCCTCGCCGAGTGGGGCGAGAAGCCGTTCCGGGTCAAGCAGGTGCTGCGCCAGGTCTACCAGCGCGGCAACCTGGACTTCGGGCGGATGTCCGACCTGTCGGCGGCCCTGCGGGAAAAGCTGGCCGGAGCGTTCCGGCTCGATCCGCTGGAGCGGGCCGAGGAGCAGCGCTCGACTGATGGCGCGGTCAAGACGCTGTGGAAGCTGGCCGATGGCGCCTACATCGAGAGCGTGGCCCTGCCGATGGAGGAGGGCCGCTGGACCTACTGCCTGTCGACCCAGACCGGCTGCGCCCTGCGCTGCTCGTTCTGCGCCACCGGCAGGCTGGGGGCCGGCCGAAATTTAAGCGCCGGGGAGATCCTGGCCCAGGCGTTGCACCTGCTGGAGCCGCTAAATCTCAGCGGCGAGGGCGGGGACAAGACCCGCTCCTCCAACCTGGTGTTCATGGGGATGGGCGAGCCGTTCCTCAATTACGACAACCTGAAGATCGCCCTGAGCGTGCTCAACCACAACGACCTGATGCAGGTCGGGTCGCGGCGGATCACGGTAAGCACGGTGGGGCTGCCGGAGGGGATCCTCAGCCTCAGCCGGGATTTTCCGCAGGTGAAGCTGGCGGTGAGCCTGCACGCCGCCCGCGAGGGACTGCGCCGCGAGCTGATGCCGGTGGCGAACCGGGTGTCGCTGGATGAGCTGCGCCAGGCCTGCCAGCGGGCGTTCGAGCTCACCAGCCGCCGGGTCACTTTCGAGTACCTGGTGATCCCGGGGATCAACGACGCGGATGAGGATGTGGAGGCTTTGAACCGGTTTGCCGCCGGGATGCCGAGCAAGATCAACCTGATCCCCTGCAACCCGATGGAGGGCGGCTCGTTCCGCGCCCCGACCCGCGAGGAGCTGGAGAGCTTCCAGCTCCGCCTGGAGAAAGTCTTCAAACAGGCGGTGACTGTCCGGCGCTCGCTGGGAACCGAGATCGCCGGGGCCTGCGGGCAGCTCGCCCCCAAACCGGCGGAGTCGTCCAAGCCGGCGGAGCCATCCAAGCTGTCGGAGCCGCCCCGGCCATCCGGCCCGTCGTCAAGGCCATCCAGGACCACTAGGCCATCCGGGACATCCAAGCCATCCGGGACGCGCAGACCATCCGGGACAGCTAAGACATCCGGGTCGCCTAAATCTTCCGGGCCGGCCCGACCGCCCCGGCGGGGCTGAGGCCGCGGCCTGGGCTGAGGCCCACGTAGTTCCCAATCGTATTCTCGCCTTCATGCGCAAGAGCCGGAGCGAAAACTCCGGCTTACTCTTTATTCCCGTAAATCCTGCGGATTTTTCTACTTCTGTGACCAGAAGTAGCAAGAGTCTTGTGAAGCCAAGGCCGCGAAGCTGAATAACTCATGCGATCTTTTATTTGCAGCGGTGTGCTTGAGGAAGCAAGCCGCTCGTTCCGAGGTCGCCGCGTTTCGCGCCCGCATGATACCGGGGCGCTGCACGCATGGCCTGCCGGGCTCAAGCGGCTTCCTCGATGCCGCGATGGAAATTGCGCGGCAATTACACCGCTTCCCTTTGCCTCCAGCCGCGGCCCGAAAACCGCCCTATCCCGGAATCTTTCGTAGGGGCAGGCCCCCGTGCCTGCCCGGCCACCCGGAATGGGCGGCCACCGGGGGCATCTGTTCCAACAAATTATGATCGCCGCATCAAACTGCTGTCACAACTGCGCCTGGTGTTGATGCAACCGGTGGGCCGGCAGTGCTGTTGATCCCCCTTAGCAAAGGGGGAAACAGGGGGTTGTGTTTTTCAGAGCCGGCACGGAGGCCGGCCCCTACGACTACGAAAACCCTCGCACCGGCACGCCGCTGCCGGCTGATTTTGTTGGAACAGATGCCGGCCGATCGCCCCTGCCGCAGACTCCGGGCCTCCTGCTGCGCCCCACCAGCGAAAAAGTTTTGGAAAGTGGAAAGGGGGTCCGGGGGAGGGAGGGAACCTTTTAAAAAAGGTTCCCTCCCTCCCCCCGGAAGATAGAAAAAGGGGCCGCACCGGATGGCGCGGCCCCTTTTCATTCACGGATCGCCTCGCGGCCGGCTACTGCGCCGGTTCGAGGATCGCGGCGAAACCGCCGCCGGACTGCATGCTGATGGTTAGGGTCTCGGTGGCGCTGACCGTGCGCTCGGCGGTAGCGACCGCCTCGGCATCGCGGTCGCTGCCATCGGCCCAGGTGCGCAGCCGCCAGGAGCCCTCGCCCAGGAAAGCCAGCGGGACCTGCACCTCGCGGGCATCCCAGTCGGTCATCGCGCCCAGGTACCAGGCATTGCCCTGCTTGCGGGCCAGCACGATGTAGTTGGCCACCTCGCCATCAAGGAAGCGGGTGTCCTCCCAGACCGTCGGGACCGCCTGGATGAAGTCGAAACCCTTCTCGCCGCGGTAGTTGACCGGAGCATCGGCCAGCACCTGCAATGGGCTCTCGTAGACCACGAACATCGCCAGTTGATGACAGCGGGTGCCCTGGGTCATCGGGTCGGTGGCGCGGATCTTGAAATCGTTGCGGAAGGCATTGTTGAACCCGCCCGGGGTGAAGTCCATCGGCCCGACCAGCATCCGGGTGAAGGGGATGGTCACATCATGCTCGGGGCTGCAGAGCTCGCTCCACTTGTTGTACTCCAGCCCCAGCACTCCCTCGCGGGTAATCAGGTTGGGCCAGGTGCGGCGGGTGCCGGTCGGCTTGTAGGCCCCGTGGAAATCCACCAACAGCTGGTGCTCGGCGGCTTTCTGCAGGACCTGGTGATAGAACGCCACCATCTCCTGGTCATCGCGGTCCATGTAATCGATCTTGACCCCGGCGATCCCCCACTGCCGGTAAAGCGGGAAGGCCTGGTCCATCTCCTTCTGCACGTTCTCCCAGTTGAGCCAGAGGATCAGCTTGATCCCCAGGGATTCCGCATAGCGGGTCAACTCGGTCATGTCGATTTCGGCCACCGGCTGGGTGATGGTGGCGTTGGTGTCACGATCGGCGCCATACCAGCCGGCATCGATCAGGCAGTACTGCAGCCCGGCCTCGGCGGCGAAAGCGATGTATTGCTTGTAGGTGTCGGTGGCGTAGGGGCCGATCTCCACCCGCGGGCCGCGGCGGCCGATGATCCGGTCGCTCCACCAGTCCCAGGAGGCCTTGCCGGGCTTGATCCAGGAGGCATCCTCGATCTTCGAGGGCTCATTGAGCGCCAGCACCAGCCCGGACTCGATCAACTGGCCCGCGCGCTCGGCGATCATGATTACCCGCCAGGGAGTGATGAAAGGCACCTGGCCGCGCACCCGGGCATCGCGCTCGCCCGGCAGGGGGACCAGCATCGTCACCAGGCCGGTCTCGACCGTGCGGGAGCCGCTGAGGTAAGAATTGGAGTAATTCTCCACCGCCGCCTCGGTGATGCAGATCGCCGGGCCGCCCTCGTACTGCACCAGCAGCGGCATCGCCGCGGTGCTGTCCCGGGTGATCTCGGAGAGCATCACCGGCGAGTACTGGTCCTCGTAATTGTGCGGAAAGGCCGGGAAGAACATCGTGTAAGCCTGGGCATCCTGCGGGAAGTAGTAGCCGGTCAGCTCATCGACCAGCATGAACTCCTTGATGAAGCCCATATGCCCGGCCGAGGGGAACTTGATGTTCGGCTCCTGCTCCGGGAAGAAATAGCGGAAAGCCACGCCCTCGTTGTAGGCCCGGAAGATCAGGTCGAAGGTCTTGGCGGGGATTTTCTTCTCCCGCAGGTGAATCACGGTCTGGTGGTACTCCAGCTTGTGGCCGCTCTTCTTGCCCAGCGGGGTGTCGAACTCGTCCGTGCCGCTGGTGGTATCGATCCCGGTCACCAGCACCTCGCCGGCCACCGCACCCAAACCCTCGCCGAAGTTCATCCCGAGCGGGGACTCGTTGAGCAGTTGCTTGCCGCCGTAGGACAGGGCGAAGTACATGTTCCGGCCCTCACCGTAGGGCTCAGGCATCTGCTTGATGTCGAACACGAGCTGGACCTTGCCATCCGGACTCTGAACACTGACAGCGCCTTCCTCGCGGTACTCTCCGCAGGATACGGCCAGCATCAGCGCCAATGGCAGTACCCAGACGATGGCCAACCGCTTGAACATTGACGGTCCCCCTGTGCATGGAGTGAAACAGCGTTGACAGGATGTTATCGCAACTGAGGATTCGTTTCGCGCTGGAATTCCGGATCGGCAGCCGCATCCGGAGTTTGAGACAATTATATACAACAAAATGCCGGGGAATGCAATAGAATCCCTGTCCCCCGCCGGGGATGTCCCCGGCGGGAGCGTTCGGGCCAAGCGATCCTGTCCGGCGGGAATCAGGGCAGGCCGGCGGTCTTGAGCCGGACCGCGTAGAGGCCGGTCCGGGCGGTCATGAACAGCGTCCGGCGGTCATCCCCGCCGAAACAGCAGTTGGCCGGAGTCTGAGGGGTGAGGATCCGGCCGATCAGCTTGCCCTCCGGGGTGAAGACCTGAACCCCATCCCCGGCCGTGACATAGAGGTTGCCCTGGCGGTCGACACACATCCCGTCCGGGCCGCCGGGGCTGATCGTCGCGAACACCCGGCCCTCGCCCAGGCTGTCCCCCTCGACCCGGAAGGCGCGCACGTGGTGGGGCCGGCCGCTGTCGGCGATGTAGAGCGTGCCCTTGTCCGGCGAGAACACGATCCCGTTGGGCCGGTCGAAATCCGCCACCATCACCCGGGGCGCTTTCGCCCCCGGGGCCAGCCGGAACACATAGCAGCCCGGGAGGTCCTGGGGCCGCTCCTCCAGCCCATACGAGGGATCGGTGAACCAGAGCGACCCTTCCGGCCCGATCGCGATGTCGTTGGGGCTGTTGAGCTTTTTCCCCTGGTAGCTGTCGCAGATGGTCACCGTCTGTTGGGGCCGATCCAGGCTGCCGGCGCTCACCCGGCGGTTCCAGTGCTCGCAGGCCAGCAGCCGGCCATCGGGCCCGATCAGCAGCCCGTTGGACTTGCCGCTCGGCTCCCGCCAGGGGCGCAGGCTGTCGCCCTCGGCCCAGCGGTAGATCCGGTCGGCATCGATGTCGCTGAACAGCAGGTAGCCGGGTTGTCCGGCCTGGCCCTCGATCCACACCGGGCCCTCGGTGAACTGCAGGCCGGCGGCCAGCTCCCGCACCTCGGCCTCGAGCGCCGCCAGTTCCAGGAACGCGCTCTCGTGGGACAGCACCTGGGCCCGCAGGAGCCCCGCCCCCAGCAGCAGGCAGACAGTCAGACTGAGCACCGGCTTCATCGTGATCCCTCCCCTGTCCCGGCCGGGACAGGCTGGAGCTTGGGATGAGCGCCTCCCCCGTCGCCAGCCCGAAGGAGCGGAAAGATCGCGACAGCGGAGCGCAAAAAAATTCCCCGCCGGCCGCGCCGGATTTATATTAGGGCACGGCCAGCCCGCTGACAAGCCTGATGGGGCTCCAGCCGCCCGGGCAACGTTCCGGGTTCGGTTGTCCGGCCAACCCGGGGGCGTCCGTCCGGCCGCCCTTCGGGCACATCACCTGCGATGCCCTCTGCGTCAGGAAAGCGACCCTCCGGGTCCGGGAAAGGAAAAGCCAATGAAGGTGCTGCTCACCGGCGGGGCGGGCTACATCGGGTCCCACGCCAACCAGTTGCTGGCGCAGGCCGGGATCGAGACTGTCGTGCTGGACAACCTCTCCCGCGGCCACCGCGAGGCGGTGCAGTGGGGACGGCTGGAGACGATGGACCTGCTGGAGCACGACCATCTGCGGGAATTCCTGGCCCGCGAGCGTTTCGATGCCGTGCTGCACTTCGCGGCCTGGATTTTTGTCGGCGAATCGGTCAAGGAGCCCGAGGCGTACTACCGCAACAATGTCGCCGGGAGCCTCAGCCTGCTGCGGGCGCTGCGGGACTGCGGCCCGCACCGGCTGATCTTCTCCTCCACCGCGGCGGTCTATGGCGACCCGGTGCGGGTGCCGCTGGATGAGGCCCACCCGCTGGCGCCGATCAGCCCTTACGGCTGGAGCAAGCTGATGATCGAGCAGATGATCCGCGATTTCGCCGCGGCCTATGGCTTGCGCGCGATCATCTTCCGCTACTTCAACGCCGCCGGGGCCGACCCCGCGGGCGCGGTCGGCGAGCGGCACGACCCGGAAAACCACCTGATCCCACTGGTGCTGCGGGCGGTGACCCGCCCCGACTGCCCGGTGACTGTCTTCGGCACGGACTATGACACCCCGGACGGCACCTGCATCCGCGACTACATCCACGTGCGGGACCTGGTGGAAGCCCACCGGCTGGGGCTGGTGCGGCTGCTGGAGGATGGCATCCCGGCCGGGGAGTGCCGGGTGTACAACATCGGCAACGGCAACGGGTTCAGCGTGCGAGAGGTGATCGAGGCCGCGGCCCGGGTCACCGGCCAGGCCCCGGCGGTACGCTACGGCGCGCGTCGGGCCGGCGACCCGCCCCGGCTGGTCGCCGCCAGCGACCGCTTGAAGAGTGAGCTGGGCTGGCAGCCGGAATACCCCGGGCTGGAGGAGATCATCCGGCATGCCTGGCAGTGGCACCGCCGGCTGGAGGAGTGAGGGAGACAGGTCTCAAGATCTCCTCCGCAGCAAAGACGGACACACCCCGTCGGCGGGCGCTACGCCCTGACATCACACCCCCCGGCCCGACTGTGTCGGGCCACCCCCCTCCAGGGGGGACTGCGCTCGCTCAACCCGCAGAGGCGGCGCAGCCGCCGGATGGCGTGCCACTGAGTCGGGCAAACAAAAGCGGCCCTCCTCTTTCGGGGAGGGCCGCTTCATGTTCCGCCAGGCCGGGACCGCGGCTACGCTACTTCGCGCGGGGCGGGATCACCGGGTTGTCATGGGCCACCTTGGGCCAGAACTCCGCCCAGGTGAACGGCTTGTAAGTGGGAGACTCCGGATTGTGGCAGTGCTTGCAGCCCGCTTCGTCCATGAACTTCAGGCCGGCTGCTGCGGCGGCGGCCGGGTCGCGCATCACCTTCATCGGCGAGTAGTCCTCGCCGGGTCCGTGGCAGACTTCGCAGCCCACGCCCTCGGTCTGGTTGAACTTCGGGCCCTTGAACTGGTCGGCCACCCCGAAAGCGGTGACATGGCAGCGCAGGCACTCCGGGTTCTCGTGCGGGGCCTTGGCCCCCTGGCCCGCCTTCTCCGCCACGGCCTTGGCTGCCGGCGTGGTCAGGGTGGTGTAAGCCTGGGCATGCTTCGAGCCCTTCCAGACCCCGTACTGATCGCCGCTTTTCTTGCTCATGTGGCAGATCCGGCAGCGATCGACCCCGATGTACTTGTGCTCGGGGGTGTTCGGCTGCGCGGCCAACAGCAGCGGCATCAGCAACATGACAGTAACGGCGGCGGCCATCAGGCGTTTCATCTTGCCTCTCTCCTCTTTCCGTTTAAAAGACCAGGCGCTAAGCACGATGTTGCGCTGCAACCCTTGCCTGGCTTTTTCCAGACCTTTGGACGGGTCGTCGCCGGTCGATATTCAAGCCACTCCGCTCAGGCCTTGACATTCTGCTTGTCGAAGTCCCAGACCATCTGGCGCCCCTCGGCGATCGAGAGGTTGACCATGTGGGCGACCGCCGCGGCGCGGTGGCCGACCCCGGCGTTCTCCTCCGGGGTGTTGCGGTTGCGCACGCAGCCGAAGAAATGCTCGAGGTGAGCCTGGGTCGAGTCCTCCTCGACCTCGGTGAAGAGCACTTCCGGGGTGCGGGCCGCGGCCTTGGCCTTGGCCTGCTGCTCGTAGGCCACCAGCTTCGGATCGGCATAGTAGGCGCTATCCGCCGCGGTCGCCCAGGAGC
The DNA here is from genome assembly GCA_963752515.1 of Candidatus Glassiibacteriota bacterium. GTDB lineage: Bacteria > Gemmatimonadota > Glassbacteria > GWA2-58-10 > GWA2-58-10 > CAVVYO01. The sequence goes on along the minus strand of CAVVYO010000010.1, from coordinate 149,292 downwards.
GGACCACCCAGCGGTCATCCTCGACCGGGGTCTCGGGGTAGAAGGTCAGCTTGCCGGTGATGTCCAGGCTGCCCTCGGTGCCGAGGATCTGGAAGCCCGAGCCGTCGCTCATGGTGTTGTTGAAGGTGCCGGACATGTTGACCATGAAGCCTTCCTTGTACTTCAGGGAGGCGTTGATCGTGTCCGGGACATCACGGCTGGATTTCCAGCGGTAGAGGTCGCCCATCCCGAAGACATGGGAGGGAGCCTGGACGCCCATCAGGTAGTGGATCGTGGTGCAGAGGTGGACAAACAGGTCGGTGGCGATCCCGCCCGAGTAGTCCTGGTAGCAGCGCCAGCGGAAGAACCGCGCGAGGTCGAACTCGTGCTTGGGCGCCGGGCCGAGGAAGGCCGGCCAGTTGACAGTCTGCGGGTTGGCATCCGGCGGGATCGGGTAGATCCAGGCGCCGCCGGCGGTGTTGCGGTTGAAGTAGGCGCGGATCAGCGTAATCTGGCCCAGCTTGCCCGAGGCGATGATCTCGCGGGCCTTGCGCTGGATCTGCGAGCTGATCCCCTGGCTGCCCACCTGGAACACCCGCTTCGAGCCCTCCAGCGCCTGGATGATCTCGCAGCCATCCTCGATCCGGTAGGTCAGCGGCTTCTCGATGTAGACATCCTTGCCGGCGGCGATCGCCTCGAGCGCCATCTGGCGGTGCCAGTGGTCCGGGGTGGCGATCACGACCGCATCGATGCTCTTGTCGCCGAGGATTTTCTTGTAGTCGTCCACCGCTTTCGGGCGGCCCGCGGCACGCTCGATCGCCCGGGTGACCCGGCCCTGGTAGGCATCACAGACCGTGGTGATCTCCACCCCGGGGATCAGCAGCATCGAGTCCATGATCTGCTGGGCCCGCGCCCCGACTCCGATGTAGCCGACCGCGATCCGGTCCGAGGCCGGCACCGCGGCCATCGCTCCGGAACGGCCGGTCAGGATCATGGCCCCCAGGCCGGCGCCGGCAAACCCGGCGGACTCCCGGAAGAAGTTGCGACGGTTGATCTGGTTCTTTTCAGATCCCATTGGGACCCCCTGCTGGTTTGTTGGTTGACACCCGGTGCGGCTCCGGCTGGAGCGCCTGCCGCACCGACCGTTGGAGGTGAACTCGTCTTTCAGGCGCGGTCACGCCCGGCAACGCTTTCGCCCGGGCGGCTGGTACAGGAAGTGAGCTTAACCCTCACCCGATATAATGTCAACAGTATTCGGCTCCAGGCAAGGAATTTTTTCCAGCGCGCGCAGCTTGCGGAATTCGATGCCGGAAAAAGTTTGAAAATGGGCGGAAGATGATTATCTTAAGTTCTCTGTGCCATTTGCGGATCGCTGTCTCCCCCGCGGGGGCTGCCACCTTTCCAGGATCAGGACCAGTGATGGGATTCGACAGCTCTGTGCTGAAGACAGCCGGCGCGGCGGCGCTGCTGGTGCTGGGCGCGCTCGCCGCCCCCCGGCCGGCGGAAGCTTTCACCAGCCTGAAACCGTTCCCTTATGCCGCGCGCCAGCAGGCGCTCCACCGCTCGATGCCCAACCCGGAGGCCCCGGCCCTCGGGAGCTTCCTCTCCGGCGCTCCGGCCGGGACCCATCTGGCGGCCGAAAGCTGGCCGCGGCGGGTGCGGGTCGGGGTGGTGCGGGTCGAGTTCCAGCCGGACGACAACCCGAAAACCACCGGCAATGGCACCTGGGGCGACATCCCCTTCTTCACTTTCTACGACACCCCCGACAGCTCCTATGTCGCGGTCGACCCCACGGTGGATTCCCGGTCGAAAGAGTACATCCGTCGCAATGTGCTGCATGTCGCCCAGTATTATGAAAAGGCCAGCCTGGGCCGGGTGCTGTTCGAGGTGCCGGCAGAGGCCGACATCTCCTCGATCCACCGCCTGGAGCACGAGCTGGCCGAGTACGGCCAGGACGACGACTACAGCCTGCGCACCTCGCGCCTGGCCGCCGAGGCGATCGCCGCCGCCGATGCCGAGCTCGACTTCTCGCGGTACGACGTGATCTTTGTCTTCCACGCCGGCTGCGGCCAGCACACCGACTTTGTCCCCGACTCCCCGGATGACCTGCATCCGGTGACCATCAACCGCGCCCTGCTGCGCGAGATCCTCGGCGAGGGAGACCCGGCCTACCAGGGCATCCCCACCAATGACCGCCACCCCGATGGCTCCCAGTTCCACGCCGGGGACATCATGATCTTCCCCGAGACCGCGGTCCAGGACTGGGACCAGCCGGGCAACTTCCCCCAGGGCGCGCTCCAGGGGATCCTCGGGCCGATGGTCCACGAGCTGGGCCACTACTTCGGCCTGCCCGACCTCTACGACACCTTTGTCGCCACCCGACCCACGGTCGGCTTCTACGCCCTGATGGGCACCGGCTTCTACAACTCGGTCAGCCGCATCCCCTGCTACCCCGAGGCCTGGAGCCGGGTCTACCTGGGCTGGGAGGAGCCGCTGACTGTCCGCGCCGACCGGCTCGACCTGCCGTTGCTGGCCGCCGCGCTCCGGGGCGAGGGCCCGCGGGTGCTCAAGGTGCCGATCTCCTCCACCGAGTACTTCCTGATCGAGAACCGGCTGCGGGATGAGAACTTCGACAACAAGTTCAACTACCTCGAAAGCGGCGGCAACAGCTTCCCGGACGTGATGACCGATGACTACCGCAACCCCGATGGCTCGCTGGCCGAGTTCGACTGGTCGCTCCCCAACGTGCTGGGGGATGGGCTGCCGGAGATGAGCAGCGCCGACTCGGCCCGCCTCGGCTCGGGAGTGCTGATCTGGCACATCGATGAGGAAGTGATCCGCGAGAGCTTCCGCCGGGACCTGACCCTGAACTTCGTCAACACCGAGCCCCAGCAACTCGGGGTGGACCTGGAGGAAGCCGATGGCCTGCCGCACCTGATCGAGCCCTACCCGGCCAGCCTCGACCCGGGCTTCGGCAGCCCGTTCGATGCTTTCGGCGGGGCGGTGCCGGCAGTCAAGAGCGCCGAGCTGGGCAACCTGAACCTGAGCTTCGGGCCCCTGACCGACCCCAACAGCGACAGCTATACCGGGCTGCACTCCAACTTGCAGATCAGCGGCTTCCGCTCCCTGACTGTCCAGCCGGGCGAGCCGGTGGTGGATTCGCTGGTGGCGGTGGATGTCCGCTTCGAGGCCCTCGCCGATGGTGAGCACCTCTCGCACCCGCTGGAGGGCTGGCCGCTCGACCTCGGGGAGATCTCCGGGGCCTCCAGCCCGCTGGCGCTGGACCTCGACCCGGCCCGCCCGGGCGCCGACCTGGTGCAGCTCACTGCCGATGGCCGCCTGTTCCGGGCCTCCCACGAGCTGGGCGCGGTGCCGCTGGCCGCCGCGATGGACTCGGTCCACGGCTCCCCGGCCGCCGGCGATCTGAACGGCGATGGGCTGCCGGAGCTGGTGGTGGCCGCCGCCAATGGCGATGTGATGGCCTGGACCGCGGGCGCAAGCGGGATCACCCCGCTCCCGGGCTTCCCGGTGCGCCTGGCCGGCACGTTCACCGCCACCCCCTCCCTGGCCGAGCTGGATGGCCTTCCCGGGCTGGAGATCGTGATCCCCGGGCGGGCGGGAAAAACCGGCTCCCGGCTCTACGTGATCCGCGGGGATGGCTCGCTGCTGGCCGGTTTCCCGGTGGAGCTCGATGATGAGGCCGCGGCCGGGGCGGCGGTGCTCTACCGCGACTCCGGTCCGGCCCAGGCGCTGTTTGTCGGGACCATCTCCGGCAGCCTGTACGGCTTTGCCGCGGATGGCGAGCGGCTGTTCCGCCGCGAACTGGGCGCGCCGGTCCTCTGCGCGCCGGTGGTCGGGCGTTTCGGCCTGCCCGGCCAGGATGAGGACTTCCGGGTCTGCGCTTTCACCGCCGCGGGCGAGATCTGGTGCCTGGACCTGGCGGGCAACCCCTTGAGCGGCTGGCCGGTGCGCACCACCGGCCGCTGCCTGTCCGGCGGGGCGCTGGGGGATGTCGATGGCGATGGGCTGAGCGAGCTGGTGGTCCCGGTCGACAACGCCGACTCGCTGCAGGTCGGGCAGCACCGGCTCTACGTGCTGAAGCACAACGCCTGGTCGCCGCCGGGCTACCCGCTGGAGCTGGCCGCGGCCCGCGCTTTCGGCGGCCCGGCGTTCCTGGGAGCCCCCTCCCTGGCGGACCTGGATGGCGATGGCGCCCAGGAGATGATCCTGGCCACCCGGGGCAGGCTCGGGCTGGTGTTCCGCGGCGATGGCAGTCCGCGGCCGGTCCAGCGCTTCATCCTGGGCTCGAATGCGGTCGCCGCGCCGCTGCCGGTGGACCTGGACGGCGATGGCCGGCTGGAGCTGGCGTTCGCCGATGGCGAGGGCTTCCTCTATGCCTACCGCACCGGGTCCGCGGGCGGCGAGGCCCAGTGGGCCGGCCTGGGGGCCGGTCCCTCGCGCACTTCCCTCAGCTCCCGACTGCAGCAGCACCCCGGCCCGGCGCAAGGCGAGGCGCTGCTGCCCGGCGAGCAGCTGTACGTCTACCCCAACCCGCTGGACCAGCCCCCCTGGCGCGCGCGGATTGTCTACCGCCTGGGCCGCGAGGATGTGGAGCGGGTGAGTGTCGAGATCTTCACGGTCAGCGGCCAGCCGGTGGTTCGGCTCGAGGGCGGGACCGCCGCGGCGGCCGGGCTGTCCAACGAGGTGGTCTGGGAGGCGGACCGCATCGCCAGCGGGGTCTACCTGGTGGTCGTGCGGGCGTTCTCCCGCGGCGGCGGCGAGGCCCGTCTGCTGCGCAAGCTGGCGATTGTCAAGTAACGTCAGGGTTTCCTGCTGGTCTGCTGCCCAGATGTGGCATCACATCAGCAAAAAGTTTGGGAAAGTGGAAGGGGGGCCCGGGGGGAGGGAGACAACCTTTTCCAAAAGGTTGTCTCCCTCCCCCCGGAACAGCCGTTAAGCTTTGATGTCACGATGGCGCGGGGCTTGGGCCCCGACCCGATCACCCGTGTCGAAAGGCGGATGGATGAAGCGAGCGATGCGCAGCCTGACGGCCCGGCTGCTCCTGTTGCCGGCGCTGCTATGCCTGTCGGCCGCCCCGGCGGGGGCGATCACGGCCGATGCCGGCACCACCAGCCTGCAGTTCCTGAAAGTGGAAGTCGGCGCCCGACCGGCCGCCCTGGGCGGGGCCTACGCCGCCCTCTCGGAGGAGGCCTCGGCCTGCTTCTGGAACCCGGCCGGCCTGGCCGCGGCCCAGCCCGGCGAGCTGTTCTTCACCTACAACCGCTTCATCGCCGACATCAGCCAGAGCGCGGCCAGCTACACTTTCGATGTGCGGGGCCTGCGGCTCGGGACCTCGATCAACTACTTCGGGATGGGCGAGCTGGAGCGCCGCCGCGCCAATACCCTCGATCCCGAGGGCGTCTTCTCGCCGTTCGACCTGGCGCTGGGGCTCTCGGCCGCCTACCAGATCAACGAGCAGTTGGCGGCCGGGGTAACCACCCGCTTCGTGCATGAGGACATCGACAGCTACAATGCCAGCGCGCTGCTGTTCGACATCGGAGTGCGGGCCCGCACGATGATCCCCGGCCTGGTCGGGGCGGTGCTGGTGCGCAACCTCGGCACCGACCTCAAGTACGAGCGTCTGGGCTACAATGTCCCCTGGGAGCTGTCGTTCGGGGCCTCCTACGGGACCGGCCTGCCCTGGAGCGAGGAGCTGCGGCTGCTGGTGAGCGCCGAGCTGATCACGCCCAACGATGACCGCAACCGGGCCGCGCTCGGCGCCGAGCTGGGCTTCCGCGAGTTCCTGTTCGGCCGGATCGGCTACCGCTCCAATGTGGTAAACCGCGACCTGTCCTGGGGGCTGGGCCTGGCCTGGATGAAGCTGCGCTTCGACTACGCCTACGTGCCGTACGAGCTGCTGGGCAGCTCGCACCGCTTCAGCTTCATCTATGCCTTCTAGAAGAGTTTGGGGAAATAGTTTAAAAACACAACCCCCTGTTTCCCCCTTTGCTAAGGGGGACTGCAAGCACCGCCGCCCGACCGGTTGCGGCAGCGCTCGGGCCGAAACGGGAACAGTCCCCCCTCGAGGGGGGTGGCCCCGCCTCCGGCGGGGCCGGGGGGTGTGAGGCCAGGGTGCTGCTCCAGCCGTGGGGTCGTGGCCATCCTCACACCCCCCGGTCCCGGTAACACCGGGACCACCCCCCTCCAGGGGGGACTTTAAAGACACAACCCCCGGTGTCCCCCTTTGCTAAGGGGGATTTCAAAGCCGCAACAGACCAGCATTTGAGGGTGACAAAAGGTCTTGTCGCTTCGCTCCGGACCTGATGGCGAAACAATTCAACGGACTTTTATAGGGAAAGAATCGAGATGGGCGATTACTCCGAGGAACTGCTGTTCCTGTTCGACATCGATGGGACCCTGCTGTCCACCGGCGGCAGCGGCTACCGCAGCTTTGTCGGCTCCTGCCGCGAGATCCTCGGGCTGGAGGAACCGATCGATGGGATTCACATGGCGGGCCGGATCGACCGCTCGATCTTCCAACTGATTGTCGAGAGCTTCCGCCCGGCGCTGGCCAATGGCGACACCGAGCCCTACTGGCGGCGTTTCCGCAGCCGCTACCTGGAGCTGCTGGAGCTGGAGAGCCGTGCTCCCCGCGGCTGGCGGCTGATGCCGGGGGTGTCGCCCTTGCTGGAGTTCTGCGCCGCCCGCGGCAAGATGGCCCTGCTCACCGGCAATGTGCTCGAGGGGGCGCGGATCAAGCTGGCCACCCTCGGGATCGACCACTTCTTCCCGACCGGCGGGTTCGGCGAGAAGAACATCACCCGCGCCGCCCTGGCCGCCGAGGCGCTGGAGGAGTCGCGCCGCCACTACGGCCTCAACTTCGCCCCCGAGCGCACCTTCGTGATCGGTGACACGACCCACGACATCCAGGCCGGGCAGTTCATCGGGGCGCGGGTGATCGCGGTGGCCACCGGCACGGTAGATGCCGAGGAGCTGCGCGCGGCCGGGGCGACACTCCTGGTCCCGGATTTCGCGCAGGGGGCCGAGGAAGTGCGAAGGTTCATCGCGGGCTGACCGCCGGGAGCGTTTTGCCCCGGCCCTCCCTCACGCCTGACGGCAGAATCTTCCCGCGTAACTCCCCCTCGCCGCGCGCTCAAGAATCCCGATCAAGCTGTCGATATTTAGAATATCATCAGCCGCGCCCTCCGGCCCCGCGCGAGCGCTCCGGCCGGAACAATTGCAGTTACAGCCACCGGGAGCTTAGCATGGCGGTTTCCGAGATTCCCAACAGTGGCCATCTGTACCGGGTCCAGCCGACAGACAAGGACCAGGCCTCCCGTCAAAGGGACGAGCACCGGCGCAAGCAGAAAGACCAGCAGGCGGAAGAACGGCCGAGGAAGCAGGAGGAGCAGGAGACGGATAAGTCCCGGCGCCAGGGCCGACTGAATCTGGTGGTGTGACCTGACCGGTACGACCGGCCCCCCAAACGACAGCAGCCGTCCCAGGCCCCGCGGCCCGGAACGGCTGCTGTCGTTATGGCAAGCTTGCTCCGGCCTCAGGGCAGGTACCGCAGCACATCCTCCAGCACCCGCACCGGCCGCCGGGCGGCATCGATGTGGCGGATCTTCTCCGAACGGTAGTCCATCCGGCCATCGAAACCCCGGTCATAGAAGGCGAGGATCTTCGCCGCGTGCTCGAAGAAAATATCCAGCCGGCGGCCGACCGCCGCGGCGTCCATGTCGTCCTGGCGACCCTCGATCCGGGCCCGGCCGGTGATCCGCTCCACCGCCACCTCGCGCTCGGCGGTGATGTGCAGCACCGCGATCACCTCGATGAACTCCTCGATCATCCGCGCCTGCTCGACATTGCGCGGCATCCCATCCAGCAGCAGGTAATCGGTGGCCGGGTCGAACTTGCCTTCCTTCACCTGGCGCTCCAGGTACTCCCGCGACAGGCTGACCGTGGTCTGGTCATCCACCAGCCCGCCGGACTGCATGGTCGCGCGGATGCGCTTTTCCAGCTCCGAGGCCTCGCCCGTCTCGACCCGCCTGGTCAGCGCCCGGAACATGTCGCCGGTGGAAAAATGCAGGTAGCCCGGCAGCACCCCCACCGCCTTGGCGTTGGTGCCCTTGCCGATGCCGTTCGGCCCGAACACGAGGAAAGTCTTGAACTTGGCCATGCTTCCCCTCTGTGACGTGTTGATTCGATAGCTGCGCTGACGATGCGGACGCAAAGATATCCGTTTTTTACTTGCATTTCAAGGTTATTGTGGTTAGACCAAATATATTGACAAGGTTTCCGGGAGGTAATATACTGCATTATAATTCTACCTTTCGCTCATCTCCCAAGGAGGCCGCGTTGAGTGAGAGCAAAACCCAGATCACCACATATATCCGGGTCAGCCAGAAGGAGCGGCTCAAGCACCTGTCCAGCCATACGCGGGTACCGGTGAGCGAGTACCTGCGCGAGGGGATCGATCTGGTGCTGGACAAGTATCGCGAGGAGCTGCAGCCCCAGCAGCTCCTCAAGCTGGAATAGCCAGCGAAGGGTTCACCCTGCCCACCCCTCCCGGGAGGACAAGCCAGATGGAAGAATTCAACGACCTGCTGACCCACCTGGAGCAGAAGCTGGCCACGGTGAAGGTGGTCTACGATCTGCTCTACGCCAAGCTGGGCGATGCCGCCGACAATCCGGACCGCGAGACGATCATCCACTTCCGGGCCAGCGAGATCGAGAACCTGATGATCACCCTGGAGACTTTTGTCGAGGAGCAGGACGCCCTGGTCCAGGACTTCATCGAGAACCACCGCAAGCAGACCCGGCTGGAGCAGATCTCCCAGTAGCCGTCTCTGCCGCATGATGCGGACTCACTCCACCCAGGTCGACCGCCGATGAAAATCAGGAAAGGACTGCCGCCCGGGCTGGTGGCCATCGACAAGAGGCTCCAGCCCCTGCTGAAAAAGATCGAGCAGCTCGACTCGGACGACCTCAACGAGCTGGAAGCGTTCATCGACTACCTGCTCAAGGGGCCCTCCCAGCTCGGCGAGCAGCAGGCCCGAATCAACTCCAACCACCGGATTTACGATTTCATGGGTGGTGGCGCCGAAGGGGAACCCGCCGGCGAGCACGACTCCGCCCAGTAGTCTGGCCTGCGGACGGCGGGAAGCATCTTCCCGCCAGGTCCGCACCCTCTCGATCTCTCCCGCTTTATGCTTGCGCTCCCACGCCCGGCGGAACTATCTTGGAGCCTCTGGCGGGATGTTCCGCCCCGGCGGACCTCCCCCTTTCCCCCATGATTCCCTGACTTTCCAATTGCCGCCGATCACCTCTTCAGGGAGCGATTCTTGAGCGACAAGCCCTTCAAGCCTTTCGTCCCGGCCGAGACCAATCTCAAGGAATTCACCCTGCGGGCGATCCTGCTGGGAATCGGGATGGCGGTGGTGCTGGGAGCGGCCAATGCCTACCTCGGAATGAAAGCCGGCCTGACTGTCTCCGCCACATTCCCGGCGGCGGTGGTGGCGATGGCGGTGCTGCGGTGCTGCCGTGGCACGATCCTGGAGGAGAACCTGGCCCGGACCACCGCCTCGGTGGGCGAGGCGCTGGTGGCCGGGGCGATCTTCACCCTGCCGGCGTTCATGATCGCCGGGGTCTGGGACAACCTGCACTACTGGGACAGCACCCTGATCATGGTCACCGGCGGAACCCTGGGCGTGCTGTTCGTGATCGTCCTGCGCCGGCCGATGGTCGAGGAGTCCGGGCTGCCGTTCCCGGAGTCGGTGGCCTGCGCCGAGGTGGTCAAGGCCGGCCAGCACGGCCAGACCGGGGCCAAGTATGTTTTTGGGGCGATGGGCCTGGCCGGGCTGTTCGAGTTCTTCAAGAACGGCAATGGGATCCGGCTGATCCGCGAAAGTGTCACCACCTATTTTCCCTTCCACCAGAGCCGGATGGATCTTTTCCCGGACGCCGCCGGCCCGGCCGGGGCGGCCACGTTCGGCGGCGGGATGCTGGTCCAGAGCCCGAGCGCCTCGCCGGCGCTGGTGGGGGTGGGCTACATCATCGGCCCCAAGCTGGCCTCCTGGGCTTTCGCCGGGGGAGTGATGGGCTGGCTGGTGTTCATCCCCGTGGCGATGTTCTTCAACCCGGGCCTGGAGGGCTATGCCGCCCGGGGGATCGGCTGGACCGAGATCGCGGAGACAGTCTGGCGGACCCAGGTCCGGCCGTTCGCGGTCGGCGCGATGCTGGTGGCCGCCTTCTTCACCCTGCTCAAGATGCGCAAGTCGCTGACGAGCGGGATCGGCAAGGCGTTCAGCGACTTCAGCCTCAGCCAGAAAGGCCAGTTGGTCCAGGATCGCCTGGAGACCGACCTCAACTTCAAGACCGTGATCGGCGGGATCATTTTGCTGGTGATCCCGATCACCGCCCTCTACTGGTACTTCTCCGGCAACTTCATCAGCGCCGTGGTGGCCGCGGTGGTGATGACCATCGCCGGCTTCCTGTTCTCCGCGGTGGCGAGCTACCTGGTGGGGCTGATCGGCGGCTCGAACAACCCGATCAGCGGCCTGACCCTCTCGACCCTGCTGGTGGCGGCCCTGCTGATGGTCTGGATGGGCACCACCGGCACGCAGGGAGTGGCGGCGGTGCTGGGAGTGGCCGGGGTGGTCTGCTGCACGGCCGGGGTGGCGGGAGACATGATCCAGGACCTGAAAGTGGGGCACATCCTGGGCGGCACCCCGCGCTCGATGGAGATCGCCGAGATTCTGGGGGTGATCGCTGCCTCGCTGGTGCTGGCCGCCCCGCTGTGGCTGCTGCACAACTATACCCCGGGCGGGCTGGGCGGCGCCGAGCTGCCGGCGCCCCAGGCCGGGCTGATGGCGATGATGGCCAAGGGGATTGTCGGCGGCGAGATGGCCTGGCCGCTGGTGATCATGGGCGGCTTCTTCGCCCTGGGACTGATCCTGCTCGGCGGCGGCTCCCCGATGCTGGTGGCGGTGGGGATGTACCTGCCCCTGCATACGACTTTCGCGATGTTTGTCGGCGGGATCATCAAGTACGCCATGGAGCTGCGCACCAGAAAGCTCGCGGAACCGCACCGCCAGCACGCCGAGAACACCGGCCTGCTGCTGGCCAGCGGCTTTGTCGCCGGCGAGAGCCTGATGGCGGTGATCCTGGCGGTGTTCGTCTTCCTCAAGGTCAACTTCACCGCCAGCCCGGTGTTCGACTGGGCCACCGAGGCCGCCGAGCGCCCCGCCGCCAACTGGTACCGCTACTACACCGAAAGCTTCGGCTGGCTGATGCCCTGGCTGGGAGTGATCATCATCGCCATCCTGGCCTGGCTCCTGATCGCGATCCCGGTGCGCCAGGCGCGGGAGGCGGCCGGCCGCAGCCGATGACACTTTGAGAACAACTGTCGATTTTTCCGGGGGGAGGGAGAAAACCTTTTGAAAAAGGTTTTTCTCCCTCCCCCCGGGCCCCCCTTCCACTTTCCCAAACTTTTTCGAAAGTTTGAGATGCGGGTGAGACAAGCAGTAGGATAGAGACATAATCCTTGTTTGTCACCCTCAGCGCCCGCTCCGGGCGCTCCGCGGCAGCCGGAAGGAATACACACCCCGCCCGCCGGCGCGGTGCCTGGGCCTGACACCCAACCAGTGGCTCCACATCCACGGGCGGAGCAAGCACAGTCCCCCCTGGAGGGGGGATGGCAGCTTCAGCTGCCAGGGGGGTGTCAATCCAATGTGCCGTGGCGGCCTCAGCCGCCGGGGAGGGTACTGTCCAGCCGCCTCGCGGCGGACGGCGGGTTTTGCGCCGCCAGGCGGGAAGATCACTTTGACCGGCCGGGCGGGAAAGGTTACAATTGAAGCAGGACCTGCGTTGAACACTCAAACCACGAGGTAGCGATGAGCAGCATCAGGGAAGCGGCGCTGAACACGATCGGCGGCTGCATGGCGGTGAAGTCGGGCGAAAGCGTGCTGGTGATCTGCGATGAGCCGCTGCGCAAGGTGGGCTACGCGCTCTGGGAAGCCGCCCGGGAGCTGGGGGCCGAGGCGATGATCCTGGAAATCCTGCCCCGCAAGAGCAATGGCGAGGAGCCGCCGGCCGCGGTGGCGGAGCTCATGAAACGGGTCGATGTGCTGCTGTGCCCGACCAGCCGCTCGCTGACCCACACCGATGCCCGTCGCGCGGCCAGCGCGGCCGGGGTGCGCGCCGCCACCCTGCCCGGGATCACCGAGGAGTGCATGTTGCGCACCCTCACCGCCGACTATACCAAGATCGCCGAGCTGAGCCGCAAGGTGGCCGCGGTGCTGAGCGCAGGCAAACAGGTCCGGCTCACCTCCCCGGCCGGGACCGACATCGCGTTCTCGATCGAGGGCCGCGAGGCCCACGCCGACACCGGGCTGGTGCATCACCCGGGCGACATGAGCAACCTCCCGGCCGGCGAGGCCTACCTGGCCCCGGTCGAGGGCACGGCCAACGGGGTGATGGTCTGGGAGGCCGCGGTGGCCGGAATGGGTCGGCTGGAGGGCCGGCAGATCACGATCCGGGTCAAGGATGGTTATGCGGTGGAGCTGACCGGCGCGCCCGCGGCCGGCGAGCTGGAAAAGCTGCTCTCCCCCCACGGACGGGAGGCTTTCAACCTGGCCGAGCTGGGAGTGGGCACCAATGACAAGGCGATCATCAGCGGCAAGATCCTCGAGGATGAGAAAATTCTGGGCACGGTGCATACCGCCCTGGGCGACAACAAGAGCATGGGCGGGAAGATCGGGGTCCCAAGCCACATCGATGGGCTGATGCTGGAGCCCTCGCTGTGGGTGGATGGCCGCCTGCTGATGGACCGGGGCCAACTGCTGGTCTGACTTGTCGCCGGCGAGGGCGCGTCCGACCCTCGCCAAGGTTAAGGAGATCAGGGATGAACCCCACCGAAAGGCGGACCTACCCCCGGTTGCGTGTCGACCTGGACCTGGTGCCGGTGCAGAACCCCGATGGTACGGCGGTGATTGTGGTCCGCGACCCGCTGGACCTGGGCGGCCAGGGCCCGGTGGGCTTGCGGCCCGAGACCCTGGGGATCCTGGCCCTGCTCGATGGCAGCCGCAGCCTCGAGGAGGTCCGCCGCCATCTGCTGGAGGACTCGGCGCAGCAGGGCCAGCCGGTCAGCCTGCCGCTGGAGGCGCTGCAGTCATTCCTGGGCCAGCTCGACCAGTTCTTCCTGCTGGAGAATGAGCGCACGCAACTGGCCCGCCAACAGCAGGTCGAGCAGTTCCAGGCCGCCGGGGAGCGCCCGGCGGTGCTGGCGGGACGCTCCTACCCCGAGGAACGCCAGGCCCTGGGGCAGTTCCTGGAAGAGCTGCTGGGGCAGGACCCGCTGCCGATGGAGCGGGCCGCCAAGCTGGCGGAGCGGGAACCGCTGGCGCTGGTCGCCCCGCACATCGAGCTGCAGGTCGGGGCCGCGGTCTATGGCGCCGCCTACAACCGGCTGCGGGGGCGCTCCTATGACCGGGTGATCGTGCTGGGAGTGGGGCACAACCTGATCGAAGGGCTGTTCTGTTTTACCGACAAGGACTTCACCACCCCGCTGGGCGGCATCCCCACCGACCGCCTGGCGGTGGCGCGGCTGCGCAAGGCCGCCGGCCCCCTGGCCGCCCCCCATGACTTCGCCCACCGCCAGGAGCACTCGATCGAGTTCCAACTGGTGCTCCTGCAGCAGGTGCTGGCCGGGCCGTTCACGATTGTCCCGGTGCTGGTGGGCTCGCTGCACGAGCCGCTGGTGGAGCAGGGCCAGCCCCGACCGGCCGGGGCCCTGCCCGGGCTGGAGGAGCTGCTCGAGCTGCTGGCCCGGATGCTGGCCGACCGCTCCCGCCGCACCCTGCTGGTGGCCGGGGTGGATTTCTGCCACATCGGCCCCAAGTTCGGCGACCGGATGACCGCCAAGCGGCTGGAGGAGGGGGCGGCCCGCCATGACCGGATGCTGCTGGCGACCCTCTGCACCGGCCAGGTCGAGGCGTTCTGCCGCGAGAGCCGCCAGGCGCGCGACCGTTACCATGTCTGCGGCCTGTCGACCCTGGCCCTGCTGCTGGAGGTGCTGGAGCGGGTCGGCGCGGTGGAGGGCGTGGAGCTGGACCGGCGCATCTGGCACGAGGAGGCCACCCGCAGCGCGGTCAGTTTCGCCGCGGCGGCATTCTACCGGCGCTAGAAAAGATTATCCGCTGTCCGGGGAGGGAGGAAACCTCTTTTTAAAAGGTTTCCTCCCTCCCCCGGCCCCTCGCTCCTTCCCAAATTTTTTCGATTTTTTGCTGCGAAGTGTCGAACCGCCTGGCGGGAATGCTCCGGCCAAACAGTTTAGGGAGCTTCCTTCAAGCTGCCTGAGAGCCGGCGATGCCCTGTTGGGGAGAGCGGCTCTCAGAGCTGCAACGCCGAAATCTTCAGGTCCCCGAAAGCCGGGGCGGTGAAACGCAGCACTCCATCCACCGGCGGCAGGCCCTCGTACAGAATCCGGCAGCACTCCCACTCGACAATGTAGCGCTCGCGGTCATCCAGCCCCAGCACCCAGATTTCCAGTTCCCCCGGCCCACCCGGCAGCCGCACCAGCATCAGCGAGTCATTGGGCGAGGCCCCGGGGAACACCAGCAGCCGCCTCCCATCGCAAAGCGCCCGGCACTCCCGCGAGCGTAGCCGCTCCCAGGCGAAGAGCCGGGCGACAGCGCCGCTGTCGGTCTCCCCGGCCGTCAGCAGGTGCAGAAACTCCTGCTCCCGCTCCGCCCGGGAGGGACTGACCCGCAGCATCCAGTTTCCCGCGCAGTCCCGCACCTCGCACCGCGGGTCCTCCGGCAGAAAGCTCCGGACCGCCAGTTTCGATCCGCCCGCGCCGGCCAGGAACAGGCTGTCCCTCCCAACAAGCGGCTCGCCCGCGGTGTCGAGCAGCCAGCGCAGGCGGCAGGTGCTGTCCGGGGCGGTCACCCGGTCGAAAGCCACCACAGTCGCCGGCGGCAGGTAGGCCAGGCTGCGCACCACGTGTTCCATCCCGATGCGGATGAACTCCAGGCTGTCGGAGCGGAAATGCTCCAGCACGGCCGCCCGGTCGACCTGAAAGCCCGGCCCGCGATCCCTGTCCCCGGCGGCAAGATCGAGCCGGACCAAACCGCCCTCGGGGCCCGTCATGCTCAGCTTCCAGGTCCGGCTGTCAGCGCGCTCCAGCCGGAGCGGCAGCGCCAGGGTGCTGTCGGCGGCCGGGAGCAGCCGGATGGTCAGCGCGATCAGCAGCAGGGCTGTCAGCGGCATCCTCGATTCGAGTTTCGGCATCGCATCCTCCGGGCGGGGTTCGTGTAAGCTCCGGCCAAAATAGCGCCAAGCTTGCCCGCGGGCAAGATGGTCCGCGTGGGGAGCGCGCCCCGGGCCGATTCCAGCGACAGAAAAATCTGGAGCTTTGAGTGCTGGGGCTGTATCTTTTTGTATTGAGATCGGCGCATCGGACAGGCTGCACGGCTGCAGGCGGCGGATGAAGCAGCTTTACCGTCCCAAAAGTGCGCTGAAAGATGCTCAAAAAACACAACCCCCTGTTTCCCCCTTTGTTAAGGGGGATTTAAAAGCCGCCACTGGTCGGCATCCCAGGGTGGAAAGAGGCCGCCGCGCTCGGCTCCAGGCCTGGCGGCGCAATAATTCAACAAGCTCCTGACGACAGCACCAGATCAGCGAAAAGTTTTGGAAAGTGGAAGAGGGGTCCGGGGGGAGGGAGGAAATCCACGATTGCATCGGGATTTCCTCCCTCCCCCCGGAAAAACCGAGAAAAAGGCGGCGGCGATGCTGGAGCAGCTCAAAGCGGAAGTGCTGGAGGCCAACCTGGAGCTGGTGCGACGGGGGCTGGTGTTCCACACGTTCGGCAATGTCAGCGGCCGGGACCGGGAGAGCGGGCTGGTGGTAATCAAGCCCAGCGGGGTGGACTACGAGCGGATGAGCCCCCAGGACATGGTGGTGCTGGACCTGCGGGGGCAGGTGATGGAGGGCGCGCTGCATCCCTCCTCGGACACCCCGACCCATCTCTACCTGTACGAGTCTTTCCCGCAGATCGGCGGAGTGGCCCACAGCCACGCCTGCTGCGCGACCATCTGGGCCCAGGCCCAGGAGCCGATTCCCTGCCTGGGGACCACCCACGCCGATTATTTCTTCGGCGAGGTGCCGGTGACCCGGCCACTCACCGCCGAGGAGATCGCCGGGCAGTACGAGCGGGAAACCGGCCGGGTGATCGTCGATACTTTCCAGGTGGACCCGCGCCGAGTGCCGGCGGTGCTGGTGGCCTGCCACGGCCCGTTCTCCTGGGGCGACACCGCCCTCGAGGCGGTGCTGCACATGGCGGTGCTGGAGGAGGTGGCCCGCACCGCCCTGGGGACCATGACCCTGCGTCCCGGCACTCCGCCGATCGGCCGCGAACTGCTGCTCAAGCATTTCAACCGCAAGCACGGCCCGCAGCGCTACTATGGCCAGGACCGGCCGAGTTAGGGCGACCCTGGCCCGCGCCGGCAGTTTCCGCCCATTCAACCCAAGCCGCACGGGGGAGATCCCAGATGGAGCCGATCCGCAAGCAGGACCTTTACCGCTGGTGCTCGCTCCCGGTCGAGGAGCTGGCGCAGCATGGGCCGAAAATCCCGTTCGAGATCGTGGAGGACAGCCGGGAGATGGGGCGGAAGATGGCCCGCGAGCTGGTGGAGACAGTCACGGCCAACAACCGCGCCGGCCACCCGACCCGGGCGATCATCCCCTGCGGCCCGATGGCCTGGTACCAGCCCTTTGCCGAGATGGTCAACACCGAGCGGGTCTCGCTGCGCGAACTGACCGTCTTCCACATGGATGAGTGCCTGGACTGGCAGGGACGGCTGCTGCCGGTCGAGCACCCCTACAACTTCCGCACCACCATGGAGCGGGTGTTCTACGGGCCGATCGACCCGTCGCTGGCGGTGCCCGAGGAGCGGCGCTGCTGGCTCACTCCCCGCAGCATGGAGCAGGTGGCCGAGGCGATCCGCCAGGCCCCGATCGACATCACCCTCGGCGGCTGGGGCCAGGATGGCCATGTCGCCTACAACCAGGCCCGCCGCGATCCCTACAGCCTGCTGTCGATCGAGGAGCTGGAGCAGTCGACCATCCGCATCCAGTACAACAACTGGGACACGGTGATCGCCCTCAGCCAGCGCAGCCTGGGCTCGGCCTGGCAGTTCTGCCCGCCGATGTCGCTCACCCTGGGCATCAGCGAGTGCTTCTCCGCGAAAAAGGTGCGGGTCTACAGCGACACCGGGGCCTGGAAACAGACCGCCTTACGGGTGGCGCTGTTCGGCCCGGTCACCACCGAATACCCGATGACCCTGCTGCAGAAGCATCCGGATGCCCGGGTCACCGCCACCCGCGACACCGCATCGCACGTGATCAGCCTGCACCCGGAGTGGCAGCTGTTCTGATACCGATATGACAACAAAGGCCAGATGATCTGGGGGGAGGAGGAAACCTTTTGAAAAAGGTTTCCTCCTCCCCCAGACCCCCTTCCACTTTCCCAAACTTTTTGCTGGTTGCATGATAGATGTCGAACAGCCAGCGTGCATAAAGCAGGGCTGCCTCAAGTTAAAGGAATCGATGATGTCCGATCCACGCAAGTTTGGGATCCTGATCGGCACGGGCGGGATCGGCTCGGGGATGTTCTTCCAGCTCAAGGGCGACCACACCCTGGGCCGCAACGAGAGCCGCGAGGGGTTCCTGCTGGGCAGCCGGGATTTCTGCAAGCTGCACATCATCGCCCACTATGTCGCGGTGCTGCTCGGGGCGGAAATCCGCGAGGAGGCCCCGTTCCGGCTGGCGCCGATCGGCCGGGTGGGGACCGACCCGGTCGGGGATTCTTTGCTGGAGCTGATGCGCGAGACCGGGATGGACACCGGGCTGGTCGGGCGCGACCGCGAGGCCCGCACCCTGTTCTCGGTCTGCTTCCAGTACCCCGACTCCGCGGGAGGCAACATCACCACCGCGGCCAGCGCCTCGAGCCTGGTCAGCCCCGCGGACATCCGTCAGGCGCTGCCGCTGCTGGCGCGCTACCGGGACAAAGCAATGGTCCTGGCCGCGCCGGAAACTCCGCTGGAGAGCCGGCTCGAGCTGCTGCAAGCCGCCACCGAGTATGGCGCTTTACGTTTTTGCGCGATGAACAGCGCCGAGCTGACCGATCCCGCCGCGGAAGAGCTCTTCCGCCGCTCGGATCTGCTCTCGATCAACCGGGATGAGGCCGAGGCCCTGCTTGGGCTCCGGGTCGATCCCGCCGCCCCGGAAGCTTTCCTGGAAGCCCTGGCCGCCCGGCTCCAGACGGTCAACCCCGCCCTGAAAATCTGCCTGACCCTGGGCGCGACCGGAGCTTGGGGCCTCGCGGGCCACCGACGGGAGTTTGTCCCCGCGGCCCAGGTCACCCCAGCCAGTACCGCCGGGGCCGGGGATGCCACCTTGTCCGGCCTGATTGTCGGGCTGGGCTGCGGGCTGCCGTTCATCCTCCCCGACCGGCCGCGGCGAAAGAAGCTGTCCGCGGCTCCGTTGGAAAGCGCCCTCGACCTGGCGGTGCTGCTGGCCTCGCTCACCGTGCTCTCCCCGGACACGATCCACCTGGCCGCCGATGCCCGCCTGCTGGCCGAGCATGCCCGCGGGCTGGGAGTGGAGATCTCCCCGGCGATTCGGGAAATCCTGGCGCTCACCGGGTAAAGGGACCGGGCTGGGATTCGGGCAGGCACCGGGGACTGTCCCTTCAGGAAATGCCCGGGCGTGCACTGCGACCGCTCATCCGAAACGGCTGTCAACTGAACGATCCCGGCAACCCCATCCTCGCTGCCGCGGCCTACTCTCCCCAGCCGGCGCGCGGCGGGCTGAACGCACGCTGCTCGGCCAGCGGATCGAGCCGCAGGGCTTCCTGCCGCCACCGCAGCGCTTCTTCCTCCCGGCCCAGCCCCTCCAGAGCCAGGCTGCGGCGGTAACAGGCGATCGCCTCCAGGTTGCGGCCGGGGTCCATGTCGACCCCATCCACCAGGTACTCCTCCGGGGGCACTCCCTCCCGCTCCAGCGACTCCAGCATCCGATGGTAGACCGCCTGCGCCTCCGCCGACCGGCCCAGCCGTTCCAGGGCTCGGGCCCGGAAGTGCCAGGAGGCATCCGAGGGGCAGGACTCCCCCGCCTGCGCCCGCTGATACTCCGCGCGCGCCTCCTCCATCCTCCCGGCTGCCTCCAGCGCCCGGCCCAGCCAATAGCGCTGGCGGCTGCAGACTGTGCCCGGGTACTCGGCCACCTCCAGGTTCTCGGGGTAAGTCAGGCTCAGGCGGAAATGCTCCAGCGCCTGTTTCACCCTTCCCGCCTCCAGCTCCCGCGCTCCCTGGCGCAGCCGGCTCTCCACCCAGTACTGGTGGACATCGTAGCGGCCCTCCCAGCTATGGAAATGGTAGCCGGAAAGCAGCTCCAGCGCCTCGGGGTAGCGCCCGGCCCGCACCAGCAGCGCCACCAGCCGTCGCGCGATCATCCCGTGGGAAAGCGCCAACTCCCGTTGCCGTTCCAGCGCGGCCAGCCGCTCCGCGACTGTCAGCCCCAGCTCGGCATAAAGGGCATCGCGCTCGAGCAGGCACAGCCGGGCCTGGCGCGGGTCCAGCTCCAGGGCTTGCTCATAAGCCGCCCGGGCGCGCTCCAGCTCGCCCGCGGCGCGATACAGCCAGCCCAGGTTGCGCCAGGCGATCACCAGCCCGGGATCGCGCTCCACCGCGCGCTCCCACCACCGACAGGCCTCCCCCTGCCGTTCCCGGCTAAGGCAAAGGCACGCCAGCAAGTGGCAGGCCAGCCCATCGGCGGGATCCGCCTCCGCGGCCCAGGCCAGCACCTCCAGGCTCTCCAGCCGGTTGGGGAAACACCAGCGCGGGTCGGCGCTTCGGGCCAACGTTAGGGCCTGCCCGGCCGCTGCGGTCCGTCCCAGGCGATCACGGTAGAACGCCAGATGATAGAGCGCCAGGGGATTCAGCCGAAGCGGTTCTGTGCCCGCCGCCAGCTCCAGCGCCCAGACCGCCCGGTCGAGCGCCCCGCAGGCCGCATAGCAGCCCGCCAGCTCCAGCAGGTTCCAGCTGTCGCCGCGGGTGAGCTCCAGCAGCTCCCCGCGCGCCCGGACGGCCTCCGCGGCCTGTCCCAGCCCGAGCAGGGCCGGCACCGTTTCCGCCGCCAGCAGAAAATCCAGCGGATCGCGCTCCCGCGCCGCCCGGGCCTCCCGTAGCGCGGTCTCGTGGCGGCCGAGCAGGTTCAGCGTGAAAATCCTGAGCCCCCAGGCCCGCGAGCTCTCGCCCTCCTCTTCGCAGGCTCACCGCCAGGTGGCGCAGGGCGGCTTCCGGTTCGCGGTCGCGCAAGGCCAGCCGGGCCAGCTCGAACTCGGCCGCCGCCTGCCAACCCGGATCGAACGCCGCCCGGGCCAGGCTCTCCCCGGCCTCATCGCTCCGGCCCAGCTCGGCCAGGACCAACCCCCGGTAGTAGTGGGCCGGGGCATGCTCGGCCTGGCGCGCCAGCGCCCGCTCCAGGTGCTCCAGCGCCTCGGCCCACACGCCGCGCTTGGCCAGGATCAGCCCCAGCGCGGTATTCACCCGCAGATCGCCGGGATCGCGGGCCAGGGCCGCGCGGAAGTACAACAGGGCCCGGTCGGTGTGGCGGAAGCGCTCCTCGTGGTCGCCCTGCGCGTACAACTGATCCGGGTGCTCCAGCTCGTGCGGCGCGGGAGCCATCCCCGGCGGAGCGGGCAGCGGCGGGTGGGAGGGCTGTCGATGGGCGAAATCCAGCAACAGCTTGCCATCGGAGCCCAGCACGGTCAGGCGCAGGCCGTCGAGCTCCACCCCCGCGGGCAGGGTCTCCCGCCCGGTCACCGGCCGGCCCGGGTCGGCCGCCACCCGGCGGGAGACCAGCTCGCTGTCGCCGGCGCGCAGGATCACAGTCGCCCCGGAGTGCCGCGCGGTGGGCGACCACCCGAATTCGATCCAGCCCTCCTCCACCGCCAGCCGCAGCGCCCCCTCCAGGTTGGCGTAATGCCAAGGGCCGATCTCCCGCACCGGGAACCAGAAGTGGCTGAACAGCCGGGTCTCGCCGGGCATGATCCAGCGGAAATCGGGCTGGTTCTCGGAAAACGCTCCGGCCTGGGGCTCGAAATAGGGCAGATCGCCATCGCTGAGGATCTTTTCCCAGATCCGCCCGGCGGGCGAGCAGCCGAAACTCCAGAGCTTTTTGCCGCAGACCACCCGGTGATCGGCCCAGTGCACCATCCCGGCCCGCTCCTCCGGGCTCCAGCCGCCGAAATAGTCCTCCCGGCAACGCCAGGCGAAATAGCTGGTGTGGGCGGGAATGTTCTTCCAGATCGAGATGTCGCGGCCCTGATGCAACGGCCAGCGGCAGAACTCCAGGTCGTAATGGGTGGTGACCACCTCGGTGGGGATCACCGCCTGATAGTTGGGAGTGGCCCGCACCGCGGCGGTGGCCCAGTAGTACATCGAGTGGGCGAAAGAAGTGGGGTTTTCCAGCCGTACCCGGGTCTCGACCCAGGAGCGCCCGGGATGGAGGGTCACCCCCACCGCCCAGCGCATCCCGAACGAGCGCTCGTGCTCGCCGGTCCAGACTGTCGCCGAGCCATCGGGATGCGCTTGGGCGCGCCAGTCGACCGGGGTGAAGCCGGTCGGCCGGTGGCCATGGGGGAAGTTCCACTCGATCCCGCCGGAGATCCAGGCCCCGGCCATCCCCACCAGCGCCGGCTTGATGGTCCGCTGATCGTAGAGGAACCAATAGCCGTTGGTGCGGTCCCGGGCCCCGTGCAGCCGCCCCCCGAGCTCCGGCAGCACCAGCGCCTCGACATACTCGTTCTCCAGGCGCAGGGCGGCGAAAGTGCGCTCGTAGCGCTCATCGGTCAGGGCATCCAGCAACGGGTAAGGGTAGAGCTGCGGGTAGGGCGGACGGTTGCCCCACAGCGGCATCGGCTCGGGCTCGCCCACCCGGTAGGCGGGCAGGCGCAGCGGTTCCTGTCGCAGGCGCACCCCGCCGGCGGCTGGGATCTCGTTCATTTCCCGGGACTGCGGTTCCATGGACTGGGCTTTCTCCTGACGCGGATGGTCGATTGCTGCCGTGCCGATGGCGACCATCGCCACCTGCGCGGGCCGGGCATGCAAAAGCCGGCACGCGGGGAATCCCGATCTGCCGGCCTTGTGCCAGATCAACAACAAAAATCTGTTCCCGGGGGAGGGCTGAAATCCACGATTAGATCGGGATTTTCCGCCCTCCCCCTGAGATGCCTTCCCCCGAATTTCCCCTTCCACTTTCCCAAACTTTCTACTGCGGTTCGATCCGATCCATTGGCGAATCAGCATAACTCCATGCATCCGCACGGATTGCGAGCCAGTCGCCCGGACTCACCAGCCGGCGCGCGGCGGGCTGAAAGCCCGCAGGGCGACAATCGGGTCCAGTTGCTCGGCCTGCTCGCGGCACTGGCGGGCCTCATCCAGGCGGCCGAGGCCCTCCAGGGCCAGGGCGCGCTTGTAATCATCGACCGCCCGGGGGTTGCGCCGCGGGTCGAAGTTCGGCTCCCCATCATCGACCGGCACCACCGGCTTGCGGCCCGCGTTCACCGCGGCCAGCAGGCCCTCCAGGGTCCCTGTCGCCTGGGCCTTCTGCCCGAGCTGCTGCTGCGCCAGCGCCAGGTAATAGCGGTAGGCGCTGTCCTCTTCCATGTCCTGCTCCTGCGCGACCACCTTGCGGAAGTACTCGCGGGCCTGGCCCTTGTTGCCCAGGGCGGCGTGGGCCTGGCCGACCTTGTACCACTCGCGGGCATTGATGGTCTTCGACAGCTCGGCCACTTCCAGGTTCTCCGGGTACTCCAGCGAGGCCTGGTAGTGGGTCAGCGCGGTCTTGGCATCGCCGGCGGCCAGGGCTTTGTCGCCGAGCTGGATCTGGCTCTCCACCCAGTACTGGTGGATGTCGTAGCGGCCCTCCCAGGAGTGGAAGTGGTGGCTCTTCAGGTACTCCAGCGCCTCATCGGGACGGCTGAACTGCACCAGCAGCGAGATGTAGCGCTTGAGCACCGGATCGCGGCTCTCCACCGCGGCCTTGTACTTCTCCATGAAGGCCAGCCGGTCGGCGGTGGAGACTTTCAGGTCCTCCATCACCCCCACCAGCTCATCCAGGGCCAGGCCGGCGGCCTGGGGATCGAGCGCCAACGCCCGCTCATAGGCGGCGCGGGCCGGCTCGAACTGCTGCTTCTGGGTCCGGGCATAGCCCAGGTTGCGCCAGGTCACGAAGTTGTCCGGCTCGCCCTGGGCCGCCTTTTCCCAGGCGGCGATCGCCTCATCCGGGCGGAACATGCTGTAGTAGAGGTTGCCCAGGTAGTAGCCGGCCCGGGCATCGCCGGGTTCGCGCTCCAGGGCGAAGCCCAGCACGGGCAGGCTCTCGACCCGGCTGGGGAAAGCGTAGCGGTAGTCGGCCTGGCGGGCCTGCCGCAGGTCGGCTTCGGCCGCGGACTCATCGCCCGCCAGGTGGTTGTACCAGGCCCGGTAGTAGTAGACCAGCGGATCGATCCCGGCCATCCCCTCCGGCCCCTGCTTGACATAGCGCAGCACCTCGACCGCCAGGTCGTACTGGCCGCAGCGGGCATAGCGGATCGCCAGCTCGAGGTGGTTGTGGCTGGTGCCGCGGGTCAGGCTCATGACCTGCTCGCCGGTCCGCTCGAAATCGCGGCCAAGCGCCCGCTGGGCGTAGCCCTGCTCAGCCATCGACAGCAGTTCCATCGGGTCGCGGACCAGGTTCTCCTCGACCAGGGCCAGGGCCTCCTGGTGGCGGCCCAGGCGGTTGAGCACCAGGGCCTTGACCGCGTAAGCCTGGGAGTTGTCCCCATTGCTGCGGATCGAGCGCTCGATCTGCTCCAGGGCGCGCTCATAGCGGCCCTCGGCGGCGTTGAGCTGGGCCAGCTCGAAATACGCGGCGGCATAGTTGGCATAGTCATAGCCGGCGCGGTTGAGGCTCTTTTCCGCCTCGGCCCGGCACCCCAGCTGCAGCAGGGTCAGTCCCTTGTAGTAGTGGGCATCGTAGTGGACCTCGGAGCGTTTCAACGCCAGGTCGAAATGCGCCAGCGCCTCCTCGAAACGGCCATCCTTGAGCTTGATGACCCCCATCGCGGTGTTGACCCGCACATCGCCGGGGTCGCGGCGCAGGGCCTCCTCGAAGTAGGCGAGGCCGCGCTCGCGGTTGCGGAACTTGACCTGGTGGTCGCCGATCAGGAACAGCTCATCCTGGCTCTTGATCTCGGCCGGGGCGGCCGGGGCCGGGGCCGGAGTGGGCAGCTCCGGGTTCTCGGGCCGGGGATGGGCAAAGGCCAGCAGGGTATCCCCGCCGGCGGAGAGCACGACCATCCGCAGGCTGTAGAGCTCGGTCCCCTTGGGGGCCTTGGCCTCGGCGACAAACGGGGTGGCCGGGTCGGTGGTGACCGGCTGGTTGAAAAGTTCCTTGCCCTCGGCCAGGACGATCACCCGGGCGTGCTCGTTCTTCCCGGTGGGCGACCAGCCGAACTTGACCTTGTCCTTGTTCAGCTCCAGGTTGAGCGAGCCCTCGAGGTTGGCGAAATCCCAGGGGCCGATGTCTCGCACCGGGAACCAGTAGTGGGTGAAGATCTTGGTCTCGCCGGGGCGGATCCAGTGCAGGTCGGGCTGGTTGTCGGAGTAGCCGCCGGCCTGGGGCTCGAAGTAGGGCAGGTCGCCATCGGTGAGGATCTTTTCCCAGATCCTTCCGGCCGGGGCGGTGCCCCAGGTCCAGAGCTTCTTGCCGCGCACGATGTGATGGTCGGCGACATGCACCAGCCCGGCCTTGGCCTCCGGGCTCCAGCCGCCGAAATAGTCCGCCTGGGACTCCCAGGCGAAGAAGCTGGTATGGCCGGGGAGGTTCTTCCACTTGGAGAGCTCCACCCCGTTATCGACCGGCCAGCGCCAGAACTCGTGCTTGGCGTGCCCGGTGACCACCTCGCCGGGAATCACCGCCTGGTACTCCGGAGTGGCGCGCACCGCGGCGGTGGCCCACCACTGGAAGTTGTGGTAATAGGGGGTGCTGTTGAACAGGCGCACCTTGGTCTCGACCCAGTTGCGGCCCGGATGGACCGTGGTCCCCACCGACCAGCGCATCCCGGTGATCCGGTCGATCTCGCCGGTCCAGGCGGTCTTGGAGCCATCGGCATTTTCGACGATCCGGTAGTCGGTGGCGCGGAAGCCCGTGGCGCGGTGGCCATCCGGGAAGTTCCACTCCACGCCGCCGGAGATCCAGGCCCCGGTGATCCCCACCAGCCCGGGCTTGATCGTGGTCTGATCATAGAGGTACTGGTAGCCGTTGGTCTTGTCCTGAGCCCCATGCAGCCTGCCGCCGATCTCCGGCAGCACCAGCGCCTTGACATACTCGTTCTCCACCCACAGCGCCCGGTAGGTGTGCTCCTCCCGGTTGTCGGTGATCTTGTCCTGCATGCTGTAGGGGTAGACCCGGTCACGCCAGACCGGCATGAGCTCGGGAGCTCCCAGGCGATAGGTCGGGATGGTGAGCGGCTCCTCGTACACCCGGACTTCCGCCGGCAACGGCTGGGCCAGGGCGATCAACAGCAGCGGCAGCCAGCGCCATGATCTCATCATGCAACCTCCCCATGTGGTTACGTTACGATTGGCCTCTCGAACAACGCCTCGGCAGATCAATTATCGTCAGATGATGCCATAGTTTCCAAATTTGCGCCCGATCCGCGGTCCTGTCAATTCTATTCTTCCGGCCCGAGGGCTGACCGCCATCCGAGGGGATTCCGGCGGGGCCGGCGCCGCGGGCGGTCTCCCGGGGCGCGCAGGGGACGCATCCGGCTGAAACATCGGGCGCACCGGGAGGGTAAACCACCCAAAGGCAATCTTCACGGCCGGCGGCGCGGGGGACGAGCCTCGGCCCCTGGCGGCCGGTCCGATTGACTTTGATGGCGGCCGAATCTAAATTACAGCAAAGGCCGATCCCGCCTGCCTCGGAACGGCCCACTGTCCCTTTTTTCAAGGAGCGGCGAAAATGAACAAGCTCGTCACGGCTCTGATCCCCCTGCTGGCCTGGTCGCTGCCCGCGGTCGCCCCGCCGGCGGCCCTCGCGGCGGACCAGGCGGACCCGGCGCTGCTGCAGCGGCTCGAGCAGGCCGGCGGCCTGGAACGTCACCCGGACGCCAACGCGGTGATTGTCGAAAGCTCCACCCGCATCGAGTTCAAGGCGGATGGCAGCTATCTCCAGCGCGGTTACGAGCTGGTGCGGGTGCTCACCGATGCCGGCAAGCAGGAACATGCCGAGGTCGGCTTCGACTACACCCGTCAGTACGATGCCCTGCGGGTGGAGCGGGCGCGGGTGATCAAGCCCGATGGCACGGTGATCGAGGTGCCGCAGGAGATGATCAAGGATGTGACCCACCCCGCCCTGGCGATGATGAACATCTATGATGCCAACGCGCGGATGATCTCGGTCACCTTCAAGAACCTCGAGGTCGGCGACGCCCTGGAGCTGGCGGTGGTCGACTCCTGCTACCAGGCCCCGATGGATGGCCAGTACGACCGGATCGAGCTGTTCCAGGGCACCGACCCGATCATCAGCCAGCGCCTGGAGATCATCGGCCCGGCCGCCAAGCCCCTGACCCATGTCATCAAGGACAACAGCATCGGGATCGAGTTCTCCAGCGAGCGGCTGGGCGACCGGGTGCGCTACCTCTGGCAGGCCCGCGAGGTCCCCCGGATCATCCCCGAGCCGGCGATGCCCGAGCTGCTCGCCCTGGCCCCGCGGGTGCTGGTCTCCACCATCGGCTCCTGGGAGGAGATCAGCCGCTGGTGGGCCGAGATGACCGACCGCTTCCGCCAGCCGGATGACCAGCTCAGGCAGATCACCCACGAGCTGACCAAAGACCTCAAGACCGATGATGAAAAAATCGCGGCGGTCTATCACTTCGTCGCCCAGAAAATCCGCTACATGGGGCTGGGCACCGGCAGGAAAGCCGGGTTCGAGCCCAAGCCGGTCACCGAGACCCTCTCCACCCGCTACGGGGTCTGCCGGGATGTGGCGGTGCTGATGTGCTCGATGCTGGACGTGCTGGGGATCGAGAGCCACCCGGTGCTGACCCGCGCCGGGGAGACGGTCGACCCGGAAGTCCCGGTGCTGGGCTTCAACCACGCGATTGTCGCCCTGCCCGATGGCAACGGCGGCTGGCGCTACTCCGACCCGACAGTCGAGAACTGCCCGGACCTGCTGCTGCCGATCGAGGCCGAGGCCTCGATGCTGGTCTGCACCGCGCCCGGCCAGCAACTGGCCCAGGCTCCCCGGGTCCCGGCCGAGGACAACCTCGGCTCGATCCGCGCCAAGAGCCGGATCGACGCCCAGGGAAGGCTGGCGAGCGAGGTCGAGATTGCCACCAAAGGCATCTATGATGTCGCTTTCCGCGGCTGGGGCAAAAGCCGTCCCCCGCAGCAACTGCAGGTGTTCTGGCAGCGGGTGCTGACGGGCCTGCACCCCGGGGCGCGGCTCACCGGCTTCTCGATGAGCGACCCGGAGGACCTCGCCACCCCGTTCGGCCTGCGCTTCAGCTACGAGATCGACGAATACGCGATCCAGGCCGGCGATTACCTGCTGGTCAAGGCCCCGGTCTCCACCGGCGGCTTCGAGCTGATCCTGGAAAACTTCCTGGGGGCCGCCGGGCTGCCCGAGCGCCAGTACCCCTTCCGCCCCGGGGTAACCCTCGGCGCGCTGCAGGAGGAACAACTGGTGCTGCCGGAGGGCTACACGGTAAAATCCCTGCCGGAAACAATCAGCCTCGGAGCGGGCGAACTCTCCTATCGCATGGACTACCGGGCCGCCGCTTCCTCCGAGGATCATCCCGCCCCCGAGGTGAGCTACAGCAAAAAATTCCTGATCGACAGCAAGGAGCTCAGCCCCGCGCGCTACCTGGAGCTGAAGAAAATCCTGCGCGAAAGCTCCCGCTCCGGCCGCGGCGAGGTGATCCTGGTGCGCGATGGCGCCCTCGGCGGGCCGCGCTGAACGCCAGGCCGACCGCAAAGGCGTGCTTTCCGGGGGGAGGGCGGAAACCTTTTGAAAAAGGTTTTCCGCCCTCCCCCCGGACCCCCTTGCCACTTTCCAAAACTTTCTCGAAAGTTTGATGAAGCTTGGAATCGGCCACGGTGGCAAAGGTTTTGGGATCGGGTGGCAGGGTCTTTTCGGGCCGCGGCTGGAGGCAAGAGACAGCGGAGAGAAAACCGCGCAATTTCCATCGTGGCGCGAAGCAGCCGCTTGAGGTCGGCAGGCCATGCGTGCAGCGCCAGGGATGGCGCGAAACGCGGCGACCTCCGCGGGAGCGACTTGCTTCCTCGGGCACACCATAACCTATTGAAGAGCAAATAGCTAATTCAGCTTCGCGGCCTTTGTGAAAAAGACTCTTGCCACTTCTGGTCACAGAAGTAGAAAAATCCGAAGGATTTGCGAGATACAGCTAGATCGCAGAGTTTTCTCCCCGAAGCCGCTGCAGGCCAGGGCTAAATCATCGGGCTGAAAACCGCTCCCAGCCCTTCCTCAACATCCCGGATGAACCTCAAAGAGGAGAACCAGGGCATGTCATCAGCCATCGAATGGGCCGCCCGCCGGCCGGTGATCCTGCTGGCCGCGCAACACGCGCTGGTCGCGCTCCTGCTGGCCGCCGCGCCGCTGGCCGCCGCGCTGGATGAGGCCGCGGTGCGCGAGCTGGTCAGCCGGGCGCCGGGCCAGGCCGAGCACCCCGAGGCCGGGGCGCTGATCCTCTACCAGGAAAAGAATTACGAGGTGCGGCCGGATGGCTCGCGGGAGCTGGAGGAGCACCTGCTGGTCAAGATCCTCCAGGACCGCGGCCGCGACTTCGGCGACCAGAAGCGCTACTTCGATGCCGAAAGCGACAGTGTCGCCCTGCTCACCGCCCGCACCTGGCTGCCGGATGGTTCGACCGTGCCGGTCGAGGCCAAGGCGGTCAACGTGATCACTCCGCCGGAGCTGACCGGGGCCGCGGTCTACGCCGACATCAAGCAGAAAGTGGTCTCGTTCCCCTCGATCGCCCCGGGCGTGGTGATCGAGATCCTGACCCGCACCACCAGCCGTCCCGACTCCGCCTCCGGCCCGGACACCCCGTACTGGGACCTGGAGCTGTTCCGTTCCTCCGAGCCGGTGCTCTGGAAAAAATACTCGCTGGTGCTGCCCGCCGGCGCCCCCCGGCCCTCGATCTCCGCCGCCAATGGGCTGGGCGAGCCGGTGGAGGAACCCCTGGCCGATGGCCGCCGTCGCCTGACCTGGGAGCTGCGGGACCTGCCGATGATCCAGGCCGTGCCCTACATGCCCCCGGCGCGCGCCTACGCTCCCGCGCTGCTGTTCTCCGGGGTCCCGGACTGGAAGAGCCTCGGGGACTGGCTGGCCGGGCGGATCCTGCCCGCCGCCGCCCCCGCTGAGCGCCTGCGCGCCCGAGCCGCCGAGCTCACCCGCGGCTGCGCCGCCCGCGCCGACAGCATCCGCGCCCTGGCGCTGTTTGTCACCACCAAGGTGCGCAATGTCCCGCTGGCGCTGGAGCTGACCGGCTATGAGGCCACTCCCGCCGGCCGGGTGCTGGAGAACATGTACGGCCACGAGCTGGACAAGGCGGTGCTGCTCTCGGCCCTGCTGTCCGCCGTGGGCATCGACAACCACCCGGCGCTGATGGGCGCCGAGCAGATCGACCAGCTCGACCCCGCGATCGCCGCCGCGGCCCAGTTCAGCCGGGCCGGAGTGTGGGTGCCGGGGCCGCTCACCGACTCCACCCTCTGCAACCCGCTCTATCGTCAGGCCGAGCGCCGGGGCCTCTGGCTGGTGCCCACCGCCCGCTACAACCGCTACGGGTATTTCAGCCGCGGCCAGGGCAACCGCGCCCTGGTGCTGACACCCGCGGGCGGCGTGCTCGACACGGCGGAAGAGTTCCCGCCGGAGAAAAGCCTCTGCCGGGTGGAGGGGCAACTGGAGCTGGCCGACAATGGCGACATCCGGGGCCGGTTCGAGAGCCTGCTGGATGGGCTGTTCGATGGGCAGGCGCGGCTGCGGCTGCGGGATGCCACCCCCCGCGAGCGTGAGCAGTACTTCCAGCAGGCCGCCAATGCGATCGGCGAGGGGGCGAGCCTGGCCGGCTTCCAGGTCAGCGACCTGCACGACCTGACCCTCCCGGCCCGGGTCGGGCTGGAGTTCAGCGCCCCGGAGCTGGGGATTGTCCAGGGCGGGATGATGATCCTCCACCTGCCCGAGCCGCCGTTCTCGTTCACCGGCCTGCCCTATTTCCCGGAGCTGGAGAGCCGCGAGTTCGACTTTGTCGCCGAGGGGCCGTTCACCCTGGAAAGCCGGGTGGAGGTAGCCCTGCCTGCCGGCTGGCGGGTGGCCTACCGGCCGAAGGAGGCCGGCGGGGAGAACGAGTTCGGCCGCTGGAGCCTGGAGTGCCGCGAGGAGGGCGGAAAGCTGGTCTGGACCCAGCGCCTGACAGTCTCGGCCCGGGCGGTGGACCTTCAGCGCTACCCGCTGTTCCGGGAATTCTTCAAAAGCGTCACCCTGCCGAAACACTCGCTGGTGCTGCTGGAGAAAGCCGCCTCGGCCAAAAAATAGGGTATTCCCGGCTGGCCGATGAATCGCAGGGCATCAGCGAAAAGTTTGAAAGTGGAAAGGGAGTCCGGGGGGAGGGAGCAGTCAGCAAGCTTCGCGGCGTTGTCGCAGAATTGGGTTGACGGGCTTCCGGCCCGCGCGCGGCAAGCCCCGGAGCATTACCGGAATCATTGCCGAATCGGGATGGAACTGTTATATTACTGTCCGGGAAACATTAACGTAACACCTTGCCAATCAAGGTACTTTCAATGCAGGAAAGGCGATCGATGCAGTCAACCGGCAGGACCCTCTTCCTCCTGGCGCTGCTGCCCCTGCTGCTCCTGCTGGCGAGCGCCTGCGACCAGCCCCGGCCCCGCAGCGGGATGGAGCTGGCCCAGCTCCGCGAGATGGAAGCCGGCAAGAAAGAGCGGGACGTGGTGGTGATCGACACCGACCTTGGCGAGATCGTGCTGCTGGTTGGCGCCCCGGTCGCCAAGAACACCACGCGCCAGTTCCTCAACCTGATCGAGCAGGGATTTTACAACGGCCTGGCCTTCCATTACGTCGAGGCCGGGGCGATGATCCAGGGCGGCGACCTCAACAGCCGGGATGATGACCCCACCAACGATGGGGCCGGCGACCCGGGCTTCACCATGGAGCTGGAGGCCGGGGCCCCCAACCTCAAGGGCTCGATCGGCATCGCCCATCCCCCGGACCAGCCCGGCCAGGGCAACTCGCAGTTTTACATCCTGCTCAGGGACATGCCGGAGCTCAATGGCCGCTACACGGTGTTCGGCACGGTGGTCGAGGGCCTGGAAGTAGTGGAGCAGATCTCCCAGCTCCCGGCCGATGAGCGGGGCCATCCTCGCCGGCGGGTGGAAATCAGGCAGGTCCGGACAGAAAAGCGCGTGCTCTGAAGCGACTTATCGCTCCCGCCGGCCTGGTCGCCGGCGGATCCAGTTTTCCGTATCACGGATGAGAAAGGAATGCCGATGCAGCGCAAGAGACTGCTCACCATCGCCCTGGCCATCGCCCTCCCCGCCGTTATCGTCGCCGGCACGGAAGGCAACAGCGCTCCCGAGGACCAGCAGCGCGGCACAGTCGCCCAGCCCCGGGCCAAGCTCCGCGAGAACGCGGCCCCCGCCGCCGCCACGGCCCCCGGCGAGGCTCTGCTCCAGCCCTCGGACGAGGTGGCGGTGCTCACCACCAGCCAGGGCAGGATCGTGATCCAGTTCTTCCCGGACGTGGCCCCGCAGCACGTGAGCAACTTCAAGTCCCTTGCCCAGAGCAAGTTCTTCGATGGGACCACTTTCCACCGCGTGATCCCGGGCTTCATGATCCAGGGCGGCGATCCCAACAGCAAGAACGACAACCTGATGGACGATGGGATCGGGCGCGGGCCGCGCACCCTGCCGGCCGAGTTCAGCAAAATCCGCCACGGGCGCGGGGTGGTCTCCGCCGCCCGCGGCCAGGACCCCAACAGCGCCTCCTGCCAGTTCTTCATCGTGGTCGCCCCGGCGGCGCACCTCGATGGCCAGTACAGCGCTTTCGGCCAGGTGGTCGCGGGGATGGAGGTCGCCGACAAGATTGTCGCCCTGCCGCGCAATCAGCGCGACAACCCGGGCAAGGCCGCGCTGGTCGAGAGCATCACGATCGAGCCCGCCTCGGCGGCCCTGGGCGAGGAGTTCTTCAAGAAGTAGCGGCAAGCTGACGGACCGGCGCGGAGCCGGTCCTTTCCGGGACGGGCGCGGGCGCGGCGGGCTTTCGAGCGGCCGTCCTCCCGCCCGTCCCGGTCTTTGAGTCCCCGGCCGGAGGGCTTCCCGCTCCGCTTCCGGCCGGCGGATCGGGAAGTCCGGGGCGGTCCGGACGAAAGCAATCCACAACACACAAGCCGGTATCAGGGAACAACAATGACGATCGAGAACAGAGAAAGAATCGTGACCCGTTTCATCGAAGACGAGATGAAGCAGTCGTTCATCAACTACTCGATGAGCGTCATCGTGTCCCGCGCCCTGCCGGACGTGCGCGACGGGCTCAAGCCGGTCCACCGGCGCATCCTGTACGCGATGAACGAGCTGGGCCTGGCCCCCAGCCGCTCGTTACAAGAAATGCGCGACGGTGGTCGGCGACGTGCTCGGCAAGTACCACCCGCACGGCGACTCGGCGGTCTACGACGCCCTGGTGCGGATGGTGCAGGATTCTCGCTTGCGCTACCCGCTGATCGACGGCCAGGGCAACTTCGGCTCGATCGACGGCGACCCGGCGGCGGCCTACCGCTACACCGAGGCGCGCCTGCACCCGTTCGCGGTCGACATGCTGGCGGACATCGACAAGAACACGGTCAGATTTTCAGCCCAACTTCGATGACCGCCTGCAGGAGCCGTCCGTCCTGCCCTCCAAGATCCCGAACCTGCTGGTCAACGGCTCGAGCGGCATCGCGGTCGGCATGGCCACCAACATCCCGCCCCACAACCTGGGCGAGGTGGTCGATGCGGTGCATCGCGCTGATCGACAACCCGGACACCTCGACCGATGAACTGATGAAGATCATCAAGGGCCCGGATTTCCCCACCGGCGGCTACATCTACGGCCGGGAGGGGATCAAGGAGGCCTACGAGACCGGCCGCGGCCGGGTGCGTCCGCGCCCGCGCCCAGATCGAGGTCAAGAACAGCGGCCGCCAGGCGATCATCATCACCGAGATCCCCTATCAGGTCAACAAGAGCAAGCTGCTCGAGGACATCGCCGAGCTGGTGCAGGACAAGAAGATCGAGGGCATCTCGGACTCCGCGACGAGTCCGACCGCGAGGGAATGCGGGTGGTGGTCGAGCTCAAGCGCGACGCCGTCGCCGAGGTGGTGCTGAACCAGCTCTACAAGCACACCAGCTGCAGACCACCTTCGGCGTGATCATGCTGGCCCTGGTCGACGGCGTGCCGCAGGTGATGAACCTGAAGCAGATGCTCCAGCACTTCATCGAGCACCGCCACGAAATCATCATCCGCCGCACCCAGTTCGACCTCGACGCAGGCCGAGGCCCGGGAGCACATCCTCGAGGGCCTCAAGATCGCCGTCGACAACATCGACGAGGTGATCAAGATCATCCGCTCCAGCCGACACCCCGAGGGGCCAAGGCCGGCTGCGCGAGCGCTTCAGCTTCACCGAGAAGCAGACCGAGGCGATCCTGAACATGCGCCTGGCCAAGCTCACCGGCCTCGAGATCGACAAGCTCGAGGCGGAGCTAAGCCGAGCTGCTCAAGACCATCGAGCGCCTGCGGGCGATCCTCGACAGCCGCGAGCGCGGATGAACGTGATCAAGGAGGAGATGCGCGAGGTCCGCGCCCGTTACGGCGACGACCGCCGCACCGAGATCCTCACCGACCAGGGCGACTTCACAGTCGAGGACCTGATCGCCGAGGAGGACATGGTGATCACCATCTCCCACCCGGGCTACATCAAGCGGCTCCCGGTCTCCACCTACCGCCGCCAGCGGCGCGGCGGACGGGGCATCAGCGGGCAGACCACCACGCGAGACGACTGGGTCGAGCACCTGTTCATCGCCTCCACCCACGACTACCTGCTGTTCTTCACCGACCCGCGGCCAGCTTTACTGGCTCAAGGTGCACGAGATCCCGCAGGCGGGCCGCGCGGCCCAGGGCAAGCCGATTGTCAACCTGCATCCCGATCGAGCAGGGCGACTCGATCGCCGCGCTGGTCCCGGTGCGCTCCTTCGCCAAGGAGCTGTCTGTCGTGCTCGCCACCCGCAAGGGCACCATCAAGAAGACCAGCCTGGCTGCCTACGGCAACCCGCGCAAGGTCGGGATCCGCGCGATCAACATCGCCGAGGATGACCAGCTGATCGATGCCCAGATCACCGACGGCAGCCACGACATCGTGCTGGCCACCCGCCAGGGCCATGAGCATCCGCTTCCACGAGGACGACGTCCGCGAGATGGGCCGGACGGCCGACGGGGTCAAGGGGATCGACCTGGATCGCGAGGACTACGTGATCGGGATGGTGGCGATCAACCGCGAGTCCGCCACCCTGCTGGTGGTCAGCGAGAGGGGCATGGGCAAGCGCTCCGAGGTCTCCGAGTACCGGGTCACAGAACCGCGGCGGCAAGGGCATCATCACCTTCCGCTGCAGTGTCAAGACCGGGGCGCTGATCACGCTCAAGGACGTGGTGGATGATGACGAGATCATCATGATCACCCAGCAGGGGCTGATCATCCGCCTGCCGGTCAGCTCCCTCAGGTCATCGGCCGCAACACCCAGGGAGTCAAGCTGATGAACCTCGACGAGGGCGACCGGGTGGTGGATGTGGCCCGGATTGTCGCCGGCGAGGAGGAGGACCAGGAGAACGGGATCGTGGACGGCGACGGGGACAGCGAGGCGGAGCCGGTCGGCAATGGCCTGCCGGTCGAGTTTGCCGAGGCCGAGGTGATCGAGGAGGAGGCGGACTCCGAGGAACTCTGAGCCCGGCCCTGATGCAGAGGTCCGACAGGGGCTGTCCCGGAAGGGGCGGCCCTTTTTTTTCAGTTGATCCGGGGGGAGGGCGAGAACCTTTCGAAAACTTTTTCGCTGGAAATAGTCAGGTGCTGGGCGGCAAGCCGGCCTGCCACCCCTTGACAAATGCCACTTGAGTTTGATAACTATTGTCTTAGTGGCATTCAAACCGAATTCGAGGGGGGACAGTCGCATGTATCCGGAACTGGCGGGCAAAAACGCCCTGGTGACCGGGGGCTCGCGGGGATTTGGCCGGCGAATCGCCCTGCGCCTGGCGCGCGAGGGTTGCCAGGTCGTGGTCAACTACCGTCGCAGCAAGCGCGAGGCCCTCGAGGTGGTGGACGAGATCGAGCGGCTGGGGACAGTCCGGGCCCTGGCCCTGCGGGCGGATGTCGGGGATGAGGCGGCGCTGGCGCGGATGTTCGGGACGATCGGGACGGAGCTCGGCAGCCTGCAGATCCTGGTGGCCAATGCCGCGTTCGGCATTCCCGGGCGGCTGATGGACGCCACCCCCAAGCATTTCCATGTCACCATGGCCTCCTCGGCCCGCTCGCTGCTGGTGCTGGCCCAGCAGGCCGCTCCGCTGATGAGCGGCGGCTGGGGCCGGATCATCAGCATCACCAGCGAGGGCGGCCAGAAGGTGCTGCCCGGCTATGGGGTGGTCGGGCCGGCCAAGGCCGCGCTGGAGTCGATCACCCGCTACCTGGCGGTGGAGCTGGCGGACCGGGGGATCGTGGTCAACGGGGTGATGGCCGGCCCCTGCTTGACCCGCAGCTTCGCGGCGATCCCCGGGGCGGAGCGGATGATCGCGGAGACGATCTGCCGGGCCCCGTTGCGGCGCACGATCGAGGAGGAGGATGTCGCCGACCTGGTGGCTTTCCTCTGCTCGGACCAGGCCAGGATGATCTGCGGGCAGTTCATCAATGTCGATGGCGGCTGCAGCATTGTGATGTGAGACTGGCTTGCTGTCCGAGATGATTGAACTAGCGCGAAAGTTTGGGAAAGTGGGAGGGGGGATCGGGGGAGGGCGAACAAATATCTTGGTCTGCTGAAAGGAGCGGGCGTGACTTTTCTCTACATCTACCCCCATCCGGACGATGAGTCGTTCGGCCCGGCGATCGCGATCAGCCGCCAGCGCCGGTCGGGCCACCGGGTCCACCTGCTGACCCTCACCCGCGGCCATGCCACCCGTTTCCGCGAGCCGCTGGGACTGACCATCCCCCAGATGAAAGCCCGGCGGGTGGAGGAGCTCGAGCGGGCGGCGGTGGTGCTGGAGCTAAGTGGACTCGCCGTGCTGGATTTCCCGGACGGCGGCCTGAAAGACCTGGACCCGCGCGAGCTGGAGCAGGCGATCACCGCTGAGCTGGACCGGGTCCGGCCGCAGGTGGTGGTGACTTTCGCCGCGCATGGGATCAGCGGCCACCCGGACCATCTCGCCACCCACGCCGCGGTCAAGCAGGCCTTCGCGGAGCTGCGGGACAACGGCGGCTCGTACCTGCGCCGCCTGGCATTCTCGACGATCTCACCCGGGCAGGCGGAAGGCTACAGCCGCCGACGCCGGCTCGCATTTTCCCCAGCCGAGGAGATCGGCTGCTGTGTCCGGGGCGAGGCGCGGGACATCGAGACTTTCCACCGGGCGCTGGACTGCTACGGGACTTTCCGGGAGCTGATCGCGGAGCTGGGGGTGAAAGAGCATGTCGGCGACACGACCTGCTTCGAGATTTTCGGCGAGCGGCACCAGCCCCCGCTGGAGGACCTGGCGAAGTTCTGACTCCAGTTGACAACGGCTGTTCCGGGGGGAGGGAGGAAAACTTTTGAAAAAGTTTTCCTCCCTCCCCCCGGTCCCCTCTTCCTCTTTTCAAAACTTTTTCGTAAGTTTTCGATTGGTGGCCAGACCGCCAATCAGGAAAAATCCTCAACAATGGCCGCACCCTGCTGCTGGGCAGCCATCGCGCGGAGCAGCTCTCGGAGGCGGTGCGCGCCGCTTCCGGGATCGGCGAGGCTAGGGGTATTATGACACAGGAGTGGGAAAGAACACAACCCCCGGTTCCCCTTTTGGTAAGGGGGATTGGTCCGGCTTCGGCTGGAGCTTTGAGCTAAGCGATTGAACGATATCGGTTTGATCCCCTCTCGAGAGGGGTGGCCCGCCGCAGGCGGCCGGGTGTCCTCCGGCCGCACAGCCTGGATCCCCGACCCGGAGTTCATCACACCCGCTAAGGGAACACCGGCATGGTCCACAGCGCCTTGGATCCCGACGCGCAGACGGTAGACCGCCGGGTTCGCGGTGGATTTCGCCAGCACCTGCCCGCCCCGTCCGATGAAATACACCGTGTGGCGAGTGTTCGAGTTCGCCGGGCTGTCCACCTCCACCGCGTACTCTGCTTTCCCGGCCCGCACGTCTTTCAGCCGTACCCCGGTCGAGGAATAGAAATCCCCCTGTTCCAGGGCGGCGAGCAACTGGTCCTGGGCCAGGGAATCGCAGCGGACCCAGACCCAGGCCCGGCCCGGATTGGCGGCCTCGGGACCGAAGTGCTTGAGGGCGTGGGTGTCATCCGCGCCGACCGCGAAGACCTGTTTGCCGCGGGTGAGCAGCGAATCCCACAGCGCCTCGGTGGAGGGACGGTCTCCCCCGCCGAGGTTGTTGACCGCCGGGTGGCCGTTCCAGATCTCGAACAGCCGCCAGTGGTCCACCGCCGCCAGGTCCGCGACAGTCAGCGCCCAGACGAAATTGGGGTGGTTGATCTGCACCCGCGCCCCGGCCTCACGGATCGCCTCGACATTGTTCCGCAAGTTTCCGGGCACATCCTCCCCACCCGCGGCCCCCAGCCGGCGGGTCAGCCCCAGGGCGTTGAGATGCACCGGCACCTGGCGGCCCGCGGCATCTTTCGCCCCATCCGAGACCTCATCCCCGGCGATCACCAGGAACTTGCCCGGCGCGGCGAACAGGGCGTTCAGCCCCTCGACCGGGGTCAGGTAGTTGTGGTCGGTGACCACCAGGAAATGGTAGCCATGCTCGCGGTACCAGCGCACCAGCTCCTCGGGGGTGGAGTCGCCATCCGAGTTGAGGGTATGGGAGTGGGTGTTGCCCTTGAACCAGGCGGCGGGGGCGGGCGCAGCGATCAGCAGGGCCAGAAGCGCAGCGAGTTGCGCTGGCGAGTTGCGCAGCGTGCAGCGGAAAGTTCGACCGGGCGATCTGTCGCATCGGGTTTCCTCCGGTGAAAGGGTGGGGGTGGGGCTTCCGGCTGATGGCCCGAATCTAGGGCCGAACGGGCCCGGAGGTCAAGACGATCAGGAAAAACAATTGCCCGCAGACAATGGCCGCCCCGGAGCAGGCTTGAAGATCGCGCCATCGAGCTGTTCAACGGTTGGGCCTTTACAATGATCGCGGCAGTGATCACACTCTAGTGGAAAGCCTGCCGTTTACGGCCGCTGTCGGCTGGACCGCCTCTGCGCAAGGAATGACCGCATGGAAGACAAGAACATTTCCCCGGTCGTCCGGGACTACCTGTGCTGCACCTGCGGCGCCTGCGCGGCGGCCTGCCCGGCCGGGCGATCCGGTTCGCCGAGACCGCCGGCGGGTGGGTTTTCCCCGCGGTGGACTCCCTGAAATGCACCGACTGCGGGACTTGCCGGGCGGTCTGCCCGGGAACCGGCTTCGCCCCGAAGCCGGACCGATCCAGCGAGGACCCATTCCTGGGCAAAGCCTTGCGGGCCTATCTCGGCCGGGCCGGCGACCACCTGTTGCACAGAAATTCCCAGAGCGGCGGACTGGTGACCGCGCTGCTGGCCTCGGCCCTGAAGTCCGGGACCATCGCCGCCGCCCTGACTGTCCGGATGGAGCCGGGCGCGCCGCCGCGGGCGGTGGCCGGGTTGGCCCGCAGCCGGGAGGAACTGCTCCGGGCGCAGAAATCCAAGTACTGCCCGGTCCCGCTGCTGGCGGTGCTCCGGGAGGCCGGAAAGCTGGAGGGCCCGCTGGCGGTGGTGGGACTGGGCTGCCAGTTGCAGGGCCTGGAAAAGCTCCTCGGCCGGTCTCCCGCCCTGCGCGGAAAAATCCGGTTCAGAGTGGGCCTGATCTGCGACCGCGTGCTGTCCCTCCGGGCGATCGATTACCTGCTCGCGGAGGCGGGCTGGCCAGTCCAGGAGCCATCGCTGCTGGTCTACAAGGACCGGCTGAGCGGCGGATTCCTGGGCGCCACCAGGATCTCCGCCCCCGGCGGCCGGTCGGCGACCGTGCCCTACGCCAGGCGCGCGCAGGTAAAGGAGTTTTTCACCCCGCCGCGCTGCCGGCTCTGCTTCGACAAGATGAACTTCCTGGCGGACATCACCTGCGGCGACCCGTGGGGAATCCCCGGGGCGAACCTCGACAGCGGCGAATCGGTGGCGGTGATCCGGACCGCCCGGGGGATGGAGCTGCTCGATCAGGCCCGGGACCAGGGGCTGGTGGTCGTGCGGGAAATTCCTGTCGAGGAGGTGGCCAAGGGGCAGGGGATCGACTGGAAACGAGGCGAGTGGCGCGGTTACATGCAGGCCTGGGAACGACTGGGACGGCCGGTCCCGCGCTATTGGGGACGAGTGGCGGAGTGCGCGGCCGCTCCCCCGACCAGGATCGACTATCCCGGGCGGCTGCGGCAAGTCCTGGCCCTGGACCGCTACCCGGAGCGCCGTCTGCTGCTGCGGGCCGCCCGTCGGCAGGCCCGGCGCGCCCGGCTGGCGGAATCCGCCCGCCAGCCGCTGCGCCTGCTGAAACGGGCGCTGATCCGGCACTGATGCATACCGACGGCTGTTCCGAAACTCTTTCGATCGTTTATTGCCGGATGTTGGCAAGCCGGCCTGACTCAAGCCACCTGCTGTGACAGTGGCGAAAGATGACACACCCCGCCCGTTACGTGGGGCCCGGGGCTTCACCCCCGGCGGCTGACGCCGACCCCCCTCCAGGGGGGACTGTGTTTGCTCCGCCCGTGGATGTGGAGCAACTGGTTGGGTGTCCGGCGATGATTCCCCCCTGGAGGGGGGTGGCCCCGCTTACAGCGGGGCCGGGGGGTGTCATAATAAGACGCCGCGCCGGAATCAACAGATAAACGACAAAGCCCGGCCCCCGCGCGGGGAACCGGGCTTGTCGTTTTTTGCCGCGCCGTCCCAACTCAGGGCCGGTTCAATCCCCGCAGCCCTGCGGGGTGCGGCCGGGCTGGAATTCGTAGCTGCGGTCCCGCACCCGGTAGAGCATCTCGCCGGCCTTGGGGACGAACAGGATCCCCTCGTCCTCGCGGCCCTGCCACTCGTCCGGGTTGATGGTCGCCGGGTCGCGGTAGCCCAGGTTGATCTGGCGGCAGCGCTCCTCGGGGATGCCGGTGGCCAGCGTCACCTTGACGCGCGGCTCTCTCCACGCCGTCCGCAAAGCTGCCGATGCCGCGGACGTGGGTCGAGTGGGCCAGCACGCCCCACGGGATAGTCGCTTGAACTTGTCCCACTGCGCTCAGGAAGTAGTCGCGCGCGTGGTAGCCGACCTGGTCGAGCAGCTGGCCGTGCGTGTAGCTCACCTCGTCGATGTGCGGGGCGTAGATGATCAGCTCGCCGCCGTCGGCGACCACCGGCTCCAGCTTGTACATGCACTTGCCGGCGGTCCAGATGTCGTCGTACATCTCCGGGGCCATGCCAGCACGCTGCTTGAAGCGGCTGTCCACGTACTTGATGTGGAGCTTGCGCCGACAGGTCGGCCGCCGCTCCCAGGCCTCGCGGGCGTGCCGAAGAACAGGCCCGGCCAGCTCGGCCGCCCTTACCACCATGCCGAAATTGGTCACCGGCATCCCGATGAACCCGGCGGCGCTGGTCCACCACCGGCGCAGCGGGCGTGTACTTGGTCCCGATGATCAGCGGGTTGGTGATCACCGCGCCCAGCCAGTGGAAGAAGTTCAGCAGCTCCTGGCCGCGCGATGCCGGGGAAGAAGTACTTGTTGCCGCCGGAGAAGCCCACCACCTCGTGCGGGAAAACCGGCCCGAGGATCATCACGTGGTCGTAGTCGAAGATCATGCCGGTTGATCGGGACGTCCACCGTCCTCGCGGAACAGCCCGCCGGTGATCTGCTCGATCTCGGTCGGCCGCGATCCGCCCGATGTGCGGAAGGTCTCCGGGCTGGTCCCAGCGATGGTTGAAGATCCGGGCGTGCGGGTAGTCCCGCGCCAGCGATTCGGCTGTCTGGCCCACCCGCTCGGCGATCCGCTCCGGGCTCATCGGCTGGTGGGTGCCCAGCGCGATCAGAAAATCGAGCTGCTGCGCCTGGCCGGCTGTCAGCTCGTGAAACAACGGGAACATCACCTCCAGCGGGACCGTGCGGGTGCCATCCGGGATGATTACCAGCAGGCTCTTGCCCTGGGGCTGCACGTGCTTGGCAAAACCCTCCCTGCACAGTTCCCGCACCTCATCCAGCCCCAGCACCGTCCCATCGGCATAACCGCGGCCGATCACTTTGGTCTGTTCGGACATCTTGCACTGACCTTTCTCGCTGGCCGTGTTCGCTCAGCAACCGCAGCGGCGCTTCCAGGGCGGCGTGTCGGGCAGCAGGGCCTCGAACCGGTCGATCAGCTCGGCGCTCGTACGCCCCGGCGTAGGTCCCGGCCGAGAAGCGCTCGAAAGCCTCGTTGTACAGAGCAGCTCCCAGCTCTTCTCCTCGGCGCCCGGGTTGATCGGGAAGAACAGGGCCTTGTTGGCCTGGGCGGCTTTCATGTCGCCGGGGGCGTCGCCGATCATCAGGATCTTCTCCGGCGGCGTACTTGCCGCTCGGCGGCGAGCGCCAGGTGCTCCTTCTTGCTGACCCATCTCCTGGCCGGCGATCACCCGGGCGTACCTGGCGATGTCGTGCTCCGCCCACTCCTTTTCGAGCGCCGCGCCGGGCGTGGCCGAGACCACCACCATATCGGCCCGGGTGCACGAGCTTTTCCAGGCTCTCGCGCATGAACGCGAACGGCGCGGCAGCCGTGGACCATC
Source organism: Candidatus Glassiibacteriota bacterium (assembly GCA_963752515.1). GTDB lineage: Bacteria > Gemmatimonadota > Glassbacteria > GWA2-58-10 > GWA2-58-10 > CAVVYO01. The sequence continues at coordinate 107,186 of CAVVYO010000010.1, read as the reverse complement.
CAGTCGACGCTCTTGTTTACCGCCTTGCTCCACTCGAGGGCCGCGTTCAGGACTCGGGTTGCCCGGTTCTTCGACCGCTTCTTCCAGGGCCGGGTTGCCCAGCGCCGCGCCGGACTCGGACCACAGCCTGAGGTCGGTCAGGTCCGGGATCTTCGACGCCGCTTTTCGACCGACCTCCGGGCGCTCGGCGGTGCAGGTCGACAGCCATCATCAGCGCCGGGAAGCGGTTGATCCCGCGCCACTTGGAGTAGAGGTTGACGAACTCCGCCGCCTCGCGGGCGTACTTGCTGATCGACTGGAGGTCATAGTAATTGATGATGTTGGGGATGAAGCACTCCTTGTGCTTCAGCTCCATGGTAGGGAACGCGCAGCCGTCGGAGTCGATCCCGACGAAGAATTCTTTCTGGGCTGGAGGTTTTTCAAGGCGTCATTGTGCGCCATGCCGGTTGCTCCTCGATGCCGATTGGATAACAAAGAAAATAAATCAGACGTTCCGGGGAGGGAGCGGAACAACGTTCCGCTCGCTCCCATCCACCTTTCAAACTTTTCATTCATTGGACTACCAGCTACCGGCAGCAGTCCGCTCACACCCCGCCGAAGGCGTTGAACCCGCCGTCCACCGGGACCACGTCGCCGGTGACAAAGCCGGCGGCCGTCCGACATCAGCCAGAACAGCGCGCCCAGCAGTTCCTCCGGCTCGCCGTAGCGGCCCATCGGGGTCCCGGCGATGATCGTCTTGCCGCGCGGGCGTCAGCTTCGCCGGTCTTCTGGTCGGTCAGCAGGAAACGGTTCTGCTCGGTGAGGAAAAAGCCCGGGGCGATGGCGTTGACCCGGATCTTGCGCGCGTAGTTCTGCGCCATGTGCACGGCCAGCCACTCGGTGAAATTGCTGATCGCCGCCTTGGCCGCCGCAGTAGCCCAGCACCTTGGTCAGCGGGTGGAACGCGCTCATCGAGCTGATGTTGATCACGCTGCCCTCGCCGCGCTCGGCCATCGCCCGGCAGAAAATCTGGCTCGGCAGGATCGTCCCCAGGCAGTTGAGGTCGAACACCCAGCGCACGGCCTCGGTCCGGCAGGTCGAAGAAGAGAGGTCCGGGCCGGTGGTGGCGTCCTTCTTGTTGCCGCCCGGCGCCGTTGATCAGCACATCCACCGGGCCGAGCTCCTTGACCACCTGCCTGTAGGCCGCCTCGACGCTCTCGCGCTTGAGCACATCGCACCGCCACCGCCGACCGCCTTCGCCGCCCGCGGCCTGGATCCTTTTCGGCTACCGCCTTGGCGGCATCGCCGCGCAGATCCAGCACCGCCACTTTCGCCCCGGCCTTGCCCAGGGCCTGGGCCATCACGCTGCAGAGGATCCCGCCGCCGCCGGTGATCGCCACCACTTTGCCCGAGACATCGAACATCTGCCACGTAATCGTTGCCATCTTTACTGCTCCTGATATTGTTCGAATAAACTTCTGTTATTGTAAAAGGTACACATCCCGTCGGCTGCGCCGCCGCCCCTCTTCTAGGGGGATCAACGGCCCGATTGCCGGTTGTCCGTCTGGCGCTCGCCGCCGCTCTCAGCAGCCCTTGGGCACCCCGAGGGTCTCCAGATGATGACTGAGGTGGCTGTCCAGGTACGCTGGTAATAGTCCTCCTCGTATTCGAAAGGGTCGGTAGATCTGGTCCCGGATAATGTAGTTCTCAGTCGCGTCCCTGCCGAGAGCAGCGACCCGTAGGTGATATGGAGCAACTGACGGGAATCGATCTGCTCCATCAGCCCGGGCAGCTCGCTGTCTGTCAGCCTGTCCAGGGCGGGGACCTTGCCGAGGTTGGTGGTCACATGGTAGCTGGCCCGGTCCTTCGCGAAATTCATCAGGGCGGGACATGCATCTCGCCGGTAGAGGATCCGGGTTTGCGCGGCCGAAATCACCCGCACCGCCTCCAGCCAGGAGGTTCCGGCGGTCTTGAGGTGGAAATAGCGCCCGCGGTGTACTTGCCGACGATCGGGAAGATCGAGAACTTGTCGCTGCCGGAGTGCACGCTGATCTTGTAGCGACCCAGTTTCCGGCGATCAGGGCGTGGCGGCGAACTGCTGCTCGAACTGCTTTGTCGCCGCGATATAGTCGATCCCCTTCTGGAACTCGCCGGTGAACTTGGGGGCCAGGCTCTGCCATTTCACTCCGCGCGGGCCAGCTCCTCGGCCCCGAAAACATGGTCCTCGGACGTGGTGTCGGTCTGGTCTCATCCACACTGACCTCCAGGTCGAACCCCTGCGTTGCCGGCGGCGGCTTTCGACCAGCGCCGGTAGATCCGCGCATGTGCGCGATCGCCCTGTCATAGGCGAGGCCGCACCGGGCCAGCGCCGGCCGAGTGAACCCGACCGGAAAGTCAACCCCGCCTTGGAGAATTCCCAGCGCGGCCGCTCGAACCGGGCCTTTCTCCTCAACACGCCGGCCTCCGGCAGCTCCCGGAAAGCGCCGTCAGCGCCTGATGTCAGCCAGGCCCACCGCCTGTTCGTCGATATGGTCCGAGGAGTCGATGGTGAACATCGTAAACCCGACCCTGGTAGCTGCTCGACCCATCCTTGCATCTGCTTGATATGGTCGGCATCCGCGGCGAAAGCCTCCCGGTCAGCCGGCCTCGAACACCCCCCATCCGGCCTCGTCGATCACATGCTGCTGGCTGCGCTTGGTGCGGCCCATTTCGCGCATCGACTGCTGGGCCAGCACGGGGAACATCCGTAGCGGCCATCAACGCCCGGAGTGGCCGACTGTCGCCATACCCAGACGGTCTCCCGCCCCGAAACTGGTCGTGGTCGCCGATCGCCACCGGCCTGGTCCAGGGGAAACTCTGGCGCAGGGCCGCGGCGTCTGCCGCATTCAGGGGCAGCAGCTTGGCTCCCGCCGGCAGTCCGGCCGCGGAAAGCCTCGGCGGCCGGGCCCCCGCCGGTGATAGCCAGCCTTTGCTCGTCGGTTTGCCGGCCAGAGCGAGCGTCCCCCCGCGTGCTATGACCGAGGCTGCTAGATCGATCCCCTCCACCCGCCGGATTTCCTCATCGCCGCCGCTCTTGGCAGTCTCCAGCTCGCCGATCAGCGCCGCCGGATCGACCATCGCGGTGGGCAATTCACCGGTTGTCAGCCATCAGTCCCCTCCCATTGTTGGGTTGCATCACGGTCACGGACCACTACACCGCCCGGCGGGTGAACACACTCATCCTCACTTGCCCGAGACACTGTAGGCCGGGCATTGCGCTTCGGGCAGCGAACTTCCTGGAAAGCGCATGAACACCGGCACCCCGCCCTCGACCGGCGCCTCGACCTCGCCCTCGACCAGCGGCCGGGATAATCGATAAAGCCTTGGTCGGGAAATTGCCCTCGGCGTTCATCCACTCCCGGGGCAGTTTTTTCTCGCCGTTGGCCACATCCTCCAGCTTCGCCAGCCCGGTTTCGCAGCGGTAGGGGTCGCCGGAGGTCCGCTCCATGCTGACCATGTAGCCGCTGGTGCCCGTGAGCGCCTGGCGCACCGCCTCGGCCCCGGCCATCCAGGCCTCGTCCCGGTCGGTGCGGGAGGCGAAAGTGCATCGCGTTGCGCTGGGCCAGTCCGTGCATCATCCAGCGGGTCTTGAGCCCCAGCTCCTCTCGATGATGCTCTTCAGCACCTGGGCCACTCCGCCGAGCTGGGCATGGCCGAAGCTGTCCTTGGCCAGGGCGCTGGGGTCCTCGGCCACGTAGCGGCCGTTGCTCCCACTTCATCCCCTCGCTGGCGACGATGAAGCAGCGGCCGAATTTCGCCGTGCACCCGGCTTGCACATCCGCGACGAACTGCTCCTTGGTGAACGTGACCTCCGGCACGTAGATCAGGTGCGGGGCATCCTCCTCGGATGCGGCGGGCCAGAGCGGCCGCGGCGGCGATCCAGCCGGCGTTGCGGCCCATGGTCTCCAGCACCGCGCAGGTGTCGAAGGTGTACAGGCTTTCGGTGTCGCGGCCGGCCTCCATCGCGGTGACGGCAGTGTACTTGGCCACCGAGCCGTAGCCGGGGCAGTGGTCGGTGAAGGCCAGGTCATTGTCGATCGTCTTGGGCACGCCCATCACCAGCATCTCGTAGCTCGAGCTGGCGGCTGAGGTCCTTGACCTTGGCCGCGGTGTCCATCGAGTCGTTGCCGCCGGCGTAGAAGAAGTAGCGGATGTTGTGGGCCTGGAAGACCTCCAGCACCCGCTCGTAGTCGGCGCGGCTCTGCTCCAGGCTCTTGAGCTTGTGGCGGCAACTGCCGAGGGCGGCGCTGGGGGTGGTCTTCATCAGCTCGATGGTCTGCGGGTCCTCGGCGCCGAGGTCGAACAGCTCCTCGCGCAGCACCCCCAGGATCCCGTTGTCGGCCCCGTAGACCCCCGTCGATCACCCCGCTCTTCAGGGCCTCCTGGATCACGCCGCAGGCCGAGGCGTTGATTACCGCGGTCGGGCCCCCCGACTGCGCCACCAGGCAGTTCCCCCTGATCGGACTCATTGCTTTCTCCTTCCGGACGACGGTTTGGCTTGGCAGGTGACCAGCTTGATCCCCTTCTCCCGTAATGCGGAAACCAGAGTGGGATCATCGAGGCGGTCCACCAGAAGATAATCGAAATCCTCGAAACCGGCAAAAGGTACCAGCCCGGTGACATGGAACTTGGAGGAGTCGGCGACCACGAATTTTTCCGCGGCGCAGGCCATCATCCGGCGCTTGGTCTCGCCCTCGATCGCGTTGCCGCAGAAAAAGCCGCGCTCCAGCGAAATCCCCCGCGCCCCGATGAAAGCGCGCTGGACATGGATGTGCTCCAGCATCGACCAGCTCTCGGGGCCGATCACCGCCAGCTAGGCGGCGCGCAGGGTTCCGCCGGTGAGGATCACGGTCACCTCGGGCAGATCGGAAAGCTCCACCGCCACCGGGATCGAGTCGGTGATCACGGTCAGGCTTTTGTGGGATTTGAGGTTGCGGGCGATCTCCAGGATCGTGGTCCCGGCATCGAGCAGGATGTTCATCCCATCCTCGACCAGCGCCGCCGCCCGGCGCCCGATCGCCTGCTTGGCCTCGAGCTGCTCGACCCGCTCCCCGCCGAACGTCAGGACCGCCCGGCCGGGAAAGATGCTGTGCTCCTGCAGCAGCGCCCCGCCATGGGTGCGGGTGAGCTGGCCCTGGCGGGCGAGTTGCCCCAGGTCGGTCCGCAGGGTGACCTCGCTCACTCCGAACCGGCGGGCCAACTCGGAGATCCGGACCCGGCCCTGCTGCTGCAGCAGCTCGAGGATCTTGCGCTGGCGTTCCTCGCTGAACATGGCGGGCCTTATGATGGGATAAGAGCGGTCGCGGGCGGCGACAGAAAAAGGCGAAAGGGGCCGGCCCGGAGCGCGGGCGCTTCCCCTTTCGATAGCTTTCGAATTGTTTCGTAAGATAACAGCAGGGGGGACGAAGGTCAAGGAGGAAGGGAGGGAGACGACTTGAATAGCTACGTCTGTTCTGCATTCGACAAAAAAGCAACCACCTTTTCCTGGATAGGCACGTTCTTTGACACCTCACACTCCCAGATGACCAAAACTTCCCACCCTAACTTTTTCAGCTTTTCCATATTTCCTTGGTCCCTGCTGACATTTTTTTTAATTTTTCCAACCCAGTATTCAGTATTGGTTTTTGGAACACGCATTCCCCTAGCACATTCATGTCCATGCCAAAAGCAACCATGAACAAAAATCACCTTTTTGCGGGAGGGAAAGACAAGGTCAGGTTTGCCAGGGAGGTCCCTACGATGCAGGCGAAAGCGAAAACCCAGTCTGTGCGTCAAAGATCGAACCGCGACTTCTGGGGAGGTGTCCTTATCTTGGACACGGCTCATGATCCAACTACGCTTCTTTTGAGAAAAAACATCTGTCATTTCGCCGCTTCAATCATAAGGCTTCGATCAGTTTCACAGTGCGATATAATGTCATTATATTCTTTAATTAGCTCGTTTGCCGTTGTCCGCCGACCATCCTGCGTAAATTTACCAATTTCGTATAAATTGCCTGCAATGAACTGTTCAGCCTCAAACAAATCCAGTCGGTCTGCTATCCCAGCCAAATCAGCCATTCCCATAGCCATAGGTATTCTTTCACGGGTCGTGATTATAATAGGTCGATAGCCATTATTAAGGTTATTCTGGCATTTCCGAATCAAGGATTCAGAAGGTGATGTAGTGACATGAATAGCCACATCTTCAATAACAAAATCGCCCTCCCGCCCCGTAACGCCGTCCGCAACATTGGCGCCATGGTGCTTTAACGGCTCATCAAGAAGAAGGTTCAGCTTAGCGCCGACCAAGTGCTGCAAAACAGTTCCGGCAATTGTTGATCCTGATAGCTGTACCTGCCGCTTTTCCGCTTGTGACAGCAGATCAGCAATAATCGTTTCTCATTGATTTCGAAGTGTCAAAACGAAGAGTGAATGGCTTTCCTGCAAAGAATTCTTTAACTCGCTCGACCCACCATTTCTCAACCCAATCAGATCCAATTTTTCTGAAATGCTTATTTCGTTTAAAAAGCCAGCATACTTGCGCATTATGCCCACACTACCTCTGCTTGTGCGTCCTCCCTCTTCAGCCAAAACAAGATCGATACCGTGATCCTTAAGTATTGATTGGACCGCCGCTTTACCCAAACCAACCACTTGACCGCATCCTTCTGTAAGCAGTTGATCCGGTCAGAGGCAGCCCATGTTTCTTGGCATATCTAGTTACAACAAGAGCGACACTAAGCGGACCTTTCCCAGTCATTTTGTTCTTTTGTACAAACTCTTTTAGCCTTTCCTCTATCTTCGTCATAAAGACCCTCTAATTGGATAATTCAGCAATTGGGTACAGCAGCATTTCGGCCAAATACCTAACAACAGGGACAGCAACCGCATCACCCATCGCTTTATACGCTTCATTATACGAACCAGGAATTCTATATCCCCTACCCACCCCCATCAAGGCAGAGGCTTCTTTAATAGTGAGCAAGCGTGTTTTAATAACTCCATCTTCTTTAATGACAAAAATCTGACGACTACTACCTCCTTCTGGCGTCCTCAAGCAACCCGCAAGCCCATCAAACCGCAACTCTAACACCTGTCTTCCATTTCTAATCCTTCTATACCCCGGAAACACACACATCCCATCAACCGGAGCATCCATCAACCGCTTTTTATGATTACCAGGAATCAAGCTTAGCAGGTAATTTAATTTGTCATCATTATCTAAATTAGCATTATAATCAATGACATCATTTAACTTTACCTCCCTTGCTGGCGGGCGTGGCACATCCCACCAGACCCAAGACTTCAAGCCATTAGCCACTTTAATAATATTTGGCGTGTGCCACCAAGCATGCCTGTCTGATTCAAACTCAGTCGCTGGAATACGATTATCTACTGCTATAACAAAGACACGCTTACGGGACTGAGGCACCCAGTTAGCCGCATCAACAACAACTGCCCCAACCCTATAGCCTCTCACTACAAGGGCATTATGCAATTTACAATATTGAGAACCATTGCTAACCGAAATCAAACCAACCACATTTTCCGCAACAACCAAGGGAGGCTTGACCGCCATCTCATCCATCACTCTAATCCAATGCCAGAAAAGGCCACTCCTAAGACTAGAAAATCCCACCCATACTACCAGCCAAGGACAAATCCTGGCATGGAAAGCTTCCCCAAGAAAGAACAGCGTTAGGAACTTGACTCCCCTGCACTTGCTCTATAGGTCCAAGATGAAAAACTTTTTCACTATGATTAGCACAAAAAACTTTGGCCTTTTTCTCACAAATATCGTTTGCCCAGGCCGTTGTGAAGAAATCTTTCAATCCTTCAGCAACCAATCCGCTTCCCGCAAAAAAATCAAGACATGTCGGTTTAGAGCCCGGGAGCATAGTATCATCCAATTGGCTATAGTGTCACCGGCCTTCTCACACCAAATCGGCCAAGAGTTATTTTAAGATATATAGCCGGAGCTTTCCGTGTCAAAGAAATCCGGCGCCGGCGTCTTCCACCTTCGATGCGGCCAGAACCACCACTCCGGGGCTTGGCGCACCTGGCGCTCGAGGCGGGCGGTGTAGCGTTGGGTCAGCTCGCGGACAAACTCCTCGCGGTCCTCTGTATCCGGGCGCTCCAGCTCCTCGAAAATGATCCTCCAGCGGCCCCCTGCCCGCGGGCAGCATCATGGTCAGCACCAGCGGGGCCCCGCTCTTCCAGGCATAGAGCGCCGGGCCCTTGGGGGTGGAGGCGGGACGGCCCAGGAACTCGACAAACACCCCGGTGCGGCCGGCATCCTGGTCGGCGAGGTGGGTGACAATCCTCCCGGCGCGCAAGGCCCGCAGCACTTTTCGCGGAGCCTCCTCCACCGGGATCAGCCCCATTCCGCTCGCGGCGCGCTCCCGGGTGATGAAGCGGTCGAACCACGGATTGCGCTGTCTCCGGGCGATCACCTCCAGCGGGTAGCCCCGCCGGGCGGCGCAAGCCCCCATCAGCTCCCAGTTGCCGTAATGGAAAGTGACATTGACCACCCCCTTTCCCTGTTCCAGCGCCCGGTCCAGCACCTCGCGCCCCTCCAGCTCCACCCGCTCCATCAGCCGCGCCCCGACCCGGCCGGTCATCCGGAAAGCCTCGAGGAACGTGCGGCCGAGGTTGCGGTAGCATTTTTCCCCGCTCCGCTCCAGCTCCGGAAGAGATTTTTCGGGAAAGGCCCGGGCCAGGCTCTCCAGCACCAATCCCCGGCGGATTTTTAATCCGCTCCAGGCCAGCCATCCCAGCCCCGAGCCCAGCGCCGCCGCGGCCCGATCGGGCAGCAGGCGCAAGGCCGCGAGCACCAGCCGCAGGGCCAGGTACTCCAGCCGCAGGGCGATCCTGTTGCGCTTCCGGCCGATTCGATCCTCCCTGGGCGGGTCGCGGCAGGCCGTTTCCGCCCTAACTGATTGATTTGCAGGGAAATGACTATTTCGTTGACAATAACGGGCATTCCGGGTAATATTATGATGAACCCCCGGCGCCGGGCCCGCTCCAGACAAGGTCCCGCGCGGCCGGGCTCCGGATTCGATCCTTCCACGGCCTCTCGCGGCGGCACCCATGGTGGCAGGACTGCTGGACAACATCCTGACCCGGACCGACAACCTGTTCGAAAAAATGCTCCGCCCGCCGGGCCAGGAAGTGGTGTCGTTCCGCGACCACCTCTCCCGGCCGCGCAAGATCCTGCTGATCCCGGGCGTGGAGCTGTTGGAGCTGATCCAGGCGCTGGGATTCGTGCCGCCGCTGCTGGAGCAGTTCCCCCAGGCCGAGGTGCACCTGCTGGTCGCCCCGGAGCAGGGCTGCCTGCTGGAGGGGCTGGAACGGGTGCGCCCGGTGGCCTGCGGCTGCCGCAACCGTTTCAGTTTCGGCAGCGGCTTCCGCCGGGTGGCCGCCGCCTTGCGCGAGGGCCGGTTCGACTGGGCGCTCAACCTGACCAACAGCGGAAGGGCCGAGCTGCTGCTCACCCGTTACAGCGGAGCGCGCATCCGCACCGGGCTGGCCTGCGAAGAGGATGACAGCTATTATAACCTGATCGTCCGAAATATTCCAGCCGCCAGCAGCCTGCCGGAGCAGGTGGCCGCCCTGTTCCAGGCCCTGCACGTGCGCCCGCCGCTGCGCTCGGGACTGGAGCTGCTCGCGCCGACCGCAGATGACCGCGAGCGCGCGGCGCATTTCCTGCGAAGGCGCAAGAGCGCCCGCAGCCGGGACTGTTTCATCGGCTGCGCGCTGGAGTTGCCGCCGGGAAAGGCCGCCCGGCTGGAGCGCCCATTGCAGGCGTTCATCGCCGGGCTCACCGCCCGGCTCGACCCGCTGCACCTGCTGATCGCCGGCAACCTGGTCCCCGAGGACCAGTTGCGCAAGCTCGCCGCCAGCGAGCCCTATCTGCACTGTTTCCCGGACCTGCGCCAACTGGTGGCCGTGCTGGCCGCCTGCGACCGGGTGCTCACCAACAGTGTCGGACTGGCCTGGCTGCTGGGACGGATGGAAGTCCCGGTCGGGCTGCTGGGCGATCCCTCCCGGATCGAGCGGCTGCCGGGCGAAGCCGACCGTTCGCGGATCCGGGTCCTGCCCGCGGGCAGCGAGGGGCTGTCGCTCCCGCCGGCGCTCGAGTTCATCAACTGAAGCCAGGAAGCCGCCACCGCCCGATGCCATCCTTCACCAGAAATCCGCAGCAGCTCGGCCTCGATCCCTCCCGGCTCGATGAGGGGCAGGCCCGCCGGCTCGGCGAGGCCCATCCGCGGCTGGAGCACGCCCGCTGGGGCCCTGGCCAACCGCCCGAGCCCGAGGCCTTCACCGGCAGGGTGCTGGCCCTGCTGCCGCTGGATTCCGGCCCATCGGCCCGCCGCGCCCAGGAGGAGGCTTTCCGCTCGAGCCGCCGAAACCGGCGCCCCGCGGGTGGCCGTGGACATGGACATCGAGGAGCCCCACGCCACCCTGCTGGGCGATGAGGAGCGGGAGGGACTGACCGACCACTTCCTCTACGGGCTCTCCGCGGCGCGGATCATCCACCCCTCTCCGACCGATCCCGAGCTGAAACTGATTGTCCCGGGCACTTTCTCCCCGCGCGCGGCCTCGGTCTATACCGATCCGCGCTGGCTGGAGCTGCTGGGCCGGGCGGCCGCCGAGGGCGGGCAGGTGATCCTGCTCGGCCCGCCCCTGGACCGTTACCCGGACCTGGCGGCCCTGGAGGCGGTGGACCGGGTGCTGGTGTTCGCCGGGGAAAGCGTGGACCCCGAGGTCCTGGACGCGGCGCTGGAGCGCCTGGAGGCGCGGCTGCCCTCCCGCGCCCGGCTCGGGCTGATCTGGCCGGACAGCCCCGCGCCCGCCGAGGCCGCCGCTCCGGCGGAGGATGCCGCGGTGATGAGCCCGACCCAGCCGGAAGTTCCGACGGAACTCCCGGCAGAGCTGGAGGAAACGACGGCTCCGGAGCCGGAAGCCTCGGAACCGGAAGCAGCCGCCATCCCCGGAGCCGGAAGAGGAAGCCCTCACGCCGCCGCCGGAGGAGGAAGAAACCCCGCTGGCCCTGGATGAGTTCGGCTTCCCGCTGGTGGAACTGGAGGAGCCGGAAGGGCTGGAAGAAACCCTGACCGAAAGCGAGTCCGCCCTGGAATCGGGCCCCGGACCGGATGATGTCTTCCCGCCATGGGAGCAAGAGCCGGCCGAGGGTCCGGCGGCAGCGCTTTCGCCTTTCGAGGAGGAAGTGTCCCCGCAACCGGCCCCGGCCATCGAGCCGGAAACTGCGGAGCAGTCCGCGGCGGAACCGGCCCTGGCGGAACTGCCCGGGCTGTCCCCGCTGAAACGGACTGCACCGGAAAAACCTCCCGCGCCGGAAGAGGAAGAAGAATTCCTGCTGCCCCCGGAGCTGCTGTTCCTGGACGAGGATGACCGCCCGCGGCCGCGCCCGGCTGTCCCCGCGCGCCCCGAGCCCAGCTTCGAGGACTCCCTGTCCCGGCTGGGGGACGGCGAGCTGCCCGACCTGAAGCCGATCGGGCCGGAGCGCAAGGCCCCCTCCCGCCCGCAGCCCGCCCCGCCGGCACGGAATGCGGAGCGGTCTTTGCCGGAATCCCCGCCCGCCGGGACCCCGTCCGCGCCGGAGGATGAGGACTGGACGCTGGAGCCGGGGGAACTGCCGGAGCCGGACCTGTCCGGCGAACTGCCTCCCCTGCCCGCGCTGGAGGAAGAGCGGACCCTGCCCGGCGAGGAAAAGCCGGAGTTTTCCGGGGCTTTCGCTTTGCCCGGCGAGGATGAGCTGTCCCTGGATGACCTGCCTGCCCTGGAGGAAGACCGGCCCCTGCCCGGTGAGGAGGGACCGGAACTCTCCGAGACCTTCTCTTTGCCCGCCGAGGATGAGCTGTCACTGGAGGCGCTGCCCGGGCTGGATCCGGAGTCGGGCGGTCTGCCGGGAGAGGAGCCGTTCGACCTGGCGGAGCCGGAGGACCTGGAGTCCGAGGCGCTGTTCAACTGGGACGATCCCGAGGACCGGCTGATCGAGGAAACGCCGGCGCCGATGTCGGCCGAATCCCCGGATGATGCCGCCCTGCAGGAGCTGGAAAGCTTCCAGCGGGCGATGGAGGGAGGAGCCACCCCAACCGCCGCCGGCGGGACGGAGTTGGACCTGGACCTGGACCCGCTAGCGGAGGACTTGCCGGAAGCGGAGTTCGGGCCGCCGCAGTCCCTGCCCGGCGAGGAACCGGTCGGGCAATGGGAACTGCCGGGAGAGGAAATCCCGACGGAACTGGAAGCCCTGGCGGAGGAACCGGGCGCGGAGTCCCTGGCCGAGGGGCCGGAAGAGCTGCTGCTGCTGGATGAGGACGACCTGGAGAGTGTCGAGCTGGAGGCGGCCGCGGCCGACCTGGATGCTCCGCCCGCCGGGGAGCCGGACGGCCTGGAGGAGGATTCCGGGCTGGAGGTTCCGATTCCTTCCACCGGCCGGCCGGAGGAAGGAATCGAGCTGGAGGAACTGGAGGAGCTGCCCCAGGCCGGGCAGTACGAGCCGGCGGCCCGTCCGCGCCAGGCCGGAGCCGGGCTGTCGCCGCCCCCCGCGGCCGGCGGCCTGGATGATTTCTCCCTCCCGGACGATGCCCTCGGGGGCGGAGCGGATGAGATCGACCTGGGCGACCTGGATGAGATCGCCGAGGAGACCCCCGCCGCCCAGTCGATGGAAAAGAAGACCCCGAAAGGCGGCAGGTTCGGCGGGAAGAAGAAGAAAAAGGCCGCCGTTCCGGGGCCAGGCCGCTGGTGACCGTGATGGTGCTGCTGGCGCTGACCCTGGGCACGCTCTATGTCTGGCGGCAGGGGACAGTCAGCGCGCTGGTGCGCGAGCTGCCGCAACTGCTGGGCCGTTACGGCATCCCCACCGGGTTCCTGACCGAGCACGTGCTGCCGCTCCTGCCCGGCGAGGCGCAGCCGCTGCTGCCGCCGGAGGCGGCCTCGCCCGCGGTCCCGGAGCTCCCGCCCCCGCCGGCGTTCGAGCCCTGGGCCTGGTCGGTCCAACTCGGCTCCTACCGTCACCAGCCCCAGGCGCTCGCCGCCCGCGACCGCCTGCTGGCCGCCGGGTTCGCGGAGGCGTTCGTGGTCCAGCTCGAGCTGGACAGCCTGGGCCTGTGGAACCGCCTGTACCTGGGGGCCTACCGCTCCCCGGAGGCGGCCGACACCGCCCTGGCCGCGGCCAGACCGCTGCTGGACCGGATCGGCCCGGAGGTCCCGCTGCCGGGCGAAGCCATCCTGCGCCTCACCCCGCTAACGCTGCGGCTCGGCGATTATCCGGAAGGGGATTCCCTGACGGCGGTCCGCCGGCAACTGGAAGAGAGCCTGCTCACCAGCTACCTGGTCCCATTGCCGCCGGGGCCGGATGGCACGCCGCTGTTCCGGCTCTACGCCGGAGCTTTCGAGGATGAGCGCCAGGCGCTGCTGATGGCCGGCCAGGTCCATGACCTGGGGGTGTGGGCGGAGATTGTCGAGCGGGAGGGGCCGGTCCGCCCGGAGCCCGAACCGCCGGCTGCGGCGGAGGGTGGGCAGTAGCGCGATGGAAGACCTACCCTACCGCAGCCTCGGCGGCTGGCTGCGGGAACGTTGCGGCTGCCGGGTGCATAAGGTCTCGCTGGATGCCGGATTCGGCTGCCCCCACCGGGAGCGCGCCCGCGGGGCCGGGGGCTGCATTTTCTGCAGCAACGAGGCTTTCAGCCGCAATACCGCCCGGCCTGAGCTTCCCCCCTTGCGTGACCAGCTCGCCGCCGGCATCGCCCACGCCCGCCGCCGTTTCGGGGCCGAACGCTTCATCGCCTACTTCCAGGCCTTCTCCTCCACCTGGGGCCGCCCGCCGGAAGAGTTGCGCGCCACTTACGACACCATCCGCGAGTTCCCCGCGGTGATCGGGCTGGCGGTCGGCACCCGGCCGGACTGCGTGCCGGACGAGGTGCTGCGCCTGCTGGCCTCCTACCGCGAGGAATATCTTACCTGGCTGGAACTGGGGCTGCAGTCGGCCTGCGAGCGCAGCCTGGAGTGGATCGGCCGGGGGCATGGCGTGGCGGAGTTTGTCGATGCGGTCCGCCGGGCGCACGCCCACGGGCTGCCGGTGACCGCGCACCTGATCCTGGGGCTGCCGGAGGAGGGTGCGAAAGAGCTGCGGGAGGCCGCGGAGCTGCTGACCGGCCTGGCGGTGGAGGGGGTCAAGCTGCACGCCCTGCATGTGGTGGAGGGCTCGCGCCTGGCCGCGGAGTTCCATCAGCGGCCGTTCCCGCTACCGGATCAGGCGCAGTACGCCGCCCTGGTCTGCGATTTCCTGGAACGGATCCCGGCGGATACCGTGGTCCACCGCCTGGCGGTGGATGTCCCCCGAGCCTGGCTGATCGCGCCCGCGTGGTGCCTGGACAAGGCCGGCACGGTGCGGGCGATCGAGCGCGAGTTCGCCCGCCGGGGCAGCCGCCAGGGCTGCCGGCTGGACGCCCTTTGACACTCACCCGATGGCTGAAGCAGGCACATCAGATTGACACCCCCCGGCCCCGCTGCAAGCGGGGCCACCCCCCTCCAGGGGGGAATCATCGCCGGACACCCAACCAGTTGCTCCACATCCACGGGCGGAGCAAACACAGTCCCCCCTGGAGGGGGGTGGCGGCCTCAGCCGCCGGGGGGTGTCATGCCCGGGCGCCGCGCAGCGGGCGGGGTGTGTAACGCTCTTCTGGTGCCCCCCCCCGGCGGAGCGTGCCAAGCTGATCGCCCGGTACCTCAAAAAACAACGCCCAGCGCCGGATCGACCGGACTGGGCGTAGCACGCAAACCGCTGTCACTCGCTGACGGTCGGCCTCGGCCTACTTGGACAGCCGGTGCAGGCTCATGCAGCCGATCACCGGGCAGGAGGCGACACACAGGCCGCAGCCGACACATTTCTTCTTGTCGATGCCGACCTTGCGCTGGCTGGAGATGGTCACCGCCCGGTAGCCCAGCCCCTCGCAGACCCGCTGGCAGACCCCGCAACGGCTGCAGATCTTGTCGTCGATCGCGGCCAGCACCACTGTCCCGCGGGTCAGGCTCTCGCCCTCACCGATGAACTGCAGGCTCTTGCCGATCAGCTTGTCCACCGAGGAGATCATCTTCTCGGTCAGGTAGTCGCTCATCCCGCTCCGGAGGTCATCCACCAGGCCGATCCCATGCTGCAGCACCGCGCCGTGATACTGGATGATGCTCGCTCCCATCAGGATAAACTCCACGCTGTCGCGCCAGTCGTGAGCGCCGCCCAGCACGCTGACCGGCAGTCCCCCGCCATTGCCGTTGCCGATGACACCCCACTGTGCGAGCATCCCCAGGGCGTAGGGCTTGACCATCGCCCCGCCCATGATGCAGGGTGCGCTGCGGTTGCCGACATTGGGGAAAGGCACGAAGTTGTTGAGGTTGATCCCCGGGATCCCGTGCGGCTCGTAGAACAGGTTGATCCCATCCACGCCGGCATCGCGCAGGGTCTCGGCGGTCGCCCGGCGGTCGGCCAGGGTGCCCGGCAGCTTGATGACGATCGGGGTGTTGCGGGCGCCCTCGCGGACATAGCGGGCGGCTTTCTCCATCAGCTTGAGGTCGCCGGCGATGGGGGCGTGGCTGTCGGCGCCCTCCCCGGCCGGGATCGAGAAATCGCACTCGATCAGGTCGGCCCCGGCCTGGCTGAGCCGGCGCGAAACCTTGAGCCATTCCTCGCGGGAGGCGCCGATCATCGCGGCGATCACCACCCGATCCGGGAAGCGGCTCTTGAGCTCGATCACCGCCTTCTCGGTCTCATCCAGCGAAACGGGGGCCTGGGGCTCGATCCAGCCCAGGTCGACCATCCGTTTTTCCTCGTAGTCGATGCCGCGGTAGAACGGGGCGCTCTGGCGCAGGAAGGAGATCGTGCCCTTGGAGGCCGGAGCCTCCAGGCTGGTGCGCCGCAGCACGACACCGCCCCAACCGGCCCCGAACTGGGCGGCGATCAGCTCCGGATCGCCGACCGGCGGGACTTGGGAGACCACGAAAGGATTGGGGAAGCGCACACCGCAGAAGCTCACACCAAGGTTTACTTCCATGTCGACAACCTCTGGCATTCAGGTACAGGCATCCCGGCTTTGCAGCGCGATCCCGGGCGTCTTGGCGTCAGGCGCGGGGCGGCGCCCCGGTCACTTCTTGCGGAGCAGTTCGCGGACAATCCGGCGGGCGGCCAACTGGCCCTTGGCGATCGCCTGGTCGATGGTGTCCACCCGCTCGACACAGCCGCCGGCGGCGAAAATGAAGGGATCGCTGGTACGGCCGGTCTCGGGCTCCACCCGCACCAGGCCCTGGGCGGTGGTCTCCAGCCCGAACAGCTCGACCAGGCGGTTATCCAGCTTCTGGCCGATCGCGAACACCACCGTGTCGGCGGGCAGGCGGAACTCGCTGCCCTCGACCGGGACAGCGCTCACCCGTCCATCCTCGCCCCCGACCAGCTCGGTGCGCTGGCAAACCAGCTCGCTGATCGTCCCCTGGCCGTTGCTGACAATCTCCTTGAGCGCGGTGCGATAGCGGAAGCTCACTCCCAGCTCGCGGCACATCTCGAAGCGCTGGCGGAAAGCCGGCATCTGCTCGCGCTCGCGGCGGTAGAGGATGGTCACATCGGGAATGTCGATCTTGCGCAGGGCCGCCGCGGCATCCAGCGAGACATTGCCGCCGCCGACAATCACCACCCGCTCGCCCAGCCGCAGCCGCTTCTCCTTGAGCTTGAGCGACTCGATGATCTCCATGCCGGTGAAAATGTCGCCCTTCTCGCCGCCGGTCATTTCGGGCCGGATCGGCACCCCGCAGCCGATCGCCAGCAGCAGGGCATCGAAGCTGCGCTTCATGCTCTGCAGGGTGATGCTCTCGCCGACATTGATCCCGGTGACCAGGTCCACCCCCAGGTTCAGCACATTGCCGACCTCGTGGTCGATCACCTCATCGCTGATCAGGTAGCTGGGCACGCCCTTGGTCAGCACCCCGCCCACCACCCGGCTGGACTCGTAGATAATCACCTTGCAGCCGCTGAGCACCAGCTCCACCGCGGCCGCCAGCCCGGTGGGCCCGCTGCCGACTATCGCCACGTTGCGGCCGATGCTCTCCGGGATCTCCGGCTGGTAGGAGTTGCGGGACTTGCGGTCGTAGTCGGACAGCACCCGCTCCAGCTCGGCGACCCGGATCGGCCCGCCGTAACGGGCGCGCAGGCAGACCGCCTCGCACTGCTCATCGTATGGAGAGACCCGGGAGGTGATCCCCGGGAAGAAGTTGCTTTCCTTGACCAGGCGCAAAGCCCCGCGGAAGTTGCGCGAGCGGATCCGGGCGATGAAGCCCGGGATGTTGGTCCGGGTGGGGGAGGCTTCCATGCAGGGAGCATTGGCGCAGAGGTAGCAACGACCCGCCTCCTCCACCGCCTCGGCATAGCTGATGGTCCTGGTCTCTTCGGTGAACCCTTTGATCACTTTCGGCATATTGGACAAAGCAGTCCTCGCAGAGTTCGTGGAGGGCAAAAGATTTGGGTGAAAAAATAATGCCGGAGGAGCCGTAATGCAATACAATTCTGTTAATTGCTTAATTATCAAGTAGTTACAGCCATCTCCCGCCGACTGTCCCCGCCCGGCCGTTTTCCTGCCCGCCAAGTTCCTTGCTCCGCGGCCTCGCGGTCCACAAATTACCGGGTCGGCGCTCCGGTTCCCTTGCTGTCCCGGGGCTTCCGCTCAATAACCGCAAACCGTGGAGGATCCAATGCAGCCCGACTGCTGCCACGTTCCCCTGATGCTCTGGCCGGCGACCCTGCTTCTCGCTGCGCTCCTGGCGCTGGTCGCCTGCCGCCCGGAAGGGGACGATTACCATGACCTGTCGCTGGCGCCCGAGGAGCGCGCCCATGACCTGGTGGCGCGGATGACCCTGGAGGAGAAGATCTCCCAACTGGGCTTCAGCGCCCCGGCGATCGAGCGGCTGGGGATTCCGCAGTACAACTGGTGGAACGAGTGCCTGCACGGGGTGGCGCGGGCCGGGGTGGCGACAGTCTTCCCGCAGGCGATCGGCCTGGCGGCGACCTGGGACACCCTGCTGGTGCGCCGGATGGCGGAGGCGACCTCGGACGAGGCCCGGGCCAAGCACCACGAGGCGGTGCGGCAGGGCCAGCTCGACATCTACCGCGGCCTCACCTTCTGGAGCCCCAACATCAACATCTTCCGCGACCCGCGCTGGGGCCGCGGCCAGGAGACCTACGGCGAGGACCCCTACCTCACTTCCCGGCTGGGGGTGCAGTTCGTGCGCGGGCTGCAGGGCGATCACCCGCGCTACCTGAAGCTGGTGGCCACCCCCAAGCATTATGCGGTCCACAGCGGCCCGGAGCCGGAGCGGCACGCTTTCGATGCCCGGGTGGAGGAGTCCGACCTGCGCCAGACCTACCTGCCGGCCTTCCGGGCGACCGTGGTCGAGGCCGGCGCGGCCAGCGTGATGTGCGCCTACAACCGGTTCCTGGGCGAGCCCTGCTGCGGCAGCTCGCTGCTGCTGGCCCGCATCCTGCGCGAGGAGTGGGGGTTCGCGGGCTACGTGGTCTCCGACTGCTGGGCGATCGCCGACTTCCACCTGCACCACAAGGTCACGCCCGGCGGTGAGGAGTCGGCGGCCCTGGCGATCGCCGCCGGCACCGACCTCAACTGCGGCGACATCTACCAGCAGGCGCTGCTGGGCGCGGTGCGCCGCGAGCTGGTGAGCGAAAGCGAGGTGGATGTCGCGGCCGAGCGCCTGTTCACCGCCCGTTTCCGGCTGGGGATGTTCGACCCGCCGGAGCAGGTGCCGTTCGCGCAGATCCCCTATGATGTTGTCGACAGCCCGGAGCACCGCGCCCTGGCCCGGCAGGCGGCCCGGGAGTCGATCGTGCTGCTCAAGAACCAGGACGCGCTGCTGCCGCTGGACCGCACCGCCTGCAAAACCATCGCCGTGGTCGGCCCGACCGCCCACAGCCGTCAGGTGCTGCTGGGCAACTACAACGGCACCCCCTCGCACAGCACCACCCTGCTGGAGGGAATCCGCCAGGCGCTGCCGTCAGGCTCGCGGGCGCTCTACAGCCGCGGCTGCGAGCTGGCCGAGCAGTTCATCCCGCTGGAGGAGGTCCCGGCCGAAAACCTGCTGCCGCCCGCGGGGGAAACCGGCACGGGATTCATCGCGCAGGTGTTCGACAGCCCGGAGGCGTCCGGCCCGCCGGTGGCCACAGTCCGCGACACCCTGCTCAAGCACCTCTGGAGCGATAACTGGCCGGGCCTGCCGGGGCCGGCGGACCATCCCTACGCGGTGCGCTGGAGCGGCCGCCTGTCCGCCCCGCTGGCGGGGACCTACCGCCTGGGCGCCAACTGCCCGCTCGCCTGCCGGATCTATGTGGATGAGGCGCTGGTGGCCGGCAAGGACTCGGCCGGAGCGAACCAGTTCTGGGGCGAGGCGGAGCTGACCGCGGGCGAGCATGCCATGCGGATCGAGGCCGATGGCGCCCGCGGCAAGACCACTTTCGAGCTGCTCTGGGAGCTGCCGGCGGGCGAGCCGCTGGAACAGGTGCTGGCCGAAAGCGAGCTGGTGGTGGCCTGCCTGGGGCTTTCGCCCCTGCTGGAGGGCGAGGAGATGCCGGTCAGCGCCCTGGGCTTCCGCGGCGGGGACCGGCTGGAGATCGGCCTGCCCCATCCGCAAGAGCAGTTGCTGGAGCGGCTGATCGCCTCCGGCAAGCCGTTGGTGCTGGTGCTGACCGGGGGCAGCGCCCTGGCGATCCCGCGGGCGGATGCGGCGGTCTCGGCGATCCTGATGGCCTGGTACCCGGGCGAGGAGGGCGGCGCGGCCCTGGCCGAGGTGCTGTTCGGCGACCACAGCCCGGCCGGAAGGCTGCCGGTGACTTTCTACCGCGAGCTCGCCGACCTGCCGCCGTTCGATGACTACGGGATGCAGGGGCGCACCTACCGCTACTTCCAGGGGCAGCCGCTTTATCCCTTCGGCCACGGCCTGAGCTACACCCGCTTCGCCTACCGCGACCTGAGGATTGAGCCAGCGACCGCGGCGACGGGCCAGACGGTGCGGGTCAGTGTCGAGCTGGAGAATGTCGGGGAGCGGGAGGCAGAGGAAGTGGCACAGCTCTATCTGACCGACCGGGAGGCCTCCTGGCCGGTGCCGCTTCGCGCCCTCGCGGGCTTCCGACGGCTGAGCCTGGCCCCGGGGGAAAAGCGGCGGATCGAGTTCACCCTGGAGCCGTGGGCGATGTCGCTGGTCGATGACACCGGGAGGAGGCTGGTCGAGCCGGGAAGGTTCCTGGTGACTGTCGGCGGCAAGCAGCCGGGGTTCACCGGCAGCGCCGATGCCGCCACCACGATGACTGTCGCGGGAGAGTTCGAGCTGACCGGACAGCTCACCGAGCTGGACCAGGCGGTACCGCGGAAGTAATTCCATTTACAACAAAGGCCGACTGCTCCGGGGGAGGGAGAAAACCTTTTTCAAAAGGTTTTCTCCCTCCCCGGACCCCCTCCCGTTTTCCCAAACTTTTTCCATCGTGGACCGGCGACGGAAATCCCAAGCCGACGGCAGGGGCGACCGGCCGGTCGCGCCACAGGGGATGGCGATTCGACAAAAACGTCGGGACAGCCTCCTGTGGCCGCCCATTCCGGGGGTCTGCCCCGGACGATTTCTCCCGATTGGCTAGCGCGTGTGATTCACTGCGAAGCCTGGCGCCTGGGCAGTGGCCGCTGAAAAGAGGCAACACACCCCGTCGGCTGTCGCCGCCACCCCGTTTGATCGAGGGGATTGACAGCCTGTGCGCTCAACCAGTTGCCGTAACCCTACGGGCGAAGCGAGCACAGTCCCCCCTAGAGGGGGGATGGCAGCTTCAGCTGCCAGGGGGGTGTGATGGCTGTCACGGGATCGGTGGTTGGTGCAGCACCGTGGCCTGACACCCCCCGGCCCCGCCTTCGGCGGGGCCACCCCCCTCCAGGGGGGACTTGACAGCCTGCAGCCCATTCGGTTGCACCACTGCCGGGGCGAAGCGGGAACGATCCCCCTTAGCAAAGGGGGAAACAGGGGGTTGTGTTTTTTCCTGATTCCCGAGCCGGTCGCTCTGAGTTCATCACACGCGATAGCGGATGAAAATCAATCTATCGAAGAAGTTTTGGAAGTGGAAGGGGGGATTGGGGAAAGGCATCCCTGGGGGGAGGGCGGAAAATCCCGATATAATCGTGGATTTCCGCCCTCCCCCCGGAAAAACAGGCAGGGGCATCAGCCCACTTTCGCCTCTTCCTCCTCGATGTGGTTGTAGCGGATTCTTCCCGACTCGCCCACCTGATCCAGCCGCACCGAAACCACTTTCGACACCCCCGGCTCCTGCATCGTCACCCCGTACAGGCAGTCGGCGGCCTCCATCGTGTGCTTGTTGTGGGTGACCATGATGAACTGGGTGTTGGCCGAGAACCGGCGGATGATCGAGAGGAAGCGGTCGATGTTGGCATCATCCAGCGGGGCATCCACCTCATCCAGGATGCAGAACGGCGAGGGCTTGACCGAGTAGATCGCGAACAGCAGCGACAGCGCGGTCAGGGCTTTCTCTCCGCCCGAGAGCAGCCCCAGCCCGAGCATCTTCTTGCCCCGCGGCCGGACCTCGACCTCGATCGGGCTCTCCAGCGGGTTGTCCGGCTCGGCCAGGCTGACATGGGCCTGGCCACCCTCGAACAGCGAGCCGAAGATCGCCTGGAAGTTCTCCTGAACCCGGGTGAACGTGTCCTGGAACCGCTCGCGGGCGGTCTTGTTGATCTGCTCCACCAGGCGCAGCAGGCTCTCGCGGGCCTCCACCAGGTCATCGCGCTGCTTTTTGAGGAAGTCCAGGCGTTCTTTCTCCCGCTCGTACTCCTCGATCGCCAGCTCATTGACCGGCCCCAGCGCCGCCAGCTTCTCCTGCAGGTCGGCCTGGAGGGTTAGGCTCGCCTCCGGCTCGCCGGCCTCGCGCTCCTCCTGATCCGGCCAGAACGCGAAATCCTCCGGCAGGCGCTCGAGGTCAAGCTGCCAGCCATCGCGGATCTGCCGCAGCACCAGTTCCCGCCTTCCCCGCAGCTTCTCCAGCGCCAGCTCCAGGGCGTGGCGCTCCTCGGTCAGGGCCTCCCTCCGGCGGTGGGTTTCCCGCAGGGCGGCCTCCAGCGCTTCCAGCTCCCGTCGCAGCCCGGCCAGTTCCTCCTCGTGACTGTCGCGCAGCTCGCCCAGGGACTGGCGCTCCTCCAGGGCGACCTTGAGCTGCTCGCGCACCTGCTCCTCGCGCGCATCCAGCTCCTCCAGCCGCGCTTTGCGCCCGGCGATCTCCTGCTCCAGTTGGCCGGCCTGCTGACTGGCCGCTTCCAGCTCGCGGGCCACCAGCGCCAGGCTCTTTTCCAGCTCGGCCAGCCGGGTGCGGCGCTCGGCCAGCTCCAGCGACAGCTCCTGCAGGGCCTGGGCCGCGCTCCGGGCCTGCTCCTGCAGCTCATCCAGCCGGGTGGTCCCGGCGGCCAGCTCCTGTTCCAGCTTTTCCAGTTCCTCGCGGGCCTCGGCGGCGGCGGTGAGGGCCTCATCGCGCTGCGCTTCCAGCTCCCCGACCCTTGCCGCGGCCTCGGCGGCCTGGTCTCCGGCCTCGCGGCCGCGGGCGAGCAGGTTCTCGCACTCCAGGGTCAGGCGGGTGTGGCCGTTGCGGGCCTGGGCGCATTCCTGCTCCAGCTCGCGCAGGCTGCCGCGGCTGCCGGCCAGCTCCTCTTCCAGCGCGGCGGTCTGACCGGCCCGGTCGGCGAGCTGACCTTCCAGTTCCCCGGCTCGAACCGCGATCCGGGCATCCTCGGCGGCGAGCTCCTCCAGCCGTCGGCGGCGCTGGAGCAGCATCGCCCCGGACTGTCCGCCCCGGGCCGAACCGCCGGTGACCGTGCAATGCTCCAGGGTCTCGCCCGTCAGGGTCACCAGATGCAGCGGCCGACGGCTCCCGGCCTGGAGCGCCAGCGCCTCCTCCAGGTTCTCGACAATCCCCACCTCGGACAGCAGCAGGTTCTTCAGGAACTCGTACTCCGGGGCGCAGCGCACCACCTGGTCGCACCAGGCCAGCACCGGCAGGTCCGGGCGGTCCGCGATGGCGCCGCGGCCCTCGGCCAGCTCCCGGGCGATCAGGCTGGCCCGACCCGCCCCGGCCCCGCGCAGAAACTCCACCGCCGATAGCAGCGCGCCGCGGTCCCGGGCGATCACGCTCTGCAGACGGGCTCCCAGGGCGGCTTCCACCGCCTGCTCGTACCGCTTCTCGGTGGTGAACAGCTCGGCGGCGACCGCCTCCAGCCCCTCCCGGCGTTCCCGGAACAGCCGCTTGACCCCCTCGCCAAAACCCTCCATCTCCCGTTGCAGGCGCTCCAGCAACTGGCGTTCCTGCTCCAGCCCCTCGCGTTCCAGCCGCAGCCGGGAGTGCTGCTCCCTGAGCTCGGCGCTCTCCTGGCGGGAGCGCTCCAGCAGGCCATTGCGCTCCTCCAGGCCGGCGACAGCCTGCAGGCGCTGTTCCTCCAGGATGGCGGCGCGCTCCGCGGCCTCGGAAAGCCGGTCGCGCAGTTCCTCCAGCTCCCCGCCGAACGACTCGGCCTGGCCTTCCAGCTCGGCGGCGCGACGGCGCAGCTCGACCGCGGACTCGGCCAGGCGCTCGGCGCGGCTGGTGGAGGAATAGACCCGCGCCACCAGTTGCTCGCGATGGGACTGGGCCCCGGCGGAGCTCTTGCGGGCGGTCTCCAGGGTCAGGTTGCGGGCATTGGAGCGCTCCCGGGACTCGAAATGGGCGCGCTCGGAACTGCGCAGTTCCCCGCGCAGCTCCTCGAGCTGGTCCCGGCGCGCCTCCAGGTCGGAGCGGCGGCCCTCCAGGCTCTGGCTCAGGGCCGCCAGGCGCTCTCCGCTCCCGGCGATCCATTCCTTTCCGGCGCGGCGCTGCTCGCGGATCACGGTCAGCTCCTCCTCGCCCCGGCGGACCAACATCCCCAGGCTCTCCAGGCGCGAGAACAGCTCGCCGGCCCCGCGCCGGGCCTCCTCGATCCGGGCGCGGAGCTGCTCGGCCTGGGCCGAGCGGGAGTCATCGGCGGCGATCACTCCGGAGAGCTCATCGCGCACCGCGGCCAGGCGCTGCGCCTGGGGGGCCTCCTCCGCGGCCAGGCGCTCCAGCTCGGCCCGGGCCAGGGTCACCCCCACCCGGCGCAACTGGTCCTGCAGCTTGCGGAAACGGCGAGCCTTGCCCACCTGGCGGCCCAGCGAGCCCACCTGGCGCTGGGCCTCGCCGACAATGTCCTCGATGCGCTGCAGGTCGACCTCGGTCGCCTCCAGCTTGCGCAGGGCGAACTTGCGTCGCTGCTTGTATTTCTGGATCCCGGCCGCCTCCTCGAACAGGAAGCGGCGCTCCTCGGCCCGGTCGCTCAGCACCGCCTCGACCATCTTGTTCTCGATCATCGAGTAGGCGTTGGAGCCCATCCCGGTGTCCATGAACAGATCCTGGATGTCCTTGAGGCGGCAGAGCTTGCCATTGACCGAGTAGGCGCTCTCCCCGGAGCGGAAGATCTGGCGGCCGATCACCACCTCCACCGCCTCCTGGCCCATCCGGCGCTCGGGGTCATCGAAAGCGAGGCGGACCTCGGCCATCCCCAGCGGCTTACGCTGGACCGAGCCGTTGAAGATCACCTCCTCCATCTTCTCGCCGCCGCGCAGGGTCCGGACGTTCTGCTCGCCGAGCACCCAGCGTACCGCCTCGGTGACATTGGTCTTGCCGCAGCCATTGGGCCCGACCACCGCGGTCAGGCCGAGGGGGATCTCGAGCCGGGCGTGGTTGGCGAAAGATTTGAAGCCGAGGATTTCGACCGATTTGAGCTTCATCGGACCGATCGGGGGCAGGGGTGAGGGAACGGGTCGATGGCTGATAGATGCACTACATTTATTGCATCCACGTTGTTTATATAGTAAAGCGGAAAAGCCCGCCGGTCAAGGAAATGAGCGCCGGCGGCCACATCGATGCAACCGCTTTCTCAATCAGGGATTAGCGAAAACACGACCGCAGGCTCAGCCGGCGCGCCGCGCTCCGGTCCAGGCGGCCGACTCCAAAAGCTTTGGCTTTGGTCCGTCCGGCAGTTCCCGGCCGCCGGCGAGCTTCCAACTGCGGCCAAACTCACAGGTCGGGCATCTAACCATCGCTGGATCCAATTTAATCTGGTCCGGTTTGGTCAGGAATTACCTGACTTTTTGCTCTGATGCTGTCCAGCGCTCGTTACTGAACACGCGAAAAAGTCTGGGAAGGAAGAAGGGGGTTCGGGGGAGGGAGGATAACTTTTTCCAAAAGGTTTCCTCTCCCCCGGCTCAAAAAGCGGTTGCCGGGCTCACTCGGCATCCAGGATCTGGGTGCCGGGCGGCGGGTTGAAGATGAACTTCGCGCCATCGATCGCGGCGTTCTCCTGCAGCTCATAGAGGTCGAAAGTGTTCAGGTTCCCGCTCTCATCGATGTAGCGCACGGCCAGGGTGGCGAAGCTGGCGGCATCGACCCAGGCCCGCAGGCTGCGGTAGAAAGTGCTGGCGCTCTTGGGTTCCAGGTCCAGCACGTAGCTGCGGCGGCCCCGGCGCGGCTCGGCGCCGACCAGGGTCCCGCGGTAGTGCTCGCGCATCCCGCCGCCCAGGATGTAGCGCGGGCCGGTGGCGGGGTCCTCGTCCATCGGGGCGCGCATCGCCTGGAGGATGTCGGCCTGGGGCATCACGAACCAGTAGTACTGGCCATCGGCCACCATCAGCTGGCCCTTGGGCTTGGCGTACTCCAGCCGCAGGTACTCGGGCTTGAGGAACCACAGCCGACCCTCGAACTTTTCCACTTTCTCCAGGGCCGGCACCTCCACCACCTGGGTGAAACGGGCCTTGAGGGTGGACAGGCCGGCATAGTAGCGGTCCACCCCCTGCAACACCTGGTCGAAGCTGATCTCCAACTCGCTCGAATAACCTCGCGGCGCGATCAGCAGGATCACCGCCAGGGCCATCCACAGTCGTCTCATCCAGTCTCCACGGTTGGGTCATGCCAATTTTGCAGCAAAGACGAAAAGAATAACTGCTGTTCCGGGGGGAGGACGGGCCTCCCGCGAGCGTTCAGCCGCGGGCAATCTCACTGCGATGCATACCCTTGGACGCCATCGGAGTACGAATATTCTAACCGCGGCGCGCGGTCAGTCCTCGACTCCGAACTCGGGGAGCTGGTCCTCGGCGATCAGCACCTCGCGGGCCTTGCTGCCATCGGGGGGCCCGAGAATCCCGGCGCGCTCGAGCTGGTCGACAATCCTCCCGGCGCGGGCATAGCCGACCTTCAGCCGGCGCTGGATCAGCGAGGTCGAGCCCAGGTCGTGGCGCACCACCAGCCGGGCCGCCTCCTCGAACAGCTCATCCCGGTCGCCATCCTGCTCCGCCTCTTCCTCCTCCTGGTGCTCCAGCTCCACCAGCAGCTCGCGCTGGACCGCGCGGCGCTCGCCGCTCTCCTCGGCCCGGCGGGCGATCGGCTGGGCGCGCCAGTGGGCCACCACCCGCTCGGTCTCATCGCTGGAGAGGAAAGCCCCCTGGATGCGCACCGGGTCGGCCTGGCCGGCCGGGACAAACAGCATGTCGCCGTTGCGCAAGAGCTGCTCGGCCCCGCTGACATCGAGGATCGTGCGCGAGTCGATCTTGGAGTAGACCTGGAAGCTCAGGCGGCTGGGGAAATTGGCCTTGATCAGCCCGGTGATCACATCCACCGAGGGGCGCTGGGTGGCCACCACCAGGTGGATCCCCACCGCCCGGGCCATCTGGGCCAGGCGCACCAGCGAGCCCTCGATCTCGTTCTTGACATCGCTGCACATCAGGTCGCTGAGCTCATCGACCAGCACGACCACATAGGGCAGCGGGCAGCTCTCACCTTCCGGGTCATCCCCCAGCTGGCGCACCGCCTTGCCGGCCTCGATCCGGTCGTTGAAGTCCTCGATGTTGCGCACGCTGTTGCGGCTGAGCAGGCGGTAGCGGCGCTCCATCTCGTAGACCGCCCACTTGAGGATCCGCGCCGCCTCCTTGGCATCGGTCACCACCGGGTAGAGCAGGTGCGGGATCTCGTTGTAGAGGCTGAGCTCGATCAGCTTGGGGTCGATCATCAGCAGGCGCACCCGCTCCGGCCCGTAGCGGAACAGCACGCTGGCGATGATCATGTTTATGCAGACACTCTTGCCGCTGCCGGTGGTGCCGGCGATCAGCAGGTGGGGCATCCGGGTCAGGTCGGCCACCCTGATCCGGCCCTCGATATCCTTGCCCAGGCCGATCGGCAGGCGGGTGCGGCTGTCCTGGAACTCCGGGCTCTCGAATATCTCGCGGGCGCGTACCATCTCCAGCACCGGGGTTGGGCAGCTCCACCCCCACCGCGCCCTTGCCCGGGATCGGGGCCTGGATGCGCACCCGCTTGGCCTGCATCGCCATCGCCAGGTCATCGGCCAGGGCGGCGATCCTTCCGACCTTGATCCCCGGCGCGGGCTTGATCTCGAAAGTCGAGACCTGGGGGCCGCGGGAAATCCCCACCAGCTCGCCCTGGACATTGAAATCCGCCAGCTTGCTCAGCAGCACCATCCCGATCCGCTCCAGCTCGGGCAGACTCACCACTTTCTTGTGCGGGTCGGGCGGATCGAGCAGCTCCAGGCTCGGCATGATGTAATCCGGCTCCGGCCGCCCCTCCCCGTCCGTCCCGGCCGACTGGACTTCCGGCTGAGCCTCCCCGGCGGAAACGGCTGCGCTCCCGCGGTCCTGGTCCACGGCGGCCGATTCCCGCAGCGCCTCGCTCAGGGCCGGGCGGAGCGGGGCGGCGGGCTCGCGCTCAAACTCTTCCGGCTCGCCCGCCCGTCCCAGGTCGAACAGGAAATCCTCCTCCGGCTCCGGCAGGACCGGGGCGACCCGGACGGCGGGTTCATCCTCCAGCGGCTCCAGCTCCAGCGGCAGCAGGTCCCCGCTGCGGGGAGCCTTGCGCGCGGTGGTTTTTTCTTTGGGCGAGGCTTTTTCTTTCGCCGCGGGTTGCTCCCGGGACAAGGCTGGTTCCGGGCGGGCGGGCTTTTCCCGTTTCGCCCGCGGGCGGGCCTTGAGGCGCGCCAGCAGCCGGACCAGGGTCCCCGCCGCCAGCCCCAGCACCCCGGCCAGGCCATCCGCGGCCCGGCGCAGGCTCAGGCCGACATAGCCCACCAGGAACACCGCCAGGGCCACCGCGGTCACCACGTAAGCCCCGGCCAGCCCGAGGAAAGTCACCAGCTCCCCGGCGATCCAGTCTCCCAGCTTGCCCGGGGCCAGATCCAGCGAGGCCGCCGGGCCGCCATGGTGCCACAGCCCCAGCAGCACGCCGGCCAGCAGCCCGCCCACGGTCAGCACGACAGTCAGCGCCGCGTAGGCCGCCGATTCCTTTCCGCGGAAGACCCGCCAGCCCCAGGCGGTCACCAGCAGGGGGACCGCGTAGGCCAGCACCCCCAGCAGGTCCTTGAGCGATTCGTTGAGGAATTTCCCGGCCAACCCCACCAGGTTGCCATCCTCGGCGCGCAACCCTCCCAGCCAGGCGGCGGGCAGCAGGCTCAGCAACAGCAGGAGCCCGATCGCCACCAGCAGCAGGCCCAGCACCTCTTCTTTCCTGTCGCGGGATGAATCGGCCATCTTTACTCCCTGCAAGATATTAGATTACTGCAACATTTCCCCTGAAAGATACACTTCCCGGGCAGCTCCTGTCAATTCCGCAATGCACCGTCCGGGCCTGCAGCCTGGACGCCTCACCCGGCGGCCATCGGCCCATCCGCGACAACTTTATTCGGGATAATCCGGAACAGGGCCATAACTTAAAGTGTAGCAACAAGTTAATAAATTAGGTGGCGCTCACCCCGCCTGCCGGTTTCTGCACACCTCGCGGCGCGGACAAGCCGGGAGAGCAGACCGGCGCGGGCTGTGACCCGGCGGGCGGCGGTGTCGCCCCCGACGCCCGCCGGGAGCTCCGAAACCGGGCGACAGATAGGGGGAGCGGCGGGGCCAACCTCCGGGGCACAATCTGTCAGAAGCGCCGGTGGCGAGGGTCCGGACCGGACGGCCGCCGGGGAGCGTTATCTCGCACGGAAGTTGCATTCAGGCAGCAAGCATCCCGGGGCAGAGGCGGTTGAACGATGGGTGAGGCACGGCAGCGACAGGATCGCGGGCAACAGCGGATGGAGGTAGTCGGGATGAACCGGGCCAGCCTCAGCGGCGAGGAAATCAGGAAGCTGGCGGAAGCCTGGCGGAACAACGGCAAGGGATCGCTGGAGCGCAGGCTGATCGAGGGAATCTTCATCATCACCGGCACGCCCGCTCCGGTGCCGCTCGAGGCCACGCGCCGCGAGGAGTAAGCGGGTACACCGGCAAGCAGCGGAGCGAGCCGGCGCGCTCCTAGCGCGAGTCCTCCCACATCCGCTGCAGCTCGGTCAGGCGCTGCTCCAGGCCCGGAAGGTCGAACACCTCCCGGTAACGGCCGAGCACCTCGAGCAGGTCCACCAGCACCAGCGCCCCGCCCAACTGCTGGACATCCCCGCCGGCGGCCGCGACATTGCCGGCCAGCCGGGCCAGCAGCCGCTTGAGCTCCAGGGCCAGCGCCCGCTTTTCCTCCGCCGGGGCCGACCCGCCGCCCCGCACCCGCAGCTCCTCGACCCGGGCCTCCACCAGCTCGAGCTGCTCCAGCAGCTCCTCGTTTTCCTCGAACAGCGACATTCGCGCCCTCCCGTCATGAATGGACCGGCGGTGATGGCATTCCGCCTTGTCCCCTGCTGCTAATATCGGCAGCCCCGACAGAAAATAAATGGTTATCCCCCGGGAGCGCCAGCCGCAAGCCCCGGGGCGATGAAAAACCAGGCTGTTTCCGGGGGAGGGAGAAAACCTTTTGGAAAAGGTTTTCTCCCTCCCCCGGACCCCCACCCTTTTTCCCAAACTTTTTCCATCGTCAATGCCGGATGTTGGATGTCCGCCAAGGGGCGGGGCAGGCCCGCATCTGTTCCAACAATATCTGCCGGGAGCGGTGTGCCGGCCCTGAAAAACACAACCCCCGGTGTCCCCGCTGGTAGTGGCGGGTTTCAAACCCGCCACTACGAATGGGTTAAATCACCGTTTGCGCCATCGCCAAGGCGCAGCGGGAAAACTCCCCCCTGGAGGGGGGTGGTCCCGCTGCAATCGGGACCGGGGGGTGTCAAACTGAGATGCCGTGGCAGCGCCGGCCGGCCTGGGAGGCCCGTGCCGCCCTCCGCCGCAACAAAAAAAGGACCATCGCTGGTCCTTTTTTCTCGCGCCGCACGCCACGGTCGCTCAGGTGCCCTGTTCCAGAATCTGCCGTACCCGCTCCCGCGATACCCCCACCTTGCGACCGATCTCGGCCTTGGAAAGCCCCGCCTTCTGCAGCTTGAAAATCGTCCGGCGGGTTTCCTTGCTCATCTTGCGCCACTTGGGCTCACGCGCCCCGGCCGCGGTCAGGATCTGGGAGATGCGGTTTTCGGTCAGGTTGTACTTGGTGGCCAGACGCCGCAGCGAGTATCCCTGCTGATAATCGCGGATCACCCGCTCGTTCCTGCGCTTCAGCGAATCCCGGCCGTTAGGCCTGATCTGGAACCCCACCCGCAACTTGTGCCCGAGCAACTCCAGAGCCATCGACAGTCCCTTTTTCATCTCCTGGTTCCCCTGCCTAAAGACAACATTGCCACTGCAAACTGCTTCACAACACCTAGTACAGCACGATCCGTGCCAATGTTTCAACAAAAATCAAGTCAAGGTTTTTTTAGACAGTTTTCGTTCCTTGAGAATCAAACTGCAAAAAATGGAAGAAGTTGCAAAATCGCGACCAAATACTCCCCTAAATACGAAACCCGCGGACCGGAAGAGCCGCGGGCCAAATGTAAATATTTTGCACACCCTGGTGTGCAGGATCGCCCAGCCTAGAGCGTGTGATGAACTCAGAGCGACCGGCTCGGGAATCAAGAAAATACACCACCCCCGGTGTCCCCCTTTGGTAAGGGGGATCGTTCCCGCTTCGCCCCGGCAGTGGTGCAACCGAATGGGCTGCAGGCTGTCAAGTCCCCCCTGGAGGGGGGTGGCCCCGCCTTCGGCGGGGCCGGGGGGTGTCAGGCCACGGTGCTGCACCAACCACCGATACCGTGACAGCCATCACACCCCCCTGGCAGCTGAAGCTGCCATCCCCCCTCTAGGGGGGACTGTGCTCGCTTCGCCCGTAGGGTTACGGCAACTGGTTGAGCCACAGGCTGTCAATCCCCTCGATCAAACAGGGTGGCGGCGACAGCCGCCGGGGGGTGTGGCCTCTTGTCAGCAGCCACTGCCCAGGCGCCAGGCTTCGCAGAGCATCACACGCTAGGCCGGGCGGGCCTCCTCGATGAAACGTCCCGGCTCGGCCGCCATCCGCGCCAGGGCGGCCAGCAGTTGCGGCAGCACCCCCTGGCCCGAGCGGGGCTTGATCGTGATCGCCGGCGGCTCGACCGAGACCACCCGTTTCTGGCCCTCCACCGCTTCCAGGGCCTGGATCAGGTGGGCCAGGCGGTAGCGGGTGGTGCGGCCGAAATCGAGCTTGCCGAAGCCATCGGCGATAAACAGTGCTTCCATCCGCAGACGGGAAGCATAGAGCCGCAGCCGGCTCTTGTCCAGCAGGTGGAGAGCCTCGTCCGGCAGCGGCCCGAAACGGTCGGCCAGCTCGGCGGCGATCTGCTCCAGCTCCTCCTCCCGCCTGACCTTGGACAACTTGCGGTAGAGCGCCAGCTTCTGCTTGCTGTCGGGCACGAAACTGTCCGGCAGGAAAGCCGGCAGGTCGAGGTTGATCTTGGCCGGGGGAAGCTGCTCCTCGGCCCGGCCATCCCCGCGCAGGCGCTCGATGGTCTCCTCCAGCAGCTTGAGGTAGGTGTCGAACCCGACCGCGTTGATGTGGCCGTGCTGCTGACTGCCCAGCAGGTTGCCGGTGCCGCGCAGCTCCAGGTCGCGCATGGCGATCTCGTAGCCGCTGCCCAGCTCGGTGTACTCCTCCAGCACCCGCAGCCGGCGGACCGCATCATCGGTCATCGAGAGCTGAGGGGGCACCAGCAGGTAGGCGTAGGCCCGGTGATAGCTGCGCCCGACCCTGCCCCGGAGCTGGTAGAGCTGGCTGAGGCCGAACCGGTCGGCGCGGTTGACAATGATCGTGTTGGCGTTGGGGAAATCCAGCCCGCTCTCGATGATCATCGTGCTCAGCAGCAGATCGATCTCGCGATTCTGGAAAGCTTTCATCACCCGCTCCAGCTCCCGCTCGGGCATCTGGCCGTGGGCCACCGCCATCCGCGCCTCGGGGACAATCCGGCGCAGGTGGTCGTAGATCGCGTAGATCGAGCCGATGCGGTTGTGGACGAAGAACACCTGGCCATCGCGGGCCAGCTCGCGGTGCACCGCCTCGATGATCGTCTCCTCGCCGAACACCGCCACCTCGGTCTGGATCGGCAGCCGGTCCTGGGGCGGGGTGGTGATCAGCGACAGGTCGCGGATGCCCATCATGCTCATGTGCAGCGAGCGCGGGATCGGGGTGGCAGTCATCGCCAGGGTGTCGACCTGCAGCTTGAGCGCCTTGAGCTTCTCTTTCTGCCGGACCCCGAACCGGTGCTCCTCGTCGATCACCAGCAGCCCCAGGTCGGCGAACTTGACATCCTTGCTCAGCAGGCGGTGGGTGCCGATGATGATGTCGACCTTGCCCGCCGCCAGCTCCGCGAGGATCTGCTTCTGCTCCTGGGGGCTCCGGAAGCGGCTGAGGGTGGCCACCCGCAACGGGAAATCGGCCAGGCGCTGGCTGAAAGTCAGGTGATGCTGCTGGGCCAGAATGGTCGTGGGGACCAGCACCGCCACCTGCTTGCCATCCTGCACCGCCTTGAACGCCGCGCGCAGGGCGACCTCGGTTTTGCCGAAGCCGACATCGCCGCAGAGCAGGCGGTCCATGCAGCGCTCGCCCTCCATGTCGGCCTTGATCTCGGCGATCGCCTTGTCCTGGTCCGCGGTCTCCTCGTAGACAAACGACTGCTCCAGCTCGCGCTGCCACTCGTTGTCCGTGGCGAACGCGTGGCCGCCATTCACCTTGCGCGCGGCGTAGAGATCGAGCAGCTCTTTGGTCATGTCCTCGATCGACTTGACCGTGCGGGCTTTCATCCGGGCCCAGCCGGTGCCGCCGATCTTGTGCAGGGCCGGCGGAGTGGCCTCCTCCGAGGTATAGCGCTCGACCAGGGAGAGCTGGTCGACCGGGACATAGAGGAAGTCGCCATCGGCATACTCCAGCCACAGGCACTCGACAGTCAGCCCCTCGGTCTCGATCTTCTTCATCCCCCGGTAGCGGCCGATCCCGTAGTCGATGTGGACCACGTAGTCGCCGGGCTGGAGGGTGGTGAAATTCTCGAGCGAGGGGGCGCGCTGGTAGGCGCGGCGGGTACGCAGGTGGCGGAAGCGCTTGAAGATCTCATGATCGGTGTAGAGAATCAGCTCCAGCTCGCCGTAGTGGAAGCCGGTTTCGAGGCTGCCCAGGGCCAGGATCGCCAGCCGGCTGTCGCGCTCGCCGAGCAGCTCATCGAGGCGGTCGAGCTGGCCCTTGTTGTCGCAGAGGATGATGCTGCGGCGGCCCTTGTCGTGATCGCGGTGCAGGTGGCCGCGCAACAGGTCCAGGTTGCGGCTCACCGCCGGGGCCTCGCGGCTGTCGAAGCGCAAAGCGCGCGAGCCATCCGCCGCGGCCTCGCTCAGGTGCAGCTCGCGCAGCTCGATCCGCCGGAAGCTCTCCAGCCGATGGTCCAGCTCCGCGGGGGTGAGGTAGAGCGCCTCCGGCTCGTGGAACACCGGGCCCCTTCGCTCCACCGCGGCCTGGTACAGCTCGCGGGTCTCCTCCAGGAACCGCCCGGCCTCCTCCAGCACCTGGGGCTCCTCATCCAGCAGCACCAGAGCGTCCGGGTCGAGGTAGGAGCACAGGTCGGCCAGGGGCGGGGCGCCTTCCCCCGGGCGCTTTTTCCAGGTGAACGGCTCCGAGACCGGCAGCACCACGGCCTCGGACAATTTCGCGGTCGAGCGCTGGCTGGCGATCTCGAAGTGGCGGATCTCGGTCAGCTCATCGCCGAACAGCTCCAGCCGCACCGGGTTCTCCATCCGGTAGCCGTAGATGTCGAGGATTCCGCCGCGCAGGGAGAACGTGCCCACCTCCTCGACCATCGCCTCGCGGCGGAAGCCGAGGACAGTCAGCTCGCGCAGCAGCGCATCCAGGTCCACCAGCTCCCCGGTGCGCAGGGTGAGCACCCGCTCGCAGAAATCCTCCGGCGGCCGGACCCGCTGCAGCAGGGCCCGCACCGGGACCACCGCCACCCCCGCTCTTCCGTGGGCCAGCTCGCTCAGCACCTCCTGCCGCGGGCCGACCACCCCCGGGTCGGGGGTGTTGTCCTCGTAGGGCAGGATCTCCCACTGCGGATAGAGCCAGACCCGGTCCTCGGGCAGGAAGTTCACCAGGTCGGCCTCCAGACGCTCGGCCTGGCGCGCCCCGCGGGTCACCAGCAGCACCTGGCGCCCGCTGGCCTGGGCGATCCCCGCGGCCACCAGGCTCTTGGAGCTGCCGTAGAGGTTGCCGAAACGCAAGGTGCGGCGCTCGGGACGCTCCAGCAGCTCCAGCGCCTGGCGGAAGGTCTTGGTCTGTTCCAGCTCTTTCAGGATTCCGTTCAGCATCCCACTGTCATTCCCGCTCGATCATACTGACTTGCTGTCCGAGATCCGGCATCGAACCAGCGAAAAGTTTTGGAAAGTGGAAAGGGGGCTCGGGGGGAGGGCGGAAAATCCCGATCTAATCGTGGATTTCCGCCCTCCCCCCGGAACAGCCGCTCTTCATGCCTTGGTCGTCAAACCGGCATCCGCGGGTTTTTTGTCCCGTCGCCCGGCCACCGCCTGCTCCACCGCCAGCAGGACCAGGGCGGCCAGCAGCAGCCAGGACCAGATTTCCACCCCGCCCCGGCCGGCGAACACCAGCGAAGCCGCCTCCCGGTCGGCGGGGACCCGCACCAGGCCAGGCCCCAGCATCGCCGTCAGGCGCTCCGGGCGCTCCGGCTCCAGCGCCGACTCCGCCGGGTCGATGGTGACGGCGAATCCCCCCAACGGTAGATTGCCCGCGAACAGGCGATAGAGCCCGGGCCGGTCGGTGCGGTCAAAAGCGTACCCCTGAAGGCCGCCGGGCGGCAGCAGGAATTTCTGCCCATCCGGGCCGTGCAGCTCGAGCTGGCCCGAGGCCAGCCCTCCTCCGAACTGCAGCTCGACCGGCTCGCCGACAGTCACCGCGCCGGGCCCCAGCGGGCTGTCCTCGGTGAGCAGGGCGATCAGCCCCTGGACCAGGGGCAGGAACAACGGGGTCGAGGGCAACTCGCTCTCCGCGGGGCTGGCCAGGTCGACCGTGGCCAGGGCCGCCGCGGCGCCCTCCTGCCGCACCAGGCGCAGCAGGACTTCCCCGCCCTCGGCCGGCAGGTCATAGACCGCGGCGGGGGCCGCCCCGCCGCCGCGAGCGACGGCGCCGCTGCCCTCGGCAGCGGGCGGCAGGCGCCGCCAGGCCGAAATCCGCAGGCGCTCCAGCCCCGGCAGGGCCTCGAACAGTCCCGCGAACGCGGCGCCTGCCGGGGCGGCCCCACCCGGGCGGGCCGGACGCACGAACTGCTGATCGGACAGGCTCACCCGGGGTTCCAGGTCGAAAGGCAGACCATACCGGGCGGCGGTCGCGCCGAAAGCGCGGGCGACCTCCGGGCGGTCACCCCCGGCGGCATCCGGCAGCACCAGCAGGGGCAGCCGGCGGCGGACCCAGGCTGTCTCCAGGAAATCCCTCAGGCTGCTCCCGGGGAACTCCAGCCCGTGCAGGATGATCAGTTCCCGGCCCTGGAGCTCGGCCGGGGACAGCGGCAGAAGGCTGCGGCGCTCCAGCTCGACCAGCGGCGAGCGGCCGGAGGCCAGCACCTCCAGCGCGGTCCCCAGATAATCGGGATGATGGGGGCGCGGCTCGACCAGCACCACTTTCGCCCGGCGGGGGACCCGCAGGGCCAGCGCGCGGCTGTTGTCCGCGGCCAGGCCATCGGCATCGAGCACCGCGCTCAGCTCGTGCAGCCCGCTTTCCACCGGCGCCAGCTCGATCACGGTCGCGCCGCGGGAGTCCGGGGCCAGCACCAGCTCGCCCTGGCCCGCCAGACGGCCATCCAGGTAGAGGCGCGGGAACAACTGACGGGCCGCGCTGCCCCCGTGATGCGCCAGCCGGACTGTCACTTTGAGCGGGGCCCCGGGCCGCACCAGCTCGCCGGCCAGGGACAGCTCCTCCACCGCCAGGTTCTCCGGCGATGCGGCCTGGCCCTCCAGCAGGTACCAGCGCAGGCTTTCCATCCCGGGCGGCAGCGCCAGGCTGTCCGCGCCGAGGAACCCCCGCTGCCGGTCGGTGAGCAGGTAGACCTCGCGGGCGGTCATCCCGGCCGGGGGCGACTCCAGCAGCCGGGCGGCTCGCTCCAGGGCCGGAGCGAGCCGGGTGGCGCGGAAAGTCGGCGCCAGCAGCAGGGCCAGGCGGGAGCGGTCCAGCGCGGCCGGGGTCAGCCACTGCTCGCCCAGCGGCTCCTCCCAGTTGTCCGCGGCGGCGATCAGCCGCAGACGGTCGCCGGGGCCCAGCCAGCCCAGCAGCTCTTCCAGCCGCCGCAGCAGCAACGGGTGGACCGCGCCGCGCTCATCGACATAGCCCGTGCTGGCCGAGCGGTCGAACACCACCACCACCGCGGTCGGCAGGTGATCGCCGGGCCCGGAGGCCAGCCAGCCCCGCAGCACCGGGCGGGCCGGGGCCAGCACCAGCAGCAGGACAATCAGGGTGCGCAGCGCCAGCAGCAGCCACTGACGGGTGCGCAGGCGGCGGGTGTTGCGGTCCTGGACCTGGCGCAGCAGCAGCAGCGAGCTGAACTCCCGGCGGCCGGCGCGGAAACGGCTCAAAAAATGGATCAGCAGCGGAATCGCCGCGGCGAGCAGCCCGAGCAGGGCCAGGGGGTTGAGGAAACCGATCAAGGCACGCGCTCCGGCGCGGGAGTGGCGGTTCGGGAACAAAGGCGGGACCGGCGCCGGCAGTTCGTGGCGGGCGCGATGGTCCCAGACAAACCAAGATATCACAAAGAGTTGGAAAGGTCAATCGCCGGGAGGGGGCGGGTCCCGGCGCGTCAGGCTTTCCGGGAAGGAAAAGTCCTCGCCGCGGGCGGCCAGCTCGGCTTTCTGCTCCGCCTCCAGACCGATCTCCGCATCCCTGAGATAGCAGGCCGGCTCCGGACCGAACGGATCGGCATAGACCCTGCAGCCGCCCGCACGCGCATCGCTCCGCCGCAGAGCTAGAAATATCGGCAAAGACGGCAGCGCCCCTTGACATCTCTGGCCGGTCCTTGAGTCCGCGCCATGAGTGGATCGGATCATCGGTCCAGATCTCGGAGAACTTGCGCTCACGCACGTTGCCGAAACTGTGGTCCATCCAGAACTGGTCCGGGTGCACCTCGCCAATCCAGTCGACTTCGCCGATTCCCGACCCCGGTGGAAAAAGTGCCGCCGCGGTTCCATTCCAGCAGCCGCCGGACGCTCATCCGCCCGCGCCGAACCCTCCGGCTTCCAGCCGGCGCATCAGGTACACGCCATCCACGTGGTTGTCCACGGTGAGGATATTAATGCCCAGGCCGCGCTCATGGAAATCCCGCGTGCGGCGCATGATCGTCTCCATGGCGTCGCGGGTCTGGCGGTGCGAGCAGATCGCTGGCGGCGATCCCCGCGCCCCGTCCGGAATATACCAGATGGTAAAAACAGGCCCGGTTTATCTTTTCTTTTTCCGATAAAATCGAAAATCGCATCCAAGTCCTGATAATTGCTTTTTGTCAAGGTCAGGCGCAGGCCCACCCGCTGATCCAGCTCCACCAGGTTGCGGAAACCCCGCATGGCCAGCTCGAAGGCGCCCTCCTTGCCCCGGAAACAGTCATTCACCTCCCCGATCCCGTCCAGACTGATCCCGACATAGGTGAATCCCGACCTCCTTGACCTTTTGCGCGGCTTTTCCTGGTCGATCAGGGTTCCGTTGGTCGAAAGTGTCGGCCTGCAGTCCCGGCCCACCGCGTAACTGACCAGCTCGAAGATATCCTTGCGCACCATCGGCTCCCCGCCCGAGAACAGCACGGCCGGAACCTTGAACGCGCCAGGTCCTGCAAAAAAGCCTTGCCTTCTTCGGGGTCATCTCGCCCTTGTAGCGCTTATTCTCGCTGATCCGTGTAGCAGTGCACGCAGTGCAGGTTGCAGCGGCGGGTACATTCCAGACAACCACCGGACGGCGTTCGGAGGCGCTGCGCGGGACCGGCGGGGCTCCGGCCGCGACCGCCCCGGCCTGGCCGTAACGGATCGCATCCCCGGTGGATTGCTCGCCGCAGAGCAGCTTGGTGATGTCGATCAACAGGACCTCCGAGATGCCGGCGCCGCGGCGATTTGTTTGCGTCAACCGGCTGATCGCGCTAAATTTACCAGGTCCGATGGACCCTGAGGCCAAACATCAATCCAGCTTCCGGCCCGCCCGGCGCCTAGCGCCGGTGAGGCCGGCCGAAAGGAGTGGCGGGCGCATGAGCCATCTCACCCGGTTCGGGGTCTCGATCGACACGGAGCTCTCGCGGCAGTTCGACGAGCACATCCGCCAGGAGGGCTACTCCAACCGCAGCGAGGCCCTGCGCGACCTGATCCGCGACCACCTGCTCACCGACCGGCTCAGCCTGGACGGCACCCTGGCGGTCGCCTCGCTGAGCCTGGTCTACGACCATCATGTCAAGGACCTCTCCGACACCCTCAACCATCTCCAGCACGACTACCACGAGCTGATCATCTCCACCCTCCATGTCCACATCGACCATGACAACTGCCTGGAGGTAATCATCCTGCGGGGCCCGAACACCGAGCTGCGAAAGGTGGCCGACCGGCTGATGGCGACCCGCGGAGTCAAGCACGGCAAGCTGACCATGGCCACCACCGGCGAGGGGCTCTGAGCGCTCGCCCGCGCCCGTATTATAACCCCGAACGCGGCTGGAAGTTGCGCCCCGGGCGGAAGGCAGCGGAGCTTGTTGCGGTCACTGCCCGGCCTTGCCGCTGTCACGAGCCCTCCTCGCTGCTTGCTCCTCGACTCCATGCTCGGAATCCAGACCGCTTTCAAGCCTCCGGGGGCATGTCGGCCGCCAGGCGGGGCCGGGGGCTGCCGCCGGTTGCGGCGGCTCCAGCCGCCGCGGCATGCCCCACCATCGGTTGGCCGGGCCTCAGCCCTTGACCACCGCCACCGGCCGCATCCGCGCCACCTTGCGGGCGATCCCCGCCCGGTGAACCACCTCCACCACCTGGTCCACATCCTTGTAGGCCTCGGGGATTTCCTCCATCAGGGTGCGGCGGCCGCGGGCCATCACGTGGATGCCCTGCAGTTCCAGCTCGCGGGAGATGTTTCTTCCCTGGGACAGCCTGGTCGCCGCGTGGCGGGACAGCAGCCGGCCCGCGCCGTGGCAGGTGGAGCCGAAGCTTTCCTCCATGCCGCCCTCGGTGCCGACCAGCACCCAGCTGGCGGTGCCCATGTCCCCCGGCACCAGCACCGGCTGGCCGGTGCGGCGATAATCCGGCGGCAGGTCCGGGTGCCCCGGGCCGAACGCGCGGGTGGCCCCTTTGCGGTGCACCAGCAGCCGTCGCTCGCGGCCCTCCACCCGGTGGGTCTCCAGCTTGGCGATGTTATGGGCGACATCGTAAAGCAGCCGGGCCTGGAGGGTACCGGGCGAGATTTTCAGGGTCTGCTGCAGCGAGTTTATCGCCCGGTGCATCAGGTACTGGCGGTTGGCCCAGGCATAGTTGGCCGCGGCGGCCATCGCCGCCAGGTAGTCGCGGCCGGCCGTGACTGCTCAAGGGGGCGCAGGCCAGCTGGCGGTCGGGCAGCTCGATCCCCAGCCGGTCCATCTCCCGGCCCATCACCGCCAGCGAGTCATCGCAGACCTGGTAGCCGAACCCGCGCGAGCCGGTGTGGATGAAGCAGACCAGTTGGCCCTGCTCCAGCCCGAACGCCGCCGCGGTCGCGGGGTCCTCGATCCGCTCGACCTCCTGCAGTTCCAGGAAATGGTTGCCGCTGCCCAGGGTGCCGAGCTGGTCCTTGCCCCGGTTGAACGCGCGCTCGCTGACCGCCTCCGGACGGGCCCCCTCCAGCCTTCCGCCCTGCTCGCAGTGGTCCAGGTCCGCCTCGCCGCCATAGCCATGAGCCACCATCCAGCGCGCCCCCTGGACCAGCACCTGCTCCAGTTGCTTGCGGTCCAGCACCAGGTCGCCGCCCTGGCCCACTCCGCAGGGGACATCCCGGAACAGCCCGGCCACCAGCTCTTTCAGGCGGGGCCGCACCTCGGCGGCCGAGAGCCCGGTGGTCACCAGCCGCACCCCGCAGTTGATGTCGTAGCCCACTCCGCCGGGGCTGACCACCCCCTGCTCGGCATCCATCGCCGCCACCCCGCCGATCGGGAACCCATAGCCCCAGTGGATGTCCGGCATCGCGATCGAGCGGCCGACAATCCCCGGCAGATAGGCGACATTGGCCACCTGCTCCAGCGCATTGTCCCCGCGGATCGTCTCCATCATCTCATCGGAAGCGTAAATCAGCCCGGGGACCCGCATTCCCCCCTGCCGCGGGATCTCCCAGCGGCAATCATCGAGCCTGCGCAGTTCCATCTTCCCTCCCGGAAGAAGCCTCAAGCATTCATCCTAACTGCTCCAGTTTAGCTCGGGAAGGGGCCGAATTCA
The DNA here is from genome assembly GCA_963752515.1 of Candidatus Glassiibacteriota bacterium. Classification (GTDB taxonomy): domain Bacteria; phylum Gemmatimonadota; class Glassbacteria; order GWA2-58-10; family GWA2-58-10; genus CAVVYO01. The sequence continues at coordinate 66,327 of CAVVYO010000010.1, read as the reverse complement.
AGCGCCATCGAGCGCCAATTCCAGCAAGATCAAAGAATTGTCCACAGGAGTCGTGCGCAGGACCGACGGCGCAGGCTGCCGCCGCCGGCCCGGAGTTCGGTCGGATGGGAAAAGCAGGAAAAATTCCATGGTTTTCACTCATCGAATAGAGTGAATCATGTAAAGAGTTTGGAAGGTGCGGGGGGGCCGGGGGAGGGAGGGGACCTTTTTCAAAAGGTCCCCTCCCCCCGGAACAGTTTGCAGTCGTCTTAATCCCGCAAAGTCAGGCGGCCACGGCCCGGGGGCCGAACAACCGCCGGATGCCGCCGGTCAGCAGGTAGCACAGCCAGGCGCCGTGCCAGATCAGGCCGGTGATCACCGCCCCCAGCAGATGGAAGTTGGTCCGGTCGATGAGCGAGTTGACCGTGAACAGCGCCAGCGCCACCAGCGCCGCCAGGGCGATCCCCACCGCGGCGGCATAGCCGGCCCGGCTCAGCCGCCAGAACAGCCGGCCGAACAGCCAGAACAGCACCACTCCGACCAGCAGCGGCCAGGTCAGGGCCTGGGTGTTCCAGACGAAAGAGTTGAACTCCCAGCCGCGGACCAGCTTGATCCCCAGGGTCAGCAGCCCGTTGAGCAGGAACAGCAACGGCAGGATGAAACCGTATAAGATCGAGAAGAAGGAAACCCCGACCGGGCGGCGGCGCCAGAGCTCATCCGGGCTGTGATTGCGCTGCCAGACAATGAAGGCCAGCAGCATCCCGAAAAAACTCACGGCGTAGGCCAGGGACATCCCCAGCACGACACTGAATCCTTTTTCCATGGCGACTCTCCGCGCGTTGGAGGTTCTGGGATGGATCGGACGAAAAGTACTGCCCACCGCGGGCTTTGTCAATCGGGAAAGCCGGCGGAGCGGCCCCCCGCGTTCGCCCCCTTGCGCAAAACCGCCGGCGCTGTTAGTTTAAGAGGCAGAACTTAAAGATTTTCAACAGGTTAACGATAAGGGCATGGGGAACAGCGAGATGAAAACGATTTACCGCCACCTGCTGAGGCAATTCCGTGGACAATTCGCCACCGGGCTGCTGGTGATGCTGCCCCTGTTGGTGACCATCTTCCTGGTGAGCTGGCTGCTGCGCTGGGTGGATCAATTGCTGGGCAAGTATTTCGCCCACCTGTTCGGCGAGTACATCTTCGGAGTGGGGCTGGTCAGCCTGGTGCTGCTGATCTGGCTGGCGGGAGTGGTGGGACGGACTTACATCGGCTCCCGGCTCAATCATTTCAAGGATGGCCTGATCGCGCGGATTCCGATGGTGGGGACAATTTTCAGCTCGGTCAAGAAGGTCAGCGATGGGCTCCTGGAGATGAACGCCGGCAACTTCGAGCAGGTGGTGATGGTGGAGTACCCGCGCAAGGGGCTCTATGCCATCGGTTTTGTCACCAGCCGTAAGGTCACCGACTTCACGTTCGAGGAGGAGGGGCGACGGGAGCAGGTGATCCACGTTTTCCTGCCCTCCGTGCCCAATCCCACCACCGGTTACGTGCTGCTGCTGCCGGAACGCGAGGTCCAGCGGCTCAACCTGACAGTCGAGGAAGGGCTGAAGCTGATCCTCAGCCTGGGGATGATCTATCCGGCCGAGTACCGGGCCACAGCCTACCGTCAAGCTGTCGCTCAGAGCGCCGACAGCACGCTGACTGTCACCGAATCGGCGGCGGCCACCCCCAGCTCATCCACCACCGAGTAGACCACCACGAACGTGCCGGGCGCCGGGAACCCCCGCAACCCCGGGACAGACACCGTATCCGGGGCCAGCCCGCTCCCCGCGCCGTAGTCCCAGCGACGGGAGACCACTGTCCCCCCGGGGTCGGAGTCCATCCCGATGAAAGTCAGTTCCTCGCCCACCAGAGCGCCGACCATCCCCAGCGGCGAGAGGATCTCCGCCGCGGGCGGCTGGTTGGCCTGCACGGTCAGCCCCAGGGTGTCCGCCCCCACCCCGCCCAGATCGTCCACCACCGCGTACACCAGCCGGAACGAGCCGCCCGCCGTGAACCGGTACCGCAACGAACGCCCGTGCCCCAGGCTCAGCGCCTGGCCATCAGCATTCACCAGGCTCCAGTTTCGCTCCACCACCGCGCCATCCAGGTCCAGGTCCAGCCCCTCCAGGCTCACCGCTGGCGACCAGGCCACCAGCGCGGTGTCGGCCGCGGGAGCGAGGATAGTCGCCGCGGGAAGCGCATTGACCGGCCGGTCCAGCACCTCCACCGCCACCGAGTCCTCGCGGCGGGCGCGGCGGTCATCGACCGCGGTGAAATAGACCCGGAAGCGGCCCTGGCCGGGGAACGCCACCCGGGCCGAGGCGGTGTTGACCGCGATCGGCCGTCGCGAGCTTTCCCCGGCCGGGGCCCAGGACCAGAGCGAGGAATCGACCCGCCCCGGATCATTCAACGTCGCGGCCAGCCACAGGCTGTCCCCGGCGTAGACTGTCGTGTCGGCCCCCGGGCTGGCGATCGCCGCCTGCAGTTCCGCCGGCGGCGGCAGGACGGTCACTGCCACCGTGTCGGCAACGCTCACCCCCAGCCCATCCTGCACCAGATAAACCAGCTCGAATGCTCCATCGACAGCAAACACCCGCCAGCCGGCCGCCATCCGTCGGTCATCCCGGGACTCGAGCCCGCTGCCGGCCGGGTAGACCCAGCGGCGGGAGATCACCGGGCTGGTGGTCTCGAGCTCCACCGCCTCCAGCCACAGGCTGTCGCCGCGGTAGAGGGTGGTGTCGGCGGCGGGCGAGGCGATCATCACCACCGGGGGCTCGCTCTCCGCCAGCACGGTGACCCGGGCGGTGTCGGTGGCGACCCGGCCCAGGCCATCCACCAACTGGTAGACCAGCAGGAACTCCCCCGGCTGGTCCCAGGCCGGCTCGCCGGGCGACTGCCCCTGGAAATCATCGAGCCCGCTGCCCGCGCCGAAACGCCACAGCCGGCCGATCGCCTCGATCCCGGGGGAAAGGTACTCCACCGCGGCCGGGGCGAAAGCTTGCCCGGCCAGCAGGATCGTGTCCGCGGCCGGAACCGCGAGCCTGACCCCGAACTCCGGGGTGGCGAGCACGGTCAGGCGCAGCTCGGCGATCCCGCGGCGGCCCTCCAGGTCGGTAACCGTGACAGTCACCCGGTGGAAACCGGCCGGCAGACTGTCCAGGACCAGCTCGGCCCCCTCGCCCAGCTCACCGGCCCGGTCGGAGCGCCAGCGGAACAGGCCCTCCTCGACCGGAGCCAGGTCGAAACCGCGGCGGGCCTCGGCGCGAAATGTCACCGGCTGGTCGCGATAGAGCCGGCTGCTGTCGGCCGGGGCCAGCACGCTGACCAGCAGCAGCCCCGATTCGGGATCGAAGGGATTGTCGCGCGGGGCCTCGCGGCAGGCGGGCAGCGCCGCCAGCAGGAGCGAAGCCAGGAGCATCGCGAGCCGCAAGCCGGCCGCGCGGGCTGTCGGGGTCAGAATCCGCATGTCATCGACAGGCTGATGGTGTTCCCGCCGCCCGGTGATGGCCGGACCTCGAGGGCCAGCGGCGCATCCGGCAGCAGCAGGAAATAGTCCAGCAGGTGGAAAGCGAACACCCCCCCGGCGGCGTAGAAGCAGCCATCCGCGAGCCGGAGCTTGCGGTCGGCCCGGTCGTGCCGCCGGGTGAACTCCTCGGTTGGGGCCTCGGGCGGCAAGGCCCGGTAATCAGTCAGCAGATCATCGTACTCGCGGCGGAAATAATAGCCGGCCCCGGCCGAGGCCGCGGTCAGGGCGAGCATGCTCCAGCCGCGCCCCGGGCTGCCGGCGGCCAGGCGCGCCCCGCCCGGCACCAGCAGCCAGGCCGGGTTCGGTTTGCCCGCGCGGACTTTTTCCGGGCTGACTTCCGCCAGCGGGGCCTCGCCGGCCGGGATCGAATCCCGGGACAACCGACCGGCGGCGGGCTCGGCCAGCATCTCGGCGATACTGGTCGCTCCGGCGCCGGGCTCGCCCTGGGGCAGGTAGCCCTCGGCCAGCAGGCTCCCGGTCCGGTCGATCTTGTCCAGCACCCGGTCCATCCGCCGGTTCAAGTCCTCGATCCGCCGGCCCATCTCCTGCAGGTTGCCGCCATCAGCCGCGCCGGAGCCCGGCTCCAAACGCGCCAGCTCGCCGAACACCCAGGCCGGCCCTCCCCGGTACATGATCTGATGCCAGCCCTCCTGGCGGCCCAGGCACTGGAAACGCTCGCCGCGCAAGGCTTGCCCGACCCGGGTGTAGTGAGTGCCCGGGCCGCTGCGGAGGTTGGCGTAGCGGTTGGTGATTGTCACCTGGCCGGAAGACTGCGCGAGCAGCGGCTCCGGGCCGAACTGCCACAGCGCGGCCAGCGCCAGCAGGCGCCACAGTGTCCGCCGCAGCGACCCCGACCGGAAAATGCTTCCTTCCGCCGGCATGACCATCATCGATTCCCTCCTGCCCGAACGCGGGCGAGCAACGCCCTGCCGGGATAGTAACATATTATCAATGAATGAGTTGTTGTATACGATCCGCCGGAGCTGTCGGCCACCGGCCCGTCTGGTCTATTGCATATTCCGGGCCAGCCGACAGCGGCGCTGCTTTGTCCCGATCTTGCGTTCCAGCGGGGAAGCAGGTTATCTTGCAGCCCCTGCATCCCGGTTGCCGCAAGCGGGCGGCGCCGCCGGCGCATCCTCTCCAACCCCCGAGGGCACGCGATGAGTACCCTGGCGCTGATCCTGGTGACTTTCTTCGGCTACATCGTGGTCTACCGCAGCTACGGCCGGTTCCTGGGCCGGAGGATTTTCGGGCTGGACCCGGCGAACATCGCGCCCTCGCGCCGGTTCGAGGATGGGGTCGATTTCGTGCCGACCCACCGCGGGGTGATTTTCGGCCACCACTTTGCCTCGATCGCCGGCACCGGCCCGATTGTCGGCCCGGCGATCGGAGTGATCTGGGGCTGGCTGCCGGCCCTGCTGTGGGTGTTTGTCGGCGCGGCGATGATGGGCGGGGTGCACGACCTGGGCGCGCTGGTGGTCAGCATGCGCAACCAGGGCAAGACCCTGACCGAGGTCACCAGCCGCTACATCAACCGCCGGGTGCGGCTGATCTTCTTCCTGATCATGTTCCTGGAGCTGTGGGTGGTGATCGCGGTGTTCGGGCTGGTGATGGCGGTCCTGTTCCACCTCTTCCCCTCCGCGGTGTTCCCGATCTGGATTCAGATCCCGATCGCGATGACCCTGGGCTGGCTGATCTACCGCAAGGGGGTGGGACTGTTGCGCTCGACCGCGGTGGCGGTGACGGTGATGTACCTGACGATCTGGCTGGGAAGCCTGCTGCCGCTGGACCTGCCCGCGATCGGCGGCATCCCGGCCACCGGGATCTGGACCCTGGTGCTGCTGGCCTACGCGTTCGTGGCCTCGATCCTGCCGGTGACCATGCTGCTGCAGCCGCGCGACTACATCAACGCCTGGCAGCTGTTCATCTCGATGGGCCTGCTGGCGGTCGGGGCGCTGGTCGCCAGCCCGCACATGGAACTGGTGGCCCCGGCGCTCAACCTGCAGGCCGAGGGAGCCCCGCCGTTGTGGCCGTTCCTGTTCATCACGATCGCCTGCGGGGCGATCAGCGGCTTCCACTGCATTGTCAGCTCCGGCACCACCAGCAAACAGACCGCCTCCGAGGGCGATGCCCTGGCGGTGAGCTATGGCTCGATGCTGCTGGAGAGCGCCCTGGCGGTGCTGGTGCTGCTGGCGGTGGCGGCCGGGCTGGGGCTGGGTTACACCACGAACGATGGGCAACTGCTGACCGGCGCGGCGGCCTGGAACTATCACTACCATTCCTGGACCGCGGCCGGAGGAATGGAATCGGCGATCAGCGCGGTGATTGTCGGCGGGGCCAACATGATGGAAGTGATCGGCATCCCGCACACCCTGGCGGTGGCGATCCTGGGGGTGTTCATCGCGGCGTTCGCCGGGACCACCCTGGACACCGCCACCCGCACCCAGCGTTACATCCTGAGCGAGCTGCTGGGCGATCTGGGCCTCAAAAAGGCCGCCGGGCGCTACCCGGCGACCCTGATCGCGGTGGCCAGCGCCGCGGCCCTGGCGTTCGCCACCGGGGCCGATGGACAGGGGGCGCTGCTCCTCTGGCCGATGTTCGGCGCGGTGAACCAGCTGCTGGCGGCCCTGGCATTGACGATTGTCTCGCTCTACCTGCGCCGGCGGGGCGGGATCGCCTGGCTGGTTTCCGGGCTGCCGGCGGGATTCATGGCCCTGATGACCACCTGGGCGATGCTGCTCAACGAGGGCAACTACCTGCGGCAGGGCAACTACCTGCTGGCCGCGGCCAATGCCTTTACCCTGCTGCTGGCGTTGTGGATGATGGCGGAAGGGGCGGCGAAACTGCTGCAGCGGCCGGAGACAGCGCTGGAGCCGGCCCTGGAGCCCTGAACCGATGTAATCTCCGGGGGGAGGAGGAAACCTTTTCCAAAAGGTTTCCTCCTCCCCCCGACAACAACTGGCATTTGTTCAGATCAGGATGGTCGGGACAGCTCAGGGCTGGATGATCTCATCGGCTTTACGGCGCAGGCGCTCCCACTGGCGGTCAACCTCCCGCTGGATCGCCGCGACCTGGGAGTCATCCAGGTGGCGGAACCGTCCCTGGGCCGCAGATAGTCTTTAACCGGCCGGGGATTGGGATTGTCCCGCAGCACCAGCCGGAGACCGTCGAACACCTCATACAACGGGTACACGTTGGTAGTGACCGCCAGCCGGGAGACCTTGATCGAATCCTGGGGCCGGGTCTGCCAGCCGGTGGGGCAGGGCGAGAGGATGTTGATGAACCGGGAGCCGAAAGTCCCTCTGGCCAGGCGCACCTTGGCCATGAGGTCATCCGGGTAGGCCACGGTGGCGGTGGCGGCGTAGGGGATCCGGTGCGCGGCCATGATCTCGATGATATTTTTTTTGGGCACCTGCTTGAGATGGTGCTCCGGGGTGGTGGTGGTCCAGGCCAGCAGGGGCGTGGCGCTGGAGCGCTGGATCCCTGTGTTCATGTAGGCTTCGTTGTCGTAGCAGACATAGAGGAAATCATCGTTGCGCTCCGCCGCGCTGGACAGCGCCGAGAGGCCGATATCGTACGTGCCGCCATCGCCCGCCCAGGCCACCACGGTGGTGGACTTGTACCCGCGGCGGCGCAGGCCGGCCAGCACGCCGCTGGAGGTGGAGGCGGCGCGTGGCGAACGGGGTGTGCAGCACCGGGACCCGCGCGCTGGAATAGGGGTAGAGCCCGTCGATGATCGAGCCGCAGCAGGCCGGGATCACGATCACGGCATCCCCCTCCAGGGCGTTCAGCACCTCGCGCAGGGCGATCGGTTCGCCGCAGCCGGGGCAGGCCAGGTTGCCGCAGCCGAACGGCTCGTCCCGCAGGGTGCGGGCCAACTCTTCCGGGCGCGCCATGGTCGCTCCTCAAAGATCAATTCGACAGCAAAAGCGTAAAGATCAACGGATTTTCCGGGGGAGGGCGGAAACCTTTTGGAAAAGGTTTCCGCCCTCCCCGGCCCCCCTCCCACCTTCCCAAACTTTTTATGATTTCACAAGTGCGTTGAATGATTTCGCCATTAATCCTGGAGCGAAGCCACGCAGCTTTTTATCAACCTCGAATGACGGTCCGCTGCGGCCTTAAATCCCCCTTAACAAAGGGGGAAACAGGGGGTTGTGTTTTTCAAAACATCTCTCAACACGCTGTCACGGATAGCTATCGAACAGCCGGCAACTGTCATTACTGCTTCAGCCCCAGCCAGGTGAGGCGCTCCAGCGGGTTGCGCTCGGCGCTCCCCACCGCCTCGACCATCGACTCGATATACCCCGGCATGATGTCCCTTCCCCCGAGGCCCGAAACAAAGCTGTAGACCCGCGGGACCCCGCCCGGCAGCCCATACAGCGCCGCGCGGATTTCCTGGAACAGCGCCCCGTCCGCTCCGGGGCTTACCGCCTGGTCCAGCACCGCCACCCGCTGCGCCCCGCCCAGCATCCCGGCGATATCCTCGATACGGGAACGGCCGGAACAGCCCGACCCGCACCACCCCCACCTTTCGCCCCGCTCGGGAACGCAGCTTCGGGCCACATGACGGCAGGTCCCGGCGCTGGTCCCGGCGGCGACGATCACGGTCTCGGCATCCTCGACCATGAAGCCCTCGGTGAGCGGCCACTGGCGTCCGATAACTTCGCCGAATTCCGCGCTGCCTCGCGCGCCGCGCCCTCGGCGCCCGCGCCGCCTCGTGCTGGCTGTGCTTGAACTCCATGAAATATTCCGGGCTGGTCACCGCGTGGAAAGTGCGCGGACGGCCGGGTCCACTCACGCTCGGGCTTCCAGGGCGGCAGGTAACGGTCCACCAGTCGCCTGCTCGGGGACTCCACCGGCTCGGCGGTGTGGGTGAGGATAAAGCCGTCCAGCAGCACCATGGCCGGGGTGAGCACGCTCTCGGCCACCCGGAACGCGATCAGCACCGTGTCCAGCACCTCCTGGCAGCTCTCGCAGTAGAATCTGCAGCCAGCCGGTGTCGCGCTGGCTACAGGCTGTCGCCGTGGTCGCACCAGATGTTCCAGGGAGCGCCCAGGGCGCGGTTGACATTGGCCATCACGATCGGCAGCCTGGCGCCGCTGGCCCAGTGGAGCACCTCGTGCATCAGCGCCAGGCCCTGGCTGCTGGTGGCGGTAAACGTGCGCACCCCGGTGCTGGAGGCCCCGACACACAGTGCCAGGGCGGAGTGCTCGCTCTCGACCTTGATAAAGTCGGCGTCCATCTCCCCCCGCGAGTAGCCAGACTGAGCTTTTCGGCATGCTGGTCTGCGGGGTGATCGGGTAGGCGGCGATCACCTGCACCCGGGCCAGTCGCACCGCGGGGAGACCGCCTCATTGCCTGTGATCAGCTCTTCCTCAGGGCTTTTTCTCCATGGTGATATACCCCGCGCGGGCACTCCTCGGCGCAGATCCCGCAGCCTTTACAGTACTCGTTCCGGACGGTATAGACCCGTCTCTCGGAGCGGATCGCCAGGTCGGGGCAGAATATCAGGCAGTTGTCGCAAGCGGTGCAGGTGCCGCAACTGTAGCAGCGGGCGCCTCCGGCCAGGGCCTGGTCGCGGCCGAACCCGGCCTTACCTCGCCATCCGCCCGCGGGCGGCTCTCGTACCAGCACCGCCCCCTCCTGGCGCGGACCGCGCGGGAAATAGTCGGTGCCGATCCCGGCGGCCGCACCGGCTCGGAGCTGCCCGTGCTCCCGCGGCAGCTCATGCCCGCTCAACAGCAGCGTGCAGGTTGCGCCCGGCCGCGATCCCATCCGCCAGGGCGTGGCTCACCGAAAATTCCCCCGGGCCGATGTCCCCGGCGGCGAACACCCCGGGCAGACTGGTACGGCCCAGGCTGTCCACTTTCAGCCGGCGCCCCGGCGCTCGCCCCGGCCTCGCAGGTAGTCCAGCTCCGGCTTCTCGCCGATCGCGAACACCACCGTCTCAGCCGCGGCCTCGAATTCGCTGCCGGGCACTGGCACCGGCCGGGCCCGGCCGCTGTCATCTGTCGCCCGGGGTCATCCGGGTCAGTCGCATTCCACGCACCCTTCCCTGGTCCCCCAGCAAGGCGACCGGGGCGGTCAGGAAGTGAAAATCACCCCCTCGCCCTCGGCCTGGCGATTTCCGCGGGATGGGCCGGCATCTGCTCGCGGCTGCGGCGGTAGTAGAGGCGGACCTCGGCCCCCAGCCGCACCGCGGCCCGGGCGACATCGATCGCGGTGTTGCCGCCGCCGACCACCGCCAGGCTGCGACCGATCCGCGGCCTTCGTCCATTGTTGTACTCTTTGAGAAACTCCAGCCCGAAACGCGCCCCGCTGAGCCCCGGTACTCGATCCCCGGATCGCGGGAGCCGTGGGCCCCGGTGGCCAGCAGCAACCCCCGCGCCCCGGCCGCGACCTGTCCAGGTCATCCACCGCCTGCCCGCAACGGAACTCCACCCCCAGCCGCTCCAGCCGGGCGATCTCGCCATCCAGCGGGCGGCGGGGCATCCGGAACTCGGGCACTCCCATCCGCAGCATCCCGCCGGGGGAGGTTTCGCGCTCGCAGACCGCCACCGGGTAGCCCTGGCTGCGCAGCACATAGGCGCTGCCCATCCCGGCCGGCCCGGAGCCGATCACGATCACCGGCAGGCCCCCGAGCTCGATGGCCGGGGCGGGCAGACTCCAGCCCTCCTCCACGGCCAGATCGCCCAGGTAGCGCTCCAGCTGGTGGATATTGACCGCCTGGTCCTGCGCGGCGCGGTTGCAGTTCAGCTCGCAGGCATGGTAACAGACCCGGCCGGTGGCCGCCGGCAACGGGTTGAACTCGGAGAGCACCTGCCAGGCCTCGCGCAGGCGGCCCTTGGCCACCAGGTGCAGGTAGTGCGCCACCGGGATCCCCAGCGGACAGTCCACGGCGCAGGGGGCGGGCTGGTCGCGGTAGACCGGGGCGAAAAAAGTCCACTGGCCGGTCCGGTTCCAGCTCATGTCCGCCCGGCTGGCCGCAACCTCCGGCCGGTCATCGCGCTGCTGCTCGGGCTCGTGCTTCCGGGTCATCTATCGTATCGCTCCGGCTCCCGCCCGCGGGCGGTCGATCGGCCCCTCGCGCTTTTCAGCGCCGGGCCTGCGCGGGCAGCAGCACCTGGTCGAAGGATTCGCGGACCGCGGACAGGTTCCCCTCGGTCTTGCGGCTGATCAGCTCCCGCACCGACTCGTTCACCGCCTCCAGCGAGACGATGCCGGTGAAACGGGCGAAAGCGCCAAGGATCGCGGTGTTGACGATCGGGCTGGCCAGGGTGCCGAGGCCATAGCGCAGGGCGATCGCGCCGGCATCGATGGTCGCCACCCGGAAGCTGTCCAGCCCGGGGAACTCCGCCGGCGGCAGGGGAGAATTGACCAGCACCCCGCCCCCGCTTTTGAGCCCCTCGATCATCGCCGGGGAGCCGGCCAGGGTGGGGTCGAGGATGATAACGTAATCCGGGGTGTAGATGTGACAGCGCAACTCGATCGGTCCGCGGTCATAGCGCACGAACGCCGCCACCGGCGCGCCCCGCCGCTCGACCCCGAAGGAGGGGAAGGCCTGAACCCACTGTCCCTCGCGAAACAGCGCGTGGGCCAGCACATTGCTCGCATAGACCGCCCCCTGCCCGCCCCGCCCGTGAATCCGGATCTCGACCACGCTTACCCCCGCCTTGGGCCGCGGTTGACCGCATCTTCCCTCAAGAAGCAAATTATAAGAAATGCCCGTCCCGTTAGCAAGGCGAATTTTTTGCCGCGGGCTGGTCGATCCGGGCGAAATCCCTGTCACTGCCGCACCTGCGCCATCCGCTGGGCAAAATGTACCGGGACCGCGGCCCGCTCCGGCCCGGCCATCCTCGATGGTTGCCCCCGCCCGCGCCGCGGCATTATGATATAATATAGGGAAGTAGAGTCATCCGCCGCGTGGTGGCCGCGCGGTGGCACAGCTCTTGCCACGATTGTGGACTTGACCGTCCATCAGGCAAGGCCAATCCAACCTCAAGGGGGGTAACGATGTCGTACCTGACTGCCAGAACGCTCGGGGTGTTCGCCCTGACCCTGCTGCTCGCTGCGCTCCTCGCCGCCGGCTGCTCCGCCAACAAGCTGACCGTGATCGGCAGCGAGCGGGTGGTCGAAAAGAGCGGCGACCGTCCGGACTGGGTCAACAAGATCCCCAAGGAAACCGATGAGTTCTACCACTTCCGGGGCTTCAAGACCGGCGCCCTGTCGCTGGAGGATGGGCTGACCGATGCCCGCGCCAATGCCCTGCGCCAGGTGCTGGAGATGATCCAGAGCCAGGGGCTGGTCGACTACAAGAAAGCCCGGGTGGAAAAGGGCCTGGCCGAGACCCGCGAGGATGTCGGCTCGGTCACCTCCGATGGCCTCAAGATCCTCAGCAACACGATCGCCAGCGGGGTCAAGGAGCTGGAGAGCTACACCGAGCGCTTGGAACGGGTCACCCCCGAGGGCCTGCGCTACTTCTACAATGTCTACACCCTGGTGCGCTACCCCAAGGCCGAGTTCGACAAGGCGGTGGCCCTGGCCGCCCGCGAACGGATGGCCGACCTGCGGGGCGCGAGCAACGAGGCCGCCGAGAAAGTTCTGGACGACCTGGACAAGGGCCTGCCCACCTACCAGCCTTGAGAAAGGCGGTGGGATGAAGGGCTTGGCCTCAACCGCCGCTCCACGCCGGATGATCCTCGGCCTGGTGGCGCTTTGCCTCGGCATGGCCATCCCGGTCCAGGGCGAACCCCCGCGCGAGCGGATCGAGCCCTCCCATGACCGGCCGCCGGAGTGGGTGCGGGTGGTCCCGCCCTCCGACAGCCGCTATCTCTATTTTGTCGGGCGCGCCGGCGGGGCCCATCGCCTGGAGGATGCCGAGTCGGATGCGGCGATGGATGCGGTCCGCCAGGCGGTGCTGCTCTCGGGAGTCAGCGCCCGGATCGACTATGACCGCCTGCGCAGGGAGTCCGACCTGCTGCTCACCGACCGGCTGGAAGTGGAAGGCGCGGCGCTGGTGGTGGGCCTCAAGCGGCTGGAGAGCTATTATGCCAAACGCACCCTCGCCCGCGGCGACTCGCTGCTGGTCCGTTACGAGGCCCACCTGCTGGTGCGCTACCCTCACGCCGAACTATCGGCCGAGAAGCGCCGCCTGGAACTGGAAAGCGCCTCCCGGGTAACAACCGCCGAGAGCCTGCTGGCCGAAGGCCTGGCGCTGGAGCGGCAGGGACAGCCCGCCCGGGCCTTTCCCCTGGCGGACCGGGCGCTGGAGCTGGTCAGCGGCCAGTTCATCCACGCCGGGCTCGCCACCCGCGAGCGCCAGCTCCGGTTGGAAGACCCTCTATCGGAGGCGCTGCACCGGCTGGGGCTGGCCCTGGGCCGGGTGAGCGTGCCCGCGGTGCGGCTGGTGCGGAGCGCGGGGACGGACAGTCTGGCTGTCGCCGACACCCTGCTCGCCGCGAAACTGGCCGCGGCCCTGCTAAAAGCCGGACTCACCCCCGAGCGTGACAGGCAGAGCGCCCGCGCTTTGTTGTTGCCCCGGATCACGGTCACCGCCCGCGAGGAGGCCGCCCGCACCCTGGGCGAGGGGTTTGCCCTCTCCCGCTGGAGCGTGCTGCTGGAGCTGTCCGACCCGCGGGAGGGTACGGTGCTGCTATCCGAGAGCTTTCCGGTCAAGGGCTTCGGGCCCGATGGCCCCCGCGCCCGGCTCGAGGCCCTGCGCCAGCTGGAGCGCGAGGTGTTCCCCCGGTTCGCCCGGAGCGCCCGCGCCCGGCTGATGCCTGTCCCGTGAAGGTAAAGAATCTTTCCACGAAGGACACGAAGGTTCACGAAGTTTTTACTTGGTGTGCCTTCGTGTCCTTCGTGGATAAATATTGAACAGTTTCCCTCGACCCTGAAACCGTCCGGACCACCGATGCCCCTGCGCTTTCGACTGCTTCCGCTGCTGATCGCCATCGCCCTGCTCGGCCTGCCCCCGCTGGCCCGGAGCCAGGCCCCGGAACGCCCGCGGCTGCTGCTCTCGGTGCAGGAGCTGGAGGCGATCGGGGTCCGGCCGGAACTGGCCCGCGGCGCCACCGAGCTGTTGCGCACCGAGCTGGCCACCTCCAGCCGCCTGCGCCTGCTGGAGGAAACCGGCCGGCTCTGGCGCCTGCAGCGCGAGTCGGCTTCCTTGCGGGACCTGTTCGAGGAGGGCAGCCTGCGCCGGCTGGGACAACTGCTGGAGAGCCGTCACGTGGTCACCGGCTCGCTGGCCAGGCTGGACTCGGTGCTGGTGCTGAGCGCCCGGCTGGTGGATGCCGAGACCGGCGAGGTGCTGGCCTCGGAGAGCGTGCGCCAGGCAGGCCCGGCCGCCGGGCTCCCGGCCGCCGCGCGCGAGCTGGCCCGCAAGCTGGCGGGGCATTTCCCCCTGACCGGCCGGGTGATCGCGGTCCGGGGGGACACCCTGGTGGCGGACCTGGGCGCGCGCGATGGGCTGCGCACCGGGGAGGAGCTGACTATCGCCGAGCTGCTGTCCGAGGGGCCATGGCGCGACCCGGAGCCGCCCCGCTCGGTCCGTTGCCGGGTGGCCCGGCTGGAGGAATCCCAGGCCCTGCTGCTGCCCCTGCGGCAGCCCGGACGCTGGCCCATGCCCGCCGGATCAGTGGTGGTGGCCGGCAGCCGGGCCGGAGAGCTGGCCGCGGGGCTGGTTGCCCCCGACAGCGCCTCAGCCGCCGGCCGCCTGGAGCACAATGCCGGCTCGCTGCTGGTGGAAAGCGAGCCGGAGGGCGCGCTGGTCTACCTCGCGGGGCTGGATGTCGGCCGCACCCCGGTGCGCCTGGGAAGAATCGCCGCCGGCTGGCACCCGGTGCTGCTGGCCCTACCCGGCTGCGAAGAGCTGGAGGACTCGGTGCTGATCCGCCCGGGGATCGGCGAGCGGTACCGTTTCACGCTCACCCCTCAGCGCGGCCGCCTGACCGTGGTCTTCCCCCAGCCCGGGATCACCCTGCGGATCGACACCCTGGAACTGGAGCTGGGAGAGCGCGCGACAGTCACCCTGCAGGATTTCCCCGCCGGCGGCCACTGGCTCGAGGCCCGCAAAGCCGGCTACCAGACCCTGCGCCGCCAGCTGCAGCTGGAGTTCCCCCGGGACAGCACCCTGACCCTCACGCTCGAACCATACCCGGGCAGCCTGCTGGTGCTCTCCGAGCCCGCGGGAGCGGAGCTCAGCCTGGATGGCCTGTTCCTCGGACGGCGCACCCCCTGGCGGCTGACCCACCTGGCGCCCGGACCCCACCAGCTGCGGGTGAGCCTGCCCCGCACCGGCGCGGCGGAAAGCACGATCGAGGTCCGGCCGGGCGAGGACCGCGAGCTGCGCCTGACCCTGGACCCGCAAGGATTCGGCCTGCCCCCCCAGGGGATGAGCCTGGTCCCGGGCGGGCCATTGCGCGGTCCGGATGACACGGCGGTGGAGGTGGACTCGTTCTGGATCGACACCCGCGAGGTCACCAACCGCGCCTATGCCCTGTTTGTCGAAACCTCCGGCCACAAGCCCCCATCGCACTGGAAAAAGGGCGCGCCCCCCTCGGGACAGGAGCAATACCCGGTGACCCAGGTCAGCTGGAACGATGCCGCCCGGTTCGCCGCCTGGTGCGGCAAACGCCTGCCGACCGAGGCGGAATGGGAGCGGGCGACCATGGGCGCGCAGGTTCGGCCATTCCCCTGGGGCGACAGCTACCGTCCGGGGCTGGCCAACACCTGGAGCGAGGGGCGGGGCGAGAGCGCCCCGGCCGGCAGCTACCCCGAGGACCGCAGCGTGTTCGGGTTGCTGGACGTGGTGGGCAATGTCGCCGAGTGGGTGGATGGCTGGCTGGACCCGGCCCGCCGGGAACGGGTCTTCCGCGGCGGCAGCTTCTATGTCAACCAGCTCGAGCCCTCGCTGCTGTCGCGCGATGGCCACTACCCGGTGAGCGGGGGGCGCTACATCGGCTTCCGTTGCGCCCGCGACCTGCGCGCGGAGCGCTGAGGTCAACCTGCCGATCAATCTTTTTCCGGGGTGGAAAAGGTAAAGGCCGCTGAAAAGAGGCCACACACCCCGTCGGCTGTCGCCGGGAGCAGGGACATCAGCCGGTGGATCGCGCCTGCCGGTGTAGCGGCGGGTTTAAAACCCGCCACTACCAAGAGCCTGATTACTATTTGCATCATTGCCGGGGCGAAGCGGGAACGATCCCCCTTAAAAGGGGGACACCGGAGGTGGTGTCTTTAAAGTCCCCCCTGGAGGGGGGTGGTCCCGGTGTTACCGGGACCGGGGGGTGTGAGGATGGCCACGACCCCACGGCTGGAGCAGCACCCTGGCCTCACACCCCCCGGCCCCGCCTCCGGCGGGGCCACCCCCCTCGAGGGGGGACTGTTCCCACTTCGGCCCGAGCGCTGCCGCAACCGGTCGGGCGGCTGTGCTTTCAGCAAAGGGGGACACCGGGGGTGGTGTATTTTCCTGATTCCCGAGCCGGTCGCTCTGAGTTCATCACACGCGCTAGTCAGGGAATCGCCGGCCGGAAATGAACAGACCCCAAAAAAGCGCGGCAGGGACACCAGGGGGCCATCCCCTCCGGCGATCCTGCCGCATTTTCCCATCTACCGGCCACGCGCTTACTTCTTCCCCGAACCCAGCATCTGCCAGGTCTTGGCGCCGTGGGGGTGCCGGCCGATCGCCAGCGCGCCCGCCGCTCTGTTGCCGGCCGAGAGGGCCCCGGCGCTGTTGCCGAAGCTGAAGGAAAACACCCCGGCGGCGGCGGTGAGCCCCACCGCGAACACCCCGGCGGCAACCATCCCGATGCTGTAGAAACCCACCGAGACCAATCCCAGGGCCCGGTGCCGGCCGATCGCCACCAGCCCGGTAGCATTGTCCCCGATCGCCACCAGCCCGCGGGCGGTCTCGTTCGAGATGTGCAGGAGTGGCATGCCGAGAATTTTCAGACGGCTGACATAGTGCGTCTTGCCCTGCTTCTCGAACAGCTTCTTCCGCCCCCGGTTCCACAGGCGGGGGATATTCATCCCGTTGCCGAACATCTTCATCTGCCCTCCTGGCATGAGTTGATGAATCGGGCGCTCCGGAACAGTCCCGGCCCAACATCCAGACGCCGGAGGCCTAACTTAATCATACAACAATTCATCCACTCTGCAAGTGGGCAAATCCGAAAAATCTGTCAAAATATTTGCATCCACCTTCTATTTAATCACTTCGTCCGAAAATTCCAACTCCCCGAAACGGTCCGGGTCGTGGAAGCTGCGCCCGGAAACCGGCGACCAGGCCTGGGGGTCGGAAGGCTGGACGCCCGGCCCATGGGGCAGGTCGATCCGATACAGGTTGAAGCGCCAGCGGTCCCCGGCTTGGGGAGGGTTATTGGCGGCGGTGAAGATGTCGGCCAGCGGCAGGGCCAGCTCGACTGTCCAGCCCTGGTCGGTGTCGGTCGAATCATTGAGCGTGCCCTCGACCGCCGCCGCCCATTGCATCTTCAGGCTGTTCCAGGCCAGGATCCCGGTCAGCTTGCCGCGGTTGTTGAAGACAAAGCCATCCCAGAGCACCCCCAGCGGGTTGACCTCCAGCTCCAGGTAGGTTTCGCGGTCCCCATCGGGGTTGATGAACACCTCCACCACTTCCTCGTTGTAGAGCGGCAGGTCGCGCTCGGCCATGGTCGACCAGATGTGGCGGTCGCGGCAGTCCCAGGCGAAATAGACATGGGTGTCATCCCAGAGCACCCGCGCCGTGGTCGCCTGCAGCGGCGCTCCGCCATTCTTGGCCGCGAAGCTCACCGCTTCGGCCTTTTCCCAGGCCGGCTCATCCAGCCGCCCATCGATCTTGATCGGCGCCACCACCCGTTTGGCCACGTACTTCTTTGTCGCGGGATCGGCCGGGGTGCCAAGTCCGGTGCCGGCCGCGGTGAGAGGAGAGCCGACCGCCAGAAGCGCCGCGATGCCGAGCAGCGTGAGGACCGTTTTCGCCTTGTTCATCTGCCGCCTCCATGGGTGCTGGTGAGGACCCGCCGGGGAGAGGATGCAGGTTAGAGCCCGGATAGCTGAATCCGAACCAACCTGAGATTCAACACCTCACGGTGAACCATGCAAAAAGTCTGGAAAAGTGAGCGGGGACCCGGGGGAGGGAGGAAATCCCGACCAACGGGATTTTCTCCCTCCCCCGGAAAACAGTATTTGTCTTTAAATCGCCCTCAGATCGCGCCGTGGGCGTAGATCACCCGTACCGGGTCCGGGCCGGTGCGGCGGGTGGCGTGCGGGGCGCCGGGCGGGACATAGGCGGCGCTGCCGGGCCGCACCGGGAACACCCGGTCGCCCAGGCGCAGTTCCCCCACTCCCGCGACCACGTAGACCGCCTCCTGGTCGGCATGCACCTGCAGCTCGCCGAAAGTTTCGCTGGTGTACTCGGCCACCCCCAGGCTGAAGCCGGAAGTGGCGCCGAGCAGCGCGCCCACCAGGTCGTGGCTCCAACGGTCCGGGTGCTGCTGGCGGGAAATCTGGCTCTCATGGATCGGCTTGAGTTCGCTGCTCATCTTTCCTCCCGGGATGGCTCGTTGACACCCGCCCGCGCGGGCCTCGGACCGGAAATATAGACCGGCCGCGGATCGCGGTCAATAGGCGAAACTTCCTGAAATCTTTTTCGGGGCTTGGCAACAAACAACCATCGAGGGCGTTGTGAATTAAAGAACCATTCCCGCCCCAAGGAAAAGGGGCAGCGTTACGGCAGGAGGTGCCACATGCTGGATGATCCGATCAGAAACGACGAGCACAGTGAGCGATTCGTACAGTGCGAGTTCGACATGGAGGGGCTGGAGCTGCGGACCGGGCGCACCGGGATGTTCGAAACCATCTTCCGCTGCGGAGTCTGCGGGGCCGGCTCCAACGAGGCCGAGCTGCTCTGCGGGCCGGAACGGAACATGCCGGACCAGCGGGATGATTCCCGTTCGCTACAGGCCGAGGAAGAGGATCGCCCCGGCGCTGGCTGAGATCGCCAGCCCGGCGGCGAAATGGGCCGCCCGCTCCAGCCGGCCGAGCCTGATCCGCAGGCTGCCGAAGTAGAGCGCCAGCACGACGGCCAGCATCGTTCCGACTGTCGCCAGGCTGAACACGGTCGCCACCAGCACCGCGCCGGAGAGGTCGCTTTCGGCGGCGGGGTACATCAGCAGCGGGATCAGCGGCTCGCAAGGGCCGAACACGAAGATCAGGAACAGGACCCAGAAAGTCCGGTCGCGGGCGGGAAGCTGCGCCGCGCCGTGCGCGTGGGCCCGGGTGTGATCGATCCGCGCCGGCTCGTGCTCGCCCTGGCCCCCATGACCGTGCGGGTGCAGGTGCACCTGCCCCGCATGCACGTGCAGGTGCGAGTGCTTGCCCGGATGATGCCAGCGCCACAGCCCCCACAGGGCATAGCTCACCCCGAACGCCAGCAGCAGCCAGGCCGCCAGGTCGCCCCGCACCGACTCCAGCGCCTCCAGCCGGCCCACCATCACTCCCGCCAGGATTCCCACCAGTCCCAGCACCACCGAGCTCAGCACGTGGCCGACCCCGCAGAGCACGGTCACCAGCGCGGTGCGCGTAGCGCTCCAGCCCCGGGTGCGGGCCAGCACGGCGAACGGCAGGTAGTGGTCGGGACCGAGCAGGGTGTGGGTGGCGCCGATCGCCGCCGCGGCCCAGGTCAAGGCCAGGATGTCGTGCTGCAAGGTGCGCCTCCGGGCTGGGGAGCGGATCGACTGCCAGGGCAGGAGTGTTATCATCTAAGAAAAGGTGCTACAATCTACCCGTTTTTTCGCGCGCAGGCAAGGAAGATCGCCGCCGACAGTACCGGTGGCGCAAACAGTCGAGCGAGGATAGATTGAATAGTGATTCCGGCTCGTTACCCGGCCCTTGGGAAGAAGCTTTGGAAGGTGAAAAGGGGTCCGGTAGGAGGGCGGAAAATCCCGACCAACGAGATTTCCAACCTTTTCCCGGATCAGATCTTAGAGGGTGTGATGAACTCCGGGTCGGGGATACTAGGCTGTGCGGCCGGCAAAGACACACACCCCGGCCCGCCTGCGGCGGGCCACCCCTCTCGAGAGGGGATCGAAACCGCTATCGCTCAAGCGCTTAGCTCAAAACTCCGGCCGAAGCCGGACCCATCCCCCTTACCAAAGGGGGAGACAGGGGGTTGTGTTCTTTCCCACTCCTGAGTGCATCACACCCTCTAGTTGTTGAGGCGACAGCGAGGCGAGGGAGGAGCCGGTGGCGGCAGGCAGCGGATTCGGGGGCTTCAGCGGGCAGTCGTTCGATTTCATGCGCGAGTTGGGGGAGCACAACCACACCGCCTGGTTCGCCGCCAACCGCGAGCGCTG
This sequence comes from Candidatus Glassiibacteriota bacterium, assembly GCA_963752515.1. Lineage (GTDB taxonomy): Bacteria > Gemmatimonadota > Glassbacteria > GWA2-58-10 > GWA2-58-10 > CAVVYO01. Next base: position 46,437 of record CAVVYO010000010.1, on the reverse strand, counting down.
GGAGGCGGTCAAGGCCGAGCTGAAAAGCCTGTGCCTGGCGCTGGGGCCCTTCCTGGCCGAGCTGGACCCGGAGCTTGAATGCGATCCGCGCTCCGGACGCAGCCTGGGAAGGATCAACCGCGACACCCGCTTCTCCCCGGACAAGCACCCCTATCGGGACTGGATCGACCTGCTGTTCTTCCCCCGCGACCACCGCCGCACCGGCGCGCCCGGTTTCGCGGTGGGGATCCAGCCGGAGCAGGTCTACCTCGGCTCCTGGCTGGGAGCCTCGATGCCGGAATGGAGAAAGCGCCTGACGGCCAACATCGCCGCCTGGCCGGAAGTTTTCGAGCGCTACCTGGAGGCCGAGGGCAACTTCCGCGACTGCCGGATCGAAAGCGAAAGCTACCTCCGGCCCCGGGCCAAAGGGCTTCCGCCGTTATCCGACCAGTGGGCCCGCCGGCGCTATTATTACCTGGTGCGGCAGCTTCCCGCGGCCGAGGCGGTGGCCCTGGGCCCAGCGATCATCCCGCTGATCGAGGAGACGATCCTCCGGCTGTACCCGTTGTACCTGTTCGCGACTTCCGAGCGGCCGGCCGCGGAGCTGGAGCGTTTCCGCCGCCGGCTGCGGGCCTGACCCCCACTGCTGCGCGAGGGCCGCGATGGAAACCACGCACCGGATCATCCTCGGCGACAGCCGTCGCCTGCCCGAGCTGCCCGACCGCGCGGTGCAACTGGTGGTGACCTCGCCTCCCTACTGGCAGCTCAAGGACTACGGCATCCCCGGCCAGCTCGGGTTCGACCACTGCTACGAGGACTACATCAACCACCTGGGGCTGGTCTGGCAGGAGTGCATCCGGGTGCTGCACCCCGGCTGCCGGCTCTGCATCAACATCGGCGACCAGTTTGCCCGGGCAGCGGTCTACGGCCGTTACCGGGTGCTGCCGATCCGCACCGAGATCATCAAATTCTGCCTGGCCGCCGGGCTGGACTACCTGGGCGCGGTGATCTGGCGGAAAGTGACCAGCACCCACACCACCGGCGGCGGCAGCGTGATGGGCTCGTTCCCCTATCCCCGCAATGGAATCCTCAAGCTGGACTACGAGTTCATCCTGATCTTCCGCAAGCCGGGCCGGGCCCCGCGCCCCTCCCCCGAGGTCCGGGAGCGCTCGCGGCTGTCCACCGGGGAGTGGAACCAACTGTTCAGCGGTCACTGGCAGTTCCCGGGCGAGCGGCAACGTAACCACCTGGCGGCATTCCCGGAAGAGTTGCCCTCGCGCCTGATCCGGATGTTCAGCTTTGTCGGGGACACGGTCCTCGACCCATTCCTCGGCAGCGGCACCACCACCCTGGCCGCGGCCCGGCTCGAGCGCCACTCGGTGGGCTGCGAGATCGATCCCGGCTGCCTGGAGCCGATCCTGCAGCGGCTGGAGCGGGCCCGGCGGGAAAGCGATGCCGGCTGGCGGGTGGAAGTGGAACGGCGGACTGAGGAGGCGGAGGATTACCGCCGTGAGCTGCTCTACCTGCCCTATCGTTTCCGGGACCCGGACCACCTGCAGCGGCAGGCCGATCCCCGGGAGCTGGAGCTGGGGGCGCGGGTCGGCCATACCCGCAGCGCCCGGGAGGAGTACTTCCGGGTGCGGGAGGTGCTCTCCCCGGAACTGCTGCGGCTGGAGGATGGCCGAATGATCCGGCTGATCGGAGTGCGCGAGCTGCCGCCGGCCCGCGAGGCCGCGCTGGCCTGGCTGCGGGAACGCACCCGCGCGGCCCGGGTTTACCTCAAGCTGGATCTGCTGGATCTGCCTACCGCGGAGGAAACTCCGGCCTACCTCTACCTGGAAAACCGCACCTGCCTCAACTCCCGGATGATCCGCCAGGGCCTGGCTGCCGCCGACACCGAAACCGACTACAACAAACGGCAACGGTTCATCTCGCTGCGACCAGCCGCCCCGGCCCCGTAGCCACCCCGCCATGCACCGCTGCCAACCGCTGTTCCGGGGGGAGGGCGAAAACCTTTTGAAAAAGGTTTTCCTCCCTCCCCCCGGGCCCCCCACCCACTTTCCCAAACTTTTTCGAAAGTTTGATGTGCAGGTGGCTCTATCAATTAGGATAAAGTTACTCCTGAGGAGGGGGGTCAGTCCTTTGACTTTCACCCCCAGGCGGCATTCAGCCGCCTCCGCGGCAGCAACTGTATGAGCTACGAGCGGACACACGGTTACAGAAAGAGTGATCCCATGACTGGCATTAAAGCAGGCCAGAACTGACTGGCAGATGCGCGTCAGCGCTGCCCACCCATACTGGTAGCGTTAACGAAGTGCGCGATTACAGGCCGGGCAGATGAAGACCATCACCGGCGGGCGAGTTTTGCGCCGCACAGACTCTTGCTTCTTCTGGTCACAGAAGAAGAAAAACAATGACCATCTAAGAGATAACTGCTTGGCCGGGAGTTTCGGACCAAAGCTCGGGAAGGGTGATTCATGCACCGGCACCGGAAAGCGGTGGCTCCGCCCGCCAGCGGCAACTCTTCCAGTAATACAAAAAGGGGGCCGCCCCGGACACCCGGGACGGCCCCTCGGCGTTCAGGCGCGGCTAACGCTTGAAACAACGCTCCACGTGCGCCGATTCCATCGGCTGGGTAAACAGGCTCACGACCACGGTAACAAGGAAACTGAGCGGGAATATGACCAGGATCGGGTCGACCACGGTGATCGTGCCGCTGACCAGGGTCGGCTTGCCGAAAAGGAACTGGCACAGCCCCAGGCCGACTGCCTCCGCATGAATGAACAGCAGATAGAACACGCTGCCCAGGAATCCCAGGACCAGACCGGATTTCGCCCCGGCCCGGGTGACTCCTTTCCAGTACAATCCCAGGGCGTACATAGGAAGGAAACCGGAGGCGCACAGCCCGAAAAATATCGCGGTGCCGGGAGCGATAATGCTGGGCGGCAGAACGTTGCCCAGCCAGACAATCACTATGATATCCCGCAACGATCACCCAGACGGGCGATTTTCAACGTATTATCATGGCTGGACTTGGGGCGAGCTGCTGATAGATGTCCCGACTGATGGCCGTGCCCATCGTATGGAACTGACTGGAAAGGGTGCTCATCGCCGCGGACAACAGGGTAAGCAGGAAGACCACCCCGAACCACTTGGGCAGGGCGCCCGCGATATAGAGCGGAATGATCGAGTCCACATCCCCGCCCGCCGCGGCCTCATGGCCACTTTGCCCTGGGTCTGGAAGAACCAGACGTTGGACAGGCTGCCCACCACGAACGCAACGCCGGTCATCATGAGGATAAAAATCCCGCCGATCATCACGGCGCGGTTGAGCTCGCGGCTTGCTCTTGACGGTCATGAAGCGCACCACCAGCTGCGGCTGGGCCAGCACTCCAATCCCCACGCCCAGCACATGGTACTGACCAGGGTCCACCACCAGTTGGATACCGAATGCGGGCATGGCGGTCCAGCCGACATGGCCCGCTGCCGCCAGTTTCTCGGGCACCCGCGTGCCAGGTCCGTCAGCGCCTGGTGCGGCGCGGTGAACCCGCCCAGGCTGGCATAGGTGAAGATAAGCAGGAAGGTCATGCCGACAAACATGATCGTGCCCTGGGCGGCATCCGTGTACATCACGCCCTTGAGGCCCCCGGCGATCACATAAGCGGCGATTATCACTGCAAAAATCAGCAGAGCCGCCATCGTAAGGGATGCCCATGTTGGCCTCGACATATCTCACTCCGCCGATCATCACCACCGGCCGCATAGAGCGGCATGGCGAGAAATATCACGCCGCCGCTGAATACCTGGATGAACTTGCTGCCGTATCGCTTGCCCATGAATTCCGGAAAGGTGTGGGCGTCCAGATGGTAGCCCATTTGCCGGGTTCGGTTGCCGAAAACCACGAAAGCGATAAAAATCCCGACGAAAATATTGAGGAAGGTGAGCCACAGCAGGCCCATCCCATAGGCTCCGCCGCTCCGCCGAAACCGACGATGGCGGAGGTGCTGATGAACGTCGCCCCGTAAGATATCGCCATGATGAAGGGATGGATCTGGCGCCCGGCGACCAGGTAATCACTGTGGCGCCGGAGGTTTTGCGGTACCCCAGGAATCCAAGGTATCCGATGAGCAGCAGGTAGACGTACCACCACGAGATTGTCCACATGAGCTTTCGCACCTTCATTCGGGGAAAGTGGTCCTGACAGGCGGTACTGCAGGTATTTGGACCGCCCGTGTCTTGGATAAGAATTCACTCGTAGGCCCACGCTCAAAGAGTCTCGCTGATCTTATCCTCTTCCTTGGCCCACTTGGCGGTTTCCGGCCTGATCTCTCTCCGTCTTTGTTCCAATTCAACCAGCCGTAAACCATGCACAGCAGGCGCTCAGGATGCAGAGCAAATAAACTATCGCGATCCAGGGATCGGCTATTCCGAACATGGTTTGCTCCTTTTTAGAGCCGTTGGTCACGGCTGTTTAGAACAGTCACCTCGAGCTGGGAGCGGATGGCGAAAGCGCGGTTGTATCGTCGGAGAGGCCGCGAGTTTCGCATCTTTCAGTCTGCGAGGCAGCACCATGGCGAAGATGAACTGGTAGCTGAAGTTTTTCCAGATCGGAGCGATGAAGATATTGTCGAACTCCCAGCCGAATGTCTCGCCCTGCTCGGTGATGCCCAGCCAGATCGGGCTGAAGATGTAAGTGTAGTTTGTCGGCAGGGTGACAACAGCCGGTCGCTTTAAGGTAGGTGGTGTTTTCCAGCCCCGGGGCCAGGTTTTCGGCATTCCGGCGCTGAGCGCGCGTAAAAATGGCTGCTGTTGTGGATCCATGTGGATGAAGCGGTACTCATAGGCGAAGGCGTAGGGATAGAAAGGGCCGACCCCGACATAGCCCTCGAACTCCTGGCCGTCTCGGGATCATCCCCGCTGCCGAGGCCGAACTCCGCCGAGAGGCGCAGCTTGTCGTTTTTCACCGGCGGGGCGGCCAAGTTGACCATGAAGGCATGGCCGGTCCAGTCGATCTCCGGCAGGACGCCGAGCATAGTCTGTGGCCGTTCTGGTAGTCGAACTCGCTGTTGAGACGCCAGCCGCCGGGCAGGGCGACATTGGCGGTCAGGCCCAGGTTGACGTGGTTCAGCTCGCATCAAAGTGAGGCTGTTGTCGTGGAAATAGGTGGCGAAACCCCCAGTTTGGATTTTTCCGACCGGCAGCTCAGGTCGGCGAAAAACAAGTCCGTGTCATCGACATCGTTTCGATTGGCAGTCGTGTTGAAATTCTCGCGCGAGCCCTCGAAATATTTCATCGAGCCCAGGCGCAGAAGCGGGGCTGATCCGGGTCGAGGAGGTATAGAACTGGTAGCCGAAGACCGGTCGCGATATTGGTGTTGGTGTATATGCCGTTGCCGAGCATGAACGGCTGACGGCCGAACTTGAGCTTGAGGTCCATCCCCGGGACCTTGAGGATGTCCATCCAGGCCTGGCGCAGGTGCATCTCCCAGGCCTCATCCGTGTTGAGGCGCACGGGGATCTTGGTGCCGTCCGGTCAACGTGAAATCGGTGGGCATTACTTCTTCGCCGGTCTGGATCGTGTTGTAGCTGAACTCCTGGCCGAGGAAGACCATCTTGTTGAGCTCGAAAAATACTTTTACATTCTCGTTCGGGGTGATCGCGAACTCCAGCGACAGGTCGCTGTAGTAGCAGTGGCGGTTGAGGGAGCCTCTCAGACTGGGCCCTCCGGACGAAATCCAGATCGTAGTAGCGGCCGCGGAACTGCATGTGGCCGCCGATATCGGAACATTTATCCGGACTCATCTTTCATCGCCAGGCCGCAGCTTGGAGGCGGAGGCCAAAGCCAGAGCCGCGAGGATAATGAAATCCGGGATCGCATGCATGTCCTTTCTTTCCCGTGGGGGTGTTGGACAGTCCACCAAGGCCGTCGGACCAACACGTCCGGGGGGAAGTGGTGATCAGAGTTGGTAGACTTCCTCGCCGGTCAGCAGGTTAAGCCCTTCTGTTGCAGGATGCCGATCGCGCGGTCGATCTCCTCCAAGCGGAAGATCACCACCGCGCCCTGGCAGCGTTTCTCCACGAAGGCGTAGAGATATTCCACGTTCAGATTGGCCTCCCGGAAAATTTTCAACACCCCGGCCAGTCCCCCGGGATTGTCCGGGACCTCGACCGCAATAACCTCGGTGAAGCTGGTGGTGAACCCGGCCTTGCGCAACGCGGCATAAGCCTTGTCCGGACGGTTTACGATCAGGCGCAGGATGCCGAAATCGCAAGTGTCGGCCAGCGAAAGCGCCCGGATGTTGATCTTGTTTGCGCCGAGAATCTCGGTGACATCGTCCAGGCGGCCGGTCGCGGTTTTCGAGAAAGACACTGATCTGTTTTACTCGCATGGCTTTCCTCCGTTACATGGTGGGCCGGCCGTGGCGGATCATCGGCGCAGGCGAGCGGGGAAAAGCGCCGACGCGTTGGATAGAGTATTTTCTCCTGCCCGGCGCGGGCAGGCCCAGTCGCGGAAAACGCTGAACTCCTCACTCTGGTCGAGCCAGGGGCTGTCGGATGCCGAACATCACATGTCCGGTCCGTGGCTGACAGCAGCCGCGGAAACGCTCGGCATCGCGGCATCCAGCCCAGGCCGAAAGGCGTGTCCATCCAGGACCGGTTTGCCCACCAGGTGACGCTCCACCCGGTCCCAGAGACGGAACCCGCCCATGTGAGTCGGCCAGCAGTCCGGGCCCGGCAGGTCGTCAAGCAGAGCGGCCAGGCTTTCCGGGCAGCCCCGGCAGGGGGGCTCGGTAGGCGGTATCCTCTCCGGCGTGAAAGTACCACCACCAGCCCGGCATCCCGCAGGGCGGCGAAAAACGGCAGCAGCGCCGGATCATCCGGGTCGAAACTCCTGGTACTCCGGGTGGAGCTTCACCGCCTGCATACCGAACGAAAGAATTTCCTCCAGTTCCTCGCGCCAGGAGTTGCTGAGCGGGTGGAGCGCTCCGGCATAACCAGCCGCCGTTCCCCGACCGAGGCGCTGAACCGGTTGACCGAGCTGACTTTGTCCGGATTGGTGGCCACGGGCAGGACCAGGGCCCGGTCTGATCCCAACTTTGTCCATCGAGTCCAGCAGCCCGGCCGCGCGTGCCATCGTGCCAGGCTTTCTAGCCCGGAGGCGGCGACTCCATTTGGCGATCGCGCTGCCGCCACTTTGTCCGGGAAGAAATGGGCGTGGACATCGATCACGGTCAAGTGCCTTCTCCTCAGGCTTTCGGCGCTCTCGTCCGTCACCCGCTTGGCTTTGCCTTCGCTGCGGGCGATGGTCTTGGGTTCGACCAGTCGGACTCGTGATCGAAATCGCCGAGCACGGACTCCATCTCCGCACGGACCTTTCGCCGGAGTCCGCTGAGCTGCCGGATCTCATCGGAGAAGAAACGCTGATCCACCTCCACCTGCACCTCCAGGGTATCGAGCGAGCCCTCGCGCCGCACGATAACTGGTAGTGGGGCTCGGCCTCCTCGATTCCCACCAGCACGCTCTCGATCTGGGAGGGGAAGACATTGACCCCGCGGATGATCAGCATGTCGTCGGTGCGGCCCGTGACCCGGCCATGCGGACGTGGGTGCGTCCGCAGGGACATGGATCAGGGTTGAGGCTGGTGATATCGCGGGTGCGGTAACGGATCAGCGGGAAAGCCTCCTGGCTGACCGTGGTGAACACCAGCTCGCCTTTCTGGCCCCAGTCGGCAGCAGCTTCGCCGTCTCCGGGTCGATGACCTCCGGGATGAAATGGTCATCGAACACGTGCAGGCCGTTTTTTTCCAGGCACTCCATCGAGACGCCGGGGCCGATTATCTCGCTACAGGCCGTAGATGTCGAGGGCGTCGATGCCCAGGTTGTTCTCGATCTGCAGGTGCGCATCTCATCGCTCCAGGGTTCGGCGCCGAACACGCCCACTTTGAGCGGGAGGCTTCCGGATGTCTATCCCCATTTCGGAGGCGACCTCGGCAATGTACAGCGAATAGGAGGGCGTGCAGCAGAGGCAGGTGGAGCCGAAATCCTCGAGGATCATGATCTGGCGTTTGGTGTTGCCGCCGGAGATCGGGATCACCGTGGCGCCGATCCGCTCGGCGCCGTAGTGCGCGCCAAGCCCGCCGGTGAACATCCCGTAACCGTAAGCGTTCTGGATGATGTCGCCCCGGCCGAGCCCGGCGCAGGAGAAACTGCGCGCCATCACCTCGGCCCACAGGTCGATGTCATTTTTCGTATAGCCGACTACGGTAGGTTTGCCGGTGGTGCCGCTGGAGGAGTGGATCCGCACCACATCTTCCAGGCCTACGGTGAACAAGCCGAAAGGATAATTGTCGCGCAGGTCCTGTTTGTTGGTAAACGGCAGGTGCGCAAGGTCATCCACTGTGCGGATATCCTGCGGCTTGATCCCTTTTTCATCAAAAGCGCGCCGGTAGAATGGAACGCTCTCGTAGACGCGCCGGCAGCAATCGGCCAGGCGTTCCCCCTGGAGCTTACGGCGCTGTTCCAGCGGCATGGTTTCGGCTTTTTCATTCCAGATCACGGGTCCTCCGGGTTTGCGGTTGTATCTGTTTCATAGGGCCGGGCGCAGACGCCGGCGGCTCGGGATTAAGCTTCCCAGGACGCAAAATGCCGTTGTACGGGATATTCGGGACATCGGGCGCCGTTACGGTGCGTATTGCTGTGCTTGGAACTCAGGCTCGATATGAGAATGCGGCCGGGACGGACTGTCCGCCCGGGCCGCATCTGAGTGCAGCGGGCTGTTCGTCCGTACCGCCAGCGGCCCAAGTTCGAACGCGCGGCGGTTGAGCTCGATGAAGCGGGATTTACCTGGTCCTCCAGGCTCCGCCTCCAGAGTTCTCCCGGGAACGTCGAGCAGGCGGCTGAGCGCCCCCAAGGACCACGTTCATGCGCGGAGATCGCCGGCCTCCAGAGCCCGCTTCACGCCATCCACCACCACTACCTGTGGCCGAGAGACTGGAGCAGGCCTCGATTGCGTTTTCGGTATAGGGGATCTTTCCGGTGGCCACCGAGGCCGGGTCGAGGCGGAAATCATTGACCACCATCACGCCTTTGGGGGCGAGAAAGCCGCACCAGCGCAGGGCCTCAAGTTTTTCCAGCGCTACCAGCAATCCGCGGCGCCTCCGGCGGGGATCAGCGGGCGAATGCACCCGGCGCCGAACGCACGTGGCTGTTCACCGCGCCGCCGCGCTGGCTCATCCCGTGCACCTCGCTCTTTTTCACATCCAGCCCCGCGAGCATGGCCACCCGGCTCAGCACCTCCGAGGCCAGCAGGATGCCCTGGCCGCCCACTCCCACTATCAGGATATTTGTCGTCCACGTTCCTGGCTTCACCCGCCTCACAGGGTCAACGCTCCGCAGGGACAGGCCGTGGTGCACAGCCCGCAGCCGGTGCAGAAAGTCAGGTTTATCTGTGGCTTGCCGGTTTCCGGATTCTTTTCAAGAGCGCGGGCAGCCGATGCGAAGCAAGCCCCGCAAGCGGTGCAGGCTCAGCGTCCAGCATCGCACCTTCGGTTTATTGCGGGCGCGCTCCATCCGGGAGCAGCACACAGGCCCGCTCGGCGATAATCACCGCCGGGCCCGGGAGCTCCAGCGCCTTTCCACCGACTTGGCGAGAACGCCCACATCGTAGGGGTCGACCCGGTCGCACGAATTTATCCCCAGGGCCCGGACCAGCGCGCGGTAGTCCACCCGCGGGGCCGTCGGCCTGGTCCAGGGTGCGGCCGCTGCCCGGGTTCTCGTTGTGCCCGGTCATAGCCGTGGTGCGGTTGTCCAGGATGATTGTGACCGTGTGGCCGCCGTTGTAAGCCATGTTCAGCAGAGCCGGTGATCCCGGAGTGCAGGAATGTGCTGTCGCCGATCACCGCCACCACCCGCTCTTTCGGCCTCCGGACCCAGAGCGCGCTCCAGTCCGTAGCCCATCCTTATCGATGCCCCCATGCAGAGGCAGGTATCCATCGAGGCCAGGGGCGGCAATGCGCCCAGGGTGTAACAGCCGATATCGCCGGTCACGGTCAGGCGCATTTTTTTCAGGGTCATGAATACCCCGCGGTGCGAGCAGCCGGGGCAAAGCACCGGCGGGCGCGAAGCCAGCTCCGGCAGCGGCCGCTGCGGCCCGGGCCTCGGGCTTTCCCGGCCACCTTGGCCGAACATGGCGGACACCGCGCTCCGGCTCAGCTCGCCGATTGGCGGCCGCGGAGCAGGCGCGGGCGAAAGATCCACTCCCAGGGCCCGGATTTCGAGTCTCCAGGTAAGGGTCCAGTTCCTCGACCACGTAGCATTTTTCCACCGAACCGGCGAATTCGCGGATGAGGTTTCGCGGCAGCGGGAAAGTGATCCCCAGTTTCAGGATGCTCGGCCCCGGGCAGGGCCTCGCGCACATAGTTGTAAACATTGCCGGAGGTGATTACTCCCATCGGCCCTCCGCGCGCTCCACGCGATTGAGCGGGCTGCGTTCAACCTCCTCGTCAGCGCCGGGCCAGTTTCTTCTCCAGCTCCACCCGCATGATCCTCGCATTGGCCGGAACCATCACGTTCGTCACGAAATCTTTCCTGTAGCCGAGGGCGCGGGATTCCGACCGCGCTCCCCAGTCCGGGTCACCGATTTGCTGTGGCAGACACGGGTGGTCATGCGCAAAGACACCGGCAGCTTCAGCCGCTCGCTCAGCTCCCAGGCCGCCAGCAGAAACTCCCGGGCCTCGGCACTGTTCGGCGGGCTCGAACATCGGGACCTTGGCGAAACGGGCATAGTGACGGTTGTCCTGCTCGTTCTGGGAGGAATGCATGGACGGATCATCGGCGCTGACTATCACCATCCCGCCGCGCACCCCGGTATAGGCCAGGGTCATCAACGGATCGGCGGCCACGTTCAGGCCCACGTGCTTCATGGTGACCAGCGTGCGCACCCCGGCCAGCGAAGCGCCGGCGGCGGATTCCAGCGCCACCTTTTCGTTGGGGGCCCATTCGCAGCGGACATTCCGGCATAATGCGCCAGGGTTTCCAGGATTTCGGTGCTCGGGGTGCCGGGGTAGCCCGAAGCATAACGCACATCCGCCTCCCAGGCCGCCCGGGCTACGGCTTCATTGCCGCTGAGCAGTATTTTGCGCCCCTCGGCCGGTTCGCTCTCGAGTACTGTCTGCCATTCTTGAAGTCCGCTTCTTTCGATCTTGATGATTCCCAAGTGGTTCCGCATCACGAAGCCCGCCCCCGCGAGGGCCGGCCGGCGCGGAGCTGTCCGCAAAGTCGTTGATCGGCAAACGGTTGTTCCACAGCGGCCCCGTCCGCCTCCGGTGACAATGCCCAATTTAAGTTTACAATCCGAAATCGATTGTCAACAGTTCACTCGTGGCCCAAGCCGCCCGGACTGCGGCAAATGCGCCACCGGACCGAAAAAATTGACAAGGGGTATCGACAGTATTAATAATGCATTCGCGCCGCGAGGAGCGTTTACGCGAGGAGCGACCGCACCAGGAGCGTTCGACGCCTGTGACTATTCAGTTATGAACCCTCTGGACCAGGAAGGACTGATGGCCAACCGCAGTATCATGCTGTCGGAAAAAGACATGGTGCAGAGCTGGTACAATGTGGTGGCCGACCTGCCGAAACCGGCCGGCACCGCCGCTCGATGCCGGCACCGGCCAGCCGGCCGACTGCCGATTCCCTGCGCCGATCTTCCCGAGGCGCTGATCGAGCAGGAAATCAGCACCCAGCGCTGGATCGACATCCCGAACCCGGTCCAGCGAAGTGCTGAAGCTCTGGCGGCCGACCCCGCTGGTCCGCGCCTACAACCTGGAACAGGCGCTGGGCACCCCGGCGCGGATCTACTACAAGAACGAAAGCGTCAGCCCGGCCGGCAGCCACAAGCCCAACACCGCGGTGGCCCAGGCTTACTACAACAAGGAAGCCGGGATCACGCCGCATCGCCACCGAGACCGGGGCCGGCCAGTGGGGCAGCGCCCTGGCTTTCGCCTGCCACAAGTTCGGCCTGGAGTGCACGGTCTACATGGTGCGGGTCAGCTTCGAGCAGAAGCCTTTCCGCAAGAACCTGATGCACATCTGGAACGCCGAGGTCTTCTCCAGCCCGACCGACCGCACCAACGCCGGACGGGAGTTCAACCGCCGGTTTCCCCGGCACCACCGGCAGCCTGGGCATGGCGATCAGCGAGGCGGTGGAGGATGCCGCCACCCACGAGGACACCAACTACAGCCTGGGCAGCGTGCTCAACCACGTGATGCTGCACCAGACCGTGATCGGGCTGGAGGCCAAGCGCCAGTTCGAGATCGCCGGAGACTTCCCGGACGTGCTGATCGGCTGCGCCGGCGGCGGCAGCAACTTCGCCGGCTTCATCTTCCCCTTCGTGCCCGACAAGCTGGGCAGGCAAGCCAGATCAGGATCATCGCCAGCCGAGCCCGCCGCCTGCCCGAGCATCACCCAGGGCGCTTTCCGCTATGACTTCGGCGACACGGGCAAAATGACCCCGCTGCTGAAGATGCACACCCTCGGCCATGTCTTCGTCCCGCCGGGGATCCATGCCGGCGGGCCTGCGCTACCACGGGATGAGCCCGCTGGTGAGCCACCTGGTGGACCTGGGACTGATCGAGGGCGCGGCCTTCCACCAGACCGAATGCTTCCAGGCCGGGGTGCTGTTCGCCCAGACCGAGGGGATCATCCCCGCGCCGGAGACCAACCACGCCATCCGCGCCGCGATCAACGAGGCCCTGAGGTGCAAGGAGACCGGCGAGGAGAAGTGCATCGCCTTCAACTTCAGCGGCCACGGCCATCTCGACCTGGCCTCCTACGAGAAGTACTACAACGGGGAGCTGGACGACTACGAGTACCCACAGGAGCGGATCGAGGAAGCCCTGCGCGAGGTGCCGGTGGTGGAACAGTAGTCGCCGCGGCAGCATTTCTTTCGCCTCGAACGGCAGCGGCCCGGGGGAGCTTCCCGGGCCGTCGCCCTCGCGGTCACACCCGCTGCCGGCGGACCGGATGGTCCGGCGCAAGCGCACCACCACCACGGAGGGATCGATGAAAGGACGCCGCCAGTTCATCAGGGAGCTGGGCCTGGGAGCGCTCTCGGGCGCGGCGCTGTTCGGCGCGGCCCAGGCGGCCGGGTCCGCAGCCCCCAAGCTCGACACCGGCAACGGCAAGCGGGTCCGGGTCGGGATCATCGGGGCCGAGAACAGCCACACCATCGGCTTCGGCCAGATGTTCAACGAGCGCAAGCAGTTCCCGGGCGTGGAAGTGGTGGCGCTCTGGGGCGAGACCGCCGAGTTCGCCCGCATCGCCGCCGAGAAGGGCAAGATCCCGCGGGTCGTCAAGGAGCAGCGGGAGCTGCTGGAGGTGGGGATCGATGCGCTGATTGTCGACCACCGCCACCCGAAATATCACGCCGCGGCCGCCCTGCCGTTCATCGAGGCCGGCATCCCCTGCTTTGTCGACAAGCCCTTCACCTACCGGGTGGATGAGGCCAGGCTGCTGATCGAGGCCGCCGAGAAGAAGGGCACGCCGATCACCTGCCTGTCCTCGGTGGGCTACGGCCCGGGGGTGGATGACCTGGCCCGGCAGGCCGGAGAGGCCCAGGGGCCCTGCTCGGTGGTGATCACCGGCCCGGCGGAGATCGGCAGCAAGTACGGCGGGATTTTTTTCTACGGCGTGCACATTGTCGAGCAGCTGTTCAAGGTGTTCGGCGATGATGCCGCCCAGGTGCGGGCCACCCGTCACGGCGGCCAGACCACGTTCCAGGTGGAGTTCGAGTCCGGCCGGCTGGCGACCATCCTGATCACCGGCGGGGCGCGGCAGGTGTTCCTCTCCACCGACAAGGGCATGGTCGAGCTCAAGTCGCCCTACGAGGAGCAGAACCAGGACCAGATGTACGCGGCGATTGTCAGGATGTGGCAGACCGGCCAGGAGCCGCGCAGCCACCAGAGCATCCTGCGGATCGTGGCGATGCTGGAGGCGATGGAGCGCTCGGTGCTGAGCGAACGCTGGGAGCTGCTGCTGACCTGATCACATCCATCTTTTCCGGGGGGAGGGCGGAAACCTTTTGAAAAAGGTTTCCGCCCTCCCCCCGGCCCCCCACCCACCTTCCCAAACTTTTTCGATAGTTCAATGCTGGATGTCTGACAAGGGGCGGGGTAGGCCCCGCTGCTACTGAAAACCCGGAGCCAGTGGCTGGAGGGCGACCGATCCCAAGGATTCCGGATTGCCAGGATCGCAGGAGAACGCCCGTAAGCCATTGTAGCGGCGGGTTTCAAACCCGCCGCTACGGACACGCCCGGCGCGGTGAAGGTTGTGATTGGCCATGAAGGAAGGGATACCGGCTGGGGGCAGGGTCTTTCGGGCCGCGGCTGGAGGCAAGGGATAGCGGAGCCGTTGCCGCATAATTTCCATCGCGGCTGCTACGAAGCGAGAGAGGCCGGCAGGCCATGGCGTTGCAGCGCCAGGGATGGCGCGAAACGCGGCGCGCACCAATGGAGCGCCTCACTCCCGCAGGCACACCGCCGGTGATTCAAGAGCTGATAGCTTACTTCAGCTTCGCGGCCTTGGCTTCATAAGACTCTTGCTACTTCTGGTCACAGAAGTAGAAAAATCCGCAGGATTTACGGGATAAAGAACAAGCTGAAGATTTCCCTGCCCCTTCGCGGCCTCGGCTTCACAAAACTTTTCGCTTTTGGGTCACCAAAAGAAGAACAGCCTGTAAGGCTTCAGGGGATAACAAGGAGCCGTCCGGTTCGAAAAAGGCGTGGGGTTTGCCACCCTCAACCTCAGCTCCCCGCCCCGCTCAGCGGCAGCCAGACCCGGACCGTGGTCCCCACTCCCGGCTCGCTCTCCAGCCGGACCTCCCCGCCGTGCAGCTCGACAATCGCCTTGACGATCGACAGCCCGAGGCCGGTGCCGCCCACCCGGCGGGTGTACTCGTTGTCGGCCCGGAAAAACTTGTCGAACAGCCGGGCCTGGTCCTCGCGGCTGATCCCGATCCCGGTGTCGCGGACAGTCACCAGCGCCCGGGAGCCCACGCTCTTCAGGGTCACCTCCACCCGACCTTGCGGGGTGAATTTGACCGCGTTGGAGAGCAGGTTGATCAGCACCTGGGTCAGCCGGTCCGGGTCCCCCTCGACTTCCACCGCGCCAGGGATGACGCCGGCCAGCTCCAGCCCGCCCCGGGCCGCCGCGGCATCCATCGTGCGCACCGCCTCCGCCACCAGCCGGTCCAGCCGCACCGGGCTCAGCTTCAACTGAATCCGCCCGGCCTCGATTTTCTCCACGTCCAGCAGGTCATCGATCAGGTGCCGCAGCCGTTCGGCATTGGAACGCACGATTCCCAGAAACTCCTGCTGCAAGCCGTTCACCGGCCCGGTATCACCCTCGAGGATCAGGTCGAGGTAGCCGCTGATCGAGGTCAGCGGGGTACGCAGCTCATGGGAGACAGTCGCGACGAAATCGTTCTTCATCCGCTCGATCTCGGCCTCGCGGCTCACATCGCGCATGGTCTTGACCACCCCGATCGTCCGGCCCTGCTCGTCCCGCAACGGGGCGTTGACCGACTGCACGGTGGCGCGGTTGCCGCTGCGGTTGCGGATCAGGGTCCGGCCGGCGGTGACCCGGCCGGTGACCAGGGTCTCGCGCGACAGATCGCACTCGCCGCACACCGGCCGTCCCTGCTCATCCTCGCAGCCCAGCACCTCGCGGCAGTGGCGGCCCCTGATCTCCTCCTCCCGCAGGCCGGTCAGCTCGCAGAAAGCGGGGTTGGCCAGGGTAATCCGCAGCTCGAGGTCCAGGGAAAGGATCGCATCGGCCACGCTGCCGAGGATCGTGTCCAGCTCGGTGCGCTTCTGGTGCAGCTCGTGGAACAGGCGCTGCTGCCGTTCCTCGGCGCGCCGCAGCTCGGTGACATCCTGCACCGCGCCGATCATCCGCAGCGGGGTGCCGTCCGGGCCGTAGAACATCTCGCCGTGCACGCGCGCGACCCGGACCTCGCCGCTGCGCACGATGATCCGGCAGTCCAGCTCATAGGGACGGCGGCCGCACAGGGCATCCTCCACCGCCTGGACCACCAGCCGGCGGTCCTCGGGGTGGACGATCCGCTCGAGGAAGACCTGGAAGCTGAACTCGATCTCCTCGCGCCCGTAACCGATGATGAGATAGATCCCCTCGCTCCAGGTGAGCTCGCCGGTCTGCACCTGCCAGACCCAACTGCCCAGGCGGGCCAGGCGCTCGGCCTCGGCCAGCGAGGCCTCGCTCCTGCGCAGCCGCTCCTCGGCCCGTTTCTGGTCGGTGATGTCGGCCAGCATCACCAGCGAGCCGCTGATCCCGCCCTCCTCATCGCGGAAGGGGGTGGCGTGGACCCGGCCGGTACGCAGCTCGCCGCTTTTGTGGATGAACTCGATCTCGTAGGGGGGGTCGTTTTCGCCCCGCATCCGCCGGGCGAAATGCTCCGCGGTCAGGCGGCGGGATTCGGGGGTGAGGAAGGGCAGCTCGGCCAGAGAGCGTCCCAGCGCCTCTTCGGGCCGGTAGCCGATGGTGTCGGCGATCCGGCCGTTGACATCGATCACCAGGCCCGCGCGGTCCAGCAGGACAATGCTCTCGGGGCTGTGCTCGAAGATCAATCGGTAGCGGTCGACCGGGTCGCAGGAGCCGCCGCTGCGCTGCAGCATTTCCAGCAGCCGGCGGTGGGACTCCTCGTCCCGGCAGTACTCGCGAATCTGTTCCAGTTCTTCTTCGTTCATCGCCGAACCTCGGCTTTCAATCCCGGTCGGGCGGGCCGGCGGGATCAGGCCCGGCGGAGGGAGCATCCCGCCGCCCCAGGACCTGCCGGATCGTCCGGACCAGCTCCGCGGGCGGGAAAGGCTTGACGATGTAGGCGACGGCTCCCCGCTCCAGGCCGCGCTCGATCTCCTCCCGCTGGCCCCGGGCCGAGAGCAGGATCACCGGAATGCGGCTCAGGGCCGGGTCGGCCATGATCGCCGCCAGCACCTGGTAGCCATCCATCCCAGGCATCATCACATCCAGCAGCACCAGGTCCGGGCGGATGGTCCGCAGGCGCTCCAGCGCCGCCGGGCCATCCTGCACCCAGCTCACCCGGAAGCCCTCGCGCTCGAGCTTGAAGCTCGCCAGCCGGGCGATGTCCGGCTCATCCTCGGCCAGCAGGATCGACGGCCCCGGCGCGCGGGTCTGGGGCGGTGCGCTTTCCATCGGGCCTCGCGGGAAAAGACTGGGAACGCCGGTCCGCGGCGCGCGGGCGGCCATCGCCGCAACGGGCGACCATCAGTAGTATAAGGGGCGGCGGGAGGCGAGTCAAGCCGGGAACCAGGGCCAGGCTCAGGCGAAGCGGCGGCCGGGCGGACAGCCTTTCCCCCGGGCGACCGGACGGAGCG
Source organism: Candidatus Glassiibacteriota bacterium (assembly GCA_963752515.1). GTDB lineage: Bacteria > Gemmatimonadota > Glassbacteria > GWA2-58-10 > GWA2-58-10 > CAVVYO01. The sequence continues at coordinate 29,048 of CAVVYO010000010.1, read as the reverse complement.
GCTCCACCACCGCCCGCACCTCCCCCGGCCGGCTGAGGAGGACGCGGGCATCGTCCGGTTTTCCGGTTTTGTGAGGGTTGTCAAAGTCCCGTCCTGCTTGTATTTTCAGGACAAGGAGCGGAAAAAACCGCGGCTCCCGTTTCCGCCCACCATCTTCTTCCGAGGAACCAGGCAATGCCCTCCCGCGCTCTGACCCTGCTGTTGCTGCTCTGCCTGGCCGCCACCCTGCGGGCCGAGCTGGCCCTGGCGCCCCACCCCTGGCTGGCCCCGCTGGAGCCGCAGGCCCCGCCCGCCCTCGATGCCGGCGACACCCTCAGCCTGCGCCTGACTCCCGGCGAATACGAGCCCGCGGCGTTCGCCGCGCGGCCGGACCATCCGGTGACAGTCACCATCGAGTACCAGGGCGGCCCGGGACAATCCCTGCCCCCGAGCTGGGTCGAGCTGCAGGTGGTGCGCGGCCGGACCGACAGCACCGCGCTCAACCGGCTGTTCGAGATCGATGGTCCCCTAGCCCTGCCGGCGGGCCGCACCAGCTATTTCTGGGTGACTGTCCGCGCCCACTCCCTGGCCGGGCCCGGGCGCTACGAGGGCCGGGTGGTGTTCCGGGAGCAAGGCGGCGGCGAGCTGGGCGCGCTGCGGCTCTCCTGCGAGGTCCTGCCCTTCCGGCTGGCCGAGAGCCGGGTCACCGGCGGGGTGTTCATGGCCGGCACCAGCCTGCCCCCGGGCTGGTACCGGGACATCAAGGAGCACGGGCTGGAGGCGATCCAGTGCTTCTGGAGCGGGGCCGGGATCGGGATCGGCCGCGAGGAGGACCAACTCCGGCTGGAGTTCTCCCGCCTGGATGCCCTGCTGGCCGATCTCAATGCCAGCGGGCTGCGGGGGCCGGTGGTGGTGAGCCTGGGCAACGATCACAGCCTGCATTTCGAGTGCCGGCTGGCCGAGGCGTTCGGGATTCCGGTCGACACCGGCGAAGTGATCGACGGCAAGCGGGTGATCGGCCCGGCGGTGAGCCCGCAGCTCGACAGCCTGTTTGTCGAGGGGCTGCGCCAGCTCCGGGCCCACTGGGACAACCGGGGCTATCCCCAGGAGCTGGTGGTGCTGATCTACGATGAGCCCACCGAGCGCCTGCTGGAGCGCTGCCGGCACCGCTACGACCTGCTGCGGGGGGCGATCCCCGGCACCCGGGTCTACGGGGTGGTGATGAACCGCCGGGAGTGGGCCGAGTCGATGCTGGACCAATGCGAGATCGTAGTCTCCGATGGCGATTTCCCCGGCTGCCGGGAGGCGGCCCGGTCCCGCGGCAAGGACTTCTGGATCTACTCGTTCCCGCTGGGGCAGGTCCACACCGCGCGCTACGACATGGGCTGCCTGCCCTGGCGGGTGGAGGCCGATGGAGCGTTCTTCTGGATGTACAACTACTGGAACTTCGACCCGGATGGCTGCGCGGTCTACCCCCACCCGGACGACCCCCGGCTGCCGGTGCGCTCGGTCGCCTGGGAGGGGGTGCGCGAGGGGCTGGACGACCTGCGCTATTTCGCCACCGCCGAAAAGCTGGTCGAGCGTTGCCCGGAAGCGGGACGGGAGCAGGCCCATCGGCGGCTGGCCGAGATCCGGGAATCGATCGACCCCACCCGCCGCCGGCCCGCGCCCCTGGGCGAGCGGCACGATGAGCTCAGCGTGCTGGAGCACTACGGCGAGCCGGAAGCGATCCGCGGCCGGGTGATCGCGCTGATCCTGGAGTTGCGCCGACTGGTGGAGCCGGGCGGCGGAAACAACTGACTCCATGCTGAAAAATATTTCCACCAAGCGCACGAAGCTTCACGAGGGATTTTCTTTGGTGTTCCTTGGTGTCCTTCGTGGATGAATTCCAACGGGAGCGCGATGCGAGCCAAGATCGAGATCGCCGAGATGGAGCTGATCCTGTTCCTTTCGGGCACGGTGGAGATGATCTCGCCGGAGCTGACCCACCACCACACCGAAACCGCCTTCCTGGCGCTGGAGCTGGCCCGGGAACTGGGCCTGCCGCCGCAGCGCCGCCACGTGCTGATGGTGGCGGCGATGCTCCACGATGTGGGGCTGCTGACCCTGGAGGAAAGCCGTCACGCGGTGGTGTTCGACTCCGACCACCGTTTCCCCCACTCGCTGCTCGGGGCGCGGCTGCTGGGGATGCACGAGCCCTTCCGGGAGTCGGCGGAGATCATCCGTCACCACCATGTCTACTGGAACGATGGCCAGGGGGCTGAGCATCGGGGACGGCCGGTGCCCTCGGAGAGCCACATCCTGCACCTGGCCGACCGGGCCAGCGTGCTGGTGGACCGCTCGCGGGAGATCCTCGGCCAGGCGTCGGGAATTGTCGCGCGGCTCGAGGCCGGCGCCGGGAGGATGTTCCGGCCGGAGGTGGTGGCGGCTTTCCGGAAACTGGCCGAGCGGGAAGCTTTCTGGTGCGACCTGACCTCGCCCCGGCTCGGGGAGCTGCTGATCGCCCGGTCGCTCCCCGGGCGGCGGATCGACGAGCTGGACGAGCTGCTGCACTTTGCCCGGCTCTGCTCGCAGGTGCTGGATTTCCGCAGCCGGTTCACCGCCACCCACTCGGCGGGGGTGGCGGCGGTAAGCTCGGAGATGGCCCGTCTGGCGGGGTTCTCCCCGGAGGACTGCCGGTTGATGGCCCTGGCCGGCTATCTCCACGACCTGGGCAAGCTGGCGATCCCGAACGAGATCCTCGAGAAACCGGAGCGGCTCACCCCGGAAGAGTTCAACATCGTGCGCAAGCACACCTGGCAGCTCTACCGGATGCTGGAACGCAGCCCCGGGCTGGAGCAGGTGGCCCAGTGGGCGGCCTATCACCACGAGCGGCTGGATGGCGGCGGCTACCCGTTCCGCCTGAAAGGGGAAGCCTTGCCTCCGGGCTCGCGCCTGCTGGCGGTGGCGGACATTTTCACCGCCCTGACCGAGGAGCGGCCCTACCGGGCGGGGATCTCCCCTTGCTGACGCTGGAACTGCTGCGGAAGATGGTCGCTGCCAACCAGGTGGATGGCGGGATGGTCGAGCTGCTGGCGCGGAATTTCCAGGAGCTGGATGCGGCGCGGGTCCGGGCCCAGCAGCAAGAGCGGCGTCGCTACCAGGGCTTCCTGGAGCTGGTCGGAAGCGATGGCCGGACCGCCGGGGTGGCCTGAGACCGCTTTGACAACAGCGGCAGAAGATTATCAACTGTTCCGGGGGCTTTCGGCATCACACCCCCCGGTCCCGCTTCCAGCGGGGCCACCCCCCTCGCGGGGGGACTGTTTCCGCTTCGCCCCGGCCAGGGCGCAAACGATTGGGCGGCCGGCTGCCGAATCGCAAGTCAGGATCAAGGCTCAGGCGAAACGCGGATCGAACACCCTTCGTGCGCCGCGGCCGGTTTCCAGCGCCCGGAGTTCCTCCGCCGCCACCGGCGCGGTCCCGCCCGGATGGGAGGCGGCCAGCGCGCCCAGCCGGCAGCCGAAATCGCAGGCTTCCCCCAGCCCCGCTCCTGCCGCCAGCCGATGCACCAGCCCGGCGGTGAAGGCATCGCCCGCTCCCACCGTGTCCGCCACTGTCACCGCATAGCCGGGAAGATACACCGGCGGTTCCCCCGGTCGCAGCCCCAGCACTCCGCGCTCGCCCAGGGTCACCAGGCAGGCCCGCAGCACGGGAAAGCGCCGCAGGAGTTCCCGGCAGCATTCCATCGGCGGCAGCTCCCGCCCGAACAGCAATCCCGCCAGCACTCCGGCCTCGGACTCGTTGAGCTTGACCACCCCCGCCGCGGCCAGTGCGCCGGCGACAAGCTCCGGGCTCCAGCAATCTTTCCGCAGGTTGAGGTCCAGCACCCGCAGGCAGTCCGCCGGGACCGCTTCCAGCAGCCGCCGCAGGGTCAGCCGGCTGATTTGCTCGCGCTGGGCCAGGCTGCCGAAGCACAGCGCCCGGGCTGTTCCGGCCAGGGCCGCCAGCTCCGGAGTGAACCCGATCCGGTCGTAGGCCATCCCCGGGACAATGAAATAATCCGGCTCCCCGCCGGGCCCGAATCGCACCTCCACCCGGCCGGTGGGGCGTTCCGGGTCGCGCTGCAGGCCGACTGTCTCCAGCGCGGCCCGCGCCATCCGCGCCAGGACCTCATCGCCCGGGGGATCGATCCCCACCCGGCTCACCATCACCGCCCGTCGGCCCAGTTCCCCCAGCCGCCAGGCCAGGTTGAACGGCGCCCCGCCCAGCAGCTCCCGTCCATCGGGAAACCGGTCCCACAGCACCTCGCCATAACAGAGGAACGGCCGCTCGCCCGGTCCGCTCATTCCGCCTGCCAGACCTTCATCCGCACCAGGAAGCTTTCGGCGCGGGCCTTGTCCACGGTCGAGACGGTCAGGTGCCACTGGTCCGGGTACTCCGCCTGGGGCGGCTCCCAGGCCCGGCCGGGGTCCGCGGTGAACCGGTCGGTCTGGGAGAAGGTCAGCCGCTCGGGAGCCAGGAACTCGACTGTCAGCCGGGCGTTCCCGCGCCGGATGGTGACAGTGCGCGCCGCCTCATCGATTTCCATCTTCTCCAGCGAGTGCAGCAGCCAGTCGTAGCGTACCGGCTGCGGGGCCTCCAGCTCGTCGATCAGCAGGAACTCGTGCGGCCGCCGGTAGATCACCCGGCGCAGGAACTTGGTCAGCCGCCCGGGATAGGCGGCGGTCGCATCGCCCACGGCGTAGTCGACACTGCCCGGCTCGCCATTGCCGGCCGAAAAGTCGATGATCCGGCCGCGGGAGGTGCGGTCGCGGATCTTCTGCCCCTGGCCATCGACCAGGATCGAGTTGTGGGCGCGGGTCTCCCAGGTCCAGGAACGGTGGTGCGGATGGTTGTAATGCGGGTAATAGCCGGACTGGATCGCCAGCGGCTGGCCGAACGCCTGGATGTAGAAGGAGTTCTGGTCGGCGTAGATGTGGCTCCAGGCCCCATAGGGCGAGCTCTTGAACAGCAGGTAGGTTTCCTGCGGATCGGCCGGGTTCTGGTGGAACGCCGCCAGGCCGATGTCCCGGAACAGGTAGGCCCGGGGCAGCGAGTCCGGAGCCTGGGGCCGGACATGGTCCGGGCCCTCATCCAGCCAGAAGAAGCTCATGATCCCGCTCGGGACCACGGTCTCGCTGACCGGCAGGACGCCTTCGGGTTCGGACTGCTCGGCCCGCCAGCGGAAGTAGGGGTTGCGGTAGAGCGAGGCCAGCCGGTAGAGGTTGAGCTTGTCGGCGGGCCAGTAGCTGCCGATCCCGGTGTCGCCGAACGGCCGCATCGCCCCGAACTGCGGATAGCCGTAGATCTTGAACCAGCCATTGTTGCGGTAGAAAGGCTTTTTCATCACATCCAGCCCCAGCGCCCGCTCCAGGCAATGGGCGTTCTGGAGCATGTAGTTGAAGTACATCATCCAGTAGCTGGGGCCTTCCGAGTAGCCGCCATCGCGGCCGCCCCAGGCCGGGTAGAAGGTGGTGACGATCGGGACGATGTAGGCCAGCCAGCGCTCGGCGGGTTCCGGGGCCTCGCCGTGGAGCACCACCGCCACCTGGCCCAGGTAGTTGACCAGCCGGGTCTCATGGCTGGCATAGGGCTTGAGATGGTAGGGCCGGTCCCACCAGCGCCGGTAGGCCTGCTCGCCGCGCACCAGCAGCATCCGGACGATGGTCTCGCGCTCCGGCGGCGTGAGGGTGGCGTGGATCCAGTCGAACGCCCGGGCGCCGTTCAGCAGGATCGGCATCGCCACCTCATCGTTGTACTCCATGTTGCTGGCGCCCTCCGGGTCCCAGGCGGCAAGGGCCAGCAGCCATTCCTTGGCCCGGTCGGCGTAGCGGCGGTCGCCTTCCATCAGGTAGCAGAAGCTCAGGAAATCCAGCACCTGGCCCAGTTGGCGCGCCTGGTCATAGTAGGTGCGCCAGAGATCGTAACGGAAATCTCCTTCCGGGAAGCGCGGCGGCTCGCTCATGATCGGCAGCGCGAGCAGGGAGTCGGCGCGGGCCTTGATCCGGGCGTAGAGCGCGGCATGGGGCGCGGAAGTCCCGAGCAGCCCGCGCAGGCTGTCCGCCTGTTCCGGGCGGATGAACAGCCGGGGGTGCTCCTGGGGGATGCGGGCGAACAGCTCCTCCAGCGGCGGGACCGTGTACTCGACCGCGCCCTCCGGGATCACGAACATCCGGGCGGCGCTGGGCGGGGTGAGCTCATCGCCCTCCAGCACGCAACGCCAGCGCCAGTACCAGCGGCCGGTCCCCAGCACGAACGAGGGATGGTGCAACGGCAGCGGCAAACCGGAAACCAGCCGGGATTCCTTGCCCTGGAACACTTTCGGCCGAGCGGTCAGCGCCTGGGGGGCCAGGCCCCCCTCTCCCCGCGCCTGGGCCAGCAGCTCCTCGCCCTCGCGGAAAAACGGATCGCGGCTCAGCTCCAGGATGAAGCCCGCGGCCCCCTCCTCCGGCTGCCAGTTGAAGCCGGGGGCATCGCTGCCGACCGTGTCCCCCTCCGCCGGGGAGACCGGCAGCAGGTCGGGATCGAAATCCGGGCGCTCGGCCAGGAAGCGGTAGTCGGCCCGGGCCGGGCGGCCGCAGGCGGCGGCGAAAAAGGCGGCGATGCCGGCCAGGGCCAGCGCGGCCAGGATCAACAGCAGGCGCGAGCGGAACGGGTGCATGGCGAACCTCGGGGGAAAGGTGCCGGGATGTGGTGACAGGAAGCGCGCCGCACCCGGGAGCGGTTGGCGGGCCGTGGATGTATGCTATCGCCGGGCGGCGGCAAGTCAAGGAAAGAGCGCGGAGGGCGAACGCCGCTCCTCAGGGGGCGGGGGTCTGCCACTGCTCCCAGTCCACCCAGCGCACCTTGTAGAGGTGCTGGTCGGGCAGGTGCAGCGGGCGGCCGCCATGGACCCCGTGGAAATGGACGGTGTCGGTCCACCACTCGGTGGTGAAGGCCTGGGTCCAGGCGAGCTGTCCCCGGGCGGTCTCGCAGATCCCCTTGACCCGCGGCAGGTCTCCCAGCAATGGGTGCGGCCCGAGCTCCCCTCGCTCCCGGTCGAAATACCAGCAGCGCCCGGCGGTGGTAATGGTCAGCAATGAGGTGCCGGGCACCGGGTAGAGGTCGTGGCCGCCACCCTCGGGCAGGGGGACATCCTCCACCGGCTCGTAGCGGGCGGAGTCATCCCCGCGGGGGCGGAAGATGCGGATCTTCTGGTCGGCCAAGGCATAAAGCAGGCCGCGTTCCTGGTCCCAGAACACCCCGTGGCCCCAGGACAGCTCATGGCGCTCCAGCAGCTCGCCCGGCAGGCCGGGAGCGTAGATCAGCAGGGCATCGCCGCTGCCATCGGGGACATGCGAGGCCGCCACCGCCACCCGATCTCCGGGCAAGAGCTCCGCCGAGTGGGCATTGGCCGCCGCTCCCCAGAACAGCACCCGGCCCTCCCGGTCGACCAGGGCCGCGCCCCCGCCGGAGGAGGTGATCAGCACCCGGCCCTAGCCAGCGGCTTGCAATCATCGGTGGTGCCGAACCAGCCCTTGACCGAGTCCGGCAGCTCCGGGCGGTCGGCGGCGCGCCAGCTCCAGAGCTTTTCCGGCCGATGCAGCCCCTCCGGGTCCAGGCGCAGGACAAAGACCTCCTCCTGCCCGCACAACAACAGCTCCAGCCCCGGCGGCAACGCTCCGGGCCGGGCCCGGACGGTGTCCGACAGGCAGGCGAACATGACCAGCAGCAGCAGAATCAGCCAGCGCATCGTGCCTCCTTCCGGTATCTCTACCAAGCTGCTGTCCAATCTCCAGCATCGAACCAGCGAAAAAGTTCCGGACAGTGGAAAGGGGGTCCGGGGGGAGGGCGGGAAATCCCGATCTAATCGTGGATTTCCGCCCTCCCCCCGGAGCAGTCGATCTTGGCCATCAATTCAGGGTCAGAATCCATACAGCGCGCCGTACTTGCGCTCCAGGTACTCCAGGAACGGGCGGCTCTCGGGGGGCCGCCCGGTGACCCGCTCCACCAGCGCGCGGGGGTGGAAGCGCATCCCCTGGGAGTGGATCTTGTCCCGGAGCCACTCCCGCAAGGGATGGAAATCCCCGCCGGCGACCTGGTCCTCCAGGCCGGGCAGCGCCGCCCGCGCCGCCTGGAAAAACTGCGCGGCGTAGAGGTTGCCCAGGCCGTAGGTGGGGAAGTAGCCCAGCAGCCCGGCCGCCCAGTGCACATCCTGCAGGCAGCCGCTGCGGTCGTCCGGCACCTGGAGCCCGAACAGCTCGCGGAAGCGCTCGTTCCAGGCCGCGGGGACCTCGCCCGCCTCCAGCTCGCCGCCGATCAGCCGCCGCTCCAGCTCGAAGCGCAGGATGATGTGCAGGTTGTAGGTCACCTCATCGGCCTCCACCCGCACCAGCGAGGGCCGCACCAGGTTGACCGCCCGCACGAACTCCTCCAGTGCGGTCTCCCCCAGCGCCTCGGGGAACACTCCCCGGGCCAGGGGCAGGAAGTGGCTCCAGAACTCCCGGCTGCGGCCGATGAAGTTCTCCCACAGCCGGGACTGGGACTCGTGCACCCCCAGCGAGACCGCCTCCCCCGCGGGGTGCCCCAGTGCTCGGCCGGCAGCCCCTGCTCGTAGAGCCCATGCCCGGCCTCGTGGATGATCCCGAAAAAGGCCTGGGCGAAATCCTCGGGAGCATAGCGGGTGGTGATCCGCACATCCCCCTGGCCGACTGTCGTGCAGAAAGGGTGGACCACCTCGTCCAGCCTGCCGGCGCGGAAGTCGAACCCGATCGCGGTGGCGGCGAAACGGCCGAACCAGCGTTGGCCCTCGGGCGGGTAGTGCCGCTCCAGGGGCGAGCGCCCGGGTTTGATCGCGGAAGCCTCGATCCGCTCCAGCAGCCGCGCCAGGCCCGCCTGCAGCTCGCCGAACAGCGGCTCCAGCTCGCGGGCGGTCATCTCCGGCTCGTACTCGTCCAGCAGGGCATCGTAGGGGGAATCCTGGAAGCCCAGGGCCGCGGCCTGCTCGCGCTTGAGAGCGACAGTCCGCTCCAGCCAGGGGCGAAACAGCGCGAAATCCGACTCCCGCCGGGCCTCGATCCAGGCGCGGTGCGCCAGCGAGGCGGTGCGGGCCAGCTCGCGCACCAGCCGGTCCGGCAGCCGGGTGCGGCGGCGGTACCGGCGCCCGATCTCGCGGATGTTGACCGCCTCCGGGCCGAGCGGATCGGCGGTGGCGAGGGGGGATCCCTCCAGCCGGGCGAGCAGCTCCCCCAGCTCCGGGGCGGTCAGCCGCTGGTGGGCCAGCCCGGCCAGCAGCTCGAGCTGATCGGCGCGGGTGGCCCCGCCGGATGGGGGCAGGTTGGTCTCCTGGTCCCACTCCAGCAGTTGCGACACCGACTCCAGCAGCGTGGTCTCGCGGTAGAGCGCGAGCAGTCGGTCGTAGTCCCGCCGGTCCTCGGCCATCATCATCCTCCCTGCTCCGGGTGGGCATTGCCGGCTCATATAAATAACAGCAATCTTTTTCCAGTAAATGTTACAGCGGCGCGCCCGCCGGGTCAACCCATCTCCGGTGGAACTCCCGCCGGGGTTGCAGTTCCGGTCGGCGATTTCTTCCATTGACTCTTCCCTCCGCCCCGGGGAGTGATTATGTTTGACAGTGAAGGATCACACCCGGCCGGCCCGCGGGCCCGGCCATTCCGCGCCGATTCCCCCACATCCGCCACGCGAGGTCCGATGCGCCATCCACGCCGCTTCTTCCCGGCCGCCGCTCTGGCCCTGCCGTTGGCCTTGCTGCTGGCGGCTCTCCCGGTCCGAGCCCAAGCGGAGGGCCCCTACCGGGTCAGGGCCGAGTTCGACCTGAAAGTGCCGATGCGCGATGGGGTCCGGCTGTCGACCGATGTCTACCGCCCGGACACCGCCGGAACATTCCCGGTGCTGCTCGAGCGCACCCCCTACGACAACTTCGGCCCGGCGGATGGCTACTTCTATGCCAGCCGGGGCTATGTGGTCGTGCTGCAGGATGTGCGCGGCAAGAACGACAGCGAGGGGCAGTTCCTCCCCTTTGTCCACGAGAGCGAGGATGGGTACGACACCCAGGCGTGGTGCGCCGGCCAGCCCTGGAGCAATGGCAAGGTCGGGCTGATGGGCGGCAGCTATGTCGGGGCCACCCAATGGCTTTCGGCCCGACTGGCCCATCCCTCCCTGGTCTGCATGCTCCCGGTGGTCGCCGCCAGCGACATGTACCGCCACTGGATTTACGATGGCGGGGCGTTCGCCCTGAGCTTCAACACGATGTGGGGGGCGCTCAGCATCAGCGCCCGGGTCGGCCAGGACATGGGCGCCCAGCCGCTGGACTGGCCCGGGCTGTTCCGGGTGCTGCCGCTGGCGGAGATCCCCGCCGCGCTGGGCCGCGAGGTCCCCTGGTACCGGGAGTGGCTGGACCATCCCACCCGGGATGACTACTGGAAAGCGTTAAGCACCGCGGACAACTATGAGAAAATCCGCATCCCGGCCCTCAACCTGGGCGGCTGGTACGATGTGTTCATCAAGGGGACCGTCGAGAATTTCGCCGGGATGCGCGAGCGCGGCGCCACGCCGGAATCCAGCGCAGGGGGCGCGCCTGCTGGTGGGGCCCTCGTCCCACTCCTCCGCCTCCCCGACCCGGACCGGGCAGATCGAGTTCGGGACCGCGGCCGCGGTGGATCACCAGGACCTGGCCCTGCGCTGGTTCGACCACTGGCTGAAGGGCCAGGACAACGGCCTGGAGCGCGAGGCCCCGGTGCGCCTGTTCATGATGGGCGAAAACCGTTACCGCGACTTCCAGAGCTGGCCGCCGGAGGGAGCGACCGCCGCCGAGTTCTTCCTCCACTCCCGCCGCGGGGCCAACAGCCTGCTCGGCGATGGCCGGCTGGACCGCACCGCCCCGTCCGCCGGCGAACGGGTGGAAGCCTATACCTACGATCCGGAAAACCCGGTCCCGACCCTCGGCGGCAATGACTGCTGCCGCGAGGCGATCACTCCGCAGGGGCCGTTCGACCAGCGCCCGGTCGAGCGCCGGGATGATGTGCTGGTGTTCACCGGCGAGCCGCTGGCCGCGCCGCTGACTGTCGCCGGGCCGGTGACTGTCAAGCTGTGGATCGCCTCCAGCGCGGTCAACACCGACTTCACCGCCACGCTGGTGGACCTCTATCCCGATGGCCGGGCGATCAACATCTCTTCCGGAATCCTGCGCGCCCCGTTGCGCAATGGCTGGGAGCGCTGGGAGGAGCTGGAGCCGGGTAAGCCTTACGAGCTGACCATCGAGCTCACCCCCACCGCCAATGTGTTCCTGCCGGGGCATCGGCTGCGGCTGGACATCTCCAGCAGCAATTTCCCCCGTTTCGACCGTAACCTCAACACTCCCGGCGCCGGCCTGGCCGGGAAGGCCGAATCACGGCCCGCCAGTCAGCAGGTGTTCCACGACCGCGCGCACCCCTCGCGCCTGGTCCTGCCGGTGCTCGACTGAAAACTGTCGCCCAGGAGTCCGCGATGCTGAAAAATCTCCAAGCTCAGCCTCCTGATCCTGTCGCTGCTGTCGCTGCCGGCGCTGGCCTGCGGCCCCGGCCAAGGCCGGGTCCGCCGCGTGCCGGACACGCTGGACCTGCGGGAGCACGCCCGGGCCTCGCTGGAGTTCCTGGTCCGGGTGGGCGATCCCGCCCAGGGCCGGCTGCCCTATTTCTGGACTTTCTACGATGAGGACCCCGCCGAGCTGCGGCACAACCACTGGGACTACTGCGAGAATCCCGGCCGCAACCTCTACGGGCTGGTGGCGGCGCGCCAGGTGACCGGCAGCCTGGAGGGGCTGGAGGCCGAGCGCGACTACCAGCGGCTGATCTGCCGCACCATGACCGGGGGGAATGGCCTCTGCTGGCGGCCGGCCCACAGCCCGTTCGCCCGCGGCGATGGCCGGGCCGAGCTCAACCTGTGGGACAATCGCAGCGATTTCATGGGCCTGCTCTCGCTCTACATGGCCGACCGCGATCCGGCGGTGCTGGAGCAGCTCGAGGGGATGCTCGATGGCCTCGAGCGCCTGGCGATCCGCCAGCCGGACTGCATCCGTTTCGAGAAGGAGGCCCTGCCGCCCGGCTATCGCCCGGACACCGCCGGCGCTCCGCGGGTCGGCCAGCACTCCGGCGGCTGGATCACCCCGCTGGTCAAGTACCACGAGGTCACCGGCAGCCATCGCGCCCTGGAACTGGCCCACGGGCTGGCCGATTTCGTGGTGCGCTACCACCACACCTCGCTCGGCGAGGGCAAGGTGCTGGGGATCGCCAATGTCCACGGGGCGCTGTTCACGCTGGCCGGGGTGATCCGGGTCGCGGCGCTGGAGGGCGACCAGGAGCGCCTGGACTGGGCCGAGGCCCTGGTGCGCTACGCCGCCGACAGCCTGGCCAGCGATTTCGGCTGGGTGCGCGAGATGGAGGGCCGGGACTGGATGAAGCCCGAGGACTCCCACTCCTGCGAAATCTGCGCCGTGGTGGACCTGCTGCAGTGCGCCCTGCTGCTGGCCCAGCACGGTTATCCGCAGTACTGGGACCTGGCCGAGCGTTACCTGCGCAACTATTTCACCGCCGCCCAGCTCCTCGACACCGGCTGGATGCGCTCCGGCGTCCGGCGGGAGGACAACATCGCCTCCTCGTTCACGGAGGTGCCCGCGCGGGTGCGCGGCTGTTTTGCCGGTTGGGGAGCGCCCAATGACCTGGTGGACCCCAACGCCCGGGTCAAGGGGGCGATCCAGAACTGCTGCGGGCCGCACGGAGCCTGGGGGCTGTTCCTGGCCTGGCGCCGGATTGTCACCCGCGACCCCGACGGCGGAGTCCGGGTCAACCTGGCCCTCAACCGCGAAACCCCCTGGTGCCGGGTCGAGAGCTATCGCCCCTATGCCGGCCGGGTGGACATCGTGATGTACTACCCCCTGCCATTGCTGGTACGGGTCCCGGGCTTTGCCGACCGCAGCCGGGTGCTGTGCCGGATCGATGGGGCCCAGGTGGAGTTCACCTGGGATGGCGATTATGTCTCTTTCCCCGAGACCCTGGCCGGCCAACGGATCTCGGTGATCTACCCCCTGCCGCGCGAACGTCGCAGCGAGGTGCTGGATGGCCGGGAGTACCGGGTGGACTGGAAGGGGGATACGGTGGTGCGGATCGACCCGCCGGGCAAGATTGTCCCGCTGTTCGACCGCGGCCGTTTCCTCAAGGATGAGCCCCCCTACCGCGATGAGCCGGATTTCCGCCTGCGCGAGGTGGTCGATCGGGCGCTGAACGAGATCGACTGGTGAGGCCGGCCGGCGGTCCGGGATAAAAGAAAGAATTTTTCCACGAAGTACACGAAGAAACACGAATTTTTTCTTGGGTACCTTCGTGTGCTTCGTGGATAATAGTCTTTGTTGTAACATTGGGATGAAAGGAGCGAACCCCGATGGACAAGCTGCGGGTGGCCGCGGTGCAGTTCGAGCACGCGGCGGGCGACAAGGCCGCCAATTTCGCCAAGGTGCGGCATTTCACCGAGGAAGCCCGGCGGGAGGGGGCGCACCTGGTGCTGTTTCCCGAGTGCTGCCTGACCGGCTATTTCTTCCTGCGCCACCTGAGCGCCGGTGAGCTGCGCGCCCTGGCCGAGCCGGTGCCGGAGGGGCCGCTCTGCCGGGAGCTGCTGGCCCTGTCCCGGGAGAGCGGCCTGACTGTCGGCGCCGGGCTGGTGGAGCTGGCCCCCGCCGGACGGATGTTCAACACGTTCGCGGTGGCGATGCCCGATGGCCGGCTGGAGCGCCACCGCAAGCTGCACGCTTTTGTCAGCCCCTACCTGGACAGCGGCGACTCATTCACGGTGTTCGACCTGCCCGAGGGCTGGCGGGTGGGAGTGCTCACCTGCTACGACAACAACCTGGTGGAGAATGCCCGGATCACCGCGCTGATGGGCGCTCAACTGATCCTGGCCCCGCACCAGACCGGCGGCTGCCGCTCGGGAGACCCGCACACGATGGGAGTGGTGGACCGCGAGCTGTGGGAGCGCCGCCACCAGGACCCGGAGGCTGTCGAGCGCGAGTTCCGCGGCGACAAGGGCCGCGGCTGGCTGATGCGCTGGCTGCCCAGCCGGGCCCACGACAATGGGGTGTTCTACCTGTTCAGCAACGGGGTGGGGGTGGATGATGATGAGATCCGCACCGGCGGGGCGCTGGCGCTCGATCCCTACGGAAGGGTGCTGGCCGAGACTTTCAGTCCCCGGGATGAGCTGGTGGTGACGGAGCTGGACCCCGCGCTGCTGGTCAACAACTCCGGCGGCCGCTGGATCGCCACCCGGAGGCCCGAGCTCTACGGCCCGCTGACTGTCCCCACCGGAAAGGAGCGCAGCACCCGCGAGGTGCGGTTCAACGGCTTGGGAGCGTGAAGCGGATTCCACGACAACAGCCTAAAGATCACCAGATTTCCGGGGGGAGGGCGGAACCCTTTTGAAAAAGGTTTCCGCCCTCCCCCCGGCCCCTACCCACTTTCCCAAACTTTTTCGGAAGTTTCACGCGGGATCACTGGCAGCACACTGGGGCGTCCAGCCGGACGCCCCTACGACCGATCCCGATGATCCCGCCTGGTCCGGACAACAGGAGAAAACCCGTAATTGCTTGTAGGGGCGGGGCATGCCCCGCCCCTACGGCCCAACTCCATGCAACGAAGCATGGAACCTGCCTTGAGGAAAGGGATTACTGATGGGGGGTGAAGTGGTCTTGCGGGCCGCGGCTGGAGGCAAAAGACAGCGGTGTCATTGCCGCACAATTTCCATCGTGGCGCGAAGCAGCCGCTTGAGCCCGGCAGGCCATGCGTTGCCGCGCCAGGGATGGCGCGAAACGCGGCGAGCACCGAGGGAGCGGTGGACTACCGCAGGCACACCGCTGCCTGTTGAAGAGCTTACAGATTATTCAGCTTCGCGGCCTTGGCTTCATAAGACTCTTGCTACTTCTGGTCACAGAAGTAGAAAAATCCGCAGGATTTACGGGATTAGCAGACGGCTGGAGCTTCCCCAGGAAAGGACACGAAGCCACCGCATCAAAATAAACCTTCGTGACCCTTCGTGTCCTGCGTGGACACCCGGCATTACGGCCGCGCCCTCGGGCGCTCAGTCCGGGCGGTCCAGCAGCTCGCGGACTTTGCGGCCCAGGACATCCGGGGTGAACGGTTTCTGCAGGAAGTCGATCCCCTCCTCCAGCACCCCGTTGTGCACGATCGAGTTCTGGGTGTAACCGGAGACATACAGCACCCGGATTCCGGGGTGGGTTTTCATCACCTCCCCGGCCAGCTCCCTGCCGCCCAGCTTGGGCATCACCACGTCCGTGATCATCAGCTGGAGCTGGCCCGGGGCCATCCCGCGGACAAGCTGCAGCGCCTGCTGTCCATCCGCCGCCTCGAACAGCGTGTAGCCGGCATTCTGCAGCAGGCGGACCACCATCCGCCGCAGGTTGGCCTCATCCTCCACCAGCAGGATGTTCTCCAGTCCCCGCGGCATCGCTCCCTCGGCGGCTTGGCCTCCAGGTGCTCCGGATTCCCCTCGCAGCGCGGCAGATAGACCTTGACCGTGGTCCCGCGCCCCGGCTCGCTGTCGACCCAGATGTGGCCGCCGTGCTGACTGGACGATCCCGTAGCACGGTGGCAGAGCCCCAGCCCGGTGCCCTTGCCGTGCTCCTTGGTGGTGAAGAACGGCTCGAAGACCGTGCGCCAGGATCTCCTCGTCCATGCCCGCGCCGGTGTCGGTGACCGCCAGCATCACGTACTCGCCGGTCTCGGCCTCGGCATGCTGGCGCGAGTACGCCTCGTCCAGGACGACGTTGGCGGTCTCCAGGGTCAGCCGGCCGCCGGCGGGCATGGCGTCCCGGGCGTTGACCACCAGGTTGACCAGCACCTGCTCGAGCTGGCCCGGGTCGACCCGCACCGGCCAGCAGGTCCGCCGCGGCGCTGGTCACCAGCTGGATGTCCTCGCCGATCAGCCGGCGGAGCAGCTTGTCGGTTCGCGGACGAGGATCGGTTGAGGTCCACCACCCGCGGCTCGATCACCTGCCGGCGGGAGAAGGCCAGGAGCTGGCGGGTCAGCTCCGCCGCCCGGCCGGCGGCGGTCTGGATCTCCCACAGGTCGGCGTGGAGCTGGCCGGCGGGGTCGCTCTCCAGCAGCCAGCATGTCGGCGTAGCCGATGATCGCGGTGAGCAGGTTGTTGAAGTCGTGGGCGATCCCGCCGGCCAGCCGGCCCACCGCCTCCATCTTCTGCGCCTGCAGAAACTGGCTCTGCAACTGCTTGCGCTCGGTGATGTCGTGGATGAAGCTCTGGTAATACTCGATCCGGCCATCCGGCCCCAGGTGCGGAGCGGTCGCGATCAGGCAGTCGCGGCAACTGCCATCCTTGCGGCTGACCTGCATCTCGAAGTCCCGCAACGCGCCCTGGTCCCGGAGGTTCGCCAGCATCCGCTCCAGCTCCCCGGCATCGTGGTACAACGAGCTCAGGTCGCTGCCGACCGCCTCTTCCCGGCTGTAGCCGGTCAGCTGCTCCCAGGCGCGGTTGACATCGATAATCTTTCCCTGGTCATCCGAGAGGCGGATCGGCAATGGGGAGGTCTCGAACAGGGTGCGGTAGCGCCGCTCGCTCTCGCGCCGGATCTCCTCGGCCTTGTAGCGCTCGGTCAGGTCGCGGGCGACCGCCATCACGGCCGGGCGGCCGGAGAATTCCACCAGAGCGCTGCTGATCTCGGTCGGGATTTCCGAACCATCCCGCGCCACATGCGCGGTCTCGACAAAGCTGCAACCGACCGCCAGGAGCAGTTGCTTACGCTCCTGGATCAGGTGGCTGAACCGGGGGCTGTCGACCTCCCGCATGCCCATCCGCAGCAGTTCCTCCCGGTGGTAGCCCAGCCGGCTGCAGGCCACCTGGTTCACCTCGATGAACCGCCCCTCGATGTCCATGATGAACACCGCATCGGCGGCGCTGTCGAACACGGTGCGGAAGTCGCGTTCGCGCTCCTGGAGCGCCTGCTCGGCCAAGACCCGCTTGGTGATGTCCTCATAGACCGTCACCACCTCTCCGGAGGGCAGCCGGAACACGAAATTGTCCCGCCACCCCACCACCTCTCCCGCCTGGCCCGGAATCTCGAACAGCATCCGCTCCGGCAGTCCGCTGCGCCAGACCCGGCCCAGCAGCTCCGGGAACCCGACCTTCCCGACCTCCGGGAACACCTCCTCGACCCGTCGCCCCAGGACCCGTTCCCGTCCGATCCCCTCGATCCGCTCGGCGCCCTTGTTGAAATTGATGATCGTGAAATCCAGGCCAGCGGTGGTCCGGTACACTACCGCCCCGCTGTTCAGGTTGTCGAACAGCTCATGGAAGCGGCTCTCGCTCTCGACAAAGCGGCGGGCGGCCTCTTTCCGGCCGGTCAGGTCCCGGATGAAGCCGCCGAACCGCTCCGGCCGGCCCTGCCCATCCCGGATGATCCAGCCATTGACCGACACCGGGACCAGCCGGCCGCTCCTGGCCCGCAGCTCCTTCTCGAACGGCTCCATCCGTTCGCCGGCCAGCAGGTTCTCCAGGGCGGCCCGGTCCGCCGACCGCCAACTCTCGGGGGAAAGTTCCCAGAACCTGAGCCGCCGCAGTTCCTCGGGCTGGTAGCCGAGCATTTGCTGCAGCGCCCGGTTGGTCCTCTCGATCCGGCCATCCAGCCGGCAGATCACCGCCCCATCCGATGCGCTTTCGAACAGGGCGCCGAAATCATCCCGGCTCCGGCGCAGTTGCTCCTCCGAGTGCCGGGACCGCGCCAGCAGCCGGTAGTTGAGCCAGCCGAACACCAAAAAAGAGCTGATCACGAACAGGCGCGCCCAGAGATCATCGGCCTCGACATCGGTAAGCACGGTCTGCAGGAAGGTTCCATCGTGGAACAGCAGGTCATCCAGCAGGGCATCGAACACCCAGAACAGCAGGACAATCCCCAGCCAGTAAGAGATCACCCGCGACCTGACCATCTTCATCGGGTACCTCCCGGCAAGTGACTCCGACTGGCGCAAGCGGCAGCGGATCATCGATGCGGGCGGCAGAGAAGGCTTCGGGAAGCCTCTGCCGCGCGGATTACCAGGTCTGGTGCTTGGGCTTGAAGCTGTGGAGGTGAGATCCGGAATCCCAGCTTCCGGTCGCTCAGCCGCCCGGCAGCAATCGCGCGCTCCAGATCCACCGGGACAGTGGAAGATCGCAGGCCGGGATGCGGCAAACGGCCTGGCCGATCACGAAGAATCGAGACCGGGGTAGCGGCTGGTTCGATTTTACCCCCGATCCTCCTGCTTGTCAATGGATGAATTTACTCTTGTCGGATCAGCCCATAATTCAATAAATGATAGAGTTTTCCAGTTTCTGCCATCACCATCGCGGCACCTGCCCCGACCCGCTGGTTGGAGGCCCCGGCGATGGCTGGATTCCGGCGCTGGCCAGATCGCCGCCGGGAACGAGCGACCCCGCGGCGAGAGGGACTGCTACCATGGCTGAATCTCGCCAGGATTGGGTTCGGGAGGCGCTGGGGTTCGAGGTGGGGTAGTCTGCGGGCGGCAACGAGGAGACGAACAGGGACAAAACAGCGAGGGCCGGAAACGCTCCCGGCCCTGAATCACTCGCAGATCTTTTCCGGATTCCAGCCGCAACCGGCCGCCTGCCCTCCCGCTCACCAGCCGACCGGAGTCGGCCCGCGGCTCTGGTCGCGCCGGATGACAGTCACACCATACTGCGTCTGGCAGTCCCGGTACTCGATGTTCTCATCCCCCCACTCGAACCGGTAGACTTTCACCGAGTCACAACCGGTATTCGGGAAAGCGTAGGTTCCCCCCCAGTACTCCCAGGGCGGCGGAACAGTATTGTCCTTGACCAACCGGATGGTGAGTCGGCTGTATTCCTGCGGCAAGGCCCCGGCCGGCGGCCAGGTGTCGCTGACCAGAAAATCCTCGGCGACCAGGGTGTCGATCCTCCCCGCGGCCACCGCCAGGCACATCCGCTCCCGCACCTGCTGAAATGCAGCTTCGCGGGCGCTGCTGTCCTGACCCACCGTCGGCCCGGACAAACCGGAAATCGACAGTCCGCTCATGTCGAACAGGGTCAGGTCGACCGGCGGCTGGTCCTCCGGCCCGGTCAGGGCGGAAGGAGAGTCTTCACCGCAGGCCAGGAGCCACAGCAGGGAGAGGCCACACAACAGCAGCACGATCCGGCGCATGACGGTATCCTCGCGGGGGGTAATGAAGGATCACAGCAGAGGCCTGATCTATCATACGACATCCCGCCGCCATGCGCAAGATAAATGCTGACAACCTCCCGCCAAAACCGATCACATCAATGTCATTTCCGTACTTTATCAGTCATTAGCAACTAAAATGTCTCAATCGAAAAGTTCGCTAAGAAAACTCTTTCGTTTCTTCCCATAGCGAGAGTCATCATGGTGCTCGCCATCATGGTGTTGCTTGTCGCCGTAATACTTCTCTTGTTCCTTATGCTCCCGGGGGCGTTCCTCTAAAGTGGAGCGCTCGATAATCTTGTCCAGTTCTCCACGGTCCAACCACACTCCACGACACTGTGGGCAATAATCGATTTCAATCCCTTGCCTCTCGGTCATCTGCAGCAGAACGTTACAGTTAGGACAATTCATCTTCCCACTCTCGGTTTCAGGTTGCAGCGCTGTAAAGCACTTGTGATTTGAAATCTAAAACACCAGATCCCGGACAGCCGGTCAGCATCAGGGGTTGAGGGGCTCCAGCCCCAGCTCGCGCTGGATCGGGCGCAGGGCGGCGATCACGAACTCGACATGGCGGTCGAACTCCACTCCCAGCGCGATGGCCCCGTGCTGCAGCTCCTCGCGGTCCACCGCCGCGGCAAATGCCCGGGTCTTCATCTTCTTCCTGACACTGGAAACTGTCAGGTCATCCAGCGAGCGGCTGGGACGGACCAGGGCCACCGCGGTGATGAAGCCGGTCAGCTCATCCACCGCGAACAGGGACTTCTCCAGCCAGGGTGTCGCGCCGCGACTCCCGGCCCATCGGCATGGGAGAGCACCGCCCGCACCGCCTCCTCGGGCCAGCCGCGCTCGCGCAGCAGATCGCCGCCCCGACATGAGGGGTGCTCCTCCAGGCTGGGGTGCTGCTCATAGTCGAAGTCGTGGATCAGGCCGATCGCCCCCCAGGTCTCCTCGTCCTCGCCGAATTGCCGGGCGTAGGCGCGCATGGCGGCCTCCACCGCCAGGGCGTGGCTGATCAGGCTCTCGCTTTTCGGTGTACTCGGTGAGCAGCTCGTAGACACGCTGGCGGTCCGTGGCGGCCTCCCCGGCTGATGGTGGGTTCGCTGAAATGCACTGGAAGGGGGTATAGCAAGCACCGTGCCGCGGGCGGAAGACCGCCCTCAACGGCAAAAAATAAGCTTTTCCGGGAAGCGGAGCAAGGCCGGGTCGCGCCGGATGCCCCATTTGGAGCAACAGTTGGACGATTTGGGGGAACCGGGGCGGCGATAAAGTTACCCATGGCCTGCCGGCTGAAAACTCCCAACTAGGCAGCTAGCTCTTTGATGGTCATTGTTATTCTTCTTCTGTGACCAAGAAGCAAGAGTCTGTGCGGCGCAAAACTCGCCCACCACTATTCTTCAATTAATCTGGTATCGTGCGACCCTGTACGCTACCCCCCGGCGGGCAACGCCGACGCCCCCCTGCCAGGGGGGACTGTGCTTGCTCCGCCCGTGGTTGTGGAGCAACTGGCTGGTGTCCGTCGATGTTCCCGCTGGATTGGGTGGCCCCGCTTGCAGCGGGGCCGGGGGTGTCATGCCCGGGCGCCGCACCATCAGCAAAAGCAGGGATAGCAGCCAGAGCGCCGGAAAACGAGACCGCAGGGAGCGCCGGCGGTCGGGGCGTCCGGCCGGACGCCCCTACCCTCGCTCCCGATGATCCTGCCAAGCCCGAGCTGCGGGTAACAGTGTAATCCAGCATAGCGGCGGGTTTCAAGACCCGCCGCCCAGGCAATTCCTGACCAGGCGGCTCGGATTCAGCCCGCGGCTACATCCCGAATACAGAAAAAGTTTGGAAAGCAGGAGGGGGCCCGGGGGAGGGAGGAAACTTTTTTCAAAAAGTTTCCTCCCTCCCCCGCAGCGGTTGTTTTCGCAGTTGTATCGATTGTAGCAATCGGGGTCAGGCCAGGGCCTGGCGGTCGGGGTCCCAGCGGCCGAGGGCGATGCGGTTGTCCCGGGCGGGATCGAGCAGGCGGCGGCGGGGCCCGAAGCGGCGGTGGAACAGGGCGCGGTTCTTCTCGCCCGCGGCGCGCCAGTCATAGTCGTAATGGTTCTGGCCGTGCACGATGTGATGGCTCACCCCCACCAGGTCGGAGGTGGAGACCGTGATCCAGCCCTGCTCGCGCAGCCGGTAGCCGAGGTAGACATCCTCGCCGCCGTAGGCCGCGAACGCCTCCGGCTCCAGCCCGCCGATCTCGGCCAGGGCGCGGCGGCGCACCAGCAGGCAGTAGCCGCTGACCCAGGCCACCGGGACCGCCAGGCCGGGGACATGCACGCACTGGATCAGGCTGTCATCCCGGTCGGAAGTGTAAGCGATCGGGAAAGCGCCGGTGGAGCCGATGTTGGGGTGGCTGCGGATGGCAGTCGACCATGATCCGCAGGAAATCCGGGCGCTCGATCTCGGTATCGTTGTCCAGGAACAGCACGAACTCGCCATCGGCCAGCTCCAGCCCGGCCTGGCGCCCGCCGAAATCCCGCGGTTGGACTCGAGGAACGAGGGGAGTCAGGCGCGGGTCCCGCGCCGCCAGTGATTGCAGCAGCACCGCCGTGCCATCCGTGCTGCCGTTGTCCACCGCGATCACCCGCAGCTCCGGGTAGTCGGTGCGGGCCAGCAGGCTTTCCAGGCAATGGCGGGTGTGGTCGCACTTGTTCCAGCAGAGCACCACCACCGAGACCCGGCCGCGGGCGGAGTCATTGTCCGGGGCCTTGAGGCAGGGCAGCGCCCCGCTGCGAATGGTTTGCAGGCCGGGGGCCAGCACCCGGGCCAGGGTGCGGAAGCGGGAGTAGATCTGGTCCGGCTCCAGCTCGGACACCTTCTTTCCCAGGAACTCGGAGGGCATGTTCAGGAACAGGTTGTCCGGGTCCCAGAGGTTGAACCCGCCCATCACGGCGTTGATGACCCGGATCCCATCCAGCGGCAGGCCGGAGATCAGATAAAAGTAGAGGTTCCACCAGGAGTAAGGCCGCTGGTCGATGGTGACCAGGACCTTGTTGTCCAGCAGGGCCAGTTCCTCGCGCTCCGGGGCCTGGCCGATCCGCTCGGCCAGCTCGGAGAGCTGGTGCTGGTCATGGCCGAGGAACAGGCGGAAATTCTCGGCCCCCAGCAGCTCGCTCCAGTCGTGGACATAGAGGCTCTTGCAGAGCAGGTCGGGGCGGGTCTCCACCGCGACCAGGAGCTGGTCCCGCTCCAGGCGGCGGAAGATGTCGAACAACTGGTAGCCGAGGCCGATCCCGAGCAGAATCACCATCCGCTTGCCGCCGACCTCCACCTTGCGGCCGGACTCCTTGATCAGGATGCGGTGCTTGCGCTCATCCTCGACCAGGTAAGCGAACCGGCCATCCTCGCAACGGTAGAGGCCATCGAGCACGCCGCTGATCACCTTCTGGTCCAGCCGGCGGTGAACAGAGGGGTAGCGGGCCCGGATCAGCCGGAGGTTGGTGACGAGGGTGGAAAGCTCGGTCTGGAGCATGCGCGCCCGGGTGCATGGCTCCTCCCCGCTGCAGCCGGAGGAGGGGCCGGTTGGCACAAAAGGGCGGCCCCTTCCGTGGGGGGGCCGCGGCGGTCATACCCCATATATCGGCCCGAAACGGCGGGCGGTTTAGCGCGAAGCCACAACCCCGCGCGGGGCATGGGCTCAGGCGCCGATCGAGAACATCCGCTCCAGGTCGTGGCGGGAGTACACCTTGAAAGCGATCAGGGTTTCGCTGGTCCTGATCCCATCGATCTTGAGCAGGTGGCCGGTGACGATTTCCGCCAACTGCTCGTTGTCCCGGGCGCGGATGATCGCCACCAGATCGAAACGGCCGCCGACCGAGTAGACCTCGGAGATGCCCTCCAGCGCGGCCACTTCCCCGGCCACCGCCTCGATCCGGTCGCGCTCGACAGTCAGGATCACCAGTCCGGTCACCATTGCCGATCCTCCCTTCCCGGCGCAAGATAGAAATCAACAGCGGCGGAAGATTTGCGCAAAATCCGGCCAGGCGCACATCCGCGCCGGATTGGAACTCCTGCCGCCACGAGGGTTAACCGAACGCCAAGCAGTTAACGGAAAAACCTGGAGTTATCCACAACCAAAACCAGATTGAAATTAATTCTTGATCTTGGGAAATGTAAAAAATTTTCTTCACTTTTCTCAAACTGTTTTCTGACAAGGCTTGGAGCTTCTCCCCGGCAAACCGTTGCAGCCCTCCCGGCCCGCCCGGCGCGCCGGTGGACAAGCTGTGGACAGTTTCAAAAAAAACTCCAAGGTGAGGAGATGCCCAGTTGCTCCGGGGGGAGGACGGAACTCCCGAGGCCCTCGGGATCTTCCGCCCTCCCCCCGGTCCATTCCCACTTTCCGAACTTTTTCGCCGGCCCGCGGCCGGATCTCGAACGGCAAGCCAATCTCAGGCCAGGCTCCAGGGGGCGCGGTACTGGCGCATCAACATGCGGCCGGCTTCCTCATCCCCGATCACCAGCTCGCGCTCCGGGTCGTACTTGAAACCCCGGCCCAGGCGGTAGGCGATGTTGCCCAGGTGCGGGGTGGCCGAGGCGAAATGGCCATCCTCGATGTCGGCGATGAAGCGCTGGCGGTTGCGCACGCACGCCAGGTAGGACTTGACATGGGCCGCGTGCTGCTCGGAGCCCTCGGACTCGATCGGCATCTTCACCGGCCGGCTCTCGCCGTTCTCCGCGCTCTCCCACTCGGGCTGCAGCTTGTAGCCCTCGCGGTTGAGATAGAGCGTGGCCTCGGTGCCGTGGAACTCGATCCCATAGCCGCGCGAGTCGCCGCAGGCGCGGCTGGCCACCCGGCTCTCGTAGGTGAGCAGGAACTCCGGGTACTGGAAGCTCGCCACCAGGGTGTCCGGGGTGTCGCGGTTATCCTTGAGGGCGAACTTGCCGCCCGAGGCGCTGACATACTGCGGGCCCTTTACCTGCATCGCCCAGTTCACGATATCGATCAGGTGGGTGCCCCAGTCGGTGATCCAGCCGCCGGCATAGTCGTAGAACCAGCGGAAGCTCGACCAGCGATCCTCGACCGGCGGGCCGAAGCGGTTGACATTGTAAGGCACTTTCGGCGCGGGCCCCAGCCACATCTCCCAGTCCAGGCCGGTCGGCGGGGCGCTGTCGGGCGGGTTGCCGATCCCCTCCGGGCACTCGTTGCCGTAGTTCCAGGTACTGACCCGCATCACCTTGCCCAGGGCGCCATCCTGCACCATCTTCACCGCGCGCTGGAAATGCGCGCCCGAGCGCTGCTGGGTGCCGACCCCGACGATCCGGTTGTTCTTGCGGGCGGCCTCGACCATCTTGCGCCCCTCGGCGACACAGACCGAGACCGGCTTCTCGACATAGACATCCTTGCCGGCGTGGCAGGCCATCACGGTCTGCAGCGGGTGCCAGTGATCGGGGCTGGCGACGATCACGATGTCGATGTCCTTCATGTCGATGATCTTGCGGAAATCGGTGCAAGTCTGGGGCTTGGGCTTGCCGGCCTCGGCCAGCGCCTTGAGACCCAGCTCGAGGTTGGGAGCGTAGCAGTCGCAGACCGCGGCGATCTCCACGCCCTCATTGGCGGCAAACGCCATCATGTCTGCCGCGGCCCATCCGGCCGGGACCGATCACTCCCACCCGCAGGCGGTCACTGGCCCCCAACACCTTTCCCCCGGTCCCCAGCGCCGGTCCGGCGGCGATCCCGGCCGCGGCGACAGTCAGCGCGGCGCCGGAGCGGAAGAAATCCCGACGGCCGATGTTGTGCTTTCTGGACATGCTCGAAGCTCCTTCGTTGTGGGGGTTAGCCGCTTCAGCGGTCCTGACCGATCGCCCAGAGCATCCCCCGCAGGGTGGTGACCCGGAAGCCCTCGGCCTCGATCGACTCGGTGTTGTGGCCCAGCACGGTGTGGAAGACCCGGCCCTGGCCGTAAGTTTTGACCATGATCAGCGGGTAGTCGCGCTGCTTGTCGCGGCTGAACGCCTGGGCCAGCACCTGGAAGTCCGAGTAGCTGGTCAGGTCGCGGTAGAGCTCATCCGTGGTGGGGAAATCCTCCACCCCTTTCGTGATGAAATGCTGCTGGTCGGTAACCTTCACCGTGTACGGCCCGAATTTGTCATGGCCGGCCTTGGGCTCGGCGTTGGTCCGCCAGAGCAGGCCCACCATCTCCTCGTACTCGGTCCAGCCCGGGAAAGAGTTGTCGGAGGAATGGATGATCCCGATCCCCATCCCGCCGCGGACCAGGCGCACCAGGGCCTGCTCGACCGGGGCGGGCCAGCGCTCATCCCGGTTGTAGTGGACCATGATGATCCCATCGTAGTCCTGCATCCCCGCGGTGGTGAGCACCCAGGGGTCCTCGCTGACCGTCACCGCCAGGCCGCCATGCTTCGAGCAGCTTGCGGATGGCGATACTGGCCGAGTGCCAGTCATGAAATCGGTCGACTCCGGTGATCATCAGGAGCCGCCCCTTGGGCGGGGCCGGCTGGTCCTGGGCGGCCGCGGCGACCGCGGTCAGCGCCAGGGCGGCGCAGACGACAGCGACAGCATCAGCAATTTCTGCATACATCTCGCAGACTCCTTCTGCGGGACCCGCCCGCGGGTGAGCCTAATCTCCGAACGCCTTGTCGAACACTGCCGCCGAGGGCGGGAAATCCACATTACGCACGAACTCGCAGGCCTCGCGGCGCGCCATGCTCGCGGTCCATGCCGGCATCCTCCCACTCCACCGACAGCGGCCCCTCGTAGCCGATGCGGTTGAGCTCACGGATGATCTCCTCGAAATTGACCTCGCCGCGTCCCGAGGCTGCGGAAATCCCAGCCGCGGCCGGGCTGGCCGAAATTGAGGTGGCTGGCGAGGATGCCCGATGTCGCCGTCCAGGGTGACGATCGCGTCCTTCATGTGCACGTGGTAGATCCGGTCGCCGAACTCCTGGATGAACCTCACCGGGTCGACCCCCTGCCAGTGCAGGTGGCTGGGATCGAAGTTGAAGCCGAACTCCTTGCGCTGGTCCAGAGCCTTCAGCGCCGCGTCGGGCGGTGACGATGTCGAAGGCGATCTCGGTCGGATGCACCTCCAGGGCGAACCTCACGCCCTCGGCGTCGTAAACATCCAGGATCGGGTTCCAGATCTCGGCGAACCGCTGGAAGCCCTCCTCGATCATCTCGGCGCTGACCGGCGGGAAGATGTAGAGCAGGTGCCAGATCGGCGAGCCGGTGAACCCGTTGACCACTTTCACCCCGAACTTCTTGGCCACCCGGGCCGCCTTCTTCTGGGCCTCGACCGCCCAGCGCCGCTTGGCCTCGGAGTTGCCCGTGGCCGACTGTCGGAGCGAAGATGTCCGAGCGGGCATCGTCGTTGAGGTCGCAGGTGAGCTGGCCGGAGAGGTGGTTGGAGATCGCCCAGCACTTGAGGCCGTACTTGGCCAGCAGCTTCTTCTTGTTGTCCAGGTAGCCGGGCTCCTCCAGGGCCTTGTCCAGCTCCATGTGGTCGCCCCAGCAGGCCAGCTCCAGACCATCGTAGCCGAACTCTTTCGCTTTCTCGGCACATCGTTTCCAGCGGCAGGTCGGCCCACTGGCCGGTGAAGAGAGTGACTGGTCGCGCCATCGCGGGTCTCCTTAAAGCGGTGCGGGTGGTCTGGAAGACAGCAGCGGGGAGCGCCCATTCGCCGGAGCGCTCCCCGCCATCGGTTGCTTCAGTACTTCTTGAATTGGGTCCACTTGCGGCCGGACCGGCCGCTTTCGATCACGGTCTCGATGAAGGCCATCCCCATCACGCCGTCCTCGACGTCGGGATGGTCCAGCGCGTGCTCGGGCCTGGGCTTTCCGCTATCGCAGGCCCGGATGCTGGCGGTCGCCCCGAGGTAAATGTTGCCGAAGGACTCGATGTAGGCCTCGGGGTGCCCGGGCGGGACGCGGCAGGCGGCCTGGGCCAGCGGGGACAGGTAGCCATGGCCGCGACGCCAGATCTCCACCGGGGCGCCGGGACGGCTAAATAGAGATAGTTGGGGTGTTCCTGGCGCCAGCAGAGCGCGCCCTTTTCGCCGTAGATGCGGATCTTGAGGTTGTTCTCCTCGCCGGCGGCGATCTGGCTGGCCTGGAGGATGCCGCGGGCGCCGCCCCGGAAGTGGAGCAGCACGTTGTCATCGTCATCCAGCGGCCCGGCCGGCGGCGAACGTGGTCAGGTCCGCGCACAGTTCCTCGATCTCCAGGCCGGTGATGTAGTGGGCGAGGTTGGCGCAGTGGGAGCCGATGTCGCCCATGGCGCCGGCCGGCCCGGCCTGGTCGGGTCGGTGCGCCAGAGGGCCTGCGGGTTGCCGGTCAGCTCGAGCCGGGTCATCAGCCAGCCCTGGGGGTACTCGACGACCACCTTCTTGAGGACGCCGAGCAGCCCCGGGGCCACCATCGCCCGGGCCTGCTTGACCATCGGGTAGCCGGTGTAGTTGTGGGTGAGCACGAACACCCGGCCGGTGCGGCGCACCAGCTCGCGCAGCTCCAGGGCCTGCTCCAGGCTGATAGTCATCGGCTTTTCGCAGACCACGTGGAAGCCGGCCTCGAGGAACGCCTTGGCCACCGGGAAATGCAGGTTGTTGGGGGTGACGATGGAGACGAAATCCGCGCGCTGGTCGGTCCCGAGGGCGGCCTCCCGCTCGGCCATCTCCTGGTAGCCGCCGTAGCAGCGGGAGGATGGGAGATAGAGCTTCTTCGCCCCGTAGCGCCGGCCCCGCTCCGGGTCCACATCGAACGCGCCGCAGACCAGCTCGATCTCCCCGTCCATCAGGGCCCCGCGGCGGTGCACCGCGCCGATGAAGGCACCCTCGCCCCCGCCGACCATCCCCATGCGGAGCTTACGTTCGGTGACTGGAACACTGGCCATCTGATCTGACCTCACGGGCTTAGATGGAGAGAATGGAATCGGAAGAACCACTGCTGATGGGGCTTTGCACGGCCTCGATCCTCAAGTTAGAGCGGCCCGGCGGGTTTGTCAACCGCAATCGCCGGCAACAATCGGTTGACGGCGCGCCATCGGCGGCCTTATCAATGATATATAGCGGACAACCACTTATCGAAAAGGAGTTTCCCGATGGATCTGTCGAGGTTTTCCCGGAGCGATGCTCCCGCTTCCGCCCTGCTCGTCCGCCTGGCGGTGGGTGGGATTTTCCTGCTGGAGGGCCTGCAGAAATTCATCTACCCGGAGGCGCTCGGGCCCGGCCGGTTCCTGCGGATCGGGCTGCCCTGGCCGGAAGCGACCGCCGCGCTGGTGGGGGTGTTCGAGGTCAGTTGCGGGGTGCTGGTGCTAGCGGGGCTCTTCACCCGGCTGGCGGCCCTGCCATTGGTGGCGATCATCCTGGTGGCGCTGGTGACCACCAAGCTGCCGATCCTGCTGGGGTACTCGTTCTGGGGGCTGGAGCTGCGAGAGCTGCCGCAGTATGGGTTTCTAAGCATGGTCCACGAGGCCCGCACCGATCTGGCGATGCTGGCCGGGAGCTTGTTTCTGGTGATTTCCGGGGCCGGACCCTGGTCGCTGGACCGCTGGTTCGGGCTGGGGCGGGGACGGCGGAAAATCACCCCCAGAAACTATTGACAACCCGCGATAACCCTTATATCTTTGCCGACCTGGGAGGATCGTGGTGGGTGGGGTGGCGCCGGTAAGCAGACAAACATTCCCCAGTAGCTCAGTCGGTAGAGCAGGTGGCTGTTAACCACCGTGTCGCTGGTTCGAGTCCGGCCTGGGGAGCCACATCGAGCAGGCGTCGGGCGAACCCCGGCGCCTGTTTTGCTTTGGCAGTCGGTAGAGTCCCGATGGAGTCGGGATTAACCACCGTGTC
>CAVVYO010000009.1:0-14505 GCA_963752515.1 Candidatus Glassiibacteriota bacterium | reverse complement strand
CGACGAAAGTCGACCTTCATCAAAAGCAAACTACGCCCCGCTTGCACCTTAGCCCGCATGAAGCAAGGTCAGGGCTCGGTTCGAGACCCTCAAATCACCAGAGTCGGGCAAGGTGCGATCACAGATGCTTGACTACAATAAACCAGACTCTTGCTACTTCTGGTCACAGAAGTAGAAGAATCCCGAAGGATTTACGGGATAAAGAACAAGCTGAAGATTGGCCTCCACCCTCGCGGCCCTGGCTACCAGACTTTTTGCTTCTTTTTGGTCACAAAAAGAAAAAACAGCCTTTAAGGCTTCAGGGATTTTCAGGATAGCCGGGGCTTCCACCCCCGCTGTGTCTTCCCAAAATGTACGGATGAACCAAAACTTTTCGCTGGTTCAATGCTGCTGGATCGCAATTCAGGAAGAAATCCCGCCGTCAACAAATTTATCGACTATCCCCCGTGGCCTCGGCATCGGCCCCAGCCGCCCCAATCCCTTGCCGGCGGCGACTGGCAACGGTTTACTTAATTTTATCTTGACTTAATTGGATTCGCGGGGTAGAATCTTGGACGGGAACTACAAAAAAAGAGGCCGCCGGGCCCGGCCATTCCGTCCCGCCAACAGCGGAACGGCCGGAGGGAGGGGAACGAGCCGGGAGAGGCCGGGGGGGCGCCGGTGGAACCGGGCGGCGTCGGCCCCTGAGGCGCCCGCGCGAAACGGGTCGGCCCGGCGCGTGCGCCGGACGGCCGCCGCTGCACAGGGTAGTGGTCGCACCCCGCGCGGGTGCGTGGATTGAACGGCTCTCACAGACTAGATGCTGTTCTCGGCCCCCGTACCCACATACAAGGATGGTAGCTGATGCGTGACCTGCTGACACCCCGTGAGCTCGCCGAGCTGTGCGGAGTCTCCCCGGACACGGTGCGGTCCTGGTGCTTCCGCAAGCAGATCAAGTTCGCCACTACGCCCGGGGGCCACAAGCGCTTCCGCCGCCAGGACGTGCTGGAGTTCCTCAAGGATCGCGGCTTCCCGCTGCCGCCCACCGACAAGGTCTCGCCGATCAAGGTCCTGGTGGTGGACGATGAGGACGCTTTCCGCAAGAGCCTGGTCGGCGCCCTGCAGAAAGAGCCCGCCTTCAATGTCAAGGAGGCCGGCGATGGCTACGAGGCCGGGCGGATGCTCGGCGAGTTCGAGCCGGATGTGCTGGTGCTGGACATCGTCATGCCCGGGATCGATGGCTTCAAGGTCTGCAGCGACATCCGCAAGCGCACCCAGGGCGAGCACGTGCGGATCATCGCGGTCACCGGTTATCCGGACGAGAATGTTTTCCAGCAGGCCCGCGAGGCCGGGGCCAACGAGTGCCTGTCCAAGCCGCTGGATGTCGGCACCCTGATCGAGTTGATCCGCAGCCAGTTTCAGTCTCCGCGCCCCCGCCGGACCAGGGGCCGCAAGGCCAGGAGACTGATCAGCCGTTGAGCCGCCGGCTCCGGCCGCGCGGGTCGGGATCGTAAGCCGCAGCTGGCTTTGGGAGCCGGGATCGCCGGCCGGAGGCGCGACCCCTCGGAGGCCGCCCCGGGGATGACCGCTCCACACCCGCCGGGCTCTCCCGGCGCCAATCGAAACGGCCCGCCCGCTCCCTCAGCGCGGCGGGGGGACCGCCAGCATGACACCTGCCGCCCAGCGTTCCGCCGCAAGCCCCGGCCTGCTGTCGGGCCGGGAAAACTACTTCCGCCGGCTGGTCGAGAACGCCCACGAGTTGTTCCTGGTGCTGGACACCGCCGGACGGATCATCTACCGCAGCCCCTCGGCGGAAAAGCTGCCGATCCGGGACGAGCCGAGCGCCGCCTTCTTCTCCGAACTGATCCACCCCGACGACCTGGAAGCTTTCGAGTCCCTGTTCGCCCTGCTGCTGCTCCACCCCGGCCGCACGGTGCAGGCCGAGCTGCGTCTTGGAGATGGCCGGGGCCCGTGGCTGCACTGCCAGGGGGCGGCCAACAACCTGCTGGAGGACCCCCTGGTCGGCGGGATCGTGGTCAACCTGCGCGATGTCACCGACTGCCGCACGATCGCCCGCCGGCTCGAGCACAGCGAGCAGCGCTACCAGGAGCTGGTCGAAAGCATGGGCCAGGGCCTGGTCCGGATGGACCGGGAGGCGCGCCTGCTGTTTGTCAACCGGGCGGTGGAGCGGATCACGGGCCAATCCCGCGGCGAACTGCTCGAAAGACCGCTGACCGAATTGCTGGAAGGGCGCGAGCGACGACGTTTCGAGCGCCAGTGGGCCCGGCGCCGCCAGGGCGAGGACGGCTGCTACGAGCTGTCGCTGCTGGACCGGGCGGGGCGCCGGGTCTGGGTGCAGATCGATTCGCGGGCGGTGCTGGATGAGGAGGGTGAGTTCCTGGGGACAGTCGCGGTGATTACCGACATCACCGCCCGCCGTCGCGCCGAGCGCCGCCTCCGACGGCAGGATGCCCGTCTGCGGGCAGTGGTGGATGGCATCCGGGACGGGATCGTCCTGGTCAACCGGCGGATGGAGGTGCTGCTGGCCAACCGCGCCGCGCTGGATGATGCCGGCCGGGAGCGGCTGGAGGGCCGTCCCTCCTGCCATGAGCTGTTCTGCCTCCAGCCCGGCCCGCCCGGGGACTGCCTGGTGCGGGAAACCCTGCGCACCGGCCGCGGCGGTCGGCGGCAGGTCGAGCGGCGCGATGGCCGGATCATCGATCTGCGCAGCGAGCCGGTCCTCAGCCGGGGCCATCCGGTCGGGGCGGTGGTGATCGGCGAGGATGTCACCGAGCGGGCGGACTGGGAACGGGCGCTGCGGTTCCAGTTGCTGCAGACCGAGCGGCTGGCCGCGGCGGGAAAGCTTGCCGCCGAGGTGGCCCATGAGATCAACAACCCGCTGGGGGCGATCAAGAACTCGCTCTACCTGCTGGGTCGGGCGATCCCGCCCGGCCACCCGGACCGCCGCTACCTGGAGCTGATCGAGCGCGAGGTCGCCCGGGCGGCGGAGCTCACCTCCCGGCTCTACGACCTGCACCGCCCCTCCGCCCAGCGGGTGGAGCGGGTCGACCCCGCCGCGGTGGCCGCCGATGTGCTCAAGCTGCTGGAGGCCCGGGTCCGCCGCCAGGGGATCGTGCTGAACCCGCCGGCGGGCGGATCGCCGCCGATCCTGGTGCGGGCCTCGGTCAGCCAGTTGACCCAGGTGCTCTACAACATCCTGCTCAATGCCGTCCAGGCGATGCCCTCGGGCGGCGTGCTCAGCCTGCGGGCCGAGGCCGGACCGGACCGCTGCCGCCTGACGGTGGGCGACACCGGCCCGGGAATCGACCCCCAGGTCCTGCCCCGCATCTTCGAGCCCTTCTTCACCACCAAGGACCGCCCCGAAAACAGCGGCGAAAGCACCGGGATGGGGCTGGGACTGGCCCTGGCCCGCTCGGTGATGGAAAGCCTGGGCGGGGGGATCGCGGTCGAGAGTCGGCCCGGCCGCGGCGCCACGTTCATCCTCACTTTCCCGCCGGCCGAGGGCGAGGGCGCGCCGGGGCCGGGTGAGCGCCGGGCCATGAGAATCCTGCCGGGCGAGATCGACAGCGCCCGGCCCTACCTGCGTCCGGTGTTCTTCAACCGCCTGCCGGTCGAGCAACTGCGGGAGCTGATCGGCGCCGACCCGCTCTTCCGGGCCGAGGGCTTCCAGCGCAGCACCAACTACCAGCGGCTCTAGCTGTCCGCCACCCGCCCCTTCCCCACTGGACATCGCCGGTCCGCCCGGCCTATATTCAGATAAGCGGACCAGCCGGTCCAGATTCACTGTCACAACGAAAAAATTTCGGAAAGTGGGAGCGGAACAGCCGGTAATCTTCACGCCGTGGTGGTCAAATCGCTAGCAGGGGGAGGTTGGCCGATGGCTCGTTCGATGCTGAAATTCCCCGATTTCGGGGTCCTGGTGATCCGGGCCGGATTCGGGATCATCTTCATCATGCACGGCTGGCCGAAACTGATGGGCGGGCCGGAGCAGTGGTCCCAGCTCGGCCAGGCGATGTCCAACTGGGGGATCACTTTCTACCCGACCGCCTGGGGGCTGGCGGCGGCGCTGGCCGAGTTCGCGGGCGGAGTCCTGCTAACGCTGGGGCTGTTCACCCGGCCGGTGCTGGCGGTGATGAGCTTCAACATGCTCGTGGCGGCCTCGTTCCACTACTTCAACCAGGACCCGCTGCCGGTGCTGTTGCACCCGGCCAAGGCGCTGGTGGCGTTCGCGGGGCTGCTGATCACCGGCCCGGGCCGTTTCAGCGTGGATGGGATGCTCCGGCGGGCGTGGGAGGGGGGCCGGACGCGGGAGGATCTCCGGCTGACCGAGGAGGCCCGGTCGAGGGAGCGGAGCCGGCCTCGGGAGGAAGACCGGCCCCGGGAGGGCGGCCGCCCGCGACCGCGGCCCTGAAGCCGCGGCTTCAGGCCGGCGTGATCGCGGCCGGGAGCTCCTCCCCGTTCAGGGGCTTGAGCTTGACCACCCCGGACTCCCGGACCACATACTCCGGGATCGGCCCGTGATCCTCCGGGCGGATCGGCATCGTGTAGCCGTTGCGGACGGCGATCGCCTCGCCGATGAAGGCCAGCGTGCCGCCGATCAGCAGCGCCTCCAGCATCCCGCCGATGATGTATTGGTAGACCCAGGCCACCAGTACCGCGGCGACCAGCACCACCGGCAGGGAGTAGATCGCCACCCGGACCGCATTCCTGATCCGCAGCAGCCCCGACAGGCTTGCCAGGTAGTGGGCGATGATGTTCCCGGCGATCAGCTTGAGATCGCCGTGCTGGAAGTAGTGCTCCAGGATGCGCAGCAGGAAAGCCTGGCGTTCCTCCTCGCTGCGGTACTGGCCGAACAGGAAGTGGTCCTCCTCCTCGTGGGGCGAGAGCGCCACCACCAGGAAATCATCCGGCATGAGCCAGCAGGCGGCGAGGCTGGCAAGAGGAAGCTGACCGCGTCCGATCACGATCCGCCGCAAGCCGGGCCCGCCAGTTGGTCGGCCCGGCGGATCGGCTCGGGGAGCCGGTAGCGGGTGAGGGTGGACAGCACCAGCGCCAACGCCTCCTCGGTTCCGAGGCGGTGGCCGGGGGAGACGAACACCGGGCGCACCCGCTCCCGGGTGCGCAGGCACCAGCCGAGGAGTTCTCCCCGGCGGCCGGTGAGCGGGGCGCGGTCGCCACGGTGCGGGCCCGGTTCCTGAAAGCGGCCGAACAGCGGGCTCTTGGCGCAGCCGGCACTGGGCAGATCGAGGATCAGCCCGAGGTGGGCGGCCACCCCCAGCCCGCGCGGGTGGGCGATCCCCTGGCCATCGAACAGCACTGCATCGGGACGGTGGGTCAGGCGCCGGAAACAGTCCAGCAGGGCCGGGCCCTCGCGGAAAGTGAGCAGGCCCGGGACATAGGGATACACCGCGGGCCGGCGGCTGGTCACCTCCTCGATGATCTCCAGCTCCGGCCAACTCAGCACGACCACCGCCCCGCAGGCGATCCCCTCGCGGTAGGAGGCATCGGCCCCGGCCACCAGCCGCCAGGGAGGCCCGCCGCCCTTCAGCACCAGTTGGGCCGCCAGCTCCCGCTGCAGGGCGATCGCCGCGGAGGGCTCCAGCTCCCAACCGTGCAACTCGCGCACTTCCATCGCGCCCCCTCCCTTTCACGCCAATCTGATCACAACGGCAAGAAAACTGACCGAGGTCCGGGGGACGGAAATCCCGTTGGTCGGGATTTTCCGCCCCCGGGCCCCCCGCTTTCCAAAACTTTTTACTATGGGTGTTACCCTTTATTATAACCTCCGCCGCCGCTGCCGGGCAATCGCCGCCTGGGGCGTTGACAGCGGCGCCGGGATCGGGTTATCATGGTTGCAGGCAAAGCCTCCCCCGTGGCAGGACCACTTTCCCCTCAAGGAGCCGAGCGATGGCCGAGATCCTCACCACCCTGGTCGGCAGCTATCCGGTGCCGGACTGGCTGGCCGCTTTCCCCACCCGCCGGGCGCTGGAGGATGCCACCCTGGCGGTGCTGAAAATCCAGGAGAACGCCGGGATCGACCTGCTGACCGATGGCGAGCTGGGAAGGTTCGATGTCAATCACCCCGAGACCAACGGGATGATCGACTATTTCGTGCGCAGGCTGGGCGGGGTGCGCACCGAGCTGACCCGGGACGAGGTGCTGCTGTTCCGGGCCCGGGAGGAGATGGGGTTCCGCGCCCGTCCGGCCGGAGTGGTGAGCGGCGAGATCGGGCCCGGCGCCCTGGACCTTCCCGAAGACTGCGAGCGCTCGCGGCGGCTGGCCCGGGGGCCGTTCAAGTTCACCCTCACCGGCCCGCACATGCTGAGCAAGACCCTGCTCGAAACCCGCCGGGTCTCTCCCCGCGAGCTCTGCCAGGAGCTGGCGGCGGTGCTGGCCGCCCAGGTCGCCGAGCTGGAGGCCGAAGTGGTCCAGCTCGATGAGGCCAACATCACCGGCCACCCCGCGGAGGCCGACTGGGCCGCCGAGTGCCTGAATCTGGTGCTGCGGGCGGTCCCGACTGTCCCGGCGGTGCACCTGTGTTTCGGCAACTACGGCGGCCAGACTGTCCAGCGCGGGACCTGGGAGGCGATGGTGGGCTTCCTCGACCGCCTGCGGGCCGATCATGTGCTGGTGGAGCTGGCCCAGCGCGGAGGGGCGGAGCTGGAGTTCCTGGCCCGGGTCCGGCCGGAGGTGCGTTTCGCGGTGGGGGTGGTGGACATCAAGACCAACCTGGTGGAGAGCCCGGAGCTGGTCGCGCGCCGGCTGGACCAGGCGGTGCGCGCCCTGGGCCCGGGAAGGGTGGCCTACGCCTGCCCGGACTGCGGCTTCTGGATGCTCAAGCGCGAGGTGGCCGACCGCAAGATCGAGGCCCTGGTGCGGGGAAGAGAGCTGTTCGAGGGACGGTAGGCCGCCGGGCGGGGCGGGTTTCCCGTTGCGTGGAATTCCGGCGGCTGCTAACTTTGCCCGGACGAAAACACTGACGTGCTGACCGATAGCTGAGAGCAAACTTTCGCAAAAGTTTGGGAAAGTGGAAGGGGGCTCGGGGGGAGGAAATCCCGAGCATCGGGATTTTCTCCCTCCCCCGGAAGAGCTGTTGTCAAATTGGTGTGGCGCGGGCAGCCCCCGGCGCAGGCGGACCATCGAGCGGAAAGAGAGAGCGAGCGAAGTGAGAACCACGAGCGGAGTGTTCCCGGCCCTGGCGCTGGTCGCGCTGCTGTTTGCGCTGCTCCCGGCGGCTCCGGCCCGGGCCGGCACTCACGCGATGGTCCAGCGGTTCGACTGCGGCCTGAGCTGGAAAGCCAACGACCGGCTCGAGTACCGGGCGATCACCTCCCACCGTTTCCTGGAGCGGATGGGGGATTTTTATTTCTTCGGGCTGGACACCGGCCCGACTGTCAAGCTCGGGAGCCGCTTCCAGCTCCCGGTGCTGCTGCGCCTGTTCTGGACCGAGGGCCACACCAGCGCCGAGGATGCCAGCGGGGCGGTAACCACCCGCAGCGACTGGCGGCTGGACCGGTTCCTGCTGGTGGACCCCGCGGTGCGGCTCGGCACGGTCGGCCCCTGGCGCTTCGACTTCCGCAACCGCTTCCAGGTCGGGCTGAACCCGGGCAGCCGCGAGCTGCTCTACCTGCGCCTGCTGCCCAAAGTCACCCGCAGTGTCCGCTGGGGCGCCCGCCGGCTGGACTGCTACCTGGCCAATGACTTCTATCTCATCACCAGCGACACTTTGCGCCGCCAGGGCTACCACGCCAACTACTTCAACCTGGGGGTAAAGGTCGCCCTGAGCCCTCGCGCCGAACTGGACCCCTGCTACAAGATCTTCTCCTCCACCAAGACCGGCAGCCCCTGGAAACACGCCCACCAGCTCCAGTTCGCGGTCAATTTCAAGCTTTAGCGCCCGCCGGCCGGTAGTCGATCCGCTCCGGCGCGATCGCGCCCTCGCGCACCTCCAGGAACGGCTTTCCATCCTTGACTCCCACCACCCCATAGCCCTCGGCGGTGGCCAGGAAGGCCCGGAAGTCCCCCGCCCGGGTCGGGTGCAGGTAGAGCACGCGCTCCACCGCATCGTAGCGGGCGCCGGAGAGCCCCTGCAACAGGCCATAGGAGCTCATCGCCCGGGCGTACCAGTGGCCGCACTCGTACTCGTTGAACGGGTTGCGCGCCCGGCCATCGTAACGGTCCCGCGCCGCGCGGACAATCTCCAGCGCCTCGCCCGCGGCCCCGTGCAGCAGCAGGTGGCTCGCCACCTGGTACTCGATCCCGGTCCAGACCTCATCGGAGTAGACAAACGGCAGGGTCAACTGTCCCCCCTTGGGCCAGGAGCACAGCAGCAGGCCGCCATCGCGTCCCAGGGCGTAGGAGGGCCGTTGCGGGTTGGCGTGCCGGCTCAGCTCCTCCCGGAAGTTGTGGCGGTGCACCGCCAGCAGGTGGCTGCGGACTTTGGCCGGGTCCAGCACCTCCTCCAGTCCGCAGGCCCGGGCGATCCAGCTTCCCAGCACCCCATCCGACAGGCACCCCGCGCCGTACTGGTACTTGGGGCCCTCCGCCCGCAGCAGCTCGCGGGCCTCTTCCGAGTATTCCACGTTCCAGTTCTCGGCCTGCGCGGCCGGATTGGGGGCATCGAGCCCCTCCACCTGGATTTTCTGGATGAAGTACTCGCCATCGAACAGCTCGGTCTCGACCAGGGCGCGGCCCTGTTGATAGAGGGCCTCGTAGCGGGAGACCTCCTCCCCCAGCGCCGCGCCCATCGCCGCGGCCGCCTGCAGCGCCCCGAGATAGAAGCTGGAGCACATCCCATCCGGCCCCCAGAACTCGATGTCGTAGGTGTTGTGGTGCGGCTCCTCCAGCACTCCCCGGCCGCGCGGGTCCCAGGTGGCGATGCAGTAGTCCAGCGACTGCCGCACCTGGGGCCAGAGCTTTCTCAGCCAGTCCGTGTCGCCGGAGATGCGCCACTCGCGGTGGACCTTCATGATCCCCCCGAGCTGGCCATCCGCCGCGGCGTGGAAGCCATGGGCGGGCGGGCGCAGCGGCAGGGAGGCGCGGAAAGCCTGGTGGCCGCGGCTCATCCTGGCTCACCAGGAACTCGGTCTCGCGTAAGGATCGCTCCAGCTCCGGGAACAGGTGGGGGATCGCCTGGGCGTAGTTCCAGACATGGGTGCAGGAGCCATGGCAGCAGCCGCTCTGGTCCGAGCAGCCCTCCCAGGCCCACAGCCGGCCATCGGCCTGGCGCAGCACAGTCGGGCTCTTGAGGATGGTCAGGTTGGCGGCCACCGCCTCCAGCACCTCGGGCGGCAGGGTGCTGTCATAGAAGGCATCCCGGAAGCGGGCGCTGCGCTCCCGCAGCTTTTCGTAATTATCGCGCCAGAAGTCATTGACCGCCGCGATGTCACCGAAGCGGGAGAGATACCAGGGCTGGTGATGGCAGGCGCAGTCATTGTCGGCGCAGGGGGCCGTTTCCCCGGGTTCCTCCCCGAGGCGCAGGTCGGTGCAGGGGACATGCCAGGCCAGCCGCAGGGCGATGGTCCTGGTCGCGCCCGGCTCCAGGGTGAAGGGCAGGTAAAGGCTCCCGCCCGGGCTGGGGACCTGGTCGGCGGGATAAGGCGGGGCGGCGGGAGCGGCTCCCGCCTGGATGTTTTTCCAGGCCAGGGTCAGCGGGTCCCACCAGCCGCCGCGGAACCAGCGGCAGTTGACTGTCACCGCCGGGTCATCCACCGCGGCCAGGAACGCTCCGCGCTCCCAGGGGTTCTCGGCCGTGCCCTCACAGCTCAGGATGAAGCCGCCCGCGGTCTCCAGCACCCGCAATGACCGGTCCTCGCCCCGGAAGTGCTGGCGGTTGCCGCCCATGAAGTTCATGCTGTTGAAGGAGTAGACCGCCTCGAGCCGGCGGTTGGTCGGGTTCTCGAAAGTGTATTCCAGGGCCGCCACCGGCAGGCTGGAGCTGTCCGGATCGCCGGGGGTGAAGGGACTCCAGGCGGTGAGGGTGACTTTCAGCGGCAGACTGTCATCGGAGAGCTCCAGCTCGGCGAACGGGAAGCGGGCCAGGAAGCCGGCCCGGGCCAGCCGCGGCAGGCCATAGGACTTGCCCGCCGCGCCATTGCCGGTGCCCGGCGCGCCGAAATACTTCCAGGCCGGGACCGGCCCCTCCAGCACCCGCGCCAGATTGGGCTCGCCCCGCAGGCAGACCGCCGAGAACACCAGCGGCTCGTTGAACATGTCCGGCTCGTTGCGCAGCGACACGTGGGAAAGCGCTCCGCAGCCCTCCAGGCAGACCATTCCCGCGCCGATCCCCCCCAGCGGGAACGCGATCCGGTTGAGGTGCTCGCCGCGGTACGGGCCATTGAACGCGTGTCCGGAAGCTTCGGCCCCGGCGGCGGGAAGTTCCCGGGACCGGCCGGAAGGACCGCAACCGGAAGCGCCGACCGCCGAGTAAAGGGCGGCCCCGGCCGCCGCTCCTTTGAACAGGCTTCTGCGTTGCATGGATTTCTCTCCTGGAGGGGTGGCTGCGCCGGCTGCGAGGGATGGATCGTTCAAGATGTAAATCCGGCCGGCGGAAAAGTCAATGGCCGCGCCCGGGAAGTTGACAGCAGCGGCGGGTCCGGGCTAAATTCCCTTATTAAAGGCCGAACCGGGGGGAGAGAGAAAACCTTTTGAAAAAGGTTTTTCTCCCTCCCCCCGGACCCCCTTTCCACTTTCCAAAACTTTTTCGATGGTTGAGGACTGGATCTCGAACGGCAAGCCGGGATGAGCTCGACGATGGAAGTCAACTGCGGGGAGGGTGTCATGCGCGTGGATTTCGCGGGACTCGAGCGCCGGATCGAGGAAATCATCGGGGCCGGCGCCGACGATAAGGAACATACGCTGGCGGAGGTCTGCCGCCGGCTGCACCAGGCGGTGCCGCACTATGACTGGGTGGGATGCTATCTGCGGCCGGGGACCGGCCGGGAGCTGATCCTCGGGCCCTACGAGGGCGAGCCCACCGAGCACGCGGTGATCCGTTTCGGGCAGGGGATCTGCGGCCAGGCCGCCGAGCGCGGGGAGACGTTCCTGGTGCCGGATGTCTCGCGCGAGGAGAACTACCTCTCCTGCAGCGCCAAGGTCAGGAGCGAGATCGTCGTGCCGGTGTTCGCCCCCGATGGCCGGCTGGCCGGAGAGCTGGACATCGACAGCCACACCCCGGAGGCGTTCACGGAGGAGGATCGTCGTTTCCTGGAAAGCGTGGCCCGGCGGGTGGCGGTGCTGATGGGCTGAGGGGCCGCCCGGTCCCGCTGTCGAAACCCAAGCCCGGCATGACGCGGCCCCCGGCGGGATCCCCTCCGGGGGCCTGTTGTTTTCCAGGACGGGAAGCTCTGTCAGGCTGTCGCCGCGGTGGCTCCGCGCTGACGGCGGGCCGCCGGCGGGCCATCCCGCAGCAACTGGTACAGGGTGTCGATCACATAGTCGGCCTGCCAGTGCTCCAGCGTGGCGAACAGCGGCAGGCGCACCAGTTGGCGGAAAGCCCGCTCGGTCACCGGCAGCTCGCCCTCGCGCCAGCCCAGCCGCTGGCCCATGCCCGACAGGTGCAACGGGTAAAAGTGCATCGTCGCGCCGACACCTCGTTCCTTCAGGCTCCGCAGCAACTGGTCGCGGTCCCCCTCGCGCAGCAGGAACCAGAAGATGTGGCCATTGGACCGGCAGTCCCCGGGAACCTGTCCCAGGCTGACCAGTCCCTGGCGCTCCAGCTCCTCCAGCCCCTGGCGGTAGCGTCGGCACAGGCTCAGGCGGCGCGCGAGGATCTCGGCCCGCTTTTCGAGCTGGACCTTGAGCACGGCGGCCTGCAGCTCGCTGAGCACATAGCTGGAGCCCAGGCCGACCCAGCAGTACTTGTCGACCTCGCCGCAGAGGAAGCTGGTGCGGTTGGTGCCCTTTTCGCGGAAGATGTCGGCGCGGCGCCAGAGCTGCTCGCTGCTGGTCAGCAGCGCCCCGCCCTCGCCGCAGGAGACATTCTTGGTGTCGTGGAAGCTGATGCAGCCGATTTCCCCGAAGCTGCCCAGGGCGCGCCCCTGGTAGCTGGAGTCGAGGCCCTGGGCGGCATCCTCGATCACCAGCAGCCGGTGGCGCTCGGCCAGCTCCATGATCCGGTCCATCCGGCAGGAGACCCCGGCATAGTGGACGACAATCACCGCGCGGGTGCGGTCGGTGATTCGGCGCTCCAGGTCGTCCGGATCGAGGTTGAGCGTCCCGGGCTCGACCTCGGCGAACACCGGCCGGGCCCCGGCCAGCAGCACGGCATTGGCCGCCGAGGGAAAGTTGTAGCTGGGCAGGATCACCTCATCGCCGGGCCCGAGCTCGAGCACCCGCACCGCGGCCTCCAGGGCATGGGTGCAGGAGGTGGTCAGCAGGGCGTGGCCGACGCCGAAAATTTGCTCCAGCTCGCGCTCGACCAGCCGGCAGGTCGGCCCATTGCCGCCCAGCCCGCCCAGTTGCATGGTTTGGGCGATCGCCTCCAGCTCACGCTGATCGATCCAGGATCTGGTAAACGGAATCGCGCCAGGCGCCTGTGCCACCATTTCCCCTCCCCACCCCCACCAGTCCCACCGCAACGCTTTGATCGGAAAAGCCGGTATTTGATTTGAAAGAACAGTCTTGCGCAGCGGATGCTTTGGCATGCTACTTCGAATGTAGCGGAGCGGAGAGCGGCGGGACAAGCGGTGATTATTGAAGGTTCATGAGGATAATGGTGCAAAAAAAAGGTTCATCCGTACCTTTCGGGAAGGCGCAGCGGGGGTGACAAGCTCCGGCTATCTTTGCAAGCCCGTATGCCTGACAGGCTGTTCTTCATTTTGTGGCCAAAAAGGCGTCGCAAAAAGTTTTTGAAGCCAAGGCCGCGAGGGGGAGGGAAATCTTCAGCTTGTTCTTTATCCCGTAAATCCTGCGGATTTTTCTACTTCTGTGACCAGAAGTAGCAAGAGTCTTTTGAAGCCAAGGCCGCGAAGCTGAAATAACAACATACTTTTCAATTGGTCGGTGTGCC
Organism: Candidatus Glassiibacteriota bacterium; assembly: GCA_963752515.1. GTDB lineage: Bacteria > Gemmatimonadota > Glassbacteria > GWA2-58-10 > GWA2-58-10 > CAVVYO01. Next base: position 1,496 of record CAVVYO010000009.1, on the reverse strand, counting down.
CGAGGAAGTAAGGCGCTCCTTTTGAGGTCGCCGCGTTTCGCGCCCGCATGATACCGGGGCGCTGCAACGCCATGGCCTGCCGGGCTCTCTCGCTTCGTAGTAGTGGCCGCGATGGAAATAGGGAAAAATGGCTCCGCTGGCTTTTGCCTCCAGCCGCGGCCCAAAGACCGCCCCACCCCCCTATCCAAAGACACAACCGCTGCTTCCCGGGCTGGTCGGCTTGAGCTTGACCGATGCCGGTCGGGTTGGCCGGTAGGGGCGGCCGGCCTGCCCGCCCCTACAAGGGATTACGGGCCTCCCGCGATAGCCGGTACGGGGGCTGGTCCCTACGATGTTGGCAGGCTCATCCTGGCTGGCGGCCCGACATCCAGCAGCCCACTATCGAAAAAGTTTGGGAAAGTGGAAGGGAGCCGGGGGAGGGAGAAAACCTCTTGAAAAAGGTTTTCTCCGCTCCCCCGGAACAGATGGTATTTGTTGTTAGAATTGGGCTCAGAGCATCTCGCAGGCGCCCAGCTCCCGGCTGGTGCGGCCGGCGCCGATGCAGATGCGCTCCAGCAGCGCGGCCTCCTCCCCGCCCAGGCCCGCGGGCAGGGGAAACGCCGCCGGGCGGTCCAGCAGCAGGCGGTCGATCAGGTAGTCCAGCAAGCGGCGATCATAGCCGGGGCCATAGTACGGGAGCCCGCCCGGCGGCTCCTCGCCGGCCAGGGCGCTGACAGCCCGGAAACCCCCATCCCGGTTCAAAAAGCGCACGGCATAGACCAGGCGGCCATTGCCGCTGCGGCAGCAGCAGATCAGCCCGCGGTGGTGGAAGATCAGCCAGCGGTCGCCCGGGCCCAGCGGCATCAGCCCCCGGCGGACCCGGGCGAACTCCGCCCAGCTCAGCTCGCGGGCATACTCGAACTCGTTCATCCGGCCGGGCAGCTCGATCCGGAATTTCCGGACGAAAGCCAGCCGTTGTTTTCCGATCAGTTCGTTGCCCAGCATCAGCGGTCCTTCTTCCCGGCAGAGTCCCGGCCGGGACCGCGGGGGCTCAGGCCCCGACCCGGGCCTGCTCCAGCATCCGTCCCAGCCGGCGCTCGGGGCGGCCCTCCCAGCCGCGGCGGTGGTAGGCATAGCCCGCCAACAGCGGCATGGTGACTGTCGCCTCGCCGTAAACCATCTGCTCGTAAGAGACATCCACCTTGCCCCAGGAGCTGGCCTCCTTGAGGGTGGAGCCGCTCAGGGCCCCATCGCGCACATCGGCCACAGTCAACTGGATCGCGTACTTGTGCATCGGGACTTCGACCCCGAGCACATCCGCGGCCACCACCACATCCTGGGCGAAGTTCTTCGGTACCCCGCCGCCGATCATCAGCAGGCCGGTCTCCGGGTTTTTCATCTTGATCCGGGTCAGTTCCAGGAAATCGCGGGCGGAGTCGAGCGAGACCTGGCGCTCCGGGTTTTTCCACTGGTGCTCGACCAGCCCGAATCCGGCGCTGCAGTCGGAGAAGGCGGGG
>CAVVYO010000008.1:0-26163 GCA_963752515.1 Candidatus Glassiibacteriota bacterium | reverse complement strand
GGTCCGGAGCTGTCCCAAGAAGAGCCTGGCGGCGCCAGCACTCGCCGGCCGCCTGGGGGGAAAGGGCAAAGACCGGCGCAAGGCACCATGTCTCGGATTGACACTACAGGCCCGGTGTCCATCGTAGGGGCGGGGCATGCCCCCATCTGTTCCAACAAATTCGGTCGGGAGTGGTGCGCCATCCCGAGGCTTGCGCCGCAGTAGTCGTAGGGGCCGGCCCGCTCGTCTCCCACGGGCGCGGCATGCCCCGCCGCCCCTACGATTGGCTCCCGGGCCTGCAGTGCGGGCCGAGGTATGCAGCTTTGCCTGCTTTTGTCTTTCACCCCAGGCGGCCGGAGGCCGCCCCCGCGGCAGCAACTGTATGAGCCACGCTGTGGCAGCGGTTACAGTACTCGCGATCCCATGACTGGCATTAAAGCAGGCCAGAACTGACTGGCAGATGCGCGTCAGCGCTGCCCAAGCATCAGGGGTAGCGTGATGCGCGCGGATTACCGGCGGCCGGGAAGACCATCTATGGTGGGCGAGTTTTGCGCCGCACAGACTTTTGCTTCTTCTGGTCCCAGAAGAAGAAACACAATGTCAACCAAAAGATAGCTGCATGGTTGGGGATTTTTTGCCGGCAGGCCGGGATCAAGGTAATCCATGCACCGGCGAGCGGTGGCACCGCCAGGCTCTCTGACCCACTTGCCGGCCACAGCAAGCTTCCTAAAACTATTCGATGGGATCAGCCCCGTGAGTCCAGGGGCAGATAGGCTCGTAGCGCGCAGACTTCCCATTCCCGGGGATGTCTCCAGGCAGCCGCCATGCCGCCGCGCCACCACCCGGGCCAGCGACAGCCCGAGCCAGCCGATCGGCTCCTCCCCGGCCGGGGGCTGCTCCATCGCCCCGGCGCACCCCTGCCACTGCTCCGGTGGAAGGACCCCCTGGACCGCCACCATCGCGTAGCGCCCCGCCGGCAACGGCAACCGGCTTTCCCGCTCCAGCGCCACATTCTCGGCCAGGATCTGCGCGGTGGCGACGGAGCCGCCGCCCGCGCGGGTGGCCCGGCGGACCAGGCTCGCCAGGGCCCGCCGGAGCTGCTCCGGGTCCGCCTGCAGCGGCTCCAGATCATGGCTGACGTAGAACTCGCAGACGACCGCCAGATCCTCCACCACTTCCATCGTGCTTTCCTTGAGCAGCTGCCCCAGGTCCACCTCCCGGGTCATCAGCGGGGCATTATCGGAGAAAAACAGGATATCCTGCACGAAATCCCTGATCTTATCCGCCGCCTGCTCCATCCCCTCGATCCGCGGCCAGACCGCCGATTCGCGGTCGAGCTGGTCCTTGGCCATCTGCAGGTTGAGCATCAGCGCGGTCAGCAGGTTGTTGAGGTTATGGGAGATCGAGGCGGCGATGTTGCTGATCGGCTCGGCCTCCCGGTCCATCGGATCCAGGCAGGATGAGATGCGGGCCAGGGCCATCTCGATCACCGCCCACAGCTCCTGCTCCTGGTAGGGCTTGACAATGTAGCCTAAGGGCTGGACCGTCTTGGCCCGGCGGATGAATTGCTCGCTGGCATAGCCGGTGAGAAAGATCACCGGGATCCGCAGTTCCGCGCGGATGATCCGGGCCGCCTCGATCCCATCCAGCCGGCCGGGCATGACGATGTCCATCAGCACCAGGTCCGGCTGCAGCGAGCGGGCCAGCTGCACCGCCGACTCGCCGGAGCAGGCCTGGCCCACCACCTCGTAGCCCATCTCCTCCAGGCGGTGCTCCAGATGGCTGGTGATGATCACCTCGTCATCGACTACCAGGATGCGGGCCATGCGCTCAGACCTCCTCCGCCGTGAAACGGAATTCGACTGCCAGCCCCGGGGGTCCGCCCAGGCTGATCGAGCCGCCCAACTGCTCCTGGACCAGGTTTCTGACCAGCACCATCCCCATCGAGTGCAGGCCGCCCCAGTCCAGTCCGGCCGGCAATCCCCGGCCATTGTCGCTCACTTTTATAATTATCGTCCCCTCAGCGGAAATCTTTACCCCCAATTCAATCCGGCAGTCGGGCTGCTCCGCCGAAAAAGCATGCTTGAAGCAGTTGCAGAGCAGCTCGCTCAGCACCAGGGCGCAGGGCACGGCCCGGGTGACCGGCAGGCAGGCCCGCCGGCAGTCCAGCTCCATCCGGACCCGGCCGGCGGCCGGGTACATCCGGCTCAGGTAGCCGGCCAGCTCGGCGGCGTAATCGCCCATGTCGATCCGGTCGAAGCGGTTGCTGGAGTAGAGCTGGTTGTGGATCAGGGCCATGGTGTGGATCTTGGCCCGGGCATCGCGGAGGATTTCCAGGGCCAGGTGGCCGCCGGGACGCATCGCGGCCATGTCCAGCAGGCTGGAGATGATCTGGAGGTTGTTCTTGACTCGGTGGTGGATCTCCTTCAGCAGCAGGTCCTTCTCCCGCAACGAACCGGCCAGCCGCTCCTCGGCCAGCTTGCGCTCGGTGATGTCGGAGAGGATGCCCTGCAGGCACTCCACTCCATCCCGCGGGCTGCTCCGGCCGATCGAGGCCCGCACCCAGCGCAACTGCCCCGACCGGGCGGTCACCCGGAACTCCAGCGACAACGGCTGCTCGAGCCCGCTCTCCCGCAGCAGCTCGCGCAGCGGCCGTCGATCCTCGGGATGGATCAGCTGCCAGCAGGAACGGCCGACCAGCTCCGCCGGGCAGTAGCCGATGATCTTCTTCATCACCGGGCTGAGGTAGATGACCCCGCCCCGGCGGTCCACCACGTAGAACGCCTCGCTGAGGTTTTCCACCAGGCTGCGGTAGACTTCCTCGGAGTGGTGCAGGGCCTGCTCGCGCTCTTTCCACAGCGAGATCTCGATCCCGGAAAAAGCGCAGGCCGACAGCACCCCCTCCCGGTCGCGAAGCGGAAACAGCCGGGTCAGCATCCAGACCCTGGCTCCCTCGCGGTCGACAAACATGGTCTCGAGATTGCTGATTACTTTCTGCTGGAAGACCTTTTCCACCAGTTCACGGTAGAAGACCCGGTCGGTCGGCAGGACAATCAGTTCCAGGAAGGAGCTGCCGATGATCTCGGCGGCGGGGATGCGGAAGATCTGCTCACAGGCCCGATTCCAGAGCAGGACCAGGCCCTGGCGGTCCACCGTGAACACCGGGGATGGGAAGTGTTCCACCAGTTGCTGGTGGAGCGAGCCCGGCTCTAGCTGGCCGGGAGGGGAAATTGCCGCAACGCTTTTTTGGGTTTTTGATGGCTTGATGGCGCTATCCACCCTGATCACCCCGGATGATCGTGGAAAGACCGCCGAACCTGGAAACCCTCTTGACCGCTTGCAGCCGATGTCATCTGCTGGGCCGGCGTCTGCGGCTCGTGCTCCGAACCTTGTTGCCGGTTGCAGTTCCCGTGATGAAAAAAATACCGGCCAACTTCATTCTAAGCTTTTTTTCTGCCCCAAGCAAGGACATATTATCCAAATCCATGGAGTGTCGCGAAAATGTTCCCGATCATCATCACGTTTTTCCTGTTTTTTCATCACCCCCACTTGTAAGGAGGCCATCGGTGCGTAGCAGACTCGAGCAATACCTGGCCGAAGTGGAACGGCACCTGTTCGCTGAGCTGCTCCCCTACTGGCGGCAGCGGGGCGATGATCCGCCCCACGGCGGCTTCCTGACCTTCTTCGACCGGGAGGGCCGCCCCACCGGCGAGCACTGGAAAAACCTGCTGGCCCACGCCCGGATGATCTACACCTTCTCCTCGCTCCACCGCGAGGGCTGCGACCCGGACCGCTCGTTCCTGGAACGGGCCGGCCGAGGGCTGGAGTTCCTGCGGGCGCATTTCCTGGACCGCGCCAATGGCGGCTGGTACTGGACCACGGAGCGCGATGGCGCCCCGCGCAACCGCAAAAAGCTGGTCTACGGCCACGCGTTCGTGATCCACGCCGCCAGCGAATACGCCCGGGCCGCCGGGGACCCCGCCGCGCTGCGCCTGGCGGTCGAGACTTTCGCCCTGTTGCAGCACCAGGCCGCGGACAACCTCCACGGCGGCTGGTATGAGTTTTTCGAGGAGGACTGGCGGCACTGCCCGCCCGGGACCGGCGGCGGCGACCGCAAGTCGCTGGATGTCCACATGCACCTGATGGAAGCCCTGACCAACCTCTGGCTGGCCGGCGGGGACCCGCTCCACCATCGCCGGACGGTCGAGGTGATCGAGCTGATCCGCACCCGGATGCTGCACCCCGAGCACGGAGTGGGGCTCTCCCAGTTCTCGCCCGACTGGCGCCCGTTGCGGGCGATCATTTTCGCCAATGTCTGGGGCTCCGACCGCGAGGCCGGGGAATCGGAGGGCCGCCCGCTGGACAACACCTCGTTCGGCCACAATGTCGAGCTGGGCTGGCTGCTGGGCGTGGCCATCGATGCGATGGGGCTGGACCGGGAGTTGTATCACCCGGTGATCCGCCGTCAGTACGAGCACTGCCTGGCCCACGGTGTGGATTGGCGCCTGGGGGGCCTGTGGTGCGAGGGACCGGCCGGGGGCGGACCCGCCCGGGAGCGCAACAAGGAGTTCTGGCAGCAGGCCGAGGGACTGGTGGCGATGCTCGATGGCTACGCCCGTTTCGGCGATGAGCGCTGCCTGGAGGGCTACGCCAACCTCCACCGGTTCGTGATGGACCACGTGATCAACCACCGGATCGGCGAATGGCTGCCCCTGCTCGGGCCCGATAACCGGGTGCTCTGGGACTACCTGGGCCACGCCTGGAAGATCAACTACCACACGGTCCGCGCGATGCTGGAATGCCGCCGCCGTCTGCTGGCCCTGCTGGGAAGATAGAAGGTGTCTCCCTTTTTTAAGGTTCATCCGGGAATTCCGGGGTGAGAGCTTCTGCCGGCGGGGGAGCCGGGACGAGACCCTTCCTTGGCTTTGGGACACAAATTCCCGGCGGTGCGGCTAGCTCTTTGGTTATCATTGTTTTTCTTCTTCTGTGACCAGAAGAAGCAAGAGTCTGTGCGGCGCAAAACTCGCCGGCCAGCGGTGATCTTCAATGGGCCACTGGTAAGCGCGGTATCGAAACGCTACCCTGGTGCGTGGGCAGCGCTGACGCGCATCTGCCGGTCAGTTCTTGCCTCCACTATGGCCGGTCATGATATTACCAGTTCTGTAACCGCTGCAATGCCGTGGCTCATACAGTTGCTGCCGCGGAGCGCCCGGAACGGGCGCTGGGGGATGAAAGACAAGACAAGGGTCAGGGCGTCTTGTTCTTGGGCGGGGGGGTCTTGCGGGCCGCGGCTGGAGGCAAAGGAAAGCGGTGTCATTGCAGCGCAATTTCCATCGCGGCAACCATGGAATGCCGAAGCCCGGCAGGCCATCGCGTTGCAGCGCCATGGATGGCGCGAAACGCGGCGACCGACATGGGAGCGATTGGCTCCCGCAGGCACACCGCCGGTTATTGAAAAGCTGATAGCTGATTCAGCTTCGCGGCCTTGGCTTCACAAGACTCTTGCTACTTCTGGTCACAGAAGTAGAAAAATCCGAAGGATTTACGGGATCATAGAACAAGCTGAAGATTTCCCTCCAGCCCTTTTTGGTCACAACAAGTAACCAGCCGTCAGGCTTCAGAAATTGCCAAGCGATCCGGGGCTTTCGCTCCCCCTGCGCCTCCCCGAATTGTACGGATGAACCTTAAAAAAGGGGGAAACAGGGGGTTGTGTTTTCCCTGTACTTGATTGATGAACATCGCCCAAGAGCTAATTGTTTCAAGCGATGATTCAATAATTATTGCACGCGCTCGCGCCGCCCGGGGCAACTATTTTCCTGCTTGTCGGGGCTTGCGCCCCTACCTATATTCCAGTCGCCGTCGGCGCGGGGTTCATCCCGCCTGTCCGATGTGAGGGTGTCATTTCCCAGGGAGGCTTTCCAGTTACGCCGCCCCTTTCATGAGCCACGCCATCCCGGAGCTTACCCGATGCGCAAGTCTTTCCATCTCCTGCCGCTGATCTGCCTGCTCGCCGCCCTGGCCGCATCCGCGGTCCCGGCCGCCGCGCAGTCCCTGCTGAAAACGGCCGGCTTCACTACCCTGGAGCAAGCCCTGGCCGAGGGCTGGGAGCGTTACAGCCAGCGGCCGGAAATTTCCCCCGAGTTCACGGTCAGCCCGGTGCCGGAGACCGGCCAGCCCCTGGGGCTCGCCCTCTACGGGGCCTCCAATGCCAATGTCCGCGGCTGCTGGCGCCGGCGGGTGGAGGGGATCACCCCCGGCGCGTTCTACCGTTTCCGCGCCCGCTACCACCAGCAGGGAGTGGACCACCCCCGGCTGAAAGTGTTCGCCCGGCTGGACTGGCAGGATCGGGCCGGCAATGAGGCCGGCAAGAAAGTCTATCCCTCCGAGGGCGACCTGGCCGCGGGCTGGCGCGAGGTGGGAGGCATCTTCCGCGCCCCGCAAGGCGCCTGTGCGGTGCAGGTGGAGCTGTACCTGGCGGGCGCTCCCCAGGGCCGGGCCTGGTGGCGGGAGGTCTCGCTGGAGCAGGTCCCATCCCCGGCGCCGCGCAAGGTGAAGCTCGCCGCCGCCAACTGCCGGCCGCAGCAGATGAAATCCAGCGCCGAGGCGGTGGAGGAGTTCGGCAAGCTGGTGGCGGAGGCCGGACGCCAGGGCTGCGACATCATCTGCCTGGGCGAGGGGGTGAACATGGTCGGAGTCGGGGTGGATGGCCATGCGGCCACCTACCCGGACATCGCCGAGCCGGTGCCGGGGCCGACCACCAGGCGGCTGGGCGAGCTGGCCCGCAAGCACAAGATCTACATCGTGGCCGCGCTCGGTGAGCGCGAGGGCGGGGCGCTCTACAACACCGGGGTGCTGATCGACCGCGAGGGCAAACTGGCCGGCAAGTACCGCAAGGTCTATGTGCCCGAGGGCGAGCTGGACCAGGGGATCACCGCCGGCGACAACTACCCGGTGTTCGACACCGATTTCGGCCGGATCGGGATCATGATCTGCTATGACTCCTGGTACGCCGACCCGGCCCGCTATTTGAGCCTGCAGGGGGCGGAAGTGATCTTCCTGCCGATCTGGGGCGGCAACGAGACCCTGTCGCGGGCCCGGGCGATCGAGAACCATGTCTACCTGGTGAGCAGCGCCTACGACATCAAGACCAGCATTTTCGACCTGTGGGGGACCCCGCTGGGCGAGGCTGGGCCGGAAACCCGGCCCGGGCTGGTCACCGCCGAGGTGGACCTCAACTACCCGCCGGAGTGCCCTTACTACTGGCCGATGAACGACATGCGGCTGATGCTGCTGCATGAGCTCCGCAGCGATGTCCGGACGCCCGGGCTGAACTGATCCGGTGTGACCCGATCTTTCCGGGGCTGTCTCACCAGGGTGGGACAGCCCCGGCCTGTTTCTCACCGGCCCGCCGCCCAACCCCAAAATCCCTTTCACCGTGGCCGATTCATGCTTCAGTAACTATCGAAAAGTTTGGAAAGTGGAAGGGGGGAGGGGGGAAGGCATCCTGGGGGAGGGAGAAAATCCCGACCAACGGGATTTTCTCCCTCTCCCCGGATCAGTCGGCATTTCCGGAAGTTGTCCTCAGCGCGGGGCCGGCAGCGCCTCTTCCAGCAGGCGTGCATTCTCAGCGATCATCCCCGGCTTGTCCCCGGTGTACATCCCGACACAGACCGCATCCCCGGGCCGCATTTTCGAGGCCGCCAGCCGGAACGCCTCCCGCGGGTCATTGCGCCCGGCGCCCATGATCTTGTAGTGGACCACCGGCTTGCTCAGCCCGCCGATGATCGCGGTCATCGCCTGGCGGTCGGCCTCGGTGTATTTTTCCTGGACTTTCGACAGGTGCAGCGGGTTCATGTCGCGCGGAGCGGGATTGTAGTAGGAGCAGAGGTAGTAGTCCACCTCCAGGTTGTCCTCGATCCAGCGGATCACCTCCGGCTTGTGGGCGGCGACCCCGGCCTTGAGCCCGGCCGCGCGGATCATCTTCACCAGCGGCCCGAACTCGGCGATCCGCCCCTGGGCATACCAGTAGTCGGCCACCCCGCCATGGAGGTGGCAGCCTTTCGCGCCGTGCTGCACCGCCCGCTCGATACACATCTCCATCGAGCCCACTTCCGGGCAGGTCTGGGCCAGCCACTGCAGGGCGCCGCCCTCGGCGCGGTACTCCATCAGGGTCCGGATCACGTGGTGGTCGGTGCGGGCCACCAGCGCGTTGATCCCCGCCTGTTCCGCCTCGAACAGGGTGCGCTTGATGCGGTCGGTGGTGTAGTAGCGCATCATCTCCAGGTCGCGGTCCGGCCCCTGGTGGGAAAAGCCGCTGAACGGGTTGCTGCCCAGGATCAGGCGGCTCACCATCAACCCGCCGAAGCTGACGTACTCCATCGGTTCACCTCTTGTCGCAAGGCTCGTGGTGACAAAGGCCGGCAAGCCCGGCCATGAAGAACGATCGAGTTCAGGGCTCGCGCACCGCGGGCAGGCCGCTGGTGTTTTCCACCGCCAGCTGCCAGCCGGCGGGCAGCTCGACCCGGTAACGCAGGGCTCCATCCGCTTTGCGCCAGGCCAGGGCCACCTCGCCGCCGGGGACCGGCTGGGCCCCCCGGCACCACTCGAGCGGCTGGTCCGGCAGGCGCACGGTCAGCCGCTTGCCCACCGGGTCCACCGCATAGAGCCCCAGCACATCCCGCAGCAGCACCCGCGAGATGTGGGAGGCGAAGCCGTGGTTGCAGCTGGCGTAGGCGCCGTCGTTCTCCCAGAGCGTGCCGGTCTGTTCGGCCATGTAGGCTGGTAGGCCAGGCGACTCCTCCAGCACCTGGCTGGTCAGGCCCGTAGCGGGAGAGCAGCTCCAGCCGCAGCACATTGCCGATGAACGGCCGTTGGCCGGGTGAACACCTCCGGGTGAAGGCCTTGGTCTTCTTGCGCAGAGGGACCGAATGTCCGTGATCAGCCGCTGCCAGAGCTCGGGGTGGCTCCGCGGATTGGCGATCCCCAAGAAGAACGCGAAGTATCTGGCAGACCTCGGTGCGGTTGGTGGTGCGCTCCAGCTTGCCCGGCTTGCGCCGCAGGGCGTTGTCGATGAAGAACCCGCCCTCGAACGCCTGCGGATCGTACCGCCGGATGCACTCGGCGTCGCCCGATGCCCCAGCTCCGGCAGGCCGTACAGCCTTCCGGCCGCCTCCAGCGCCGCGGCATAGAGCATGTTGGAGGGGTAGTTGACATCCTGCACGAAGTTGTTGGCCTCGGACCACTCGACGAAGACCCAGCTGTCCAGCCTCTCCAGCAGGCCCTCCTCGTTCCGGAACGGCGGAAGTAGTCGAACAGGGCCAGCACGCGCGGGCGCAGGCCCGCTCCACCAGCAGCGGTCGCCGCTGCGGGCCAGGTACTCCTCCAGCTCGACGCACGAACCACAGCGCCCAGTTGGGGATGAACACTGCCGTCGTGTGGTCGGCCGGGTAGCACATCGGCAGCATGCCCGTCGGGCAGGTGAGGCGAACTTCGGGGCAGGATGTAGTTTTCGAGGAAGTTCTTCTCGACTGTCGTGTGTGCCGCACAGGTCGAAGGCGACGCGGGCGGTGAAGTAGCTGTCGCAGAGCCAGCCGGCGCGCTCGCGGGAGGGGCAGTCCATGAAGATGTCCAGCGCGTTCTGGCGGAAGGTCTCCCGGCCGGCGGCGAACAGGCGGTCTGAGGCGCTGGTCGCCGGCGGCGAACTGGGCCCGGCCGACCCCGGCGACTGGCATACTCCCGCAGGTACACTCCCTCGACCCGGCACTGCCCGCCAGCAACTGGAGCTTGAGGTAGCGGAGGGTGTAGGGCTCGAGGCTCTCCAGCCGTAGCTGCCCGGGGCCAGCTCCTAGGCTGATGATGTTGACGCAGCCCAGGCGCTTGAAGTCCACGTCGCCGTCGGTGAGGACCTCATCGAAAGTCAGCAGCAGGCGGGTCTGGCTCCCGGCATCGAGACCGCAGCCCCGAGGAAGCCCGGTGAGGTTGGCAGCCGAAATCCACGATCTGGTAGCTCAGCTCCTGCGCACCTGCGAACTCCGCCGGACGCTCCAGGGCCGCTCTCACGCGGCTGATTGGTGGCGTTGGCGACCCGTTGCAGCTCGAGGGACGGGACTGTCTCCAGCTCCTTCTCGCGGGTAGCCGCCGAACTTGGGTCCGACGCCCGCAGGCAGCGCTCCTTCCACGGCTCGGCCGGACCTTGAGGCCGGTCCAGACCTGGCCGGAGCACGAGCCGCGAACTTGGCTGGCGCACGGCGTAATGCGGGGTAGTCCACGCCTCGCGGCAGCAGCTTTTTCTCCGGCTGGCAGGGCCGAGTTCAACTGGCGGGCGGGATTTGCCGTCGCCGGTGCGCCAGTCGTCCCAGCCGGGAGCCAGGCGGTAGGACCTCGCGAGAAAGTGCGCTGGAAGCTGTAGCGCTGCACTTTCTGATCCGCTCCTTCAGGATGAGCGCCGCGAAGGGTGCGCCCTGCCGCCCGGTGGCGGCCAGCACCTGTCCTTCCGGCCACCAGCTCGGCCTGCAGGAAAGAAGGCTGGTCCAGCAGGTAATAGCTGTTGATGTTGTAGCCGGCCAGCTCCACCGCCAGAAGATTGCTCCCGGGCCGAAGGAAACGCGCCAGCTCCCATTCATCCACCCGGAACCAGCCGTGAGGCCCGCGCGCCGGGCCATGGCCGATGAACTCCCCATTGAGGTAGATCCGGTAGAGCGAGTACCCGGCCAGCCGCAACACCACGCCCCCCCGCTCCGGGGCCTCGAACGTGGTCCGGAAGCCGCAGAGCAGGTTCATCTCCTGTTCCCGCCCCTCCGGCCAGACCGCGCGGGCCCGGGAGAAGGCCGGAGCCTGCTCGGCCCGCGCCGGCCGCGCCATGGCAAGGGCCAGGCCGAGGATGGCGACCGGCAGCAAAAGCGCCGTTCTGTTCATGGCTCACTCCCCGGTAAAAGTCAAACTGGAGCGGAAATGCGGGAAAAGCGCGACAGGGCCGGCAGTGCGATCACCATAAAAATATGCGGTTCGGCTCGGATCACCAGCGAAAAACGCCCGGGCTTTTCGCCGCCCGCCACTGCTGGTCAGTGGCGGCTATTAAGTCCACCTTAATAAAGGTTCATCCGGGAATTCCGGAACATCCGGCAAGCTTGACCCCGTTGCGGAGCTGCGGCCGGGGCCTTGAGGAAGCGCTGAGGGAAGTCGGAGCCTTGCGGCAGGACGGCCAGGAGCCAAGCTCGGAGTTGCCGGAATGATAATTTTTTGTCACATTGACGGGGGAGCAAACGTTGACTATATTGCATTTTGCCGAGTGACGCGCCGGCAGCGGTGGCAGGCAAAGCGTTGCGGGCGGGGAATCTCCCCCGGACACCCCAGTGGTTTCCTTTCCAGATAGATTCGTGTTCGACGCGACCGGGAAGATTGGATCTTCCCTGGCTGGCGTGTGGCCCACCAATTCCAAAGACAGCGGAGTCAGGCGAAATGAACGATTACCTGGTGGCCCTGCTCCTGGGGTTCTCATTCGGCAACCTGTGGCTGTGCGCCCTGCTGGTGTTCTCCCTGCAGACCACCAACCGCTCGACCTGCGCCGGTTACCTGCTGGGCCGGATCCTGGCGATCATCGCCCTGGCGGTGGTGATCGCCGCGGTCGGCCAGATGGTCTTCATCTCCAAGGGCGTGCTGAACATTGTCTCCGGGGTGCTGCTGCTGGGCTTCAGCCTTTACCTGGCCGCCACCCGGCTCTGGCACTGGGTGCCGTTCTGGAAGACCGCGCGCGTGGCCCACAGCCACGAGGGCGATGACTGCGGCCACAACTGCACCACCTGCCCGGCCCAGGGACACGCCCAGTACATGCTGGCCTGCGAGTCCTGCGCGGACAAGAAGCTCTGCGCCGCCGAGGAAAGCGAGGTGGAGCCGATCACCCGCGGAGCCCGGGTGGCCTGGAAGCGCGATGTGCAGGACAAGGACCTGACCGGTTTCGGGGTGGGGATCGGCCTGGGGGCGGTGCGCGGGGCCACCCTCTGCAGCAAGCTGATGGTGCTGGTGCCGATCCTGCTGGGAGCCTCGCTCTCCAAGGCGTTCGGGCTGGGGCTGCTGTTCAGCCTCTCCTCGACCATCTACCCGCTGCTGGGCTTCACGTTCGGCGAGTTCGCCCTGAAGCTCATCAAGTACAAGTCGCTGATGTTCAGCGTGGCCTGCATCTTCCTGGCGCTGGCCGGGATCAGGTACCTGTACCTCGGGCTGCTGCTCTAGCGGTATGTCAGAAGCCGAGATCGGGTTGGCCGGGGAGTTTTGGAGCGGCGTCAGCCGCCGGCGGGCGTGACAGCGATCACACCCCCCTGGTCCCGATTTCATCGGGATCTTCCCCCCTCCAGGGGGGACTTGATTACCTGCCGCCCAACCGTTTGCGCCCTTGCCGGGGCGAAGCGGGAATAGTCCCCCCTTCGAGGGGGGTGGCGGCGTCAGCCGCCGGGGGGTGTGACCCCGAGCGCCCTCTTCCACCGGATCACAACATCAGATCTGTTAAGATGACAATTTCACTTTTCGGAAACGATATGGACGCCATGGAACCGATCCGGAGACGAAAGATCGAGTTCAAGCCTGCAATCGCGGTCCTGCTAACCGGCCTGCTGCCGTGGCTGCCCGCCTGCGGCCGCGCTCCCGAGCTCGCGTCCGGCCAGAGCGAGGCCCGGGTCGAGCGGCGTGATTTCGCCTCCTCGGTGCTGGCCACCGGGGTGGTCCAGGCCCAGGTGGGCGCTGAGGTCAAGGTCGGCTCGCGGGTCTCGGGCCGGGTGGAGCGACTGCTGATCGGCATCGGCGCCCGGGTGAAGAAGGGCGATGTGATCGCCGAGCTGGAGAAGCGGGAGCTCCAGGCCACCACCCAGCAGCGCAAGGTGGAGCTGGAGATGGCCCGCACCAGCCTGGCCGCCCTGGAGGCCCTGGCCCCGCGCCAGATCGAGAAGGCCGAGGCCGATGTGGCCAAGTGGCAGGCCAGTGTCGATCTGGCGGCCAAGGAGCTGGAACGCAAGCAGAGCCTGGTGGCCGAGGACCTGGCCAGCCAGCAGGAACTGGACCTGGCCCGCGAGGAGCTGGATGTGGCCCGGGCCGAGCTGGCCGCGGTCGAAAAGGCGCTCGAGCTGACCAGCACCCAGACCGAGCAGGACCTCAAGCTGGGGGCGGCCGAGATCGAGCGCACCCAGGCGGCGCTGGACAATGCCCGGGCGCTGCTGGCCTACACCACCATCACCTCCCCGATCGGCGGAGTGGTGGCCTCGGTCTCCACCCAGGAGGGGGAGACAGTCGCCGCCGGGTTCAACGCCCCGACCTTCGTGACGGTGATCGACCTCGACCGCCTGCAGGTGGATGCCTATGTCGACGAGGTGGACATCGGCAAGATCAAGCTCGGCCAGCCGGCGATCTTCACGGTCGATGCCTTCCCCGCCCGGGAGTTCCAGGGCCGGGTCGAGGCGATCTACCCCAAGGCGATCATTCAGGACAACGTGGTCAATTACGACGTGGTGGTGGGGATCGAGAGCGACTATGCCGAGCTGCTGCGGCCAGAGATGACCGCCAGCGTGACCATTGCCCTCGAGGAGCGCCAGGGGGTGCTGGCGGTCCCGGTGCGGGCGGTCAAGCGCGAGCGAGGCCGCAACGTGGTCTACCTGCGCGGCGCGGGCGGTCCCGAGCGGCGCGAGGTCAAGGTCGGTTGGCAGGACAGCGGCTGGATCGAGGTGGTCGAGGGCCTGGAGGAGGGCCAGACCGTCCTGCTGGAAGCTCCCGCCGGCCTGGCCGACAACCAATGACCCCGGGGGATCGATGATCCGGCTGGAACAGCTTACCAAGACCTACACCGGCGCCGGGATCGACACCCCGGTGCTCAAGGGGGTTTCCTTCCGGATCGAGGCCGGCGAGTACGTCTCGATCATGGGGCCCTCCGGCAGCGGCAAGACCACCCTGATGAACATCCTCGGCTGCCTGGACCGTCCCAGCGGCGGCCGTTACCTGCTGGAGGGGATCGAGGTGGCGGGCCTGGGGGACGAGGAGCTCTCCCGGGTGCGCAACCGCAAGATCGGCTTCGTCTTCCAGCTCTTCCACCTGTTGGACCGCACCAGCGCCCTGCGCAATGTCCTGCTGCCGCTGATCTATGCCGAACATTACCCGCCCGATGCCGAGCGGCGCGCGACCCGCGCCCTGGAGGAGGTCGGCCTCTCCCACCGCCTCTCCCACCGCCCGGGCGAGCTCTCCGGCGGCGAGCAGCAGCGGGTGGCGATCGCCCGCGCCCTGATCACCGATCCCGCCCTGATCCTGGCCGATGAGCCCACCGGCAACCTGGACAGCCAGGCCGGGGCCGAGGTGCTCTCGATCTTCCGCCGGCTGCACGACCAGGGCCGGACGGTGATTGTCGTGACCCATGACCGCCAGGTGGCGGCCCAGGCCGACCGGGTGATCGAGCTGCGCGATGGGGTGATCGCCGCCGATGGAAATCCGGCCGGGGAGGTGTCGCGATGAGGATCGCCAGGCTGGCCGGCCAGGGGCTGTCGGCCCTGGCCGCGCATCGGCTGCGCAGCCTGTTCATGATGGCCGGCACGGTGGCCGGAGTCGCCGCCCTGGTGGTGATCATGGCGATCGGCCGGGGCACCGAGCGCAAGGTGATGGAGCGGGTGAACAACTTCGGCCCGCGGGCGATCATGCTCGATGCCGGGGGCGGCAAGCAGATGGGGCCGCCCGACATGAACGTCACGACCATGACCCAGCAGGACTGCGAGGCGATCCGCTCCAGCGGGATCGAGGGGCTCGAGCTGGTGACCCCGATGGCCTGGGGAGTGCGGCTGCCGGTCAAGCGGGAAGCGTACCAGATCCGCGCGATGCTGTGGGGGGTCGAGCCGGCCTGGCACCAGTCCTACGAGTGGTGGACCTCCCGCGGCGAGACGATCGGCGAACAGGATGTCGCCACCCTGGCCCGGGTCTGCCTGATCGGCCAGACGGTCGCCGAGGAGCTGTTTCCCGGCGAGGACCCGCTGGGCCAGCGGATCTACGTGAACAAGGTCGCGCTGACGGTCAAGGGGGTGCTCGTCGAGCGCGGCACCTCGCCCGGCGGCGAGGATTTCGATGTCCGGGTGATCGTGCCGATCACCACCGCGCTGCGCCGGGTGCTCAATGTCGATCACCTCGGGGCGGTGCGGGTGGTGAGCCGCGATGCCGCCCTGATCCCCCGCCAGGCGCGGGCCCTGCGCGAGCTGATGATCCAGCGCCACCACATCGTCCCGCCCCAGGAGGAGGACTTCCGGATCATCACCCCGGAGGTGGTGGCGGCGACCGCGCGCGGGATCTCCCGCACCCTGTCCTGGCTGCTGGTGGCCCTGGCCTCTTTGAGCCTGCTGATCGGCGGGGTGGTGATGATGAACATCCTGCTGGTCTCGGTGGGCGAGCGCACCCGGGAGATCGGCCTGCGAAGGGCGCTGGGCGCCTCGCAACGGGACATCTTCCTGCAGTTCCTGGCCGAGTCGCTGACTGTCACCCTGAGCGGGATGGTGCTGGGGAGCCTCGCCGGCTGGCTGGTCAGCCTGGCCCTCGACCGCCTGACCGCGCTGCCGGTGGTGGTCTCCTGGGAGCCGTTCGCGCTTTCGCTGGGGTTCGCCCTGGCGGTTGGCACGTTCTTCGGGGTCCAGCCCGCGCGGCGGGCCGCCCGGCTGAGGCCCGTGGAAGCCTTGCGATGAAGCTTTCCGGCAACCTGCTGCTCTCGCTGGAAATCCTCTCGGCCCACAAGCTGCGCACCGCGCTCAGCGTGCTGGGGGTGGTGGTGGGCGTGGCGGCGGTGGTGCTGATGGTGGCGGTGGGCCGGGGGGCCGAGCGCCGCATCCTCGGCCTGATCGACAACATGGGCACCAACCTGGTGGTGGTCAATGCCGGCCAGACCCGGATCATCGCCGGACGCCAGCGCCAGATCGAGCAGGTGACCACCCTGGTCCCCTCCGATGCCGAGGCGATCGCCGCGGAATGCCCGGCGGTGGTGGCCGCGGCCCCGGCCACCGCCGGGAAGCTCACCACCCGCTGGGAAACCGAGCTTTACGCCACCAACGTGGTGGGGATGAGCCCCGAGGGCTTTCGCCTTGCGCAACTTCCGGCTGGCCACGGGACGCGGCTTCACCGAGGCCGAGGACCGGGGCCGCCGAAGGGTGGCGGTGATCGGCCCGACTGCCGCCATCAATTTGTTCCCCGGCCGCGACCCGCTGGGCTACAGCTTCCGGATCGGCCAGGTGCCGTTCGAGGTGATCGGGATCACCGCCCCCAAGGGCACCGATTTTACCGGGGCCGACCTGGACGACATCGTGATCGTCCCGCTGCAGACCGCGATGCGGCGGCTGTTCAACGAGGACCACATCGAGACGGTGTATGTCCAGGGCCACGGGCTGAAAGACCTGGGCCGGGTGGAGCGCGAGGTGGCCGAGCTGCTGCGCCAGCGCCACCGCCTGCGCGACCGGCCGGACGACTTCACGATCCAGAACCAGGCCACCCTGCTGTCCGCCGAGCGCCAGACCGCCCGCGCCCTGACCCTGCTGATCGGCAGTGTCGCCGGGATCAGCCTGCTGGTGGGCGGGGTGGGGATCCTGGCGGTGATGCTGATCGCGGTGCGGGAGCGGGCGCGGGAGATCGGCCTGCGCCGGGCGCTGGGGGCCAGGCAGCGGGACATCCGCACCCAGTTCCTGCTGGAGTCGGGCCTGCTCTCGCTGAGCGGCGGGCTGCTGGGGATGGCGCTGGGGATCCTCGCCGCGCTGGGGCTGGGCTGGTTCGGCCGCTGGGAGACCTCGGTCTCCTGGCCGGCGGTGGCGACCGGCTTCTTCTTCTCCGTCACGGTCGGAGTGGTGTTCGGCTACTACCCGGCGCTGCGGGCCGCCCGGCTGGAGCCGATCCAGGCCCTGCGCTCGGAATGAGCAAATCCTCTCATCGACTGAAACAAACCGGCCATCCCGGCGTATTTCTTAATAGTCCCACGAATTTCTATCATTCCCGCACCCGGGATGTTATAATAGATCAGCTTTCCACGCTTTTGGCCGGCAGGCCCCGGCCTGCTGCCGCCCGCGCCTGATGCCGTTCAAACCCGCCGTTCCGTGAGGGCTGCTCCGATGTCCGACCGTGCGAAAATCAGGCTGGCGCTGCTGGCGCTCTTCCTGTACTTCGTGGGCCTGCCGCTGCTGCTGGCCGACAGCCGCGCGCTGGCGCCCACCCGGCTGGCGCCGTTGGAGGAGACTCTCCGCGTCTATCTCGAGGACTTCGACGCCAACGGGAAGCTCGACAATCAGGATGCCATCGCCCTGCTGCTGTTCGGCCATCGGGAACCGCACAGCAACCAGTGCGACTACAACAAGGATGGCGTCTTCAACATCAAGGACGTGGTCCAGTTGCTGGTCAACATCCAGAAACACCAGTGGACTCCGCTCTACATCCCGGAGGAGCCGCCGGACACCCTGCCCACGCCCCAAGACACCACCGCTCCGGACACCACGGTTCCGACCGACACCACCGGCACCGATACCACGAGCACTGTCGTACTGTACCAGGTCAAAGGGGTGGTCTACTGCGCCTCGAGCCGGGTCCAGGGGATGGACGTGTACCTGGAAGGGAAGGTTGACGGCAAGGACATCAAGATGACGATGAAATCCGACGCCAACGGAAATTTCGTATTTCAGGTCCCGCCGGGGAGCTACCTGGTCTACGCGGTCGATGGCCTGGGCTTCGGCTATGGCTTCACCCCGGTCTCGAAACTGCTGCAGGTGATCAATGCCGATGAGCGGGTCAATTTCTTCGCCTACGAGATCAACCCGGATCAATGAGGAAATTCTGCCTGCCGGAGGTTGTCCGGCGAGGCGGCTGCCGAAAGCGGGCTCTCCCGAAACGGGGGGCCCGCTTTTGTTTGTTTCATCCGGATCTTCCGGGCCGGCCGCAGCGAGGCGTAGCCCTGGATGGGCAACCCCAGCGGCTGGCGCGGGCTATAAGGCTTCACACTCCGCCTGCGGAGCATTCCCGACCATGACACACCCCGGCCCCGATTCCATCGGGACCACCCCTCTCCAGGGGGGACTGTTCCCGCTCCGCCTGCGGAGCATTCCCGACCATGACACACCCCGGTCCCGATTTCATCGGGACCACCCCTCTCGAGAGGGGATTTTAAAGCGTTATCGCCCAATCAGTTATGCACAATCTCGGGCCGAAGCAGGGAAAGTCCCCCCGGGAGGGGGATGGCGGCGTCAGCCGCCGGGGGGCATCAATCTGATGTGCTTGGCCTGCGCAGCGGGCGGGGTGATCAATGGGGACCCGGGCGGGAGCCGCCGCCCCGGAGTTCCCGGCTGAAGCTTTTGTCCTACCGCTCTTCCGGCGCGGCGGGAACGGGCTGCTCCTCCAGGGTGACAAACCGGCCGACACTGCGGCCGAGCTCGGAGAGCGCCGCCTGGAAGTCGTAGATCGAGTTGATGTAGTCGGCCTCGGCCTGGGTGAAGTCGGCCAGGGCCTGGCGCACCTCGACCATGCTCGAGGCTCCCAGCTCGTACTGGCGGCGCTCCAGCTCCAGCGACTGGCGGGCCAGCTCCCGGCTGCTTTCCAGGGCCAGGTTGCGCTGGTAGAGCCGCACCAGCTCCAGGTAGCCCACCCGCACATCGCGCTCCACCGCCAGCTGCTCCCGGGCCAGCTCGTAGCGGATGGTGTGGAGCTCCATTTCCACGGTCCGGGAGGCCCGGTAACGGACAAAAGTGTCGAGCAGGTCCCAGCGGGCGCTGATCCCCATCGCCATGCCACGCTGGTTGTCCGGGGTCCAGGTGACCTCAGAGGCTTGGCGCGACAGCGACCAGGTCGCCTTGACCAACGGCAGGAACGACAGGCGGCTCACCCAGAGCAGCCCCTCCTGCTGGCGGACCTGCAGCTCCAGGCTGCGCAGGTCGGGATGGCGTCGCAGGGCCTCGGCCACCAGGCTCTCCACGTCCAGGCCCGGCTCGCTCACCGCGAACTCCTCCGCCAGCTCGAAATTCTCCGGCAGCCCACCGCCCACCGCCTGGCTGAGGTCCATCCGCGCGGTCAGTCCCAGGTTCTGGTACTCCAGCACCAGCAGCTCCTGGTCCTGGAGGTCGATCTGGGCCTGGAGCACATCGAGCTTGGTCACCTCGCCCAGCTCCTGGCGGCGGCGGGCGCGACGCAACTGCTCGGTGAGTTGGACCACCTGTTCCCGGGCCGCCCGCAGCAGGTGGTCCTGGCGCAGCACATCGAAGTAGGCGGCGCGCACCTGGTTGGCCACTTCCAGCCCCATCCCCTGGAGCTGGCTGAGGCGCGCGCCCCGCAGGAAAAAGGCGTTGCGCAGGTCGAAGTACATCCGGCCGCTGTCGAAGACGCTGAAGGAGAGGTTCAGGTTGGCAAAGGCGGACTGGTTGGTGTTGCGACGCCAGGAAGCAGTCCCATCCAGCGGCGACTCAAACAGCAGGGCGCTCTCGCTGTTGCCCACGCCCCAGGTGACAAAGGCCGAGGGGGTGAACTGGCCCCAGGCCGCCATCAGGTCGCCCCAGGTGCCGCTGTAGGCCTCCCGGGCGATGTTGTAGTCCGGGCTGCCGATCAGCGCCAGCTCGACCGCCTCCTCCAGGGTCAGCCGTCGGTCATCGCCATCGCTGGAGCGCAAGGCGCCCCGGCCCACCGGATAGAGCTTGGTCAGATTGCGGTCATGGTAGCCGGGCGCGGGGGAGCTGAACAGGCTCCACTGGCCGGGCTGCTCCGCCCGGAGCGCGGCCCCGGTCAGCAGTAGCATCCCGAGGAGCAGCAGGCCCGGGATGATGGCAAGGCTGTTCCGGCGCGGCTGGAGCATACGGTCGGTCTCCTGTTTCGCGGGCACGCTTCGGCTTAATCCGGTCAGGGGTAAGCGGTTCTGTCGGCTGGGACCCGGTAAGATACAGGATTCGGCCGTAATCTGCAACCCTGTCGTGGGTCAGGGATGGCCGTTTCCGCCGGGACACCGCCGGGCCGGGAGCCACCGGCTGCGCCGGGGTCCCGCTCCCGCCGCCAAGAGGGTTGTCCCCGGCCGCCGGTTCGCTGTATCTTAAGGGACGAGGGCACAACCACCCGATCCGGAGCGAGCGGCATGGATGACCGGACCGCCCAGGGCCTGCTGGCGGAAATTCAGGGGATCTGCCTGCTGGCTGGGCGGGAGATCCGGGAGCGGGGACCATCCCAGGTCGAGTTCAAGCCGGATGGCTCGCCGGTCACCGCGGCGGACCTCGCCGCCCACGACCTGATCGCCGAGGCGCTCTCCCGGCTCGAACCCCGTTTCCCGGTGCTCTCCGAGGAGGGCGAGCTGGAGTGCCCGGAGTTCCGCCAGGGACTTCCGGATTATTACTGGCTGGTGGACCCGCTGGATGGGACCCGGGATTTCCTCAAGGGCTATGACAGCTACACGGTGAACATCGCCCTGGTGCGCGATGGCCGGCCGATCCTGGGCTCGGTCTATGCTCCGGCCACCGGCGAGCTCTATTTCGCCCGCCAGGACGCCGGCGCCTGGAAACAGGATCCCGGCCTGGAAGCCCGCCCGATCGCGGCCACCGGCACCGAGCACCCGCCGGTGGCGGTGGTCAGCCGCTCCCACCTGGGCCGGCGCACCCGGGAGTTCCTGGAGCGCCACGGGATCGAGCGGGTGATCGCCACCGGCAGCTCGATCAAGATCTGCCTGGTGGCCGAGGGCCGGGCCGATCTCTACCCCCGCCTGGGGCCGACCTCGCTCTGGGACACCGCCGCCGGCGCGATCCTGGCGCGGGAGGCCGGCTGCCGGGTGGTCGACCTGGAGGGCCGCGAGCTCAAGTACGACTGCCGCCAGGGCCTGCTCCACCAGGGCTTTCTGGTTTATGCCCCGCGGACTTTCACCCCGCGCGGGCTCGGGAACCCGAACGACGAAGGGGAACGATGAAGATCGAGCGACATCTGGTGATCCCCGGCAAGCTGGCCTATGTCCTGGGCGACCGGGCCCCGGTCGACTGCATCCTCTGCGCGGTCCGGGACCACGATCCGCGAGTGCAGCGCCTGGTGGTGGCCGAAAGCGGGCTGATGCTGGTCTCGCTCAACCTGTTCCCCTACAGCCCGGGTCACCTGCTGATCTTCCCGCGCCGCCACGTGCTGGACCTGCGCGAGCTGACCGAGCCGGAGGTGCTGGAACTCGACCGGGTGCAGCGCCTGGCGGTGGCCGCCCTGGAGGAGCTCTACCTGCCGACCGGCTTCAACATCGGCTACAACATGGGACCCTCCAGCGGGGCCAGCATCCCGCACCTGCACTGCCACGTGGTCCCGCGCCACCAGCAGGAGGTGAGCCTGCTGGAAGTGGTGCTCACCGGCAGCAGCCGGATGGCCGAGGACCCCCGGGAGACCGTGGCCCGCCTGCGGGAGGCGTTCGCCCATCGCGTGGGCTGACCGCGGCCGCAGGCCCCTGGCGCTGGGGAAAGAAAACGGCCTGCCGCTACGGCGACAGGCCATTGTCGTTCTGGATGCTGCTACCGTGTTTGCTAGCGTTCTGTCGCCAGCTGGTAGTCGGGGTCGAAGCTGACAATCGTCCCGTTCAGCGCCAACCGGGCGGTGTTGAACGGAACCACCCCCCCGACAGTCAGGCGCTGGCCGCCCCGGTAGAGCCGCTCACCCTGGCGCTCCACCCTGATCCGCACCAGACAGTAGATGTCCTCTGCCAATGGGTTCGACCCGACCTCGAACACGCCGTTCTTCAATGTCGCTCCCACCATTCGGGCAGGCCTTCGCAACAGGACTTTCTCGAGCACCAGTTCCGTGGGCCGCCCCTCCGGCTCCTCCTCCATCCCCTCGCGCACCAGCGCCGCCGCCTCAGGCACGATTCCCCGGAACACGATTACCAGCTTTTCCCAGGCCACCTCACGCACCGGAGGCAGCTGATCGCTCTGCCAGAGCACTCCCTCCAGGTCGATCGCCGGAAACCGCAACTGCAGGTTGCCGCCATAGGCCAGGTTCTGCCCCCCCACCGACAACACTCCGCCCCGCAGCGTACAGTAGAGTTCCATGCTGGCCAGGGCTCGGGTGTAAGTTGATCCCCCCGGCAATTTCCCGGCATCCAGGGAATGCAGCGCCGCCTCGATCCGCTCGGCCGCCAGCAGCCCGAGCACCCGTCCCACCGGCTGATTGGACTGCAGGTAGACCGGCTGTCCGGCTTTGAGCTGCCCCAGCCCCCCTTCCGGGACCATCGGGAAGTAGACATTGACCCGGCAGGGCTGGAAGCGTTCATCCTCCCGCAGCACGGTCCCGGTCAGCCGCATCCCGCCCAGTTTGAAATTCAGCAGCGCCCCGGGCGCGACCGGCACTCTGCCGTAGACCAGGCGGTCGACCCTTCGTTCGCAGCGCAACCGCATCCGCACGTTCAGGTTGAGGGTGCCGGAATCGCTGACAGCACCAGGCAGCGGCGGATAAGGGTAGTTCGGTACCGTCAGATCGGCGCGGCCGATCAGCGTGGTCAGTTCCGCCACCGGCTGTCCCTGCCGGTCCAGCTCCTTCATCCCGACCTGAAGTCGGCCAAACTGCTCCTGGGTCAGGCCGAGCAGCACCACTCCCATTTCCCAGTACTGCCAACGCTCCTGCTGCTCCAGCAGGATGTTGCCGATCACCCAGCCCTCGAGCTCCTGCTTCCCGCTCAAAAGCCGCAGGCGCCGTCCGGCGGATAGCAGACTGTCCTGGAAAATCAGCAACCCGCCGCTGTGCTGCAGTTCGAGCCTGACCCTGACTGTCCGACCGCCCCGCCAGGCAACAGGAAGGCCCGCGGTCCCGAGGCTCAGGGTGTCGGCGGGCCGGCTCGGCCGGACCTCCAGCACCTCCAGCTCCCGGCCGGAAACCGGATCGACCAGCGGCCGGCCTGTCGCCAGCCCGGAGATGCCCTCTCCCGGCGGAACCAGCAGCTCCACCTGGACCGGCCAGGGGTAGTCCAGCGCTGTCATCGCCGACACATCCGCCGGGTTGATGGTCAGCAGCTGGTTTTCGGCCGCCAGCGTGAACAGCGACTGGCGGCGGAAAGCATCGGCTGTGGTCAGCAGCAGCTCCACCTGGTACTGGCCGGGCTCCAGCTCGGCCGGCACCGGGAAATCGAGGCGCCGACGGTCGGCGGTGAGGGTGATGCCGGCATACTGCCGCACCTGTCCCGGGGCCTGTTGCGGCAGCAGGCGCACTTCCGCGCCGACAATCTGGCGCTCGTTGTGCAACTGCAGGGTCAGGACCTCGCCCGCGCCCTGGGTCACCATCGCCGGCGCGAACCCCTCCAGCCGGGGGGCCCCCTCCCGCAGGGCCAGCGCCGCCGCCAGCCCCAGGTAGAGCAGCGCCAGCAGCGCCAGCAGCACCAGCAGGTCCAGCAGGTTGATCAGGCCGAACAGACGCCCTTTGTCATCGATGAGCATCGGGGGGCTCCAGGGGCTATGAGTGATCCATGGCCGGGCGCGAGGCCCTCTCGGCCGCAGGCCTTGAATGCATGCAAGACCCGTACCGGTGTTCCGGGGAGCGGGTGACGGGCCCAAGGCTACTAATTTAAGCCCGGCCGGGCGGTTGTAAAGCTTTATCTGGCATCGCCCTCTCCCCGGAAAGCGGCGGTCGGCGCCCGCTTCCGGCCACGCCTGCCCCCGCCTCCCAAGGGAAATATTGCCAACCGCGCCCGGAAAGTGTATTCTAGTGCTGAAAATCCGCTCCAATCCGAGCGCACGAAAGCCCGATCACCCGCGGCAAGGAAAAAAGATGCTCCTCAGACTCGCCCTGGCGCAGATCAACACCACGGTCGGCGACCTGGCCGGCAACCGGGACAAGATCATCCGCTGCCTGGAGGAAGCCCGCAGTCGCCAGGCCGACCTGGTGCTGTTCCCCGAGCTGGCGCTCACCGGCTATCCGCCCGAGGACCTGCTGCTCAAGCCGGATTTTGTCGGCAGCGCGATGGCCCATCTGGAGGAGCTCATCCCCGCCAGCGCCGGGCTCACCGCGGTGGTGGGCACCCCCTGGGTGGACGAGCGACCTCTACAACGCCGCGGCGGTGCTGAGCGATGGCCGCCTGGCGGGAGTCTACCGCAAGCGCTTCCTGCCCAACTACGGGGTGTTCGATGAGAACCGCTACTTCCAGTCCGGGGAGCAGCGGCTGGTCTTCCGCCTGGGCCAGGCGATCCTCGGGGTGAGCATCTGCGAGGACATCTGGTACCCGGACGGTCCGCCCGAGGCCCAGGCCGCCCTGGGCGGGGCCGAGCTGCTGGTCAACATCTCCTCCTCGCCCTATCACCAGGGCAAGGGCCACAGCCGCGAGCTGATGCTGGCCACCCGGGCCGCGGACAACCCCGCCTTTGTCGCCTTCTGCAACCTGGTGGGCGGCCAGGACGAGCTGGTGTTCGATGGCCAGAGCCTGGTCTGCGGCCCCCGGGGCGAGGTGCTCTACCGCGGCCGCCAGTTCGAGGAGGAGCTGGGCTTCATCGACCTGGACCTGCGGGAGGTCTTCCGCCGCCGGCTGTTCGACACCCGCCGCCGCAAGGCCCGTCAGCCGCGGGAAAATGGGTTCGAGTGCCTCGAGCTGGCCGCCCCGGCGCGGCACGAGCGCCGGGAGCGGTTGGCCCCGGAGCCGGCGGCCCCGCTGGATCAGGTGGGCGAGGTCTACCGGGCGCTGGTGCTGGGCGCCGGGGACTACGTGCGCAAGAACGGATTCAGCCGGGTGGTGCTCGGGCTCTCGGGCGGGGTGGACAGCGCCCTCACCGCGGCGATCGCCGCCGATGCCCTGGGCGCGGAGAATGTCACCTGCCTGGCGATGCCCACCCGTTTCTCCTCCGCCCACAGCCTGGAGGATGCCCGTCAGGTGGCGGAAAACCTGGGGGCCCATTACCGGGAAGTGAGCATCGACAACACCTTCCAGGCGTTCCTCGACAACCTCGAGCCCCATTTCGAGGGCCGGGGCTGGGACCTGACCGAGGAGAACCTCCAGGCCCGGATCCGCGGGGTCGTGCTGATGGCGTTCTCCAACAAGTTCGGCTGGCTGGTGCTGACCACCGGCAACAAGAGCGAGGTCGGGGTCGGCTACTCCACCCTCTACGGCGACAGCGCCGGCGGGTTCGCGGCGATCAAGGATGTGCCCAAGACCCTGGTCTACCAGCTCTGCCATTGGCGCAACCGCGAGGCCGGCCGGGAGCTGATCCCCCGGCGGGTGCTGGAGAAGCCCCCTTCCGCCGAGTTGCGCCCGGACCAGAAGGACAGCGACTCGCTGCCCGATTATGCGATCCTGGACCCGATCCTGCGCGCCAGTGTCGAGGAGAGCTGCAGCCCGGAGGACATCATCGCCCGGGGCTACGACCGTGAGGCGGTCTACCGGGTGATCCGGATGCTGGACCGCAACGAGTACAAACGTCGCCAGAGCCCGCCGGGGGTGAAGATCACCCCGCGCGCGTTCGGCAAGGACTGGCGGCTGCCGATCACCAACCGCTATAAGGTCTGAAAAGGAGCCTCCCCGATGCCCAAGCCCCTGATCGTGTTGCTGGCGGCCCTGCTCGCGGCCGCCGCCCTGACCGCCCGGCCGCCCCAGACTTTTGAGCCCAAGCCGCGGGTGGTGGCCACGCCGGAAGATGCCCCGCCGGCCGATGCGTTGGTGCTGTTCGACGGGAAAGACCTCTCGGCCTGGAGCACGCCCGAGGGTGGCCCGGCCGGATGGGTGGTGCGCGAGGGAGCGATGGAAGTGAGCGGCGGGAGCATTGTCACCCGGCGGGAGTTCGGGGACCTTCAACTCCACCTGGAGTTCATGACTCCGGCCAACCCCACCGGCGAGGGCCAGGACCGCGGCAACAGCGGGATTTATTTCAATGGCTGCTACGAGGTCCAGGTGCTGGACTCGTTCGGCAGCGATACCTACATCGAGGGCCAGTGCGCGGCGATCTACGAGCAGAGCCCGCCGCTGGTCAATGCCAGCCGCGAGCCGGGCAAGTGGCAGGTCTACGAGATCATCTTCCGCGCCCCGCGTTTCGATGATGCCGGCAAGCTGGTGCAGCCGCCATCGGTGACAGTCCTGCACAATGGCGTGCTGGTGCAGGACCATGTCGCGGTCGAGGCCCCGACCCGGGCCGCGCTGTTCCCGCAGCACCGCGCCCGAGGCCCGCTCTACCTGCAGGACCACAGCCACCCGGTGCGCTACCGCAACATCTGGGTGCGGGAACTGGACCGGTAGCAGACAGG
>CAVVYO010000007.1:0-318045 GCA_963752515.1 Candidatus Glassiibacteriota bacterium | reverse complement strand
CTGGTTCAAGTCCGGCCTGGGGGTTTTTTCCCCCGATAGGGAGATCGCCTGGCCACGACATGGGATGTTGGAAAATACTCGTCGACCATTGGAACCATTCACAACAAGTACCGGTTCGAGACGTTCTTCTCTTGCCCGAAGCGTTGCCCGGTCTTCCGGGCGGGCTCGACACCCAAGGTTCCCGGGGGCAAGGGAATGTCCTGCACCGAATAGGCGGGTTGCGAAAGGATCATGGCATGGCGAAGCGCAAACAACCGGCGCAGGGAGGGGTGAAGCAGGATGACCGGCTTTTCACGCTGGAAGTCTGCATCATCAGCGGTCCCATGACCGAGAATTTTATCAGGAAAAACAAGTCCGTCTCCCGGACAATCCAGATTCGCGGCGACCAGACGTTGGAAGACCTGCACGGCGCGATCTTCGCGGCCTTCGACCGCGAGGAGGAGCACCTGTACGAGTTCCAGGTCGGCGGCAAGGGACCGATGGACCCGCAGGCGCGAAGTTACGCGCTGCCCATCGATTTCAAGGACCGGATGCCTGGCACTCCGCGCCCGGCGGGCGTTGTGACGCGCACGGCCATCGGATCGCTCGGCCTGAAAAAAGACGACGTTTTCGGCTACTGGTTCGATTTTGGCGATGACTGGTGGCACCAGATCGACGTCATGGACATCGAGGAACAAGCCGGGATCGGGAAGTACCCAAAAGTCACCGGGCGCGTGGGCGAAAGCCCACCGCAATACGAGGATGAGGAGGAAGAAGAGGAGGAGGAAGAGCGCGAGAGTGTGGAAATCCCTGCGGACTATGATCCCGCCAAACTTTTGGCCGAGGTGCCGAAAGCATTCGCCGCCCGGTTCACCGAGCTCATAGCGCTGATGGACGCCTTCTGCGACACGCACCTCAACGACGAGTACAAGGACCTGTGCCGCAAAATGGCTTTCGTCCTCTGCCTGATGCGCTCTCCGGTGCTGAAAGGGAAAGTCGAGGGCTGGGCGGCCGGGATCGTCTGTACCCTCGGCCGTGTCAATTTTCTGGGCGCACCCTCCCAGACCCCGCACATGAAGCAGTCGGAGATCGCCGAGGGCTTCGGCGTTTCCCCGGCCACGACGTACTCCAGGATGAAAATCATCTGGAATAGATTGGACCTCATTCAGTTGCATCACGACTGGTGCCTCCCCAGCCTGTTGGACAAGAATCCGTTGGTCTGGATGCTGGAAGTGAACGGGCTCCTCATGGACATCCGCCTGGCCCCACGCGAAGCGCAGGTTGTGGCTTTCGAGCAGGGACTCATCCCCTACATCCCGGCGGACCGGAAAGAGGCGGCCGGGAACGATGCCGAGCGACCGCCTCGACTGCCGTGACCTGTGCCGTGAAGCCGGCACTCTCGGATGAGGATTGAATTTGCACACCGAATCCATCGAGCGCTGGGTGCACGATCACACCTTCGGCCAGGACGTGAGAAAGACCGGGGAGCGGCGCACCCTGATCGTGATTCTGATCACAGCGGTGACCATGGTCCTCGAAGTCGCGGCCGGGATCGTCTTCGGCTCGATGGCGCTCCTGGCCGATGGTCTCCACATGGGCAGTCACGCTTCGGCCCTGACCGTTTCCGCGTTCGCCTACTACTACACCCGCCGCCATGCCAGGGACGCGCGCTTCAATTTCGGCACCGGCAAGGTCAACTCCCT
This sequence comes from Candidatus Glassiibacteriota bacterium, assembly GCA_963752515.1. GTDB lineage: Bacteria > Gemmatimonadota > Glassbacteria > GWA2-58-10 > GWA2-58-10 > CAVVYO01. The sequence continues at coordinate 316,363 of CAVVYO010000007.1, read as the reverse complement.
GGCGGCCTTCGCCAGCGCGGTCATGCTGGTTCTCTTTGCGCTGGTCATGGCCGGAGAGAGCGTCCAGCGCTTCTTCTCCCCGGTGCCCATCGAGTTCAACCGGGCGATCTTTGTCGCCGTACTCGGCCTGATTGTCAACGGCATCTGCCTGGCCATCCTCGGCGGACACGGATCTTCCCCTGAACAGCCGGATCATGGCCACCGCCATGAGCACGGGGAAGGACACACCGCCGGTGCGCACGATCCCATCCAGCGGGACCACAATCTCTGGGCCGCCTACCTCCATCTGCTGGCCGATGCCCTGACCTCGCTGCTGGCCATTTTCGCGCTCCTGGGAGGCAAATACCTGGGGCAGAACTGGCTCGACCCGTTCATGGGCATTGTCGGCGCGGTGCTTGTGGCCCGCTGGTCGTGGGGACTCTTGCGGTCCTCGTCGTACGTTCTGCTCGATGCGCAGGCTCCGGAAGATCTCCGGGAGAAAGTCAGGAAAGCCATCGAATCCGCGGGGGACAACCGGATATCCGACCTGCACCTGTGGGCGGTGGGACCGGGGATCTATGCGGCCTGCATCGCCCTGGTTTCCTCCCATCCGCTTGGCGCCGACGCTTACTGCAAGCTCCTGCCGCCAAGGCTCGGGATCGTGCACGTGACGATCGAAACCCGCCGGTGCCCATCGAACAGCGGCAAACCGAACTGAACGGCCCTTCCGGCGGCTGCAGCCTCCGCCGCTTCCCGCGCGACAGCCTGCTTGCCTGCCGGCCGAGGGTAAATTATCTTCAGCGCAAGCCCGGGGGCACAGATGGGAATCGATGAAAACCTGATCCAGGAGATCGTCCGGCGGGTGCTGAGTGTCTCGCAGCCGGAACGGATCATCCTGTTCGGCTCGGCCGCCACCGGCCGGATGACCCGCGACAGCGACATCGACCTGCTGATCGTGGAATCCGATCCGGGGGACCGGCGCCAGGAAAGCGTGCAGATCGATCAATCCCTTTGTGATCTGGGCTATCCTTTCGATGTCATCGTGATCTCCACCGGCTGGTTCGAGGCCAGCAAGAACGTCATCGGCGGAATCGCCTACCCGGCTCACAAGTACGGGAGGGTAATCTATGCGGCCGCCTGAGGAAGCTGTACTGCGCATTATCGTTGGCCAATGGATCTACAAGGCCGATCTGGATCTGCGGTCGGCGCTTGCACTGCTGTCCCAAAACCCGCCGCTGCTTTACCCTTCGTGCTTCCATTCGCAGCAGGCCGCCGAAAAGTACCTAAAGGCGTTCCTTGCCCGGCGGCAGGTCGAATTTCCCAAGACGCACAGCATCAGGGAACTGCTTAAGTTGGTCAGCACAGTTGCCGGAGAGCTTGCCGAGACCCTCCTGCCTGCTGCGAGACTGACTCCGTACGGTGCCGACATCCGCTATCCGGGGGATGCACCCGAGCCGAGTCTGAAAGAAGCTCAGGAGGCGGTGGAGCTGGCACAGCAGGTCCAAGAAGCCGTCCTGAAGAGCCTGGAGAAAGCCACCGGAACCTGAGTCCCGATGGATCGGGATTAACCACCGTGTCGCTGGTTCGAGTCCGGCCTGGGGGCCCAGGCTGACTTCGGCACCGGGGCGAACCACGGGCCTGTTTTTCAGGAAGTGACATCTTCAAGCTGGTCGATCGCTACGAGGGAAAAGATGACTTTCGAGTTCGATGGTGAAAAATACAGACAGGCCTCGAACCACCAGAAGGAATGGGGCCGGCGGATGATCGACGGCCTGGAGCTGAAAGGCGACGAGCACGTGCTCGACCTGGGGTGCGGGGACGGAGTCTTGACCGGCCGCATCGCGGAACTGGTCCCGCGTGGGTTCGTGCTCGGCATCGATGCTTCCCGGGGGATGCTCGACACGGCCCGCCAACTCGAAACAGGCAACCTGAAGTTCGAGTTGCTGGACATCAATGCCATCGCTTTCGATGAACAGTTCGATCTGGTTTTTTCCAACGCCACCCTGCAATGGGTCAAGGACCATGCCACCCTGCTGGCGAACGTGCATCGGAGCCTGAAACCGGGCGGAGTCGTTCGCTTCAATTTTGCCGCGGAGGGGAACTGCGCGACATTTTTCCTGGTTGTCCGCGCAGTGATGCAGTTCCCGGAGTACGAGACATATTTCCGCGACTTCGCCTGGCCCTGGTACATGCCGGGCCTCGCGCAATACCGTGAGCTGATCGACCGGGGGCCCTTCAGGGAGTTCCAGCTCAAGGGCGAAAACGCGGATCGGTATTTTCCGGACCGGGAGACGATGATCGCCTGGCTTGACCAGCCGAGCCTGGTGCCGTTCCTGAAACTTCTCGAACCCGAGGCCCGGAAACCGTTCCGGGATGCAGTGGTCGAGCGGATGGTCGCGGCGACACTACAGGCCGATGGCACCTGCTTCGAAACTTTCCGCCGGATCGATGTGTGCGCCCGGAAAAGCTGACGGGATCGCGCCTGAAGAAGATCAGTCTGTTGCCGGAGCAGTCGCGATCCCGACCCGCTGGGTTTGACCGCCGTATCGCCGGTTCGAGTCCGGCCTGGGGACCGCAAAGGAAGAGAGCCGCCGGGGTGCGCCCCGGCGGCTCTCTTTTTGGTTTGAATCACCTGCGGTGACCGCGTCCGACCGGTTCGGCATCGAAAGCGGCGTCAAGTCCAAGGGCCGGCAGGGCAAACCGCTCACTTGCGGGTGAAGATCACTTTATTGAAATCTTCGTTGAAGTTCAGTTCAAATCCGGCGGCCTGTCCCTGGTCATTGGGGATGAAATTCAAGAGCATGCCGATCCCGCACAGAAAGAACCGGCCATCCTGCTTCGGGAGCAGGGGGTCCCGTCCGGTCATCTGGGTGACTTCCCGCATCGGCGCGTGGACCACCAGCCCCCCATCCTGAGCAATAATGCTCCAGGTGGTCTGCAGTTCCTCGCTGTAGTAATCGCCACAGTAGCGGGCGAGTTCTTCCGCGCTCATCCGCGGCTCGTCAATCCGCGCGAACGGCAGCTCTTGCCACTGGTTGCGCCACAGCAGGCGACTCGCCCGGCCGGTTTCATCCCGCTGGAACAGCACCCGGATCCGGTTGCCCATGATCGTAGTGATGAAAGAGCTGTCAGATTCGGCGTGAAGCTGAAAGCGCGGCAGGCCCAGTCCGTTGAACTGCACGAACAGCTTGTCCGCCTCCCGGCTGACATTCCGGACCAGGTCCAGGTCGTTGATCTGGTACTTGCCGGTATAAGCTTCCAACAGCTCCGGGGCGACCGCCACCTCGGCAGGGATGGCGGCCGGCTCGACCGTCTTATTTTTCGGCGGCCGCTGGTCCGCCGGGAACTGGTCATAGAAGTAGCTGTCGGCGATCTTGAAGCTGGTTCTGTCGACCTGGATCGTATTGCCGTTGGTCAGGATGATGATCGTGGTCTGCTGCCGGGGGAAATGTGCCATGAAGTGCATGAATCCCGGCTGGCCGCCGCCGTGGCTGACCATCGGCAGACTGCGATGGTTGTCGATTTCCAGTCCGCAGGCGTAATTGGAAGTGTCGCCGGAATTGAGCACGGGCCGGGTGAGCATGGTTTCGAGGAAATGCGACCCGCCGAGCTGGTTCCGGTAGAGATGGTCATTCCAGAGCGCCAGGTCTCCCACCGTGGAATAGGCGGCTCCCGACCCGACCCCGTAGATGCGATCCCCGAAGCCGGTGGTGTAGAGCAGGGAGTCAGGGGCGTATTCATAGCCGGTGGCTCGGTTCTTGACCACTTGGCGGAGTTTTTCGTAGTAGAAGGTGTGTTTCATCCCCAAAGGTCGGAAAATCCGCTCCTCGGCGAACTGGCCCAGGGTGCGGCCGCTGGCCCGCCGGACGATTTCGGCCAGCAGGTCATAGCCGGAGTTGCTGTAGGAGAACTTTTCCCCGGGGATGAAATTCAGGGCTTTCTGGCGGAAGATCAGGTCGAAAATCTGCTGCGGTTCCCAGGCCGTGCTCATCCCATCCATGCCCGCGGCTACCATCAAAGCGTTGCAGTCCCGGATGCCGCTGGTGTGGTTGAGCAGGTGGCGGAGGGTGATTTTCGTGCCGTAGTCCCGCATTTCCGGAAGCCACTTGCGGATGTCGTCATCCAGGGAGAGTTTGCCCTCCTCGGCCAGGAGCACCACACAGGCGGCGGTGAACTGCTTGGAGATGGAGCAGAGGTCAAACACCGTCCCGGGGCTGTTGGGAATGTTCCAATCCAGGTTGGCCAGCCCATAGCCACGCTCGAAGACGATCTTCCCATCCCGGATCACGGCCACCACGCACCCGGGACCGCCGGGGCTGAGCTGGGGCAGGATCAGGCTGTCCACCTGCGCGGCCAGCGAATCGGCCGACAGCTCCCGGCCCGGGGTGGAGGCCGACAGCGGGACTGTCAATGCAGCCTGGAGCAGCGCCAGGCAAAGAAATGACCATGCTTTCAAGAGCTTGCTCCTCTACCCCGAACGGGTAGTCGATTGACTGGTGAATAAGTTCGAATGGCAACGCGCAGGTCCGGGAGGCGGCAGCTTTGCTGCCGCCCGACAAGGAGTGGATGACCCTCTCAGGGTCCGATCATGTACATTGCACCCTCCCATCCGTTGTTACGGTAATCGCTGCGGACCGATCGATGCTCGCAGGCGGTCCCCGGCTTTCAGGGTTTTGACGCCCGGTCCGCTTGAGATGTTTCAGTTTGTTTTCAATCCCAACTATTATTCCGACCCCGGGGATGGCTTTACGCCCGGCCTTGTTCCTACAATGAAACACCGGCACTTTCGAGCCCGGCCAAGACCGGCCTTGGGATTGGCCCCGCTGTCGCCGGTTCGAGTCCGGCCAGGGGGCCGCAAAAAAAGAGAGCCGCTGGTGCGCGCACCAGCGGCTCTCTTTTTGGCTTGAATCACCTGCGGGTGAAATCGATCTTCCAGGTGTTTCTCGCCCGGGTCAACTCGAAACCGCTGACCTGCCCCGCGCCGTCCCGGATGAATTGCAGCTTCAGGTCGGACAGGCAGAACAAGTCGCCATTTTTCTGCAGCAGGATGTCCTCGCCGGTCAGATCGATCAGCTTCAGCGAGGAATGCACCAGCAGCCAAACCCCATCCCGTGTCACGCTCCAGGTGGTCTGTAGGTCCTCGCTGCGGAACTCTCCGCAGTAGCAGTCAATTTCTTCCGCTGCCATACTCGACTCGATCCGATTGAGTTGGATCTCTCTTCCGCCCTGGCACCAGGTCAGGTTGTTCACCTTTCCGGTCTCATCCCTGCGGAATTTCATCCGAACCCGGTCGATCTTGAGGAAGAAAGTGCTGTCCGACTCGGGGAAAAGCTGGAAGCGCACCTGACCGGAAAACTGCCCCAGCAGCCGGTCACCATCCCGGCTGACATTTATCACCGCATCCCGGTGACCGATCTCGTACCGACCCACGAACCGGTCGAAGAGCGCCGGGTCGACCGCCACCTCGGCAGGTTCGGCGGGCGGCGCGGCTTTGCTGGCCAGGTCGGGACGCTGATCCGCCGGGAACTGATCATAAAGGTAACGATCGGCGATCTTGTAGCAGTTCCCGGAGGGAGAGACATCGCTGGTCGAGTTGGCCAGCAGGATGATGGTGGTTCGCTGTTCCGGGAAACGCACCATGAATGAAAGGTAACCGGCCCACCAGCCCGTGTGGCTCAGTGTCGGCAGGCCGCGGTGCGTGCCATGCTCCAGCCCGCAGGCGTAATTGGAGGTGTCGCCGCCGGTCAGCACCGGCCGCGCGAGCATGGTTTCGAGAAAATGCGGTCCACCGATCCGAGGCTCGTAGAAATTGCGGTCCCAGAGCGCCAAGTCCTCCACGGTGGAGAAGACGCCCGCCGGTCCCAGGGTATAAGTGTCGGACTGCCCGGCATTGTAGATCATCCGGTCAGTGTCGAGATCGTAACCCGTAGCCCGGTTTTTTATCACCTGATACCGAGTATCATAGTAGCAGGTGTGTTGCATCCCCAGAGGCCCGAAGATCCGCTGTTCGGCAGATTGGCCCAGACTGAGGCCGCCGGCCCGCCGCACGATCTCGGCCAGGAGGATGTAACCCGAGTTGCTGTAAGAGTATTTTTCCCCGGGAGCGAAATCCAGGGCCGACTGCCGGTTGATGAAATCGAAAATTTCCTGGGGCTCATAAGCGAGATCGTAACGCAGGCCGGCCACCGGCATCAGCGACTCGTAGTCCCGGATGCCGCTGGTGTGGTTGAGCAGGTTGCGGACAGTGATCCGCCGGCCATAGTCCCGCATTTCCGGGATCCACTTGCGGATGTCGTCATCCAGCGTGAGCTTGCCCTCCTCGGCCAATAGCAACGCGCAGGCGGCGGTGAACTGCTTGGACACGGAGGCGAGTTGGAAAACCGTGCCGGGGCTGTTGGGGATGTTCCACTCCAGGTTGGCCAGCCCATAGCCGCGCTCGAAGACGATCCTCCCATCCCGGATCACGGCCACCACGCACCCGGGACCGCCGGGCTTGATCAGGGGCAGGATCAGGCTGTCCACCTGCGCGGCCAGGGAATCGGCCGACAACTCCCGGCCCGGGGTGGAGGCGGACAGCGAGACTGCCAGCGCAGCCTGGAGCAGCGCCAGGCAAAAAAATGACCATATCTTCACGAGCTTGCTCCTCTACCCCGACCGGGTAGTCGATTGAATGGTGAATAATTTCGAATGGTAACATGCAGGTCCGGGAGGTTGCATCTTTGCTGCCGCATGATAAGGAATCGATGACCATCTCAGGGTCCGATCATGTACATTTCACCCTCAACTCTTCAATTATTATGGTAATCACCGCGAACCGGATGATCTCAGGTAGTTCCTGGCTTCCAGGGTTTTGACGCCCGGTCTGACCAACGTGTTTCAAGTCGTTTCCAATCCGAACTATAATTCAGACACCGGGGCGGCTTTACGCCCAGCCTTGCTCCGGCGATGAAATACCAGCACTTTCGAGCCCGGCCAAGACCGGCCTTGGGATTGGCCCCGCTGTCGCCGGTTCGAATCCGGCCTGGGGAGCCATTTAGAGCGGGTGATGAACTCAGAGCGACCGGTTCGGGAATCAGGAAAAACACAACCCCCGGTGTCCCCCTTTGGTAAGGGGGATCGTTCCCGCTTCGCCCGGCGCTGGTGCAACCGAATGGGCTGCAGGCTGTCAAGTCCCCCCTGGAGGGGGGTGGCCCCGCCTTCGGCGGGGCCGGGGGGTGTCAGGCCACGGTGCTGCACCAGCCACCGATCCCGTGACAGCCATCACACCCCCCTGGTCCCGATAGAATCGGGACCATCCCCCCTCCAGGGGGGACTGTGCTCGCTTCGCCCGTAGAGTGACGACAACTGGTTGAGCCACAGGCTGTCAATCCCCTCGATCAAGAGGGGTGGCGGCGCAGCCGACGGGGTGTGTCGCCTCTTTTCAGCGCTCACCGCCCAAACGCCAGGCTTCGCAGTGCATCACACCCTCTAAGGGTCGATCAGCTGCCCCTCGCCTGCCTGCTGACCGCCGCTCCCTCCCCCCAGAAAGCGCTTTACAGTGCAATCCCCCCCGTGGTATGATCGCCGCAAGGATGAGTGCCCGCATGGCCGCCTGTTCCGGCGGCATACCGGGCTGGTGCCGACCACCCAATCAGAGGTGCCGAGATGAGAGGTCCGCTGCTGGCAATCGCCCTGGTCGCTGCTGTCTGCCTGTCCTCGGTCCGGACCGCCCAGGCGATCACCCCGCCCGACCGCGGCAGATTCCCCGCCGGCTTCTGGGCGCGGGTCAACCAGGACACCACCATCGCCAGGTACGGCGATCCCGGCTGGGTCCGGAAAATGTCGGCGCGGCGCATCACCCGGGAGCGGGCCGCCCGGGCCGGGACCCAGCTCCAGGGCTTCGCCCCGGACCGCTTCAATCTGCCGGTGCTGCTCGGCAACTTCAGCGACAAATCCCCCACCATCGCCGCGGAAGACTTCCAGGCGATGCTGTTCATCCGCGACCAGTATCCCACCGGCTCGCTGGCCGACTACTACCACGAGGTCTCCTACGGCCAGTTCGAGCTGGTCGGCGATGCTTTCGGCTGGTACGCCACCGACAACCCCCAGAGCTACTACGCCGGCGATGACAACGGGATGAGCAACAACTTCCCCAACAATGTCGACGGCTTTGTCTACGATGTGGCCCGCCAGGCCGATGCCATGGTCGATTTCAGCCGGTTCGACAACGATGGACCGGACGGAGAGTTCAACTCGGGCGATGATGACGGCTATGTCGACTGCCTGTACGTGATCTATCCCGGCATCGGGCCCGAGAACACGGTCAACGGCGACCCGGGCAACCTCTGGCCCTGCCAGAGCACCCTCGGCGGGAACGCCTACGAGACCGACGATCCCTCGGCGAACGGCGGCATGGTCAGCATCAACGCTTTCGCCGTCTCCTCCGAGCTGGGCTGGGATGATGCCGACCAAGCTCTCCAGATCAACTCCATCGGCGTGTTCGCCCACGAGTTCGGCCACGTGCTGGGGCTGCCCGACCTCTACGACCGCACGGACGAGACCCAGGACCCCGACCGCGACAACTCCGCCGGGATCGGCCACTGGTGCCTGATGGCCAGCGGCAGCTGGGGCGGCGATGGCGAGCACCCCGAGAAGCCGAGCCACATGTCCGCCTGGTGCAAAATGCGCCTGGGCTGGCTCTCCCCGGCCATTATCAAACGCGACGAAAGCGTCTCGCTCCCCCAGGTCGAGGAAACCCCCAAGGTTTACCAGCTCTGGGAGGATGAGTACGCGCTGAACCGCTACTTCCTGATCGAGAACCGCCAGAAAGTCTCGTTCGACCAGTACCTGGCCGGCGATGGGCTGGTGATCTATCACGTGGATGAGAGCCGCTGGATGGGGATGCACAACTCCAACGGGCCCGGCAATGACGACGAGCGGCACAAGCTGGTGGATGTGGAGGAAGCCGATGGCCTGGGCAACCTGGATGCCGATGACAACCGCGGTGATGACGGCGACCCGTTCCCGGGCAGTTCCGGCCGGCGCGAGTTCGGCGACCTGACCGCCCCCGACTCCCGGGACTACGCCGGGCTGTCCACCGGGGCGGCGGTGAGCAACATCAGCGACTCCGGCCCGGTGATGACCGCCGACCTCAAGGTGCGCCGGCTCTCCGGCTACTCGATCTTCTACGATGAGGCCGGGATCAGCGGCTACGGGTGGGGCCTGCCCGCTCCGGCCGATTTCTGGGGCGGGGTGCTGTTCCGCAGCGGCCAGGCCGGCCGGCTCGCGGCGCTGGATGTCGGGGTCAGGGAGCCCGATACCTACTTCGAGCTGTCGGTCTATCAGTCGTTCGATGGCCGGAGCCCGGGCGAGCTGCTCGGCACCACCCTCGGCCACGCGGAGGAAACCGGCTGGAACACGGTCAGCCTGGCCGAGCCGGTGCCGGTGGCCGAGGACAGCGACTTCTTTGTCAGCCTGAAAGTGCTCGACAAGGCTTATTCCATCCCCTACGACAACTACGGCGGGAAAGACCTGCGGTCGTACACCTCCACCTCGGGGGATGATTTCAGCTCCTCGATCGGCGAGTCGGGCGGGGACATCAATCTGCGGGCGCGGATCCGGGTCGAGCAGCAGCCCCAGGCCGCCCCGGCGATCGTGGTCTCCGACAGCGTGCTCGCTTTCGGCGAGCTCACGGTCGGGTCCGCCGGGGTGGTCGAGCTGAGCATCGGGAACGAAGGGGACGCCGCGCTGGTGATCTCGAGCATCACTACCGGTTCCGGCGGGTTCGCCGCGGGCCGGGACTCGCTCACCCTGCCTCCCGGCGAGAAGAACCTGGTCCCGGTGAGCTTCGCTCCCGCGGCGGCCGGTGACTACGAGGGCGAGCTGATCCTCCTCAGCAACGATCCGTCGCGCGGCAGGCTGACCGTGCGGCTCACCGGGAGCGGCAGGCTCCAGCCGGTGTTCCTCAGGGTGATGGGCGACTACACCTTCAACACCACCGAGGGCAGCTACCAGGTCTGGGCCGACCTCAGCACCACCATGACCGACCCCACGGTCCGGATCTTCTACAGCCTGGATGGCGGCCAGAGCTTCGCCCAGAGTGTCGGCTGCACCCGGGAGGGCGAGCGCTATGTCGGGCTGCTGCCGGCCGGGGCCGAGGGCAGCGTGATCCGCTACTACTTCGAGGCCGCCCAGGACTCCGAGCGGGTGCTCTACCCGGAGCAGGCCCCGCAGGAGAGCTTCCGGATCGAGGTCAAGCTGTTCGCCCCCGGCGATGTGAGCGGCGATGGGGCGGTGAATGTTTTCGACCTGCTGGCCCTGCTCCGCCAGCTCAGCGACCCGGCCGCCCAGACCGCCCGGAGCGATGTCAGCCACGATGGCGCGGTCGACATCTTCGACCTGCTGGCCCTGCTGCGGATGATGAGCGGGCGGTAAGCGCCGGAAGAATCCGATCCGCCACAGCAAAGCCGCCGGTCCACGCGGGCCGGCGGCTTTGCTGTTCACTCCGATCTTCCGGGAAACCACCCCGTCTGATCCTGCAGTCCGAATCAACCGCCCAGAGTGACCTGACACCCCCCGGCCCCGCTTCGCCCCGGCAATGGCGCAGGCGGTGATTCGACCCATTCGTAGTGGCGGGTTTAAAACCCGCCACTACCAGCGGAGGGGTTGTGTTTTGAGGGCAGGCCCAGCCTGCCGGTGCGAGGGTGTTCGTAGTCGTAGGGGCCGGCCTCCGGGCCAGAGGGGGGTAATCGCGGTCACGGCACCGGCGGCCGGCGCCGCCCAAAAGGCGACACACCCGGTCGGCTGCGCTGCCACCCCTCTGCTTAGAGGGGATTTAATGCCTTAACTCCCCAACCTGTTGCGATACTTTTACGGGTGGAGCGGGAATAGTCCCCCCTTTAGGGGGGAGTTTGCCCGCTACTGCCGTGCCCGGATCGCCAGGGCGACCTCCCGGGCCTGCTCCGGCGCGGCCAGCACTGCATCCCCGCCCGGGTGCTGCAGTTCCCCCTCCCCCACCATCGCTCCGCTCATCACATCCAGCCAGCGCCAGGCATACTCCCCCGCCGGCAGTTCCAGCACCAGCTCCGCCGCGCTTCCGCCCCGCAGGTAGGCCGCATACTGGCGGCCCGGCTCGGACAGCATCCGCACCTCGACCTCCGGCGGCCGGACCTCCCGGACAGTGGTGCTGTCCGGGGCCATCCGGATGAAGTCGAAGCCATGGATGAAGTCTTTCAGGATTCCCAACTGGCGGCGCAGCTCCGGGCTGCCGCCCCCCGGCGAGGCATAGCCGCGGAAGGCGCCCTCGGGGTGCGCCGGGGTGAACGAGTAGTCCAGGTTGTTGTAGAGCCCCCCGCCGGCCAGGATGAACTCCCAGCCCTCGCTGCGGTAGGTGGAGTCGGCGCTGCCGCGGAAGCCGGTCTCGTTCTCGCCGATCAGCAGGCCCAGGCCGTAGTTGAGCGCGACCACATCCGGGGGGACGCAGTAGTGGAAGTTGAGGATCGAGACCGCCGGGTGCGGGTCCTCGACTTTCGCCCGGCCATTGGCGATGTTCAGCGAGATCAGGTGGCGGTGCGGGAACTCCCGCTCGGCCTCGGCGATGGTTTCGGCGATGCGGTGCTGCCACTCCATGGTCACCCCGCCGAAATAGGGCTCGTTGCAGACCTCATAGTAGAGGTTGTCGAACTCCCGCAGCTCGGCGACAATTTTCCGCACCAGCGCCTGCTGGACCGCCAGCAGTTCCGGGTGCTGCAGGGTGTAGGGCTCATTCGCCGGGCAGTCCCCGACCCCGTTGACATTGTTGCCCGCCTGCAGCGGGCCGGCCAGCCACAGCGAGTCGTTGTAGTTGGGGCAGAACAGGTTGAGCTCGACCACCACCCCCCGCTCGGAAGCCTGGGCCATGAAGTCCCGCAGGCGCTCGAAGTACCGCTCATCCCAGCGGGTGAGGTCGAACTTGCCGCCGCCATCGAAATAGCCGGGAGTGTCGCTGCGGGCCCAGGGGCAGATGAAGCGGCCGGGCTGGGGGGCAAGCGTGTTGTCGGTGATCCCGAACGAGCCGGGGATCTCGCGGTAGGCTCCGGCCCAGGTGCGGGTGAGGTTGAGGCTGTCGGCCGCCAGGGCCTCGAGGTAGCGGACGTAATCGAAATCCAGGTTGAGCACCGCTCCGTAGTGCTCGCCCGAGGTGACCAGCACGGTCGGCTCCCCGCGGAACAGGAAATAGTGCGGGTTGTCGGGGTGCAGGGCCAGCGGGGCGGACGGTGCGGGCGGCGCGGGCGGCTGCTCGCCGCAGGCGGCGGAAAGCAGGCCCAGCAGCGCGGCAAGGGCGACCGCGGCAAGGATGACCGGTCTCATGGGCGAGCTCCTGGAAAGGTGTCGCGGGCGGCGGGGCGGGGGTTGCGCCCGGACCCGCCTCCCGGTGTGTTCCCGGCCGATTGACGGCCTTGAATTCTCCCGCCTCCGGTGCTAAAGTTCCAGCAGGAGTGGTGCTGAATCTACCGGAAACGCCATCGCCCCACAACAAATTCAGTGCGGCCGGTGCCGGAAACCCCTCACCGCCATGAAAGGACCGCTCATGCCGAAATCCCTCCCGCTCGCGACCGCCCTGCTGATGGCGCTGCTGATCGCCCTGAATGCCCGCGCCCAAGACTCCACCCATGCCGCGACCCTGCGCGCGGGGGACCTCGAGGCGGTGATCGCCGACAATGAGGAGTTTCCGGGCCATCGCGCCTGGTACAACGGCGTGCACATCCTGCGCCACCGCGCCGACACCACCAACCTGTTCTGGCCCCGGGTGGCCGGCCTCAATTTCGAGCACATCTACGATGGCGAAAAGTGGTACGAGCCGGCCGCCTCGCTGTTCGAGCCGCGCTCCTCGCCGATGGAGCTGACCCGCCTGGCCGGGGACACGGTCCTGCTGCACCAGCCGCCCACCGCGCTGCACAAGCTGGAAAGCTGGACCCGTTTCAGCCTGGCCGCCCCGCACTATGTCGATATGGATTTCCGCTGCATCCCCCGCGCGGCGACTTTCGACCGGGGCTACATCGGGCTGTTCTGGGCCTGCTACATCGACACCCACCTCTCGCGGGAATACTACTTCATCGGCCGCAAGGATGGCGAGACCAACAACCGCTGGCTGGCCTTCCTCTCGCCCGAGCACCGCGAGGCCAGCACGCTGCGCCATGTCGATGACCGGTTCGACCCGACTTTCGCGGAAAAATTCCCTCCGATGCTCTACACCTCCTTCTCCCCCTATCGCTACGCTTACCCGTTCTACTACGGCCGCCGCGGGGAGATGGTGGTGATCCTGATGTTCGACCAGCCCGGCCCGATCCGTTTCTCCCACTCGCCCTCCAGCGGCGGGCTGGTCACCCCGGACTCCAACCCGGCCTGGGATTTCCAGTACCTGATCCAGGATTACCAAGTGGGGCAGGAGTACGGGTTCCGGGCGCGGATGGTCTATAAGCCGTTTGTCAGCGAGCAGGACATCATCGCCGAGTATGAGCGCTGGAGCGGCCGGAAAGTGGAGCTGCGGCAGGATTGATCCCGCGATGCTTGACCGCATCCCGGTTTGAAGACTGGGTTTTGCGGGGGGAGGGCGGAAACCTTTTGGAAAAGGTTTTCCGCCCTCCCCCCGCACCCCCTACCCACTTTCCCAAACTTTTTCGTTATTTTGTCACTGGAGGTCGGACAGCATGTTGGTGTGAACGCACCGCCCGGCTGTCCGGCCGCGAGGCACCCTATCACCGTCAGGAGGTAATTCATGGCCGGCAAGGTCAAGGTTGGGATCATCGGTTCGGGGTTCGAGGCGGACATCCATGCCGCCGCTTTCCAAATCATGCCCGAGGAGGCCGAGGTGGTGGCGGTGTCCTCGCCCACTCCGGGCCATGCCGCGCACCTGGCCGAGCGCTACGGCATCCCGCGCGCGTTCACCGACTACCGCCGGATGCTCGAGGAGCGGGACCTCGAGCTGGTGACGATCACCGCGCCCAACGCCCTGCACGCCCGGATGACCGGGGAGATCGCCGCCGCCGGTAAGCACGTGGTCTGCGAGAAGCCGATGTGCCTGACCCTCGAGGAGGCCGAGCAGATGATCGACACCTGCCGCCGACAGGGGGTGCTGCTGCTGTATGCCGAGGAGCTGTATTTCACTCCCAAGTATGTCAAGGCCAAGGAGATGGCCGACCAGGGAGCGTTCGGCAAGGTGCACCTGGTCAAGCAGAGCGAGAAGCATTTCGGGCCGCATTCGCCCTGGTTCTGGGACATCGAGCGCTCGGGCGGCGGGGCGTTGATGGACCTGGGCTGCCACGGGATCGCGTTCTGCTGGTGGCTGCTGGGCAAGCCGGCGCTGCGCAGCGTGCTCTGCCACCTGGGCACCTATGTCCACGGCGACAAGACCCGGGGCGAGGATGAGAGCATCATGATCCTGGAGTTCGAGGGCGGGGCGGTCGGGATGGTGGAGGACAGCTGGACCCGTCGCGGCGGGATGGATGACCGGATCGAGGTGTTCGGCGAGGGCGGGGTCTGCTACGCCAACCTGCTGATGGGCAATGCCCTGCCCACCTACAGCGAGTACGGGTTCGGCTACGCGGTGGAGAAAGCCCCGACCACCGTCGGCTGGAGCTATCCGGTCTATGAAGAACTCTGGAACTATGGTTTCCCGCAGGAGATGCGGCATTTCGCCCGTTGCGTGCGAGGCCGCGAGGAGCCGCAGTGCACCGGCGAGGATGGGAAAGTGGTGATGGAGGCGCTGCTGGCCGGTTATGCCTCCGCCGGCCAGGGCCGCCGGATCGAGCTGCCTTTCCGGCCCTCGGGGGTGAAGAAGCCGATCGACCTGTGGCTCGGGGCCTGAGTGCCTGATCCCCCGGCGGCGGGTGTCGCGCCTGATTCTGGCATGCTGTCCGACATCCGGCCTTGAACCGGCGAAAAAGTTTGGGAAGGTGGGAGGGCGGAAAATCCCGACCAACGGGATTCCCGCCCTCTCCCGGAAAAACCGCGACCTTGGCCGAAAATCCTCCCGTTTCATCCGCTCATCCCTGGTGGTCGGAGGATCGGAAAAACAGGAATTCTCTATGCAGGACCGGCGAAACCCTTTAAATTTTCAGGCCATCCGCGCCTTCAAGGGCCAGCCGACTGACTTTTCCGTTTTCGCGCCGAGGGCCACGATGTCCCGCCTGACCCCGATCCTGCTGCTGGTGGGCAGCAACATCTTCATGACCTACGCCTGGTACGGCCACCTCAAGGACCTGCGCTCCAAGCCGCTGCTGATCGTGATCCTGGTCAGCTGGAGCATCGCCCTGCTGGAGTACAGCCTGCAGGTGCCGGCCAACCGCCTGGGCAGCCGGCTGTTCAGCCTGCCCCAGCTCAAGGTGCTGCAGGAGGTGATCACGATGGTGGTGTTCGCCGGCTTCTGCACCTTCTACATGAAGCAGAAACTGAGCTGGGACTACCTCTGGGCCGGGCTGTGCCTGGTCGCGGCGGCCTGGTTCCTGTTCCGCAAGCTGCCGGTGGGGTAAACGGCCGACTTCCTTTCCGGGGGGAGGGGGCAAACCTTTTGGAAAAGGTTTGCTCCCT
Source organism: Candidatus Glassiibacteriota bacterium (assembly GCA_963752515.1). GTDB lineage: Bacteria > Gemmatimonadota > Glassbacteria > GWA2-58-10 > GWA2-58-10 > CAVVYO01. The sequence continues at coordinate 300,838 of CAVVYO010000007.1, read as the reverse complement.
CCCCCCGGACCCCCTTTCCACTTTCCCAAACTTTTTCGCTGGTTTACTTCGAGGGATCGAACCGCAAGGTGGCGGCGGTCTTCGCAGTTCATCACACGCTCATGACCAGCATCCCGGTCTTCATGTGCGTTCCACTTTCCCGATGATGATCCCGTAATGGTAAGGCGGCAGCTCCACCAACTCGGTCACGGTCCGGAAGCCGGCGGCTCGCGCCCATTCCCGGCATTGTTCCGGCCGCGGGCGGATCGCCAGTGAGGGCCCGCGCGGGGTCGCGGGGTCCGGCCGCCAGTGCATGATCCCGGCCCTGCCGCCCGGGCGGAGCACCCGGAACGCCTCCCGCAGCAACTCGATCGGCTGCTCCGCGTGGAGGATGTTGAACAGCATCGCATAATCCACACTGGAGCCGTCCAGGCCGGTCCCCTGCTCGATAAAGTCGCGCCGGCAGGCCCGGACATTGGTGAGCCCGGCCGCCCGCGCTTTCGCCAGGGTCGCCGCGACCATCTCCGGCTCGATGTCCAGGGCGTGCACCACTCCCTGCGCCAGCTCCGCCGCGGGAACCGCGAACGTGCCATAGCCGCAGCCGAAATCCACCACATCGCGGCAACCGCTGGTAAGCCCCAGCTTGACCAGGGTCTCCCGGGGCGTGAAGAACGAAGCCCAAAGCTCCTCTTCCGGCATGCCGCTTTCACGGGTCTTCATCCCCACCCCTCCTTTGATCCCAATCCAACGGCAAATACCATCTTTTCCGCCCTCCCCCGGGACAGCCGGTAATGAATACTCAGGCTTGCTGTTCCCGGGCCTCCCGCCAGGCGGGCAGGCCCTCCAGCACCCGCACCGCCAGCTCCCACCTGTCGAACGGCGGCATGATGTAGGCCCCCTGGACCCGGCCGGCCACCTGGGCCAGGGCCTCGCGGGCAATCTCGACCCCGGTCTCCTGGGCGGCGGGCCCGCTGCCGGCCAGGCGCATCCGTTCCCGGACAACGGCGGGGATGGTCATCCCCGGGACCTCGTGGTGCAGGAACTCGGCATTCTTGTAGCTGTAGAGCGGGTAGACCCCGGCCAGCACCGGCACCGGCAGCTTCCCGGCCCGGTCCAGCAGCCGCGCCAGGTACTCCTGGTCGAACACCGGCTGGGTGAACACATACTGCGCGCCATTGTCGATTTTCTTCCACAGACGGTCCACCTCGAGCCCCAGGTCCAGCGCCCCGGGGTTGCAGCCCACCCCGATCGCGAAGGCGGTCGCCTCGCCCAACGGCCTTCCGGCGGCATCCTCCCCGCGGTTGAGGCGGCTGAGCAGCCCCACCAGCCCGATCGCATCCAGGTCGAACACCGCTGTCGCATCCGGGTAGTCGCCCAGCTTGGGCGGGTCGCCGGTCACCGCCAGGATGTTGCGCAGGCCCAGCCCCCAGGCCCCCAGCAGATCGGCCTGCAGCCCCAGCAGGTTACGATCCCGGCAGGTGAAGTGCACGATCACCTCGATCGCCTCGGGCCGGGTGTTGAGCCGGGAGGCGATGTGGATCGGGTTCATCCGGGCGGTGGCGCGCGGGCCATCGGGCAGGTTCATCGCATCCACCCCGGCCGCGGCCAGCCCGGCCAGGGCCTCGGCCACTTTCGTGTCATCGAGCCCCTTGGGGGGACGGATCTCGACGCTGCTGACAAATTTCCCGGCAGCGAGCTTTTCCAGCAACGGCGTGCGGGGGAGATTTTCCGGAGCCGAGACAGCCGTCCGGCCCGCTTCCGCCCGCTCGCGCACCGCGCTGATCGTGGTCCCGGGCTGGAGCATCCGCACCACCGCCGCCACCGCCCGGATGTGGGCCGGGGTAGTGCCGCAGCAGCCGCCCACCAGCCGCACCCCCGCCGCCTGGATCATCCGGCGGGTGTACTCGGCGACAAACTCCGGGGTGGAAAGATAGATGTCCCGGTCATCGATCACGCAGACCTCGCCGGCATCGGGCATCGCCGAGAGCGGCAGGGCGGTGGCGCGATGCATCTGTTCCAGGATCGCCAGCAGGCTGTTGGCCCCGAGACGGCAGTTGACCCCGAGCGCGGTGGGACCCAGCGGCTCCAGCAGGCGCGCCACCTCCTCCGGGGTGCGGCCGCCGCTGGTCCGGTCCCGGCCGAACACCGCCGAGGCCACCACCGGCAGCTCCGGGGCCAGCGCGCGCGCCGCCTCCAGCGCCAGGGCCAGCTCGGCCGGATCGCCGAAAGTCTCCAGCACCAGCAGGTCGACTCCCTCGCCGGCCAGCAGCGCGATCTGCTCGCGGAACATTTCCCGGGCCTGCTCCGGATCGACTCCTCCCGCCCCGACCAGTTCCCCGAGCGGCCCCACCGAGCCCGCCACATAGACCTCACTGCCGCGGGCCGCCTCGCGGGCCAGGGCCACCCCGGCCCGGATGATTTTCGCCTGCTCCCCGGCCAACGCGAACTTTCCCAGCTTGAGCCGGTTGGCCCCGAAGGTGTTGGTCTCGATCACCCGCGCCCCGGCCTCGACATACTCGCGGTGGAGGCTGGCGACCAGATAGCCGTTGGAGAGGTTGACCTCATCGAAACAGCGGCTGATGTGCACTCCGCGGCTGTAGATCATTGTCCCCATCGCCCCATCCCCCACCAGCACCTGCTCGCGCAGGGCCGCGGCAAACGGCTTGAGCGCCATGCTCAGATCCCCCATCATGCCGAAAAGCCGCCCATGGGCGGCGCAAGGGTTGTCCCGGTCCATAGTTGCCAAGCGGTGCGGGGAATATAGCGACCGCCGGCCGGTTTGTCCACCACCCGGCGGGAGGCGGTCGCTCCCGCGCGGCCGGATTGACAAGCGGGCGGCTGATGTTTAGATTAGTGCTGAATTTAGAGAAGTTTGGCGGATATTTGCAGAAGGAAGGGGACGGATGAGTCCATTTTTCAGCAGGAAAGACCTTCAGGAGGAACGGAAAAAGAAATCGCTCTGGACCAGGATCAGGGATGTGGCCCTGATGGATGTGGCGGTGATGGTCAAGGGCCTGGACACCGCCAGCATCGAGCGGCTGGAGGAGCTGCTGCTGGAGAGCGATTTCGGGGTGGGGCCGACCTTGAGCATCATCGACACCCTCACCGCCGAGGGGATGAAGGGCAAGCTCAAGACCGAAAAAGACCTGCAGAGCATCTTCCGGCGCGAGATCACCCGGATCCTGGGCAAGGCCCAGGGCAGCCCGGAGCTGCGCCTGGCCGGCCATGGCCCGACCGTGATCCTGATGGTCGGGGTCAACGGGGTCGGCAAGACCACCACCATCGCCAAGCTGGCCCACTACTTCCAGCAGCGGGGCAAGAAGGTGCTGCTGGGGGCGGGCGACACTTTCCGCGCCGGGGCGGTCGAGCAGATCGAGCGCTGGAGCGAGCGGCTGGGCGCCGGGCTGGTCAAGCAGTCGGCCGGGGCCGATCCCGCCGCGGTGGCGTTCGATGCGGTCAGCGCCGCCGAGAGCCGCGGGATGGACGTGGTGATCCTCGACACCGCCGGCAGGCTGCACACCCAGGGCGGGCTGATGGACGAGCTGGTCAAGATCAGGAAAGTGGTGGCCAAGCGGCTGGAGGGCGCGCCCCACGAGACCCTGCTGGTGCTCGACAGCACCCTGGGCCAGAACACCCTCAGCCAGGCGCGGATTTTCCACCAGCGGCTGGAGGTAACCGGGCTGGTGCTGGCCAAGTTCGATGGGACCAGCAAGGCCGGCTGCGCGGTGGCGATCGTGGATGAGCTCGGGTTGCCGATCAAGCTGGTGGGCACCGGGGAGACGGTCGAGGACCTGGAGCCGTTCTCGGTCGAGGAGTACGTGAATAAGCTGCTTTCCTGAGTATGCTCCTCTGAACAAGCTACAAGGGCCGCGCCCAGATGGTGCGGCCTTTTTTTGTCATGTTCCGGGGGGAGGGAGGAAATCCCGTTGGTCGGGATTTCCTCCCTCCCCCCGAGCCCCCCTCACGCCCGCTCGTAGATCCCCGCCCGCTCGATGGTCTTCCAGTAGCCGCTGCGGAAGCGCAGGAAATGCACCGCGGCCAGGGTCGCCAGGTAGCACAGGAAGAAGCTCCACAGCACTTGCAGGCTGGCGCCGAAACGCCAGGTCACCAGGAAAATCCCCGGCAGGAAGAACAGCGCATCGACAAACACCGCCACCCGGATGAAATAGAGCGTGTCCCCCGCCCCGCGCAGCGATTGCCGCATGCAGTAGATAAAGGCCAGGAAAAAGTTGTAGGGGATCAGATACATCAGCACCATTCTTCCCTGCTCGAGAATCAGCGGGAATGGCACGCTGCCGGGACCCTCGGCCCGGGTGCGGAACAGCGACAGCAATGGCTCGGGCGCCAGCAGGTAGACCAGCCCCACCACCAGCGCCATCCCCAGCAGGATCCGCAGCACCAGGTAGATCACCCGCTCGGCCTCCTCGTAGTTGTTCCGTCCCACCGACTGGGCCAGCAGCGTGGTCGCCGACAGCGACAGCCCGTGGATGTACAGGGTCAGCAGGTCATTGACCGAGCAGGCGATGTTGTTGGCCGCCAGGACTTCCGGCCGGGTGCGGCCCATGAACAGGAAAAACAGCGCCACCGCGAAGAAGTAGGTCACATCGTGGGTGCCGGAGGCCGCGCCGGAGCGCAGCAGCCGCCGCAACAGCTCCGGGCGGAAGCGCCACATCGCCCGGGTGGCATAGCCCGGCTGATTTTTGGGACTCAGGAAGCGGGCGAACATGATCGCCGGCCCCACCAGCGAGGCGATCACAGTCGCCAGGGCCGCGCCGAAAATTCCCCAGCGCGGGAAACCGAAGTGGCCGAAAATCAGCAGGTAGTCGAGCACGATGTTCACCAGGTTGCCGGCCACATTGGCGGTCATGGTGACCTGGCTATAGCCCCGGCCGGTGAAGAACGCCGCCAGGACATTGTTGAGCTGGGGCAGCACCGCGGCGGCCATCAGCACCGTGAAATAGGTCCGCTCCAGGGCGGCGATTTCCGGCCGGTGGCCGAACGCCCCGAACGCCGCGCGGCCGGCCGGGATCAGGCAGAGCAGCACCAGCCAGGCCCCCAGGGCGAAATAGACCCCCTGCCAGACCGCGGCCGCGCACATCTTTTTGTTCCCCGCGCCGTAGAACTGGGCGACGAACACGTTGACGAAGCTGGTGATCCCGTAGAAAAAGGTCATGCAGGCCAGGTAGAGGAAAGTCGCCGGCCAGACCGCCGAAATCTCGTCCACCCCGTACCAGGACAGGAACATCCGGTCGACAAACATCATCAGGATCATCGAGCCGGAGTTGAGGATCAGCGGCAGGGCGATCCGGGACAGTCTTCGCCCGAGCGGGGCCGACAGGCGCTCCAGGTCCTCGGCCTCGTGCTGCAGCTCTTCCTGGCAATGCGGCTCGCGCGACACGTTCGACCTCGGGCTTCCGGGGCGCATAAAAAGGCCCAATCCGCTTGGCTGGCGCGGGTCGGGCAAAAAAGGAAAGGGTCCGGGGCCGCCCCTCAGGGCTTGACCCGGATCACCGGGTCCGGCATCGGCAGCACCTCGAACGGCACTCCGGCCTCCCGGAACAGCTCCGGCGAGTTGGGATCCGAGTAAGCGGCGAACGAGACGAAGCGCTCGATCCCGGCATTGAGCGACATCTTGGCGCAGATCAGGCAAGGAGCATGGGTGCAGTAGATCGTGGCCGCGGCGGTCGAGACCCCGTGCAGGCTGGCCTGGATGATCGCGTTCTGCTCGGCGTGGATCGCCCGGCAGATTTCGTGGCGGGTGCCGGACTCGATCCCGAGCTGGTCGCGCAGGCAGCCCAGCTCGATGCAGTCGCGCAGGCCCCGCGCCGCGCCGTTGTAGCCGGTGCTCAGCACCCTTCGCTCGCGCACCAGCACCGCCCCGACATGATGGCGCCGGCAGGTCGAACGCTCGGCCACCAGCATCGCCATCTTCAGAAAGTAGTGATCCCAGCTCGGTCGGCTCACAGCAGCTCCCTGACCCTGGCCTGCAACTCCTCCAGGGAGCGGTCATTGACAATCACCCGGTCGCTCAGGCTGAAGCAGGCCTCGAGCTGCTGCTCGGGCCCGCAGCCGGCGGCCTCGCGCTGCTCCTGGCGGACAAACTCCTCCAGCGAGCTGGCATCATCGCTCCGGCCGCGGCGGCTGGCCCGTTGCCAGCGCAGCTCCACCGGGGCATCCACTCCCACCAGCAGGAAATCCTCCCGCCGGCGCAGCGCCTCGACCTCGGCCGGGTGGCGGATCGAGACCACCACCGCGTGGGCCACCCCCTCCAGCTCGCGCAGCGCCGCCTCGGCCAGCACCCCCTCGCCCTGTTCCCTGCGCAGGGCGGTGCCGACCTCGATCAGGTTCTCCCGGGTCACCGGCAGCCCCCGCCGCCCCAGCTCGGCGCGCAGCACATCCGAGAGGCTGAAGCAGCGGAAGCCGTGGCGGCGGACCAGCAGGCGGGCCACCTCATCCTTGCCCGCGGCGTTGCGGGCGGTCAGTCCGATCAGCATCTTTCCCCTTGTTCCTCCGCAGCCGGTCCAGGCGATGGCGCAAAGCCCCGGCCGCGTGCGATTTTCGTAAATCCTGCGGATTTTTCTACTGCTGTGACAGAAGTAGCAAGAGTCTTTAAAGATAAGGCCGCGAAGGGGGAGGGAAAGCTTCAGCTTGTTCTTTATCCCGTAAATCCTTCGGATTTTTCTACTTCTGTGACCAGAAGTAGCAAGAGTCTTTAAAGGCCAAGGCCGCGAAGCTGAAAGACCATCGCGGTCTTTCACAGCCGCCGAGGGTACGAGGGAAAAAAGTCGCTCGTTCCGAGGTCGCCGCGTTTCGCGCCATCCCTGGCGCTGCAACGCCATGGCCTGCCGACCCGTATCATTCCATGTCGGCCACGATGGAAATTGCGTGGCTCTCTCATCGCTCTCCCTTGCCTCCAGCCGCGGCCCGAAAGACCGCCCTGCCGCGGAATCTTTCGTAGGGGCAGGCCCCCGGAGCTGGCCGTAGGGGCCGGCCCCCGCACTGGAATGGGCGGCCACGGGGGGCCGCCGCTACGGTTGGATCAAATCACCGTTTGCCGCCGGAGTGCCCCTTTGCCTGCCCCGCTCAGTCCACCATGAAGTGCAGCAGGCGGATCACGGTCGGGCGCATCTCCCAGCGCGGGACCACCTGGTCGAGCATCCCGTGCTCGAGCAGGAACTCCGCCCGCTGGAAGCCATCCGGCAGGTCCTGGCGGATGGTCTGCTTGATTACCCGCGGCCCGGCGAAACCGATCAGCGCTCCCGGCTCGGCCAGGTTGGCATCGCCGAGCATCGAGAAGCTGGCGGTGACCCCGCCGGTGGTGGGGTGGACCATCACCGAGATGTAAGGCAGGCGCTCCTCGTGCATCCTTCCCAGCCAGGAGGAGGTCTTGGCCATCTGCATCAGGGAGAAAATCCCCTCCATCATCCGGGCCCCGCCGCTGCGGGAAACCAGGATCAGCGGCTGGCGGCGCTCCAGCGCGCGCCGGGCGGCGCGGGAGATCTTCTCGCCGACCACACTGCCCATGCTGCCGCCGATGAACGCGAAATCCATCGCCCCGAACTGCAGCCTGATCCCATCCACCGCCCCCTCGCCGGTCAGCATCGCCTCGTTGCGGCCGGTCTGCAGCATCGACTTCTGCAGCCGTTCGACATACCGGGAGCGGTCGACAAACTTGAGCGGATCGACACTGGTCAGTCCCTGATCGTACTCGATGAACGAGCCGGGATCGAGCAGCAGCCGCTGATATTCCTCGGGAGCCATCCCGTAGTGGAAACGGCAGCGCGGGCAGACCAGCTGGTTGTCCTCGAGTTCCTTCTTGTAGAGGATCTCACCGCAGCACTCGCACTTGATCCAGAGGTCGTCCGGGATCACCTTCTTGGGCTGGGCGATGGGACCGCGCTTTTCCTTTCTGAACCAGGACAAGACAACCTCCGGTCTGGGGGCGATCGGCGCGGGGGGAAACAGGCGCCGGGCTCGGCACACAGCGGATAAATTTAATCGAGGGAAGGAGATCGAGTCAAGGGTTACCCGGATCGGGCCCGGCCGGGGGCGGGCCATCCGCCAGCTCCAGCCGCATCACCAGGGCATCCTCGACAGGGTGAGTGTAGTAATTGCAGCGCACCCCGACCCGCTGAAAGCCGCGGCTGCGGTAGAGCTCGAAAGCCCGCAGGTTGGAGCGGCGCACCTCGAGGAACACGGTCGCCACCCCGCGCGCCCGCAGCGCCAGCAGGCTCTCCTCCAGCAGCAAACGTCCCAGGCCGCGGCCCTGCCAGGGCGGGGCCACCGCGATGTTCCCCAGCTCGGCCTGGTCGAGGACAGTCCAGGAGCAACTGTAGCCGGCCACCTGGCCCTCGACCAGCATTACCAGGTTGACCGCCCCGGGATTGCTGATCATCCGGGCGAAATCGTAGCGCCGCCAGGGCTGGCTGAACACCTCGCGCTCGATGCGCTCGATCCGGTCGAGGTGGACCTGCTCCAGCGGGGCGAACACCGGCTCCGGGAGTGTCCGGCCGTTTTCCTGTTCCTCGCTCATGGGGCCATCAGCCGCAGGTCGGCCTGGCCGACCCGCAGGTAGTCGGGTTCGAAGCTGAACGGATCGGCCACCCGGCAACGGTCGGGGTCGGCCAGGGCCAGCCGGCCGATCACCGCGGCCTCGGGGTGGTCCAGCTCCTCGGGGAGCCCGGTCGCCCGGTTGCCCATCCGCTCCAGGAAAAATTCCCGCCGGCGGCGATAGCCCGAACCGACCAGGGCGACCGCCCGGGGCAGGCTTTCCAGGGCTCGGGCCAGCGCCTCCGGGGCCAGGGCGCGCGGCTCCAGCAAAGCCCGCAGCCGATCCTCCCCGGCGCGCTCGTAGCAGGCGGCGTAGAGCTCCTCATGCCCGGCCTCGAACAGCGCGCAGACCGGCCGGTCCTGCCCCTCCAGCGCGCGCCCGGCCAGCGCTTCCAGCGAGCCCACCGCGTAGAGCGGCAGCTTCAGCGCCCAGGCCAGGGTCTTGGCGGTGCTGACCGCGATCCGCAGGCCCGTGAACGAGCCCGGCCCGGCGGCGACCGCGATCCCCCCCAGTTGCCCGGCAGTCAGCCCGGCCTCGGCCAGCAGCTCCCGGGCCGCGGTGAACAGGCGCTCGGTGTGGGCGCGGGGGGTGTCCAGCCGCCGGGAAAGCGTGGGGCCGGTTCCCCCGCAGACCGCCAGCGAGCCCACCGGGTTGGAGGTGTCGATGCACAGCAGCGGCCCGCCGTTCATGGCTCCTCCTGCCGGTCGCGCCAACCGGCCAGCCGCTCCTCCAGGCCGGGCCACAGCCCGCCGAGCAGCGCCAGGCTCAGCTCGCGGCGCTCTGTCCCCAGGCTGCGCAGGCGGATCTCGCAGCGCGCGGGCGGGAGCAATCCTTGCGCCCGCTCGGGCCACTCGACACAGACCAGCCCATCGCCGCCGAACAGCTCCTCCAGCCCCAGCTCCTCGGCCTCGCCGAGGCTGCCGACCCGGTAGAGGTCCACGTGATAGAGCGGCCAGCACCCATCGGCGTACTCGTTGACAATGGTGTAAGTCGGGCTGGTGACTGTCCCCGCGGGCAATCCCAGGGCCAGCCCCAGGGCCTGGACCAGGGTGGTCTTGCCGCTGCCGAGCTCGCCGTAGAGGGCGATGGTCCCGGGCGGGGACACCCCGGCCGCCAGCGCCGCGCCGAACCGGCCGGTGGCTTCCAGGCTCTCCAGGGTGAGGGTCAGCTCGGCTCGCGCTCGGGGATGCACGCTCATCGGCTCTCAACAGGGAGAAGGTTCATCCTTGACTTCCGGGGAGGATCGAGCTGGCTGATTTGCCGAAAGCCTTAAAAGCTGTTCTTCTTTTTGTGACCAAAAAGGGTTGGAGGAAAAACTCCAGCTCTTTTGCTATTCCCTGAAGCATGAAAGGCTGTTCTTCTTTTTGTGACCAAAAAGAAGCAAAAAGTCTCTTGAAGCCAAGGCCGCGAAGCTGAATCAACATCAAGGTATTCAATAATTTACGGTGTGCCCGAGGAAGTCAGGCGCTCGTTCCGAGGTCGCCGCGTTTCGCGCCATCCTTGGCGCTGCAACGCCATGGCCTGCCGGCCTCTCTCGCTTCGTAGCAGTAGCCACGATGGAAATAGGGAAAATCTTCCACCGCTCCCTTTTGCCTCCAGCCGCGGCCCGAAGAACCCGCCCTACCGCGGAATCTTTCGTCGGGGCCGGCCCCTGCGACTGTGAACACCCTCGCACCGGCACGCCGCTGCCGGCTGATTTTGTTGGAACAGATGGGCCTGCTCCGCCCCTGAGGTTCCGGGCTGCTCCCGGCTTTCCGGGCCGGGCGGGCGCCTCCGGCGGGAAAAAGCGAAGGCCGGCGGTCCCGGAAACGGGTCGGCCGGCCGCAGTTCGCACCTGCCAAGCATCTGCTCATTCGGTCCGCGGCGAAATCGCCTCGCACCCCACCCGCTGCGCTACTTGCCGCCCCGGGCCTGCTGGACCTGGTAGTGGGCCTTGGCCTCGTTCACCTTCTCGATCACCCGCATCCAGTCGCCCCAGTTCAGGGTGTTGTAGTAGGTGACCACCAGGTCGCGCGAGTTGAGGTCGATCGCTCCATCGAACAGGTAGACCGCGGCCACCGGCGGCCGCCGGATGTAAGCCACCCGGTTGTTGAAGCCCGGATCGATCGGGATCACCTCCAGCGGCTTGAACTCGGTGCCGACATTGTAGACCACCAGCTCGTGGGGCTCGTAGCGGACTTCCTGGCCCAGGGCCCGGAAGGTGATCAGGAACGGCACCGGGGGCTTGGGATCGCCGGGACGGTAGACCGTGCTCTGCGCCAGGGCCTGTTCCCGCAACGGCAGAAGGTAATCCTTGAGCTCGCGGGTGGCGTACTGCAGAATCCGGTCATCCAGAATCGTCACCGTCACCTCGAGATCGCCGCCGCGCATGGTGGCGTTGATGTCGTTGCGCACCAGGAGACCATCGTAATCAGCTCCCGGCAATTCCTCGGCCGGTTGAGCCCATGCCGCCAAGGGCAGAGCCAGGCACAGCACCATCAGCGGTTGCATGAGATGGCGGAGTTTCATGGCGACTCCTCGCAAGTCAAAAGATAAGCCAGGGACAGCGCGGTCACGGCAAGAACCGACTGATGAGACGGCGTCTGAAACGCGCTTATTCAGCCTGATGATTATTGCGACTAACTGGCGCAGTGTCAAGCAATTTCGCACAGATCACCGCCCGGCGCGGGCCTCAGCCGATCCTGAGCGAGCGATCCGGATCCTCCCCGGACCCGTTCAGCACCGCCCCGGTGCGGCTCTCCCGGCAGCGCGCCAGGCCCGCCGGCGGGCCCTGGAAGATCACCCGCCCCCCGCGCTCGCCCCCATCCGGTCCCAGGTCGACCAGCCGGTCGGCGTGGGCGATCACCTCCGGGTGGTGCTCGACCACCACCACCGTGTGGCCGGCCTCCACCAGCCGGTCCAGCACCTTGAGCAGCCGCCGGACCTCCAGGGTGTGCAGCCCGGTGGTCGGCTCATCCAGCAGGAACAGCTTGCCGCGATGGGAGCGGCGGGCGGCGGCGCCGCTTTCGATCAACTGGCGGGCGATCTTCAGCCGCTGGCTCTCCCCGCCGGAAAGGGTGGTGGCGCTCTGGCCCAGCCGCAGGTAGCCCAGCCCCACCGACTGCAGCACCCACAGCGGCTTGCCCACCCCGCTCCGGGCCCCGAAGAACCCGATCGCCTCGTTGACCGTCAGCTCCAGCACCCGGTCGATCGCCAGGCCCTGGAACCGGGTCCGCAGCACTTTCGGCCCGAAGCGCTTGCCCTCGCAGGCCTCGCAGGGGACCAGCACATCCGCCAGGAACTGCATCTCCACCAGCTCGAAACCCGCGCCCTGGCAGCGCTCGCAGCGGCCGCCGGCGGTGTTGAACGAGAAGTCTCCGGCGGTCAGTCCCAGCGCTTTGGCCTCCGGCGCGGCGGCGAACAGCTTGCGGATCCCATCGAACGCCTTGACGTAGGTCACCGGGTTGGAGCGCGGGGTCCGGCCGATCGGGGCCTGGGAGACCACCACCACTTCCTCGAGCTGCTCCCAGCCCTCCAGCGCCAGGGCCTCGACCCGGGCCTCGGCCAGGCTGCGGCCGGACAGCAGCGCCTCGGCCGCCGGGCGCAGCACCCCGCTCACCAGCGAGCTCTTGCCGCTGCCGCTCACCCCGGTCACGCAATTGAACAGTCCCAGCCCGAACTCGGCATCCACCTGGCGCAGGTTGTGCAGGCTGGCCCCGCGCACCGCCAGGAAACGCCGGGCCTCCCTGCGCGGGCGGGAGGGCCGGGGTTCCGGCTCGCGCATGATCCGCGCGGTGGCGGTATCGGCCCGGGCGAACAGCCGCGCCGGCCCGCTGAACAGCAACTGCCCGCCCTCCTCGCCGCTGCCCGGGCCCAGCTCGACCACGTAGTCCGCCGCGGCGATCACCTCCCGGTCATGCTCGACCACCAGCAGGGAGTTGCCCGCCGCCACCAGCCTTCGCAGGACCGCGATCAGCCGGCGGGTGTCCCGCTGGTGCAGCCCGATGGTCGGCTCATCCAGCACGAACAGGGTGTCGGTCAGCCCGCTGCCCAGCAGGCGAGTGAGCATGATCCGCTGGTACTCGCCGCCGCTGAGGGTCCTGGTCAGCCGCCCCAGGGTCAGGTAGCCCAGCCCCACCTCCAGCAGGTAGTCCAGGCGCGAGTCCAGCTCGGGGACCAGCTCCAGGGCGGCCTCGCGGCGCACCCCGGCCAGCCCGCCGATCAGCTCCCGCAGCCAGGCCCGCAGCGCCTCGACACTGCTCGCGGTCAGCTCGGAGATGCTCCGCCCGCCCAGCAGCACCTGGCCCGCCTCGGGCCGCAGCCGCCCGCCGCCGCACTCCGGGCAGGTGCGCTCGCTCTGGTAGGAGCGCAGGAAGAAGCGGATGTACTGCTTGTATTTCTTGCGCTCCAGGGCCCGCAGGAACGGCAGCACTCCCTCGAAGCCGCGGGCGCCCTCGAGCAGCCATTCGCGCTGCTCCGCGGGCAGTTCGCGCCAGGGCCGATCGCGGTCGATCCCGCGCGCCGCGCAGAAGCTCTCCAGGCGCTCGCGCCGCCCGACATAGCGCGGCTTGGTCCAGGGGTCGAGCGCCCCGCCCGTCAGGCTGCGCCCCGGGTCCGGGACGATCCGCGCCGGGTCATAGTCCAGCAGGTTGCCGAAACCCTTGCAGGCCGGGCAGGCCCCATAGGAGCTGTTGAACGAGAACAGGTTGGGGGTCGGCTCCGGGAAAGAGCGGTCGCAGGCGGCGCAGTGGAAACCGGCCGAGAAGCGCCGAGCCTTCCCACCCTCCGGCAGGACCAGGGCGAACCCCTCGCCGTGGTGGAAAGCGGTCGCCAGGGCCTCGGTCAGGCGGGTGCGGCCCTCGGGTTCCAGGCGCAGGCGATCCACCGCGACAAACAGCGCCGCCGCCGGGTCGAGCCGCTCCGCGGCGTCCGGGTCATCCAGCCGCAACAGCTCGCGCTGCGGGCCCTGCAGCACCCGGATGAAACCCAGGGCCAGCAGGCTCTCGCGCAGGGTGGCGGCGGCGATTTTTTCCGAGCGCGGCGGCTCGAAAGCGACAGTCAGCGCGATCCCGGGCAACTCCGCCTCGAGCTGGTCCGCCACCGACTCCGGATGGTCGCGCTCGACTGCCGCGCCGCAGCCCGGGCAGACGGTCCCCCCCGAGCGGGCAAACAGCAGGCGCAGGTAGTCGTAGATCTCGGTGATCGTCCCCACCGTGCTGCGGGAGGTGTTGACCGGGTTGCGCTGCTCGACCGCCACCGCGGGGGACAGGCCCTCGATCAGGTCCACCTCGGGACGGGGCAGGCGCTCCATGAACTGCAGGACATAGGTCGGCAGGGTTTCCAGGAAACGCCTTCGGCTTTCCTGGTAGATGGTGTCGAACACCAGCGAGCTCTTGCCCGAGCCGGAGACTCCGCTCACCACCACCAGCGCGCCGCGCGGCAGCTCGAGGGAAATGTCCTTCAGGTTGTGCTCGCGGGCGCCGTGGACAATTAGACTACTGCTCATCAACGCTTCTTTCTATCGGCCGAACCGCCCCGGACGGGGCCGGGAATCGCTGACACCAAGTTAACGACAATTGAATTTTTCGGGGGGAGGGCGGAAACCTTTTGAAAAAGGTTTCCGCCCTCCCCGTCCTCCCCGGTCCCCCCTCCCACTTTCCAAAACTTTCTATCTTGGGCAACCCGTACGACCAACAGCGAGTCGGCATGGAACGCCAACATCGTTACCCGCGGTGAGACCGCTCCTCGCGGGGGTTGAACAGGATCAGCGCCTCCTCGATCAGGCGCAGCTCCACGGTCGTGTTCTTGCACGGGCCCTCGGGGCGGCAGTTGGGGACAGCATAGGTGGGGATCACCGGGGCGACATCGTGCAGGCCGCTCACCAGGTCGCGCTCGCAGGCGACCGCGATGATCCGGCTGGGCCGGTGGTCGCGGATCAGTTGGCGGGCCAGCTCGCCGCCCGGGACCGTGAACACCGGGGCGCCGTAGCGCTCGGCCAGGGCCTGGATCGCCTGGCGCACCTGGGGGGCCAGGCAACGGGGGAGCAGCACCAGCAACGGGCCCGAGCCGGTATTGACCCGCGCTCCCCGCACCAGGGCGTTGCTGACCTTGATGAACGAGTTGCTGATCCGGTCCCGGCTCACTCCGAACTTTCCGCCCAGGCGGATGGTCAGCGGAACCAGCAGGTTGAGGGTGCGCGGCACCAGGGCCGGCCGCCAGGTGAACCGCAGCGCGGTCAGCAGCGGCAGGACAATCGCCGCGAACCAGGCGATCACCGCCAGGCTGCCCCCGGCCAGGAGCACGGCCACCGCCCGGGCCAGCCAGCCGCTCCAGCCCTCCAGCCGGGGATAGATCATGTAGACTGTCAGCAGCGCGGCCAGCACCATCGCCACCAGGCACAGGAAGGCATAGCCGACAAAGACCCGCCGGTCCTCATCCAGCGCGGCGGCCTCCTCGGGACGGCCGTTCCAGTCCGCCCACTCATCTCCGAGCTTGCGGTCCCGGACCCGCTCCGCTGCGGCCGGGGCGGGACGCTCCTCCCGCTCCGGCATCCCGGGGGGATGGTCGCTGTGCTCCTGCGCGGTCATCTGGCCGTGTCGGCTCCCGGTGCGTGGAGGGTGGCCCGCAGCGCGGGCGGAGAAGTCAGGACAGCCCGTTGAGCTCCCGCAGGACCTGCTCCAGGTCCACCGCGTGCATCCGGGCGCTCATGAACAGCGGCTCGCCCTTGAAGCTCGGGCATTCGTAGCACTTCCGGCCGAAATACTTATCGATGATCCGCCGGGCCGGGGGGCCATCATTGGCCGCCTCGGACAGGGTCATCCGGGAATGGAACTTCTCGCTCATCTTCTGCCCTCGCTCCTCATCGATGCGGTTGTGCCCTGCCGTGAAAGCGCCGGTTGCAGTCAGACCGCCTCCACGCCCTTGACCTCCGGGACCCGCTGCTTGAGCACCCGCTCGACTCCCATCCGCAGGGTCATCGCCGCGCCCGGGCAGCCGGAACAGGCCCCTTTCAGCTTGACCCGGACCATGTTGTCCCCGGTGACATCCACCAGCTCGATGTCGCCGCCATCGGCCTGCAGATAGTGCCTGATCCCCTCGATCACTTCCTGGACCTTGTCCTTGAGCTCGATCTGCTCCTGCATCGCGTCCTCCGGACTACCTGGTTGTTTCCATCCACGCACCCGCGCGGGGTGCAACCGAAACGGCAAAACAGGTTTTTCGCAAATAAAAGCCGCGCCGCCACGGGAGCGCGGCCGTTGTCAGATATCCATCAGTTCTTTCCGGCTGTACGCCTCACGCTTGAACCGCTCCAGTTTCTGCCGGTAGTACTCGCTGTCCGGAGGATGCTGGTCGAGCGCCTTGCGCAGGTAAGTCAGCGCCTGGTAATAGTCCCGCTTGCGAAAGTAGATCTCGGCGATGGTGTCGAGGTAGAGCGGGTTGTCCGGCTCCAGCTCCAGTGACTTCCGGGAAAGCTGCAAAGCCTCCTCCAGCCGGGCGCCGAGCTGGGAATAAATCCAGGCCAGGTTGTTGAGGGCCGGGGCGTTCAGGCTGTCCAGGGCCAGCGAGTGGCGGTAGGCCTCCACCGCCTCGGTGGTGCGGCCCTGCTGCAGGTAGAGGCCGGCCAGCTCGGTCTGGAGCCCGGCATCGTCCGGATTTTTCCGCGCGGCCTGCTCCATCAGCTCCAGGGCCCGGTCCAGGTTGCCCTGGGAGATGAACAGGGTCGCCCGGTAGCGGTCGAAATCGCTCAGGGCCTCGACCGCCATCCAGGCCACCAGCAGCCCCAGCACCACCACGAAACCCCGTCGCGCCAGCACCAGCGCGCGCCGCCTTGGCGGGGCCGGCGCTGTCCCGACGGCGGGGCGGCTGCTGCGCAGCCCGGCCTCCCAGCGCGAGATCGCCAGCGAAAAGCCCTCGAAAAAGCGCGAGGAAGCCTCCCCGCAAGCCCGGCAGCTCCCGCCGGCCTCCAGGCAGTTTTCGCAGTAAGCCTCGCCGCAGTCACGGCAACGACCGGCCGCCGGCCGGTCAGGGTGTATCCGGCAACAGTCCATGGCCCTTTCCCCAACCTCGCTCAACCATTCAATATAACTGCGCCCGCCTGTCGATCAAACTCATTTTTCGCCGGCCGGGCGGAAACCTCCAGCCAACTGCCGGGCAAGCACAACACTAGTACTCGGTTATGGCGCAATTGTTCTCTTTCTCGACTTTTTCATCATTTTTACGGTTTTTGATTTCTTGACAAAGGCTGTCACCTGAGGTACAATCAGGAAATTTCCGGGAAAGCCGCGCCGGAGCGGCCGGGATTTTAGCCGCCCGGGGCGCACTTCACAACGAGGAGAAGGCCAGGCATGGACATCGCGGAACTGCTGCTGTTCGCCCACAAACAGGGGGCCTCGGACGTCCATCTCAGCTCCGGCGAGCCGCCGCGGATCCGGGTGCATGGCGAGATGATCCCGGTCAAGGTGCCGCCGCTGGACAAGAAGGAAGTCCACGCGATGGTCTACGACATCCTCAACGACCGCCAGCGCAAGCTGTTCGAGGAGAGCCACGACCTGGATTTCTCGATGGAGCTGGGCCAGGTCGCCCGCTTCCGGGTCAATGTCTTCGTCCAGCACCGCGGCGAGGCGGCGGTGTTCCGCACCATCCCCACCGAGGTCCTCTCGTTCGACAAGCTGGGGCTGCCCCAGTCGATGCGGGCCCTGACCAAGCTGGAAAAGGGGATCGTGCTGGTGACCGGCCCCACCGGCTCAGGCAAGAGCACCACCCTGGCGGCGGTGATCGATGTGATCAATCAGGAGCGCCACGGCCACATCCTGACCATCGAGGACCCGATCGAGTTTGTCCACCAGAGCAAGAACTGCCTGGTGAGCCAGCGCGAGGTCGGGCCTCACACCCACAGCTTCTCCAATGCCCTGCGCGGGGCGCTGCGCGAGGACCCGGACGTGATCCTGGTCGGCGAGATGCGCGACCTGGAGACCATCTCGCTGGCGCTGACCGCCGCCGAGACCGGCCACCTGGTGTTCGGCACTCTGCACACCTCCAGCGCCCCCAAGACTGTCGACCGGATTGTGGATGTTTTCCCCGCCGGCCAGCAGGCCCAGATCCGGGCGATGTTCGCCGAGAGCTGCCGGGCGGTGATCAGCCAGGTGCTGATGCGCAAGAAAGATGGCAAGGGGCGGGTCGCCGCCCTGGAGATCATGATCGGCACCCCGGCGGTGCGCAACCTGATCCGCGAGGGCAAGATCGCCCAGCTCCCCTCGGCCCTGCAGACCGGCCAGAAGTGGGGGATGCAGACCCTGGACCAGCACCTCAAGGACCTGGTGGCCCGCGGGGTGGTCACCCGCGAGGCGGCCGAAATCTACGCTTCCGATCCCGAGCTGTTCAACCGCAGCTTCTGACCAGCCGCGCCCTCGAGCGCGCGCGGGAGCCCTGACCCATGGAGTTCATGGACCTGCTCCGCCACATGGTGGAGGCCGATGCCTCGGACATCTACATTACCGCCGGCTGCCCGCCGATGTTCCGGGTCGAGGGGGTGACCGCGCCCTGGGGCGAGGCCCCGCTCACCGGCGAGCAGACCGCCCGGATGGCGGCCTCGATCCTCAGCGAGAAGCAGCGCAAGGAGTTCCTCGAAAGCTTCGAGATGAACCTGGCCCTGGCCTACGAGGAGCTCGGGCGTTTCCGGGTCAATGTCTTCAAGCAGCGCGGGCTGGTGGGAATGGTGATCCGCCAGATCAAGGTGAAAATCCTCACCATCGACCAGCTCGGGCTGCCGCCGATCCTGAAAGAGATCATCATGACCAAGCGCGGGCTGGTGCTGGTGGTCGGCGCCACCGGCTCGGGCAAGAGCACCTCGCTGGCCGGGATGATCGACTACCGCAACAGCTCCAGCCCGGGCCACATCATCACGATCGAGGACCCGATCGAGTTTGTCCACGAGCACAAGATGAGCGTGGTCACCCAGCGCGAGGTCGGGCTGGACACCCACAGCTTCAAGGCCGCCCTCAAGAACACCCTGCGCCAGGCCCCGGATGTGATCCTGATCGGCGAGATCCGCGACACCGAGACCATGGAGCACGGGATCGAGTTCGCCGAGACCGGCCACCTCTGCCTGGGCACCCTGCACGCCAACAATGCCAACCAGGCGCTGGAGCGGGTGCTGAACTTTTTCCCCCAGGAGCGCCACCCGCAGATTTACATGCAGCTGTCGCTCAACCTGCGCTCGATTGTCAGCCAGCGCCTGATCAAGACCGCCAGCGGCAAGCGCGCCGCCGCGGTGGAGGTGCTGCTCGACACTCCGCGGGTCAAGGACCTGATCCTGCGCGGGGAGATCGGCCTGCTGAAGGAGACGATGGACAAGGGCACCCAGGAGGGGATGCAGACTTTCGACCAGGCGCTGCTGGGGCTGTGGAAAGAGGGCCGGGTCTCGCTGGAGGAGGCCCTGGCCAACGCCGACAGCGCCAATGACCTGCGCCTCAAGATCAAGATGGAGCTGCTGGCCGCCGGCGGCCCCGCCGCCGGGGCGCTGGATTCCACGGCCGGACCGAAACTCAGCATCTGAGCTTGGAGCTTGCGATCAACGATAGTGCCTTGAGCCGGGGCCGTGAGCGCCGACAAAGGCACACCCCCCGGCCCGCCGGTGGCAGTGAACGGGAATGAAGGGTTTGATGTAGGGGAGGGTTTGAAACCCTCCCCTACTACAACAGATTATCCCGAACTTTCAGCGGGAACGATCCCCCTCCACCAGGGGGAACCCGGGGGTTGTGTTTTTTTCAAATGAGGTAACCCGCGATGCCTGTCTACAACTGGAAAGCCCGCACCGCCCGGGGCGAGGCGCACAATGGGGAGCTCACCGCCGCCAGCCCGCAGGAGGTGATCGGCTACCTGCGGCGCAAGCGCCTGATCGTGGTCTCGGTCAATCCCAAGCCGCGGGAGATCAACCTCAGCCTGGGCGGCCGGATCAGCACCCGCGACATCGTGATCTTCAGCCGCCAGTTCGCCACCATGATCGACGCCGGCCTGCCGCTGGTCCAGTGCCTGTCGATCCTCGCCCAGCAGTCCGACAACCAGAAGCTCCGCCAGACCATCAACTCGGTGCGGACCGATGTCGAGGCCGGCAACACCCTGGCCGACAGCCTGCAGAAATTCCCCCGGCTGTTCTCCAACCTGTTCGTCTCGATGGTGCAGGCCGGGGAGGCCGGCGGGATCCTGGACTCGATCATGCTGCGGCTGGCCGAGTACCTGGAGAAGAACGACACGATCATCCGCAAGATCAAGGGGGCGATGATCTACCCGACCGTGGTGCTGATCGCGGCGCTCGGCTGCATCTCGATCCTGCTGATCTTCGTGATCCCGATCTTCGCCTCGCTGTTCGCCGAGATGAACATGCAGTTGCCCCTGCCGACCCGGGTGGTGGTGGCCCTGAGCAACTTCCTGATCGGCTGGTGGTGGGCCGTGGGCGCGGCCCTGGTGGGCGGGATCTTCGCCCTGCGGGCCTGGCGCCGCACCGACCGCGGGGAATACCTGCTCGACGCGCTGCTGCTGCGGGTCCCGGTGCTCGGCGACCTGCTGCGCAAGAGCGCGGTGGCCCGTTTCACCCGCACCCTGGGCACCCTGCTCGCCAGCGGGGTCTCGATCCTGCACGGGCTGGAGGTCACCGCCCGCACCAGCGGCAACCGGGTGGTGCAGGATGCGGTGATGGACAGCCGGACCGCGATCGCCGGGGGCGAGACCATCACCAAGCCGCTGAAGGAGGCCGGAGTGTTCCCGCCGATGGTGATCCAGATGATCAATGTCGGCGAGCAGACCGGCGGGCTGGATGCGATGCTGGTCAAGATCGCCGCTTTCTACGAGGAGGAGGTCGACACCGCGGTGGAGGCCCTGACCGCCGCCCTGGAGCCGATCATGATCGTGTTTCTGGGGGTGGTGGTCGGCGGGATGGTGGTGTCGATGTACCTGCCGATTTTCGACCTGATCACCAAGATGCACTGAGCCCGGCCGCAGTCCGCTATCCCGGACTGAATGATTGACAGACAGAATCTATCCACGAAGGACACTAAGCTTCACGACAATTTTCCCTTGGTGTATCTTCGTGTGACTTCGTGTACTTCGTGGATATCTGTAGGGTTTCCGCCCTCCCCCGGAAAGCTCCTCATACGAATGGGCGCGGGGCTGGTCTCCGCGTCCGGGAGTGTCCGCCGATGTTCCGTCTGTCCCTGCTGCCGGGCAAGCTGAGCTTCAGCCCGCCGGTGCTCTCCCCGGTGCTGCTGATCAAGTGGTGGATGCTGCTGCGCTCCAGCCTGGTGCTGACCACGGTCGCGGTGGTCTGGTTTTTCCGCAGCCGGACGGGAATCGCCCAACCGATGGGCCTGCTGCCCCCGGCGCTCGCCCTGCTGGCGGTCGCCGACTCGCTGGTCTTCTTCCAGCGGGTCCGGCGCGGCCCCCTGCGCGAGGTCCACTACTTCCTCCAGTACGTGCTGGACATCGGCCTGGTCACCTTCCTCAACCTGATCACCCTGCCCCTGGAGCTGGAATTCGTCCCGCTCTATGTGCTGGCGATCACGGTGGCCGGGATGCTGAGCCTGCGCACCGGGGCGCTGTTCTCGGCCGGCCTGGCCTCGCTCTGCTACCTGCCGGTGGGGCTGCGGATGGTCGAGCTGGGGGTCTCTTTCCACCAGGTGTTCGAGGTCGATGCCCGTTTCCCGGCCGACCGCTGGGTGCTGTTCAATGCCGGGCTGCAGGTGTTTCTGTTCTTCGTGATCGGGCTGGCCACCAGCCACCTCAGCCTGCGGCTGCGCAGCTCCGATTCCCGGCTGGCGGTGACCCGACGGCTGCTGCGCCAGAACCGCCTGGACACGGACGAGGTACTGCAGCAGATCCAGGACGGCCTGCTGACCATCGACAGCGAGGGCGTGGTGGTCCAGGCCAACCGCGCCGCCGGCGAGCTGCTGGGGCTGGCCCCGGGAGCGCTGCTCTACAGCCGGGCGGTGGAGCTGTTCGCGGGCTGCTGCCCGGAGATCGCCCGGCTGGTGGCGCGCGCCCTGGAAAGCGGCCGCAGCCCGGGACGCCTCACTGTCCGGCTGGAGGGCCGGGAGGACGGACCCCGTTACCTGGCGGTGCGCCTCTCGCCGCTGTCGGCCCGGCGCGGGAGCATCCGCGGGCTGGCGCTGGTGCTGGAGGATACCACCCGCGAGCTGCGCGCCCGCCAACTGGAGCTGCGCGCCGGCAAGCTGGAGGCGGTGGCCGAGCTGGCGGCCTCGCTGGCCCACGAGATCAAGAACCCGCTGGCCTCGATCCACAGCGCGGCGGAGCTGCTGCTGGATGGCGACAGTCCCGGGCCGCGGCGGGAGAAGATGGCCCGGCTGGTGCTGCGCGAGAGCGACCGGCTGGATGAGCTGCTGCGCCAGTTCCTGCGTTTCGCCTGCTCCTCGTTCGGCCCGGTGGAGAGCATCGAGCTGGGTCACCTGCTGGAGCGGGTGGCCGAGTCCTGCCGTCACCACCCGGACTGGCGCCCGGAGATGCGGGTGGAGCTCGACCCCGCCCTGGCCGGGGCGCGGGTGCTCGGCCAGGCCATCGCCCTGGAGCAGGTGTTCGCCAACCTGCTGCTCAATGCGGTCCAGGTCGAGGGGCCCGGGGGTTGTCGGGCCGGGCGGATCGCGGTCGCCCCGGCCCGGGAGGAACAGGCTCCCTCGAGCCCGGAGCACCCTGATAGCCTCTGGCTGCGGGTCAGCGATGATGGCCCGGGGATCGACTCCAGCCTGCGCGAAAAAATCTTCGAGCCGTTCTACAGCGGCCGCCGCGGAGGTTTCGGCCTGGGGCTGGCGGTGGTCCACCGGATTGTCACCGCCCTGGGCGGGCTGATCCTCGTCGAGGAGCTCCCGGCCGGCCGGGGGGCCTCATTCCTGCTGGCCCTGCCGCTGGACAGCCCGCCGGCGCGAGCCGCCGGAGCGGACCAGTCCCGGGCGGGCGCTGTCATCGGAAGGAGCTGAGAGCATGGACCGGGTGCTGATTGTCGATGATGAGCCCTCGCTGCTGGAGACCCTCGAGGCCCTGTTCGAGCGGGAGGGTTTCGCGGTGATGACTTGCCCCGGCGGCCGAAAGGCCCTGGAATGCCTGGGCGGCCCGGAACCGCCCGATCTGATGATCTCCGACATCAAGATGCCCGGCATGGATGGGATCGAGCTGCTGCGCGCCGCCCGGCGGATCGACCCCCACCTGCCGGTGGTGCTGATCACCGCTCAGTCCGACAAGCAGGGGGCGATCGCCGCCTGCAATGAGGGGGCGTACCACTACCTGGAAAAGCCGTTCGATAACAGCAAGCTGGTGGAGGTCTGCCGCGAGGCGCTGGAAAAGGGCCGGGTCGACCGCCGCTGGTCAGCTCGTCGCAGGGAGCTCGGCGATGCCGGCCAGACCCGCTTCCCGATCGGCGAGGCCCCCGCTTTCCGCCGGATGCGCGAGCTGGCCGCCCGCGCCGCCGAGACCGACAGCACGATCCTGATCCAGGGCGAGAGCGGCACCGGCAAGGAGCTGGTGGCCCGCTACATCTACCAGTCCGGAGCCCGGGCCGGCAATCCCTTCATCACAGTCAACTGCGGGGCCCTGCCCGAGACCCTGCTCGAAAGCGAGCTGTTCGGCCATGTCAAGGGGGCGTTCACCGGGGCGGTAGCCGGCCGGGGCGGACTGTTCCAGGCGGCCGCGGGCGGGACGGTGTTCCTGGATGAGATCGGCGAGACCTCGCTGGCGTTCCAGGTCAAGCTGCTGCGGGTGCTCCAGGAACGGGAGATCACCCCGGTCGGCTCCACCGAGCCGGTGGCGGTGGATGTGCGGATCATCGCCGCCACCAACCGCGAGCTGGAGACCGAGGTCGAGGAGGGCCGGTTCCGCCGCGACCTGTTCTACCGGCTGAACGTGATCCCGATCACGGTCCCCCCCTTGCGCGAGCGGATCGAGGACATTCCGCTGCTGATCGACCACTTCCTGGAGCGCCACGGCTGGCGGGAGGGCCACGGCGGAAGGTTCGCCCCGGCCGCGCTGCAACGGCTGCTGGACTACCATTGGCCGGGCAATGTGCGCGAGCTGGAGAATGTGATCGAGCACCTGAGCGTGCTCGGGCCCCCGCATCGCCTGGGCGAGGAGGAGCTGCCGGCGCGGATTGTCGCTCCACCCCGCGAGGAATTTGTCAGCGACCGGCCCAAGCCCACCCCATCCCTGGAAGTGATGGAAGCCGCCTATATCGGCTGGGTGCTGGAACAGGTGGGGGGCAACAAGAAAGAGGCGGCGCGGGTGCTGGGGATCGATCCCTCGACCCTCTACCGCAAGCTTTCGCAGTAGGCGGGGCCGCTTTTTCCCTTGCCGCGGTTATCCGCCGCTTGTATTGTTGGCAATGAAAATCACGCTGCCGCGCGGCCCGCGGCAGTCGCTGCCTTTTGGCCTCGTGTCAATTTCCCGGAGGGTTCGATGGAAGTCATTGTCAAAGAGAACGCCGCAGAGGTAGGGAAACAAGCCGCCACGATCATCGCCGAGCTGGTGCGCCAGCGCCCGCGGGCGGTGCTGGGCCTGGCCACCGGCAGCACTCCCCTGGACACCTACCGGGAGCTGATCCGGATGCACCGGGAGGAGGGGCTCAATTTCGGCCAGGTGGTCAGCTTCAACCTGGATGAGTATGTCGGCCTGGATGAGCGCAACGACCAGAGCTACCACTACTTCATGTGGCACAACCTGTTCCAGCATCTCAACATCGTCAAGGCCAACGCGCATATCCCGGATGGCAACGCTGTCGACCTGGAAGAAGCCTGCGCCCTCTACGAGATCGACATCGAGGAGCACGGCGGGGTAGACCTGCAGTTGCTGGGGATCGGCAGCAACGGGCACATCGCTTTCAACGAGCCCGGCAGCTCGCTCGGCTCGCGCACCCGGATCATGACCCTCAGCGAGCGTACCATCCGCGACAACGCCCGGTTCTTCAAGAGCATGGACGAGGTCCCCCGCTACTGTGTCACGATGGGGATCGGCACGATCCTCGAAGCCCGCAAGCTGCTGCTGCTGGCCACCGGCGAGGGCAAGGCCGAGGCTGTCGCCGCCGCGGTGGAGGGGCCGATCACCGCCTCGGTGCCCGCCAGCGCGATCCAGCTCCACCCGGAGACCATCGTGGTCATCGATCGCGCCGCCGCCGTTAGGCTCCAGCGCGAGTATCCCTCCGAGCCGCATCGCCTGGTCCGCTGAGGCGGACACGGGATTTCAGGTATCGAAAGGCCGGCATCCTGCCGGCCTTTCCTGCTTCCGGTCCCCGGGGTACAAGCGCGCCGCGAAGATTGAGGGCAATCTCCAGCTCGCTGTTAATCCCGTAAATCGTTCGGATTTTTCTACTTCTGTGACCAAAAAGCAAAAATTCTCTTGAAGCAGAAGACGCGAAGGGGGGGAGAAATCTTCAGCTTTTTCTTTATCCCGTAAATCCTGCGGATTTTTCTACTTCTGTGACCAGAAGTAGCAAGAGTCTTGTGAAGCCAAGGCCGCGAAGCTGAAACAACATTAAGGTATTCAATAAATTACGGTGTGCCCGAGGAAGTAAGCCGCTCCTTTCGAGGTCGCCGCGTTTCGCGCCATCCCTGGCGCTGCACGCATGGCCTGCCGGGCTTCGGCATTCCATGGCGGCCGCGATGGAAATTGCGCGGCAATTTGCACCGCTTTCTCTTGCCTCCAGCCGCGGCCCGCAAGTTCCGCCACCAGCCGGCATCCCTTCCGTCATGGCCATCCCAACCTTACACTCCGGGCTGGCCACGCGGGTTTGAAACCCGCCGCTCGATGGCTTCCGGGGCAGGCGCCTGCAACCCCAATTATTCAACATCAATTCGGGATCGGGGTCGGTGCGTCCGTCCGGAGGCCCGCGCCGCATATCGGGCCGCCCGCGGTCTCGTTTTCCGGGCGCGGCTGCCCATCCCTACGTTTACCGTCTTCCAGTGCGGTGCCCGGGCTATGACATCCCCCCGGCACTGAGTCTTCCACCCCAGGCGGCCGGGGGCCGCCCCTGCGAGCAACAACATGTATGAGCCAACCGGTTACGCCGCATATCTCGAAGGCGCAGCCGGCAAGTCCCGCCTGGAGAGGGGTGGCGCTGCCCAGCAGGGCCGGGTGGCGTGTAGCCCGGGCACGCACCAGCGGCCGGGAGGCCACTGGCCGGCGAGTTTTGCGCCGCACAGACTTTTGCTTCTTTTGGTCACAAAAGAAGAAACACTATGAAAATCCTTGAGATAGCGGCGTAGCCAGAAATTTTCATCCCAAAGACCGAGCCGGAAAGCTGCTGTCGCTGGGGGCGACAAAACCTCCGACAGAAATACAAAACCCCCGTGTGCCTCAATCTCAGGCCACGCGGGGGTTTTCTGTTTCAATCTCCGGCCGCCGCCTCGCGCGCCAGGCGCGCTGTCTTGCGGTCGCTCCAGAGCATCACCAGGCCCAGCCCCAGCACCACTCCGCCGCCGGCCAGGATTTTCGCCCGCTCCGGCCAGGGCTGCGGGATCAGCACCAGCAGGCAGATCGCCCCGCCGGTGGCCACCGCCAGCTTGCCGATGAAACTCAGCATCGAGAGCTGGTCGATCTCCGCCGCGGACAGCTCCTCCCGGGCCCGCACCGGGGTGCCGAGCAGCCGGAAAAACCCGGCGATCACCGCCCGTTTCTCCGGGCTGTCGGGCAGCAGGAAAGCGCTGGTGATGAAGGTCAAGTAGGCCAGCGCGAAGCTGGTGAACATCATGGTCGAGTAGCTCAGCTCCAGAAACAGCGTGGCCAGGATGTTGTAGCCCGCGGTGATGAAGAAGGTGACCGCCGCGGCGCGGCTCCCCCGGCGGGGAAAGAGCAGCCCCAGCAGCAGCGGCACCACGATCGGGGTGACAAAAATCCGGTCCATCAGCACCATCCAGGAGAACGCTCCGCCATGGGCGCTCATCGCCAGGGCCAGCCCGATCGAGATCAGTCCCAGCCCCAGGGTCGAGAGCCGCCCGACCCGCAGCATGTGACGGTCATCGGCCGAGGGCCGCACCACCGCGCGGTAGATGTCGTTGGTGAAGATCCCCGAGATGAAGTTCAGGGTGGAGTCGATCGAGCTCATGCTGGCGGCGAAAATCGCGGCGAACATCATCCCGATCAGCCCGTGGGGCAGCACCGCCAGGCAGGCGCTGACATAGGCTCCCTCGGCCGGGGCCTTGAGCGTGGTCCAGACCTGGGACGGTCCGGATAGAGATGGCGCACCGCCAGCGGCGGGATCGCCCAGGTCGAGATCCCGAAAGCGAACAGCACGACGCACAGCAGGGCCACTTTCCGCGCCTGGCGCTCATCCGGCACGCTCCAGTAGCGCTGGACAATCGGGTTGGTGTTGTAGGAGTGGATGTTGCTCACCAGCCACATCAGCACGAAAAAGATCGTGATCGGCTCGCCCAGGATGCTCTTGCCCGCGGGTACGGCTGAAATTGGCGGGGGTGCTGAACAGCTCCCCCACCGCGCCGATCGCGGCCAGCTTGAACAGGATCAGCGGCACGATCAGCACCGCCACCGGGATGATGATCAGGAACGAGAGCACATCCGCGCTGGCCACCGCCAGCAGGCCCCCGAAGTAGCAGTAGATCAGGATCACCACCCCCACCAGCAGGATCACCAGCTGGACGGCGTGAATCGACAGGTCCCAGGGCAGCCCGAACGCACAGCTCCACCCGACTCACCCCCAGCGCGGCGGTGATAAAGATCGCGGTGGCCAGCAGCACGGTGCTGCAGTAGAACAGGTTGAACGGCAGGAAGAACCAGGAGAGCATCTGCTGGGTCGGCAGGTTGAAGCGGGTGGCTTACATACTCGAACATCGAGGTCACCCGGGCCCGTCGCCAGAGCCGGGCGAACACCAGCCAGCCGAACAGGGTGCCCAGCAGCCCGGTGCACAGCGCCAGCATCCCTATCGGCCCGCCCTCGTAGACCACCCCCGCCCCGCCGGTGAACATCCAGGCGCTGAAACCCGCCATGAAGGCGCTGATCCCGCCGACCCACCAGGGCAGCTTGCCCCCGCCCTTGAAGAAATCTCCGATATTCTTGTTGTACTTGGAAAGAATTTGCCGATCCAGATCAGGGTCAGCAGGTAGGCGACGATCACCAGGTAATCGACCACGGCGATGGACTTGAGCATGGCTGCGCCTTGCATCTGCGGACTTTCCTTTCCTGTGGACAGCTTCCGGGCCGGGAGGGGTCGGGCGGCGAGCCGGCCCACGCGCGGAGCCGGGAGGGTGATCTGATCCGCAACACGGCGGCGACAGGACCATTCTCATTCCTGACACGCCAAGTTGCGAATTTGAGAAGCCCCGGACGCGATCGATCGACACAACTCCAGCCATGGCTTTATTTGCCGCTACTCCGCCTTTGGCATTCTTCTTGATATTGCAATATTCGCACCCCGTTTCCGCGACCGGGCCGCCTTCGCCCGCCCCGCGGCGGAAAAAAGCTGCCGACCGCCCTCCCGACGCCCCTTGCCCCGCGCCCGCTCCGGTGCGAGATTATTCCCATGGCGATCGCGGCGGTCGCCTTCCTGGCCGCTGCCCCGGGCCGCCCGGCGCGGGGAATGATATCCCTTCCGGTATCGAGGCGCAAGACCCGGCCTGCTGTCGCCAGGCTCATCCCGGGGATGGAATCCGGGGCCAGACCACTGAACCCTCAACGGGGGGAGTACCGATGCGCGCAGTGAGAATCCACGCCTTGCCGGCGATGATCCTGGCCCTGGTCCTGGCGCTGTCCTGCGGCGGTGACCATCGGCAGGCCGGAGTGCTGGAGGATGGGCGGATCAGGGTCGAGCTGACCGGGACCGGCGGGCTGGCGGTCGCGCTCAAGTCCGGAGACAGCCTGGTGACCCTGGCCACCGGCGAGCAACCGGCGTTCCTGCTGCTGGACAATGGCGGCCGGGCGATGCCGTTGGCGGTGGAGCGGGTGGAGCCGCTCGCGGAGGGCTCCGGAACCAATGGGCTGCGGGCGCGGCTGGTCCCATCCGCCGGCGAGCAAGCGCTGGCCGGGGTGACCCTCACCGCCGTCCTCCGGCTGGACCCGCAGCGCCCGGGAGTGCTGCTCGGCCAGGTCGATGCCGCGGGACTCCGTGGCGAGGCTCTGGCGATGATCGGCGGCGTCCGGCTCTGGGTGCTGGACTCCCGCGCCGACCGGATCGATCCGGCCCTGGCCCCCCACGAGTTCACCCTGTTCCAGGGCGCGGCCTACAACTGGGGCAAGTGGTACACCCGCATCAAGCTGGAACCGACCCATTCCGCCCTCAACTACACGGTCAAGCACGGCGAACTGCAGCCCGAGGGCGGCGGCCTGCCGCTTAACTACCTCTGGACCCGCCGGGGCGGGCTGGCCCTGGCCCACATCGACACGGTCCAGCGGGTCTGCGCCTTCCCGGTCAAGGTCTGCGAGGATGGGATGGTCGAGCTGTCGCTGGAGCAGGAGACCGCGTTCCTGCACCCGGATTCCACGGGAGCGCTGGCCGGCCTGCCGGTGATGATCGCCGCCTGCGAGGGCGACTACTTCGAGGCCTTGCGCCACTACGCCTCGCTCCTCGAGGAGCGGGGCCTCAGGTTCCAGCAGTCCCCACCGGCGGCCTACGAGTCGATCTGGTGCGGCTGGGGTTTCGGCAACAAGTTCACCCCGGCCGACATCGTGCGCTCGCTGCCGCTGGTCAAGGAGCTGGGAATCCCCTGGGTGGTGGTCGATGACGGCTGGCAGAGCGGGTTCGGCGACTGGCCGCTGATCCCGGAAAAATTCCCCCGCGGCGAGGCCGACATGCGCGCCCTGGTGGACCGGATCCACGCCGAGGGCCTCAAGGCCCGGCTGTGGTGGGCCCCGACCAGTGTCCACCCCCACGACCCGCTCTACCAGCGCCACCCGGAGTGGATCATCCTCGACCAACAGGGCCAACCCGAGCCCTCCGGCTGGGAGAGCATCTACCTCTGCCCGGCCTATGAGCCGGTGGTCGAGCACCACCGGGCGCTCACCCGCCGTTTCCTGGTGGACTGGGACTACGACTCGTTCAAGATGGACGGCAACTGCCAGGACATGGTCCCGCCCTGCTACAACCCGGCCCACCATCACGCCCGGCCGGAAGAAGCCTGCGAGGCGTTCGCCCGCCTCTACGGGGCGATCCAGGACGAGGCCCGCGGCATCAAGGGCCAGGACGTGGTCCTCGAGATCTGCGAGTGCGGCCTGCCGCCCAGCCCGTTCAAGTTCCCGACCTACAACCTGCAGGTGACCGCCGACCCCACCAGCAGCGACCAGGTGCGGGCGCGGATCAAGATGTACCGGGCCCTGCTGGGCCGGAGGGCCGCCCCCTACGGCGACCATGTCGAGCTCGCCACCGGCCCGGACAAGGGCAGCCAGTGGCGCAGCGAGCACGGTCCCGGCAAGGATTTCGCCAGCACGGTCGGCCTGGGCGGAGTGCTCGGCACCAAGTTCACCAGCCTGGAGGATGATGAGAGCGCCGTGCGGACCTGGGACAACAACAAAGGCCTGCGCGCCCACTGGAAGAAATGGGTCGAGCTCCAGCACCGCACCCGCCTGTTCGAGGGCGAGTACCTGAACCTCTACGACATCGCCAACGACAAGCCCGAATCCCACGCGGTCCGCAAGGGCGACTCCCTCTACTACGGGCTGTACGCCGAGAATTACGATGGGCCGGTGGAACTGCGCGGCCTGGAAACGGGACGCCGCTACCGGGTGGTCGACTACGAGGACGGCGACCGCGAGCTGGGGATGGTCACCGGGGGCGAGGGCGCGCAACTGACAGTCAGCTTCACCGACCACCTGCTCTTGCGAGCCGACCCGGCCGAGTGAAGCGCAGAGAGCGGGAACGAATCATCTATAACGTGTTATGAACTCAGGATGTGCCGGCTTGAAGATCAGGAAAAAACACAACCCCCGGTGTCCCCCTTTGGTAAGGGGGATTGGTCCGGCTTCGGCCGGAGCTTTGAGCTAAGCGCTTGAGCGATAGCGGTTTCGATCCCCTCTCGAGAGGGGTGGCCTCGCCCTCCGGGCGAGGCCGGGGTGTGTGCCTGTGCCGGCCGCACCGCCTGGATCCCCGACCCAGAGTTCATCGCACCCTTTAAGGAGAAGTCATGGAACAGACTGGTCAGGAGGCACGGGCGGCGATGGGAGGGGCCGCGGATGGCAAGCGGTCCGGCCATCCGCCGCTGGTCGCGGCCATCGCGGGTCCGGCCCTCGGGGCGCTGCTGCTGATGGCCCTGGGCAGCGGGCTGAGCGGCGAGACCGTGGATCCCAATGTCCCCGAAGCGCCCAAAATCGAGGCGGTGAGCATGCTGCCGGAGCAGCTCCACCGCACCGACCCGGCGGTGATCTGGTACGATGATTTCAACCACGGCCAGCTCGGCTACACCGAGTCCTCCGGCCCGATCGATTCCACGGTCGGCTTCGGCCCCGGCGACTACTCGATGCGCTGCGACTACCCCGCCAACTCCCAGGGGATCGGCGGCCGCAAGGTGTTCTTCGGCGACAGCCCCACCGGCCAGGTGGTCAAGCCCGGCCGCAAGCACCAGGAGATCTACTGGCGGATCTATGTCCGCCACCGGTACGGCTGGACCGGCGGCGGCCCGGCCAAGATGTCCCGCGCCACCAGCATTGTCAGCGGCAACTGGGCCCAGGCGATGATCTCCCACGTCTGGTCCAGCGACTCGGCCCTGACCCTCGACCCCGCCAGCGGGGTCTATGACAAGAACACCGGGCTCTTCACCGACCGGGTGTTCACCACCAAGTACAACGACTTCGACAACCTGAAGTGGCTGGGCAACCGGCCGACCTCGGAGCTGAAAATCAGCAGCCGCGCCGAGTCCGGCTGGTGGGTCTGTGTCGAGGCCCGGGCCCGGCTCAACACTCCCGGCCAGAAGGATGGGGTCAACCAGCTCTGGATCGATGGGAAGCTGGAGGCCGAGCGCACCGGCCTGGACTGGCGCGGCAGCTATGACAGCTACGGGATCAACGCGGTGTTCCTGGAAGCCTACTGGAACGAGCGCTCCCCGGTCAGCCAATCCCGCTGGTATGATAACTTCGTGATTTCCACCGAGCCGATCGGCCCGGTGGTCACCCCCCGCAACCCGGTGCTCCACAAGATGCCCTACCACGGGCCGGGCGCCCAGGCCGCCTGGGAGGCGGAAGTGGCCGCCGACCCGGCAGGCGGCCGGGTGGTCTGGCGCTCGAATCCGGTCACCGCCGGCGACAGCGTGCGGGTGGACACCCTGGCCGGCGGTTTCACCGGCCGGCTCCAGGGCCGCACCGCCCTGGACCCCGGCCAGCGCTACCTGGTCCGGGTGCGCCAGCAGTCCGACAACGGGCAGTGGAGCCAGTGGAGCCGCTGGCACCAGTACTTTGTCACCGATGGTGCGACCTCCGGGCACGCGGTGATCGACTGCGATTTCAACGATGACGGCCGGGCGGACCTGGCCGATGTGGTGGACCTGCTGCTTTTTCAACACGGCCATCCCGTTGAGGCCCGAGGCGATTACGACCGGGATGGCCGCTACTCGATCATGGATGCGCTCCGGCTGGTGCTGGACCTGATGAACGGCAACTGCGCCTGGACCTCCTGGAACCTGCTGGCCGCGGCCGGCGGCGACCGCCACGGGGTCGAGCGGCTGGAAAGTCTCGGCGTCACGGAGCGGCGCTACGTGGAGGAGCGCCTGCGGGCGCTGCCCCTGGAGCCGGAACTGAAAGCCCCGCTGCTCGAGGCCCTGTTCGCGGGCGAGCGGCCCCCGCGCCTGCCTCGGGGCTTCGCCCTGGCCCAGAACACGCCCAACCCGTTCAACCCGAACACCACCATCAGCTTCCAGATCCCGGAGGGAACCGCTCCGTCCCGGGTCTCGCTGCGGGTGTTCGACCTGGGCAACCGCCTGGTGCGCACCCTGGCCGATGGCGTCCGGGAGGCCGGCGCCCACCTGGTGTACTGGGACGGCAACAACGAGCTGGGCCAGCCCGCCGCCAGCGGGATCTACCTCTACCGCCTGGAGTGCGGAGAGTTCAGCCAGACCAGGAAGATGGTGCTGCTGCGCTAAGAGCGTGTGATGAACTCAGCGCGGACCGGCTCGGGAATCAGGAAAATACACCATCCCCGGTGTCCCCCTTTGTTAAGGGGGATCGTTCCCGCTGCGCCTCGGCGCTGGTGCAACCGAATGGGCGGCAGGCTGTCAAGTCCCCCCTGGAGGGGGGTGGCCCCGCTGAAGGCGGGGCCGGGGGTGTCAGGCCACGATGCTGCACCAGCCACCGATCCCGTGACAGCCAACACCCCCCTGGTCCCGATAGAATCGGGACCATCCCCCCTCCCGGGGGGACTTTAAAGACACAACCCCCTGTGTCCCCCTTTGCTAAGGGGGATCGTTCCCGCTGCGCCCCGGCGCTGGTGCAACCGAATGGGCGGCAGGCTGTCAAGTCCCCCCTGGAGGGGGTGGCCCCGCCTTCGGCGGGGCCGGGGGTGTCAGGCCACGGTGCTGCACCAGCCACCGATCCCGTGACAGCCATCACACCCCCCTGGTCCCGATAGAATCGGGACCATCCCTCCTCCCGGCGGCCGGTCTCTACCCGCGACAGCACCCGCGAAAAGCTCGCCGCGCCGCGGACCGGGCACGGGCGGTGAGTGTTTTTTCTGGAACGGCGGGGGAAAAGGTTGCATTTTCAAGCAGTGGAACTTTCACGACATCATGCCGCGCGGCCCCGCCACCGCGGAGGAACTGACGGTCCCGGAGGAGGATCGCCTGTCCCGCGGGCCGGCCCTGCCGGCCGGAGTGCTCGGGAAAAGCTGCCGCGATGATGCCCGGGCCTGGTTCCCGGGAAGCTGAAGAGTCGGAGCCGGACCGCCGGACTTTCCCGGCCGCCCGGTAAACAGTGACACCTGTACCAGGAGTGAAGCCTTGAAGAACAACGCCGTTTCCCCCCGCTCGCCCTTGCCGGCCCTGGCCCTGGCCGCCCTGCTGGCCCTTGCCCTCGCCGCTGTCTCCTGCTCCCGGACCGAAGAGCCCGCCGCCGCGCCCGAGGGCGGGATGACAGTCGCCGAGCTCAAGGCGATGCCCAAGGTCGATGCCCACGCCCACATCTTCGGCGCCCGCGCCGCCGACCAGTTCACTCCGCAGGACATCCAGGCCGAGCAGACCAAGCCCCTGCTGCCCGCCCTCGAGGCCCACAACATGCGCTGGTTCGACATCTGCACCGGCGGCCTGAAGTGGAAAGAGCTCCAGGAGCAGCACGAGGTGGCTTCCCTGCTCTATCCCCAGGACCGCGAGCGCTTCCCCTGGGCGACCTCCTTCAACCTGACCGGCTGGGGCGCCCCGGACTGGCAGGACCAGGCGATCCGCACCATCGAGGACGGTTTCATGAAGGGCGCGGTGGCGGTCAAGGTCTGGAAAGAGATCGGGATGGAGCTCAAGGACCCCGACTCCAGCTTCGTGATGATCGACGACCCGCGCTTCGACCCGATCTTCGACTATGTCGCCGCCCAGGGCAAGACCCTGGTGGCCCACATCGGCGAGCCGCGCAACTGCTGGCTGCCGCTGGACTCGATGACGGTCAACAATGACCGCTGCCTACTTTGCCGAGTATCCCCAGTACCACTGCTACCTGCACCCGGAGATCCCCCACTACTGGAAGCATGTCGCGGCCCGCGACAGTGTGCTCGCCCATCACCCCGACCTGCGCCTGGTCGGCTGCCACCTGGGCAGTGTCGAGTTCGATGTCGATGAGCTGGCCCGGCGCTTCGACCTGTACCCCAATTTCGCCGCGGACATGGCGGCGCGGATCTGCCACTTCCAGGTCCAGGACCGGGACAAGGTGCGGGCGTTCATCATCAAGTACCAGGACCGGCTGCTCTACGGCACCGACCTGCAGGCGCGTTATGTCTTCGAGAGCGAGGAGCTGGTGACCCCGGCCGACCGCCTGGAGCGCACCTACGAGAACGATTACCGCTACTTCGCCACGGATGAGGAGCTGACGGTCCCGGAGGTCAATGGCCCCTTCCATGGCCTGGCCCTGCCCCGCGAGGTGCTGGAAAAGATCTTCTACAAGAACTTCTACGTCTGGTACCCGGGAGCCTGAACGGCCCATCAACCTGAAAGGGAAGCCCGATGTCCGCTCCGGCCGCAAGCCTCCTGAAAACGCTGCCGCTGTTGTCCCTGCTGGCCCTGGCCTTTGCCGGCTGCGGGGGACCATCCCCCGCGGAGGGCCCGGCCCCGGCCGAACAGTGGAAAGTGCTCGGCCCGGGCGGCGGCGGCGGGATCTTCATCCCGACCATCAGTCCCCACGATCCGCGGCTGGTCCTCACCCACTGCGACATGACCGGCGGCTACCTCAGCCGCGACATGGGCGAGAGCTGGCGGATGTTCAACCTCTGGACTGTCCCGGAGGACTTCGAGTTCGACCCGGTCGACCCGCAGGTGATCTACGCCTCGGTGCGCGGCAGCCTCTACAGCGAGGACCGCGGCTCGGCCCTGCCCCTGCTCTATCGCAGCGAGGACCAGGGGAAGAGCTGGAAGATCGTCTACCCGGCGGTGGACCAGGCCCGGCCGCTCGAGCGGCTGCAGTCGCAACGGGTGCTGCCCTCGGAGCTGATCCCCGGCACTCCGGATGTCTCGATCGACCAGGTGAAAGTCGATCCGGCCGACAACAGCCGGATCTACCTGGGGATGTCCCCGCTGGCGCCCTACATCAGCCGGGGACCGGCGGAGGAGCAGCCGCGCTCCAGCGCCCTGCTGCTGACCTCGGCTGACCGCGGGACCACCTGGCGGCAGTTGGCGGAGCTGCCCGGCCGCCGGGTGGTGGCGCTGTTTCCCGGCAGCCTGGAGGGCCCTGAGGGCCGGGTGCTGGCGGTCACCGACCAGGCCCTGGCCTGGATCGATGCCACCGGCAAGGTCAGCTCGCAGCCCCTGCCCGCCCGCGGCGCGATCGCCGCGGATGCCGGCCGGACCGCGGATGGCCAGCCCGTGCTCTACCTGCTGACCCGGTTTGCGGCCGAGGGCGGCGCGGTCAGCGGCGGGATCTTCCGCAGCGAGGACTGGGGCCAGAGCTGGAAACCGGTCAACGCCGGGCTGTTCCAGGGGATTCCGGAGGGCCAGGCCCCGCAGATCAACGCCCTGGCCACCTGCGCCACCGATCCCGCGGTGGCCTATGTCTCCAGCCGCAACAGCGCCGCTCCGCGCGAGGACACCACCGCCTGGCGCTACGGGATCTTCAAGACCGAGGATGGCGGCGCGAACTGGAAGCCGGTCTGGCTCTCCACCTCCCGCCGCTACCTGATCGACAACCACCAGAGCTGCTGGCTGGACGAGATGTACGGCCCGGGCTGGGGCGGCAACCCGATCGACCTGGGAGTGGCTCCCACCGATCCCGACCTCTGCTTCGGCTCCGATGCCGGCCGCTGCTACCGCACCACCGATGGCGGCGACACCTGGACCCAGGTCACCACCCGCAAGAACCAGGATGGCTCCTGGTCCAGCCGCGGGCTGGATGTGACCACCTGCTACGGGGTCCATTTCGACCCGTTCGACCCCAACCACCTGTTCATCAGCTACACCGACATCGGGCTGTTCCACAGCTACGACCGCGGGGCGAGCTGGTTCCAGTCGCTGGAGGGCGTGCCGGAGCGCTGGGTCAACACCTGCTACTGGCTGGAGTTCGACCCCGCGGTCCAGGGCCGAGCCTGGGCGGTCTGGGCCAACGCCCACGACCTGCCCCGCGACAAGATGTTCGGCCAGGATGGGAGCTTCGAGCGCTACCAGGGCGGAGTCTCGGTCACCGCGGATGGCGGCAGGAGCTGGCAGGTCAGCGGCAGCGGCATCCCCGAGAATGCGGTCGCCACCCACGTGCTGGTCGATCCCGACAGCCCGCGGGACTCCCGCACCCTCTACGCGACAGTCTTTGGCCAGGGGGTGTTCCGCTCCACCGATGGCGGGGCCACCTGGCAGTTGAGCAACAACGGGCTGGGCGACAACCTTTATGCCTGGCAGCTGCGCCGCCGCGCCTCGGATGGCCGGCTGTTCGTGCTCCTCACCCGCGCCCGTCGCGGCGAGCAGACAGTCGCCGGCCAGTTGTTCGTGAGCGATGACCAGGGCGACTCCTGGCAGCCGCTGGCCCTGCCGGAGGGAGTCAATGCCCCTCACGACCTGCAGCTCGACCCGGATGACCCGCAACGGCTCTACCTCTCCTGCTGGCCGCGCGATCTCGAGGGCGCGGACCGGTTCGGCGGAGTATTCTCGAGCGAGGATGGCGGGGCCTCCTGGCGGCAGGTGTTCGATGAGCGGGTGCGGGTCAACTCCCTGGCGATTCATCCGCGGGACAAGGCGACCATCTTCATCAACACCTTCCAGAACGCCGCCTACCGCAGCGATGACCGCGGAGCCAACTGGCGGCGTCTGGAGGGCTATCGTTTCAAGTGGGGCCAGCGGGTGAACATCGACCCGCGCGACCCGGAGAATGTCTACCTCACCACTTATGGCGGCAGCGTGGCGTACGGCCCGGCCCAGGGCCTCCCCGGCGTGGCGGAGGATGCGGTGAACGTGCCTCCGAGCTGGTGGTGATCGGCCGGTCGCCCGGCTGCTGACGGGCCGCGCGAGGCCCGCAATGTCGCGGTGCGGTGCTACGATGGCCAGCCCGGCAGCGGCAACCTGGACGAGCGGCTGATCGAGCTCTGATAACAACTTATTGTCCGTCGTCCTGGCATTGAACTATCGAAAAAGTTTGGGAAAGTGGGAGGGGGGATCGGGGGAAGGCGTCCTGGGGGAGGGAGAAAAACCTTTTCCAAAAGGTTTTCTCCCTCCCCCCGGAACAGCTGGCCGTTGTTGTTAGATTGGAATGAAAGGATGGACCGGCCTTGATGATGACTTCGCGACAGCGGCTGCTGGCCGCAATCGAAAGACGGCAGCCCGACCGTTTCCCCGCCACCACGCATCACGTGATGCCCAGCTACCTGGCACGACCGTCTTCCCGGTCTCGACACCCGGGAGGATTTTTTCGAACGCTTCGGCCTGGATGCGGTCACCTGGGCGGTCCCGCATCGCCCGGACTCCCGCGGGACGGATTACCCACGATCCGCATCAGGGCGAGCCGGGTTTCCTGGAGAGCCGCCGCGTGGCCAGCGACCACTGGCGGGTGGTGGAGGAGGAACTGCCGGGACACGAATACCGCACCGTGCGCCCTACCGGTTTGTCACCCCCGGCGGCGAATTGAGCATGGTGGTCCAATCGACCGTCATACTGCTGGGTCATCGAGCACCTGATCAAGGACAAGCGGACATCGAGCTGATCGGCAAATACGCCACCTCGCCCTGCTGCGATGTCGAGGCGGTGAACCGCGCGGCGGAGGCTCTTCGGCGAGCGGGGTATCGTCCGCGGCCACATCTGCTGTTTCGATGTCTACGGTCAGCCGGGCACCTGGCAGGATGCCGCCTGCCTGATGGGGACGGAGCAGCTGATCCTGGCCTCTTTCGACGATCCGGAATGGGTGCATGAGCTGCTCGCCGTCTCTGCAGACGCGCAAACTGACTTTCGTCCGCTCGCTCGCCGGGGCGCACTACGATATGCTGGAGCTGGGCGGTGGCGCGGCTTCCTGCACGGTCATCTCCCCGGATATTTTCGATGAGTTCGTCGCCCCATATGACAGCGCCATAATCGCCGCGGCTCACAAGGCCGGCCAGCGTATCGTCTACCATCTCTGCGGCGGGATCATGCCGCTGCTGGAACGGGTAGCGGATATGGGTCCGGATGCGATGGAGACTCTCACCCCGCCGGCGATGGGCGCGGACACGCGTCTGGCCGAGGCCAAGCGCCGTATCGGAGAAAGAGTTCTGCATGATCGGCGGGTTTGACCAGGGACACTATTTCACCGGCTGCACGCCGGAGGAAACCGGCTGCCGAGGTCAGGCGCTGTTTCCGACGAGGCCGGCGCGGGCGGAGGCTACATCCTGTGCCCCTCGGACCATTTTTTCGATGCCGAGCCGCAGCTTCTGGAGGCATTTCGCCAGAGGCCGCCGCTGCCGCTACATGCCTGACCGCCCCGCGCCGGGGCGGCATCTACCTTCAGCTTTCGGGAGGCCGGATGCGCTGGCTGGAAATATTTCTCCTACTCCTTTATTATCTCGATGATTGTTGTCATGATCGGCCGGGGCGGCCGATGCGTTCAGCGGCTTTTTACAGCGGCAAACACCACGAACAAATGCCATCCAGCAACGGTTTTAGCCCCGGAGCTCCGCGGCCGCCAACTCAAGACACGGAAAAGATCAAATGCTGGAGGGCCATCGATCTTCTCATCATCTTCGCCTGGCTGGTTTTCATGCTCGGGCTGGGCAAGCTCTTTCACGCAGCGTGTCGAACACCGATGATTTCTACCTTGCCAACCGCGCCCTGCCGGTCTCCTGGTGATCTGCTCGCTGTCGGCCGCAACCTGGGGATGTACAATTTCATCTCCGAGGCCGGGCAGGCGGCGCAGCAGGGAGTCAGCATCATCTGGCACGAATGGACCGGCAACATGGCTTTCGCCTTCGCCGGCCTGTTTATCCTTCCGGCTTTCCGCCGGCTGAACCTGACCACGATCCCGGAATTCATGGGGATGCGCTACGGGAGCAAGGCCCACTCGATTACGGCGGTTATGTATGCGCTTAAGAGCGCGGGAAAACTGGGGACCCTTCTCTACCTCGGGGCACTGACCGGCACGTGATCGTGCCCCAGTTCAATTTCTTCTGGTGGATTCTCATTTTTACCGGCGTAGCTCGATTCTACACCTTTGAGGGCGGGATGATCAGCGTAATTTTACGTCCGCTGCGTGCAGTTTATCATGATCCTGATCGCCCCTGATCGGCTACGCTTTCATCGCCGGGCAGGTCGGCTGGCTGGCTGGGATTTTCATGGCCCGGGCCCCGGAGTTCCTCAACTTCGTGCCGGCCGGGGGCAAGTTCGACTTCAGCTTCATCCTGGTGATCATGTTCCTGGGGTCAACGCCTTCACCAGCCGACCAGGGGATGATCCAGCGCTCGTTCGGCTCCAAGAACGTGCAGCACGCTGGTGGCGGCGATGGTGCTGACCGGGATCATCCTGACCCCGGTCAACCCTTCCATTTCTTCTCCGGGCTGGCCGCGCCGATCTGATGTCCGGATGCCGCGGACATGAACCCGGATGCGATCATGATTTCCAAGCTCTACCTCGACTCCATCCCGGTCGGGTTGCTTGGGATTGTTCATTGCCGGGCTGCTGGCCTCGCGAGCTTTCCGACCATCGATGCCGAGCTCAACGCCGGGGCGACCGTGCTGGCCAAGGACATCTGGCAGCGGGTGCGCCGCAAGACTCCTCCCATCGCGATTGAACAACTGCGTTTCTCGCGCACATGATCGTCGCTGATGACCATCGCGATGATCAGCATGGCCCTGCTGGTGAGCAAGGCCACCGCGTGGTGGACTTTTTCCTCTCGCTGGTGAGAGTTTTCGACACCCCGATTTTTGTGTGGCCATTCTCTACGGGCTCAAAAGGCGAAGGATCAACCAGGCCGGGGCGATCGCCGGCTACCTGGGCGGAGCGGCCTGCGGTGGGATCGCCCGGGTGATCTGCACGATATTACCGCGTGGAGGCCTCTCTGGGTACATCACCCTGGCGGCGCTGATCGGGGCGTTGGTTATCACCCCGCTGGTGAGCTGTTTTTCGCCCCGCCGGACCAGGAAAAAATCCGCACCTGTACCGCCAGGAGATTCGAGGACGAGCGACTGGTACCATATCATCCCCCGCAGCCTGCCGGGCAAGTTCACCCTGGGGCTGATCATCCTCGGCGGAGCGATGTTTTTCGCCGGGATCGTGCTGGGCGGCCTCGGCCACGATTCCGCCTCTTTCTTTGCGGTGGGCGGGATGATCGTATATTTTACAGGGTGCGCGGCGCGGCTGCTGTTCGAGTAGGGTGACGGATCCGTGAGCACCGACAAAGGCCCACGCCCCGACCCCCGCGGCGTGTCAAATCCGTTTCTTTTGTAGGGGCCGGCCCCCGTGCCGGCCCGAAAAAACACAACCCCCGGTGTCCCCCTTTATTAAGGGGGACTGGTACGGCTTCGGCCGGAGCCTTGAGCTGAGCGATTGAGGCTGTGCTGCTTAAATCCCCTCTTGAGAGGGGTGGCGCGCTGAAAGCGCGCCGGGGTGTGTGCCTTTGCCGGAACTCCCGGCCCCGGCACAAAGCACCACAGTTCGAATCAAGGGTGAGATGCCGAGAGCCCTTGTTTTTGCCATTCATGCGCACTCTCGATTGAACCATGAAGGATGAAACGATGGCTTTCCGCAGTGAAATCCGGGGCGACCATCTGCTGATCGACAGCGGGAGCCTGTGGCTGGAAATTCACCAGGACCTGTCGATCCGTCCTTTCCTCAAGCGGGCGGATGGCCGCCTGGCGACCATGGTCCCGGAAGGGGCGCTTTCCCGTCCGGCGTTCCAGGCCGGGCTGGGCGGCTTTGTGGTCGATGCCTTCCGGGTGGACTGGAGCTCGGTCAGCGAGGACCGGTTCGATGGAGCTTCCGGGCCGGGCCGGGTGCTGGCGTTCAGCGCCCGGGCCAGCCAGCACGGGGAGGCGTTTTACCCCTCGCTGGAGATCGAGGCGCGGGTGACCCTGGAGTTTTTCGAGCAACTGCCGCTGGTGGTGGTGGGCCGGGCCGAGTTCTTCAACCGGGGAAAGCAGCGGCTGTCGATCGACCGGCTGGTGAGCTTCTGCCAGCGGCTGGACCGCCGGCTGCTGGACCCGGGCGAGCAGCCCTGGCGCTTCGCCTCCTACCAGGGGGCGGCGGTCCGCTGGGGCCACGACTACAGCCTGGTCTGGATCGAGGCGGACACCGCCCGCGAGAACTTCATGGGCTCCGAGCCGCTCCAGCCCGCCCGCGGCGAGGGCGGCGGCACTCCGCTGGTGGACCTCTGGGCCCCGGGCTGCGGGCTGGCGCTGGCCTGCGCCGAGCCGCGGCCGGAGTGGGTTAGCCTGCCGGTGACCACCCATCGCGATGGGCTGGTGGAGCTGTGCCTGGCCCAGGAGCCCCAGGCCCGTTTCGGCGAGCAGACCGTGCTCGACCCCGGCCAGAGCGTCGCGACAGTCCGCACGGCGCTGATCCTCCACGCTGGGGATTTCCACGATGCCCTGCGCAGCTACTCCGAGCTGCTGCGCCGGCAGGGGGTCGGGCTGCAGCGGGAGTCCTCTCCCGCCTGCCACGCTCCCTACTGGAAGAGCTGGGGCTTCGGGCTGGACTTCACCCAGGAGCAGATTTTCGGCGCGCTGGAGGAGATCCGCGGCTTCGGGATCGAGATGGCGATGCTCGATGACGGCTGGTTCGACTGGTACGGCGACTGGGAGCCGGTGCGCACCCCCGGCAAATTCCCCGGCGGGGACCAGGACATGCGCCGGTTCGTGGCGCAGGTGAAAGCGCGCGGCTTGCGCACCAGCCTGTGGTGGTACCCGCAGGGGGTGAGCCCGGAAAGCCGGCTGGCCCGCGAGCACCCGGACTGGCTGATCGAGAATGCGGACGGCAGCCGGCCGGCCTGCGGCCGCAACCTCTGGTATCTCTGCCCGGAGCACCCGGCAGCGGTGGAACACCTCCGGGCCCTGGTGCGTAAAATCCTGGTGGACTGGGATTTCGATGGGCTGTACCTGGACACCACCGGCCAGAGCATCTCCCCGCCCTGCTTCAACCCGGCCCATCGGCACGCCTCGCCGCTGGATTCGTTCCGTGGCTACGGGCTCTACCGGGCGGTCTGGGAGACCGCCCAGCAGCTCAAGCCCGGCTGCACGGTGGAGATGTGCATCTGCGGCCTGCCCCACGACCCGTTCAAGATGCCCTTCTACAATGTCGCCAACACCTCCGACCCGGTCAACCTGGGCCAGGTGCGGCGGCGGGTCAAGGTCGAGAAGGCGCTGCACGGCCCGAGCTTCTGTGTGGGCGACTGCTACCAGATCCCGATCCAGGAGTGGGACCAGTGGTCGGTGCCGCAGTCGTTCGAGAGCGCCCTGGGCACCGGGGCCCAGCTCACCACCCTCTATTCCCGGCTCACTGCCGGGCAACGGGAGCAGTGGAAGTTCTGGTTCGGCCTCTACCGCGAGTTGCTGCTCTCCCGGGGCGAGTACCTGAACCTCTACGACCTGGCGTTCGACCGGCCCGAAGCCCATGTCGTGCGCAAGGATGGCCGCCTGTACTACGGCTTTTTCGCCGAGCGCTGGCCCCGGCTGCACCCCCTGGCCCTGCGCGGGCTGGAGCCCGGGAAACGCTACCGGGCGCGCAACTATGTCACCGGCGAGGAGCTGGGTGAGGTCGATGGCGACCAGCCCCTGCTGCGGCAGGCTTTCGCCGGCTCGCTGCTGCTCGAGGTCTCCGCGGCCGAATGAGCGCGGCCCCCGGGCCGCCGGCCGGGAGCACTATGAGCTGGTCGCACTTCCGCGCCAGTGCCTGGATTGAACCAACCGAGGAGGAAGCTCATGCGAAGGCTGGCCATCCTGCTGGCGATCCTCGCCCTGGCGGCATCCTGCGCCCCCGAAAGCACTCCCGGCGGACCGCGGCGGGTCCGCACCACCGGCAGCGAATCAGACATGTATGACGGGAAGGTGTACGGCATCTACAAGCCGCTGGTGGTGGCGGAAAAAGGCAACCAGATCATCATCAACGGCGAGACTTTCTCCTACACCATCGACAGCCGCAGCGGCCAGTTGATCTCGGCCACCGCGCTGGGGGACGAGTTCCTGGCCCCGGGCACCGCGCTGCCCAATCCTTATGTCGGGCTGATCCCCGGCAATGACCCCGGGGCGCGCCGGGAGGGCGGCGCCAACCGCGACCGCTACAGCTTCGAGAAAGCGCTGGAGATGTGGCCGAAGCTCTGGAGCGGAGAGCTCACCGGCGCCTACCGTTTCGATGCGGTCGGCTCCTCCAGCGAGGTCGAGACCCGGCTGGTCAGCACCGGGCCGGAGCTGGTGGAGATCGAGTCGGACGGGGTCTACACCTGGGAGAACGGCCAGAAGAGCCCGTTGCGCTGGCGGGTGAACTACGCGATCGAGGTCGATGGCTTCACCCGGGTGACTGTCACCATCTCCGCCGACCGGCCGGTCAAGCTGCGCTGGAACTGCTTCAACCACGCCTGGTTCTCCACCGACAACATCGACTTCCTTTCCACCTACGACGATCCC
The DNA here is from genome assembly GCA_963752515.1 of Candidatus Glassiibacteriota bacterium. Lineage (GTDB taxonomy): Bacteria > Gemmatimonadota > Glassbacteria > GWA2-58-10 > GWA2-58-10 > CAVVYO01. The sequence goes on along the minus strand of CAVVYO010000007.1, from coordinate 257,158 downwards.
GGGGCGCCGCCGCTCAACCTGATGCCCGCCCCCACCAAAACCATCGCCGGCACCCCGCCGGATGAGCCGGTGCTGGCCGCCCACTTCAACCCGGTGCTGCACCTGGGCAACCCGCTGACCGGGATCGAGTTCTCCAAGGAGGACTTCGGCGACCGCTGGAGCGGCTACCGCGACTCCGGGGTCCGGCTCGAGGATGGGCGCCACTACGACACGGGCGAGGTGGAGACCGCGGATGGCAAGCGGCTCAGCCCCTACGACTCCCGCGGCAAGCGCGAGGTCTTCACCCAGCTCTACCGCCGCCAGGGCGACCTGCTGGAGCTGGAGGAGTTCGACATCCGCAACACCTGCTTCCCGCTCAACCCCGGCCAGGACCGGGTGCGCACCTTTTTCCTGCAGCTCACCCCGCCCAAGGCCCCGCGCGATGACCTCAACAGCTCGCGCATCGCCTGGCCCGGGCCGCACCAGATCCGCATGTCACGCTGGAACGGGGACCAGGAGGAGTGGGCCCCGCCCTCGGATGAGCAGGTCCGCCAGTGGGCGCGGATGGGGATCAACCTGGTGATCGGCGGGGCGAACTTCTTCTCCGGCGACTACAGCCACCCGACTGTCCCGGACAAGGTCCGCCACTTCCTGGAGACCGCCCACGCCAACGGGATCAAGGTGATCCCCTATGTCACATTCTCCGACTTCGACTTCGAGGCCCCGGGCTACCAGGAGCACGCCGCCGACTGGATGAACTCGATGGCGATCGAGTACCGGATGGAGACCACCCTGATGTGCTTCGGCGCCGAGGGCTGGCGCGAGCAGGTCGAGCGCGAGTGCGACAGCCTGCTGGCCAATTTCGAGTTCGACGGCCTGTACGTCGACCACTGGTTCCAGACCCGGCTCTGCAACAACGCGCGCCACGGCTGCACCGGCTACCTCGGCCGCTTTGTCACCGAGGGCTACCATGACTTCGCCAAGCGCCTGCGCCGGGTGGTGGCCCGCCACACCGCGGGCCAGGGGATCATGCTGCTCAACTCCAACAACCTGATCTGCTCGACCAACCTGGCCTGGTTCGACATGCGCCTGCTGGGCGAGAACGACAATCCCCTGTCCCTGCCGCTGGAAACCCTGACCAGCACCTGGAACGGGCAGCGCCAGGGGGTGCAGTCGGTAATCATGTGGCGCGAATCCCAGGACCCGGTCGACATGCTCAACTTCTGCGCCACGTTCGGCTTCTCCACCCGGCTGAACCGGCAGATGAGGCAAGAGGACTACCTGCGCGAGTGGATGGAAGCCAAAACGGATACCGACCTGGGCTACAACCGGCTGTACTGGGAGGTCCAGCGCGGCTTCGATGTCAACCGCGCCCGCCGCTTCAGCGCCTTCGAGAGCCGGGAGATCGTGAGCATGGACCAGCGCGGCTCGATGGTCACCGCTTTCGCCCGGGAGGGCAAGGTGCTGGCCAGCCTGGGTTTCTACCTGCCCGAGGGGGCGAAGGACGGGGTGCTCCGCCGGCGGCCCACGCGCCGCGAGACCCTGCGCATCCGCCAGCCGCAGGCGCTGGGGCTGGACCCGGCCGCGAAGTACCGGATCATCGACCTGGCCGACGGCCGCTACCTGGATCGCCGCAGCTACTCGGCCGATGAGCTGCGGGCGGTGCCGGTGACACTGCAGCTCGGCCGGGCGCGGCTGCTGCTGATCGCCCCGGAGGTCGAGGGCCCGCACCTGGCCTTCTTCCGCGGCGCGGACGGGGCCGAGGTCGAACCCGCCGGGGAGGGGCTGCGGATCAGGCTCCAGGCCGCCGAGGGCTCGCCGTTCACGCTTTATCTGGACGCGGCCGGGCGCGCCTGGCGCCCCGCGACCCCGGGCCTCCACCGGGAGCAGAACGGCGACTTCACGGTCTTCACCGGGCTGGTCCCGGAGGACCGCACGATCGTGCTCGAACCGGCCCGGTGAGGGGCACGGCTGAATATTTTCCGGATGGTGGACATCCAATCCCGTAGCACCCGCGGCCGTTCCCGCCAGGGCGGTCCGCCCGATCACTCATCGCCATGGAGGCAGCAGCATGGTCAGTTCCGGCAACAAGCCCAGCCTTACCCGTCGGGAGTTCCTCAAGCAAGGCACCACCCTGGCTGTCGCCGCGGCCGGCGTGGCCGCCCTGGGCGCCCCGGCGATCGTGCGCGGACAGAACCTGGGCAGCCAGATCACGGTCGGGGTGATCGGCACCGGCAGCCGCGGCTGCTACATGATGCGCCTGCTGGCCGGCCTCCCCGGGGTGACTGTCACCGATCTCTGCGATGTCTACCCGCCCCACCTGCAACAGGGAGTCGAGGCCTCGGGCAACCCCCAGGTCCGCCGGCACGAGCAGTGGCAAAAGCTGCTCGAGCAGCAGGATACGGATGCGATCCTGGTCAGCCCGCCGCTGTTCCTGCATGTCCCCTGCAGCGTGGCCGCCCTCGGGGCCGGCAAGCATGTCTACAGCGAAAAGAGCATGGGGCTGAACGTCAAGCAGCTCAACGAGGTCAGCGAAGCGGCGAAGCGCAACCCGAAGCTGGTCTACCTGGTGGGCTACCAGAGCCGGCTCGGCGAGGCTTTCCTGGATGCCAAGCGCCTGGTGCGGGAGGGCTCGTTCGGCAAGATCACCCAGTTCTACCTCCACTACGACCGCAATTCGAGCTGGCGCAAAGAGCTCGAAGACCCGAAGCTGGAGCGCCTGCTCAACTGGCGGATGTACCGCGAGTACTGCGGCGGGATCATCACCGAGCTGCTGGCCCACGAAATCGATATGATGATGGACCTGCTGGGCACCAGTCCGGTCCAGGGGGCCTGCGCCGGACAGATCATGGTCTACAAGGACGGGCGCGAGCACCACGACAGCCTGATGGGCTACCTGCAGATGGAGGACGGGGTGCTCGGCACGATCAGCGGCCACCTCTCCAATTCGCGCTGGGGCAGCGGCTGGGCGGTGCACGGCACCCACGGGACGCTGGAGTTTCTGGGCGGCGGCTTCCAGATCTTCTGGGAGCGGGAAACCCGCCACCTGCAGACCGTCGGGGTGGAGCACAAGTTCAACAAGATCAAGCTCGGCCAGTCGCTGGATGTCAAGGACACCCCGATCCAGGCCGCCGACAAGGTGGTCGATTTCCGCAACTCCGAGACCGCCGATTCCTCCAAACAGGCGCTGGAGCATTTCTGTTCCTGCATCCGCAACGGGGACCAGCCGATCATGGGCTATGCGAGCGCCCGCCGCACCTCGATGGCCGCGCTGCTGCTCTACGAAAGCTCGCTGGCCGGCGGCCGGACGATGAAGATGGAAGAGATCGAGGCCATGGGCTGAAGCCGTCTCAGGCCCGGCCAATCTAAAGGGGCTGTCCCGGCAGGATGGGACAGCCCCTTTTTTTGGCTTATCCGGGAATTCCGGGAAGATGCAGCGGGGGCGACAAGCCTCGGATTGCTTGGCAATCCCGGCGGTTCTACTTTTTGTGACCAAAAAGGGGCGGGGCATGCCCATCTGTTCCAACAAAATCAGCCGGGAGCGGCATGCCGGTGCGAGGGTTTTCGCAGTCGTAGGGGCCGGCCCCCGTGCCGGCCCTGAAAAACACAACCCCCTGTTTCCCCCTTTGCTAGGGGGATCAACGGCACTGCCGGCCCGCTCGTCTCCCACGGGCGCGGCCTGCCGCGCCCTACGATGGGCTCCGGGCCGGCTGCTGCAACCTCAAGTTATGCAGGATCAATGGGATCGAGGGTAGGGGCGTCCGGCCGGACGCCACTACCTCAGACTCCTGGCCTCCCACGATGGCCGGCGCTGCCACGGAATTTCCGGATGCACCCGACAAAAGAGAACTCCCGATCCCACCTGGGGATCGGGAGTTCTCTGTCAGAACCAGCTTCCGCCGTCGGTCCCGCCTTAGAAGGCGAGGCTCACGGTGAAGAAGTTGTCGGCGGTCAGGCGGCCCTTGTTCTTGTAGGCATAATTGAAGCGGAGCGCCTTGCCGGCCCAGGTGCGCTGGAAACCACCACCGAAGCTCAAGCCCCGGAAGGTGGGATCATCGCCCAGGTAGCCGTAACCGGCCTGGTCCGTTGCCTCGGTGTACTCATCGGTCTGGAGCTGCCAGCCCATGCGGAGCGCGGCCGAGTAGAACGGGTTGAAGTTGTAGTTGATCTCGGAGCCGGCCGAATAGGCGATCGGGATGTAGCTCGGGCGCCACAGCTCGGCACTGGCCAGCCAGTTCATCTGCTCGCTGGTGTAGAGGTTGTAGGCCAGCGCCATCTTGACCGTGGTCGGCAGGCGATAGGTATGGGTCCGCAGGAACATCTCGCGGTTGGAGCGCCGCGAGAAGGCATACGGATCGGTGGTGAAGTCGCCATAGCCGCTCGGCCAGCCGCCGCCGGTGCCTTCCGGACCGACGGACTCGGTCAGGTTGGGTCCGCGCATGGTCATGTTGGTGCCCAGGTTCTGGATCGCGAAAGCGAACTTGATCTCGCGCTCGGCGAACTGGGTATGGTAGACGGCGCCGGCATCGATCGCGAACGCGTTGGCGCCCATGTTACCCCACATGTCCTGGTGCACGTACTTGGCGCTGAGGCCGCCGGTGAAGCGGTCGGACAGATTGTATCGCCATCGTCCCGCCCATCTGGAAGTCGTAAGCGTTGAACGTGCTTCCGCTGCCCTGGGGGTTGGAGATGGTGGTGATCTCGATGTCCGGGACATCGAGGTAGCCGAAGAACCCGCCCAGCACGATCCCGCCATCGCCGACCGGCATGGCTGCGGCGCCGTAGCTGTAAGTCAGGTCCATGGTGTAGTCGACAACCGTCACCATCACTTCCGGCTGGGTCAGGAAGCCCAGGCCGGCCGGGTTCCACCACATGGCGGAAATGTCATCGGCGACGGCGGTGAAGGCGCTTCCCATGCCGATGCCACGGGCACCGACCGGGATGGTGAGGAACTCGGCGGCTCTGACTCCCACGAAGGAGGAGTTGTCCATCCGGCCCTGATCGAGATACTTGTCCAGGCCGGTGTAATCCTGCCTGCCGATACCCTGCGCCTGAAGCGACCCAGCGACGATCCACATGACCGCGCAGGCCGCCAGCAAGGCTCGGGTGGCCACTTTCTTCAACATGTCATTACCTCCATTTAGGCAACGGGGACAGTTCATCTTTCCGGTCGATCTCATCATGCTCGTCAGCCTCAGTTGATGATGTAGAACTTACCGGTTTGAGTCTCTCCCCGAGAGTCCGTCACGTGGAAGAAGTACAGGCCGCTGGCCACGGTCTGGCCGAAACGGTTGCGCAGGTTCCACGCCTCGGTGCCGCCGTGGTTATCGAAGCCGGTCAGCTCTTTCGGCTCGCCCTTGGTCAGGCGATCCCAGTCGGTGTAGTCACCCCAGCCGGAGCGGTTGGCGCCGATGTGATTGAGCACGTTGACCAGGTTGCCGCCGAGCGTGTAGACGCGGATCGTGCAGCGATCCGGCAGATTGACGAACTCGATCCGGCGCTGGTTGGGAGACAGATCCAGGAAGGAACTGGCCATGTACGGATTCGGCACGACCTTGATCTTGCTCAGGTCGGCGTCCTCGGCATTGATGGTGGTCGCCTTGAGCTGGATGTTCCACTTGTCGCCGGCATAGGGCACATCGGCGGCCTGGGTGAAGACGGTATTGTCGCCGTTCCAGGCGCCCCAGGCGGTGGTGACTGTCATCGTGGTGCCGGGAGCCGGCATCGCGGTCAGGTCGCCAAACACCCAGAAGATGCCGTTGAGCCAGATGCCGAAGCCCTCGGTGTTGTTCGCCGGCAGGCTCTGCAGCATCTTGCTGGTGCGCTCGGCCTTGGGCAGGGACAGCTCGTTGTAGATGTTGTCGGCCGAGCCCCAGCGGTCGCCGATGATCGAGCCGGGAGCGATGCCCCAGCCGAAATCATCCGGGTACTGGCCGAACGGCACGTCGACGTTCAGGGTGTTGTCGTGCACCTGCAGGGTCAGCTCGCCGTTGCCGGTGGCGCCCCAGGTCAGGGTGTACTGGGAGCTACGGGTCCAACCGATGTTGTTGGGAGCCGAGGTGATGGTCGCGCCGCAGCGGTAGAGCGCCGCGCCGACAGTCGCGCCGGTATAGGTGCCGGGATTGATGTCATAGTACAGGCTTCCCGGAGCGATGCCGGAGAAATTGGCCATCAGGGCATAGGCCGCGCCATCGCCGGTGACCGGACCATGGATCACGATCTCTTTCTGATTGGCGCCACCATCCTCGTGCACACCCGAGATCAAGGCCTCGCTGATGACGGCGCCGGCGGCATCGCGCAGTTCCAGCTTGCGGGTGCCGGTCGGGTAGTTGCAGCCGCCGAAGTTGAAGCTCTCCATCGAGGTGCAGACCAGAACGAGGTTCTGATCGGTCAAGATCCGCTCGGCGGTAACCGCCTCGAGCGTGAAGTCGGCCACCGCGGCCAGCGCCTTCGGGGCCTCGGTCAGCTTGCCGGTGCCATCGCCGGTCAACTGAGCCGTGGTGCCCTCGGCCAGGGTCGCGCCGGAGCCGGTCTGGAAGGTGAAGCCGCCGAACTCCGCCGGCTTGAAGTTGCTGGCATCGCTGCGCGGGATCACGTTGTAGAGGCCGCTCTCACCCGGGCGGTTCCAGGTCTTGCCGCTGGACTCGGCCGGCAGGCTTAACTCCCCGCCGGTGGAAGGATCGTAGTTACGGTCGTAGGGCACGATGGCGTACCAGACCTTCATCCCGTTGCGCATCCGGTAATAGGGATGATCGTCCTCGTAGCGGTCGACATAGAAGAAATGCAGGTCGCCGGTCCCGAGGCTGGACTGCCAGATCTTCTCGGAGTGCGAGTCATTCGGCCCGACGAAGGAGCGGTAGAGCCGGTAACCCTCGAAATCATACTCCCGGTAGACGCCGTTCGGATCCAGCTCCGGATTCTGCTGCAGGAAGCCGTAGTAGGGGTCCGGCGTCTGCAGGTTGACATCGCTCCAGGTCAGGGTCACCTGGCGGTCGCCGGGGATGATCGTCAGCGGCGGGGACTGCGGGGTGCTCGGGGACCATGTAGCCGCCCTCGAAGATGGACTGGGCCACGTCCGCATAATGCTCCTGCGGGGCGAATGCCGGCCTGCATTCCCGGGTCATCGATGTTGGCCAGGTCGTACTGCGGGGCCACCAGCGGGGTGACACCGGTCGGCGAGAACATGATCACCAAATCCATGCTCAAGGTATCGCGCGGCATCACGTCCTTCAGCTCGCCCCAGAACGTGTAGTGGTTCCAGTTGCTGTCGCCGCCCCAGAGCCACTGATTGAAGCGGCTGTCCGTGGCGGTGAGGACCCCCGGCCAACCGTAGGTCATCGGCCTGTCGGTGAACGGGTTGGTCTTGCCGGGATACAGATTGGCCTTGTTGACCACGCGCCCGGTAGATCTTGCGGTCGGACAGGCCGCTCGCCAGCAGGTTGCCCGGACCGCTGATCCCGAACTCGCCCCCGGCCGGGGTATGGATGTTGAGCAGGTCCATGGTCTGGCCGTTCAGCGAGGGGTACTTCAGGACCTTCATCCCGAGCAGCGGGGGCTCCTGCGGAGACCGAGCTGCCGATGGTCGGGCTGGGGCTCCACAGGGTATTGATCTGCTTGGCCGGGTGGTAAGCCCAGCCCAACTGGGTGTCGGAGAACTCCATCCCGCGCCAGTTCTTGAACATGATCATCCCGTGCCACTTCCAGCCATCGGGATTGGCCATGGCCGACCGTCTCATAGGCATCGGTCGGGTTGTACTTCAGGTACTCGGTCACGTTCTGGATGTTCGACGTGGACGTAGACCATGTTGTTGCTCTCGGCGAAATCCAGGAAATAGAAGCTCCAGCCCATATAGACGCCGCTGGTCGGGCCGCCCCAGGAGTTGAAGACATCGCCGGAATGGACGAACATCGTCTCCGCGCCGTGGAGGATCGGCTCGCCGGAGGCGGTCTTGGGACCCTGCGACGCCTCCATCGGCCAATCGGCCAGCTCGGCGGCATCCAGGCCTGGTCCAGACCCGGGCATACTGGATCTCGCCCATGCTGACCTTCCATGTCCGGCTGGACCGCCGCCACCGCTGTGATCAGGGCACGACCCTCGATCGAGCAGTAGCCCGGCATGTTGTCACGACCGCCGGAACCCAGGACCAGGGTATCCTCGGGCGTGCCGTCGCCGTTCAGATCGCGGGCGGTCATCCAGCCGAAAGTCCAGCACATCGTTGTTGACCATGTTCCCCGAGCCCTTGGGGAACTGGATGGTGTTACCGGACCAGCTCTGCGGTGTTCATCGGCATGCCCCAGGTACACACCAGCCCAAGTCCGACGTTGTTGCCGCGGGCACCCGCTGCGTCAGCCGTTCGGCCGAGGCCGTTCCGGCCAGCAGGCCAACCAGCGCAGCAAGGGTTAGACCTTGAGCAAGAAACCTTTTCGTATCATAATCGATGTCTCCTGCTTATTTCACTGCTTGATTAAGCAGAGCAAGAGTTCGTTCGGCTCCGGCACTCATCCGGATCAGAAGGAGAAGTCGATCCCGATGCGAATCTGGCGGGCGGTGCCCCAGACGCCGCTTGTCCAGGGTGGAGAACACATATCCGTCGGCCATTCCGCCCATGGCGGCTTCCTTACCGTCAGTATCCCGTCGCCGTTGAAATCCGCATTGAACCGCGCACGGTCCTGATCGCATCGGGTCGAGATCATCCCAGACCAGGTCCACGCCACCGGTGGCACGTGCAGATAGTCCTCAAGCGTGGTAACCCGAGGGATAGGCGCATTGTTGCTTGCGGTTCAGCAGGTTGTAAACCTCGCCGAAGAGCGACACGCGCCTGCGTCCGGCCCAGGTTGAAGGCCTTGGAGAACCGGGTGTCCAGGTTGGTGTACCAGCGGCCGCGGAAATAGTTGTATCCGCCCCACTGGTTGGTCAGGGCCGGGTCCTCGGAGCCGGTGTAGGAGGTGCCGCCGCGCTGACAGCAACGGCGTCCCGCTCTGGAGCTGGAAGACCGAGAAGACGCGGACAGTTGCTGCAGGATCGTGTTGTAAATGCTGCCGCTCCTGGTAGTCCTCCGGGAACATGTAGTTGAACTGCAGCCGACATCTTGTGGGTCTGGTCGCCGTCGATCGGGCGCAGCTCATCCGGCGGCGAGAACAACTCGTTCGAAGTGGCGTCGTAATCTGCCGATGTTCCAGCCGCTTGAAGCCGCTGCCGGTGGTGCGGCTGAACTGCATGGTGTACTGCAGGTTATAGGAGAAATTGTTGGAGAAACGGCGGCGCAGGGTCACATCCACGCCCTTGATGTTGCCGTTGTCGCGGTTGGTGTAACCGTTGCCCCACTCGCGGACACGCTGCTCCTGGCTGCCAGGCGTAGTAATCCCGGAAGTAGGCCTTGTCGGCCACGTTCCGTCCACGTCCCGGTAGAACGCCACCAGGTCCAGCACCTGTCATCGCTCAGCAGGTAGCTCAAGCCGGACTCGAACGCATCCGTGCGGCTGTATTCCAGTCCGCCGGGGTTCATGAAGGCCGAACCGCCGCTGGAGCCGGCATACATCTGGCCCATGCTCGGGAGCTGGGTGAACGCGCCGTAGCTGAACCGCAACTGCGACTTGTCGGTCACCGGGAAGGCCACATCGAAACGCGGCGACCACTCGTACAGAGTGCCGCGGGCGTGACATGTTCACCCCACGGATCCAGGGGGTGATACCCCAGTTGGTGCGGTGCTGGAACCCATCGTAGCGCAGCCCGTAATTGAAGACGAAATCGCCCAGATCGGTCCGGTTCTGCGCATAGAAGCGCGTAGATCAACGGGTTGTAGCGGAACTCGTTGCGCGGGTCGCGCTTCTCCGGAGGTGTAGCTGGTGCGGAAGCCGGTTGTTGTTGATGTCGGTGATACTGGAGCGCCCAGCTTGGCGCGGTTGCGACGGTTGACCTGGAAGTCCATGTCGGCCTTGTAGTTGTCCTGTTTCTCGCGCAGGTAGCTGTAGTTCAGGTAGTAAAACGTACCTTCGCCTGCATCGCGAACGGGGTCTCGAACGGCACGCATTGCTTCCAGCCCGCGTCGCCGTCCGGGCAGTACTAGATCGCGCAGCTCCTGCCGGTCTAAAGACCTTCCCGGCCCGGCCAGGTCTCGACTTCGAACTGGACGTCGTGAGGCGCCCCAGCTCAGGAACGTGTCGCGCTCCCAGTTGGTCTTCTGGCTGGAGTTGTTGATCTCCTGCGAGCGGAATCTTCGTGTAGCGGAACTGCAAGGTGGCGCTGCGCTCGGCGCTCTGCCAGAAATCCCAGTCCGCGCCGAACAGCAGGTTGTTGCTCCTGGTGCGGCGGGCGTTGCTCTGGGGCACGTAATCAAGGAGCGGTCGCCGCCGCTGCACCCAGTACGGGCTCTCGACCAACTAGCTGGTCCAGGTAATTCTAGTAGAAATCCGTCGGCGGTCCACCACCCCAGTCCTCGAAATAATTGCCCTCGCCGGTGTAGCCGGAGGGATAGGAATGCTGGTTGCGGCGACCAGCTCTCGGTGCCGAGCAGCTTGAGGCCCTTGATCGGCGAATAGGTCAGCTTGCCGTTGGCCATGGTGCGGTCCTGCCAGTTGCCGGGCAGGCGCACCGGGTTGGGCGGAGAGAACAGCGAGGCGCTGCTGTCCGGTCTTGTCGGCATAGAACTGGCGGCCGGTCTCGAACATCTCCAGGGTGTAGGGCTCGGCCTCTCGCCCCAGCACCGGGTCATTGCGCACGGCCTCGTTCAGACGGTCGACGAATTCCTGGTTCACGCCGCGGAATCCCTCATCCGCATGGGTGGGGGTGCGGTCGGCCTGAAACCCTGCAGCTCACCGGAAACGTGGAAATACATGTTCGGTATCACCGGGACCGGGCCGCCGATGCTTGCCTGGAGCTGATTGTAACCATAATCCGAGGTGCGGGGGTTGCTGCTGGTCCGTGGTGAAGCGCAGGCGGTACCCTCGTAATTCGCGCCGCCTTCCTTGGTGACGATGTTGATGATACCGGACTGGGCGTTGCCGTACTCGGCCTGGAAGCCGCCGGTGATGATGTCCACCTGCTCCACCGCGTCGGTCGAGAATTCCAGCGGAGTGGTGTCCGTGGCCCTGGGAGCCGATTTCCGTCTCGAAGATCCAGCCCTGGCCGCTGGCGAACGGGTTGGCGGTGTAGTTACGCACCATCACGCCGTCCACCACCATGCCTTCCTCGCCCAGACGCCCGCCGCGGATACGCAGCCCGCGGACCCAGGCGTCGCTGACCGCCGGTCTGCACGCCGGCCTGCAGGACCATCAGGTCCTCCAGCTTGGTGGCCGGGGTTTCGCTGATTTCCTCGGTGGTCAGGCGCTGTTTGGTGACCGTGTTGTCGCGCGGGATCAGGATTTCGCTCTCACCCTCGACCGTGATCCCCTGCAACTCGACCACCGTGCTGCTCAGGGTGGCGTTGATCGTCGTGGTCTGGCCGGCCAGCAGCAGCTGATCCGCGATCGTGGTCTTCTGATAACCGGTGTAGGTGAAAGTGATCGACTGCGCGTCCGGGCGGGACGTTCAGAATGAAATAGTAACCGTCGGCATTGGTGACATTGCCCAGCCGGGTGCCCTCGACCGTCACCTGCGCCCCGCAGCGGCTGCCGGTGTCCTTGTCCCGGACAATACCCTCCACCTTGCCGGTGGAAATCTGGGCGAACACGCTGGTGGCCAACAGCATGACGGCTGCCGCGAAGATCACGGCGGTCCTGAATAACGCTTTTAGTTGCATACTATCCCCCGCTTGGAATTTGGACTAAGCTGCAACCTCGATCGCGTGCTGAACAATTTCGCCATAGGCAGACCTCCATCAATGAGGCGTTAACGGTCGAGCACGAGCGATCTGATCCGTAGCATTCCGCTTCTGGTGGCATCACCTCCTTTGTACAGCAGCTTGGTAAGAATGCGTCTGGTGAGAAAGATGAGGACAGACAGGATCAGCCTGAGGATCAGGAGACGGCCCCACGGGCCGCTCCTCCGAAAGATAAACCAAGCGTAAGCGCCAAGTTTGGCAACGGTTTTCACTATTATCAAAAATATTATTTTTTTCATGTTACCGCCCGGGGCTGAGCTTTCCGCCGCCGGCTGCTTCCCGGCACACCTATTGGAACTTCCAGATCACGCGGGACAACTGGTCATCCACGAACTGGATGCCGGTCTGCCGGAGGGTTTCCTGGATCACCCGGGTGGAGACGGGCTTCTCGAAGTAGAACTCCGCCCCGAGACGGTGGGCTTTCTCCTTGATTTCGGAGTTGCCATAGGCGGTGATCATGATCACCCTGGTGGCGGGCGACCGGCGCTTGATCGCCTGCAGCAGCTCGAAGCCCTCCTCGCAGGAATCCCCACCCAGCCTCAAGTCCAGGATCGCCGCATCGTAGAGGTTGGACTCGAGCAGAGCCATGGTCTGTTCGACCGACTCGGCCGTGTCCACGATCAGCAGCGGTCGCTGGAGCACTTTCTTGTAGGCGAAGAGGATTGCGGCTTCATCATCGACCAGCAGGATTCGGTTCATCATCAGGCAGATCCCTTTCGAGCGTAGCGGTGCAATCTGCTATTAGACAAAAAGGATGCCAGAGGGACCATCGCGGTAACCCATTGAAAATCAAGGACCATAATCCGGGAGAACGATCCTTTTTTCGCAGAATCGCAACTGGTCCTTACGATTCTGAGAATGGCGTAACTGAAGCCGAGGACTATAAATGCAGAACGCCGCATCGGTCGGATGCGGCGCGCGGGAAGCGGGCGTGGTGCGCTGAGGCCGAGGGCGGCGCTACGGCTCCTCGCCGTTGATCTTCTTGAGCTTGCGGTAGAGGGTGGCCAGGGAGATTCCCAGGGCTTCGGAGGCCCGGCGGGTATCGCCACCGAAACGGCCGAGCACGGACTGGATGTGCAGCCGCTCCATCCGATCGAGGTCCAGCACCGCCTCCCGGGAGGTCAAGTGCAGGCTTTCACCGCAGCCATCGCCGCCCAGCCCGGTGAAGTGGCAGGGCTCGAGCGTGCCGCCCCGGGAGAGCAGCAGCGCCCGCTCCAGCACATTCTTGAGCTCGCGCACATTGCCCGGCCATGCGTAGCTGCCCAGCAGTTCCACCACCCGGGGCGGGAGCTCGACCTCCCGGCAGGCGATCCCCCGCAGCAGGTGGCGGGCCAGGCCCTCCAGGTCCTCGAGCCGCTCCCGCAACGGGGGGATTTCGATCGGGAAGACATTGATCCGGTAGTAGAGGTCGAGCCGGAAGCCGCCCTCGCGGGTGCGCTCGGCCGGGTCCTGGTTGGTCGAGCAGATCAGGCGGAACTCGCTGTGGCGCAGGTTGACCTCTCCCAGCCGGCGGAAAGTGCGCTCCTCGATCACCTTGAGGAACTCGGCCTGCACCGGCAGGGGCATGTCGATCACCTCGTCCAGGAACAGCGTGCCGCCATCGGCGACCTCGATCAGCCCGGGCTTGTCCTGAGTGGCGGAAGTGAAGGAGCCCCGGGCGTGGCCGAACAGCTCGCTGGCGAACAGCTCCCCTTTCAGGCCGGAGCAGTTGATCTCGACATAAGGGGCGGAGGGGTCCAGCCCGTGGTCGTGGATCCAGCGGGCGACCACTCCCTTGCCGACCCCGGTCTCGCCGCTGATCAGCACGGTGGTGTCCTTTTCCGCGGCCAGGCCGGCCAGTTCCAGCACCCGGCGCATCGCCGGACTGTCGCCGAAGAACGGCTCGAGCTTCTTGTTCAGGCGCTGGGATTGAAAATCCTTCCGGCGCAGGGAACCCAGCTCGAGGCTCTTGTCCAGGATCACCCGCAGGTTCTCCAGGCTGATCGGCTTGGTCAGGAAGTTGTCCGCGCCGCGCTGGATCGCCTCCACCGCCAAGGGGATGTCGCCGAAGCCGGTAATCACGACAATCGCGGTGTCGGGGTTCTGGCGCCGGATGTCCTGGATCCAGTCCAGGCTCTTGCCATCCGGCAGGATCAGGTCCAGCAGCACGGCATCGAAGCGGCGGGCGAGCAACTGCTGCTTGGCCTCGGAGAGCCGTGAAACCGTGCTCACGCCGAATCCGGCCTTGGTGAAGTACTTGGAGAACCCGAACTGGATCCCCGGATCGTCATCGACCAGCAGCAGATCTTTTTTCATGACAGGTCTTCCTCAGCCAGCGGCAACCTGACCTCCACGGTCAGGCCGGACCCCGGCGCGTTGTTGACAAGCTGCAGGCAGCCCCCGTGGGTTTCCACGATGCTCTTGACGATGCTCAGGCCCAGGCCGGACCCCCGGGTCCGGGTGGTGAAGAACGGTCGGAACACTTCCGGCAGGATTTCCGGGGCGATGCCGGTGCCGCGGTCGATCACCCGCACCCAAGCCTCGCCCTCGGGAGTGGCCCCGATCGCGATCATGATCTCGCTGCCCTCGGGGCTGTGCTGCGCGGCGTTTTCCAGCAGGTTGATCACCACCTGCTTGAGCCGCGAGCTGTTGCCCAGCACCAGCGCATCGCCCTGATCCAGGCCATCCGCCGAAACCAGCCCGACTGTCCGCGCCCGGTGAGCGGAGGACTGGCGCCACAGCTCCAGGGCGCCGGTGCAGATCTCCCGCAGCGAGCATGGCTTAAATGTATTACGCTGCATGGGTTTTCCGAGTTCCAGCAGATCGCGCATCAGGGTCGAGAGCCGGTCGACCTGGTTGCGGATGTGCTCCAGGTAGGGACGGTAATCCGGGCTGTCGCCGAGTTCCTGGAACAGCGCCTCGGTGATCGCCAGGATCGCATTGAGCGGGTTGCGGACCTCGTGGGCCACCCCCGAGGCCAGCCGCCCGATCACCTCCATGCGCTGGGCCTCCTTGAGCTGGCTCTCGATGCGCTTGCGTTCGGTGACATCCTGGATGCTGCCCTGGATGCAGAACACGCCGCCGGCGGAGTCGCGGTGGACAGTCGAGGTGATCAGGCAGTCCATCGGCGTGCCGTCCCGCTTGCGGAAGCGGACTTCGTAGTCGCGGACAAAGCCCTGCCGGACCAGCACCTCGAGATAGCGGCGGCGATCCTGCGGATCGACCCAGAGCTCATCGGCCGAGATCCGCTCCAGTTCCTCGCGCTCCAGGCCGAGCAGCTTGAGGAACTCCCCGTTGACATCCAGCAGCCGGCCGCCCGAGGTGGTGGTGGAGCGGGCGACACTGGATTCCTCGAACAGCCGGCGGTATTTCTCCTCGCTCTCGCGCAGCGCCTCCTCATCCCGGCGACGGCGGGTGACATCCTCCAGAAAGAAGCTGTGGAGCACCTGGCCCAGCAGGTCGTTCTTGGCGTACTTGAGATGGAAAACCCGCTCGCGCAGGGCCTCCTCGCGCAGGCTCACCTCGACATCGATCGGCAGCCGGAAGCGCTCGATCCCGAAACGGGAGGGCCGGGTCCAGATCTCGATCCCGAAGATCTCGATCCCGCCGCAGAAGGTATAGAAGCCGACATGGTTGTGCTGGTCGTAGAGCGCGTAGTAGTCGATGAACTCCACCGGGTGGAACCGCTCGCCGGTGGCCAGGTTGCTCAGGGTGCGGAAGATCCGGCCCCCGGTGCGCTCGATCACTACCTCGTAGTCGGTGTCCGCCTCCAGCGCTTCCGGGTGGCTGACCACATCCCCGCCCTGTTTCTGGATCCGGGCCAGGGTGTTGTGGTTGGACCCGGTGCAGATGGTGTAGCCGGTAAGATCGGGCAGTTGCGCCTCCCGGCCCGAGGTGCCGGAGATGATCGCGGTCAGGTCCTGGATCTCATCGGCGCGGGCGGGAGTGCGGACCCGGTAGACCAGCCGCAGGTCCTCGGTCGCTCCGCCATACTCGGCGGCGGTCATCAGGCAGCAGTCGCGGTTGTCCAGCAGATGGGCGCGGTGGATGAACCGGTAGTGGTCCCCGCGCCGGACCTTGCTCCAGTGTTGATGGGTGCGGTCCTCGCGGCTGTAGACAATCCAGTCCTCGCCGATGCGGTCGCCCTCGCCGGGGCCGCGGTAGCGCAGCTCCCACGGCTCTCCCTGGTCAAAGGGCAGGCCCTCCAGCTCGCGGATGCGCTGCAGGTGGCCGCGGATCCTGGCGCTGTCGCCCTCGGCGAAAAACTCATCGATCGGGACCCGGTCCCGCGCCAGCTCGGCGATCCGGGTGGTCAGCAGCATGAACTCCGCCGAGTAGCCGACAATCCGCAACCGGTCATCGACATACAGTTGCGGCATGTTGACAATCGAGCGGATGGCGAAGATTTCGCGGCTGGTCTTGTCCAGGTTGCGAATCGCCCAGGTGTACTTCTGCCCCAGCTCGCGCAGGGCCTCCTCGGCCTGCCGCCGGCGGGCGACCTCCCGCTCCAGGAGTTCCGCCCCGGTCGGTTCTTCCTGGCCTGCAACCCCGGGATCGCTCATCCATCGCCTCGCACCGGTGACCGGCCCGCTATCGCCTGAAACTGGACTGAATTGCTACAATGATAACGAGTTACCCAAGAGAGTCAAGGAAGTCGGCCCCGGGCCCGCCGGGCCAGGCTCGCAGCGGGAGATTGCCGGCGCGGCGGGCGAGGCGTGTGATCCTGACTGGCGGTCCATCATCCAGTAATGAAACAGCAAGAAATTCTGGAAGGAAGGCAGGGGATGCGGCAATCTTGACGGCGCGGTGGCCAAGTTGGTTTCAGGGCTTGCTTTCACCTAAATCGCGCCGCCAGTGGCTTTCCTCATCGACCCCTTCCGGCCGCGGGCGTGGGGAGACAAATTACGCCCCCGGCCGGAAAAAGCAAGGGACAGCCGCGCTCAGCCGCCGCGCGCCCCAGGGGTCGCCTCCCCGGAGGGCGCTCTCGGGGGATCGGGCGGAAACTCAGTCCTAGCGCCCATCGACGATTGGGGGATCGAACTCGCTCACCGGAATCTCGGTGATCGTCCCATCCGTGGCGCGCAGCGCCGCCAGCCGCGGGGTGACCTCTCCCCGCCGGCGCACCAGCAGCCTGGACCAGTCGTAGGGTGGGATCATCACGTGGAAGCTGAGCCGCAGCTCCCAGTCCCGGCTGAGGAAAGTCCAGTGCTCGACCACCAGGATCTGCGGGCGGGTGATGTAGCGGAACCACTGCTGGCCGGACAGGTCGCCGATCTCGGGATGGGTTTCATGCAGCCAGGGCAGGAAGTCATTCAGCTTGTCCAGCTCCCATCCCGGTTCCTCCACCTGGCTCCAGTCGATCACGTCCACGGTCAGCATCACCGTATCGGCTTGCAGGCCATGCGTGGCGACCAGCTTCAGGTCATACATCCCCAGCGAGGCTCCCCGCTCCGGATGCAGCACCACCTCGGCGACACAGGAGTCCGGCTCCAGAATTTCCCGGTTCAGCTCGGCGTGCAGCACTGTCGCCGCGGCCAGGCTCAGCCGCACGCTGCCGGCAAAGTCCTCGCTCGGCTCCATCGCCACCACGAACACTCCCCCGCCGCCCGGGTAGCTGCGCAACGTCAGACCATCCGTCGCCAGCGTGAAATCGCCCATCGCCGCCGCCATCTCGGGAGCGGTGGTCGGCTCCTCCGAGCAGCCGGCCAGGACCGCCGCGCCCAACAGCAGAATCATCCTCCACATCCTGAGTTCCTCCGGGTTGAAATGGGATTTCGCTGCGGAAATTGCCTCCGGCGGGCGGTGGGGGGTGGAGCCTCGCGGCCGCCGCCGATTGAGCATGGCATCGGGCGTGCCAGGCGGCAGGGCCGTCGGACAACCATCCGCAACATATTGTCCCGCAAGCGGTTGCCTTCCACCATTCCCAGCCCGCCGGAGCCGCCGCTGGGCCGGGAGGCCGTGCGGCTATCGAATTTCTGAAGCGTCCCCTCAGAAACCTGAAAGTATTGTCGGAATAGGGCCGAGGCTTGCGCTCCGGCGGTTTCGGTGGTAACGTTCCTGTCGGGAACTCCCGCACGGGCCGCCCCCGGCCCACCCACCCCGGCTTTAGGAGGTGAACGATGTCCCGTTGGCTGATGCTGGTCCTGCTGCTCTGCGGTGCCGCCTGCGCCCGGCCATCCCCGCCGTGGGAACTGGTCTGGTCGGACGAGTTCGACTACGCGGGGCTGCCCGACAGCACCCGCTGGGACTACGAGCAGGGGTTTGTCCGCAACGAGGAGCTGCAGTTCTACACCCGGGCGCGGCTCGAGAACGCCCGGGTCGAGGAGGGCCGGCTGGTGATCGAGGGCCGCCAGGAAGCCTGGCCCAACCCGGCGTTTTCCCCCGAGGCCGACAGCGCCGACTGGCAACGCGCCTGGCCCGAGGCCCGCTATACCTCGGCCGCGCTGCACACCGCCGGCAAGGCCGAGTGGACCTACGGCCGGATCGAGGTGATGGCGCGCCTGCCCCACGGCCGCGGCACCTGGCCGGCGATCTGGACGCTGGGCGGCTCCCTGGCCCGGGGCGAGGCCGGCTGGCCCGAGTGCGGCGAAATCGACATCATGGAGTATGTCGGCTTCCAGCCGGACACGGTGCACGGGACAGTCCACACCGGGAAGTTCAACCATGTGATGCGCACCCATAAAGGCTCCGTGCTGGCCCTGCCCACCGCCGAGGAGGAGTTTCACCTCTACGCGATCGAGTGGGACAGCACGAAGATCGACTTTTTTGTCGACAGCACGCAGTACTTCACGTTCGAGAACGATGGCTCGGGCGCGGATGCCTGGCCGTTCGACCAGCCGCAGTACCTGATCCTCAACCTGGCGATCGGCGGGGGCTGGGGCGCGGCGCAGGGGATGGACGAGAGTATTTTCCCCCAGCGGATGGAAGTGGACTACGTGCGGGTGTACCGGAAAAACCAGGCGGAGTAAGCCCATCGGCGGATCTGGAACAAGCAGGGCCCGGAAAACACTCCGGGCCCTTTTCATATCAATTTGACCACCGAAGCCCACTGATCCGGGGGGAGGGCAGGAAACCTTTTGGAAAAGGTTTCCTACCCTCCCCCCAGTGACGCCCTCCCCCCGATCCCCCCTCCCACCTTCCCAAACTTTTTCATTGGTCAAGGCGCGGTTGGACCTCGAGCCGACATCGGTTCAACAGCGCCACCACGCGGTCAGGGCTCCAGCTCCAGCACCGCCACCTCGTAGACCCCCAGCCGGGGGATCACGAACCGGCAGCGGCCATCCTGCTGCTGGAACTCCAGCGCCAGGGCTTCCGCCCGGTCGGGAGACAGCGCCCGCACCGCGCGCACCGGGCGGCCGCTGGCCACCTCGACCGCGACCGCGTACCGCACATCCCCCAGCTTGCAGTTGACCAGGTGCACCGCGATCATCCCCGGCTTCTCCACCTGCTCGACCGCCACCCAGTCCGGCACCCCCGCCTCCAGGCTGAACGCGCCTCCGGCGGCCCTTCGCACCGCCGCCGCCAGCTCGCCGTGATTGGCCGGCAGGATCCAGTTGCCCCGGCCGACATTGCCATCCCAGGAGCCGAGCCAGTTCTCAGCCTGCTCCCGGTCGGGCGGGATGATCTCCGGCAGATAGATCACCCTCCCGCCCTGCGCCGAACGCGGCTGCTCGGAGAACGCCCGGCCCTCCAGCCGTCCCGGCACCCAGAAGCGGTCTATCCCCAGCAGGCGCGCCAGGCCCGGCTCGGCCCGGCGGCGGACCCACTCGTCCCGCGACCCGGTCAGCCCCGTGACCACCAGCCCGCCGCCCCCGGCCACAAAGCGCTCGATCCGCTCGATGGTCGCATCGCTCAGGTTGTGCTGGCCGGCCAGCACCAGCACCCGGTAACGGTCGAGCCGGTCGAGCTGCTCATCGAAGATGATGTCGAACGGCACGTGAGACTGGATCAGCGCCTGCTCGAACATGCACTGCTCCAGCTCGGCGCGGTGGTTGTCGTAGGCCATGCTCGGGTAGCTGCGCAGGATCGCCACATCCGCGCGGTTGCGGGTGAGGGTGTAGACCTCGCGGTGTTTTTTGTAGAACTCCAGGTACTTGCTGTTGGCCTCGCCGCCGGCCGAGGGCCCGCTCCCGATGCCGACATACTGCATGGTCTGGTTGAAGGCCAGGTTTTCGGCCAGGGTGCGATCGTTGTCGTTGTACGTGAAAGCGATATTGTCCAGGGTGCGGCACATCTTGTAGGAGCGGATGCGGCTGATCAGCACCCCGCGGTCATCGTAGTCGGCATGGTTGGGCTCCTCGGACCAGATCGCCTCGGTGTAGCGCATGAACCAGGGATGCCACAGCGCGGCCTGGAAGGCGCGGTTGGTGCCGAACAGCCCGTGGGGGTTGACCTCGATCGCGATGTCCGGCTTGAGAGTGCGGGCATAGGCGCGCATCTCGCGCAGCCAGTCGGCCATCAGCCAGCAACGGAAGTCGATCCATTCCTGCTGGGCCGGGTCGAGGATCACGCCGATCCGGTGCGGGTCGTGGTACTGGTTCCAGAGCGGGGGATCGATCAGGTCCACATTGGCGTGGCCGAAACGCTCGATCAGCCGCTCGCGGGTGTACTTGCCCCGCAGGTAGTCATGGAAGGCGCGGACCGCGGCCGGGCTCTGGTCGCTTTCCGGCTCCATGTTGCAGTCGAAGTTGTCGAAGTGCAGCATGTCGGAGTCGCAATCCCGGACCAGGGTGCGGAGGATTTTCTCCTGGTAGTACTTGCGGTAGTCCGGGTGGGCCAGGCTGGGCTTGGGGCGGTAGGAGTGCTGGTAGTCGTAGGAGAGCATGATCGGGGTGCCATCCGCCTGGCGCTGGATCCAGTCTTTGGCGGCGGGGACCTCGGCATAGAAGGTTTCCGGGACCAGGGTCATCACCTGGGAGTAGGTGCACAGCCGCAGGCCCGCCTGGTGGACCGCTTTCGACAGCCCGGCCAGCAGGCGCATGTCCTCTTTTTCGGCCTCGTAGCCGAACCCCTTGTAGCCGTGGCTGTGGAAGAGCTCCACTCCCAGCTCGACCAGCTCTTGCACCCGCTGCGGCTCATGCTCGGCCAGCCACTGGCGGCGGGCCGCCTCCAGGTCTCCGAGCCAGCCGCCGCGCCTGATCCGGAAGATCAGCGGCTCGTGGCTCGCCCCCTCGATGATCAGCCCCCGGTCCACCCAGTGGGCGCGGTCCGGCTGGTACCATTGACGAGGTTCCTCCGAACCCGCGGCCCAGGCCGCGCAAAAGAGCGACAGCAGCATGACCGCCAAGCAGTACTTTCGCATCTGGTCTCCTCCTGATGGATCGCCTGTCATCGGCCGAAGGCGGGAATGCCCTCCCTCCGGCCCCGGTTGCCGTTTTTCTCGCCGATGAAGATTTCCCCATTCCGCCCGGAAGAGCAAGCTTTTTCTGTAGAAACAGGACGGCCGGCCCCGACCGGTTTCTTCAAATCTAACCGGATGAATAGTAAGAAGTTATATCACTTTTCTTCCCGATCTGCAAGCTTTCGCTGTTCAATTTGCGAAATCCGGACATTAAGATAAGAAAGGACTTCGCATGCCTTTAAGCTGCACGTAAGATCGCCTGCGACAGGTACGGCCAGGGCTGGGGAGATGACCTTGTCCAGGACCGTCCGGCCAATCGACGCCCGGCGGGAGGATCATGTCCGGCTTGAAAAGCATGCTCAGGCGGTTGTTGTGCGCCCGGGAGCGGCGGGAACAGGCCGGCTGATCGGATGACCGGCTCGACGGATGAACGAACGCTTCAAGGAGGAACAGGTCCGGACCGCCGGGATGGCCTGAAGCCCATTCGCGCCGGACAGCAGATCTGCACCCACTCACAGGCAGTCGCAGATGCCAGGAGGGCATGATGGTTTTCCAGTCGTTCAATCCATTCAAAGAAAAAGGCATGCCGATCGAGAAGCAGCTTCGCAGCTGGTCCGAGCTCAATGTCAAGCCGGTGGACAAGAACACGGTGCACCCCTACACCCGCACCCGGATCATCACCGCCAACGGGGCCGAGATGGAGGGGGTGACTTTCTCCCACCAGTTCGCCCGGCACACGGACGACATGGACCTCAAGCGGTCGGTGGCCATGTCCCGCCGGATCGAGCAGCAGCAGCAGAAGATGATCAACTGGCTGCTGCCGGGCAATGCCTCGCCGCTGGAGACGACAATCGGTTACGAGCAGGTGGCGGTGGACCTGACCGCCTGGTTCGCCCGCCACGAGAAGGACATGAACTTCAAGGCGGGGCTGGACTTCGCCCTGCTGGAGGATTTCGACCACCTCTATCGCTACGCCAACCTGCTGGAGATGACCCAGAACATCAAGGCCGAGACGATCTGCGGCGAGTACACCGAGATCATGCCCGGCCGCCCGACCATCTCCGAGCACCGGCATCCGTTCGATGAGGTGCGCAACCCGGTCGACTTCAAGCAGGCCGACCCGCTGACCCAGCTCCAGGTGATGATCATCATCGCCGCCGAGCAGCAGACCATGAACTACTACATGAACGTCGGCCCCCAGTTCACGGACATGACCGCCCGCGGGCTGTACCAGGAAATCGCGATGATCGAGGAGCAGCATGTCACCCACTACGAGTCGTTCCTCGACCCGCACCAGAGCTGGTTCATGGGCGATGTGATGCACCAGTTGGCGGAAATCTATCTCTACTGGTCGTTCACCCAGCACGAGACGGACAACCGCATCAAGCAGATCTGGGAGCAGGCGCTGGAGATGGAGATCGGCCACCTGCAACTGGCCCGGGAAACGATGAAGAAGTACGAGAAGCAGGACCCGGCCGACCGGTTCCCCGAGGGCCTGCCCGGCACGATGATCACTTTCGAGAGCAACATCGACTATGTCCGCGAGGTGATCGAGAGCCAGGTGGACCTGAGCTGCAACCTCACCGAGCACGTGCTGATGAACCAGCTCCCGAAGGACCATCGCTACTTCAAGTACCAGGAGCGGGTCAACCAGGGCGGGGCTCCCAGCCAGAACGTGATCGATGCGCACATCAAGCGCGCGGGAAGGGACTACCGTTTCGAGACCAAGCCGCACCCGGTCGAGCGGTTCCGCGAGCGGGAGCTGGCGGTCAAGTAGGCTGGACGAAATCAGCGACTCGTGCTGCAGGCCGCCCCTTACCCCCCGGCGGCCCTGTAGCCGGGCGAAAGCCCGGGGACTTGTGCCCCGGGCTTTCTTCTTGCCCCCCGGTTCGATAGATTATCCGCCGCGGGGGGGTGATCCTCTACACCCTCAACCGGCGGATGCTCGAGGAGCAGCTCCCGTTGCCGCCACGGCGCCGGGAGGGGAGTGATCGCTTGCTGAAAGCGCCCCTCCTGCTCGTACGGCGGGAGGGGCGCTTTTTTGTTTCATCCGCTATGTCTATTTTGGAGATGACATATACGATAGGATGAATATAAAGTTGATCTTGACAAAAACGACTTTTTTGAGCATCCTACTGTGAAGGGTACGATGCTTCTCGTCTTCCCCTGTAATTCCATGAAACACGGAGGTTGTATGGAGGAAACAAGAAGGCTAAGAATTGTACGAAAAAGGTTTAGCAAAGAAAAGCTGAAGGCCATTTTCCAACTCATAGAGGAGCACAAAAAGAGCTTGGAAGACAAGAAGGTAGACTGTAATTTTAAAGTAACTCTTGATTGTACTGACGACACATCCTTCACTTGCTCGGATTCATCAATTTTTGAAGATAACAGAGAGGCTGACAACAAGCCGCCTAAATCACTTGTTATTCAGCTCAGTGCTTGGAGAATAAAAAACGAAATATGCCTTAGTTTGGTAAATAACGGCGGGCGTGATGATTCTCTGCTAGTTTCTGGAGATAGGGAATGGGTTTCTCGTGCCTTTAATCAGATTAAAGAGCTAATAGATTCAGCAGAACCATCGGATTCTTGGTTTACCAGGCATCAATTATTAACACATTTAACAATTGCATTGAGCACAATTTCTTTAACAATCCTCTTGATGAATTTAAGTATTCATTTATTGGAAACAACATTTACTAATATTTTATCTCCATATAAAATGGAAGCGATTAAAACTCTTAGATATTCTTTGGCTCTTTTCCCTGCAATTTTTACTGTATCCATTGCGGATTGGTTTCTAGGTGCATGGCCACCAGTAGAAATAGATATGGGTCCCCCTCAATACAAAAGGGCGCGAATAAAAAAGAGAAAAGATAAATTATGTTTTTAGCCTAATAATTATTCCTATTATTCTAAACATTTTAATGATAATCATAAATATAATTTATTCGTATTAAATTGGTTATATTTTCTATTAATCAACCATAGACTATTATTAGGATTATATTCAGAGGGCAAGGCCAACTGAGATCATTAACATAACTTATTATTGCGCTAAGCCTTTCTGGTATAGTCAATCAGATAGCCATATAAAGTCTGTCTTAGAAACTCTCCTCCAGCACCATCAGCAACTCCTCCTCGCTCAGCTCCACCGGGTTGCCTTTCATGCTGCCGGCCTGCCGCGCCTTCGCCACCAGCTCCGGGAACTGCTCCCGCTTGAGGCCCAGCTTCGCGAGCCCGGGGACTTTCCACTCCCGGCAGAGCCGTTCCAGGCATTTAGCGGCCTGCTCGGGATGGGCCCGCGGGTTCTCGGTCAGCAGTTCCGCCAGCGCGCGGTGGCGTTGACGGAGTTCGCCGGTGCGAGGGCGAACCTGCAGGGCGTACAGGTTAATCCGGGTCACCGCCGGCAGCAGGGCGGCGCAGATCGCTCCGTGGGGGGCGGCGATCATCCCGCCCAGCGGCCCGGCGATCCCGTGGATCGCCCCCAGCCCGGCATTGGCCAGGGCCATCCCGCTCATCAGGCTGGCCAGGGACATTTCGTAGCGGGCATCGCGCGATCCGGGCTGGGTGCGAAGCTGCCTGAGGGACCAGCAGGCACGTAATAGACCCGTGCGGCAGAGGGCATCGGTCAGGGGATTGGCCTTGCGGCTCAGGAAAGCCTCCACCAACTGGCTCAGGGCATCCAGGCCGCACCAGGCGGTCACCTGCGGCGGCAGGCCGCAGGTCAGCTCCGGGTCGGCCAGCACCAGCGCGGCCAGCATCCGCGGGCTGCGCAGGCTGACCTTGGCCCGCTGCTCCGGCAGGGCGATCACCGCATTGCGGGTGACCTCGGCCCCGGTGCCGGCGGTGGTGGGGACCGCGATCCAGGGCAACGGCGGCTCCTCCAGCGGCAGCCCCCGGCCGTAGACCTCCAGGTAGTCCAGCAACGGGCGGCGGTTGGTGGCCAGCGCCGCCGCGGCCTTGGCGGTGTCGAGGGCGCTGCCCCCGCCGAGGCCGATCACCAGCTCGCAGCCGGCCCCTCGCGCCGCGGCCGCGGCCCGCTCGACCATCCCGGCATCGGGCTCGTGGTCCGCCGCGAACAGGACCAGCTCCAGCCCCGCGCCGCGCAAGCCCTCCAGCAGACTCTCCACCCGCCCGGGATCACGCCCGGTGACCACCAGGGCGCGGCTCCCCAGGGCCCTGGCCTCCTCCGGCAACCGGCGGGCAACCCCCTCGCCGAACACGATCCGGGCGCTGGTGGCGAACTCGAAATCCATCGTCCCCCCCCGCGCTCAGCCCCAGCCCTGGTCGGCCGGGAACAGGTTCTCAGACTGCACTGCCCGGCGCGGCTCGGCCATCATCGGCTCCACTGTCTCGCGCCACTTGAGGTAGTGGGCGGTCTGCTTGTGGCGGGCCGGATCCTCCGGGGTGCGGTAGACCTCCACCAGCACGAAACGGGTGGGATCATCCTGCTGGCGGAGCAGGTCGAAACGGGCGATGCCCTGCTCCTGGACGCTGTGGCGGCAGTTCTCCAGAGTGGCCGCGAGAAAATCCTCCACCCGCTCGGGCCTGACCCGGATGAACACCTGCACGATCTGCATCGCTTCTCTCCTGAACTGGGGTGAGCGCGGCACTGACCGGGAAAAGATCGTTGGCTGAATAATCCCACCCGGATGGCGGCCGGTCAAGGATATTCCGGCCCAGGGCCGGCTCCCCGGAGGCCGGTGCGGCTGCCGCTGCTTCCCTGATGGTCGCCCCGTTGCGGTCCCGCCGGGGAAACCCGGATAACCCCTTAAATATCATCAGGATAAACGCGAACACCACCATGACGAAGGTGGTAATTACATTGTATGGCTTATGTTAGCAACATTCCGGCAGTTCTTTGACAGATAATCGAAATAGCGTTGCAATTCACGATTTACAATAGTTTTCCCGGTGGAGCTGCTGATAAAGAACGATGGTATTCATATATTTAAACTGCGCAGGTCTCCCGCCGCCGGATCGGGCCGCCGCCTGGGGGCCCGCGCTCGAGCGCGCCCGACCGGCGCCGTTTGCTGCAACCTCGCGGGTCTCGTTCTTCCAACATCAATCAGATCAAACTTTTGAGGCGATAATGTGGCGCAAGTACACCTATCTGCGGTTGCAGAATGCGTTCGAATCGAGGTTGGAGGAATATTACCGGGAGTTCAAGCAGCTCGAACACTGCCGGCCCGAGCAGTTGCGCTCGCTCCAGGAGCAGCGGCTGGAGCGGATCCTGGCCCACTCCGCAGCCAATGTGCCCTTCTACCGCGAACGCGTGCCCTGGCGGATGAACTACACGCTGGAGGACTTTCCGGTGCTGACCAAGAGCGACATCCGCCGGGAATTCCGCCGGCTGATGTCCGACAGCTTCCGCCGGCGCTACGATGACGGCGAGCGGCCGGACCTGAAAACCTGGATGCGGGTCAGCACCAGCGGCTCCACCGGGGAGCCGACCATCACGATCCACGACAAGGAGATGCGCGAGCGCGGCCGGGCCGGTCGGCTCTATGCCCAGGAGCTGTATGGCTTCCCGTTCGGTACTCCCCACTACAAGCTCTGGGGCGACATCGTCGCGGTGGACCACCACAAGAACTCCCTGACCCGCCGCGCCCAGAACTTCCTCTCCGGCGGCCGTTACCTGAACGCTTTTTTCATGGACTGCGAGCACTGCGCCGAGTACCTGGAGCTGATCAACCGCTCCAGCATCGACTACATGATCGCCTTCGTGGATGCCGCGATCCAGTTGGCCCGTTACGCGGTCAAGCATAACATCAAGGTCCGCCCGCTCAAGACCATCGTCACCTCCTCCGGCACCCTGACCGAGGAGACCCGCCAGCTGCTGAAGGAGGTCTTCGGGGCCGAGATCCGCAACCAGTACGGCAGCGCCGAGTGCACCAACATCGCGGTCGAGTGCGAGCGCCACGGCTTCCACATCTACTCCAACCAGGTCTGCCTGGAAAGCGTCGGGCCGGACCGTGCGAGCCTGCCCCGGACCGCACCGGCGAGATGCTGGTCACCCTGCTGTTCAATTATGCCTTCCCGCTGATCCGCTTCGAGATCGGGGACATCGGGACGCTGCGGGGCGGCGACTGCGAGTGCGGACGGCCATTCCCGCTGCTGGAGAAAGTGGCGGGACGGGAGCTGGAGTTCCTCAACACCCCGGATGGCGGCTACATCTCCCCATCCTGCATCAACTCGCTGGTCGGGGTGCACTATAACTACGGGTTCGTGCGCCGCTACCAGCTGGTGCAGAACGACCGGGCCCGTTTCGAGCTCAAGCTGGAGATCGAGCCCGGCACCTCGCCCGAGCTGTACGCCGAGGTCACCGGCAAGCTGCGCGAGAAGCTGGAAAAGGTGCTGGGCGCCGGGGCCGAGCTGGCGATCAGCCGGGTCGAGCGCATCCCGGAGCGGGGCAATGGCAAGTTCCTCTACACGCTCAACCTGATGAAGCTCCAGGAGAACGGGGTGCTGGCCGGCGTCGGGCGGAAGCACGCCAACTGAACCCGCCGCCAACGTGGGCTCGATTCCACAGCGGCCCTCCGCCGCTGCCGCGACTGCCTTGCCTGATGGCCGAAGGGATCGCTCCAACCGCTGCCGCAGAGTGGCTCCTGCCGCGGTAAGGGCGATCTGCGCCATTTTGGCTCGACCAGCGCCGGCCGGGAGCTGTTCCCCCGGCCCCCCCTTCCACATTCCCCAACTTTTTCGCTGGTTCAAGGCTAGCGCGTTTGATGAACTCAGAGCGACCGGCTCGGGAATCAGGAAAAACACCACCCCCGGTGTCCCCCTTTGTTAGAGGGTGTGATGAACTCCAGGTCGGGGATCCAGGCTGTGCGGCCGGCAAAGGCACACACCCCGGCCCGCCTGCGGCGGGCCACCCCTCTCGAGAGGGGATCGAAACCGCTATCGCTCAAGCGCTTAGCTCAAAGCTCCGGCCGAAGCCGGACCCATCCCCCTTACCAAAGGGGGAAACAGGGGGTTGTGTTCTTTCCCACTCCTGAGTTCATCACACCCGCTAAGAAAAAACTTGAATCCGGCAGCCCGCTCGACGCGTCTCACTGCTAAGAAAAAAGTGACTCGCACTCCCGTCATCTCTGCGCAGGCTTCACCAGTCTTTTCTCCGTCTTCCCAACATGAGGTTTCCCATGCAAAAATTCTTCACTCCAGTGGGTCTTCAGCTGGGCTGCTTATTGTTTGCCGCTTTCGGCTTTTGTTTCTTATCCCCGGGGTCCGCCGAAGGCAAAAGTTTCGCCTGTCACGGTGACACCTCCGGTTCGGGTGGAAGCTGGCGCAGTACTTTCACGGCGGGTGCGATGCTGGCCCAGGAAAAAAATGACTTGTCCGGAGCGAAGCTGTTGCTGGAATACGAGGGCAACACCCTGCTCAAAAAGTTCGACAACTCCAGAATTCATGCTTTTTTCAACATCGGCCTGACCCGTTCTCCCCAGCAATATTCCCTGCAAACAGCTTCCGGCGCCGCAGCGGACAATTACATCGCTTCGAAAAAATCCATCGAGACCGGCCTGGGCCTTTACTGGGCCAGGGAATTCAAGCCCTCGAGCCGCAATGTGCTGGGCTTCGGTCCCCTGCTCTATTTCAGCATGGAAAACCTGTTCGATGCGGAAGAGCGGGTCATGGTCGGTGAAGATCAACTGCTCGTGGAGGGCAGGAATCAGTACCTGTTCGGCGGTGGGCTGCGCTTTTTGCACTACAGGAGTTATCGCAGAGGGAATAATCTGAATCCCGAGATTCTTCATTCCGTGGATTTTTTACTGAATCGCCGCGCGCCGTTCATTATCGAGTATCCCGGTCCGGAGGGAACACCCCGCACGGTAGCGCAGGGGAGGCTGACCATCGAGGCCCGTTCCAAGTTATCCGGTCCGCTGTTCATCGGCTTCATCGCCGACTTCCCGTTGGACTTTGAGATGGAGGCAGTCAAAGGGGAACCCAACCTGCGTCTCTGGTTCGGCTTCAGCGATTGAGCCGATTTCAGATCTCACCGGGCGGCGCTGAATTTACCTGAAGATCGGTTTCTCAAGCAGCATTGATGGCTTCAGCCATTAAAAAGCTGTGTGCGGAGCATTGCCGCACGACTTTCACTATCATTCTTCAGCAATTTCAATCAGGAGTGCGGTAAAATGAGAATGCTTTTGATCGCAGCCATATTTATATCACCGTTTCATCAACAAGCATGGCCCAGCGCCAATATCCCTTCATGCACACCACCGGGGACGAAGACATTCTGGCCTACTGGTACAACGTTGGAATAGATTCTGTTACCCTGAAAGAATTCAATGCCACGTTGAATTTCCAATCGACATTGCAGATATACGCCAAAGCCCCGGCGGATTCTTTCAGCGTGAGTGCACGGGCATATTTGAATACTGGGGAAAAGATCTTCGACCGGGAATATGTCGTCAGAAACGGGGAGGTTGAAAAGCCTAGTTCCTGCCAGATGCTAAACGGTTTCTTCAAGTTGGAATGTCCCGTGGATTATGCAGCGCAAAAGCCGGACAGGATTGTCGTAAGCATGAAATCCGCCACCGGTGAACGCACCAAGGAAATCATCTGCCGTTACCACAAGTTGTACGGCAATATTACCGATTTCAACGGCAAGCCCTTCAGGGCCTTCGTATTTATCAACCCCGATGCTTTCGGGTTCAGCGCCAACATCTGGAGCGACTCCTCCGGATACTATGAGCTGGAACTCCCTGAACGGACCTACAACAACCTGGCAGTTGATGATGAAACCTATGCGATAACTACCACTGAGGCCTGGGCCTGGCATATAATCCTGGATTCCGATCAGCGTCTCGATTTCAAAGTTGGTACAGGTGAGGTGTACAATCTGAATGTCTGGCCAAACAATGGCGGTGGCAGATCATACTTTGTCTCGTTCCGGCCGATGACGCTATATCCCCACCTAAAGGCAAAAGAATATTCCGACACGCTGAACGAGAAAGAAATTCAAGTCGTGGACTCTGCTCCCGATCTGACTGTTGATGATATTCGGGTTGCGGTGAACGGGATGGAAGCTGGAATTATTTCTTTGCAGAAATACTACGAGACTGGTGGCAAAGCTGCCATGCCCGCTTATTTAATACAGGTCAGCCAAAAGGGACTGGATCGAGTGGGAAAACAGACCATCATGGTGGAGTTCGAAAAAGAGATGGAGATCGGCGGAAAGAAAGTGTTGCGCAAGAGTATGGGGTATTTCCAGTTCTATCTCAACTTTGGCGGGCTTTCAGCTTACAACTGAGATTGTCGGCTGTCAAAACCTCATCCCGAACACAGGGTCTGCCCGTACCTCATCCGGGGGCTTGACAGGAAGCCCCCGGATGAGGCAGACATGGCTACGCTGCCAATGGAACCGGTGGTGGCATGATAACGGGCAGCTCACCACTGATAAACTGCGAAAAACTGTCTAAACAAACCCGGCCGCCTCGATCCGCCAGGCAGAAGGCCGGCATGAACCTTCACGGGCTTCAGGCCGGCCTTCCGCCCCGGCCGCCGCAAAAGTTCCTTCCCACCGCGCGATAAGCTGTTATTATGGATGATCTCCCGGGCGCGGCCACTGCGCGCGTCCCAGCCATCCACCCCGCGCCCTCGGCCTCCGATGACCAATCCCTATTCCGGACCGCAGACCGTGATCGCCGCCGCCCGGCTGGCCCTGGAGCGCGAGCCCCTGCGCAAGCCGTTCGGCTTCAAGGGCGGGGCGGTGACCGAGCTCTGGCAGGCGGTGACCGTGCTCGAAAGTTCCTCCGGCGCCCGGGCCGCGGTCCCGGCGGTCCAGAGCCCGCTCTGGAGCGATCCGGCGGTGTTCGCCGCCCACAGCGAGGCCGGGGCCAACGCCCTGATGCTGCTCATCACCGAGTACGCCTTGTCGCGGATCACCGGCAGGCCGTTCCCCGATCCGCCCACCCTGCAGGAATGGCTGCTGGAGCCGGTGCTGGAGTATGCCGGGCGGGTGACCGGGCGGCCGGAGCTGAAAAAGACCTTCGCCCTCAATGCCCTGGTCGGCCCCGACCTGGCGGCCTGGCTGGTCTGGGCCGCCGAGCGCGGGGTAAGCTCGTTCGATGGGCTGCTCGCCGCGGCCGGGGTCAGCGACCGGCTGCTGGCGCGCCACGACCGCCTGGCGCTGGCCCCGCTGGTCCCGCAGGGGGCGACCACCCGCCGGATCGAGGGGCTGCTCGAGGCCGGGGCGTTCATCCTCAAGCTCAAGCTGGGCCACCCCGGCGACCGCCGCGAGCTGCTGCGCCGTGACCAGGCCCTGCTGGAGCGGGTCCACCGCGCGGCCCGGGGGGTCGAGACTCCCCACACCCCCGACCGCCGGGTGCACTACTACCTGGACCCTAACCAGCGCTACGGCAGCCGCGAGGACCTGCTGCGCCTGCTGGAGTTCGCCGACCGGATCGGCGCGCTGGAGCGGGTGCTGCTGCTGGAGGAGCCCTTCCCCGAGCACCTGGAGCTGGAGGTGGGCGACCTGCCGGTGACTGTCGCCGCGGATGAAAGCGTCCAGGATGAGCGCGATGCCCGGCGAAAGATCGCCCAGGGCTACCGCGCCCTGACCCTCAAGCCGGTGGCCAAGACCCTCAGCCGGACCCTCAAGGTGCTGAAAGTGGCCCAAGTCTATGGCATCCCCTGCCTCTGCGCCGATCTGACAGTCAACCCGCTGCTGCTGGAGTGGAACCGGAACCTGGCGGCCCGGCTGCCGGCCCTGCCGGGGCTGGCCTGCGGGTTCCTGGAGGTCAACGGGCCGGACAACTATCGCGGCTGGGAGCGCCTGGCCGCGCGGCACCCCCGGGCCGGGGCCGCCTGGACCCTCCCGCGGGAGGGCTTTTTCCCGCTGGATGACCGTTTCTACGAGCAAAGCGGCGGACTGTTCCTGGAACCCGCGCACTACCCCGAGCTGCCGGGCTTGGGCGGGCTGGTCCCCGCCCCCGAAACCTGAGGTCAACCCATCGCGGGAGGCGCCTCATGCCGAGCCATCGTTTCCACCTGACAGTCATGCTCTTCATCCTGCTGCTGGCCGGGTCCGCCCGGGCCGCCACCCATCCCCAGCTCTACTTCTCGCCCGAGGACCTGCCGCGCTTGCGGCAGGAGGCCCGCTCCATCAAAAAGCTCCAGTTCGAGCGCCTGCGCCGCTGGGGCGAGGAGCATCTGGAGGAATCCCCCCCGGCCGAAATCGGGATGGAGGAGCGCCACCACGAACGCTGCTTCTCGACAATCACCGACTATGGGCTGCTCTACCAGCTCACCGGCGAGCGCCGGTACCTGGAAGCCGGCCTGCGCTGGCTGGAGGCGGTGGCGGCCCTGCCCCCGACTGTCGAGGACAACTACGCGGTCGGCCACCTGGCGGCCGCGCTGGCCCACGGCTGGGACCTGTACCAGGAGGGCCTGGACCCGGAATTCCGCGAGCGGCTTAAAAATCGCCTGATCGCCGCGATCCTCGATGCCCGCCGCCAGGCCGCCGACTCCTGGTGGGGCGGGATCTACCTTCACCACGACTGCTGGATCCCCAACGCGTTCCTGGGAGTGGCGGCGCTCAGCCTGCGGGGCGAATGGGCCGGCGCGGACTCGATCGCGAGCTTCGCCGCCGGGGAGCTGGAGCAGGGCCTGGCGCTGCTGGGCGACCAGGGCTACTGGCCCGAGGGCACCGCCGACTGGGTCTACGGGATGGTCCCGACGTTGCTGTTTTTCGACTCCTACCGAAGGGCGGGCGGCAAAGATTTTTATCAGAGCGGGTGGCTGCGCCAGTCCGCCCGGGCGCGGCTCACCCACTGGCTCCCCGGCGACCGCTTCATCTACCTGGGCGACAGCTACCCCTCGGGCCGCTACGGGGTGCTGGGCGCGGTGGCCGCGCATCTGCTGATGCGCCTGGCGGCCGAGTACCGCGACCCTCACGCCCAGTGGCTGGCGTTCCGCGAGGCCGCGGTGGACTCCCTGGCCCCGCCCTACAACTCGCTGGAAAACCCCTACTCCTATGGCACCCGGGTCCCGGTGCCGGACCGCGAGCGCCACGGGCTGGCCTGGCAGTTCCTCTGGCTGGACCCGAGCCTGCCCGCCGCGCCCCCGGACAGCCTGCCCACCGATGTGCTCTACGAGAACTGGGACACCGCGATCCTGCGCACCGGCTGGGGCCCCGCTGACCCGGTGCTGGCGGTCAGCGCCGGGCACCTGCTGGGCAGGCTCGGCACCGCGGCCTGGCGGGAGGGCGGGACACGCCTGTCCGGGAGCCTGGCCCACACCCACCAGAACGCCGGCTCGATCTACCTCTGGGCCGATGGCCGTTTCCCGTTGTGCCCGCCCGGGTTCGGCGGCAGGGATGGCCGTTTCCACAGCACGGTGATGGTCAACGGGCACGGGCACTACTTCGATCCCGGCCACACCGGCCGGGTGACCGCGTTCGAGCCGGGCCAGGGCTGGAGCCTGGTCGGGATGGACCTCACCGCGGCCTACCCGCCCGATGTCAGCCTGGGAGAGTTCACCCGCCAGGTGGTGTTCCTCAAGCCGCGGACCGTGCTGCTACTGGACCGGCTCCACGGCCTGCGCGACAACTACCTGCGCCGCTATGAGTGGCTGCTCCAGACCGATCCGCGGCTGGCCCGCTGGGAGTGCCGCGACCACCAACTGGCCGCGGTCCCGGTCGCCGACCCCCAGGGCCAACCCCTGCTGGTGGGCAGTGTCCACCCCTCCTACCGCTGGTACTATGAGCATCAATCGCTGGACCAGCCCGATGGCCGCCCGCTGAACCGCGCCCTGAGTGTCACCATCCTCGGGCGGATGCCCTCGCGGATCGAGATCGCCGCCCTGCTGCACGCTCCCTCGCCGGAGGAGGACACCGGCTGGGTCAGCCGGGTGCGCTGCCTGCGGCAGGAGGATGCCACCACCCTGATCGTGCCCGATGGCCCCTATCACCTGATCCCCACCGGGCCGCAGGGCGCGCCCACCCGTAGCGTGGTCTTCGCCCGGCGCGACACCCTGGCCCTGCCCGCGGAACTGCCCGAGCGCGGGCTGCTGCTGGTGACCGGCCTCGCGCCCGGCGGGCGCTACCGGCTGGAGTGCTCCCCGCGCGGAGCTCCCTCGCGCCTCTGGCGCGACCCGGCCGGGAATCTTGCCGCCTCGCCCGCCGGCTGCCTGGTCCTGCGCGAGCAGGAGTGAGTAATTCCGATTTGACAACCACGGCCAGCTATTCCCGGGGGAGGGAGAAAACCTTTTGGAAAAGGTTTTCTCCCTCCCCCGGACCCCCACCCTCTTTCCCAAACTTTTCGCTGATTGATGAGGGGACTCTGTGTCAGTCGGCTTACGAAGTCACGGCCTGGAAGATGAACAGCGCCACATAGACCGCGATGATCCCGCCGGCCATCCCCAGCCAGGCGATGAACAGCGAGGGCATCCCGTGCTGGCTGCGGCCATCGCCGCGCAGCCGCAGGTCCGAGGGCCGCCAGCAGATCGCATCCACCACCTCGGCTCGGCGTCTTTTTGGTGACCAGCGACACCGCCCACAGTATCAGCAGCGAGAGCGCGAAAACGATGGTCGCCCGGTTGTAGAAGCTGTTGTAGGGCGCGAACGGCTCCAGCCTGAACAGCACCCTGTCCACCAGCTCGTTCAGGGTGAACCCGGCGATAAAGGTCACTGTCGCCGCGGTGCCGGTCGCCCCGCTTCCAGAAAATCCCGAGCAATGAACAGCGCGGCCACCGGCGCGGCGAAATAGGCGTAGATGTTCTGGATAATCAGAAACACCTGGCCCTGCTGGATCGAGAACATGATCGCCAATCCCACGGCCACGGCCATGAAAACCGCGCTCACCCATTTGCCCCAGCTCACCTGTTCCGCTCCTGGAATGCTTCTTCCACAGGCGGGACGATCAGGTCCAGCACCGCCACGGTCCCGGCCGAGTTGAGCGCCGAGGAGATAGTGGACATGATCGCCGAGGCCAGCCCGGCCATAATCAGCCCCATCAGACCGGCCGGCACCAGACGCGCCACCAGCAGGTGCGAAAACGTGGTTGGGGTCCATGCCCGGCCCGAGCACCTTATAGGCGATAATCCCCGGCAAGGCAATAATCAACGGCAGCAGCAGTTTCATGTAGCCGGCGAATATCGCCCCCATCCGGGCATCCCACTCGCTGCGCGCCCCCAGGCAGCGCTGCACCATGAACTGGTTGGTGCAGACATACCACATGCTGACCGACAGCACCGTGCCCACCATCCCGACAAACGGAAACTCCGGGTGGTCCGCCGGGTAGGCCATGAAAAACTTCTCCGGGATTCCCGCAACAGCGGCACCAGCCCTCCGGTGGCGTCCAGTCCCAGCAGAGTCACCGTTATCCCGCCGGCAAAAAGAATGATGAACTGGAGAAATCGGTCCAGACCACCGAAAGCAGCCCGCCGTAGATCGTGTACAGCGCCGTGGTGACCGCCATCAGCAGCACTCCGTACACCAGGGCAGGCCGAACAGGGCCTGCAGCACCACCGCCCCGGCATAAAGGATGGCGGCGATAAACCCCAGGACGTAGGTGAGCAGGGTGGTGACCGCGTACAGGTAGCGCGTGGTGCGGTTGTAACGGCGCTCCAGGAACTCCGGCATGGTGTACAGCCCGCTGCGCATGTAGTAGGGCAGGAAAATCCAGACCAGCAGGCGGTAGGTGTACCAGTTGCCCCACTCCAGGTTGGCCACCACCAGCCCGGCGGCGTAGGCATAGCCGATCATGCCCGACAAAATGCTCGGCGGAGATGTTGGATGCGGTCAGCGAGCCGCCGATCGCGTACCAGGGAAGACGGTCTCCGGCCAGGAAATACTCCCGGCTGGTGGCTTTCTCCTTGCGGGCGATATAGAGCCCGTAGCCGACAATCCCGACAAAATAGAGCACGAACACGGCCAGGTCGAACGGAGAGAGGGAGACTGCGGTCATGGGGCCTCGCAGGGGGTGATGCGCGTTAAAAATCGTGTTAATCCAACAGGACGATAGCGTATGATGAGCTGCTACGACCGCCGCCTCAAGCAGTGACCGCTGAAAAAGACCACACACCCCGGCTCCCGCCGGTGGCGGGAGCCACCCCTCTGTTTAGAGGGGATTAAAACCACATGCAGTTTAAGCGGTTAGAAGAAAACCGGGCACAGCGGTCAGCAATTCCCCTTAGAGGGTGTGATGCACTCAGCAGTGGGAAAGAACACCACCCCCGGTGTCCCCCTTTGGTAGGGGATTGGTCCGGCTTCGGCCGGAGCTTTGAGCTAAGCGCTTGAGCGATAGCGGTTTCGATCCCCTCTACCAGAGGGGTGGCCCGCTACAGGCGGGCCGGGGTGTGTGCCTTTGCCGGCCGCACAGCCTAAATACCCGACACAGAGTTCATCACACACGCCGCTAGCGCGCCGCCCCGCTGAAACTGCGCACCGCCTCCAGCATCGCGACCATGTTCTCCACCGGGGTCACGGCCTGGACATTGTGGATCGCGTTGAACACGAACCCGCCGCCGCGGGGCGAACACCTCGCAACGCCGCAGCACCTGCTCGCGCACCTGGCGGGAGTGCCGAACGGCAGCGTCCGCTGGGTGTCCACCCCGCCGCCCCAGAACGCCAGCCGGTCGCCGTAGCGCTCTTTCAGCTTTTCCGGCTCCATCCCGGTCGCCGAGCACTGCACCGGGTTGATGATGTCGAACCCGGCCTCGATGAACGCTCCATGAAGCTTTCCACCGCGCCGCAGGAGTGCTTGAATGTCTTCCAGCCGGTGTGGCGGTGGATCCAGCCGTTGACCTGCTTGTAGTAAGGCAGGTAAAGCTCGCGGAAGGTCTCCGACGGAGCAGAAGGTGCCGGTCTGGGTGCCGAAATCGGTGCCGCAGACAAACACCGCCTCCACCCGGTCGCCGAGCACCGGGGCGATCCGCTCCAGGTTGGCCAGGGCGATCTCGGTCTGGCGCTCGAACACCCGGTGGAGATAGTCCGGGCGCAGCGACAGTGGACATGTACCACTCGGCGATGTCGCGGATGCCCTTGGGATGCTTGAGGAACGGACCCGGCACCAGGGCGATGTCCCCGAACGCGGTCCCGCCGAAGTTGGCGATCACCGCCCGTCCCGAATCGCGCAGGGCCTCGGCCTGGGCGCGGAACGACTCCAGCTCGGCCGCGGTGATGGGCCCGAACTCCTCCAGGTTGTCGGCCGGGTCGAGCTGCTCCTCATCGATCGGCTCCTGGCGGATGATCGTGTCGAAGAACCAGCCGCCCTTGGGCATCCGTCCGCTGGGCGGGACTGTCGTGTCGCCGCCGGGGTAGATCAGCAGATCGCCATTGGCCGCGGTGGTGGTGTTGAAATCGCCCGGCACCAGCACTTCCAGCCCCTGCTGGGTACGCCAGGGCTTCCAGCGCTCGGCCGGGAAGCCGAACATCGTGTTGCGCGGGCAGACCCCATCCACATCCACTCCGAGCGCCGTCTGCAGGTCCGGCTCGACCAGTCCCAGCATCTGGTAGGGCTCGTGGACTTTGACCGGCCGCCGTTCCAGCCCGAAATGCTCGCGCAGGGCGGCCACCCGGCTGACATGCATCCCGGTGACCGCGGTCGCGCCGAAATCCACCGGCACCCGGGGCGGCTCGCGGTGGGCCAGCGCCGCCCGGACGATCTCTCTGCTGGTCATGCTCTTGTGACTCCTCTCCTGAAGCGCTTTCCACGCGATGCCTAAAGTTCCCTGATCCAGATGTTGCGGAAGCGCACCGGGCAGTTGTGATCCTGGAGGAAGATCGGGCCCTTCGCGGCCTCCTTTTCGCGCACTCCGCCCGGGGTGGCCTCGAGCAGGACATGGTCCTGGACCAGCACCCCGTTGTGCAGCACGGTCAGGGTCGCCTGGGCGGTGCGGTTGCCGGAAGCATCGAACTTCGGAGCGTGGAAGACGATATCGTAGCACTGCCACTCGCCGGGAGCGCGGGAGGAGTTGACCAGCGGGATATGCTGCTTGTAGATCGCCCCGGCCTGGCCATCGGCATAGGTGGGGTTGCGGTAGGAATCCAGCACCTGCAGCTCGTAGATCCCCTGCAGGTAGACCCCGCTGTTGCCGCGGTTCTGGCCCTCGCCGACCGGCGGGAACTGGGCGGCGAACTCGACATGGAGCTGGAAGTCGCCGAACTCCTGCCGAGTGACAATCCCGCCCTCGCCGACCGACATGTACCAGCCCTCGAAGATGTTCCAGTTGGCGGGGCCGCCGCGCTGGTTTTCCCACTGATCGAGGTTCTTGCCATCGAACAGCACGATCGCATCCGAGGGCGGCTGGCCCGGCCGGGCGGTGACCGCTTTGAGCTCCTGGTCCTGGGCAACCAGCGGCAGGACGGCGCACAGCGACAGCAGCAGCAGTCCGGCGAAACTGAACAGGTTCGGGTTCATCGATTCCTCCTGTGGCGGGGATGGATGAAAAATATCATGTCAACTTGACATTCGACATAAGTAGTTAAACATAAAGAAGTTTTGCGAAACATCTCCACGCAGGACACGCAGGTTTTTCCTTAGTGTACCTTCGTGTCCCTCGTGGAGGGTTTTTCCGGTCGCCCCCGCCGCGCAAGATCAGTCCTGGATCAGCCCCAGGCGCACCGCCTCGCGGTGGACCGGGCCCCACCAGCCGATCGGCCGGGTCATCGCATAGTACTTGGCCAGCCGGCTCATGTCATCGGGCGGAGTGAGGAAAGTCACCGGCACGTAGATCAGCATCCCCAGCCCCAGCAGCACCCAGAACTGCTGGTAGTCGAGCAGCGCCGGGATCACATCGTAGGCCGGCAGCACCCACACCACCAGCCAGGACAGCGCCAGGTTGGCCAGCCAGCTCGAGAGATAACCCCAGGCAGTTGAAGCGCCACCAGACCACCTGCAGGATCGAGGGCAGCCAGGTCCCGGCGGCCATGATCCACAGCGCGAAAATCAGCCACTGGGTGATGTTCTCCATCATCAGCCCGTAGAAGAACGAGCCCACCAGGATCGCCAGGGTGCTGACCCGGCCGATCCAGACCAGCCGCTGCTGGGAGGCATCCGGCTTGATGTAGTGGTGGTAGAGGTCGCGGGTGAAATACATCGCCCCGACATTGAGCAGCGAGGCCACCGTGCTGAAGTGGATCGCCAGGATCGCGGCGAAGAAGCAGCCGACCATCCCGGACGGCAGCACCCGGAAGCCCATCACGAACCAGGCCATCTCCGACTGGTTGGGGTCCCGGACTTCCGGGAACAGCACGAAAAAGCCCAGCACCGCCACCGCCCAGAGCCCATTGCGGGTGAGCACCAGCAGCGAGCCCCACCAGATCGACCAGGAGGCATCGCGCACATTGCGGGCGCTCTGGATGCGCTGGCTCTCGATGTACCAGTCCAGGTGGCTGCCCATCCCGATCCCGCCCAGCAGGGCGATGAAGATCATGGTCAGGAACCAGGCCAGCGGAAACTCCCCGCTCCACATCCCGGAAAAATGCAGGGGGTCGAGCCGCCAGCTCTGGCCGAGCTCGCCCAGCCGGGCGACAATCCCGCTCGGGCCCCCGGCGGCGACAATCTGCCAGACCGAGACCACGATGATGACCAGGGTCATGATCACCGCCTGCTGAAAATCGGCCATCACCACTCCCCAATAGCCGGCGAACAGCACATAGACCGCGGTGATCGCCGAGAACAGCACCATCCCCACCCACTCCGGGTACTGGGGGAACAGGAAGGTGAAAACCTTGCCCATCGCGATCCCGACCCAGCCCAGGATGAACATGTTCATGAACACCTGCCAGCCGGCCAGCCACCCCCGCAGCAGCTCGGAGCCCATCCCGGAGAACCTCAGGCACTGCCACTCGGCCTGGGTGTAAGCCAGCGAGCGGCGGAAGATGCGGGTGCTGATGAAAGCGCTGATCGCGCACCAGGCCGGGAAAAAGGTGTACCAGATTCCGCTCAGCCCATAGCGGTAGATCACCCCGCTGATCCAGATCGGGGTGTCGGTGGCGGTGTGGGTGGCATAGACGCTGGCGGTGGGCAGCCACCACGGCAGCCCGCGGCCGGCCAGGAAAAAGTCCGACTCGCCGCGGCTGGCCAGGCGGTAGAACAGCACTCCGCAGGCCACCATCAGCAGGACATAAGCGATTACCCAGAACCAGTCGAGCGGGGTGAAAGTTACCATCGGCATCTTCCTTCGGGCTGGTGGAGGGTGAAGCATCGGCGCCGGGGCATGGCGACTGGCGCAAACGCCTTCCATTATACAAGCGGGCCCCGGACCGGGCAAGGATAACTCCGCGGTCCGAAGGGAGTCGGGGCTTGACCCCCGGCCCATCGCGCGGCATCTTTCATCCTGATTCGAAAACGTACCATCTTTTTCGGGGGGAGGGAGAAAATCCCGTTGGTCGGGATTTCCTCCCTCCCCCGGACCCCCTCTCACTTTCCAAAACTTTTTCGCTAGTTTAAACTGGATGCCGGACAGCCGGTCGGCATCACCGGGCGCAAGCTGAGGAATGCCGTCAGTACAGTGACCGGGAGGGAACATGACCGGAGAGCGGCGGGAACATTACCGACAGCTGGCCGGGGAGCGGCTGGAGCGGGCCGGGCTGATCGTGCGCCCGGAGGAGCTGGCGGGGATGGAGCTCGCCGATTTCGGCCTGGGCCGGTTCGAGGAGATCGGCGCGGCGGTGCTGGTCTATCTCAACACCGCGCGCTGCTGCGCCAAGGAGATCGTGCTGCTGCCCGGGCAGCTTGTCCCGGAGCACTGTCACCCGGCCCTGCCCGATGGCGGCCCGGGCAAGGAGGAAACCTTCCGTTGCCGCGCGGGCGAGGTCTGGCTCTACCTGCCGGGCGCGCCTGTCCCACGGCCGCTGGCGCAAGTGCCCGCAGACCATCGGGAGCATTTCACGGTCTGGCGCGAGCTGGTGCTGCGGCCCGGGGACCAGCACACCCTGGACCCGGATACCCGGCACTGGTTCCAGGCCGGGCCGCAGGGGGCGGTGGTGAGCGAATTCTCCACCACCAGCCGCGATGAGCTGGACCTGTTTACCGACCCCGGGGTCCGGCGGGTCTGACCGCTGTCACCCCCCCGCGCGCCATCCCCAACCCGAAAGGCCCTGCGATGGAATTCCCCCTGCCGGTGGGCGGCCCGGTCGATGCTTCCGCGCTGGAGGCGGTGGCCGCGGGCTACCTCTGCCTGGACCTGACCCCGACGATTCCATCCACCGGAGCGGAGCGCCTGGAGCAGTTGCTGCGACCGGGCTGCATGCTCATGGCCGGCAGCTTGCGGCTGTCGCTGGGAGGGGCGGCGCCCAACACCGGGCTGGGACTGGCGCGGCTGGGGCTGGCGGTGGCGGTCAACGCATTGGTGGGAAAGGATGCCCTGGGGCGGGTCGTGCGCGAGCTGCTGGAGCGCGAGCGGGCGGAAGTCGCATTGATGGAAGCCCCGGAGGAGGCCACCAGCTATTCGGTGGTGCTGAGCCCGCCGGGGATCGACCGGCTGTTCCTGCACCATCCCGGGACCAACACCCGCTTCGACTGCTCCCATGTCGACTGGGGACGGGTTGCCCGGGCCCGGGTCCTGCACCTGGGCTACCCCACCCTGATGCCCCGGCTCTATGCCGACCAGGGACAGGAGCTGGAAGCGATCTTCAGAAAAGCGCGGGAACTGGGGGCCGCCACCAGCCTGGACCTGTGCATGCTCGATCCCCGCAGCCCGGAAGCCCGGCTGGACTGGCGGGCGGTGTTCACCCGGGTGCTGCCGCAGGTGGACCTGTTCCTGCCGAGCATCGAGGAAAGCCTGTGCTGCCTGCGCCCGGCCGAGTACCTGGCGCTACGGGAGCGCCATCCGGGCGAGCTGGTGGGACACATCCCCACCACCTGGTTCCGCGAGCTGGCCCGGGAGGCGCTGGAGCTGGGGGCGGCGGCCTGCCTGCTCAAGGCCGGTTCCCAGGGGATGTACCTGCGCACCGCCGGGACAGATCGATTGGCCGCGCTGGGCCGGGCCACGCCGGCCGACCCCGCCGCCTGGGCCGACCGCGAGCTGTGGGCCCCGGCTTTCGTACCCGCGCGAGTGGCCAGCGCCACCGGAGCCGGAGATGTGAGCATCTCCGGACTGCTGGCGGGCCTGCTGCGGGGAAGAGACTGCGAGCGCTCCCTGAGGCTGGCCGCCCTGGCCGGCTGCCTCAACCTGCGCGAGGTGGACTCGGTGAGCGGCCTGGAAAGTTTCGAGCGCTGCGAGGAGCTGCTGGACGAGGGCCGGCTGGCCCTGCTGCCCCCCGACCGCGAATTCGGCCCCGGCTGGCGCTTCGATCCCGCGCCCGGGCTCTACCGCCGCGAGGGCTGATCCCCAAGCTTTTCCGGGGGGAGGGAGGAAACCTTTTAAAAAAGGTTTCCTCCCTCCCCCTGTCCCCCTTCCACTTTCCCAAACTTTCTCGAAAGTTTGTTATGCAGGTGGGACTATCATGTCAGGATGAGACAAACTTCCGAGACCAGAGGACAGTCCTTATTTTTGCACCCCCAGGCGGCACCAGCCGCCACCGCGGCGTGGGCTGCATGAGCCACTCTTCCGCAGCGGTTACCAGGAATCCCGGCGGGCCGGACTGAGCCTTTTTCTCAACTTGCTATTCGACACCCGCTATCGAACCAGCGAAAAAGTTTTGGAAAAGTGAGAAGGGGGTCCGGGGGGAGGGCTGAAAAACCTTTTGTAAAAGGTTTTCCGCCCTCCCCCCGGAAAGCTTGTCTTGGTTGCCAGCTCGGCCTCAGTACTTTTTCGGCGGGGGCGGAGCCGGGACAAACCGCACCCGCACCGGGAAGTTCACCCGCAGCGCCTGGTCCGGCGTGGGAAGCAGGTTCTCCACCCGGTAGGGCAGGACCAGCTCCTCCACTCCTTCCCGATTGCCCGAGGTCGCGCCGATCTCCAGCAGCGCCACCGCGCCGGGGGGCACGGTCAGCCGCTTCGGCAACCGCAGGCCCTCCGGGGAGGGGCCATCCAGCGCCAGCACGAAAGCCAGGTCGGTCGGGTTGCGCAGCCGCAGCGCCGCGGCGCCCCAGCCCTTGAGCTCGAATTCCGGGTTCTCGACACTGACCGCGGCGGCAAACAGCTTGTCCAGCCATTCCTGCTCGCCGAACACCCGGCCATCCATCCCCCAGACCACGGTGCGACGGGCGAACAGCGCCTCTTTCAGCGCCTCCTCGCTGCGCGCGCCGGCGAACACCAGGGTCAGCGGC
The DNA here is from genome assembly GCA_963752515.1 of Candidatus Glassiibacteriota bacterium. Taxonomy (GTDB): domain Bacteria; phylum Gemmatimonadota; class Glassbacteria; order GWA2-58-10; family GWA2-58-10; genus CAVVYO01. Next base: position 213,878 of record CAVVYO010000007.1, on the reverse strand, counting down.
CGGTGCTCGCCCCGGGCGAAGTCATAGCTCATGCTGATCGCATTGTGCTCATCCGAGCTGCCGAGCATGGTGAGCTTTTTTTCCAGCGCCCAGCGGTGGGCCTCGGCGCAGTAGGTGTCGCCATTGACCAGCTCGATCCCGTGCATCCAGCCCCGCTCCATCACCGCGGTCTGCTCCGGGTGCCAGACCGCCAGCTCATCTTGCTGCTGGAAATAGGGGTGGTTCCAGAAGACAAACGCTCCCTGCTCCACCGCCAGCCGGATCGACTCCAGGTAATCCTCGTGCTCCACCGGCTCCGAGTCCCGGAGGAAGATCGCATTGAAGTGCCCCATCGGCATCCGCTTGGTGATCTCCGAGCCGCGCACCTGGATCATCCCCAGTCCCGCCGAGACCGGCCGGGAAAGCTCCCAGGGCTGGTTGTGGGCCTTGCGGACATCCGCCTTGTGCTTCTGGTACTCGAGGTGGTCGGTGATCGCGAAAGCATCCAGCCCCTCGCGCCAGGCCTCCTCCACCCGGACAGTCGGCCAGACCAGCCCATCCGAGAACACGGTGTGCATGTGGAAGTCGCCGGCCAGGGTGGTGTAGCCCGGCAGTTGCGGCAGGCGCAGCTCGCGACGGGCGCTGTAGCAGTCGGCGGCGGGCGGGAAGGCCAGCGCCAGGGCCAGGGCCAGCGGGGCCAGGCGGAGTGCGAGTCTCATCGGGAACCTCCCGGGGTCAGGGTCGGCGCAGCAGCGAAAAGAAGATTTCGGTCAAGATAAGTCGGCCCGGGGCGCCAGGCAATCAAGAATTGCAGTTGATCCTGACTGCTTTCCGAGATCCGCCTTAAACTATCGAAAAAGTTTTGGAAAGAGGAAGAGGGGTCCGGGGAGAGGGAGAAACCTTTTTCAAAAGGTTTCTCCCTCTCCCGGAAAAAGCAGTTGCCTTCTCCCGCTGTTATCGAATTGGTTCGCAGCGCGGGAGAAACTTGTCTCCGGGCGGCCGCCCGCTTAAAATCAGGACAGCTGCTTCCCTGCCGGCGCCCCTCGCCGGGGCCGGCCCGGTCCAACCTTTGCCGCAGGTGCCGCCGATGCTCAAGCTCCAGTTCATCCCCCAGCTGTTCCTGACTGTCGCGCTGTTGGCCCTGGCCGCCCTGTTCGCGCCCGCCCGCGCCGCGGAATCCTACGTGCTGGGCTACTACCCGGCCGGGATGCGCAGCATCCTTCCCGCCGACCAGGTGGACTTCAAGGTGCTGACCCACCTCTGCCACGCGTTCATTGTCCCCAACCCGGATGGCACCCTGCAGGTCGGGGAAAACTTCCTCTACCCGGAGCTGATCGCGGCCGCCCACCGCGCCGGGCGCAAGGTGCTGGTCTCGCTGGGCGGAGGCGGCGGCGGCCGCGCGGTGGAGGGCTTCCCCCCGGTGTCGGCCAGCCCGGAGCTGCGGAAGAAATTCATCGCCAACCTGATCGGGTTCTGCCGGACCAACGGCTACGATGGGATCGATTTCGACTGGGAGTATCCCAGGAACACCACCGAGCGCGACAACCACGCCCTGCTGGTGAGCGAGTTGCGCGAGGCGGTGGACCGGCTCGACCCGCCGCTGCTGATCACGATGGCGATCGGCGCCCGGCTCGGCGAGCAGCAGACCTTTGTCCATGCCGTGCTGCGCGAGAAGCTGGACTGGTTCAACGTGATGACCTACGACTTTCACGGGTTGTGGGGCAATCGCGCCGGCCACAACTCGCCGCTCTACTCGGTCGCCCCGCGCGGCACCGGGGTGCCCCAGAGCTGCCATACGGCGATCAGTTTCCTGCGCGATGACATGGGGATCCCGCCCGAGAAGCTGCTGTTGGGACTGCCGTTCTATGGTTTCGAGCTGAAAGCGAGCGACCTGCGCGGGCCCAGCGATGGGGGCCGGTACATCGACTACAACGAGATCATGCTCGGCTATGCCGCGGGCGGCTGGGAGTACCACTGGGATGAGGTCTCGCTGGTGCCCTGGCTCTCCGCCGATTCCCGCCAGCGGATGATCACTTTCGACAACCCGCGCTCGACCGCGCTCAAGTGCGATTTCGCCCGGGTCAACGGGCTGCGGGGGGTGATGATCTGGGCCCTGGGCCAGGATGTGATGGAGGGCCGCCAGCTGCTGCTGGAGACAGTCGGGAAGAAAAAATGGGAGTTCGGCGGGCCGAAACCTTGACCCCCGGTTCTTGCGGGGGGAGGGCGGAAACCTTTTGAAAAAGGTTTTCCGCCCTCCCCCCGAACCCCCTTTCCACTTTCCCAAACTTTTTCGAAAGTTTGCTTTTGGCGATCGGACAGCCGATTAACATCAGCCAGTCCGCTGCGGATGATTGAGGTGCACGGGGGATGAAAGACCAGGGTCGGAGCATGGAGCGACCGGCCGGTCGCCCACAGGAAATGGTGATTCGTTCCCAACGTAGGGGCGGCCCCGTGGCCGCCCGCCTTTGCCACGGGCGCGGCATGCCGCGCCCCTACGGCAAGCTCCGAGCTGGCTGCCGACACCCGGGACTGGTGTTGATGCCACCGGTCGGGCGGCAGTGCCGTTGATCCCCCTTACCAAAGGGGGAAACAGGGGGTTGTGTTTTTTAGGGCCGGCACGGGGGCCGGCCCCTACGGGCCAACCCCCTGACATCGGTCAAGCTCAAGCTGATCAGCCAGGGAAGCAACGGTGGTGTCTTGGGGAGGGGGGTGGGGGGGTTCGGGCCGCGGCTGGAGGCAAGGGGAAGCAATGGGAGAGCCACGCAATTTCCATCGCGGCTGCTACGAAGCGAGAGAGGTCGGCAGGCCATGGCGTTGCAGCGCCAGGGATGGCGCGAAACGCGGCGACCTCCAAAGGAGCGATTTTTTCCCTCGTACCCTCGGCGGCTGTTAAAGACCTCGATGCTCTTTCAGCTTCGCGGCCTTGGCTCCAAGAGACTTTTTGCTACTTTTTGGTCACAAAAAGTAGAAACCGCCTGTCATGCTTGCGGAAGTAAAAAGCAAGCTGGGGACTCACCTCTCCCTTTTTGGTCACAAAAAGTAACCAGCCGTCAGGCTTCAGGAATTGCCAAGCGATCCGGGGTTCCCACCACCCCTGCGCCTCCCCGGAATTCACGGACGAACCACAAAAAAGGGGATCGCACCCTGGTGGTGCGATCCCCTAGCTGCATAGCTCGAACCTGGTCCCGCGGTCAGTTGAGGAAAGACTGCAGGGCCCGGCTGCGCGAGACATGGCGCAGGCGGCTCAGCGCCTTCTCCTTGATCTGCCGCACCCGCTCGCGGGTGATGCCCAGCAGCCGGCCGATCTCCTCCAGCGTCATCGGCTCGGGGCCGTCGAGGCCGAAGTAGAGGCGCAGGATCTTGGCCTCGCGCTCCTTGAGCGTGGAGAGCGACCTCCTCGATCGACTCGCGTGAGCGCGTGCTCGAAGCGTCTCGCGTCGGGCCGGCGGTTCTGGGTGTCGGGCAGGTAGTCGAGCAGCCGGTTGTCCTCGCCCGGCGTGAGCGGCGCGTCGAGCGAGAGGTGGTTCTGGGAGATGGAGAGGGTCTTGCTGGACCTCCTCCATCGATGATGTCCATCCCCTCGGCGATCTCGGTCGGCGTCGGCTCGCGCCCCAGCTCCTGGAGCAGCGCGGAGGCGCGCTTGCCGATGCGGTGCAGCGTGCCGGCGCGGTTGAGCGGCACCCGCACGATCCGCGGCTCTGCTCGGCCAGCGCCTGGAGGATGGCCTGGCGGATCCACCAGACCGCGTAGGAGATGAACTTGATGCCCTTGGTCTCGTCGAACTTGTGGGCGGCGCGGATCAGGCCGAGGTTGCCCTCGTTGATCAGGTCGGCCAGCGAGACGCCCTGGTTCTGATACTTCTTGGCGACCGAGACCACGAAGCGGAGGTTGCTGCGGACCAGCTTGTCGAGCGCTTTCTGGCAGCCCTGCTTGATCCTCTGGGCCAGCTCGACCTCGTCTTCCCGGGGGATCAGCGGGTAGTTGCTGATCTCCTTCAGGTACTGATCCAGCGACCCCTCGTCGAAGTAGGACTTCTTTGTATTGCTGGCTTTCATTAACAGGCGCTCCTTGCGTTTACCCCGATAATGCTGCTGCGGTATCGATCCGGCCGAGTGCTGCCCGGTCCAGTGCTATTGAATGATGTGCCCGATCCGCCCGAACCTGGGCATCCAGTCCTCCTGGTCCCAGGAGAAGTAGAGCACCATCGGCCGGCCCTTGACCAGCTCCCGGTCGACAAAACCCCAGAACCGGCTGTCGCTGGAGAAATCCCGGTTGTCGCCGAGGCAGAAGTACCTGCCCGCGGGGACCACGATCGGTCCGAAAGTGTCCCGGGTCGGCTCGTAGGACTGCCCGGCCAGCTCCCGCCGCTTGACCTCGGTCAGGTAGTCGAACTGCCAGCCGAACCGGCCGGCATCGGTCCAACGGTTCTCGTTGCGCCGGATCTCGGGGTCGATGTGCTGGACAAAGGGCTCATCCTGTGGCACGCCATTGATATAGAGCACCTTGTCCCGCATCTCCACCGTGTCGCCGGGCACCCCGACACAGCGCTTGACAAAGTCCAGCGAGCGGTCGAGGGGGTATTCGAAGACCACGATGTCGCCGCGCTTGGGCTCCTCATAACCCGGCAGGTGCAGGTTGGGCAGCTCGACATCCAGAAATGGCAGCTTGTTCGGGGTGGTGGCCCCGTAGGCCAGCTTGTTCACCAGCAGAAAATCCCCGACCAGCAAGGTGCTTTCCATCGACCCGGTCGGGATCTTGAAAGCCTGGACCAGGAAGGTGCGGATCAACAGGAACAGAACGAAAGCCAGACCGAGGGATTTCACCCACTCTCTCAAAACGCTTGCCTCCGGTTGGCCGGCAATAGTTGCCGGCAGCTGCACCGCTCGTTCAACTAATTAGCCTGAATGAAGTTACGCTTAACCACAGCAGTGAAGAAGAGCCTTTAAACTTTCTACGATAACACCGGGATGGTTGGTTTGTCAACCTTTTATCTTCCCGGCGCGATTCGAGTGTTTGTACCCTCAACAACCGCCTTTGTTCACCCGGTTCCGGAGTTTTCTGGCATAGCGCAGCACCGCGGTCCGGCGGCGCGGGATGCTGATCTTTCCCCGGGTGCGAGGGTTGATCCCGCGCCGGGCCGGGTAGCTGCGGGTGATGAACGTGCCGAATCCCTTGATGGTTACGCTGCCGCCGCCGGCCAGTTCCCCCGAGATCGCCTCCAGGATCGATTCCAGCACCGGCTTGACCGCGACACGCTCCAGGCCGGTCGCCCGGGCGATGCGCTCGACCAGGCCGGCCTTGGTGACATTGGGCCCGGAGACCAGCAGCCGTTCGAGGGTGAAATGCGCCAGCTCCTCCTCCAACTGCCCCTGGCTGAGGCGGGTGGTGGCCACCAGCAACTCGCCTAGGCGGAAGCGGTGGTCGCCATCCTGGCGCAGCTCCGCCGTCTGTTCCCGGGTCAGGAGCCGCAGCTCCAGGGCCGCACCCGCGAAATCCAGGCGACCCTGGTCCATCCGCTCCAGCGCCCGCCCGACATCCTGAAAAGTGATCAGGTCGCGGGCCAGGGCCGAGGCCGCCAGACTGTCGCCCAGCACTTCCTGCAACAGCAGCGCCTCATCGATGTCCTGCTGCCGGACCATTCCGCGACGGGTCAGGAACTGCCCGAACAACTCTTTTGGCATCAGCTTGTCCTTGATTCTGGTTGGGTAAGCCGGGCGAGCGAGCCGGGAGAGGGTGGGACGGCCCCCGGGGCCGGTGGTCCGGATCGCGCCGAACGATTGCAGGACAAGATGTTAGCCATCCATGTCCTTCACAGAAGACTTTACCACAAACCGGAAGGGTTTGTCAAGCAGGGTCACGATTTTTTTATTTCAGCCGGCCCGGGTGGTCGCCGCCGGGCGCCCGTATTGATTATCCGCCCCCCGCGTGATAAATTCACCCCAGGACACCGCACGAGACCACCCAGACAGGGGAACGCTCATGACCGACAGCAACAGCAACCGCCGCCAGCTCATCATCGGATCGGGGGCCGCCGGGCTCACCGCGGCGATCTACTCGGCGCGGGCCGCCCTGGAGCCGCTGGTGTTCGAGGGCTCCCTGCCCGGGGGCCAGCTCACCACCACCACCGAGGTGGAGAACTTCCCGGGCTTCGAGCACGGCATCCTCGGGCCGCAGCTCATGCAGACCATGCACGCCCAGGCCGCCCGCTTCGGGACCGAGTTCCTGCCCGAGGAGGTCGAACGGGTCGATTTCAGCGGGCGGGAGCTGAGAGTGTTCGCCGGGGGCCAGGAGTTCCGCGCCGCCTCGGTGATCATCGCCACCGGGGCCCGGCCCCGCTGGCTCGGGCTGGAGAACGAGCGGCGCTTTGTCGGCCGGGGAGTCAGCACCTGCGCCACCTGCGATGCCTTCTTCTACCGCGGCAAGGAGGTGGCGGTGATCGGCGGCGGCGACTCGGCGATGGAGGAGGCCGATTTCATCAGCAAGTTCGCCACCCGGGTGACCCTGATCCACCGCCGCGACACTTTCCGCGCCTCCCAGATCATGCAGCAGCGCACCCTGTCCAACCCCAAGCTCAAGGTCCTCTGGAACACGGTGGTCCAGGACGTGATCGGCTCGGAGGAGCATGGGGTCGAGGCCCTGCGGCTCACCAACCTCCGCAGCGGCGACCACACCGAGCTCAAGGTGGACGGGATGTTCCTGGCGATCGGCCACGAGCCCAACAGCAAAATCTTCCAGGGCCGGCTCGAGCTGGACCAGGAGGGCTACATCATCGTGCGCGGCGGCACCGCCGCCAGCGTGCCGGGCGTGTTCGCCGCCGGGGATGTGGTCGACTACCGCTACCGCCAGGCGATCACCGCCGCCGGAATGGGCTGCATGGCCAGCCTGGAAGCCGAGAAGTACCTGGCCGGGATGGGCCGGGGCTGACCGCCCGGCGCGCCGCGGTTCGCTGCCCTCACCCCAACGCGAGACTTCCCCGATGACAAGACCCTGGTCCCTCCCGGGCGCTGCGCCACGCGCTCGGCTACACGCTTCGCAACTCGCTGCGCTGCACGCCGCGCTCCTGGCCTTCTTGACCCTGCTCGCCGCGGCCCTCCCCGCCCGGGCGGAGTTCCATTGCCTGCCGGCCGAGGTCCGCACCGAAAACGGGTTCTCGGTGCTCTACGCCGGCGGCGAGCCGGTCACCCCGATGTCCTTCTGCTCGCGCAACAATCAGGATGACCGCTACCTGGCCGACCTGTTGGGGGCCGGGGTCAAGATCCACTTCCCGATCTGCGACACCGAATGGAAAGACCCGGAGGGCTTCGCCAAGCTGCGGGTGCTCGCCGGAAGGATCCTGGCCCAGGACCCGGAGGCGATCCTGATCCTGCGCCTGTCGCTGGACCCGCCCCGCGACTGGATGGAGCAGCACCCCGCGGAATGCATCCGCTTCGAGAACGGCGAGGTGCGGATGATCATCAACACCAAGATCGGCCGCACCTATGACCCGGTGCTCACCGACAACCTCAAGTTCTCCCTGGCCAGCACCGCCTGGCAGGAGCGGGCCGAGGAGGCGCTGGCCGAGTTCGTGAAAAAAGTCGAGGCCTCGGAGTTCGCCCACCGGGTGGCCGGCTATTTCTTCACCGCCAGCGAGACCGAGGAGTGGTACTACACGGTCACCTACGACCGCCGTTACCACGCCCATGATTTTTCGCCCCCGATGCTGGCTTATTTCAAGGAGTTCCTGCGGGAGAAGTACGGCACGGACCAGGCGCTGGCCGCGGCCTGGAACAACGATGTCAAAAGCTTCGACCAGGTGCGCATCCCGCAGCTGGCCGAGCGCACCCTCTATGCCGGGGTGGGCGAGCTGGTCCTGCGCCGCTACGACTCCCGCAGCAGCTTCGGCACCCTGGCCAACCCGGATTTCAGCGAGTTCGAGAGCGACTACTACCGGGCGGTCAACCGCAGTGTCGCCGATGCGATCATCCGTTTCGGCCGGCGGGTCAAGCAGCTTTCGGGCGGAAAGCTGCTCACCGGGGCGTTCTACGGCCACCTCACCTGCTCGATCTACCACGAGATGGGGGTGGCCGCGGCGGTCGAGCGCATCCAGGACAGCGGGGCGATCGACATCTGCTCGGCCCCGGGCACCTATTTCAACCGCGCGGTGGGCGGGTACGCCACCTCGCGCGCCCCGATGAGCTCGTTCAACCTGCGAAAGATGATCTGGTGGAACGAGGATGACACCCGCACCCACCTCTCCGACCCCTCCAACCATGTCAAGTGGAGCCAGGCCGCCGATGCCTGGGAAAGCTGCGAGCTGCTGAAACGCGACATGGCCAAGAACCTCACCCAGCGCTCCTGGTCCTGGTGGTTCGAGAACACGAACCGCGACAAGTGGTATCACCACCCGGAGCTGATCGCCACCATCGGGCGGATCCAGGAGCTGTTCGCCGCCTCGCGACGGCTGGCCGCCCCGCGCGGGGCCGAGGTGGCCCTGCTGGTGAGCGAGCCCAGCATCTTCCACACCGATCACGAGACCCTGCGCGACCAGTTGATGTGGCAGCGCGAGCTGGAGTTCGACCGGGCCGGGGTGCCCTACGACTACTACTATGTCCGCGACCTGGCCCACCCCGCCATGCCCGACTACAAGCTCTATGTCTTCCTCAACGCGCTGACCTTGAGCGATGCGGACCGGGCGGCGATCCGGGAAAAAATTGCCCGCAAGGGGGCAACCGCGCTGTGGATCTACGCCCCGGGCCTGATCAACCCCGAGGCCTCGCCGCAGCTGTCGGTGGCGCACATGGAGGAGCTGACCGGGTTCGATTTCGACTTCAAGCGCGGCGACCACCGGCCCTCGATCGTGATCGACAACCCGCGCCACCCGCTCACCGCCAACCTGGCCCGCGACCGCCACTACGGCTGCTGCAACCGGGTGATTTTCGGCAGCTTCGAAACCAAGGAGCCCGGCCACCTGCTGGAGCTGGGCCGCTCGCTGACCGACCCGCTGTTCTTCCTGGCCGACAGCTCCCAGGGCGCGGGCGGAATCTATTACGGCGAGAAGAACCTGATCGCCATCGGCGAGACCACCCGCGCCGGCTACCGCTCGCTGTGGGTCGGGACCAAGTACCTCGATGCCGAACTGCTGCGCGAGGCGGCGCGCCGGGCCGGGGCCCATGTCTGGAGCGAGTCCGGAGACCCGTTCTGGGCCGATGGCGCATTTGCGGTGATCCACGGCGGCCGCGGGGGGGAGCGCACCCTGCGCTTCCCCGCGGCGGTCGATTGCTATGAGGTGTTCGAGCGGAAAACGTACGGCAGGGGTGTGCGGGAGGTGAGCTTCCCGTTGCGTTTCGGCGAGACCAAGGTCTTCAGCCTGAAGGGCAAGCTCTGAAAGCCCGCTCGCCTTCAGAAGATCTTGTGCAGGCTCTTGTGAATCTTCAGCAGCTTGTATTCCTTCCGGGCCCGGGCTTCCAGGGCCTCGGAGACCCGCGCCCGCTGCTCGGGGGTGTAGCCGTTGGCCTCCATCGCCCCGCAGAGGAACGCCAGCTGGCGCGAGGTGGTCCCATTGCCGGGAGCATCGGCCAGGCGCTCGAGGTAGCGGTCGGTGAGCTCGGGACTGACCACCAGCTCGGCGAACGCCAGCATCTGCTCGTAGCCCAGCCGGCTGCTGAGGGTGCTGAACAGCGCTCCGGCCATCACGTCCGGGTTCCTGGGGGCCAGGCCATAGTTGAAGCGACCCCAGCGGGTGTAGTTGGGGTTGCGACGGTCGAAACGGCGGACCGCGCCCTCGGCCCGGGTAATCCGCTCCTCATTGCGATTGCGGCCGGCCAGCCGCAGGGATTCGGCCATCACCAGCACTGCCAGCAGGAGAAACACCACCCAAGCTTCCATCGTCCCCTCTTGCGGTTGTGTGGCGGCACCCCATTGTTTCCGGGGATGCGGATTTTACTTGCTGTATCGCGGGAATCGCCTTAGATCACTTACACCTAAAGATAACAAAGAACCTGCCGGGGGTAAACGCGGCGCTGTTGCAAATCCTGCAATTTCCGGGCCCGGCCGACGTCCTCGCTGGTGAACTTTTCCCGGCCGGGCGGTACCAGCAGACTCATTCCGAGGGCAAGACGCGAAGATGACACACCAGGGGCTGAGGGTAATCATGATCGGGGCCCACCCCGATGACTGCGAGTTCAAGGCCGGGGCCACCGCCGCTCTCTGGGCGGATGCCGGGGCGAAAGTGCTGTTCATGTGCCTGACCAATGGCGATGCCGGCCACCACGAGATGAGCGGCGGAGCCCTGGCCCGCCGGCGGGCCGAGGAATCGAAACGCTCGACCGCGCTCCTGGGGGTCCAGTCGCTGATCCTGGACAACCACGATGGCGAGCTCGAGCCCTCGATCCCGGTGCGCAAGGCGGTGATCAAGGCGATCCGCGAGTGGCAGGCGGAGGTGGTCATCACCCACCGTCCCAATGACTATCATCCCGACCACCGCTATACCTCGCAGGTGGTCCAGGATGCCGCCTACACCGCCGCGGTGCCGAACTATGTTCCCCACGTGCCGGCCCTGCGCCATAACCCGGTGTTCATGTACTTCCAGGATGGCTTCCGGAAGCCCTGCCCCTTCCGGACGGATGTGGCGGTGGATGCCGCCCGGGTGCTGGAGCGCAAGCTCCGGGCGCTCGACACCATGGACAGCCAGATGTACGAGTGGCTGCCCTGGATCGAGGGCCAGCAGGCCAGCCTGCCCAGCGACCCCGCCCGGCGGCTGGAGTGGCTCAGGTGGTTCGCTTTCGAGCATCTGATGCCGATGGACCCGGCGGTGCTGGAACCGGCGCTCGAGGCGCGCTACGGGAAGGGGAACTACGGCGATCCGCGCTTCGCCGAGGCGTTCGAGCTGTGCGAGTATGGCCGCCAGCCCTCCCGCGCGGAGCTGTGGCAACTGTTCCCGAAGTGAGGCAACTTCTTCCCGCGGGCCGGAAGGTCCCGGGCTTTTCACGCGAGGCGGAGGTCGAGCGATGCGCAAATCAATGCTGGGCCGGGCCCTGATCCCGGCGCTGGGCCTGCTGGCCCTGGCGGCGCTGGCCGCGCTGCCGGCCGGGGCTTGCCGCCGGCAGGAGCCGTTGCGGGTAATCATGATCGGCGCCCACCCCGATGACTGCGAGTACGCCGGCGGCGGCACCGCGGCGCTGTGGGCCAGGCAGGGGGCGCAGGTGCTGCTGGTGGCGGTGACCAATGGCGATGCCGGCCACCAGAGCCAGGGCGGCGGCGCGCTGGCCCAGCGCCGGGCCGCGGAGGCGCAGGCCTCGGCAAAAATCCTCGGGGTGAGCTGGCGCTCGCTGGGCTTTCATGATGGCGCGCTGGAGCCCTCGATGGAGGCCCGGGATGCGGTGATCCGGGCGATCCGCGAATGGCAGGCCGACATCGTCATCACCCATCGGCCCAACGACTACCACCCCGACCACCGCTACACCTCGCAGATCGTCCAGGATGCCGCCTACATTGTCGTGGTCCCCAACATGCGCCCGGAAACCCCGCGGGTGGAGCAGAATCCGGTGTTCATGTACTTCCAGGACCGCTTCCAGAAGCCCCTGCCCTTCCGGCCGGACGTGGCGGTCAATGTCGACCCGGTGATGGACCTGAAGTGGGGCTCGCTGGATGCGATGGAGAGCCAGATGTACGAGTGGGGCCCCTGGCTGGATGGGGTGCTGGACCAGGTGCCCGCGGACAAGGCCGCCCGGCGGGAGTGGTTCAAAGGCTCCGGCCTGGCCCTGACCCTGCCCGGCTGGAAAGCCCTGGCCGATTCGGTGCTGGCCGAGCGCTACGGCCAGGAGGCCAGTCAGGCCATGACCTATGTCGAGGGCTTCGAGCTGTGCGAGTACGGCCGCAAGCCCAGCCGCGAGGAACTCTGGCAACTGTTCCCGAAATAGACTCAACCACGGTGCCGGCGGGGATCATCCCGGCCGGATGCTTGAACCATGCTGAGGGAGGATCGAAGATGAACTGGAGTCGCCTTGGAAGCGCAATCACGATGCTCGCGGCCGTGACGGCCGTGATGACCGTTTCCGCCGGACCGCTGCGGGCCCAGGCCGGTCCGCCGCTGCGGGTAATCATGATCGGGGCCCACCCGGATGATGTCGAGCTCAAAGGGGGCGGCACCGCGGCGCTGTGGGCCAAGCAGGGGGCCCAGGTGCTGCTGGTGGCGGTGTCCAACGGCGATGCCGGCCACCAGAGCGAGGGCGGCGGCGCGCTGGCCCGTCGCCGGGCCGCCGAATCGCAGAAATCGGCCGAGGCGCTGGGGGTGACCTGGCGGACCCTGGGCTTCCACGATGGGGAGCTGGTGCCCTCGCTCGAGGCCCGCAAGGCGGTAATCCGGGTGATCCGCGAGTGGCAGGCCGACATCGTCATCACCCACCGTCCCAACGACTACCATCCCGACCACCGCTACACCGGCCAACTGGTGCAGGATGCGGCCTACATGGTGGCGGTGCCCAATGTCTGCCCCGAGACCCCGCGGGTGGAAAAGAACCCGGCGTTCATGTACTTCCTGGATGGCTTCCAGAAGCCCAATCCTTTCACCGCGGACGTGGCGGTCTGTGTCGATCCGGTGATGGACCAGAAGTGGGCCTCGATCGATGCGATGGACAGCCAGATGTACGAGTGGCTGCCCTGGATCGATGGGATGGACATGAGCCAGGTGCCGAAAGAGGCGGCCGCGCGGATGGAATGGCTCAAGAAGTGGCGCGGGCCGGGGCTGATGGGCTGGAAGGAGCAGGCCCGGGAGGCGCTGGTGGCCCGTTACGGCCAGGATGGCTATGACAAGATGCAGTTCATCGAGGCTTTCGAGCTGGGCGAGTATGGCCGCAAGCCCAGCCGCGAGGAGCTCTGGCAGTTGTTCCCGAAATAAGGGCCGGGTCGGATCACCGGCGGCAGGGGGTCGCACCGTCGGTGCGGCCCCTTTTTTTGTTGTCTCAGCCCTTGCCGGGTGAATCCTCAGCTTCTTCTTTATTCCGTAAATCCTTCGGATTTTTCTCCTGCTGTGACCAGAAGTAGCAAGAGTCTTGTGAAGCCAAAGCCGCGAAGCTGGAGCTGCACTGAGGTTTTAACAGCCGCCGAGGGTACGTAGGAAAAACTCCTGCGGTGCTCGCCGCGTTTCGCGCCCGCATGATACCGGGGCGCTGCAACGCCATGGCCTGCCGACCTCTCTCACTTCGTAGCAGTAGCCACGATGGAAATAGGGAAAATCACCCGCCGCTGGCTCTTGCCTCCAGCCGCGGCCCGAAGACCACCCTATCCCGGAATCTTTCGTAGGGGCCGGCCCTGTTCCAGCCCTTGAAAAAACACCACCCCCTGTTTCGCCCTTAAGGGGGATCAACAGCACTGCCGCCCAACCAGTTGCATCAACATCAGGCGCAGCCGTGACCGCAGTCTGATGCGGCGATCATAATTTGTTGGAACAGATGGGCCTGCCCCGCCACCGGTGAATCAGCCCGGCTGCTCCTGCTCTCCGGCCTGCCGCATCCCGTTGAATTCCGCCGAGGGCTGGCCGGTGCGGCCCACCAGCTCGACCGAGGTTGCCTGCAGTCCCTCCTCGCCCTCCTCGACCAACGCCACGCGGACAGCGGCTCCGAGGTTCAGCCTGTCGAAATCGTTACGGAGCACGCTGTTGCGGTGAAAATAAACCTGATGGCCGCCCTCGATGGTTTCGACAAAGCCGTAGCCCTTTTCCGGGAACAGCTTGGCGACCACCGCGTTGGCCTCCTCCGCGGGGTGCGCCTTGACATCCCGGTGCTGCTTGCTCTTGAGCGCCTTGAGCTGGCGCTCGGCCTTGGCGAAAGCATCCTTGATCACGAAATTCAGCGGCTCGTGCGTGTCGTGTTCCTGATGGTCGCGGTCGACCACCAGCCGGTGGCCGGGCGGCACGCCGATCTCCAGAAGCACCCGGTAGGGGTTGCCGCTTCGCTGGAACTTCTGGTTACGCTCGACCGCCACCCGGCAACTGCTCATGTAGCCGCAGATCCGCTCCAGCTTGTCCACCTTTTCACGGATGCCCTGCTCCAGCTCTTCGGTTTTCTGCACATTACGGTAAACGATTTCCAGTGGTACGTTCACGCTGTCACCTCCGATTGCCGGCGGCGTCTCGCGGACGCCGCGGTGCCTTTCCGGCTTGACATCGCTCAGCCTTGATGCGCCCCCTGCCGTTCCGGCTTTCCCTGGCGGCGGCCGGCCGGACCGAGCAGTTCCTCGATCTCCCGCTTGCTCAGGGTCTCGCGCTCGATCAGGTTGGCGGCCAGGACCTCGAGATCCTGGCGGTGCTGGCTGAGAATCTCGATCGCCTTGGCCTCCAGCTCCGAAATGATCTGCTTGATCTCCTCATCGATCAGCCGGTTGGTGTGCTCGCTGAAAGTCCTGGTCTGGGCCATTTCCCGGCCGAGGAAGACATGCTCCTCGCCGAGGGGGAAGTAGACCGGGCCGATCCGCTCGCTCATCCCCCACTGGCAGACCATCCGGCGCACCAGGCGGGTGGCCTGCTTGATGTCATCCGCGGCCCCGCTGGTCAACTCGTCGAACACCACCTTCTCGGCGGCCCGGCCGCCCAGCATGACAGTGACCCGGTCCAGCAGGTAACGGCGGTTGAGGTTGTAGCGGTCCTCCTCCGGCACCTGCATCGTCACCCCCAGGGCCTGGCCCCGCGGGATGATGGTCACTTTCTCCAGCGGGTCGGTTTCCGGCAGCAGGCGGGCCATCATCGCATGGCCGGCCTCGTGGTAGGCGATCACCCGTTTCTGGTCCTCATCGAGCTTCTCCTCGCGCAGGGCGCCGAGCAGGATCGTGTCCCGGGCCTGCTCGAAGTCCTCCCGCTCGACCCGGGTCTTGTCGTGGCGCCCGGCCAGCAGCGCGGCCTCGTTGACCAGGTTCTCCAGGTCCGCGCCCGAGAACCCGACCGTGCGGGCGGCGAGGTTGTCCAGATCGATCCCCTCGCCCAGCGGGACATCGCGCAGGTGGATCTTGAGGATCTCCTTGCGGGCCTCGCGGTGGGGGAGGTTGAGCACCACCTGGCGGTCGAAGCGGCCGGGGCGGGTCAGCGCCGGGTCGAGCACGTCCGGCCGGTTGGTGGCGGCCAGCACCACCACCGACTCGTGCGGGTCGAACCCGTCCATCTCGCTGAGGATCTGGTTGAGGGTCTGCTCGCGCTCATCGTGCCCGCCGCCGAGGCCGGTGCCCCGGGCCCGGCCGATCGAGTCCAGCTCATCGATGAAAATGATCGAGGGCTGCTCGCGCTTGGCCTGGTCGAACATGTCCCGCACCCGGGAGGCGCCGACGCCGACGAACATCTCGATGAACTCCGAGCCGCTGATGCTGTAGAACGGCACGTGGGCCTCCCCCGCTGTCGCCTTGGCCAGCAGGGTCTTACCCACCCCCGGCGGGCCGGTCAGCAGCACCCCCTTGGGGATGTCGGCTCCCAGGGCCTTGAACTTGTCCGGGTTCCTCAGGTAATCGATGATGTCCATCAGGGCCTGCTTGGCGTTCTCCTGGCCAGCGACATCATCGAAAGTGACGCGCACGCCGGTCTGCTCGTAGCGCCGGGCCTTGCTCTTGCCGACCCCGAACAGCCCGCCGCCGCCCCGCCCGCTCATCATCCCCCGCATGCTGCCGCGCATCTTGCGGCCGGCATAGGCGAAGTAGCCGATCAGCAGCAGCCAGGGCAGGGCCAGGATCGCCAGGTAGTAGAGCCAGGAGCTGCTGTCGCCGGCCTTGGCGCTCACCACCACGCCATTGTCCTCCAGCAGCGCCAGCAGCTTCGGGTCCTCGAAAGCGGGGCGCACGGTGGCGAAAAGCAGGCGGGAGGTGGTATCGGCCCGGGACTGCCCGGCTGCATGGTCCGCCGCAGGCTGGTAGGGCTGCGCGAACCGGCCCTCGATCCGCTGTCCGGAGATGGTGACTTCCCGGACATTGCCCGCGGCCACCTGCTGTTTGAACGTGGTGTAGGCGATTTCGGCCTGTCCCCGGTCATCGAACGCGTTGGTGAAAAAAGACACGGCGATCCAGGCCAGGAACAGCCAGAGCAACACTCCCCACAGCCGGCTGCCGCCCATCCGGTTCTCGCCCTCGCCGGGCTGCGGCCTGGAACTCCCGGGCTGGTTGCCTTGATCCTTGTCGGCCATCGTCTCCATCCTTGTCAGCATGGTGAGCCCGGGGGGAAGTCAGTAGCGGAACACCGCCGCCAACTGGTAGCCCCGCTCCCGCATCGGTCCGGTCAGCTCGAACACCTGTCCCTCGCGGCGCAGGGCGTTGACCGCGGCGAAATCCAGCAGATCGAGGTCATCCTCGCGCGCCTGAGCATGGAGCTCGATCCGCGAGTCGGAGGCCGAGAAGCTGCCCCAGAGCTGGCGGGCGGGGTCGATGAACAGCGTGTCGACCCGGCCGTACCAGGCGGCCGGGACCACCTCCTCCAGGCTGGTCGAGACCAGCCCGGTGCCCTGCTGGTTGTCGAAGCGACGGACCGCCTCGTCCCGCTTGGCATGGAACACCGGCTCGATCAGCTCCCAGGCCAGGCGGTGCAGCTCCTCCGGCTCCAGGGCTTCCCCATCCTTGACGATGCTGCGTTCCAGCAGGTGGGGATAGGTGTTGGCCCCGCGGTAGACCGGCAGCAGGTGGGCGAGCCCGGCCAGCACCAGCGGGGCGTGGCGCAGGCCCAGGTAATCGCGCAGCCCGCGGTCCACCCGGCGGAAGTAGTCGGCGACCGCGCTCTGGAGGCGGTTGGCCTCCTCGGGTCCGGAGCCATGGCCGGGGAACTGTCCCTGCCGGCGGTTCCCGGCAGTCACGGCCGAGGTGGCGGTGTCGTGGTGGTAGAAGAAAGCCTCCTCCTTGTCCCAGTACTGGAGGATCTCGGCGATCCCCGCCGGCAGGCTCTCCAGGTCGAGCTCATTGATCGTGAAGCGGGTGCCGTGGTAGAAGCGCAGCCGCTTCTGCCCCAGGGCCAGCAGGTAGTAGTGGCCATCGGTGGTGATCAGCGGCAGCACCGGCTTGAGGTGGAAGCGCGGGGCCACGGTCAGCGACTCCTCGAAAGCGTAGGGCACCTTGTAGTACAGGAACAGCTCCGGGGAAAGAAAGACCACCAGCCCATCGTGCTGGTGGAGCCAGAAATAGTCGTTCTCGAACAGGTCGACCGCCGGCTGGAGCAGCATCTGCGGCTCGCGGACCCCCAGCTCCTCCAGTTGCCGCTGCGCCCGTCGCAGCAGGTTCTTCATCCGGATCGGGTCCTGCCGCACCTGGGTGCCCGCCCGGTGCGTGGGCATGTAGAGCGAGATGCAGGGCTTGCTTTCATGCTCGATCAGTCGATTGAGGTCTTCGATCGGAATGATGCTCATCGCGCCTCCCTTGCTGAAGCGAAGGGTTGAAGCCGATTCAGCCGCCATCCCCCCGCTGGGGCGGCCTCAGCGGCGCTGCCGCGCGCGGACTTCGGCCGGCTCTTCCTCCAGCTCCAGCGCCATGTCGCCGGTCACCACCAGGCCGCCCTGCGGCAGGCGGTCGAGCCGGCGACGGAGGGCGATCACCGCGGCGAAATCGCCGGCGATCCGGCCGCGGCCCTCGAACACATACTCGTGCAACGGGGCGTAGCCGATGGAATGCTCTTGGCGCGCCTCGGGGTGCTCCTCCTCACGGGTCCGGTAATCCTCGAGCCGCAACCCCGCAGGGACCTGCTCGAACAGCTCGCGGACCCGGGCGGCATCCTCCCGGCCGTTGATCGTGAACGAGAAGCCGAACGCGGCCTGAATGATCCGGCGCTCGCTGGCCACCTCCAGCCCCAGTTCGGAGTGGGCATTGCGCACCGCCTGGCGGAACGGCTCGACCATCGAGCTTTCCAGGCAGAGGTGGATGAAGTTGTCCCGGTCCACCAGCTCCCGCAGATACTGGCCCAGGGTGTCCCGGCGGATGTCCTCCTGGTGGTGGAAATAGTAGCTGAAGCTGTCGCCGCGCCCCTCCCGGAACCCCAGCAGGAATCCTTTCACCAGCTCCAGCGAGCCCTTGATCACCAGCTCGGCGTACTGTCCTCGTTCCATGACCATCGTTCACCTCCTGCAAGCTTGTGCGCTCCATCTGCGGCCCGGCACCGGAGCCGGCGGCGATCCCTCCCGGAAAAGCCCGGGGAACTGCGGCCGCTACGCCTCCCGGTGATGGCGGCGGGCGTGTCCCCTTCGGGCTCCTCGCACAGGGGGCCGCACTTTCCAGCGACCGGAGCCGGGCCAGGCGAGCCGCTCCCGGCCGGCATCGCCCTGGCCGCACCTTTCCGGCTGCGGCCCGTCTTTCACTTTTTGCGCCCCGGTTCCTCTCCCGGTTCCGGCTCGTTCCCCAGCAGCTGATCCGTCACCTTCCAGCCGCTGTCCTCCATGCGCTCGAAACGATCCAACAGCTTGCGCAGCCGGGCCACCCGGCGGCCGAGCCGCGCGGCCTGCTCCCGGTATTGCCGACCATGGACCGTGTCGACCGCCCTGAGCTGGGCCCTCAACCGCTCCAGCTCGCGCTCGATCCGCTCCAGCTCTTCCCGCAGTTGCTGCCGGCTCTCCTGCTCGTTCCGATCCGCAGTCAAGGCTACCTCCTTGTCCGCCGGCGTTCCCGACCGGGGCGGGGCCGGCCGCCACCCGCGCCGGGCCGGGGCTCATCCCTGACGCATCTTGCGGATCTGCTTGCGCAAAGCCTCTTTCCCGCGGTAATAGCCGAGCACAAGATCCGCCCGCGCCTCCTCCAACTGGGAGCGGACGAATTCGGCCCGGGCGCGGTTCCGGCGGATCCTGGCCCGGACCTTCAGCATCATCGCTTCCTGCCTGCGGTTCATCTGATGACCCTCCTTGGGGCTGAATGGTAGAGACGGCGGCCCTCGCGGCGGGAACGCGGAAGAAACCGTTCCCGTTCCCCGCTTCGGCCTGCCCCGATCCCAATGCAACCGCTGTACCAGAAAAGCTTCGCCCCTTGGATAACTCTCTGAAAGGCAAGTCCTTGCAGTTATTTGCCGCCAGGGAGCCACCGCCGCGCCGGGTTGCCCTCGCCGGCGCGGGAAGCCGGCTGTGCACTTGATGCACACCGCGTGTGGCGTTTCGGCAAGGCTCCCGCTCGCCTCGGCCTCCGAGCCTGGCGCCGGGCTCCGGGACCGGCCGGGAGCGCCGGGAGCGCCCGGGTCGCGGCGGCCTCGGGGGTCTGTCCGTGCCGGACCGGGATGGACTCCCGGGGGCGCCCGGCCCGGCTCCTGTGCAGATTCAGCACATCAATTCCGACAAAAATCCCTGCCATGTACCAAATCGGTACAGGCGCGCCCACCCGCCGCCACCCCGCTCCCGGTGGGCCCGAACTGCGGAAATCATCGCTTTCGACCGCCTGACAGCGGACGGGACTGTCGGCGGGCAATCCGGCATGTCGATTGCGATAAGGACAGCCGTGGTGAATCGCGGCCGGCATCAGCCGCCCGGCCGGCGGAGTATCCCTCGGGAGCAGGAGCGATGAAGCCGACAACTGTCCTGATTATCAACGCCGAGAAGTGGAGCGGCCTGGTGGAGCTGCTGGGCGAGATCGGGTTCGACCCGGTGGTGCGCCGGACCATGCACGAAGCCCTCAGCGACATCCATCCCGGGCGCTACACCGCGATTTTTGTCGGCCGGGACAGCGAGCAGGTCGATGTGCTGGAGTTCATCCTCAACGTGCGGGATGTCGATGTCGACACCCCGATCATCGTGGTCGGCCGACCGATGGAGCGCAACCTGGAGGAGCAGATCTCCAACCAGCGCCGGATCGTCCGGCTCAACAAGCAGCCGGACCAGGTGGCGCGCCGGCTCAGGGAGCTTTTCTCCGGCTACTGCTGACGCGGGCGGCCGGCGGGGTACCGCGTGGAGGAACAAACCGAAAGGGCGGTGACTGATGAAAGATTACGCCAGCGAATTACTGAGGACCATCCGGCCGGCGCTGGCCGGCCTGCTGCTTTCGACCGCCCTGCTGACGGCCGCCGACAAGCCCGAGATGCCGGAGAATTTCGGCGCCCCGGAATGGGCGGCGGCGCACTGGAAGGAGGCGGTGGAGTACCTCAAGTATGTCTCCAAGGGCGAGCAGCGCGAGAAATTGCTCCAGGCCCCGGAGGGCCAGCGCGAGGAGATCTGGCGCAGCTTCTGGAGCAACCTGGACCCGCTCAAGTCGACCGAGATCAACGAGACCACGAAGATTTACTTCGACCGGGTCCGGTACGCCAACGAGCACTTCACCTCCGCGCTGCAGGTGGGCTGGAAGACCGAGATGGGCGAGGCCTGGATCCGCATGGGCCAGCCGCAGAACATCGAGCGCTACACCATGCGCCGCAGCGGCCGGGACATCGAGGTCTGGGAGTACCTGACCTCGCATGGCACGACCCTGGTGTTCATGGACCAGACCGGAGTGGGCAACTGGTACCTGCTCAACCCCGGCGCGCTGCTCGATGAGGTGTACCTGAGAAACTGACCGCGGCCGGGACCGTCGCTTTTCTCGCCCGGGCCGGTCCGCCCGGGAGCGTGCTGCAAGGGGGGAACGGCCGCGCCTGGGGCGCGGCCGATCGTGCGGAAGGCCCGTCCCTGCCGGCCGGGCCATGGATGGCAATCATCAGGATCGAAAGGAGCTCGCGATGTCGGTGGTAAAAGTGATCGAGGTGCTGGCCCAGTCTCCCGACAGTTGGGAGGATGCGACCCGTAAGGCCCTGGCCGAGGCCTCCAGGACGGTCAAGAACATCCGCAACATCTACATCAAGGAGATGCAGGCGATTGTCGAGAACGACAAGATCACCGAGTATCGGGTCGATGCCAAGATCTCGTTCGTGATCGACCAGGGGGTGCACGGCTGAGGAGAGATGTCCCAAGCCCGCGCGGGTCGGCTCATCCCGCGCGGGCTGATTTTGGGCTACTCTGTCATTCAGGGGAAGCGCGAGCCCGCTGCTTTCCCTGAAGCCTTTCAGGCGGTCTTCTTTTTATGACCAAAGAAGCAAAAAGCTTGGGAGGGGGGCCGGAGGGAGCAGCCTCGAGGGCAAAACCAAAGGGGCCGCCGGAGCGGCCCCTTCCAGGTCAGACCGGGCGGGATGTCGTCAGGACTTGAAATCCCGCAGCAGCAGCAGCGCCTCGATGAAATGGTAATCGCCCCAGGAGGTCGAGCCGCCGATCCCCTTGCCGAGCTGCATGCAGTAAACCCCGCCGCCGAGCACCCCCGGATAGCGCGCGCTGCCATAGTATTCGCTGGTCAGCAGGCTCTGGACAATGTTGAACCCGGCCTGCCGGTAGCGCTGCCGATCGGCGCCATCGGGCATGACCTGGGCCAGCCTGAGCAGGGCGGCGGCGGCCACCGCCGCGGCGCCGGTATCCTGGCGGCGGTCGGCGCCTTCCGGCAGCTCGAAATCCCAGGGCGGGATCCCATTGGCGGGCATGTTCTCCAGATAGTAGTCCGCGGCCAGCTTGGCCGCGCTCAGGAACTGGGTGTGGCTGGCGTGGCGGTAGGCGGTGGTGAAGCCATAGATCGCCCAGGCCTGGCCCAGGGCCCAGACCGAGGAGGCGCTGTAGCCCTTGGGCGCGTGCCGCTTGTCATCGGCCAGTTCCGGAATGCGGTCGCCGGAGGGCTGGCCGGTGCGGGGATCGAAATCCGCCATGTGCAGGATCTTCCCATCGCCGTTGATCATCCGGCGCATGGTGAAGATCGCGTGATGGAAAGCCTGGGCCGCGAACTCGCGGTTGCCGGTGGCCTCGGTGGCCCAGAACAGCAGCTCCAGGTCCATCATCGTCTCGATCGACAGCCGGCGGGCCAGCAGGGTGTCCCCCGGAACGCCGAACACCGGGAAGAAACCGGCCGGATTGAAGCGGGAGGACATGGTCCGGGCCGCCTCGAGCGCGACATCGCGGTAGTGGTGGTTGCCGGTGATCTGGTAGCCGAGCACGTGGGAGTGCTGGAAGAGCTGCCCCAGGCCGGAGATCGTGCTGTCGTCCTTGAACTGTTCCAGGCCATCGACCCAGCGCTGGGCCAGTTGCAGCTGGGCGGGGTCCTGGGTGGACTGGTAGAGCAGCCAGAGCATCGCCGGGTAATAGCCCTCGGCCCAGGGAGCCAGGTCGGTCCGCTCCCAGGCGCCATCATCGGAAAATACCGGGTACCGGCCCTCCAGCCTGGCGTAGGCATGCTCGCCCTGGCTGCCGGCGTAAGTCAGCACCGAAAGGTAGTCGTGGCCCGAGGCCTTCTCCAGCGGCGTGAGCTTCTTGCCCAGCACGCCGCATCCGCCGAGAGCGGCCAGGGCCAGCAGGGCGATCATCAGCGCTGCGACCGGGTTGACTCTTCTGATTTTCACATCATGCCCCTTGTTTTCCGTGGAGGCCGAGGGTGAAGCGGAAGGTCATCTCAGGGTGAAAAGTACCTGCACGGTGACACCACGTCCCGGCTTGCTGTGAATTTCGATCTTCCCGCCGTGACGGGAGAGTTCCTCGCGGGCCAGGGTCAAGCCCAGTCCCATGTTGCGGCTGCCCTGGAACGCCCCCACCCGCGGCAGGAACATCAACTGGAATACCGGGTCGTCATGTTCGGCCCGATCCCTGGCCAGCCCCTCGGCCTGCTGCGGGGAAATCACTTCCGCCTCCAGGGCGCTGGTCAGCACTCCGGCCCGGTCGACCCCGGGGCCATTATCGGCCACCGCCACCTGGAGCTGCCGGAACCGCTCGAAATACCTGGTATGGATGTCGACCTGCCCCGGCCCCTCGCCCAGCCCGGCGGCCTGCGCGGCATTGGCCACGATCTGGTAGAAAGCCAGGTAGAGCGCCTCCGGCTCGCCGCTGAGGGCGGGCAGCTCGCGGTCGGGCTTTTCCCGGACCTGCGGTCCGCCGATCCGTTTGTCCCCCAGCGGCAGGAAATCGCTGCGGCAGGGCACCGCGGTCAGCGCGGCCTCGTGCAGCAGCAGGTTCAGATCGACCTTGCCCGGCTCATCCCGGGCGGTGATCGCCTTGCGGAAGTAGCCGAGGCTGCGGTGGATGTGGTCGAGCTGCGCCAGCACCACCGGCAGCACATTGCGCGAACCCGGCACGTAGAGCAGGTCCGCCATCCGCTCCGGAACCTCGCCCAGGTTCAGGTAGAGCCGGCCGAGGGCCACCGCGAACCGGGCCGGGCGCTGCTCGCCCAGCTCGATGATCGCCCGTCCCACCTGCTGCAGCCGGGCCTCCACTTCCTCCCGGTAATGGCGGGACAGCTCCTGCTGGAGGTTGCGGTCCGGGCCGGCGAAACGGCCCTTGGCCCTGGCCCTGAGCATCGCCACATGGTCCAGGGCTTCCTCGGTCTGCCGCGCGATTGTCCCGCAGACTTCCAGGTAACTGCTCATCCGCGTCCCGCTCCCCGGGTTGGCTGCCCGGCCCTCGGGCACTAGCTGTTGACCGTCCGTTGATTTGGCCGTAGAATAGCTTACCGGGACCATCATAATAATATCCGCCGTCCCACGGCTGCGCAAGCAGATTGCAAATCCACCCGGGCGGATCTCCAATTCGACATCGAGGAAACATTTTGTCGGGCTCTCAGGTAATACTAGCGTTTGCTGGCGACCACCGCCCTTGCCGGGCGGGGAGGCGCGCTTTGTGGCGCGGGATGACAGCGGCGGGTTTGAAGCCCGGGCACCTGACCTCTTGTTAAACAACATTTTAGCGGGAGAGTTGCAGCGCATGATCCCACTTGATGATCGCACCCCACCCTCGGTGGGAGCCCGTTGGCCCGGGGCAGGCGCCCGGCCGCTCCTGCTTTTTTTGCTGCGCGCCGCGCTCCTGGCTTCGCTGCTGGCCGCCCTGACCCTGCCGCGGGAGGCCGCGGCCCAGTTCGGCAAGAACAAGGTCCAGTACAAGAAGTTCGACTGGAAAGTGCTCGAAACCGAGCATTTCGACATCTATTTCTATGAAAAAGAGCGCCCGATGGTGCTCGATGCCGCCCGTCTGGCCGAGCGCGCTTACACCCGCTACAGCAAGATGCTCAACTTCAAGCCCCCGCGGCGGATTCCGCTGATCCTCTACGCCAGCCACTCCGACTTCTCCCAGACCAACATCCTGGCCGGCGAGGTGGACGAGGGCACGGCCGGGGTCAACGAGTTCCTCAAGAAGCGGGTGCTGCTGCCGTTCACCGGCTCCTGGAAAGACTTCGAGCACACCCTGACCCACGAGCTGGCCCACGCCTTCCAGATCGACATCCTCTGGGGCCAGAACACCCCGCTGGCCAATCCCTTCGCCTTCAGCCCCCCGCTCTGGTTTGTCGAGGGGATGGTCGAGGAGCTCTCGATCGGCGGGATGAACTCCAACACCGAGATGTGGCTGCGCGATGCCGCCCTGAGCGGCTACCTGATGACCCTCGAGGAGCTCAGCTACATGCCGGACCTGCGCTCCTACCGTTTCGGCCACTCCTTCTGGTACTTCGTGGCCCAGCGCTACGGCAACCGGAAGATCGGCGAGATCCTGCAGAAAGCCCCGCTGTTCGGCAATGTCGAGAACGCCTTCAAAAATTCCCTGGGCGCGGGGATGAAGACCCTCAGCCAGCAGTGGAACGAGGACATCCGCAAGACCTACCTGCCGCAGATTGTCCACCACCAGAACCCCGAGGATTTCTCCCGCCGGCTGACCGACCACGCCCGCGATGGCAGCGGGTACAATGTCACCCCGGCCCTGAACTCCGATGGCGAGAACGTGGCTTTCATCTCCAGCCGCTCCGGCTACACCGATATCTGGATGTGCAGCGCGATCGACGGCGAGAAGATGGAGAAGCTGGTCTCGGGCCAGCGCAGCCCGGATTTCGAGTCCTTCCGCTTCCTCTATACCAGCCTGGACTGGAGCCCGGATGACCGCTACCTGACCTTTGTCGCCAAGAGCGGGCCCGAGGAGGCGGTCTATGTCTACGCCCTTTACAACCGCGAGGTGGTGCACCAGTTCAAGTTCGGGCTGGATGGGATCCTCACCCCCAGCTTCTCGCCCGATGGCAAGCGGATCGTCTTCAGCGGGATCGACGGCGGACGGTCCAACCTCTACGAGGTGGAGATCGAGAGCGGCCGGCTGACCCAGCTCACCAATGACAAGTACACCCAGCGCGATCCGGTCTACTCGCCGGATGGCAAAAAGATCGCTTTCACCGGCGAGTATGGCCCGGGCACCGACCTGGACCGCCTGCTGTTCTCCGACTACCGCATCTGCATCCTCGACCTGGCGAGCGGCAACTACGAGATCCTGCCCAACAGTGTCGGCGACAACATCTCCCCGCAGTGGAGCCCGGACGGCGGCAAGCTGGCCTATGTCTCGGACCGCACCGGCATCCCCAACATCTTCTACCACGACTTCGCCGATGGGCGCGAGTACCAGGTGACCAACATCCTGACCGGGGTGGCCGGGCCCACCGACACCAGCCCCTGCCTGTCCTGGTCCTCCAGCGGCCGGATGGTCTACAGCGCCTTCCTCAACGCCGGCTGGGACATTTTCGTGCTCAACAGCCCCGAGCGCCTGGCCAAGCCCTGGGAGCCCGGCCAGGAGGTGGTCTACGACTATGAGACGGTCCACCTGAACGCCTGGCGTCAGCGCATGGAGGAGATGCGGCAGCAGATGGTCGCCCTGGGCTGGGATGACCCCGAGGCCCCGCGGGTGGCTGTCGCCGGGACTGCCGACCCATACCTGGACCTGCCGCCGGCCGAACCGGGCCGCTCCCCCGCCGGGGGCGAGCCCTTGCCGGAGATCCCGATCTTCCGGCCCGGCCAGGTTCAGTCCGATACCGCCGCCGAGCAGCCCTCGCAGTCCCTGATGATGGGCCAGGACGGCAACCTGCTGGCCGAGCATGAGGAGGGCGGAGAGCGCGAGGGGATCGACTCGGTGCTCGGGGTCCTCAATCCGGTCGACTCGCTGCTGGTCCGGAGCACACCGGACTCGCTGCCGCCGATCAGCTTCGATTTCGATGTGCCCAAGGAGCAGATTCCGCTGCCGGACACCGCCAGCTTCACTTTTCGCAAGTACAAGGCCCGTTTCGGCACCGACTATGTCTCCGGCTATGGCGGCTACCAGGGCAACATCGGGGTCTCCGGCGGGGCGATGGTCTCTTTCAGCGACCAGCTCGGCAACCACAACCTGGTGCTCGGCGCCAACATCTACGGCAAGATCCAGGACTCGGACCTGCTGTTCCAGTATGTCAACCTGGAGCGCCAGACCGACATGGGCTTCTTCGTCACCCAGTTCCGCAACATCTACGGGCTGGCGGCGATGCCCGGCCAGGCCGAGTACCTGGCCAACATCTGGCGCGGGGCGGGAGTGATGTTCAGCCGGCCGTTCGACCGCTTCCGCCGCCTCGAGTGGGGGCTCAACGCCTACTCGATCAGCCAGAAAACCTTCACCATCAACTTCCTGCCCTATTACTACTACGGCTACCCGGACCTGCGCGAGCACAACCTGCGCAAGCTGGGCACCACCTATTTCGCCGGGCCGGAAGTGGCGCTGGTCTACGACAACTCCGCTTTCGGGATGACCGGGCCGGTCGATGGCTCGCGCTACCGGATCAGCGCCCAGCAGTTTTTCGGCGAGCTGAGCTACTCCGAGCTGATCGGCGACTGGCGCAAGTACTGGCTGCTCGGCCGCCGCTACTCGATCGCCCTGCGCGGGATCGGCGCCACCCGCTGGGGCAGCGATCCGCAGTACTTCTATGTCGGCGGCCCCTATACCTTCCGCGGCGCCGACTACGGCGACCTGCAGGGGACGCAATTGATGCTCACCAACGCCGAGTTCCGCTTCCCGCTGATCGACCACCTGGTGCTGGGCTTCCCGCCGGTCTACCTGCGCGGCATCGGCGGAGTGTTCTTCTTCGACATGGCCGCCGCCACTTTCGCGGACGAGCCGTTCCAGCCCTTCACCGGCAGCCGGTCCAAGCTCTTCCGGTTCAAGGACGCCCAGGCCGCCTACGGCTTCGGGGTCAGGGTCAATTTCGGCTACATGCTCCTGCGCTTCGACTTCGCCAAGAGCCTGGACCACTACCAGAACAACTACTACTTCTACCAGAACGTGCTCTACAAGAGCCAGGAGCTGGTCCAGGGCCGCAAGCGCAACTTTTTCTCCATCGGCACCGACTTCTGAGGCGACCGCGCGCGAAAAGTCTTGCCACCGGCCCGGACGGTGATTAGCTTGAAAAACGCCGAGGCTGTCTTTCCGGCGAAAAAGATTGCATACCATAGAGTTGAGCAGCAACCGCCCAAGATGGAGGATTGGATGAGAAACGTGATGCTCCTGACCCTCTGCCTGCTTCCGGCCGCCGCCTTCTCCCTCGCGGCCCAGATTCCCGCCGACCCGCAGGTCAACAAGAGCGGGATGTTCAAGGAGGGCAAGGACTCCAACGCCGATGGCAAGGAAGACACCTGGACCTACCTCAACAACCAGAGTAAGATCGAGCTGATCGAGCAGGACGAGAACAACGATGGCACGGTCGACCGCTGGCGCTTCTTCACCCCGGCCGGGCTCAAGCTGCTGACCAAGTACGACAGCGACTTCGATGGCAAGCTCGACAGCTGGATCATCTTCGATCAGGCCGGCACCAAGACCCAGATCCTCAAGGATGCCAACAACGACGGGCAGCTCGATCAGTGGCAGCACTACAGCCCGGCCAACGATGAGCTGCTGGTCAAGGTCGAGCTCGACAGCAAGTTCGCCGGCAAGGTCGACCAGACGGTGTTCTACGGCGAGGGCGGGGCCAAGGAGCGCATGGAGCAGGACTCGGATGGCGATGGCAAGGTGGACCGCTGGATCGAGTACTACCCCAGCGGCAAGATGCGGCAGATCGGCTATGACACGAAAAAGACCGGCGCTCCCGGCGTCTGGCAGCAGTTCAACGAGGATGGCTCCAAGGGCAAGGCCGGCTTCGACACCGATGGCGATGGCCAGCCCGACAAGTGGCAGTAGGCCATCCGCGGGTGGTCAGGATGCTCCAGGCCCCGCGCCCGCTCTCCGGGCGCGGGGCTTTTTTATCCATCCGGCTGTTCCGGGGGGCGGGGGATGCCGCCTTTCCCCCGCGCCCGTCTTGACAGCCGCGCTCCCCGGCCCTTAGATTCCCGCATCGCCCTGTCGCAGCCGTCCTCCACCCGCCCCGGGAGCTTTCGGTGACCGACCCTGTCCCGCAGCAGCCGCACCCCGCCCCCGAGCGTTTCTCCTCCCGCTGGGGGATGCTGATGACCGCGATCGGGATCGCGATCGGCACCGGCAACATCT
This sequence comes from Candidatus Glassiibacteriota bacterium, assembly GCA_963752515.1. GTDB lineage: Bacteria > Gemmatimonadota > Glassbacteria > GWA2-58-10 > GWA2-58-10 > CAVVYO01. The sequence continues at coordinate 185,700 of CAVVYO010000007.1, read as the reverse complement.
GGCGTTTCCCGCGGGTGGCCGCGGCCAATGGCGGCGGGGTGTTCATCCTGGTCTGGACCGTGTTCCTGTTTCTCTGGTCGGTGCCGCTGCTGGTCACCGAGAGCGCGATCGGCCGCCACACCCGGCTGGGGACCCTGGGCTCGTTCGCCCGGCTGGCCGGCCGGCGCGGTGCCTGGATGGGCGGTTTCGTGGCCCTGGTCACCGCCGGGATCATGTGCTACTACTCGGTGGTCACCGGGTGGTGCCTGAAGTACCTGAGCGCCTCGCTCACCGGGGCGGTGGGCCCCGCCACCGGACCGGAGTACTGGCGGGCGTTCGCCGGCAGTCCCCAGGCGGTGGCGTTCCACCTGGCGGCGGCGGGAATCTCCGGATTGATCATCCTCGGGGGGGTGCGCCGCGGGATCGAGCGCTCCTCGCGGGTGTTCATCCCATTGCTGGGGCTGATCCTGATCTACTGCGCGGGAAAGGCGCTGCTGCTGCCGGGAGCCGGGGCCGGGGTGGCTTACCTGTTCGATTTCAAGTGGGCCGATTTCGCCCGTCCCCAGGTCTACCTGGAAGCCCTGAGCCAGAGCGCCTGGTCGACCGGAGCAGGCTGGGGGCTGCTGCTCACCTACTCGGTCTATGCCCGCGACCGGGAGGAGGTGGTGGGCAACAGCCTGCTGATGGGCCTGAGCGACAACACCGCCAGCCTGCTGGCCGGCCTGGCGGTGATCCCCACGGTCTTCGCGCTGCTGCCATTGGAGGAGGCGATGCGGGTGGCGACCACTCCGGGCGAGAACAGCACCGGGCTGACTTTCATCTGGATCCCCCGCCTGCTGGGGGGTGGGCCCGGCGGCCGGCTGATGCTGGTGTTGTTTTTCCTGGCGTTGTTCCTGGCCGCGCTGACCAGCCTGATCTCGATGCTGGAGCTGGTGGTGCGCAACCTCCTGGACCTCGGAGCCGGCCGCACCGCGGCAACTGCCGCGGTCGTGCTGCTGATCGCCCTGGGCGGGGCGCCCAGCGCCCTGAGCAGCCGCTTTTTCGACAACCAGGACTGGGTCTGGGGGCTGGGGCTGCTGGTGAGCGGCTTCCTGTTCACCCTGGCGGTGCGGGCCTGCGGGGTCCGAGCTTTCCGCACCCGGGTGGTCGACATCGCGGGCAACCGGGACCTGCGCCTGGGACGGGGTTTCGAGTGGCTGCTGGCCTGGGGCATCCCGCTGCAGTTCGTGCTGCTGCTGGGCTGGTGGTTCTACCGTTCCTCGAGCTGGGAGGCCTGGTGGAACCCGCTGGGAGTGACCAGCATCGCCACCTGCCTGGCGCAGTGGGCCCTGGCCGCCCTGCTGGCGCTCCTGCTGGCCCCGCGCCTGCTGGGGCGGCTGCGCCGTCCCCCGGCCGAACGCGAGGAGAACTTCTGAAAGCTACCGCTTCCGGCGACTGGCGCGGGGAGCGCACGGCAACGGAATTTTTTTCCAATCAGGCGATGCCCATCACACAAGTACAGGGAAAGAACACAACCCCCGGTGTCCACCTTGATTAAAGGGGACTGAATGCACAGCCGCCCGACCGGTTGCGGCAGCGCTCGGGCCGAAGCGGGAACAGTCCCCCCTGGAGGGGGGTGGCCCCGCCATCGGCGGGGCCGGGGGGTGTGATGCCAGCAACTGCTGCAACTGTGGAGTGGTGGCCGCCCTCACACCCCCCGGTCCCGGTAACACCGGGACCACCCCCCTCCAGGGGGGACTTTAAAGCCGCCACTAACCGGCATTGGAGGGTGGCGACCGGCCGGTCGCTTCGCTCCGGGCCTGATGGCGCAATCACTCAATCCACTTCCGGCAAGCTGCCGATTATCCCGCGTGAAACTTTCGAAAAAGTTTGGGGAAGTGGAGGGGGCTCGGGGGAGGAGGAACCCTTTTCGAAAAGGGTTCCTCCTCCCCCGGAACAGCCGGTAAGCATAATGCGGTCAGAGGGCCTAGCGCTGCGGCGCGGTTGTCTCCGGCCCGAACAGCAGCCCTTTCAGCTCCGCCTCCAGCGCCAGCTCATCCTGATGATCCCGGAAGCGCTCCAGCGCCCGCTCCAGCTCCCGGCCGGGGACACTGCGCTGGAAGACCTGCATCGGCGCATCCTGGCAGCCCACCACCAGCTCCAGCCGGTACTCCCCCTTGAGCGGCGGCTCGATCCGCACCTCGAAGTGCAGCGCCGGGAGCAGCCCGCGGGGGGCCAGCCGCACCTGCTCACGGGAGATCAGGCTCAGCCGCCCGGCCTGGGCGTAGTTGCCCTCCCAGTGGCCATCCTGGGGATGCAGCTCCAGCCGCATCCCCTCCGGGGCCTGGGCCAGCGAGTTGACGAACAGCTCGCGGGCGATCGCATAGCCCTGGTTGGACAGCAGCAGCACCCCCTCCAGCACGCAGGCCGCGCCATAGACCCGCAGCGGCTCGGCCTGCCAAAGGTAGCCGATCTCCGGCTGGGGCCGACGCCCGAACATCCCGGCGATCACCGAGTGGGTGGCCGGGGAGAACGAGCTGCCGGCCCGGATGTAGTAGCGGTACTCGGTGGTGCACTGGTGCGGGGCAAAGCTGCTGCGCGGGATCAGGGTGGCGACATAGCCCAGGTCCGCGGGGCCGGGGCGGACCACATCGCTGACCACTCCGGTGTGAGCCGGGATCGTGCAGCCCGAGACCGCCCCCTCCAGCCAGCTCTTGAACCGCTCCGGGGCGGCCAGCGGCACTTTCGCCGAGGCGACATCCCCCAGCTCCAGGTTGCGGCAGCAGTCCACCCCCCAGACAATCACCCCGCCCTCGGAGTTGCCGAAGCCGGAGACCGCTTTCGAAAGGTTCTTGCGGTCGTGGGGATGCAGATGGGTGCCCTCGCCATTGTCGGCCGAGCGCTTGAAGTCCAGGAACAGGCTCTCGGACTCCCGGGTGCGGATGAAGTCCTCGATCACCCGCTCGCCCCCGGCGATGATCTTCTGGTAGATGTCCTCGGCGCGGGTCATCGGCCATTCTCCCTGCGGTTGTCCCGGGGGAGGGAGGAACCCTTTTGAAAAAGGGTTCTTCCCTCCCCCGAACCCCCACTCTCTTTCCAAAACCTTTTCGAATGTTTGCTACCGCAAGCCGGACCGGTCTTGCGGTAAAAATTTCGGGTATCCGGATTTATGGGTTATAAGAGCGCATGGAAATAACACCACCAACAAGGGCGCGCAGCAGCGCGTCCCGCTGCCCAGCAAAGGCACCCCAACTGCCTCACGTCACCGCGCCATCAGCGCGAACACGCCCCAGCCCATGTATTCACGCGTGTACGAGGCGTAGCGTTCGGGTTCCGAGGTTAGTTGGGCTCGAACTTCTTTCGCGAAGTCATCGTCGGGATTCGCTTCGAGCCATCGACGCATGGTGAGCCACTTGGCCGCCTCATACCTGTCCCAGCCTTCCTGGTCTGCCAGAACCATTTCTACGACGTCGTAGCCGAGGTCGCCGAAAGACGCGAGAAGTTCGAGGAAGCATGAGATAGTCGGAGATCGAACCGGCAAGGCATCCTTTGGCAACGTCTTCTGTCGGTGGCAACTGCCGCCAGTAGGGCTCGCCGATGAGGATGATTCCGTTAGTGCTGAGACTCTTCGTCAGAAGCTCGATAGTGCCGGCGACTCCCCCACCGATCCACGTGGCACCGACACAGGCTGCCACACCGACCTTTTCGTCGGCGATGTAGCCGGCAGCGTCGCCGTGGATGAACTCGACTCGATCGGCGACGCCGAGTTCTTCAGCGCGGAGTTTCGCTTGCTCGGAGAACAACTGGCTCATGTCGATACCGGTGCCAATGATTCCGAAATCGCGTGCCCAGGTGCACAGCATCTCGCCCGAACCGCTGCCGAGGTCGAGCACGCTAGTCCCCGGTTCCAGGCGCAACGCCTCGCCGAGAGTGGCGAACTTTTCGGGTGTGAACGGGTTGTGAATGCGGTGAGCACTTTCGGTGATGTTGAAGATTCGTGGAATGTCCATCGCAGAAAGCTCCCTTACGGTTGAGCATGGATTCGGTATGCCGCCAACGGTACATGGATGATCATTTTATCGACACACTTCATCAACCGGATTATCCGCTGTGAAAGCGAAGTGCTTCCCTATGGGTTGTCGACTCGATCAACCCTTTCTTCCGGATACACAAAGCTTCTTGTTCCTTCGTGCCGCTGCGTGGATAACTTTTTACCGCTCCCGCAGACCGGAAAGGAACTTGCTCCACAGCCCGCTGTATTGGTATACTGAAGAGCCTGGCAGCGCCGCCCGCTCCATCCGTGTGATCGGAGCCGATCCCTGCACCCCGGAGGAAAGATGCCGACCGGCCATCCCGCCTACCGTCTCGCCGCCCTTCCCGGGCTCGCGACAGCGTTGATCCTGATGGTGCCCCTGGTAGCGATGCAGTTCACCGATCAAGTGGTCTGGGGCCCGCTGGATTTCGCGGTGATGGGCGCCCTGCTGTTCGGCACCGGTCTCATGTATCAGCTGGCCGCGCGGCAGGTGCGCAACCTCGCCTACCGGGCCGCCGCCGGCATTGCGCTCGCAGCGGCCTTCCTCCTGGTCTGGATCAACCTGGCTGTCGGCATCATCGGGGATGAGGGCAACCCCGCCAACCTGATGTATCTCGGGGTGCTGACCATCGGAGCCATCGGCGCTCTCCTCGCGCGCTTCCGGCCCCGCGGGCTGGCGCGCGCGATGTTCGCGACCGCGCTCGCTCAGGCGCTGGTCGCCCTGATCGCGCTGATCTTCGAGTTGGGCGCGCTGGAGCCCCCCGGGCCGCTGGGGGTCCTGGCCCTGCATGGCTGCTTTGTCGCGCTGTTTGCGGGATCGGCGTTGCTGTTCCGCCATGCCGCGCGGGCGCAGGGCCGCGGAGCTGAGCCCTCGCGCCGACAGCCGGAAATATGAACGAGCCGTCGAGAGTTGCCGCCAGCGCCTGTGCGAAGACCTGCTTTCCGGAGACTGACCGGCTCCCGGGCAACCGGCTGCGCGCCCTTGACAAAACCCTGTGCGGTCAATCAGAAATCCAGGCTCAGCCCCAGCCGGTGGGTGGTGCCGAGGCCCGCATGGCCGGCATCGATGTCCGCGGCGTAGTCCACCCGGAAGCTGTCGTGACGGAAGCCCAGGCCGAACGCCGGGCTGGTGCGGTCGAACCTTCGCTGGACCCCGGCCCGCAAGTCGACTGTCTCCGGCAGCAGGGCATACTCCCCGCCCAGGATCAGCGAGCTGTAGCTGTCCTTTTCGAACCGCAGCTCCAGCACCCCGCGCAGGCCATCGAGGAACTCGTAGCTGCCGCCCAGCTCGACCTCCAGCGGCAGGGTCTGGTCGGTGCCGGTGTCCCAGGCCACCCGCGAGAAAGCGTTGCGCACCACCAGCCCGACCGTGCTGAACGGGTCCGGCCGGGCGAACAGCGCCAGGTCCAGCCCGCCGCCCTTGCCCCCGGCATTGTCGATGTCGGTGCTGATGAAATAGCCCTTGACCGCGAACCCCACCGCGACATACTCGCCCAGCCGCTTGCCCAGGGCGTAGGCGATGGTGTTCTCGGCATAGCCCAGCTCGCCCTCGCCGAGCGGCCCCTCGACCTCGGCGCCGCGCCAGTTCCAGTACAGCCCGCTGGCCCCGTAGCCCTGGTCGGGCTGGCTGTAGTCCAGGTAGACATTGCGCACCAGCCCCAGCCCGCTCAGGTCGGCGTAGCTCATCCCGGCGTTGCGCTCCTCGGCGAAACCCATCCGGGCCGGGTTGTGGTAGGGAGCGCCGCCGCGCTCGGCCAGGGCGACATAGGCCCCGCCCATCCCGGCCCCGCGCACTGAAACCGGCAGGGAGCTGAACGCCCCGGCGGTCACGCTGGAGCCGGCCGCCCGGGCGCTCCCCGCCCCAAGCGCCAGGACCAGGGTCGCGAGGAGGAAGATTACCCGCCTGCTGTCATGCTTGAACGCCATCAATCCTCTGTGTCTGTGCACGATTGTCGTGTCATTCGGCTGAAATCGGGTTGACCCGGGGTTTCCGCCAGCGGTGACCCGCCGGTGCAGGGACAACCGTCACACACCCCGTCTCCCGATTGCATCGGGAGCCACCCCTCTCAAGAGGGGATTTTTTTCACGCCCCGCTTCGGCTGCAGCCATGCTGCAACCGGTTGGGTGATATGGCTTTTGATCCCCCTTAGCAAAGGGGGAAACAGGGGGTTGTGCAGCATTTAAGTCCCCCTTAACAAAGGGGGAAACAGGGGGTTGTGTTTTTAAACATCTTTCACCAAGCCGCTCATCGTGCCACCGCCAGGGTCTTGCGCACCCGCTCGACCTTGCCGTCATCGTAGGTGATTTCCCAGTAGTAGATGAACACGCCGTTCATCACGAGCTGGCCGCCATCGTTGTCCAGCAGCCACTCGGCATCCACCGCGCGGCCCTCGCGCACCTGGCCCGAGGCATCCAGCCGTCGCACCAGGTCGCCGCGCAGGTTGAAGATGCGCAGGGTGGCCCGGGCGATCCGGCCCTCCACCCTTCCGGAGATGAAGCCGATCCGGGCGCGGGTGCGGGCCGGAACATCCTCGACAAACGCCACCGAACCGCCCTGCGCGGCGCCGAAAGCATTGACCACCGCCCGGCTGCGGACAGTCGTCCAGCCGGCGCGGTCGACCACGGTCAGCTCCAGGCGGTGGAAGCCGGCCCGCTCCAGGGCCGGGAACAGCGCCTCGACCGTGTTCTCGTCCAGCCACTGGCTGGAGGCCGGAGCGAGCTGTCGTCCGCCCGGCTCCTCGATCGTCAGGGTGGTCGCCGCCCGGTCGATCCCGCCCACATCCGGGTAATGGCCGCCATCGGTGAAACCGGCCACCACCCGCACCCCGGAGGGGCTGACCTCGACCAGGGTCGAGGCGGTGTCCGGCGGGCGGCTGTCGATCGTGAACACCGCCCGGCGGGTGGAGGCCGCGCCCAGGGAGGGCAGGTCCAGCTCGGCCAGCAGGTCGTAGCGGCCATCCCGGCTGCCATCGGCGCGCAGGGTGTCCTGGGGGGTGAAGATCAGGGTGTCGGCGGAAATCCGGCTGAGGCCGGTCAACGGCACCCCGCGGTGGCTCACCCTCAAGGAGGCCGCCGGGCCCGGGACCAGCGCGCCCCGGTCATCCTCGACCCGGGCGGTGACCCGGGCGATATCCCCGCGCACCACCGCGCTGTCGGCGGGCTGGAACAGCACCCGGCCGCTGACATTGAGGGTGAAAGCACGGGTGCGCAGACCCGGGTGTTGCCGGCCCGGTCGGCGGCGGTGACAGTCAGCAGGTACCGGCCGGCCGCCGGGGGCTTGCCGCCCTCGAACCGCAGCTCCAGGGTCTGGTGGTCGGCCCGGACCAGGACGGCGGTCACCGCGGCGCCACCCGGCCCGCTGACCGCGGCCAGGCAGGCCAGGATCTCCACCCCCGCCATCTCCCGCCCGGGAGCCGGGGAGGGGTCGGCCAGGCGGATGCGCAGGGTCGAGCTGTCGCCCGGGAACTCCACCGCCGCGGTGTCCGGGGCCAGGTTGTCGTAGATGAAGCTCAAAGCAGTATCCAGGTCGGCGGTCTCGGGCCGCAGGTCGGCGACATGGAGCAGCAGCCGGTAGCGGCCATCATCCTGGCCGCCATTGGAGAGCACCCGGTCGGTCAGATAGTTGATGGCGTTCTGGTCCGGCACCGGGGTCAGAGCGCCCGGGATCGCCAGCGAGTCGGGGCCGAGCAGGACAAGCGTGCTGCGCTGCCAGTCGATCCCGGTTCCGCTTCTGTCGCGCACCTCGACTGTCGCCTGCAGCGGCTGGCCGACCGCCGCGGAATTGGCCGGCAGGCCGGAATCGAAAGGCGGAGTGACATCCACCAGCTCCGGGACCACCCCCGCGCCGCCCACCACGAAGTACAGCTCGCGGGTGCGCTGGTTGCCGGCCCGGTCCTGGATGTCGACAGTCACCGTGTAGACCCCGGCGGCAGTCAGCGGCGGATCGAACTCGGCCCGCAGAGTGCTGTCGCCATCGTTGGTGAGGCCGGCCGGGACAGTCGCCCCATTCAGGAACACCTCCAGCCCCGAGGCGGCCAGGTCGATCCCGGAGAGCTGGTCGCGCAGGGAGACCACCACCAGCGCGGAGTCGGCGCGGAAGGCCAGGGTGTCCGGCCGGCGGGTATCGTTGAGGTAGCGGGCGGTGGAGGACACGGTCCCGAGGGTGGCGTGCTCCAGCCGCAGCCGCAGCTCGAAGATCCCATTCATCGAGGTGTCCGAGGCCACCTGCCCCGCGGCGATGGTCAGGCTGAGCTGGTTGCCCTGGCGGGCGATGGTCCCGGGGATTGTCCGGCTGCCGGGCAGGTAGACCAGCTCCAGGCTGCTGGCGGCCAGGTCGATCCGCGGAGGGTCCTGCTCCTGGACCGTGGCGCTGAAAGTCCAGGCGCTCTGGAGCCGGCTGTTGAGCCAGGGTTCCTGCGGGGTCAGGGTGATCTGGGCCGGCAGCCCGCCCTCGCCCAGGGAGAACGAGACCGCCAGGACCGCGCGGTTGCCGGCCGAGTCGGCCACGGTCGCGCGCAGCAAGTAGATTCCCGGCTCGGTGGCCGGAACGAGCGGGGTGAACAGCAGCGTGCCCGGCGACCGGGTGCGGAAAGCACCCTCGAGCTGGGCCCCGCCCGGGGTCTGGACCTCCAGCGAGGCGGTGGCCAGGTCGATCCCGCTTACCCGCCCGGCGCCATCCGAGAAGCGCAGCTCCAGGGTGTCCCCGGGGCCGAACGCGGGGAGCGGCCCCTGCTGCAGCGAACGCGCGGTCCCGGCCAGCCGGGCCAGGGTGTCCACCGCCAGCGGGGCGCGGGTGTCCAGCACCAGGCGCAGGGTGTCGCTGAGGATCGGGCCATTGCCCACCGAGTCATAAGCTGCCGCGGCGATGGTCTTGAGGCCATCCGCCCCGAGGTCCAGCTCGAACCGGAACAGCCCGAAATCCGGGGCGTGGAGCGAGTCGGCCAACTGGCCGTTCAGCAGCAGCCACACCAGGCTGCCCGGGTCGGTGCGGCCCGTGACCGCGATCAACGCGGTGTCGCTCCAGGAGGCCAGGCGGTCGAGCGCCAGCAGTTGCGGCGGGCGGTTGTCCACCATCACCGTGGTCGAGGACTGGCTGGTTTCGCCGCTCTGTTCATCGAACGCCGAGACCACGATCCGGTAACGGCGCTCCTGGCCGGGACTGACCGGCCGGGCCAGCCGGTCGCGGCCATCCCAGGTGATGGTGTGCCCGCCCGCGGCCTGGGGATCGGCGGTCAGCAGGGTATCGACCAGGTTGGCGGCCACCAGGGCAGTGCTGTCGCGGAAGACTTGGATCGTGACCTTGGCCGTCTTGCTCAGCCGGTAACGGATCGTGGTCAGGTCGAACTGGTGGTTGGTGTCGGCCGGGCTGATCCGGGCCGGCTCGGCGACCAGGTCGGCCACTCCCAGCCGGCTGCTGCTGGCGGTGAGCATGCCGGTAAATTCGGTGGTGTTGCCGCCCTCATCCACCGCGGAGATCAGGTAGGTGTAGTCGCCATCGGGCAACTGGCCCGGATTGAGGGTGGCGCTGTAGCTGCCATCCCCGGTAAAGGGCGGATCGACCGGCAGGTTTCGGCGAATATCACCTGGTTTCCCTGGAGCAGCTTGACCGCCAGCCAGCCGGCGGAGGTGCGCAGCTCGATCCGGCTGGTTTCGACGGTCCCGGTGCCGCCATTGTAGATCAGCCGGTTGAGGTAGCTGAAACGGGTGTCATCCCGGTAGACTGTCCCGAGCGGATCATCGGGGGCGATGGTGATCTGGCCGGTGTTGACCTGGACCGTGTCGCCGGAGTCGAGGATCCGCCCGCCCTGGAACTGCAGGCTGATCGCGTTGTTGTTCTGGGTGGTCTTGATGAACTGCAGGGCGATCGGGGCATGGGGCACGTTCAGGGGAGTTAGCAGCCGCAGGGCCGGGGTGGTGCCGGAGTTGTCGAGGACAAAGCTGCGGTTGCCATCGGGATCGACATTGACCGTGAACACCAGGTTACCCAGCACGGCATTGGCGGGCATCCCATCCAGGGTGAAGCCGATCCGCGCCAGGTCGTTGATCCTATCGTTGTCCGGGCTGAAGGGGTTGGGCTCGGCCGAGACACCGCTGATCACCGGCGGGTGGGCATCGACCCGGACCCTACCGGTGATCGGCAGGCTGCGGTAGGAGTCGTCCGCATCCAGGTCCTCGGCGCGGATCAGGTAGGTATACTCGCTGTCCGGGAGGGTGATGTACCGCTGGAGGATCTTGTGGCGGATTCGGCCATCCCAGGAGAACTCATTCAGGCCGGCGGAAGCATCGCTGTAGAGCTTGACGGTGTCGGAGGCAAACGGCACCCTGCGGCCGCCCAGCAGCAGGGTATCGGTCAGGGGGCCATAGTGCAGGTTGACCCCGCCGATCGTGGTCTCGAACGCGAAAAACAGGATCTCGACCGTGACCCGGGAGCGCTCGCTGAGGAAGAACGAGAAGGTGGTGGTTTCATCGAGCCCATCGCGGTTGGGAGAGAACGGCGAGGGCTGGACCCGGACCTGGGAGATCACCGCCGGCAGGTCCTGGGCCCGCGCGGGCAGGGCCGTGGCGAGCAGCGGAATTAGGATGGCCAGGCTGGTCAGCAGGCGCTTCAAAGGGGGCACCCCCGGCGGTGGGGTCAGGCTGACTCGCGGCCCGACATCCAGCAATGAACCAGCGAAAAAGTTTTGGAAAGAGGAAGAGTTCCCCTCCCCCCGGAACAGCCGGATGCAGCAAGGGCGGCGATCCCGCTCCCCGAGTGAGACCCGCCGCCCCCATCGCACCGGCATCGCCGGCCGAATCAGCATTATTGTAACAACTTCCGACTGAGAATACAAGAATTCCGAAAAATCACCCCTCCTGCTTTAGCGGCGCGGCGAACAGGTCGAAATCCCCGGCTTCGAGCACCCGCGCCGGGACAATCAGTCCCGGGGCCAGCCCGGGGCGATCCTCCAGGTAGACCCAGCCATCCACCTCCGGAGCATGGGCTTTCGAGCGGGCCAGCCAATGGTACTCCGGGGATGGGGCCTCATCGGCCGCCAGCTCGCGCTCGACCAGCACCGGCAGCACCCGGCCGACCCGCGCGGCGGAAAGCTCGGCGCTCACCTCCCGCTGCAGCTCCAGCACCGCGGCCAGCCTTCGCTCCCGCACCGCGCGGCTGACCTTGCCGGAAAGGCCATGGGCCGCGGTACCCTCCTCGGCCGAGTACTCGAAGCCTCCCAGCCGGTCGAACCGTACCCGGGCGATAAACTCCAGCAGCTCCTGGAAATCCCGTTCCCGCTCCCCGGGGAACCCCACCAGCACGGTCGTGCGCAGCACCAGCTCCGGCAGCAGCTCGCGGGCGCGGGCGATCGACTCCTCCAGCCGGGCCCTGGTATAGCGGCGACCCATCCGCTCCAGCACCCGGTCGGAGGCGTGCTGGATCGGCAGGTCGAGGTAGGGCAGGATTCTGGATTCGCGGGACATCAGCTCCAGCAACTCGGGCCGCAGGTGGGCCGGGTGAGCGTACAGCAGGCGCAGCCAGGGGATGGTGGTCTCGGCCAGCAGCCGTTCCAGCAGCCCCTCCAGCCGGGGATGCCCGGCTCCCCGGTCGAGCCCGTAGGCGGTGAGGTCCTGGGCGATCAGGTTCAGCTCCCGCACCCCGGCCGCCTCCAGCCGCCGGGCCTCGGCGACCAGCTCCGCGGGGTCGCGGCTCTCCAGGTTGCCACGGATCAGCGGAATGGCGCAGTAGCTGCAACGGTTGTCGCAGCCCTCGGAGAGCTTGAGGTAGGCCCAGCCCTGGCCGGCGGTGAGCGCCGCGCGGGTCGCCAGGCCGGAGAACTCTCCCGGCGGGGCCTGGCCCGGCCGCAGGCGATGGTAGAGCGCCTCGCCCAGGCTGCGCTGCTCGGCGCCCACTCCCAGGAACAGGTCCACCTCCGGCAGCTCCCGCTCCAGCTCCTCCCGGTAGCGCTGGGCCAGGCAGCCCACCACCGCCAGCACTTGCAGCGCCCCGCTTTCACGGTAACGGGCCGCCTCGAGGATGGTCTCGATCGACTCCTCCTTGGCGGGCCGGATGAAAGCGCAGGTGTTGATCACGATCGCCGCGGCGCGCTCCAGTTGCGCGGTGGGCTCGAAACCCCAGCGCTCGAGGTCGGCCAGCAGGTACTCGCTGTCGACCTGGTTCTTGGCGCAGCCGAGGGTGATCACTCCCACCGGCAGGCGTTCGGAATGCTCGTTCGGACCGATCAGCGCTAACCACCTTTCCTACGGACGATTGTCCAGATAGAGCACCACCATCGCCGTGCTCATCCACAGTTCCAGGAAAAAGCCCAGGGCGACTGTCGCCGGGGCGATCAGCAGCAGGAAGCCGCGGACGATCCCCCGGGCCAGCCCGCTGAGCTGGTCCACCAGGAAGCCGAACGGCCAGGAGGCCGCGCCGAACGCCAGCCCCAGCACCAGCCAGAACAGCATCAGGATCAGCACCAGCCGCCAACGCCGGCGGAAGAACTCCAGCGCGGCCCCCATCGCCCGGGAGGCGGGCAGGCCCTCGGCGCAGAGGGCGGCCAGGGCGTAACGGTACCACAGCCCGGCCAGGGCGGTGAGGAGAACGGTCAGCAGCAGCAGCAGCACCCCGGCCGCAGCCAGGATGATCAGCGGAGCGGTCAGCTCCGGCAGCCCCCCGGCCAGGAACGCAGTGGACAGCAGCTTCGGCAGGCGCAACGCCCCCAGGGTCAGCAGCCCCAGCAGCGGCAGCAGGACCGGCAACGGCAGCAGGTAGGCCAGGGTCGCGGTCCCCAGGCTGCCGGCGAAATTGTCCCGGCCCTCGCGCAGGAAAGTCGCGGCGGGCAGGCGCCGCGTCTCCGAACCATCCCGGCCGGTCTGGACCGCCCGGGCGACCGTGCCGGTCAGCGCCCCGCGGTAGAAGATCGTGATCACCAGGTAGAGCGCGTAGCCGAGCATCCCGCCCAGCAGGGCGTAGAGAATCAACTGCCAGTGCCGGAGCAGGAACGCCAGGGGGTCGGTCGCCAGCAGCGCGGGATGCAGCGGCCTTCCGGCGACCCACCACAGCAGCACCGGCAGGCCGGTCCCGCCCAGCACCAGCAGCGGGCCCAGCAGGGCGTAGATCGTCGCGAACAGGAACAGCCAGAGGTTGCGGAAAATCACCAGCGCCGCCTTGCGCAGCGCTTGAACCACGCGCTCGAACATCGTGAGGACCCCCTTGCTCGAGGATGCCGGTTACAGTCAAGGCCGGGAAAAGCAGCGCGCCCGCCCGACCATCGTTCACCCTCTGGGACCGCCCGGCGCGGCGGAAGGTTCCAAATTCCGTGGTCAGCGACATCGTACCAATTCGACTGCAAAAGCCAACTGTTCCGGGGGGAGGGCGCAGAGCGCCGGGCCGGCCGCCCGAGCGCGAGCTGCCGGCGCATTCAACCCCCTCACGGGAATGGGGCTTAAGGAAACAGGTGGCGGTAAAGGCCAATTTATGAAGCGCGGGCGGGAAGGCAAGGGAAAAGCGGAGGGAGGGCGATCCCCCGCCCCGATCCCCTTGACTGGCGTCCCCGCGGCGATTACCCTTCCCTCAGCGCTTTGCCACTGTCTCCGGCGGTTTCAGCCCCTCAACTCAAGGGAGGATTACCCATGCGCCAACTGCTGTCCGTGCTGACCCTGCTGCTGGTCGGCGCCCTGCCCGCCCTGGCCCAGCTCGGCATCCCCAAGCCGACAGTCGAGCAGGTGATCGTCCGCCCGAAAGAGATCGACGCGGTCCTCAACAACCCCGGGATCGGCTTCCACACCTTCCAGCGCTTCAACGGCGACACCCTCAACGGCGGGATCCACTGGACCGAGGGCCATCCGATCGAGTACCAGGAATTCGATGGCGACCTGACCAACCCCGACCATCCCGCCACCACCACCGCCTACTTCCGGGTCTACTGGCGCTACCTCGAGCCCGAGCGGGAGCAGTACAACTGGGCGATGCTCGACAAGGCCCTCAAGACCGCCGCCGAGCGCGGCCAGACCCTCTGCCTGCGGATCGCCACCTATGGCGGGGGCGAGAACGAGGATGTCCCGGCCTGGTACCGGAAAATGGTCGGCCCGGAGAAGAACCTGACCAGCGACAAGTGGCGCACCGACCCGGAAAACCCCGACTATCTCAAGTATTTCGGCGGGATGATCCGCGCGATGGGCGAGCGCTACGATGGGCACCCGGACCTGGAGTGGATCGACATCTCGATTGTCGGCTTCTGGGGCGAGGGCGATGGCACCCACCGGCTGAGCGACCAGACCCGAATCGCCCTGCTCAACTCCTACCTGGACAGCTTCAAGCAGACCCACCTGATCTTCCAGCCGCTCAACGGCGATTCCCCGGAGCCGGGCCTGCTGGTGCGCGGCACCCCGATCGCCGCCTACTGGCCGGACGGCGCCAGCAATGAGGCGGGCTCGCAGACCCGCCACCTCGGCTGGCGCGGCGACTGCATCGGCGACATGGGCTTCTGGCGCGACACCCAGGGCGACTGGTGCCACATGTACGACCTCTACCCCCAGGACATCATGCGCGCCGGGATGATGGACGCCTGGAAGAAAGCCCCGATCGCCCACGAGATCTGCGGCACGTTCCTGAGCTGGAAGCAGCGGCAGGGCTACAACGAGGAAGTGGTCAAGTACATCTTCGACCAGGCGCTGAAATGGCATGTCAGCACTTTCAACGCCAAAAGCAGCGCGGTGCCCGACGAGTGGCGGCCCTTGGTGGACGAGTGGCTCAAGAAGATGGGCTACCGGTTCGTGCTGCGCAAGTTCAGCTACCCGGTCGAGGTGCGGCCCCACGGCAAGCTGGCCTTCCGCTCCTGGTGGGAGAACAAGGGCGTCGCCCCGGCCTACCGTCAGTGGCCGCTGGCGATCCGGCTCACCAATGCCCAGCGCACCGAGTTCTTCCCCACCGAGGCCGACATCCGCACCTGGATGCCCGGGGACATGATCTACGACAGCGCGATTTACCTGCCGGTGGACATGCCCGAGGGCGAGTATGACCTGGAGATCGCGATTGTCGAGCCGCGCACCCGCCGGCCCCATGTCAAGCTGGCGATCGAGGGGCTGCAGCCCGATGGCTGGTACCGGCTGGGCAAAATCACCGTGCGGGAGAACAGCGTGAAGTAGCCTTGCCTCAGAGCAGGCGACAAAATCGGAAGGCCGCAGGCTCTCACGAACCTGCGGCCTTCGCGCTGGATCCCCCGGTGTCCCTCGCTGCCCGCTCAGTCCGGGGAATACCACTTCTCGGCATTGGTGCGGAAAATCTTCTCCAGGACCTCATCCGGCAGGGCCAGCCCGCGATGGCGGCCATTGACCGAGATCTCCCAGTCGGTGGCGAAATAGATCAGGTCCTGGATGTAGACCTCGCGGGCGGCGCGCAGCTCATCCTCGGCCGCGCCCGGCTCGGCCGCTTCCAGCTCGGTGTCGGTGCCGTAGATGATGCGGTCCTGGTGGCGGAGAAAGAACTCGCGCACCAGCCCGCTGTCCTGGAACTGGAGGTGGCCCACCCGGGCCGCCAGGTCCACCGCCAGGTTGGGATAGCGCTCCAGCCGGGCCGAGATCTGCTCCAGGTCGGTCTCCAGGCTGGCCAGGTGGCACCAGACCACCCGCAGCCCGGGGTAGCGCGCCAGCACCCGGTCCATCGCCTGGATGTGGCACTGATGGAACGGCACATCCTTCCGGCAGTGGCAGTGCTCCGCCGGGTGGGCGCTGTAGTAGGCCAGGTCGCCGGGAACATGGATCTGGTCCAACGGCAGCCAGCAGCTCAGGGGCTCGCCGATGTGGGCCACCAGGGTGCGCCCATGCTCCCGCAGGGTCTCGAACAGCGGAGCGAACCGGTCATCGTCGACCATCACGTAGCTGGAGTCGGCATCTTTCAGCGCCATCCCGATCTCTTTCCAGACCTTGACCCCCACCGCGCCGGCCTCGAAGCTGCGCTGCAACAGGTCCAGGGTGTCCTGCTCCCAGCGCCCGCTTCCCCAGTTGTCCAGGTTGAACGAGGTCACCCAGGAGAAACGGTCGGGATAGTCCCGGTGCATCCGGCCGGCGGTGTCGATCATCAGTTGCAGGTTTTGCCAGCGGGTGCCGCCGTAGCAGATGGTGATCCAGCGGAAATTGACCGAGTCCAGCAGGCGGTAGAGCGCCTCGCCCCGGCAGTGCCAGCCCAGATGCGTATGCCCGTCGATCTTGGGCAGTTGCAGCAGCCGATAGACATTTTCGGAGGCCGGGCGCTGGTAGTCGTCTCTCACCGGAGTGTCCCCTGTGATCGAGGAAAGCGCGGCCGGTCGCCATCGCGGCACCGGCAGGCGCGTTTGGTTTGTTGCCTGGCGAAAGAATGCAAAAGGGATACCAGAACCGGTGGATCGGCAAATCCGCATCCCGCAAGGAGAATTCTCCGCGAGGGTTTCCGCGGTGTCTCATAATCGCAGTCGCCATTCTCAGAAATGAGATTGACCCACGGGGATGGCGCGGCGGCAAGAAAGTCGCTACAATAAGCCCGGCGCCACCCGAGCCCGATCCGCCACGCACCTCAAACCGGAGGAACCCCGATGCCAGTCGCACCACTCATCCCGACCCTGCTGGCCCTTGGCCTGGCGGCCGCCCCGCTCGCGGCCCGGCCCGGGCTGGGGGAGCGGCCCTTCCTGGCCGGCTGCGCCCAGATGACAGTCACCGACCGGGTCGCCGACAACCTGGAACGGGCGGTGCGCTTCATCCGCCGGGCCGACAGCCTGGGGGTGGAGCTGCTGCTGTTCCCCGAGACCGCGCTCTCCGGCTACCGGCCCCTGCATTTCCAGGACAAGCCCTTCCCCGCGCGGGAGGAGTTGGAGCAGGCCCTGGCGCGGGTGCGGGAGGAGACCGCCCGGGCGGGAATCTTCGTGGTGATCGGCACCTCGGACTGGCGCGGGGACAGCCTCTACAACACCGCCCACCTGCTGGGCCGCGATGGGGCGATCCTGGCCACGTTCGACAAGCTGCACGGCACCGGGGGAGCGGTCTACGCCGCCGGGAGGAGCTTCCGGCCGGTGGAGCTGGAGGGCCTCAAGTGCGGGCTGCAAATCTGCTACGATGCCCGTTTCCCGGAGCCCTGGCGCTTGCTGGCCCTGGAGGGGGTCAGCGTGATGCTGCACATCTCCCACGCCGCGGGCGGGGATTCCTGGAAAATTCCGGTCTGGGAGGGACACCTGCGCAGCCGGGCGGCCGAGAATGGGATCTGGGTGGTCTCCTGCAACTGCGCCGGCCCGGTCCAGGCGGGCAAGAGCTATGTGATCGACCCGGATGGCCTGCTGCACGCCGAGAGCAACCAGGACCGCGAGGAGCTGATCACCGCCGTGGTCGATCCGACCCGGCCGCTGCGCGGGATCCTCTGGAGCCGCCGGGACTACCTGTACCGGGTCGAGCGGGCGGATAGCCAATCCGGCGGCAAATGAGCGGTTGCCGGGCCATGGCGCTTGACTGTCCTCCGTGGCTCGTGCTATGCTTATCAGGAAAGCGACACCAGACCGGCGGACATCATTCATCCCGACTCACCGTCCGGTAGCAGCATCGAACCAGCGAAAAAGTTTTGGAAGGTGGAAAAGGTTCCCGCCCTCCCCCCGGAACAGACGGTTTGGCTTTAACTTGTGTCACAGGAGGAACCGATGCCGCAGGAACAGGAACCCTTGGGCCGACGGCAGTTCCTGGCGCTCACCGGCGCGGGACTGGCCGCGCCCCTGCTGCCGCAGGATCTGCTCGCCGCCACGCTCCCGCAGGCCGCGGCCGCAACCGGGGAGGCCCCGGCGGAGAGCCTGCCGGACCCATCGCCGTTCGGCGAGGTGGCCCACCTGGGCTGGGTGGTGCGCGACCTGCAGCGGACAGTCGAGTACTGGCGCCAGCTCGGGCTGGGCTCGATCTACACCGAGGAGGCCCACCGCTCGCCCGGAGTCTGGTACCGGGGCCGCCAGGTGGACCTGGTGACCCGCTGGGGCTGGACCACCCTCGGCGGGGTGGGGCTGGAGCTGTTCGAGCCGGCCGAGGGCTACAGTGTCTACGATGAGTTCCTGGAAAAGCACCGGGAGGGGATCCAGCACGTGGCTTTCCGCCAGGAGAGCCCGGAAGCGCTGGAGCGGCGGGTGGAGCTGCTGGAGCGGCAGGGGGTGGGAGTGGTCCAGCGCGGCCACTTCACCAACGCCGGCGGCCAGGGGACCTTTGCCTACCTGGACACCGAGCCGGTGGGCGGGGTTTGTTTCGAGCTGGTCTTCGACCCCAACCACCGCCCGGGGGCGTCCGCGCGGGAGGACCACCAGTACCCGTTCGGCCCGATCGTCCAGTATGCGACTGTCGTGCCGGATGTCGACCGGGTGATGGACTACTACCGCGGACTGGGCTTCCCGATGCAGCGGGTGGACCGGGACAACCAGGGGCTGCTCCGCCGTTACCGGGGCGAGGCTGAGGACCTGCGGATGCACATGGGCTGGGGGCAATTCGGCCGGACCAGCCTGGAGGTGATCCAGCCCACCTGGGGACGCAGCATCTACAAGGAGTTCCTGGAGAAGCACGGCGAGGGCTTCCACCACATCGCTTTCGAGGTGGAGGACATGGACGAGGCCACGGCGCTGTTCGACAAGTGCGGGGCGCCGGTCTCGCAGGATGGGGCCTGGGGCCGGGAGAGCATCGAGGGCCGTTTCGCCTACATCGACACCGAGCCGGTGGGGGGACTGACCATCGAGCTGCTCTGGAGCGCAGGGAGCTAATCCAGCGGGAGCGCCAGGTCGCCGGCCACCGGGTCATCGAACGGGGCCCGGTCCGCAGATGAATCGGGAGCAACCACCAGTTCCGGCCCCACTCCGAGGAACCGTAACGGGCTGGGGCGGGTGACAATCAACGGACCCTGGCTGCGGGTGGAACGCAGCACCGCCCGGCCCTCCCCGGCGGCGATCACCTCGCCCGTGCCGCGGATCACCCGCAACTGTTCCTGGCTCCCGCCCTCCCGGCGCTGGCGCCAGTCGGCCTCGGCCAGGCTGTAGAGCTGGAAGAGCTGGCCCGGCTGCACGCCATCCCGCCTTCCCCGGTCGATGATCACTGTCCGCGGGTCCACCACCCGGGCCACCCGGGCCGGGAAGGAGCGCGGCTGCCGTTGCCGGTCTCTCGCCCTGGAATCCATTCCGATCCTCCCGCCCATGATGCCAATTTGACGACAACACCGAAAAGACGACCAGTTGTTCCGGGCAGAGGACGGAAACCATTCCCCAAAGGTTTCCGCCTTCCCCCCGGAGCGTAAAAAAGGGGGGCGAGCCTCCCTTCAACTTGAGGGCTCGCCCCCACCGGTGTCAAGCCAAACCCGATTCGCTCCGGCTCATTCCCCCCCGCCGACAGCCCGCGTGACCGTCCGGCCTCCGGCCTGCTGCAGCAGCCGCCGCCGCACCTCGGCGAACTGCGCCGGGTCCCGGCAGTAGTCGGTCAGCGAGCGGATCAGCTCGCCGCAGAGCGCCTGTCCGGCCCGGCCGCCATCCTTCAGGCGCCGCTCCAGCAGGAACAGCAGCTCGCTGTCCTCCAACCCGTCGCGGATGTTCTCGAAGCGGATCGTGCTGATCGGTCCCTCGGGCCCGCTGTAGATGAAGCAGCCATCCCCGTTGGCCGTGCGCCACGAGGCCGGGTTCCAGTTGGTCTTGTTGTGGCCGTCCAGCCGCATCAGCTCTTCCTGGCCGTGGCGCAGGTTGGTCAGGTAGTAGAGGAAGCCCGGGACCCGCTGCTGCCAGGTCATCCACCACAGCAGGCGGGGCTCCAGCGCCGGGTACTCGACGAACCAGTTGGCGTAAGGGTGGGGCGGGCTGATGCAGATGTACCACCAGACCTCTTTGCCCCGCTTGCGGGTGGCCTCGGCCCGCTGAAGATCATAGACCGGGGTGAGCGGCACCCAGATGTCCACCTCGTCCTCCAGGCCGGAGTCGATCCCGAAGCTGGCATCGCGGCCGGTAGTCATGGTGGGGATTTCCGGGTAGCGTTTTTTCAGGAAGCCGAAAGTGCGCCGGACCACCTCGTACATCTCGCCGCCGATTTCATCGAAGCCATAGAAATAGGCCTTGTCGGCCAGCCCGCGACGGCGCAGCTCGGCCACGTAAGGGTCGAGCTCATCGGCCAGCTCCTGCAGGTAGGCCTCGTTGTCGATCTGGTCGATCATCTCCACCCGGCCGCCGATGTACTTCAGGTTGAAGGCGTTGAGCTGGTCCTTGCCGGCGAAGTACTCGACCGTCTCCAGCTCCGGCGGGCGGCTGCGGTAGATGTTGTCCGGGTTCAGACGATGGTCGGCGACAAACTGGTGGTAGCGGCGCAGCATCCCCGGTGGCAGCTTGCCGCCGTGGACCTCGGCGATCAGCTCATCGGAGGTGGTGAACGCGGTGCGGATCGTAGTCTGATTCCGGCAGCACCGGCGGATGGACCGTCACCTCCAGCGGGATCGACCCGGCCCGCTCGCCGTTGAGGGTGATCGCCAGCCGGCCGCGATAGAGCCCGGGGACAGTTTCCCGGTCGGAGCGGAGGTTCACCCAGACCGGCATGCACTCCTGGGGCTCGGCATACATCTGCGCATTCGGCAGCAGGGCATCCGGCCACCAGCCGATGTGGTCCACCTCGTAGTAGAGCGGGTCGCGGGTCAGGACATAGCCCACCTGCAGGATTTCGCCGCCCTCCAGCGGGAAAGGCATCCCGCCGCGGGTGTGACTCAGGCCCTCGATCGCGAAGCCCAGGCGGGCGGTGCGCGAGCGGGTGAGGAACACCAGCTGGGCGCCCTCGACCTCGCCCCGGGCCATCTCGATCCGCAGCGGGGCCAGCTCCGGCTTCTCCGCGGCGATCTCCTCCCAGGTCAGCACGGGCTGGCCGGCCTGCGGGCGGTCGGAAAGCATCACCTGGCGGGTGGTGGGCTCGTGCCAGGCCACCAGCTCCGGCCGCTCCCGCTCCGGAGCCACCTGGAAGCTCCCCAGCTCGCGCACGATCGGCCGGTCGGGATTCCAGCGGACATCGGCGACAGTCAGCCGGGCGGTATAGCTGCCGGGAGCGAGGGTCGAGCGGTCGGTCTCGCTCTCCCAGCTCCAGCGGAACAGGTCGGTGAGCTGGTAGTGGCGGGCCACGATGCGGCCCTGATCGTCCATGATCCTCAGGTCGCAGGCCGCGGCGCGATTGAGCCGGCAACCGGCCAGTACCCGGCCGGCCTGGAACGGGTCGAGCCCCAACCCGGCCTCTCTGACCTCGAGCGGACTCGCCACCAGCCGCAGGTTGTCCAGGTAGAGCTCGTTCCGCTCGACCAGCAGCAGGTAGAAAGAAAGGATCTTCGGCGGCTGCTCTTCCTTCTCCCCCCGGCTGCCGAAAACCTGCGGCACGTGCTTGAAGAGATGGGCGATGGGCAGCTCGCAGGTCATGCCGCTGCGGGGCGGGATGGAGAAGGTGCGGTAGGAGAGCTGGTTGCCGAGGGTATCCCGCAGCCCGGCCCGCAGCTCGATCACCTTGCCGGTCTCGTTGTAGACATCGAACGCCAGGCGGTCAAAGGGCAGGTAGTCGTTGCCCGGCAGGTAATGCTGATCCAGGGGCAGGCGCATCGCGAGTTCCGGCCCCTTCCGGCCCTCGGCTCCAAAGCTGATCCGGGCCGAGCGGACTCCCTCGGTGGCGCGGGCGGTGGCAAGCTGGCCGGCGGCCTCCTGGAAGTACCAGCGCTCCAGCGCGTCCTGCTCCTCGAAACCCTCCAGCAGCAGCGTCCCGGCGGGAGACTCCTCGGCCCGAACCCGGGAAAGCGGAAGCAGCAGGGCCAGCAGCAGGCCCAGGGTGAGAAGCGATGCGGGTTGCCGCGTGAGATTCAGCAGACGGGACATCGGTCCCTCCTGGCCTGAGTGGAACTGCGGGGGTGCCGTGAGTACGGATTTCGGAGCTGGCGATTGGTGGTTTTTATTCTATTTAGCCTGTGCGGCCCGGCCAGGCAAGAGCCGACTGGGATAAAAAGCCCCCGGCCCGACCTGTCAGGCCGGGCCGAGGGGCGATTGGACGGTTCTTCGGCTCAATTTACCGTCTGGTTGAAACTCAGAAGCCGAACGAAACCGTGAAGAAGTTATCCGCCGTCAGGCGGCCCTTGTTGCGGTAGGCGTAGTTGAAGTCGATCGCCCGGCCGCCGAAGGTGCGCTTGATCCCGCCGCCGAAGCTTACGCCCCGGAAGGTCGGGTCATCGCCCCAGTAGGAGTAGCCGAATTCGTCCGTGTCATTGGTGAACTCGTCGGTCTGGATCAACCAGCCGGCGCGAATCGCCCCGGACAAAAACGGCGTGAAGTTGTAGTTCATCTCGGTGCCGGTGGCATAGCTGATCGGCGTGCTGCTGTTGCGCCACAGCTCGGCCGAGGCCAGCCAGTTGGCGCTCTCACCGGTGTACAGGTTGTAGGACAGCGCCAGCTTGACAATCGTCGGCAACCGGTAGGTGTGCGTCTGCCGGTAGGCCCAGCGGTTGCTGCGCCGCGGCAGGGCGTAAACGTAGTTCGTGTAATCCTGGTACCCGTAGGGCAGCAACCCGCTGCCATCTTCCGGACCGACCTCGTACAGCAGGTTCGGGCCGCGCATGGTGATGTTGGTGCCCAGGTTCTGGATCGCGAACGCGAAACGGACCTCGCGGTCGGCCAGCTCGGTGTGGTAGATCGCACCGGCATCGATAGCGAAAGCGTCGCCGCCGATGTTGTTGAACATGTCCTGGTGGATGTACTTGAAGTTCATCCCGGCGATAAAGCGGTCCGACAGGGTGTAGGCCAACGAGCCGCCCATCTGGAAGTCATAGGCGGAAAAAGTGCGGCCCGTGCCCTGCGGGAGAGCCGACCGTGGTGATCTGCATGTCCGGGATGTCGAGATAACCGAAGAACCCGCCCACCACCACCCGCCCATCGGCCATCGGAGCGGCGGCGGCCAGGTAGCTGTAGGTCAGGTCCATGGTGTAGTCAACGACATTGAACATCACTTCCTTCTGCTGCAGGAAGCCCAGACCGGCCGGGTTCCACCACATCGAGCTGATGTCGTCGGTGACGGCCGAAAAGGAACTGCCCATGCCGATGCCGCGAGCACCGACCGGGATTTCAGAAACTCGGCCGCCCTGACTCCGACAAACGAGGAGTTCATCCGGCCGCCCCTGCTCGGGGTATTTGTCCAGGCCGCTGTACTCCTGCCGCGCCACACCCTGGGCCAGGGCCGGGAAAGCGACGAACGACAGCAGCAGGCCAGCGATCAGCAAAGCCCTTGTGGCCATCTTCTTCAACATGTTCTACCTCCATTATCGTCGGGAAAGTTGACATACCGGCAATCCGTCTGCATCGATCATCAGTTGATGATGTAGAACTTCCCGGTATGGGTCTCTCCCCGAGAGTCAGTCACGTGGAAGAAATACAGGCCGCTGGCCACGGTCTGGCCGAAACGGTTGCGCAGGTTCCACGGCTCGGTGCCGCTGTGGTTGTCGTAACCGGTAAACTCCTTCGGCTGGCTGTTGTTGTCCAGCCGGTCCCAGTCGGTGTAGTCGCCCCAGCCCATCCGGTTGGCGCCGATATGGTTGAGCACGTTGACCAGGTTCCCGCCCATCGAGTAGATGCGGATCGTGCACTGGTCCGGCAGGTTGACGAACTCGATGCGGCGGCTTTCCGGCGACAGGTCCAGGAACGAGCTGGCCATGTAGGGATTCGGCACCACCCTGATCTGGCTGAGGTCGGCATCCTCGGCATTCAGAGTCGTGGTTTGATCTGGATGGTCCACTTGTCGCCAGTGAACGGCGGATCGGGTTCCTGGGTGAAGATGGTCTGGTCCGCCGTTCCAGCTGCCCCAGACGGTGGCGATGGTGATCACCGTGCCGGCGCCGGCATCGCGGTCAGGTCGCTGAACACCCAGAAGATGCCGTTGACCCAGATCCCGAATCCCTCGGTGTTGTCCGCGGGCAGGCTCTGCACCAGCTTAAGGTACGGTCCGCCTGCGGCAGGGACAGCTCGTTATAGATGTTGCTCGGCCGAACCCCAGGGTGCCGATGATCGCGCCGGGAGCGATGCCCCAGCCTAAGTCATCGGGGTACTGGCCGAACGGCACGGCCCGGTGGTGAGGTTTTTGACCGCCACGGTCAGTTCGCCATTGGCGGTGCCCCAGGTCAGGCTGAACTGCGCGCTGGTGACCCAGCCCATGTTGTCTCGGGGCGCCGAGCCAGTTGCGCGCCGCAGCGGTAGCGAGCCGGAGCGATCGTCGCCCCGGCGTAGCCGCCGGCGTTGACGTCATTGTACAGGTTGGCCTCGGCATCGCCATGGGCCAGGCCCTCGATCGTGGTCTTCAGCGCATAGGCCGCACCCTCGGCGTGTCCACCGGGCCGTGGACCACCAGCTCACTGCTGGCAGCGCCACCGTTCCTGGTGAATGCCCCGCACCAGCGGCGGGATTGCTGATCCTGCGCCGCTGCTGGTCTGCAGCTCGAAGCCGCGGGTCCCGGTCGGCCAGTTCCAGCCGCCGAAGTCGAAGCTTTCCATCCCGGTGCAAACCAGCATCACGGTCTGGTCCGCATGATTTTCTCGCTGGTGATCGCATCCAGCTCGAAACTCAACATCGGGGCCAGCAGTTTCGGGGCATCGAGCAGCTTGCCGCTGCCGTCGCCGCGAAGCTCGGTACTGGCGCCCTCGGTCAGGGTGCCGCCGTGGAAGGGGGTGTAGGCACGCTGCCAAAAGTGGCCGCACGGAAGTTGCTGGCATTGCTGCGGGCCTCCACCGTAAACAGCGGAGCGCTCGCCGGGCGGTTCCAGGTCTTGCCGCTGGTGGCATCCGGCAGGCTGAACTCCACTTGGGTGACCGGGTCCACGTTCCGGTCATACGCCACCAGGGCATACCAGACGTGCATCCCGTTCTGCATCCGGTAGTAGGGCTCGTCCTTGGCCTGGGTGTCGATATAGTAGAACTGGAGGTTTTCGCCACTCAGGCTGCCTTCCCAGAGCAGCTTGCTGTGCGAGTCGCTGGGCCCGACAAAGCTGCGGTAAAGCCGGTAGCCCTCGAAGTCGTACTGGCGGTAACGCCCATCGGGATCCAGCTCCGGATACTGCTGCAGGAAGCCATAGTAGGCATCCGGGGTGTTGAGGTTGACATCGCTCCAGGTGATCGTCACCTGCTTGTCACCGGGGATGATCGTCAACGGCGGCGGGGTCGGCGTCTCCGGCAGGATGAAGCCGCCATCGCGCACGATCCGCGCCACGTTCATGTAGTCGATGATCGGCTGCATCTGGGTCTGCACGCTGGGATTGTCGATCTCAGCGATCACCGACTGCGGGAAAGCATACGGCGGGCTGGCCGGCATGACGAAAGCGGCCACCCAGTCCACGCTGAAGCTGTCGCGCGGGGCGAAGTCCTTGAACTCGCTCCAGAAGTTGTAGGAGTTCTGGTTGTTCTTGGTGCCCCAGATCCACTGATTGTAGCGCGGGTCACCCGGCTCCAGCACTCCCGGCCAACCGTAAAGCGTGCCACCGGTCCAGGGGCTGGTGTAACCCACCAAAAACGCCGATGGAGCGTAGGGATCGTACTTACCGTTGCCGTAGCGGTAGCCCACACCGGTATTGTGGCCGCCCTCGAGCACCTCGAGCGGGGTCGGGCCGCCGAACTCCGAGTTCCAGCGGTGGGCCATGGCGTTGGTGAACTTCATCTCCTGGCCGTTCCACTTCGGGTTCTCGAAGTGCATCGCCGCCACCGCCGCCGGGTTAGTGGTGAAGGAACTCTCCACTCCGTTGGCATCGCAGTGGGCGATGATTCCCATCGGGTAGTAGTACAGCCAGGCCTCGTCGTTGCCGCTGCCGGAATAGCAGCCGTTGCCATAGCCGTAGACCATCTGCACCCCTTGCCAGACCTGCCCGTCCGGGGTGTTGGCCACCAGGGCGCGCACGTCCTGGTTGAAGTTCCACTTGATGTACTCCGACATGTTCTGGAAGAACACGTGCGCGTACACCATGTTGTTCGACTCGGCAAAGTTCAGGAAATGCGCCCGAACCTCGATCGAGGCGCCCACCGCATCCTGGCTCTCGGTAAAGGCGTTGCCCAGCATGCAGACGATCGTCTCGGCCCCGTGCAGGATCGGCTCGCCGCTCGGGCTCCGGCCCGCGCGGAACTCCACCGGCCAGTCGGCCAGATCGTCGGCGTCGGTCGAGGTCCAGACCCGGTTGCTGGTGATCCGGCCGGAAAACTCACTCATGCGCTCGCCGGCGGCCGCGGCCGCGGCCAGCTCATCGCCGAACTCCAGCGACTGGCGCTGGCCCTCCCACGTGCCGTTACGGGAACGGTTGGTCATCGTGTCCTCGGGCGTCCCATCGCCGTCGAGGTCACGCGCCACGTTCACGCCCCACTGCCAGCGGCCGTAGGTGTACATGTTCCCCGAGCCGCGCGGAAACTGATGACTGTCATCATAAGTATTGAACGGGCCGCCGAAACCGACGCGGACCGCAAACCCGATGTTGTTGCCCTTGGATGACACGTGGCTCTTCAACTCCGCCCGGGCGGGTTGGGCGACCGCCACCAGCAGGGCTACAACCATCAGCTTGATCAAAAACTGTCTGTCGAGCATGTGGTTACTCCTGTATGATGCCTGCTGAGAGAATAACCGCATCGCCGGATCATGAAAACATTGCCACCGGCACGGCGGTCCTCAGAAACTGAACTCCAACCCCATCCGCACGTGCCGGGCGATGCCGTACTGGCTCTTGTCCATCGTGCCGGTCAGCATCGACTGGGCCATCACCACCTTGGCCTGCTCCTCCAGCGACAGCCGGCCGTCCTGGTTGAAGTCGCCATTGAAGTAAACCTTCTGCTCCGGGCTCAGCGCATCGCTCCAGACCAGCTCCTGACCGCCGCCCGGACCGCGGAAGTAACCCTCGTAGTTGTAGCCCGATGGATAAGGCGTCGGGTACTTCTTGTTGAAGACATTGGCGATCTCGCTGAAGACCGACACCTGCCGCGTGCCGCCCACCTGCAGACGCTTGGTGAGCCGCAGGTCCAGGTTGTAGTCCCAACGGCCGCGGAAGTAGTTGACTCCGCCGATCGGACGCCCATCGCGGCGCGTCAGGTAGGTGACGTCCTCGAAGGCGTTCAGATGATAGGTCGAGCCGCTGTTGACGATGCGGTCATAAGCCGGCTGGCCGCTCAACAACCGGAACACCCCGGTCACCCCGACGTTGCGCAGGATCGTGTTGGTCATCGTCCCGGCCTGGAAATCCGCCGGGAAAATGTAGTTCAGGTTGGTGCTCAGCACGTGGGTGCGGTCGCCATCGATCGGCCGCAGCTCATCCGGCGGAGTGAACGTCTCGCCCGTGGCCGGGTCGATGAACACGTTCCACTGCGAGGTCGTGCCGTACTGGCTGCCGGTCGTGCGCGAAAACTGCAGGGTGTAGATCATGCTGAAGGCGAAATTGTTGGCAAAACGGCGCCGCAGGGTCAGGTCCATCCCCTTGATGTTGCCGTTGTCCTTGTTGCTGTAACCGGTGGTCCAGTCGCGAACCCGCCGCTCCTCGTGCCACTGCTGGTAGTCGCGGAAGAACTCCTTGCTGGCCACGTTGCCATCGACATCGCGGTAGTAGGTCACCAGGTCCAGCACCATGTCGTCGCTCAGCATGTAGCTCATCCCGGCCTCGAAAGCGTCGGTGCGGCTGTACTCCAGCCCGCCGGGGTTGCTGCCGTCAAAGATGAAGCTGAAGCTCGGCAGCTGGCTGAACACTCCATAGCTGAAGCGCATCTGCGCCTTGTCGGTCACCGGGAAGCCCACATCGAACCGCGGGCTCCACTCGTTGAGCACGGTCGGGAAGAAATTCTCCCCCCACTGGTCGCCGCTGCGCAGGCCCCAGTTGTCGACCGGGTCGAAGCGGTCGAAGCGCAACCCGTAGTTGAAGACGAAGTCGCCCAGATCGGTGCGGTTCTGCAGGTAGCCCGACAGGATGGTCGGCTGGTACCGGAACTCGTTGTTCAGGTCACGCCGACGGACCATGTTATGCAACTCATAGCGGTTGTTCGCGAAGTCCGAGTACTGCACGCCGGTCTTGGCGCGGTTGAAGCGGTTCCACTGGAAGTCGACATCGGCCTTGTAGTTGTCCTGCCACTCCCGGGTATAGAAGTAGCTCAGCCAGTACAGGTCGTTGTCGCGCATCAGCTTGAAGGGATACTCGATGTCCCAGCTGCGCTGCCAGGGACCCTCACCGTTGGGGAAATAGAGCTCGGCTTCCGGGGTGTTGTCCAGCGGCAGGTCCTTGTTCGGGAAAACGTCGAGCTCGAACGGGATGTCGTGAGCCGACCAGGAGCCCAGCGTCTTGTCCGAGCGGACATAGTTGTCCTTCAGGCTCGAGCTGCCGATTTCCTGGGTCTTCATCCGGCTGAAACGGAACTGCAGGGTGGCGCTGCGTTCGGCGCTCTGCAGAAAGTCCCAGTCGGCGCCGACCAGCATGTTGCTGGTGCGCACCCGCCGCCCGTAGGTCTGCGGGATGTAGCCGTGCCAGAGCCCGTCCTCGCCGATATAGTCGCCCTTCCACTCGGCAAAATCGCGGCTGGGCAGGGTGCTCTCATCGATCTGCCCGGTCCAGAAATAATCGCCGTTGCTGCGTGTCGGGTAGGCGTTCTGGCTGCGCGAGAAGTTGATCGAGCTCAGCAGCTTGAGGCCCTGGAACGGGTAGTAGGTCAGCTTGCCGGTGGTAATGGTGCGATCGGCCCAGTTGTCGGGCTGGCGCACCGGGTTGCCCGGCTGCCACAGCGCGGCGCTGGCCCCGGTCTTGCTGGCGTAGAACTCACGCCCCAGCTGGAACTGCTCCAGCGTGAAGGCCGGCATCTGGTTGCCGAAGACCGGGTCGTTGCGCACCGCATTGTTGAGCCGGTCGACAAAGGTCTGGTTGATCCCGCGGAAGCCCGCATCGGCATGGGTCGGGGTGCGGTCGGCCTCGCCCTGAAGCTCGCCCGAAACATTGAAGTAGAAGTTCTTGATCAGCGGCACCGGCCCGCCCACCGAGGTCTGCAGCTGGTTGTAGCCGAAGTCCGAGGTGCGTGGGTTGAGCTGGTCGCTGATCAGGCGCACGTTGCCCTCGTAGCGGGCCGAGCCCTCCTTGGTGACGACATTGACAATGCCCGACTGGGCGTTGCCATACTCGGCCTGGAAGCCGCCGGTGATGATGTCGACCTCTTCCACGCCGGCCGTGGAGAACTCCAGCGGAGTGGCATCCTGACTGAGCGAGCCCTCCTCCTGCTCCCAGACCCAGCCCAGGCCGCTGCGGAACGGGTCGGCGCTGTAGTTGCGCACCGTCACCCCGTCCACCACCATCGCCTCCTCGCCCAACCGGCCGCCGCGAATGCGCAGCCCGCGGGCCATCGCGCCGGGGCCGCCCAACTGCACGCCGGCCTCGAGCGTCAGCATGTCCTCCAGCCGCGTGGCCGGAATCTCCGCCATCTGGTCGGTGGTCAGACGAGCCTTGGTCACCGTGTTGTCACGCGGCACCATCGGCTCGGCGGTCGCCGCCACGGTGATCCCCTGCAACTCGACAATGGTCGAGCTGAGGGTGGCGTTGACCGTCGCGGTCTGGCCGGCCAGGATCAGCTGATCAGAAATGGTGGTCTTCTGATAGCCGGTAAAGGTCAAAGTGATCCCACGCCGTCCCGGCGGGACGTTCAGAATGAAATAATAACCATCATCATTGGTGACATTACCCAGCCGCGTGCCCTCGACCACCACCTGTACGCCGGCCAGCGGCTGGCCGGTGTCCTTGTCGCGGACCGTGCCCTCGATCTTGGAGGTGGAAAGCTGGGCAAGGGCCGCCGTGGCCCACAAGGCCACAACCAGGGCCATCAAACCTAACAATTTAACAAACTTGGACATAGATCCTCCCAAGGATCTGCTTGGCAACCAAAAAAAGACGAATCAGACTTGGCAATTATGTTCCCGTGACCTCCGAATCGCTGTGGAACGGAAGTGCAGCAACTCCTGAATCGGTTCACGCCATCGCCGGCCCTCCCTCGCGTGCGGGTGATGGGGAGCCTGCTCCGCTCCCCCATGCCAAAACCGCTCAGGCAACCGCTTCCCGGCCGCCTCAAATCACAAAAAGTGGGAAAAGGCTAATCGGTCAGGCTTCAATTGGCCGGCTTGGGCCTGCCTTCCTTTCGCCTTTTCCCGACCCCGTACGAAAACCCAACTTCAGGGAGGACGCTGCGTTCCGTTCGGGGAGCTTTCCAGTCAAGCTTCGGCCGCCTGGTTGACCGCCTGCTCGATCCCGGCCAACAGGTCGACAAAAGCCTCGATATCCAACAATGGCTTGCGCAGGAAACACACCGCCCCGGCCTGGCGGGCTTTCTCCCGGCTCCCGCTCTCCAGCGCCCCGCTGATGATGATCACCCGCGCCTGGGGATCGCCCCCGCGCAACGCGCACAACACCCCCAGACCATCGAGCTGGGGCATCTTCAAGTCGGTGATCACCAGGTCGTAATGGTTGCGGAAATAAGCGCGGATCGCCTCGCGCGGGTCCAGAAACGCCGCGGTGCGAAACCCCAGAGAGTCGAGCGTGAAATCCAGACTCTCCAGCACTTCCTGGTCATCCTCGATCAGCATCACATTCAGTCGATTAGGCATCGCATCCGCCGTAGTCCTCCGGGCGCAATTCTGCCCGGCAGGGGGGGAGAACCCTGTTGCAGTCGCTATTTTCTTATCCAATAATGATGCCAGGAAGCAACACCCCTGCAATTACGTGCTGCGGATGGATTTACGCGGTTCATTCGAGCGGAGGGAAGTGGTTGTCAATAACCAATTGGATAATTTCAACCAAATATTTTCAACCAACGTGCAGAACCAGCCAGCTGCGGCGGGAGCCCAAACGCCGACGCCCCGGGGGGCCGGGGCGTCGCGCTGCGGTCAGCGGTGGCGGGAATCCGCTCAGTAGATTTTCTTCAGCCAGGTGCGCATGGCGCTGCGGGTGATGTTCAGGTAGCGGGCAGCCTCGCTCTGGTTGCCATCGAAGCGCTTCAGGGTCTTGCGGATGATCTCGGCATTGAGTTCCTCCAGGTCCAGGCTCTCGGAGGGCAGGACCAGTTGTCCGGGCTTGAGCACCTGGCCCTCCGGTCCGCGCTGCTCCTCGGTCCCGGCGGAAAGGAACTCCAGGTGGCCGGTCTGGACCTCCTCCTCATCGTAGAGCAGCACCACGCGCTCGATCACATTTTCCAGCTCGCGCACATTGCCCGGCCAGGAGTGCCGCTGCAGCATCGCCAGCGCCTGGGGGCTGATCAGCCGGAAACGGCGGCCCTTGCGGGAGGAATGGAGCTCCAGGAAGCGGTAGGCCAGCGGCGAGATCGCCTCCTTGCGCTGGCGCAGGGATGGCAGGTGGATCCGCCCCAGGTTCAGGCGGTGGAACAGGTCGCGGCGGAAGGTCCCCTGCTGCACCATCCGCTCCAGGTCGAGATTGGTGGCGCAGATGATCCGGGCCTCCAGCCGGATCTTCCGCAGGCCGCCCACCCGGTAGAACTCGCGCTCGTGGAGCGCGCGCAGCAGCTTGGGCTGCTGTTCCAGGGGCAGGTCGCCGATCTCGTCCAGCATGATCGTCCCGCCGCGGGCCAGCTCCAGCTTGCCCAGCGAACCCTTCTGGTTGGCTCCGGTGAACGCGCCGCCCTCATAGCCGAACAGCTCGCTCTCGAACAGATGCGGGCTGATCGCCGAGCAGTTCAGCGAGATGAAGGGGGACTCGCCCCCGCGGTTCTCGCGGCCGCAGTGGATGATCCGGGCCACCAGCTCCTTGCCGGTGCCGGTCTCGCCGGTGATCAGCACCGGGACCGCCGGGTCCTGGTGGAAGCGCTCGGCCAGCGAAATCACCTCGAGCATCGCATCGGAGCGGACCACCAGGTGCTCCAGCCCCTCGATCGCGTTGTAGGCCCGCTCCAGTTCCTCGCCGCGCGAGCCGGTCTCCCGGCGCCGGGCGCCGTTCCTCGGACCTTCCGTGCGGACGCGCTCGGCCACCTCCGCCCGGCAGGCCTCCTCGACCGCCTGCTGGTCAATGATCCGGCGGATCAGCCCGGCCAGCTCCTCGACCTTGATCGGCTTGGGGAAGAAGTCGCGGGCCCCGGCGCGCAGGGCCTGGATCGCCAGGTTCATGTCGCCGTGGGCGGAGATCAGCACCACCTCGGTCGAGGAGCCGGAAGGCCCATCCTTGATGAATTTCAGCAGTTCCAGCCCATCCATCCCCGGCATCCGGATGTCGGTCAGCACCAGGGGGGCGGGCTCGCGCTCCAGGGCGGTGATCGCCTCCTGGACGGTGCCGCATTGGGTCACCTGCTGGCCCATGTCAGTTTCTAGAAAGTCGGCGATCTCGGAACGCAGCAGTTCATCGTCCTCCACGAGCAGTATCCTCATGCATCACCCCCGGTCCGAGTGGGGCCGCACCGCGGCGGCGATCGGGAGGCGCACGGTGAAGACGGCGCCTCCGCTCTCGTTGTTGGCCACGGCGATAGTCCCGGCGCACTTCTCGACAAAGCGCCGGACGATCGCCAGGCCCAGGCCGGTGCCCTCGCCCGGCCGCTTGGTGGTAAAAAAGGCATCGAAAATCCGGGGCAGGGCCTCGGCCGGCACCCCGGTCCCGTTGTCGCGCATCTCGAGCACCGCCTGGCCCTCCTCGATAAAGGTGGAAATCTCCAGCCGCTTCTCCTGCGACCCGCCCCGGGAATCCAGCGAGTGCATGGCATTGACCGTCAGGTTGATCACCACCTGCTCGAGCCGGATCGACTGGCTGTCGACAGTCAGCGGGGCGGGGGACAGGCTCACCTGCAGGTTCACCCCGTGGGCGTAGAGCTGGCGGCCGATCAGCGACAGCGCGGCCTCGACCGCCTGGTTGAGATCGGTCGGCCGATCCGGCTCCTGGCCCGGGGAATCCCAGAACGAGCGCATGTGCTGGATGATGTGGTCGATGCGCTCCACGCCGAAAGAGATCTTCTGCAGCCGGCCGGCGAAAGCCTCCGGCAGCACCCCCTCGTTGCTCTTGTGCCAGTAGATCAGGCGGTTGACCGCGAAATTGATCGTGGTCAGCGGCTGGAGGATCTCGTGGGTGATCCCGGCCGCCAGCTCGCCGATCGAGGCCAGACGCCCGGCCTGCTCGGCCAGCTGGATCGCCTCGGCCCGATTCTTCTCGGCCTCCAGCAGGGCCTGGAACTGGAGCTGGCGCTCCCAGGCGCCGAGGATCAGGTGTGAGACCGTCCGCCAGAGCTCGAGCTCGTTCTCGCTCCAGGCCAGGCGTCCGGGGCGGCAGCAGCAGAACAGCCCGCGCAGGTCGCCATCCAGGGCCAGCGGGGCCACCAGTCCCCAGCGGTCGCCGACCTCGCAGCCGATCAGCCCCCGGCCGCCATTGGTGCTCGGCTCCTCGACCAGCACCGCATAGCCGCTGGCGCGGAGCCGCTCGAGCAGGCGGCCGGCCGCCGGCGGATCGAGCTCGATCGGGCAGCGGCAGCCATTGCCCGGGCACCAGCAGGCCAGCCGCGCCAGCCGCCGCTCTCCGGAGGGCCGGCCGGCCAGCTCGAAGAAGCTCAGGTGCTCAGCCGAGACCGTGCGTCCCAGTTCCTCCAGCAGTTCCTGCAGGATATCCCCGAACGAGCCGGCCGAGTTGAGCCGGGCGGCGATGCGCGACAGCAGGCGCTCGTGCTGGAGCAGCAGGCTCAGCTTGCCGCGCTCCTCGAGCAGGGCGGCCTCGGAGCGGCGGCGCTCCAGGTTGTCCAGGCGGATGTGGGTCAGCTCCTCCTCCTTTTCCTGGAGGTGGTGCCGGTTATGGCGGCGGTACCACTGGCCGGCCCCGGCGAACACCAGACCCACCAGCAGCGATCCGCCGCAGAGCAGGAACCACCAGCTTTCCCAGAACGGGGGCTCGATGTAGAAATCGAACTCGGCCGCGGCGCTGCTCCAGACCCCATCGGTGTTGACCGCCCGGACCTGGAAGCGGTACTCTCCGCCGGGCAGGCTGGCGTAACGGATGCTCCGGGCGCGGGTGGTCTGCCAGTCCGGGTCGTGGCCCTGGAGCCGGTAATGGTAGACCAGCGCCCCCGGGGAGGTGAAGCAGACCGCGGAGTAATCGAACGTCAGGTCGTTACGACGGTGGCCGAGGCGGCTGGAGGGGCCGTAGCCCTGG
This sequence comes from Candidatus Glassiibacteriota bacterium, assembly GCA_963752515.1. GTDB lineage: Bacteria > Gemmatimonadota > Glassbacteria > GWA2-58-10 > GWA2-58-10 > CAVVYO01. The sequence continues at coordinate 151,598 of CAVVYO010000007.1, read as the reverse complement.
CCTTCCGGGCCGCTGACCCGGTTGATGTAAACCGGCGGCGGAATGAGGTTGGGCCGGTAGCGCTCGGGCTCGAAGCAGGACAGGCCGGTCGAGGTGGCGAACCACAACCGGTCGCGGCTGTCGTGGAAACAGGAGCCCTTGTTGAGCTCATCTCCCGCCAGGCCATCCCGGCTGGAGAAGCTCTTGAAGCTCTCGCCATCCCAGCGGTTGACCCCGAGGTTGCTGGCGAAATAGAGGTAATAGTCATCGGCGACAATCGCGCTGCAGGTGTTGCCGACAAATCCCTCGCGGGCGGTGTAGTTGACGAAGCGGCCATCGGTGGTGTAGTGGGAGACCCCGCCCTCGCCGCCGATCCAGAGGCTGCCGTCGCGCGCCTGGAAGAGCACCTGGACAAAGTCGCTGAGCAGGCCATCCTGCTCCGTGAGGTGGCGCCAGCGGTCACCCTCCCGGATGCTCACCCCTCCGCCGAAAGTGCCGAACCAGAGGGCGCCGGCACTGTCCTGCCGGATCGAATAAACCGTGTTGTGGGCCAGACCCTCCCGGGTGGTGAGGGTACTCCAGCGACCTTGATCCAGGCAGAACGCTCCGCGGGAGGTCCCGAACCACAGCCGGCGTTCCCGATCCTCGAAGATGCAGACCACGTCCTGGTACTCCATGCCGTTGCCGGGCCCGGCCAGCTTCCAGCCGCCCCCGTCGAAGAAGCCGGCCCCGAACTGGTAGGTCCCATACCAGAGCCGTCCCTGGCTGTCCTCGTACAGGGAGCGGATGTAGTTGCTGGCCAGCCCATCGCGCTCGGTAAAAGTGGTCCAGCGGCCATTCGGGGTCATCCGGCTCAGCCCCCCGCCGTAGGTGCCGACCCAGAGGTTGCCCTGGCGGTCCTCGAGGACAGTGATCACCATGTCATCCCCGAGCCCATCGCGCTTGGTATAGTTGAGAAACGGCGAGGGGCCCAGCCGGGACAGCCCGCCGCCGACCGTGCCGAACCAGAGGTTGCCCTCGGCATCCTGGAGCATGGTGCGGACGTGGTCCCGAGCCAACCCATCCTCACGGGTGAAAGTCCTGAATCCCTGGCCATCGTAACGCGTCACGCCGCGACGGGTGCCGAACCAGAGGTTGCCGTCCCGGTCCTCGATGATGCAATCGACCCGGCAGTCCACCATCCCATCCCGGCAGGTGAAACTGCGCCAGCGCCCGTTGTCGTAGTAGCTCGACCCGGCATCCGTGCCGAACCAGATCCGGCCGCGGCGATCCTCCGACAGGTGCATCACATGGTTGCCGGCCAGGCCATCCGCCGTGGTGAACACCTGCCAGCGGCTGCCATCGTAGCGCAACACTCCCTCGCCGGCGGTGCCGATCCAGAGGTTGCCCCGGCTGTCCTCCAGCATCGAACGGACATCCTTGATGGGCGGACCCTGCGGGCCGGCGGTGGTGATCGTGCTCCAGCGCCCGTCCTCCAGGCAGCTCAGCCCCTGCTCGTAGTGGCCGAACCAGAGCCGGCCGCGACGGTCCTGGACGATGCACTGGACATGATTGCTGGCCAGCCCATCCCGGGTGGTGAAGGTTTGCCAGCGGCCCGCCTCGAGGCAGCTCACCCCGCCGCCGACCGTGCCGAACCACATCCGGCCGCGGCGGTCCTCGCCGATCGAGCAGACCGAGTTGTGGCCCAGCCCGTCCTGCTTCTCGAAAGCCGCCAGCTCGGCGCCGTCGAAACGGTACAGGCCGTTCCAGGTGCCGAACCAGAGGTAGCCCCGCGAGTCCTGGAACAGGCTGAGGATCGAGGTCCGGGGGAAGCCCTGGCTGCCGGTGTAGGTCTGGAAAGGGTAGGTCTGGGGATGGAGCGGGGAGGAAAACAGGAGCGAAAAGCCCACCAGCGCCGGAAGGACCGGTGTGCCGACAATACGCTTTATCCGGCCCAGGAAGACGGCACAAAATCCTGCCGCGCCAGCCTCCCTGCGCCCGGAACCATGGGGGGAAATCCCGCGCAGGAACATCTGTCGGACTTTCTTCGCCGGCGGATCACGCTGTGAAGCGCCGGACGATGGACTTGCATCTTGCCTATGCTGTCGGGAAGCGACTCCCGGCAGCGGATCGACAACTTAGCGCCGCTGGCTGTTCCTCCAATTTTCTGTCAGATAACCGAAACCATTTCACAGAACGATACTTATTATACTTGCGCCGCCCGAATTGTCAAGAAAGACCGCCGTTTCGCGGCCCTCGCCGCCCAGAGCGGTGGACCTGACTCATACACTCCGGTGGGCGGAGTTTTGTTACAGCCGTTTCAGCCGCCGCAAGCGCCGCCCTCGCGGCGGGGATCGCAAGCGCCGCGGAGCATCCCCGCGGCCGGGTCGAGCCTGATCGCCCGGCAGCGGTCACAGCGGGCTTAAGCGGCAGTCCGAGGCGGAAGCCGGGCAGCGGCGGGCCTGCCGCCGGATGAGTCGGCGGGGCCGCCGGGGATCGTCCTGCCTAACTTATCACTCGTAATCGTGGCCGCAAGGGAAGAAATCGCTTATTATCATCGCCAAGCTACCTGATACACCCTGCCCCATTCTTCCGCGCCACCCACGGAGGTCTGTCCATGCGCCACGCCTTTCGCACTGCCTTGCTGTCGGTCCTGCTGCTGGCCCTGCCGCTCGCTCCCGCGGTCCGGGGCGCCGAGCCCCGCACCGCCCACTACATCGCCAGCACCCACTGGGACCGCGAGTGGTACGAGTCGTTCCAGAACTACCGCTACCGGCTGGTGAGCCTGCTGGACGAGGTGTTGGCCACCCTGGAGCGCGATCCGGGCTTCCGCTGCTTCACGGTGGATGGCCAGGCGATCCCGCTGTTCGACTACCTGGAGATCCGCCCCGAGCGGCGGGAGCTGGTCGAGCGTTACTGCCGGGAGGGTCGGCTGGCCCCGGGCCCGTGGTACGTGGTCCCGGACCAGTGGCTGGTCAGCGGCGAGTCGCTGGTGCGCAACCTCCAGCTCGGGATGGAGCTCTCCCGCGAGCTCGGTTTTCAGGGACAGTTCCCGGGCTTCTGCAATGACCAGTTCGGGCATGTCGGCCAGATCCCCCAGTTGCTGGACCAGTGCGGGATCCCGCTGGCCTACGCCTGGCGGGGGCTGGAGCCCCGCGCCGGCACCGGGATCTTCCTCTGGCGCGCCCCGGATGGCACCACCATCCCCACCTATCGCTTTGCCGAGCATGGCTACACCACTTTCCACCAGATGGTGCGCAACACTCCGCTCATCGAGCCGTTCGACCCGGCCAAAGCGGTCCCCCGGCTGACGGAGTACATGCGGGCCGAGGGCGCGCGCACCCCGGGCCTGCCGATCCTGCTCTATGATGGCCGCGACCACACCGAGATCGAGCCGCGGATCGGCGAGCTGTTCCGGCTGGCGGAAAGCGAGCTGGCGGCCCAGGGGGTGCGGGTGGTCCACAGCGATCCGGCCGGCTACCAGCAGGAGCTGCTGGCCGCGCTGGACCGGACCAAGTTGCAGACTTTCAGCGGCGAGATGCGGGTCTCCCGCCGCGACAGCAGCGATGGCCACCTGATCCCGGGGGTCTACTCCAGCCGGATTCACCTCAAGCAGATGAACGCCGCCTGCGAGGATGAGCTCCTCGGCTGGGCCGAGCCCTTCTGCGCTTTCGCCGCCCAGGCCCTGGGGCGCGAGTACCCTCGCGGCTACTTCCGCGCCGCCTGGCGTCACCTGATCGAGAACCACCCCCACGACAGCATGTGCGGCTGCTCGATCGACCAGGTGCACCAGGACATGCTCTACCGCTTCGACCAGTCGCGCCAGATCGCGGCCCGGCAGTCGCGGGAGGCTTTGACCGCGCTGGCGCTGGCCGCCGCGCCGGAGCTGGAGCACGGCGCGATGCTGCTGGCGGTGTTCAATCCCACCCCGGAGCCGCTGGCCGAGCCGGTGGACCTGGACATCCCGCTCCCCGATGACTGGCCCTCCCGTTTCCAGGAGTTCTTCGGCTACGAGGAAAAGTTCGCCTTCCGGCTGACCGGGCCGGACGGCAAGGAGCTGCCCTGGCAGCTCGTCTCCCAGGAGCGCGATGTCGAGGGCTTCTGGCGCACCTGGGGCCACACCCCCGAGGGCGACACCCGCCAGGTGGTGCGGGTGACTGTCCCGCTCGCCATCCCGGCCCTGGGCTACACCACCCTGCTGGTGGAACCGGCGGATCGCCCGACCCGCCATTCGGGAAGCCTGATGACCGCCCACAACGTGATCGAGAATGAGTTCCTCAAGGTCGAGGCCCAGCCCGACGGGACCATCGCCCTCACCGACAAGCGCACCGGCAAGCGTTTCGACAACCTGCTCACCTTCGAGGACCGGGCCGACATCGGGGATGGCTGGTTCCACGGGCCGGCGGTCAATGACCGGGTCCACCTCTCCACCGCCGGCGGGGCGGATTTGTCCGTGGTGACCGATGGCTTCGCCAAAGCCACCCTGCGCCTGGCCTTGACCATGAACCTGCCCGCGGAGTTCGACTTCCGCCGGATGGTCCGCGCCGAGCGCGAAGCCCCGTTGCGGATTGTCTCCGAGCTGACCCTGCGACACGGCTCGGACCGGCTGGAGGTGACCACCACGGTCGAGAACAATGTCAAGGACCACCGGCTGCGGGTGCTGTTCCCGACCGGCCTGGCGGGTGACCGCTATTTCAGCAGCTCGGCGTTCGATGTGGCCGAGCGGAAAGTGGCCCTGCCGGAGGATACCGACCTCCGCGATGAGCTGCCGGTGGAGACCAGCGCCCAGGAGAGCTGGACCGCGTTCGGCGATAGCGCGGCCGGACTGGCGGTGGTGGCCCGCGGCCTGCCCGAGTGCACGGTGATCGACTCTCCCGAGCGGCCGGTGGCCCTGACTCTGCTGCGCTCGTTCCGACGGGCGGTGCTCGCCGGGATCGACCGCAACCCCGGCGGCCAGATCCAGGGCACCCACACCTTCCATTACGAGCTGGCGCCGTTCGCCGGGAAAGTCCCGGCCCGACGCCTGTTCCTGGCGGCGCGACAGGTGAGCGGCGCGGTCCGTACCGCGGATGTGCTCGCCCGCGACCTGGCGTGGCGGGAGGGCGGCCCGGTTCTCCCCCGCGAGCAGTCGTTCCTGGCGCTGGAGGGCAATGCGGTCGTGACCAGCATCCAGTACGAGGGCAACGCCCTGACGGTGCGGCTGTTCAATCCCGGTGCAACCACGGAGCGGATCGCCTTGCGTACCCTCCAGGCCCCTGCCGCTGTCCGCTGTGTCACCCTGGCCGGGGAGCCGGATTCCCGGACCGCGGCCGCGGTCGAGGGCGGGCTGGTCCGGCTCACCCTGCCGGCCAAACGGATCGCGACCGTGGTGATCGAGTGAGCCTGGTGTCTTGATCCGTGCCTTTCGCCACCTCAAGCAAGGAGCGTAAGATGCACCGACTGGCCCTCCTGCTGCTGACCACCCTGCTGCTGGCGGCTGTCCCGGCAGCCTCCGCCGCGGTGGAGGTGTTCCCGGAGCACCCCCGGCTGTTCTTCCGCGCCGAGAGCTACGGGCCGCGCTCGATCACCCTGGCCGAGTTGCGGCAGCGGGCCGCCGACAGCCGCTATCAGCTTTACCTGGAGCGGATGGGCCGCGGGCGCGGGCTGCCCAACCGCGCCCTGCACGCCCTGCTGCTGGATGATCCCGCGGCGGTGCGAGCGGCGATCGAGGAGCTGGAGCAGCCGCTGCGGTTCGACAGCACCACCGATGATGGCCGGGTGCTGATGTGGAAAGCGATGGCTTTCGACTGGCTCTACAGCCGTCCGGAGTTCGGCGAACAGTCGAAAAAGATCGTGATTGCGGACCTGGTCCGCGGGATGAAGCATTGCCGGGAGATCTACTACTCCCAGGGCACCCATGTCTTCCACACCCGGATGTACGGCTATCCGGCCGGGGTGGCGATCGCCGCCCTGGCCCTGGCCGGCCACTGCGAGGAGGCCCAGGAGCAACTGGAGTGGGCCCGCCGTCTCTGGACCGAGGACCTGTTCCCGGCCCGGCAGCTCCAGGGCGGGGCGGTCCACAGCTCGCTGGCCTATGGCCGCAAGTACACGATGTGGCTGGTCGGGCACTTCCTGGCCGCCTGGTACACCGCCACCGGGGAGGATTTCTGGGACCCGATCCGTCGCGAGCAGGAAGACTGGGCCTGGCGCGAGGCGCTGTTCGTGATCGCCGCCCAGGAGCCGCGGGGGCTGCTGGCCCGCTTCGGGGACTGCTTCGACCGTAGGCCGGACCACTTCTCGTTCCGGGTGGTCTCCGAGCGGGCTTTCTACTACGATGAGCCGGCGGGGTTCGGCTACCTCAATGAGCTGATCGAGCGCTACCGCGACAGCTCCGGCCGCGACTCCCGCCCGGGGGTGGAGATCGGCTCCGAGTACCAGGTGCTGCTCTACTGGGACCCGGACCGCCTCGCCCGGCCGCGGGCGAGCCTGCCCACCCGGATGCTGTTCGGCCCGGAAGGGGTGGGGATGGCCTGCTGGCGCTCCGGCTGGGGCCCGGATGACAGCTTCGTGTTCTTCAAGTGCGGGGACTATTTCGACAACCACGGCCATTTCGATGCCGGGCATGTCGAGGTGTTCCGCCGGGCCCCGCTGCTGATCGAGACCGGCTCCTACCGCGGCGGCACCGACACCGACCACTACCGGAAGTACTTCCACAACTCGGTGGCCCACAACACGATCCAGGTAGTGGACCGCACCGATCCCGAGGACTCCGGCTGCCAGCGCAGCTACGCCAACCAGGGGATGGGCACGATCAAGGAGTACCTGGCCACCCCCGAGGCCGAGTATGGGGATGTGATCGACTACCGCGATGAGCCGCGCCTGGCCTACCTCGCCGCCGATTTCGGGGCCGCCTACCCGGCCGGCAGGGTCGAGCGGGTCCGCCGCGAGCTGGCCTGGATCGATGGCCGTTTCCTGGTGGTGGTCGACCAGGTGCGGGTGACCGACAGCCGGTATCAGCCCCGGGTGCTCTGGCACTACCCGGTCAAGCCCTCCCAACTCGCCGAGCGCTCGTTCACAGTGGCCGACAGCGGGGCCCGGGCGGTGGTGAGCCTGCTCGCTCCCGCCGCGGCGCGGATCGACACGGTCGCCGCTTTCACGGTGGCCGGCCAGCGTTACCCGCCCGGGCCCGAAAACCCCGCCCTCGGGGCCGGCCGGGCGGAAAGCTTCCCCACCGCCGACAGCCCGGACTACCTGTTTGTCCACCTGATCGATGTGGCCGATCAGGACGCCGCCCCGGCGGAAGCCCGGCTGGAGCAGTCCGGGCCCGACCGCCTGCGCCTGCGCCTGCCCGGGGCGACCCTGGTGCTGGAGGGCCCGCCCGGCGCTCGCACCCGAGTCGCGCTGGAGTAGCTGATTGCCAGCGTTTCCCGGGGGGAGGGCGGAAACCTTTTGGAAAAGGTTTTCCGCCCTCCCCCCAGGGATGCCTTCCCCCCAATCCCCCCTTCCACTTTCCCAAACTTTTTATTGATTAATGGGTGACATTCCAAAGTCTTTGCCTTTCACCCTCAGGCGGCCTTTGGCCGCCACCGCGGCAGTCCCGATGTAATCGGGATATGAGCCACGGCAAAGCAGCGGTTACATTGCTCTCAATCCCATGTTCGGCATCAGGGGAGGCAAAAACTGACTGGCAGATGCGCGTCAGCGCTACCCACGCAGGCGGGTAGCGTAAAGAACCAGCGATTACAAACGGCCAATTGAAGACCACCACTGGCGGCAAGTTTTGCGCCGCACCGCCTCTCGCTTCTTCTGGTCACAGAAGATGAAACATCATGACAATCAAAGAGATCGCTGCTCAATTGGGAATTTTCCGCCGGCAGGGCGGCTGACCGCTCTTCCCCCGCGGCCGGGATGTGCTTATCTTGGATCAGGCCCTCGTTCACCGCTGGCCGGATTACCAATATATTAATTTTTATATTATAATTTATACAGAGGCCGACATGGAAGAAAACCGCCACCGGGAGCACGAAACCCTGGACCTGGACCACCTCGAAGCAGCACCTGGCCGCGGTGATGGAGCTGATCGCCGGGCACCTGCGGGGGATCGGCGACACGCCGGCGGTGCCGCAGCTCACTCCCGAGCAGTTGCTGGAGACAATCCCCGGTGACCTGCCGCGGGAGGAACTGGGCGTGGCTCAGGTCCTGGCGGAAACCAGGGAAAAAATCCTGCCGGGACTGACCCGGATCGGCCATCCGCGGTTCTGGCCCTGGATCCTCTCCAGCCCCTCCCCGGCCGGAACCCTGGGCGAGCTGATCAATGTCGGCCTCAACCAGACTCCCGGCCTGTTCCGGGCCAGCCCGGTCACGACGGTGCTGGAGCGGGTGGTGACCGGCTGGTTCGCCGGGCTGTTCGGGCTGCCGGTGGAGGAGCACGGCGGGGTGCTGGTTTCGGGCGGGACCATGGCCAACCTGCACGCACTCGCCACGGCCCGGGAGTGGGCGTTGCCGGGCTCACTGGAGCAGGGAGTGCAGGGGCTGGCGCAGCCGCTCACGCTGTACGCCTCGAGCGAGGCCCACGCCTCGGTGGAGCGTAGCGCGGGGCTGCTGGGACTGGGGGCGCGGTTCGTGCGGAAAATCCCGGTGGACCGAAACTTTCGTCTGCGGATGGATGAGCTGGCCCGGGCGGTGGCGGAGGATCGACAGGCAGGCTTACGGCCATTCTGTGTGGTTGCCCAGGCCGGGGCGGTGACCACCGGGGCGGTGGACCCCCTGCCGAAGCTGGCGGAGTTCTGCCATCAGGAAAGCCTCTGGCTGCATGTCGATGCGGCCTATGGCGGCGGGGCGATCCTTACCGCCGAGGGCCGAGAAAAACTGCGCGGGATCGAGCGGGCGGACTCGATCGCCACCGACCCCCACAAGTGGTTTTTCATCCCGGTGGAAGCTGGCCTCACCCTGGTGCGTGACCGCCGAACGCTGTTCGACACCTTCCACCTGCACGCCTCCTACCTCGGCCGCGAGACCGAATGGGACATGATGAACTACACGATCCAGCTCACCCGCGCCTCGCGGGCGTTCAAGATCTGGTTCGCTTTCCGCGCCTACGGGCTGGACAAACTGGGGCGGATGGTGGCGCGCAACCTAGAGCTGGCCCGTCAGCTGGCCCATCGGGTGGAGGAGGAACCGCGCCTGGAGCTCTGCGCCCCGGTGGGGCTGTCGATTGTCTGCTTCCGCTACCTGCCCGCGGGCCCCGCCTGGCCGCCGGAGGCCCTCGACCGCCTGCAGCAGCGAATCCTGACCGGGATCGAGCGCGATGGCCGGGCGTTTATCACCCCGGCCCGGGTGGAGGGCCGCACCACTCTGCGGGTCTGCATCGTCAACCATCGCAGCCGCCGCGAGGACCTGGAACTGCTGCTGGAGCTGATCCTGGAGCTGGGAGGCCGCGAGAGCGCCGCCGGCCCTGTTTGATGCTCAAACATTTCCGGGGGAGAGCGGAAACCTTTTGAAAAAGGTTTCCGCTCTCCCCCGGACCCCCTCTCACCTTCCCAAACTTTTTGCTGTGATCTCGGGTACGTCAGCCGCAGGCTGAATCCGAGCCACTTGATTTGGATTTGGCCGTAGCGGCGGGTTTCAAACCCGCCACTACAAGTGATTACGGGCTTCCAGCCGCAGCCTGGGAGATGCAGGATCATCGGGATAAAGGGTAGGGGCGTCCGGCCGGACGCTACAGCAAACTCCGGGCCGGCTGCCGACACTCGGGCCTGGTGTTGATGACACCGGTCGGGCGGCAGTGCTGTTGATCCCCCTTAGCAAAGGGGGAAACAGGGGGTTGTGTTTTTCAGGGCCGGCACGGGGGCCGGCCCCTACGAAAGATTCCGGGATAGGGCGGTCTTGCGGGCCGCGGCTGGAGGCAAAGGGAAGCGGTGTCATTGCCGCGCAATTTCCATCGCGGCACAGAAGAAGCTGCTTGAGGTCGGCAGGCCATGGCGTTGCAGCGCCAGGGATGGCGCGAAACGCGGCGACCGCTGAAGGAGCGATTGACTACCGCAGGCACACCGCCGGTGATTGAAAACCTTACTGCTATTTCAGCTTCGCGGCCTTGGCCTTTAAAGACTCTTGCTACTTCTGGTCACAGAAGTAGAAAAATCCGAAGGATTTACGGGATAAAGAACAAGCTGGAGCTTTCCCTCCCCCTTCGCGGCCCTGCTGTTAAAGACTCTTGCTACTTGGTCACAGCAGGAGAAAAATCCGCCGGATTTACGGGAATATCAAAGAAACCGGGACTCTCCCGACCCCGGGCCGCCCGCCGGCCTCACTCGAACGATAATCCCACCTTCCGCGCCACCCCGCGGATATGCTCCGCCCCGGCCCGGTACTCCTCCGCGGTCTTGAGGTGCTCCAGCATCAGCGGCGGCGGATCGGGAAGGTTCGCCAGCTCGGTCAGGTAGACCGCGTAATCGAGGGTGCCCAGCCCCGGCTGGACCTCATCGAGATGGGTGGTCAGCTCCCGCCGCAGCAGGGTATCCTTGGCGTGGCAGCTTTTGAGGTACGGCCCCAGCTTGGCGAAGCACTCCCGGATCAGCTCGCCGTTGCGGAAATAGCGCTGGGGACTCGACACCAGGTTCACCGGGTCGAGGTGGGCGGCCATCGCCGGACGGTCGATCGCCCGGATCAGCTCCAGGTAGCAGTCGGCCGAGTCCGGGTAAGCGTAGGGCATGGTCTCCAGGGCATAGAACGTGCGGGTGGGCCGGACCGCATCGATGATCGCGCGGGTGGTTTCGACAATCATCTCGAACGTCTCGCGGGTGAGGTTGTCCGGGTGGGGGCCGCTGAAGCCGCTCAGGCGGGTGCCGCTGATGTTGACGCAGCAGCGGGCGCCGATGCGCTCGGCCAGGGCGAGCTGGTCCCGGCAGAGCTGCAGGGCTTTCTGGCGTTCGGCCTCGTCCGGGCTGATCGGATTGCTCCAGGCCCCGACCTCGGCGATCACGAGGTCGGCCCGGTCGGCGGCCGCGCGCCAGGCCCGCACGGTCGTGTCATCGGCTGTCGCCTCCAGCGGGCAATAGGCGGCGCGGTAACCCGCCTCTTGCAGGGCCGCCACCCAGCTTTCCGGGCTGTCGGGCCGGCCGAAGACCGGCCCCCCCAGGCGCAATCGCCGCCGCGAGGGGCTTTCCAGGGCCAGGCTCTCCTCCAGCGCGCCGGTGGCGGCCAGCGCCGCCGCTCCCGCGACGGCCAGACGGGTGAAATCCCTTCGCGACATGCGGTTCCTCCTTTGCTCGGCCATCCGGTCCTCCCGTACGGTAGGGTCCCGCGCCGCCGCAAGGGAAAAGGCCCATCGCGCGGCGGCTCCTTGAAGATAACTCCCCGGCGGCCCGTTCCACAAGCCGTTAGGGGTGCGCTCGGCCCAAAAGGCTGTCGCCGCCCGTGCCGGCTGATTATATTGAAAAAAGATGCTGTCTTCCGCCTTCATGTCCCGCAGCGCCCGGGGGCTTTCCGGCGCCGCTCTCCCCCATTCTTCCCCAAGGAGAAGGCTCGATGAAAAAAATCCTGCTGCTCTGCCTGTCGGTGCTGGCGCTCTACCTGGTGGTCACCTGCTCGCGCTCCAACGCGGCCGGGGACTTCAAGCCGCTGTTCAACGGCCAGGACCTGACCGGCTGGGTCAATGTCAACTGCGCCCCGGAAACCTGGACGGTCAAGGACAAGATCATCGTCTGCACCGGCAAGCCGATCGGCGTGCTGCGCACCGACCGCCAGTACGAGAACTACGTGCTGGAGCTGGAGTGGCGCCACATGCAGGCCGGGGGCAACGCCGGACTGTTCGTCCACTCCGATGACCTGCCGGTGACCGGCCAGCCGTTCACCCGCTCGGTCGAGATCCAGATCATGGATGGCAACGCCGGGGACATCTTCGGCATCCAGGGCGCGACGATGGTGCCGTTCCAGCCGCACCCCCAGGGCTGGATGCGCTCCCTGCCCACCAGCGATGCAATGAAGCCCACCGGCCAGTGGAACCAGTACCGGGTGGAGTGCCGGAATGGGATGATCGACCTGTGGGTCAACGGGACCCATGTCAACCGCGTGTTCAACGCCAATCCGCGCAAGGGATACATCTGCCTGGAGTCCGAGGGCAGCGAGGTCCACTTCCGCAACATCCGGATCAACGAGCTGCCCGCCACCAATCCGCCGGCGGCGGTGACCGCGCTCGAGGACCGCGGCTTTGTCGCCCTCTACAACGGCATCGACCTGCGCGGCTGGAAGCAGGACCCCGGCCATGAGGGCCACTGGAAGGCCGATGACTGGAAGATCAGCTACGATGGCGGCAGCACGGCCGAGGACAAGAACCTCTGGTCCGAAAAAGACTACGGCGATTTCACCATGATTGTCGACTGGCGGCTGTCGCCCGAGGCGATCAAGGTCGACAGCGTGCCGGTGGTGCTGCCGGACGGCTCCCATGCCAAGGACGAGCAGGGCAACGAGATCAAGGCCCTGGTCAACGATGCCGGCGACAGCGGGATCTACATCCGCGGCGACTCCAAGAACCAATTCAACATCTGGAACTGGCCGGTCGGCTCGGGCGAGGTCTACGGCTACCGGATGGATGAGACCATGCCGCCCGAGGTGCGGGCCGGGGTCACCCCGATCCTCAACGCCGACAAGCCGATCGGCGAGTGGAACCGTTTCGAGATCACCGCGGTCGGCGACCGGGTGACCGTCCTGCTCAACGGCCAGAAGGTGCTCGACAACGCCCAGTTGCCGGGGATGGCCGCCACCGGGCCGATCGCCCTGCAGCACCACGGCGACCCGATCGAGTTCGGCAACATCTATATCAAGGAACTGTAAACGATCCAGGTGGGAAATGGAAAGGGCCGTCCCGGAAGGGCGGCCCTTTCTTTTAGTCCATTTGGGAAATCCAAGGGGCAACTCCTGTCCCGCGAACCCGTTGGCACCTCCGGACCGTTGGCGCCATGACAGCCATCACACCCCCCTGGTCCCGATAGAATCGGGACCATCCCCCCTCCAGGGGGGACTTGACAGCCTGCCACCCGACCGGTTGCAGCAACTCCACGGGCGAAGCAAGCAAGCTCCCCCCTGGAGGGGGGTGGCAGCTTCAGCTGCCGGGGGGTGTCAAGCTGATGTGCCTTCTTCCGCCAATGGATTGGGTCAGGCCAATCCGGGCGGCCACCCATCTGTCAGATAAGCGATGCTGATTTCCCGAAAGCTTCACTGCTTTTCCCAAAACAAAAGGATGAACCAAATAAAAACCCCCGGGTCGCGACCCGAGGGGGACCGGCGAGCCAAAGCTCAGTCGGTGATGAGTCCTTTGTTATTCAGATCTGCTTGGTATTAACTTTAAAATTACTTGTCCCTTGCTACCTGTCAAGAAGGACGCATCTGTGACGTGCAATCTTGCCAGGCTCGCTGATCCCATCCTCCTGCTTCTGCTCCTCGCCGCCCCGCTCTCCGCCCAAGAGTGGCGCGAGGACCTCAACCGCGATGGCCGCGCCGACCCGCGGGATGCCCTCTACCTGCTGCGCGAGCGCGCCGCCGCCCCGGGCGACCCCCGCCTGGACCTGGATGGCGATGGCCGCGCCGCGGTGAGCGATGCCCTGGTCCTGCTGCTGCGAGCGGCCCGCGGTGACCTCACCCCGCTGGGCCGGAACCCGGTCGCCCTCGGCTCGCTGGAACTGTATCCCACCTGGAGCGCGGTCGGGGCCGAGCTGGGCTTTTCCGGCCCGCTCCCGGCCGGCGGCGCGTTCCGCCTGCTCTGGCGCCGCGCGGGCGAGACGGTCTGGCGCAACGGCCCGGACCTGGTGGTCGACAGCGCCCGCGCGCTGGCCTGGGCCGGCATTTTCCCCCTGGAGCAGGGCGAGCGCCTGGAGGTGCGGGCGCTGCATTACGATCCGGCCTCCGGCGCGACAGTCGAAACGCAAGGGACCACCGCCACCCGGACCATGGTCCTCGAGCCCGCCGGCGGCCGCAGCTTCCATGTCTCCCCTGTCGGCAGCGACAGCGCTCCCGGCGATGCCCTCCACCCCTGGCGCAGCATCGGCCACGCCGCGGGCCTGGCCCGGGCCGGGGACATCGTCTGGGTCCACGCCGGCACTTACGCCGAGGGCGACCTGCTGCTGCAGCCGCGCGGCGAGCCCGAGGCTCCGGTGGTGTTCGCCGCCGCCCCGGGCGAGCGGGTGCTGCTGGACAGCTCGCTGGAGTTCCCGATCGGGGACAGCGGCTGGAACAGCTATGGCAGCGGCATCTACTACCGCGCGCCGGGAGGCGGCTACCAGCTCCCCGGCTATGGCTACGTCTCCCAGGATGGCAAGCGGGTGCACCGCTACGAGAGCCTGGCGACACTGGCCGCCAATGACCCCCCGGCCCCGCGCGGCTGGTACTGGGACAGCGGCGGCGGCCGACTGTATGTCCGCGCCGCCGGCGGAGCGGCGCCCGGCCTGTCCGCCTGGCGCCTGGCGCGCCATGCCTGGGGCTTTTTCCTGTCGGGCTGCGCCAATGTGGTCGTGCGCGGTTTCGAGCTGCAGCACTATGGATCGGCCGCGGTGCGGCTCTCGGAAGGCGCCGAGGGCTGCGTGGTCTACGGCAACACCATCCGCCACTGCACCTGGGGGGTGTTCCTCAAGCACGCCGCCACCCATGGCAATGCGGTCTGGGAGAACGAGATCAGCGAGGATGGCCTGCTGGAGATCCCCTGGAGCACGATCAAGGCCGGCGAGTACCCCCGCCAGGGGATCGCCGCCGATGCCACCGGCCGGGGCGGCTCCTACTGCCGCAACACGCTCAGCGGCTGGTTCGACGGGATCGTCGTGGACAGCTGGCAGCAGGTCGACCAGCTCGCCCTGCACCGCGACACGGATGTGATGTTCAACCTCATCCACGACATCGGCGATGACGCCCTGGAGCTGGATGGCGGCGGGGTCAACCTGCGGGCCCACGGCAACCGCATCCGCAACGCGCTGGTGGCGATCTCGCTGGCCCCGGTCGAGCGCGGGCCGGTCTATGTCACCCGCAACGAGGCCACTTTCCTCAACATGTTCTTCAAATTCAATGTCGGCAGCCGTTGGAGCGAGGGCTGGACCCTGGTCTACCACAACTCCGGCTATGGGCTGAACACCGGCAATGGGATGGCGGCGGTGGGGCTGACCGGCGAACCTTCCGGGGGACCGATCTGCCGCAACAAGTGGTTCGCCAACAATGCGCTGATCGGCGCCGACCGCGCGGTGCGCACCGGCTATGATGGCAACAACCGGCTGGACCACGACTGCTGGTGGCACGCTCCGGGGCTGGAACCGCGCAAGTTCGAGTGGAACGGGGCGACTTACTTCACACTGGAGGAATTCCGGCGGGCCACCGGGCAGGAAGCCCACGGGCTGTACGCCGACCCGGCTTTCCGCAGCACCCCGGGCCTGGGGGCGATCCCCTGGAAAGGCTTCACCGAGGACCTGCTGACAAGCTACCCCCTGGCGGGCAGCGCGGCAACGGGCGATTTCAGCTTACGGCCGGAAAGCCCCTGCCGTGACCGGGGCCAACTCCTGCGCGGCTTCAACGATGACTACCGGGGCATGGCCCCCGACATTGGGGCCCACGAGCTTTGATCCCGATTTGACAACGCTGTGAAGACTATCAGATGTTTCGCGCGGCCCCGGGAACCGGTTCCTTGAGCTCGGCTTTACCGCCGCCCGATCGCTTCAGGTCTTTGATAAGCAATATTTTAAAAAGCTGATACCTTTTTTTCAGCATTTTATCATTTTTCCCGCAAAGCCGCGCCCGCCCCGGACCACCCGCCGCCAGAAACATCTAATTCTTTGTAAATTTGCAGGTTAGCACACTAACACCCCCCGCGTGGCATTCGCCTTGCAGACCTGAGAGCCGCACGGTCGGAGTGCGGGCAGGGAGGCCCCCTCCCTCCGGCCCCGCCCACCGGCCGCCCGAACAGGGTGGTCATCGCGCCTGTACCGATCCGGCACAGGGTTGTGCCAGATCGGTACAGGTTCGGGCGGGTTTGCGGGGAGAGTCCCCGGCATGGTCCGGACGGAAGCCGGGGGCCAGGTGCGGAACAATCAGGATCAAGGAGGCGGAAGTTGCGAGTCGCATTCAAGTATCTGACAGTATTGGCCTGGCCGTTGCTCGCGCTGGCGGCGGCCTGCGATGATGATGACACGACCCCGGTCGGACCGGGGACCGGCCTGCAGGGCACCCTGGCGATCTACCTGGCCGATGCCCCGGCGGCTTTCGATCAGTTCAACCTGACCATCACCCGGGTGGAGGCGCGTCGCAACGACCAATGGGTGACCCTCTCCCAGCAGCCGGTGAGCCTGGACCTGCTGCAGCTCACCGGCGGCGAGTCCGAGTTGCTGGCCGAGGCCGAGATCGACACCGGTTTCTACGATGCGGTCCGGATCAGCATCGGGCAGGCGACCGTGGTGACGGCCGACACCCAGAGCTATCAGCTGACAGTGCCCGGCAATGCCGCCATGGTCGAGAACCAGGATGGCTTCATGGTGGAGGAGGACCAAACCACCGAGGTGGTGGTGGACTTCGATGTCGCCCGCTCGGTCCAGGCCCAGGAGGGGGCGGATAATTACGACTTCGACCCCACCTTGCGCCTGGTCACCGCCGACAGCGTCGGCAAGGTCAGCGGTGAGCTGCCGGATGCCCCGCGCGGGGCGGTGGTCTATGCTGTCAGCGGCGCCGACACCGTCACCTCGACCTTTGTCGGCGAGGATGGCGGGTTCACCCTCGGCTTCCTGCCGCCCGGCCCGTTCACGATCCTGGTCCGCGACACCACCGGGACAGTGGTCGGCCAGGTCGAGGCCGATGTGACCGAGGATGAGGAGACGATGGTCGAGATCGAGCTGGATGGTGTCCCGGGTGACACCACCGGTGTCCCGGGTGACACCACCGGCGTGCCGGGCGATACCACCGGTGTCCCGGGTGATACCACCAGTGTCCCGGGCGATACCACCGGTGGCCCGTATGACACCACCGCTGCCGGCCTGTTGCGGAGGTTCTGAGCCGAAACGCGATGATTGGCCTTTTGACCGCCCCCGGGAGCTGCCGCCTTCCGGGGGCGGTTTTTTCTGCTCCCCCGCGGGCCGGTCGTTTCCGCGGCCGGCCACTCCCGCTGTAACCGCTTGACCGGCAGGGGACGGCGTAATACTATTGATGGACCCCGCGCCGGCCCTTGCGCCGCCCGCACCCCAGTCACCATCTCCTTATCCGGGAGCCATCCCATGCGCCTGGAAGCCATCCTGCTGCCGGCCCTGCTCTGCCTGTCGCTGCTGTCTCCCGGCTGCCGCCGCCGCCAGGAACCATCGCCGGCGGCGGGGATCTACCGCTCGTCCGAGTCGGGCTACCTCGAGCAACTGGCCTCCGCCGAGTTGCGCCGTTATTTCTACCTGCGCACCGGCGAGCTGCCCGCGTTGGTCGGGGAGACGGATGCCACCTCCTCGACTGTCAACCTGATCGTGCTCGGGAGCAAGGAGCGGCCCCACCTGCGGCCATTCCTGGCCGACAGCGCCCTGGCGAACCGGGTGGCAAACCTGCAACCGGCCGAGTACCTGCTGCAGACCCTGGAGCAGCAGGGACGGCGGGTGGTGCTGGTGGCCGGCGGGGATGAGCTGGGCGCGCTCTACGGGGCCTACCGCCTGGCCGAGCGCCTCGGGGTGCGCTTCTACCTGCACGGAGATGTGCTGCCGGACTCGCTGATCGAGCCGGAGCTGCCCCAGGTCAGCGAGCTGGGCCGCCCGCTGTTCGAGCTGCGGGGGATCCAGCCGTTCCATGATTTCCCCGAGGGGCCGGACTGGTGGAACCTCGAGCAGTACAAGACGATCCTGGCCCAGCTCCCCAAGCTGCGGATGAACTTCTTCGGCCTGCACACCTACCCTTACGGTCACGCCGGCCCGGAGCCGGCGGTCTGGCTCGGGCCGGAACAGGACCTGGGCCAGGGCCCGCAGGTGAAATTCGCCTACCCCGCGCGCCACTTCACCACCCTCAGCGGGACCTGGGGCTACCGCCCGGACTCCACCTCCAACTACTGCTGCGGCCTGGCCGGCCTCTACAGCCGCGAGGCCTACGGCGCCGACTACATGCGCGGAATGGCGCCCTGGCCGGAGGATTCGGCGGAAGCGGTCGAGATGTTCGAGCGTTTCGGCGACCTGCTAAATGGGGCTTTCGCTTACGCCGGGCTGCACGGCATCCGGACCGGCCTGGGCACCGAGACTCCGCTTACCCTGCCGCCGCTGCTGGCCGCGCGCCTGGAATCGCTGGGGCTGGACCCGGGCCGCCCGGAAACCACTCAGCGGGTCTACGAGGGGGCGTTCCGCCGGATCATGCAGACCCACCCCCTGGACTACTACTGGTTCTGGACCCCCGAGGGCTGGACCTGGGATGGGCCCACCGGCCGCAGGTGGAGGCCACCCTGGCGCGACCTGGAGCTGGCCCGCGCCGCCGCCGAGGCCACCGGGGCCCCTTTCCAGCTGGCCACCTGCGGCTGGGTGCTCGGCCCGCCCGCGGACCGCGCCCTGTTCGACCGGGTGCTGCCGCCGGGCTGGCCGGTGAGCTGCATCAACCGGGAGGTGGGGCATGAGCCGGTGGAGCCGGCTTTCGCCGCGGTGCAGGGTCGGCCGAAATGGGCGATCCCCTGGCTGGAGGATGACCCGGCGCTGATCATCCCCCAGCTCTGGGCGGGACGAATGCGCCGGGATGCCGTTCGATGCCCGCGCTATGGCTGCACGGGCCTGCTGGGCATTCACTGGCGTACCCGCATCCTGGGCCCGAACGTGCTGGCCCTGGCCCACGCCGCCTGGGACCAGTCGGACTGGGCTCCGGCCGAGCCGACTCCGCTCGACAGCGTCGGGCGAGCCTCTCTGCCGCGCCACCTGCCGGCCGGGGATTTCTACCGCGACTGGGCCGCGGCCGAGTTCGGACCCTCCCTGGCCGAGCCCGCCGGGGAGCTGTTCGCCCGGCTGGATGGCAAGCTGCCCCGGCCCTCCAACTGGGTGGACGGCCCCGGCGGGGTCAGGCCCGACAGCGTGCCCTGGGAGGAGCGGCAGATCGACTATGCCTTTGTCGGGGAGCTGGAGGCCCTGCGGCCGCTGGTCGTGGGTCCCGGCTCTCTCGAACGCTTCGACTACTGGCTGGAAAACTTCCGCTACCTGCGCGAGGTGGGCCGGGTGAGCTGCCTGTGGGGCCTCTTCGGCCGCGCCCTGGAGAGCGCCAAGGCCCTGCCCGATACCGCGGCCCGCAACCTGGCGCTGCGGGAGCGGGTGCTGCCGTTGCGGGAGGATCTGGCCGGGGCGATCCGCCAGGCGCTGGACCACCTGCTGCTGACTGTCACCACCACCGGGGAGCTGGGCACTGTCACCAACTGGCAGCAGCACGTGATCCCGCTGCTGCTGAGCGACCCCGCCCGCGAGCTGGCGGCCCTGTTAGGCGACTCCTCGCTGACAGCGATCACCCCGCTCGCGGGCGACTACCGCGGGCCGGCCCGGCTGCTGGTCCCGGTGGCGCGGCCCAGCCTGCTGCGGGGCGAGGGCCTGCACCTGGAGGCGACCCTGCTGGGGGCCGAGCCCGCCGCGCTGGAGCTCCACCGCCGCAACCTTGGCCAGGGCGAGTACCTGGTCGAGCCGCTGGCGCCGGTCAGCGGAGCGGTGTATGGGATCGCCCTGGCCCCGGAGAACGTGAGCGCGGACCTGGAGTGGTACCTGCGGGCGGTGACCACCGCCGGGGATACCCTCTACTGGCCGCCGACCGCCCCGCGCCTCAACCAGACCACGATTGTCGTGCCGGACCCCAACGGGATGGCCGGGGCGGCGGACACGACGGCGCATTGATCCTGACATATTTACATAAGAATTTAATAGATAAAAAGTTTGGGAAAGAGGAAGGAGGGTCCGGGGGGAGGGAGGAAATCCCGACCAACGGGATTTCTCCCCTCCCCCGGATCAGTCGGCAGAACAGGTGCGAGGCGACAACCATCATGGAGGAGCGAGCGGATGGAAGAGCGGCGGCAGCGGCAAGCGGGCGGGGCGCGGGAGGGCAGCCTGGCCTATGTGGCCGGGGTGAGCATCGTGGCGGCCCTGGGCGGGCTGCTGTTCGGCTATGACACGGCGGTGATCTCGGGGGCGATCGGCTTCCTGCAGCAGCGGTTCGCGCTTTCCCCGGCCTGGGTGGGCTGGGCGGCCAGCTCGGCCCTGGTCGGCTGCATGCTGGGAGTGGCCGGGGCCGGGGTGCTGAGCGACCGGCTGGGCCGCAAGAAAGTGCTGCTGCTGGCGGCGGTGTTCTACCTGATTTCGGCGGTCGGCACCGCCCTGCCGCCGGACATCTTCTGGTTCGTGATCTACCGGATCATCGGCGGGATCGGGGTCGGCGCGGCCTCGATGACCGTCGCCGATGTACATCGCCGAGATCAGCCCGGCCCCGGTGCGCGGCCGGATGGTGACCATCAACCAGTTCGCGATCGTGATCGGAATCCTGCTGGTCTACTTCGTCAACTACTTCATCGCCGGGCTGGGCGGCCTGGAATGGAATGTCGCGGTGGGCTGGCGCTGGATGTTCGGCTCGGAGGCCCTGCCGGCGCTGGTGCTGCTGGTGCTGCTGTTCTTTGTCCCCGAGTCCCCGCGCTGGCTCTGCGCCCGCGGGCGGGAGGACGAGGCCCTGGCGATCCTGGAGCGCGCCGGCGGCACAGTCCAGGCCCGGCGGGAGCTGGGCGAGATCCGCGAGGCCCTGTCGCACGAGAGCGGCTCGCTCGCCCAGCTCTTTCATCCCGGGATGCGGATCGTGCTGGTGATCGGAGTGGTGCTGGCGATCCTGCAACAGGTGACCGGGATCAACGTCTTCATGTACTATGCCCCGGAGATTTTCAAGGGCCTGGGCTCCGGCACCGATACCGCCCTGCTGCAGACCATCGCGATCGGAGTGGTCAACCTGGGCTTCACGGTCTTCGCCCTTTACGACGGTGGACCGCCTGGGCCGCCGCCCGCTGATGATCTGGGGCGCGGCGGGGATGGGAATCTGCCTGACCGCCCTGGGGATCTCGGCCTACCTGGGCGAGGCCGCGTTGTGGGTGCTGCCGTTCGCCCTGGGCTACATCGCCTGCTTCGCCCTGTCGCTGGGCCCGGTGGCGTGGGTGGTGCTCTCGGAGATTTTCCCGACCATCATCCGCGGCCGGGCGATGGCGCTGGCCACGTTCTGCCTGTGGGGGGCCAATTTCGTGGTCTCCCAGAGCTTCCCGATGCTCAACGAGGACCCCTGGCTGGTGGAACACTTCCACCACGGCTTCCCGTTCTGGCTCTATGCCGTGATGTGCGCGGTGACCGTGCTGTTCGTGATCCTGTTCGTGCCCGAGACCAAGGAGAAGTCGCTGGAGGAGATCGAGAAAATGTGGCTGCCCCGGTCCGGGCGGCAAGCCCCGGCCACCGAAGATGCCCGCGGGCCGGGACTGAAACGGTGACTCCAACCGCAGGAGATGATGATGCCCACTCGTCGCGAATTCATCAAGACCGCCGGCCTGTTTCCCTGTTGCGTCGCGGCCGCCGGCCTCACCCAGGCCTGCTCGGAGAAAGCTGTGCCGAAACCGCACCTGGTCACCCTGAGCTTCGATGACGGCTTCCGCAAGTCGTTCCTCCGCACGGCCGAGATCTACGAGAAGTTCGGGTTGTCGGCCTGCTTCAATGTCACCGCCGCCGGCAACCGGCCCGAGAGCCCGCTGGTCGATGACTACGTCGACCCCGGCCAGCTCGGGGATTTTGTCCTCTGGAACGAGCTCCAGGCCCGGGGCCACGAGGTGATGCCGCATGGCCACCACCACGAGCACCTGGACCGCCTGCCCCACGCGGAGGCCCAGGGGCTGATCACCGAGTGCCTGCGCATCTTCGAGGCCGAGCTGAAAGGCTTCCAGGCCAGCCGGGCGGTGTTCAATTTCCCCTACAATGACGCCACCCCGGAGATTGAGGCCTGGCTGCCCTCGCAGGTGCTGGCCTACCGTTGCCATGGGGAGATGCTCAATCCCCTGCCCCATGTCGGGATGACCAAGATCGGCACCGGAGGATTCGGCCCGGGCAATGGCGAGGCCTCGATCGATGAGAACATCGAGCAGTTGCTGGCTCGTCCCAGCGGCTGGATGGTCTACAACACTCACGGGCTGGATGAGGAGGGCTGGGGCCCGATCGGCGCGGCCTACCTGGAAAGGCTGCTGGAGCGGCTGATGAAGATCGAGACCGTGCGGGTGATCCCCACCGCCCGGGCGCTGCACGAGGCCTACGGCTGGAGCTGAGGCCAAGCGGCATACTGGAATGAAACTAAGAGGGGCCGCACCTCGAACAGGATGCGGCCCCTTGCATTTCTGCATCCTGTCGGACGATGCACAGCACTCAGTTACATAAGTGTTGAAAATGCAGAAAAAACACAATCCCCTGTATTAAGGCTCATCCGGACATTCGGGGAAGCCACGGCGGGGCGGGAGCCCCAGCTATCTTGAAAATCCCTGAAGCCTGACAGGCTGTTCTTCTTTTTGTGACCCAAAAGGGCTGGAGGGAAATCTTCAGCTTGTTCTTTATCCCCTAAATCCTGCGGATTTTTCTCCTGCTGTGACCAGAAGGACCAAAAGTTTTTGCGGCGCAAAACTCGCATGCCGCCTCCCGTCCGCTGGTGCGATGCCCGGGCCTTACACCCCCGGCCCCGCTTGCCGCGGGGCCACCCCCCTCCAGGGGGGACCGTGCCGGCTGCACCTGTCGAGTTGCCGCAACCGGTTGGGTGTAGCGTTGTTACTCCCCCCTGGAGGGGGGTGGCAGCTTCAGCTGCCGGGGGGTGTCATGCCCGGGCACCGCCTCATCAGCCGGGGCGTCCGGCCGGGTCGCTACGCTCCTGGTTGGTGGCGAACAAATTCGACCCACTTCCAGCCAGTTGCCGGTTCTCCCGCGTGAAACTTGCGAAGAAGTTTGGGAAAAGAGAGAGAGAGGTCCGGGGAGAGGGAGGAAAACCTTTTCCAAAAGGTTTTCCTCCCTCTCCCGGAATGATCATTTCACCAGCAGCACCCAGCGGTTTTCCCGGTCGCTGCGCAGGGGCAGCTCCCAGCGGCGCACCCGGCCATCGGCGGTGGTGACCTCCACCCGGTAGTCGCCGTGGAAGCCGCGGAAGGAAAGCTTGCCCTGCCCATCGGTGCGGCCCGCCAGGCTGGTGTGCCACTCGCGGTTGACCAGGCTGTCCACCCGCTCATAGGCGGGCTTGGGACGGTAGTTCTCATCCACCAGCCCGCCCTTTTTCAGCCAGACCGCCCGGTCGGAAAAGCCCCAGAAATTGAACGAGGCCACCGCGGGGTGTCCGAACGCCAGCCGCAGGAAATGCTCGATGCACTCGGCCTGGGTCTGTTCATCCCAGACCCCCTCGCCGGCGCGCCAGCCGCGCAGGGTGTCGCCGGAAGAGGTGAAAGTCACCTCGGTCAGGTGCAGCGGCAGCCCGAACTCCCCCAGCCGGTCGAAATCCGCCCAGACCTCCCGCGGGTCATACCAGTACTGGCGCGGCTCATGGCCCTGGATTCCCAGCCCGCGGATCGGCGTTCCCTTTTCCAGCAGACCCTTGACCAGGGCGTGGAAGCGCTCGCGGGTGTTGGGCTTGGTGATGGTGTAGAACTCGTTGAGGATCAGGTGCGCCGAGGGGTTGCCGCGCTCGGCCCAATGAAAGGCCTGCTCCACCAGCGGCGAGGACTCCTCCAGCGGGCGGTCATCCACCCAGAACTCGCGCCCCTGGTAGCCCCAGGCCGTGGTGTTGACCGGCTCGTTGTAGACATCCCAGATCTCGATCCGGTCCCGGAAGCCGGCGGTGACCGCGGTCACCCGTCGCTGGAGCAGCTCGACCGTCTCCTGCGGCGGGTAACGGTCCAGCCAGTCCGGCCAACCCGAGGGGGCGGTCCAGACCAGCGGATGGCCCTTGGTGGTGATCCCCCGGGAGCGGCACCACTCGAGCAGCGGGGTCATCGCCTCCCACTGCGGCCGGCCCTCCTCCGGCTCATAGCCTTTCCAGTAGAACGGGAAGACCGCGAAATTGAAAATCTTCGCGAAAGCCGCCTTGTAGGCCTGCTCGCGGGAGGGGTCGCCCTGGCCCCGCAGTTGGTCGAAAATGATGCTGCCGAACAGGAACTCGTGCCGCAACTGCTCCACCCGGACAGTGGCCCCGGCCAGCGGATGGCCCGCGCGATCCTTCAGCACCAGCTCGGCCGGGCCTTGGCGGTACTTCTCCGCTCCCTCCGCCGCGCGCTGCAGGTACTCCTGTTCCACCGCCCGGCGGACCGGGTCCGGGGAAAGGGCCGGAGCGATGTCAGGCAGCCCGGCCAGCGCCAGGAACAGCAGTATCATAATTTTTATAGCGCTCATTTGGCCGCCTCCGGAGCGGTGGCGGACGCCTCCCCGGCGCAGATTCGGGCGGCCGTGGAACACGCTGCCGCCGAACGTGGTGAGATAGACCTGCTCCGGGTCGTGGGGATCGAGCACCACGCGGTGGCCCCACTCGAAATCATAGCCGGCGATCCGGCCCCAGCTCTCGCCCCGGTCATCGCTGCGCCAGGCGGCGTTCTGGAAGGTGTTGAGGTAGAGCCTTCCCGGGTGACGGCTGTCGACTGTCAGGCCGTAGACATAGACCGCGGGGTCGAAGATGTTCCGCCAGGTGGCGCCGCCATCCTCCGAGAGCCAGGCCCCGCCCGCGGCCTCCGCCAGCCCGCCCGGCTCGCCCTCCCGGGTATAGTCCCCCTGGCGCAGGCTGGCCCAGCAGGAAAGATAGAGACGCTGGGGCTGGTCCGGATCGACAGTCAGGGAGTTCGGGAAACGCACGCCGGCGGGCAGGGGCAACCGCACCCAGGTCTCGCCGCGGTCGCCCGAGCGGTAGAGCGCGCCATCCAGCAGTTGCGGATTTTGGGGGTCCGGGTGGTCGATGATCTGGGTCACCACCAGGTAGAGGTTGCCATCCCGGGCCAGGCTCAGCTCCCAGGCCGCCGGTTGATCGCCCAGCCCACGGTTCTTGAGCTCCCAGCTGCGGCCGTCATCGGTGGAGCGGAACACGCCCTGGCCGAAGACCGTCACATAGAGAGTGCGGTTGCCGGCCGGGGTGTCGGGGTCGAGCACGATGCTGGTGGTGGGAGCGTTCTCCGGCAACCCATCGCTGGAGACCCGCCACGTCCGGCCGCCATCGTCCGAGACACCGACTCCGCCCACCGCGAACTCCCGCCAGCGCGGGCTGCGCACCATCTTCAGCCGCGGGATGTCGTGCCAGGAGGACCACACCGACCAGAGCCGTCCCTCCACCTCCGGATCGAACTGCATCCAGTAGCAGGTATTGTCCCAGGCCGATGGCAGCCCCTCCACCGACCGCAGCCACGACTTGCCGCCATCGAACGAGTGGAAGTAGCCGATGTCGGTGTAGCTCACCGCCAGGTGCTGCGGATCGAACGGGTCGAAATGGACCCCATAGCAGGTGGTGACATCCATCCCGCGGCTGGTGACCGTGCTGTCCGGGTTGGGGCGGCTGTAGACCTCCCGCCAGGTCGCCCCGCCATCGGTGGTCTGCATCGTGCGGTACCAGTCGGTAAAGCTGGCGATGTCGCCATCGGCGGGGTAGACCCCGGCGGTGAGGGCCAGGATGAATTCCCCGGCGAACGCCTGCCGGACCCAGGAGTCCTGCAGGTTCTCGGCCTCCCAGCCATCGCGGATGGTGTAGTCGGGAGAGCCGCCCCCGGCGCGGTAGACCCAGCGCCAGCTCGCGCCGGCATCCTCGGTCTTGAGGATCCCGTACCAGTGGCCGACCTCCCCCCGCGGGTTCACGGCATCGAACCGGCTGCAGACCAGGTAGGCGACCTCGCTCTCCAGCGCGGCGCAGGCGATGTTGTCCAGGGTCAGCCCCCCATCGTCCCGACCCGGGCGCGAGGCCCTCGGTCAGGCCGGCGGTGGCCTGCCGCCAGCTCTGGCCGCCGTCATCGGAGATAAACAGCCCGCCGGTGTGCCGCTTGCCATCCCAGCCCACCGGCGCCAGGGCGTAGACCCGGAACACTTTCCCGGCCGCATCCGTGCCGCAGGAAACCGACTGCAGCCGCTCGACACCCTCCGGCAAGGGGCGGTCGGCAAGGGAGCCATCGGAGCGGTCGAAAACCTTCAGCTCGCGCGGGGTGAACACCAGCAGCTCGCCATCCGGCCGGGGATCGGCGGCAATCGCCAGCACCGGCTGGGCCGGCGAGGCCACCTCGCGCCAGCTCGCGCCCTCATCCTCCGACAGGAACAGCCCCGCGCCAGGCCCGCCGCCGGAGCTGCGGGTCAGCCCCACCAGCAGCCTTCGCGGGTCCTGGGGGTCGACTCCGATCGCGGTGACCGAGGCCCCTTCCGGGAAATTGTCCGCGGAGAGGATCGCGAAGTCGGCATGATCGCCCAGGTAACGGGTGGCGGTGACCCGGTCCGGAGCGGGGAACACCAGCTCCCAGTTCCGGCCGTCATCGCGGGAGCGGTAGAGGCCATCCCCGCCGGCATAAACCACCGCCGGGCGGGAGGGGTCCCAGGCGAAAGTGCGCATCCCGCCCGGGAAATTGTGCATCCGCCAGGACTGGCCGCCATCGACCGTGACATAGGTCCCGGTCATGTCGCAGCGGATGATGATTTTCTGCGGGTCCCGGGGGTTGTAGGTCGGGTTGAAAGTGGAGCCGCCGCCGCCCGGACCAATCACCTCCCATGCCGCGGCCGGGTCGTCCGGCCCGGCGCGGCTCCGGCCCACGGCAGCCGGACAGGGCCAGGGTGGCGGCCGAAACCAGCAGGGCCGCGGCGAAAAGCCGCTCGAACCTGTGAGTGCGCATCCCTCGGTCTCCTTGCGGTCGGGTGAGCGCGGTTCCGCCCAGCTGGGACAGGGACCGCGCGGCGCTGCGAACATGCTCGGGGAGGCTGTCCGGCGCTGTCGCCGCCGGTGGCTTGAACTATATAACTCCTTGCCGATGGAAGCAAAACAATTTTCCCTCCCGCATGAACCCACTTGACAGCAGGACCGGGCCTGCTTAAATAACCTGGCGGGCAGGATGGGCATCGGCCGCCGCGACGGCCGGGTTCATCGCCCGCTTTCTGTTGTCCCGCGGGAGCCGCGACCTGCTCCCCCCTGACCGCCTGTTGCGCCCGGGACACGCGCGCCCCGGCTCGAATCCGCTCCATCATCCCGGAGGAAGTTCAATGCTCAAGATGAGCCTGGTCAGCCTGGGCCTGGCGGCGGCGCTTTCCGCCTCCTGCGGATCGGAAACCCCCGCGCCGCAAGCCGTGCCCGCGGCGGTCCCCGCTAGTGTCGAGCAGGGGCAGCCGCTGCGCCATGTCGTGCTGCTGCGCTTCAAGGCGGGCACTCCGGCCGACACTGTCCGCCGGATCGAGCAGGACTTCCGCGCCCTGCGCGAGCGCATCGAGCTGATCCGCGACTTCGAGTGGGGCACCAATGTCAGTGTCGAAAACCTCGCCCAGGGATACACCCACTGCTTCCTGGTCTCGTTCGACAATGCGGCCGCCCGGGACAACTACCTGCCCCACCCGGCGCACCGGCAGTTCGCCCAGGCGCTGATGCCGCACCTGGACCAGGTGCTGGTGGTGGACTACCAGGCGCGGGACTGAACACGGAGAGTTGGCGGATGCGGTACCTGAACCAGGCGGTCCTGGCCCTCGGCCTGCTGATCGCGATTGCGGCCGGCTGCGGCGGAGGCGGCGGCTCTGTCCCCGCAGCCGCTGCGCCCGCCGACAGCGTGCTGATGTTCGCGTTCTTTCGAGGTAATGGCGAGGAGGGGCTGTTCCTGGCCTGGAGCGAGGATGGCCTGGCCTGGGAGGAAGTCCCGGGCGGTCCGTTCCTGCGCCCGACGGTCGGCAATGAGCGCCTGATGCGCGATCCCTGCATCCTGCCCGGGCCGGATGGGACGTTCCACCTGGTCTGGACCACCTCCGGGCAGGACCGGGCGATCGGCTATGCCAGCTCGACCGACCTGGCGCACTGGAGCGCCCAGCACGAGCTGCCGGTGATGATGCACGAGCCCCAGGCCCGCAACTGCTGGGCCCCGGAACTGTTCCTGGACCAGGAGCGCGGGCTGTTCTACCTCTACTGGTCCAGCACGGTCACGGGCAGTTGCCCGGACAGCACCGCCAGCGAGGAAGGCTACAACCACCGTCTCTTTTTCACCGCCACCCGCGATTTCCGGATGCTCACCCCCTCCGCGCTGTTCTACGATCCCGGCTTCAACTGCATCGATGGGACGCTGGTGCGGGTGAGCGCGGACCGGCTGGCGCTGTTCTTCAAGGATGAGCGCCTGACACCGCCGCAGAAGAACATCCGGGTGGCGTTCGGCGCCGCGCCGGATGGGATCTTCGGGCCGGCCTCGGAGCCGATCACCGGCGACTGCTGGGCCGAGGGCCCGACCGTGATCCGGATCGGCGGCCGCTGGCACCTCTATTACGACTGTTACCAGGAGGGCCGTTACGGCGCGGCGGTCTCGGATGACCTGGAGCACTGGGAGGACCGCTCCGACCGGGTGAGCTTCCCGCCCGGAGCGCGCCACGGGACCGTGTTCCGCGCCCCACGTCCGGTGCTGCGAGCCCTGCTCGGGGCGGGCGACACCGGCCGTTGATGGTCCGGACAACCATAGAAAAGAAAAACAGACAGGAGGGGTGATGTCGGACCATGTGGAAGACCTGACGATCAATTACGAGGAGGATGGGGTCCAGCTGATCAAGGAGCTGGACAAGGAGATCCTCACCAAGGGCGCTTGGGCGACCGTGATCTTCCGTTACCAGCAGTGGAACAACAGCAAGCAGGAGTACGGCAAGGACATGTACACCATCCGCCGTTACCGCAAGATCCGGGAGGAGTACCGCCAGCAGTCCAAGTTCAACATCTCCAGCCCGGACCAGGCCCGGAAGCTGGTGGAGGTGCTGCAGCACTGGCTGGAGGGGGCGGAAGAGGAGTAGGGGGCGGAGGCTGCGGATCGCTTGGCAATTTCTGAAGCCTGACGGCTGTTCTTCTTTTTGTGACCAAAAAGGGCTGGAGGGCAATCTCCAACTCTCTGTTAATCCCGTAAATCCTTCGGATTTTTCTACTTCTGTGACCAGAAGTAGCAAGAGTCTTGTGAAGCCAAGGCCGCGAAGCTGAAGGATCAATCAGCTCTTCAATTGGCAGCGGTGTGCCTGCGGGAGGTAAATCGCTCCTTTTGAGGTCGCCGCGTTTCGCGCCATCCCTGGCGCTGCAACGCGATGGCCTGCCGGGCTCTCTCGCTTCGTAGCAGTAGCCACGATGGAAATTATGCGGCAACGGCTCCGCTATCCCTTGCCTCCAGCCACGGCCCGCAAGACCACTCCGCCACGCTCCCCAAGACAATGCGCTTACCCATCCGCAAGTTAAGTAATTCGAACCAGATAGCTCGGGAAACGGCTGTAGGGGCGTCCGGCCGGACGCCCCTGCGGCCAGCTCTGGGCCGGCTGAGGCGGCCGGAAAAGCTGACACCCCCCGGCCCCGCTGCAAGCGGGGCCACCCCCCTCCAGGGGGGAATCATAGCCGGACACCCAACCAGTTGCTCCACATCCACGGGCGGAGCAAACACAGTCCCCCCTGGAGGGGGGTGGCGGCCTCAGCCGCCGGGGGGTGTAATCTCCAGACGCCGCCCCAGAGGTTGGGGTGTGGCCGGCAAGTTTTGCGCCGCCAGACTCTGGCTGCTGCTGGTCACAGCAGAAGAAACATAATGATAACCAAAGAGTTAGCCGCACCGCCGGGAATTTGTGTCCCCCAGCCCGGGAAGGGTCTCGTCACGGCTCCCCGGTCGGCAGAAGCTCTCACTCCGGAATTCCCGGATGAACCAAACTTTTTCGCTAGTTTAAGGCCGGATCGAGTCCGCCGGGGACCTCAACCTGATGATCTGGCTGATGAATTCCTGAACAAGCTTTTCGCCCTCCGAAGTTTCTCCGCATCGATTCCAGCTTCAATCCCGGTCTACCCTTCCGGAAATTGGAACTTTGTTGATGTTAAGGCATTAGAATGATATCTTCCCGAGGGCGACTTTCCGCCCCCCACCCCTTCCCTTTCCAGGCCAATTCGAGGTCGCGCCATGAGGGGCAAGCTCCCCCGCCGGCAGTTCCTGAAGCTCGCCGGGACCGGCCTGGCCGCCGGAGCCCTAAGCTGCTCGCGCCCGGAGGACCGCCAGGGGCCGGTCCCCCCGGGACAGCGGCTGAACATCCTCTGGATCGGCTGCGAGGACCTTAGCCCGGACCTGGGCTGCTACGGCTCGCGGGAGGTGCGCACCCCCCACCTCGACCGGCTGGCCCGCCAGGGCCTGCGCCTCACCAACGCTTTCGCGGTGGCCCCGGTCGGCGACCCCAACCGCGAGGGCATCCTCACCGGGATGTACCCGACCGCGATCGGCGCGATGCACACGCCCACCCATTGCCCCTCGGCCGGGTTCGACTATGAGCCGGTGCCCCCGCCCTATGTGCGCTGTTTCACCGAGTACCTGCGCGAGGCCGGCTACTTCTGCACCAGCCGCGCCCCCATCGATCGCCGGCTCAGCCCGCCGCTCACCGCCTGGGACCACTGCGGCGAGCAGCACCAGGACTGGGCCGGGCGCGATCCCGGCCAGCCGTTTTTCGCGGTGGTCGATTTCGGGGAGATCGGCGCGCTGCCAGGCCCGGAGCCGCAAGGGGCGGGGCCGCGCCACGACCCGCGCCAGGTGAGCCTGCCGCCCTGCTACCCGGATGACCCGGCGGTGCGCGGCGACCAGGCCCTTTACCTGGACCGCATCGAGCGCCTGGATGCCCGGGTGGGCGAACTGCTGGCCCGCCTGGAGGCCGATGGACTGGCCGACCGGACCGTGGTGTTCTTCATGAGCGGCCACGGCAGCGGGATGCCGCGGGCCAGGGGCTGGCTCTACGACTCGGGGCTGCGGGTGCCGTTGCTGGTGCGCTGGCCGGGGGCGATCCAGCCCGGGACAGTCGGCGAGCGGCTGGTGAGCGCGATCGACCTGGCGCCGACCGTGCTCTCGCTGGCCGGAGTCAGCCCGCCCTCCTACCTGCAGGGCCAGGCGTTCCTCGGTCCGGACGACCGCGGCCGGCGCGAGTATGTCTTCGCCGCCCGCGACCGGCTGGACCAGGCCCGCGACCTGCTCCGCGCGGTCCGCGATGGCCGCTTCAAGTACATCCGCAACTATCGGCCCGAGCTCCCCTACTCATCGCCGATCGCCTCCCGCGACCGGCTGCCCGCCTGGCAGGCCTGGCAACGCCTGGCCGGGGAGGGCCGGCTGGAGGGCCCGCCGGCGGCGTTCTTCCGGGACTCCAAGCCCCCGGAGGAGCTCTACGACTGCCGGGAGGACCCGCACGAAATCCGCAACCTGGCCGGGGACCCGCATCACGCCGACACCCTCCGGCGGCTGCGCCTGGAGCTGGAGCGCTGGGTGGCCCGCACCGGCGACCTGGGACAGATTCCGGAAGAACGGCTGGTGGAGATGATCTGGCCCGGCGGCAGCCAGCCGATCACCGCCGCGCCGTCGATCCATCGGCTGGACTCCGGCCCCGATCAGCCGGTCCGGGTGGAGCTGTCCTGCCCGACCCCCGGGGCCTCGCTGGCCTGGACCACCGACCGGGGAGACCAGCCGCGCTGGCGGCTCTACTGCGAGCCGCTGGAGTTCCGACGGGAGGTCTCCCTGCGGGCCCGGGCGTTCCGCCTGGGCTTCGCCGGGAGCGAGGAGGCCAACTTCCTGATCGCCGCCCGTTAGCCGCCCGCGCCTGCCGCTCCGATCCTCTGCACAGAAATAATCGCCACCACAGCTTCCACTGCCGGCCGCGGAATATTAATATTATCGGGGAGCTATTTTCATGCCGCCGCCGGCAGTACCGCCGGAGCGCCCGGCTGAGAATCGAGGAGGGAGGGTGGGGGATGAGCAGTTCCAAGCTGGTGCGTCTGGTCCGGTTCATTCGGGATTTCAAGCAGGCCAATGGCTTTCCGCGGGTAGCCAACTACGAGATCACCTCCCGCTGCAATCTGAGCTGTTCCCACTGCTACTGGCGCAAGACCCTCGCCTCGCGGGATGAGCTGACCGACAGCCAGTGGCGCGAGCTGTTCCGCGACCACCGCGCCCGGGGGGTGAGCTTCGCGTTCCTCACCGGCGGAGAGCCGACTCCTTACGCCCGGCGGTGATCGAGGCCGCCGACCGGACATTCCCGGGCCTGGCGATCGCCACCAACGGGATCGAGCGGGTGGCGGAGCACATCCGCCGCCGGATTTTTGTCAGCCTGGATGGCCCGCGGGAGGTCCACGACCGGATTCGCGGGGCCCGGGTGTTCGACCGGATCATCGCCAATGTCCGCGGCGACAGTCGGGTGGTCCTCTCGCCGACCCTCTCCACTGTCAACCGCGACTGCATCGAGGAGCTGGTGGAGATCGCCCGGGAAACCAAAGTGGCGGGGATCACCTTTAGCCTCTACACCTCCCACCGCGGCCAGGATGACCCGCTGCTGCTGGCCGGGGCGCAGCTCGAGGAAACGACCGCGCGGCTGCGGCGGGCCTGGAAACGCGACCGGAAGCTGGTCTTGCTCACCCCCCGGATCATCGCCACCATGCGCGACAAGGCCCACGCCCGCGACTGCTTCTTCCGGGGAAGAAATTTCATCTCGCTGGATGCCGCCCTGCATCGCAAGGAGCCCTGCGTGCTGGGCCGCGGAGTGGATTGCCGCACCTGCGGCTGCATTGTCCCGGTGGTCAGCCACGCCATGAAACGGGCCGAGCCGCGGGCCTGGATCCTGGTCAACCGGCTATTCCCGCAGGCGTACTTCCGCAACGGGACCACCGAGCGGCCCGAGCCGTGCCCCGCCGCGACAGGACAGGAGCTGATCCAAACCTGACGACAATGGCCAACTGCTCCGGGGGGAGGGAGAAAACTTTTTCGATAGTTTAATGACAGATGCTGGACAGCAGGCAGGATAAAAGCAAAAGGCCGGGCAACTGCTGGCCCGGTCTTTATATTAATTAATATAGAAAATTTTTAATAGTGGGCGGCTACAACTTAAAACAAGGTGCGTACGATCTTCCATGCTGTCACAACGGCGCCGCCTGCCGGGACGATACTCTCCGTTCAGCACCATTCAGTGGGCTTGTGGATGCTGGTCCCCGGGATAATATCTGGAAGCTGGCTGACCTGAAGCTGACCATACCTGATTGTCCTGATATTTGGCGCAATCTCCTGTAATTCCTTGACGAGCATTCTACCCTTGAGAGAATAAGGATTAGCCAGGATTACTTCCTTTCCCAGCTCAAACTTGACGATCCTTACGGCTTCAGTCAGATCCGAGTCGTTCGAGATCACCAGTGCGGTGTCGTATTTATTGCTGCAGGCATCAAAGACCAAGTGGGTCGCCAGATTCACATCCGAACCCTTCTCCTCAGTTCTGATGACCCAGATGCTCTGCCTGATCGGCTGATTGTCCTTTGCCCCATTCGCATGATAGGCGATGGGCATGTGTCTGGGGTCGGTCCGGAATTTGCCCTCGATGATCTCGATCCTCTCTCCGTTGACCTGCTTCAAGGCCCTCCACCAGGTCTGCTGACGGATCGGCCGCCTGTCATCACCCAAGGCGCTTACCCGCGCCGTAAAGTGCTTTACCTTAATAACTTGAAAATCTTTGAGCAATAGTTCACTGAACCTTACCAGATCCAGCCATTTAAGCTTTTCAGACTGCGGGTTTCTGACATATACGCCGTAGTAAAAATTAAATCCATCCACATAAACAATGGCCCGCTTTGTCATAAAAAACTCCTTATAATAAGCGAGGGGCGCCCGTACGGACGCCCCTGCATCGCACTCCCGAAGGACGTGCGAGGGGTTGTTTCACTCACTATGCAGTAGTATCGGCCAAAAGGATACTTTTGTCAAGCTCTTTTCATCCAGAATACATCAACGGTCACAATGAGGGTAATAGTCACTCACTTCAGCTCGAAATCCCCGTGCACGGTCACCCGGATGTCCTTCTCCCGGCTGCTGGTGTTGTAAATCCCATAGGACTGGACCTCGGTCGAATAGGGCTCGGTGATCTGAAACACCCCGGCCCGGGCGCTGCGGATCGCCCCCACTTTCGCGCCCGCGCTGCCGGCGATCTCCTCGGCCCGCAGCCGGGCATCCTTGGTCGCCTCGGCCAGCAGCTCCCGCTTCAGCTCATCCACTTTCGAATAGTAATACTCCAGTTGCGACTGCTCGATCACCACCCCCTGGCGCAGCAGCCCGGTCGGATCGAGCGCCAGCTCCTCCACCGCCTGGAATTTCTCCGTGATCACGATCAGCGACTGCATCAGCCGGTAGCCGGTGATGAGGCCCTGATTGCCGTACATCGGCTGGGTGGTCATCGGCTGGACCGAGACCGCCGACTCGGGCACGCCGGCGGCCAGGATCAGCTCCCGCACCCGCTGCAGGTCCTCCCGCAGACCGGCATAACCGGCCGCGACCTCCCGGCCCTCGACATTGGCGACCAAAACGAGCTGCCACTTGACCAGGTCGGCGGTGAACGACTTGCGGGCCTGGCCCACCACCGTGATCGTGCTCTCCTGGTGGCGCGCCGAGTGGAAGAACAGGCCGAAGACCAGGGCCGCCAGGACCATCCCCAGGCCGAGGATCAGGGCATTGATGACTCGCATCGCGGGAACTCCTTCCGTGCCATGGCCCGCGCGGGCCGTGGGACCGCCTTGTACCGACTTTGACAACCAGAATGAGAAAATTACGGCTGTGGCGGGGGGGAGGGAGGAAATCCCGAGGCAATCGTGGATTTCCTCCCTCCCCCCAGGGATGCCTTCCCCCCAACCCCCCCTTCCACTTTCCCAAACTTTTCGCTGGTTCAACCCCGGATCTCGGTCAGCAATCTGGGGGTTGGATCGCCCGCGCGCCGGTTTTATTCAGCGACCCGGGTGGCCGGTGGCCTGGCCCTCGTACTGCGCCAGGGGCAGGCGGACCGTGAACGTGGCCCCGCCCTCGGAGTTGTTCCGCGCGGTGACTGTCCCACCATAGCGCTCGACAAAGCGCCGGACAATCGCCAGCCCCAGCCCGGTGCCCTCGCCCTCGCGCTTGGTGGTGAAGAAGGGGTCGAAAACATCCGCGCCCTGCTGGCCGGGCAGCCCGGGACCATTGTCGGAGACTTCCAGCACCGCGCTCAGATCCTCGGTGAAAGTGGCCACCCGCAGCCGGGGCGGTCGCCGACCTCCCAGCTCTTCCAGCGCCTGGACCGCGTTGACCAGCAGGTTGCCGGCCACCTGCTCGAGGTGGACCCGGTTGCCTCGGACCATCAACGGCTCGGGGGACGGCTCCAGCTCCAGCGCGATTCCGTGACTCTCGAGCTGGCGCTCGGTGAGCGAGAGCGCGCTGCGTACCCGCTCGTTCAGCTCCAGCAGCTCGGCCGGAGGCTCGTTCCGGCGGGTCCAGAACGCGCGCATGTGGCGGATGATCTCATCGATCCGGGTCACCCCATCCGAAATCTTGCCCAGCTTGCCGGTGAACAGCTCGGGAAGCTGGCCGGGGTTGTTGCGGCTCCAGTACAGGATGCTGTCGACTGTCACCTTGATCGCATTGAGCGGCTGGTTGATCTCGTGGGTGATCCCGGCGGCCATCTCGCCGATCGAGGCCAGGCGGCTGGCGCGCTCGGCCAGACGCACCGCCTCGGTCTGTTTCTCCTCGGCCTCGATCCGGGCCTGGAACTGGCGCTCCTTCTCCCAGTTGCTGGCCAGCATGTTGGCGATGGTGCGGAACAGATCGAACTCCCCCGGGATCGCTTTGCGGCCGAGAGGCTGGCAGAGGCAGAGGCAGCCGCGGGTGCGGTCCTGGACCCGGATCGGAAAAATGTCCAGGGCCTCCTGCCCCTGGCGCTCCAGGATCTCCCGGGCCATGCCGGTCGACTGTCCGCGCGCCAGCGAGATCATGGTCACTTCCTCGCTCAGCTTCTCGCGCAGGCCGGGCACCCTGAACCAACAGGGCTCATGCTCCGAGTCCGGCTCGATCGCGCAGCCGGGTGAGAGCTGGTAGCCCAGCCGTTCCGACCGGCCATCCTCCGGATCGAGGGTGTACATCCCGACCCGG
This sequence comes from Candidatus Glassiibacteriota bacterium, assembly GCA_963752515.1. Taxonomy (GTDB): domain Bacteria; phylum Gemmatimonadota; class Glassbacteria; order GWA2-58-10; family GWA2-58-10; genus CAVVYO01. The sequence goes on along the minus strand of CAVVYO010000007.1, from coordinate 115,576 downwards.
CCGATCCCGGTCGCCAGGGCGATCTGGTCCAGGATGACAGAGAGTGTCTGGCGGAAAGTCGCGGTGGAGTTGAGCCGGGAGGCGATCTCCGCCAGCAGGCTTTTCTGCTCCAGCATCGCCTCCAGCTTGGCCTGCTCCTCGAGCAGGGCCTGCTGGGCCCGCCGCAGCTGAGTGATGTCCTGGATCGTGCCGGTGACCCGTAGCGGGCGGTCCTCCGGTCCGCACTCCACCTCGGCGGTGCCGAACACCACCCGCTCCTCGCCATCCGCCCGGATGATCCGGTACTCCAGGTCGAACCGGCCCCGTCCCTCCAGGGCCGCCTGCACCGCCTGCTCCACCCGCTCGCGGTCGGCCGGATGCAGGTGGGAGCGGTAGAATCCGATGGCCGGGACAAACGACCCCGGCTGATAACCCAGGATGCGGAAGACCTCCTCCGACCACTCCACCGCATCGTTTTCCAGGTTCCAGTCCCAACTGCCCAGGCCCGCCATGCGCTGGGCGCGGGCCAGCTTCCCCCGGCTGTGGCGCAACTCGGCATTGGCCCGGGAGAGTTCCTCGGTGCGCCGGTGGACCCGCTCCTCCAGCTCATCGTTGGCCCGCCGCAGGATTTCCTCGGCCCGCTTGCGCTCGGTGATGTCCTCGATCAGCGGCAGGAAGTACTGCGGCCGGCCCTGGCTGTCGCGGACCAGCCGCACCGAAACCCCGACCCACACCGCGCCGCCCTCCTTGCGCAGGTAACGCTTGTCGGCCTGGTAGCTGTCGATCGCCCCGGCCAGCAGTTGGCGCGCCGCCTCCTGGTCGGCCTCGCGGTCCCCGGGGTGGGTGATCTGCTCCAGAGTCTTGTGCCGCAGCTCCTCGGCACTGTAGCCGGTGATCTGGCAAAACCGGTCGTTGACCTGCTGGTAACGGTAATCCAGTCCGATCACCGCGACGCCGAGCGGGCTGAGATCGAAGATCCGGCGGAAACGCTCCTCGCTTTCGCGCAGGGCCTGCTCGGCCCGGATGCGTTCGCTGATGTCCTGCACGATCCCCACCGAGCGGATCGCCTGTCCCCGGGCATCATAGTCGGTCCGGCCGATCTCGTTCACCCACTTGACCCGCCCGTCCGGCATCAGCAGCCGATGGGTGATGTCGTAGGAGGTCCGGCTCAGCACCGACTCCCGGTAGGTGCGGTCGACCGCCGCGCGGTCCTCGGGGTGAATCGCCGCCAGGAAAGCCTCGTAGGAGGCGTCGAACTGCCGCGGATCGATCTCGAAGATCTGATAGATGGTGTCCGACCACTGCAGACACCCATCGGCCAGGTCCAGTTCCCAGCGTCCCAGTCGGGCGATGGCGTGCGCCTCCCGGAGCTTGGCCTCGCTCTCGCGCAGGGCCTGCTCGGCCAGCTTGCGCTCGCTGATGTCGCGGGCGATGCTGATCAGCGCCGGCGCCCCGCGGAACTCGATCAGCCGGGTGCTGAGCTCGATCGGGATCACCCGGCCATCCCGCGACCGGTGTTCGGCCTCGAACAGCGCCGAGCCGCGCGCCATCAGCAGCTGCATCCGCCCGGGCGTCAATGCGGCATAGCGCTCGGTGTCGATGTCGCGGGGGGTCATGGCCAGGTACTCCTCCCGGCTGTAGCCCAGCCGCTCGCAGGCCACCCGGTTGACCTCCAGGAAACGTCCCTCCAGGTCGTGGATGTAGATCGCATCGTTGGTGCTCTCGAACAGGGTGCGCTGGCGCTCGGCCTCCTCCAGGGCGCAAAGCATCGGGCGCTGAGCTGCGGCCTGCTCCAGCACCAGCCGGGCCAGCCGCGGGTCCAGTTCCTCCCGCACCAGCCAGCCCTGGGCCCCCGCCGCTCGCGCCAGGCGCTCTCCGCCCCGGGCCACCAGCGCCACCAGCGGCAGGGAAGGCAGCGCGGCCCGCAGGCGACCGAAGCGCTCCGCCCCGGCCGGGTCGCCCGCGGCGAGCGAGGCCACCAGCACCGCGACCCCGCGTTCCCGACAGAACCCGGCCAGGCGGTCCTCATCGCCGGGCGGCTCCAGCAGGCGCAGCCCGGCCGCGCTCCCATACCCGCGCCAGCTCCTCACGGCAGGCGGCATCCGCCCCCAGCACTGTCAGCGCCGCCGCGCGCGCCATCGCTTTCGCCATCGCCGCTGCTCCCGGGGCCGATTGCGGCCGGCCCCTCGTGTCGAAGCGTTTCCCTGGGAAAATTACCGGAAATCCGGGTGTTGGATTATATCACAACTCGCGCCGGGTATCCACCAAAAACAAGGGTTGCCCCCGTGGCGCGGGAAAAGGTGAAACCGGGTCGGGAGAAGGTTCCGGACCATGGTGCGCGGGCAATCCCATCCCGACTTGCCATCCGGCGGGAAGGATCAGACAGCGCAAGAGGTTGGGAAAATGGAAGGGAAGCCGGGGGAAAGCCCTCAGCGGCCGGAATCCTCGCCGGCGGTCAGGGCGGGGGATTCGGCTCTCCGCCGCCACAGCCGGGCCGCGCCGAGCAGGGCCACTCCGATCACCAGCGGCTCCAGGGACTGCTTGTAGCGGGCGTTCTCGCCGAACTCCATGAGCGCCTGCACCGCCCAGGCGGACAGCACCACCGCGTAGATCAGGCTCACGCCGGGCGTGAACAGCTTTCGCAGCGGGCGGCGCAGCAGGGCGGCGATCGGCAGGGCCAGGAACAGCAGCATCGCGGCGGCGTGCAACGCGCCGTAAACTCCCAGCAGCAGGCGCTCCCGCCACTGTCCCCGTTTCACCAGGTCGACCCATCCGCCCCGGCCATCGTACCAGGTGGGGAGCCAGAAATAGACCGCCGCCCGTCCGACTGTCCGCAGGTACTGCCCCGGGTGCTCGCGGATCAGCCGCAGCGACAGCCGCAGGAAACGCCGCGACAGCTCGGGGTAGCTCAGGCCGGTCTGCCGCTCCAGCTCCGGGATCGCCTGCCAGATGGTCATCGCCCAGGTGCCGCTGCGCCGCTCGACCTGCGCGCGGTGGGCCAGGTAGATTTCCGCCAGCTCCCGATCCTCGCCTTGCGCCTGCTCGAGGAACGCCCCGGTGTGGTTGGTGAGGTTGAAGCCCGGCAGGGTGGTGAGCCCGAAATAGCCGGTGTGCCGCTGGTTGAAAGCGCTCCAGCCGCCGAGCAGCGCCAGCGCGGGCAGCAGCACGAGCAGGACTCCTCCCGCCGCGATCCGGGTCCCCTGTCCCGCGCGCCACAATGCTCCGCCCGCCCAGAGCGCCGCCAGCAACGGCAGCAGGGCCAAGGGCGGCCGGGCGAGCGCCGCCAGCCCGGCCGCCGCTCCGGCCGCCGGCCACCATCCCCGCTCCCGCCGCAGGCCTTGCAGGAACAGCAGGAAAGTCAGCGCCACCAGGAAAGTGCAGAGGCTTTCGCTGAGCAGGGACCGCTCGAACAACAGCTGCGAGGGATTGAGCGCGAACGCCAGTGCCGCCGCCAGAGCCGGCCGCGCACTGCCGGAAAGCTCCCGGAAAACCCGCCACAGCAGGACCGCGGTCGCCACCCCCAGTCCGGCCTGGAGCAGGACCACGACTTGGGGATCTCGCCCGGCGGTCAGCAGCAGCAACGGATAGAGCGGGGTGCGCTCGCCGCGCCAGCCGGTCCAGTCCCACCCGGCGATCCGTCCGGCCAGCTCGAAATAGCCCGCGCTGTCGACATAGGTCAGCACCGGGCAGACCAGGGCGCACAGCAGACGGACCGCCAGGGCGGCGCCCAGCAGCCGGTAAAGGTCGCGCTCCAGCCGCGGTCGATCTCCGGGCATCGCTTTCCCCCCTCTGGTGAGCAATAAGCATAGCCCGCGGGTGGCGGCTTTTCAATCTTTTTGTTCCGCAGCCGTTTGGCGCTCCGGCATCCCAGGCGCGAAAACGTACCATCCCACCCGCGGCGGTGGTATATTTTCACGCATCGATCCGGCTGATTCACTCAACAGGGAACCCACGGATGCGGCAGGCGCTGGAACGCGTATTACGGAAGCTCGGCGGAGAGAGCCTGCTGGCGGTGGCGGCCCGCGGCTCGGCCAGGGCGTTCCTGGTGCGGGGGGCCGGGCTGGTGGCGGCGCTGGGAGCGCACCTGGCGCTGACCCGTCTGTTGGGGGCGGAAAGCTACGGGGTCTATACCTACGTGCTCTCCTGGCTGGTGGTGTTGGGAATCCCGTTGCGGCTGGGCCAGGATGCCGCCGCCTTGCGCTTTGTCGCCGCCTACCGCGCCACCGCGGACTGGGGGCTGTTGCGGGGTTTCCTGCGGCGCGGTTTCGGGCTGGCGCTGGCGCTGAGCTTTCCCGGGGCGGCGATCCTGGCCGCGGTGGCGCTGCTGTGGCGTGAACGGCTGGGGGATGAGCTGGCCCGGGGCCTCCTGGCCGGGAGCCTGCTGCTGCCGCTCTCCTCGCTGCTGGCGCTGGGGGAGAGCTCGCTCCAGGCGCTGCGCGAGACCATCCGCTCCCAGCTCCCGGGGCGGATCATGCTCAACCTGCTGCTCGCCGGGCTGACCGCCGCCGCGGTGCTGCTCACCCCGCTGATGGCCGATGGCCCGCTGGCGCTGTGGTGCTCGCTGATCGCCCACGCCGCGACCCTGGCGCTGATCCTGCATTGGTTGCGCCAGGCCCTGCCCGCCGGGCTCGATTCCGCCGCGCCGGAGTACCGCACCCGGCAGTGGATCGCCGCCGGGCTGGGGATCAGCGCGGTGGCCGGGCAGTTCCTGCTGCTCAACCGGATCGACATCCTGATGCTGGGGGCGTTCATCGGGAACCGGGAGGTGGGGATCTACAGCGTGGCGACCCGGCTGGCCTGGCTGGTGACTTTCCTGCTCGATGCCGCCGGGATCATCGGCGCGCCGCTGATCGCCGAGCTGCACGCCCGGGGAGACCGCCGCGGGCTGCAACGGCTGGTCCGGCTGCTGACCAACGCCGGCAGCCTGTTCGGGGTGCTGCTGCTGGGACTGCTGCTGGCCCTGGGAGGGCCGATCCTCGGGCTGTTCGGCCCGGAGTTCCCGGCGGGCTGGGCCGCGCTGGCGATCCTGTCCGGCTCTCAGTTGCTGAACGCGCTGACCGGCCCCAGCGGCTACCTGCTGACCATGACCGGGCATGAGCGGGCGCTGGGGCTGCTGCTGGCGTTCTGCCTGCCGGTCAACGCCCTGCTCAACTGGCTGCTGATCCCGCGCTACGGGATGGCCGGGGCGGCCGCCGCGACCGCGATCGTGCTGGCCCTGCTCAACCTGGCGACTGTCGCCCTGGTCCGCCGCAAGCTGGGGATCTGGTCCCTGCCCGGCCCGCTGGGCTGATGCCACGGCTGATGATTCGGGGGGAGGGCGGAACCCTTTTGAAAAAGGTATGTCCCAGGAATAGGCAGGGCATTGGCCCTGCACGTTTATGGAACTGAACTTGCAAGATAGCTTATAAGCGCCTGGTGTTGATTCAAGAGAAAAAATCCTTGACTTTTCAATCGCACCAGCCGATAATTACGTACAGGTAATCTGTACAACTGTTCGAAGGGAGGCGAAAATGATACAGACCTCTTATACCGATCTGCGAAGCAGACTCGCAGAATATATGGATCGAGCCGTGGAAGACAGCGAGATCATAGTTGTCCACCGCAAGAAGGTGCCCGCCGTGGCATTGTTGGCTCACACAGAATTGGAAAACCTTTTGGAAACTTTGTATTTATTGCGCTCGCCCAATAATCGCAGCCGCCTGTTGAGCGCCTACCAGCGGTCAGAAGAAGGAACTGTGGCCCCGTCATCGTTTGATGACCTTCTTAAAGAGGTTGGCTTTGTTGAATGACACCGCCGCCAGGGTCATATAAAACTGTTTTTCAGGACGAATTCAAGGAAGATTTGGCTGATTGGGCGAGGCAAGATCAAAGGACAGTTGCAAGGATCAAGCGCCTGGTTGAAGCCATTTTGAACGATCCATTTACTGGCATTGGGAAACCGGAGCATTTGAAGTATCTTGGGCCGGACATCTGGTCCCGGCGTATTACGCGAGACCATAGGATAGTTTACAGGGTCAATGATGACCAGATAGACTTCCTGCAATGTATGTATCACTACTAATAACCCCGAAAAAACAGCGGGGTGGTTTTTGGCCACCCCGCTGTCTCATTGTTTGTACTCGCCTATCAACGACCCATCTAATCTTTAGTCTCTGAAATCAAGAGCCGATGTTAGTCCTCTGATATCAAGTTGGGAGATCCCCGCCTGACGTTAGCAGCATGTAGTCCGGAGGCGAAGCAACAGAGCCGCCCGGTGTCCGCCGGACGGCTCTGCTGCAAATCTCCCGCTGCTGTCCCGCTCCGCGCGCGCTCAGCGGATGGTGACGCTCGCCTTGATCAGCACCTCGTCCGGGGCCTCGCTGTTGGCGATCTCGACCGTGCATTCGCCGGGAGAGAGCCCCTCGTACACCTCCCCCTGGATCTCGTACCGGCAGATACAACGGCAGGGCTGGGCGCTGTGCCCGGTTTCGAAAATCCGCACCCGCTGGTAGCCCATCTGCATCGACAGCGAGACACTGTCCAGGCAGCAGTTGAGGGCCGCGCCGGAGTGGATGAAGCGGAACCCGTTCTCCAGCGGCTCCAGGTACAGGCTGTCCGCGCCGCCCTCCTGTTCGCCGGCAAGGCGGATGGTCTCGGTCTCCTGCTGCTCGCGGCAGCCGCCCAGGCCGGTCAGGCGCACGAATTGCCCCTCGCCGGGAGCGAACCCCTCGCCGCCCTCCCCATCGGTGCCGTCATCCCCCGAGACCAGCACTTCCAGCAGCTTCAGCAGGTCGAAAATGTCCCGCCGGCCATCGTTGTTGACATCCGCCCCCTCGCCGCGGGACATCGACCGCAGCAGCTCCAGCAGGTCGAAGATATCGGTGCGGCTGTTGCCATCCAGATCCGAGCGGGCCAGGGCGGCCAGCAACTGCAGGTAGATCCCGCCGCCGACGCCCTCGGAGAGCTCGGCCCGGACCATCCCGACCGGCCAGCCCGCGGTCGGGGCGCTGGCCACCAGTACGCCCTTGACGGCATCGAGCACCAGCGGGACCTCGGCCAGCAGGCTCTCGCCCACAAAGAACCGGACCAGCCGTCCCTGCGGGTCACTCTCGCGCAGCACCACCTCCACCGGCTGGCCGGCGCGCACCACTCCGGTCGGGCCCTCGAGCTGGACGCCCAAGCCGGCCCCGCCGCGGGAGGGAGAGTTGCCGGGCTCACCCGCCGGGACAGCGCCCGGCAGCATCGGCTCCAGCCACTCGGCGGGCTGGGGGGCGCGGCCATCGGCCAGCATCGCCTGCCAGTTCTCATCGGTCAGACGGTCATCCAGGGGGTGCCTGAACTCATAGTAGGAGAACATCCCCCCGACTGTCAGCGCCGGGCCGGAGGCGGTGGGGACAATCACCAGCAGGGTCAGGGGGTGGCCCACCGCCACCTCCAGGACCTGCAGCGAGTTGGGATCGGTGTGGACATCGGCCACCACCGCCATCTGGTCATCGGCATCGCTCTGCCACTCCGGCTGTCCGCCCTCCTCGCTCTCGAACTCCACCAGGCGCTGCAGGGTCGGGCCGATTTCCTTGATCTCGCGCTCCTCGGCCGCGGTGAGCTCCCGGTTTTCCAGCTCCTTTTCGGCGATCAGCGCCAGGGCCAGGCACAAGCTCTCCAGCCGCTGGAGCCGCCCGCCGATCGCCGCGGGCAGCAGGTCGCGGGAATCCAGCCCCTGGCGCATGTAGCGGGCCAGGGCCGCCAGCCGCGCGAACACCTCCGGCTCGGGCTCGACATAGCCGGCCCAGTCCGGGGGCAGCGGCAGCGAGGTCTCGACAGCATAGGACTGCTTGGCGTAGAGGATGGTGTCATGCCGCAACTCGGCCCAGGAGCCCAGGGCCGTGCCCAGCTCCTTGCGCCGCCAGGCCTCGCTGCGCATGAACTGCGGCCAGCCCTGGCCCTTGTCGGCGAAAAACGGTTTCAGGCAGTAGAGCCAGTTCCAGTAGAGGTTCTCGGCCCAGGTGGAGGAGGGCAGGGACTCGAACTCGGTCTTGAGGCTGTCGAGCGCCGGCCGATAGCCCGGGTAAGCAGCGTCCTCCCCGTACCGGTCGATCAGCAGGCGGTCGGCCTCGGCGGAGCCGAGCACGGCCATCACGTCGAGTCCCCGCGGAAAGTAGCGATCCCCCACGTTGGGATGCACCAGACGCCACATCACGTAAGAATCCGGGATAAAGCGCTGGCCCATGAAACGCAAGCCCTTGGAGTGGACCGCCGCATCCTGTCCATCCACCAGCAGCGAGCTGTTGATGCGCGGCGGCCGCAGCGCCAGGGCCCGCCGGATGAACTCGTCCAGCCGCCCGGGGTCGGCGATCTCCTCGGGCGAAAGCTGCGCGGCCGGCTTGCCGTAGACCTCCCCGGCCAGCGCGGCGTACTCCTGGAAGGTCAGGTCATCGGCCGAGCCGACAAAGAACACGGTCGGGCGGTAGATCCGCTCCCAGACCGTCAGGGCGCTCTCGCCCTCGACCTCGAGCCCCTGCATCAGCGCCGCCAGGTTGAGGCCCATCCGGGTCAGCCGGCGGCCGAGCTCGACCTCCGCCGGGCTTTCCCCGGGCCGGAGACGGAAGCTCATCCGGCCGTACCACATCATCGCGCGGAAGTAGTGCTTGAGGGCCGCGCTGCGGGTATAATGGCCGCGCGGCAGGTACTGGCTGTAGTCCTCGCGGTAGCCGAAGATCGGCGAAAGCTCCGGCCCCTCGTGCGCATCGATCAGCGCCAGCTCGGCGGCGATCGGCGAACCGGCCTGGGGAGCATCCGGCCCGGGCGCGGCCAGGTAGTCGGCCAACCCGAGATAATCCTTGAGGGCCAGCAGTTCCTCCTGCAGCCCGGGGTCGATGCTGGCGCGGTTCCCGGCCGCGATCAGCAGGGCGCGGTTCAGGGCCTGCAGGTCGTGCTGGAAGCGCTCGGTCTCGAGGATGCGCAGGGAGTAGTCGTAGAGGATGTGGAAGTTGTGCAGAACCGCATCGGTGGTGACAAAGACCGGGCCGCCATGCTCGGAGACCCGATTGTAGAGGTCGTGGATCTGCTTGTACTGGCCGGGCAGGGCGACAAAGTGGTTCGCCAGCAGCAGCTCCCGGGCCTGGTGATCGAGCCTCGAGCCCTGGGGCTCGAAGAACGCCACGTTGGAAAAATCCCCGGCGACAGTCTGGTCGGCCACCGCCGGGCTGACCATCACCTTGACCGGCTCGTAGCGGCCGAACTCGGTCTCCACCGGGGCGGAAATCTCCGCCGCCGCCAGGGGCAAGGCCAGCGCCAGGACCGCCGCCGGGCACCACTCAAGCAACTTTCCCTTCATGGCATCACCTCGTGCTTGCAAGGAGCAGACCACTACCGCCAGGAATTCCGAAGTTCAGGAGCTGTAACCGCCCGGGCCGCTGTCGCCTCGCCCCGCCTGGCGGCGCCGCCGCCGGCGCGACAGCAGGGCCATGGTCACGGCCGCCGCCCCGCCGGTGAGCACGATGCCGCCGGTCTCCCAGCCCCGACCAATCGGGGTCCCGGAGGCGGCGGTGATCAGCCCGACAGCCAGCACGAAACACCAGACCAGAGCCATCCCGGCCCGGCCGGGACCTTCCGTCGCACCCTCCTGCTCACGCCAAGCTTTCCATTCCCTGCTCTCCATGCTCCCTCCCGGCGCTCAAGCCCCGTTGCTGTACAGCCACTCGGCCAGGGAGACCACTCCCAGGCCCACCACCGCTCCAAGCGTCCCGGTCAGCCAGGCCGCGGAGACCGAGGCCCCGGCCGCGGCTCCGGCATAGGCCCCGAGCATCGAGCTGGCGACAATCCCGGTCCGGGCCCGGAGCGAAAACCTGGTCCTGCGGCGAATCGACATGCCGCACCTCGCTGTGGCTGTCCGCCCGCGGGCGGAGGAGTGAGTGCCGCGCTGCTGCTGCTCCAGTTCGACAATCGCCGCGCAGCGCGCCGGGCCGCCTCGATCCCGTTCTCCCGGCGCCACCGCGCCTGAATCCTCCCTCCGGTCCCTTCGCCCACTTTCCAAAACTTTTTCGCCGGTTCAATCTAAATAGATCTAGCGGATGGCAATTCAATTTTTCAAGGGGAGCAGTTTCGCGCCGGGGACAGCGACCAGGGCCGCCGACCGGCAAAGGGGGGGAATTGCAACCGCAGCCTGCCGCAGGGGGTATTTAGATGGCCACCCGGGGCGTGGCCGGCGCCCCGGGCAGCCTTAAAAGCCGGGATCCCCCCCAAGAGTCCCTGGCTTTTATTCCTTGGTCACCACCCCCCGCTCCCTCCGCCACTCTGACGGTCCCTGCTCCGGCGCGGGCATCCGCCCGGCCAGCACCGCGATCGCCACCGCCACCCGGCGGTCATCCAGCTCGACTGTCGCCGCCGCAATGGGCAGGCTCAGCCGCGCCGGATCCAGCCCCATCCCGGGGCTCAGCACGAATCCGAACATCGGCTTACCTCCCTCCGCCGGCATTGTCCGCAGCATCGCTCAGCAAGTCCTGCTCCAATGGAACTCCGCCCTGGATCAGCGATGGCTGATCCGCCTCCCAACGCGCCCCATCCAGCAGCTCGGTGCCCGCCTCCAGGATCGACAACGGCTCGAGCGCCCTCAACTCGGCCTGCAGTCCGCCGATCTCGCCCTCCAGGCGGCCGATCTCGGCCTGGAGGCTGGTCATCAGGACATTGTTACCCTCGCGGATTTCCGGCGGCAGCTCGGTCATCAGCTCATCCTTGACCCAGGCCAACCGGTCGTTGCGGCTGTCGATCCCCTCCTGCAGCGCGGAGATCCGCTCCTCGTTCTGCGCCGACCGCACCCGGCCGTAGAGGTGATTGTCGAACAGTTCCACTTCCTCCAGAAACTCCCCCCGGGCGCGGAGCAGCCGCCCGGGATCGCCGGTGGCGGCCGGAAGGCCCCAGGCCGGGATCGCCAGCGCCAACACCAGCGGCACGATCCTCAGGCTGTCTTTCAGCAGTTTCCTCATCCCGCGCTCCAGGGCGAATCGAATCATCAGGGTCGGACGTGTCCTCGCCGGGGGGAGAATGCAACTAGCGTTCCAGGGGCGGCCCGGATGGATTATTTTTCTTATCTCGTTTATTTTCAATCTTTTGAGCAGCTTCAATCGAAGATTCGGCGGTGGAAGGCCGCTGCAAGCGCGGGCGTGACGAGGGCCGGCTATCAGAAATCTGACACCGGAACCTCCAAAAGCTGAGGGCTTGGCACTGCTGCCAATTCCACTACGGTTACCAACGTGAAGCTCCTGGCTGATACTGCCCACGCCGCGGAGATGGCCAATGGCCGCCTGGAGGGGTGAAAGGCAAAGATCTGGAATGTCCCCCATTAATCAATAAAAAGTTTAGGAAAGTGGAAAGGGGGCCGGGGGGAGGGAGAAAACCTTTTCCAAAAGGTTTTCTCCCTCCCCCCGGAAATCCGGTGATCTTCATGCTGCTGTCAGGTCGGGATCACAGCCGCCAGGACAGTCCGAGGGACAGCAGGTGCTTGTTGAAATTGAGGTTGCGGATCGAGGACTCGTTGCGGTAGAAGCTGAGGGTCGCCGCGGCCTCCAGGCGTTCGCCCAGGGGCCGGGAAAGCCGGAGCACCGCGCCGTTGTTCTGGTTCTCCTCGGTGACCAGGTCCACCAGCAGGGGCTGGCGCAGCCGCTCGGAGTAGCGCTTGAGCTCGAAAAACAGGTAGCTGTTGAGGAACAGCCCGGCCGGCAGTTCGCGGGAGTAGAGCAGGGTGAAGCGGTTGTTCCAATAGGAGAAACCATAGCTGTTGGAGTCGTTGCGCTGGAGCGAGTAGATGAATGTCGCCAGGGTCTCGTCCGACCAGGAGAGCGACAGGTCGAGTTGCTGGTGAAGGTCGCGCTGGAAGCTGTCGCGGTGGATCAGCACTCCATCCGGACCGAGCTGGATGACATTGCGGTCGTAGCCGCGGCGGGTCAGGGCCAGGGCCGCCGCGCCGCTGAGCGCGCCGGAGAGCCGTCGCGCATAGCGCAGCTCCGGGCTGTGGGAGCGGTAGTTGAAGGTCTCGAAGGTCTCGAAATCGAGCCGGGAGAAACGGTAGCCGAGGGTGAGCATCCCGCCGCGCAGCTCCCGCGCCCGCAGGAAGCCATGGGCCGAGGCCCGGATGTAGCCCTCCTCGGAGAGCAGGTTGAACGGGTTCTTGCGGTAGATCCCGCGCACTTTCAGCTCGCCATTGCCCCCGGCCGACCAGCGCCCGCCCAGCCGGCGCTCGGTCTCGGCCGAGAGGCGATTGACCAGCAGGTCTCCGGCGGTCAGGCTGTCGGACTGCAACAGGCGATGGTGGGCTTTGTAGCCGAGGTTGTAGGAAAGCAGGCTGCGGCCGCCCGCGGGGTTGCCGAACCAGAGACGGGAGAACAGCGAGAGGGTGCCGGCCCCGCCGGCCATCTTGCCGGAGCGATCCTCGAAAATGTTGCTGTCGTACTCCCAGGCGCTGGCGATGCGGGTCTCGGCCTCGGCCCCGGCCAGTGCCGGGGGCCGGACCAGGACCGGCAGCACGGCCAGGAGCGCAGCGAGTGGCAGGAGCTTCAGCCGCGGGGCGGGGGGGTGTCGGCGCGGGGTGCTCACTTGTGGCGCGGATCCTCCTAAGGCTGTCCCAGCTTGCGGGCCCGTTCACGGAAGTCGCGTTCCAGCTCCCGCAGGCGCTTGGAGTTCTGGCGCAGGGAATCGCGGCGGCTCTCCAGCAGCTTCAGGGCCGATTCCAGCTCCCGGGGCGAGAGCTGGTCGAGGTTCTGCGTCAGCCACAGCTCCCGGCCGGGATCGAACAGCTCCAGCTCCGCGGCCGGCGCTCCCTCCCCTTCCAGTCCATGGTCCTCATGGCTGTCCGGCGGGTCGGTGGAACGGTCGGTGAAGCCGCCGGTGACAATGATCCCCCCACCCTCGCCCGCCGGCTCCTCCCGCCCGGCCGGCTCCCGCGGGACCACCCGGTTGGCCAGCCCGGTCTGATCGAACAATGACAGCTCCTGGGTGAAATCATCCAGCCGGCGGCGCACCGCGCGCTGGTCGCGCACCCGCGCCAGGCCGCGCTCCAGCAGTTCCAGGTCATCGCTCCACTTGGCGGCGAGATCGGCCAGGAAGTCGGCCCGCTCGCGGATCTCCTCCGGGGTGTCCTCGGGCGAGATCCGCAGCACCCGGGCCAGGCGGTCGACATCGAGCTGGCGGTGGTCCCGCTCCCTTCCCTGGCCGCGCTCCCGGCGGGCGAGGGCGGCGGCCTCCAGGGCGGTGCGCTCCTCCTGCAGCCGCTGCAGGTGGGAGAGGGCCTCGCGGTCGGTGCGGTCCTGGCGCTCCAGCCGACTGCCCAGGGACTCGATCGAGTCGCTCAGGGCGGCAAACCGTCGCTGCTCGGCCCCGGCCAGCCGCCGTTCCAGCTCCAGCAGCCGCAGGCTCTGGCGGTCCAGGCTGTCCGACAGCACCTGGCTGCGCCGCAAGAGCTCCTGCAGGCGGCGCTCCTCCAGCCGCGAGGAAGCCCCTTGCGCCTGGCGGCGCTTGAGCCCGGAAACCTCGGTCGCCAGGCGGTCGGCACGGCGCAGCAGCTCCTCGCGGTCAACCGCGAGGGCGCGCTGACTGGTCTGCAGCGTCCCCAGCTCATCCCGCGGCCGTTCCTGGGCCCAGGCGCTCCCGGCTCCCAGCAGCAGGAGCGTAACGAGGAGCGCCGCGAGCAGCGCAGCGAGTCGCGCGGCGCGCGGCTGTCCTGTCCCGGCCATGGATGGTGGTGCGAAGATCCTGTTCATCGGTTTCCCTGGGTCAAGCCTCGGGATGACTCAGCTCGCCCGCCTGGCGGGAGAGTCCCCCGTTTCCGATCTTGCAAAAGCCATGCCCGGATCTTACCGACAGGCCTCAAGTTCAAGCCCTCGGCTTGCGCAAGCCGAGCCGTCTCAAGAATTTGCCACTCCCCCGCCGGAGGCGCAACCATTTTCTCGCCATGATCAACCGGCCGCCAGACCCTTTGCAGCGGAGAACATCGGCCCTATATTATCCCGCGATCCACGCGGCGCGCGGGCCGTGCCGTCTATCCCGGATTTGATGACCAGCCGGGTGAGAAGATTTCGCTGGTTCAATCTATTTTTCGGACAACTCCGGCAGGATGATATCCCCACCCTCAAACCCCGGCAAAGGAGCCCCGATGAGCCTGGCCAAGGGCAAGTACGGCTGGTTCGATGAGCGCGCCCGGGAGTACGTGATCACCCGCCCGGACACGCCCCAGCCCTGGTACAATTACCTGATCAACGACCTGGGCTACTGCGCGCTGGTCAGCCACACCGGCGGCGGGATGTCGTTCTTCCGCTCCGCCCGCGAACGCAAGCTGCTGCGCTACCGCTACAATGGAGTCCCGGCCGACCGCCCGGGACGCTGGCTCTACCTGCGCGACATGGCCGGCGGCGACTTCTGGTCCGCCACCTGGGCCCCGGTGATGAAACCCCTGGACAAGTTCCGGTTCAGTTGCCGGGTCGGCCTCAACCGCCAGGTGATCGAAAGCCGCTACGACAACATCGAAAGCCGCCTGACCTATTTCGTCCTGCCCGACCGCCCGGCCGAGGTCTGGCTGGTCCGGCTCGTCAACCGCGGCGACCGCCCGCGGGTGCTGCACAGCTACTCCTACGGCGAGTTCAACTTCTGGGGCACCCTGCGCGACCTGCTCAACCTGGACAACTGCGCCAAGTGCAGCCGCTACGGGCTGCGCGAGGGGATCATCGCCCACTGGTCCTGGAACGATGTCGGCTCCGGACTGGACAGCATGCGCTGGGTGCGCGGCTGGGCGGGGTTCCGCTCCGGCCGGGAACCGGTGGCGGTGAACTTGGAGCGCACCCGGTTCCTGGGCGGAGTCTGGCGCGGCGAGGATCGCCCGCTGGTGGTGGAAAGCGGCGAGGATACCAATTTCACCGGCCCGGCCGACTACCCGATCACCGGGCTGACCCACCGCTGGGAGCTGGCCCCCGGCGAGGAGCGGGAACTGGCTTTCATGCTGGCCTATGGCGACTCCGAAGAGGAGCTGCGCGGCCACCTGTCAATCGCCGAGGACCTGCCGCGCCTCAAGCAGTCCCTGGCCGAGGTCGGGGCGCGCTGGGAGGAGCGCCTGCAAAAGTTCCAGGTACGGGTGCCGGCGTGCCCCGAGCTGGAGCCCTGTGTCAACACCTGGAACCAGTACCAGAGCCATGTCACCGCCCGGCTGTCGCGCTCGGTCTCGCCCTACGAGTGGGGCGCGGGCCGCGGCCTGGGTTTCCGCGACACGCTGCAGGACCTGATGGCGGTCTGCCACAGCGAGCCGTCGTTCGTGCGCGAACGCTTGCTGCTGATGGCATCGTTGATCCACCGCGATGGGATCGCCCTGCACAACTATTTCCCGGACACCGACACCGGCGGGGATGGCCGCGATTTCTACGATGACCACCTCTGGCTGCCGCTCTCGGCCGGGCAGTACCTGCGCGAGACCGGCGACTTTTCGATCCTGGATGAGCCGGTCCCATTCCGCGATGCCCCGGGCGAGCGCCAGCGCCTGTTCGAGCGCCTGCTCGCCTGCCTGGACACCACCTGGCGGCTGCGCGGCGAGCATGGCCTGCCCCAGACCGGCCACGCCGACTGGAACGATGGGCTCAATCCCGGCTCGATGAAGAGCGAAAGCGTGTTCAACGCGATGCTGTTCTGCGCCGCCGCCCGGGAAATGGCCGAGCTGGCGGAGTTCCTGGGAAACGCCGAGCTGGCCGCAGCGCTGCGCCTGCGCTACCAGGAGATGAAGGAGACAGTCAACCGGGTGGCCTGGGATGGCGCCTGGTACCGGCGGATCCTGCTCGAGGGCGGCGGCTGGATCGGCGGCAAGGGCGAGGGGCCTGGCGCGATCTTCCTCGAGCCCCAGGTCTGGGCGGTGCTCTCCGGAGTGGCGGAAGGAGCCCGCGCCCTGACCGTGATGGACTCTGTCGCCCGCCACCTGGCCACCCCCCACGGGGTCAAGCTGCTCGATCCGCCCTACCAGGATTACAACCCGGCCCACGGCTCGATCAGCATCTACCTGCCCGGCCACAAGGAGAACGGCGCGGTGTTCTGCCACGCCGCGGCCTGGGCGGTGGTGGCCGAGGCCCTGCTGGGAAGAGGCGAGCAGGCCCTGGACTACTACCTGCGGATGGCCCCGGTCAGCTACAGCCTCCGCGCCGAGCTGCACGAGACCGAGCCCTATGTCTACAGCCAGCACATCGCCCAGGCCCCGTTCCACCAGCCGGGCCGGGCGCGCAACTCCTGGCTCACCGGCAGCGCGGCCTGGTTCACCCTGGCCGCCGGCCAGTACCTGCTGGGGGTGCGGCCGACCCTGGCGGGGCTGGCGCTCGCGCCCGCGATCCCTTACTCCTGGAAGGGCTTCAGCATCAGCCGGACTTTCCGCGGGGCGCGCTACGAGATCACGGTCAGCAATCCCGAGGAGCGCAGCCACGGAGTGCGACAGGTGCGGGTCGATGGCCGCCGGATCGAGGGCCACCTGCTGCCGGTCGCCCCGCCGGGGACTGTCTGCCGGGTCGAGGCCGAGATGTGAGAGTCGAAACAAAACTTTTTCCACGAAGGGCACGAAGGGTACTGCAATGAAAAATTATTCGTGTTACTTCGTGATCTTCGTGGATAAGTTTTTCAGTCTTAGCGCGTATGATGCACTGCGGAGGCTGACCGCCTGGGTAGTGGCTGCTGAAAAGAGGCCACACACCCCGCGGCTGTCGCCGCCACCCCTCTTTTTAGGGGGGATTAAAACCGCATCCCGCCCAAGCGGTGATGCGATTGCCGGGGCGAAGCAGGAACGATCCCCTCTAACAGAGGGGTGGCGGCGACACCGGGGGTTGTGTTTTTTCCTGATTCCCGAGCCGGTCCGCGCTGAGTTCACAACACGCTCTAACGATGGAGCCCCCCATGCCCGCGCCCAAAACATTCCCCCGCCTTCCGCTGTTGTCCGGCTGGATGCTGCTCCTCCTGCTGGCCCTGGCCGCCTGCTCCCGCCGGCAGCCGGCCGAGCCCACCCCCGAGCCGATCCGCCGGGTGGTGGACCTGAGTGTCGGCGAGAGCGCCGAGCTGATCCTGGCCGACAGCACCCGGGTGACAGTCGCCCTGCGGGGGGTGACTGTCCAGCGGGACTCGGTGCGGCGAGCGGTGCGAAGAGCGGAAGTCGCGGTGGAGGTCAACGGCCAGGCGGTGACCCTCATTTCCGGCAACTACCAGTTGCCGCTGGAGGTGGCCGGGGTGCGGGTGGACTGCCCGGCGGTGCGGGCGCTCTACGAGGGCTCGATGCAGGACAGCTGGGCGCTGGAGCATGACGCCCGTCTGCGGCTCTGGCCGGGGGGCGGCCCGCTGGTGGACCCCGCGGCGTTCGGCTACCCGCTGCGCCAGCGCTGGCTGGGCTCCCACACCCAGATGGCCAATGAGCCGACCTATGCCGATGGCCCGGGCGGCCCCTGGAGCCCGCAGATCTATTATCACTCCGGGCTGGACTGGGGCGGAGTGGAGGGGCTGACCGAGGTGGTCTCGGCCTGCGCGGGGACAGTCGTGCAGGTGGGCGACAGTGTCCTGGCCGGGATGGAGCAGCTCCCGCTGGAGCCGCGCTATGAGTCGGTCTTTGTCCTCGGGCCCTACGGCTGGGTTTTCCGTTACAGCCACCTGCACACGATCGACCCCGCGCTGCGGCTGGGCGGGACTGTCGAGAAAGGCCGGCCGATCGGGCTGCTGGGCAAGGAGGGCAACAGCGGCGGCTGGGCCCACCTGCATTTCGAGGTCCAGAGCCGCCAGCCGAACGGCGAGTGGGGCACCGAGGAGGCGTTCGCCTATGCCTGGGAGTCCTATGTCCTGCGCTACGCTCCGCCGCTGATGGCCCTGGCCCGGCCGCATCACGAGGCCTGGACCGGCCGGGCGGTGACCCTCGAGGGCAGCCTGTCGCGCGGGCTGGCCGCGCCGCTGGAGCGTTTCGAGTGGAGCTTCGAGGATGGCACAACCGCCGAGGGGCCTTTGGCCGAGCGCACTTACGACCGCCCCGGCCAGTACTGCGAGACCCTCAAGGTCATCGACCAGTCCGGCAATTTCGACTATGACTTCGTGATCGTCCAGGTGGTGGACCCCGCCCGTCCGGAGGAGAGCACCCCGGCCCTCCATGCCGCCTGCCATCCCACCCAGGGTGTGCTTCCCGGCCAGGAGCTCACGTTCGCGGCCCGGGCGTTCAGCCTGGAGGGGGGCGAGGAGCTCTGGGATTTCGGCGATGGCAGCCCGACAGTGGTCACCGGCTCCAAGCCGGTTTACAGCTGGAACCACCCGCGCTATCAGCAGCCCGGCAGCGACTGGACCGCCCTGGCCCTGGACCCGCAAGGCTATGCCCGCACCACTCATGCCTTCGCCGCGCCGGGGGATTACCTGGTCACTGTCCGCCGCACCGGGAATGATGGCCGCAGCGCCGCCGCCCGGCTGTACGTGCGGGTCAGGAACTGATCGGCGACAGGAGAAGCGCTCGTGTTCGGAACCATCATGACTGTCGCCGTGACCGTGATGCACGTCTATGTCTTCTGGCGCGCCAGCTCGGCGCCCTGGCTGCCGTGCCGCTTTCCCCGCTGGGCCCTGCCCGCGCTGGGGGCCGCGCTCTGGCTGGTGTTTTACCTCGGCCGCAGGTACGGTCATGGCGGAACGGGTGATGATGCCCGGATGCTGGAATTGATCGGCATGGACTGGATGGCGGCGCTGTTTCTGATCTGCCTGTCATTGTTGACGGTCGATCTGCTGACCGGGTTCGGGCTGCTCCTGCCGCGGTTGGCGCCGACCCTGCGGGGCCTGGCGCTGGCGGCGGGCGGAATACTGACGCTGATCGCCATCATCCAGGGGGTCCGGCCGCCGGTGATCCGGGAATACGAGGTGCGGCTGGCCGCTCTGCCCGACTCGCTGGAGGGCACGGTGGTGATCGCCATGTCCGACCTGCACATCGGCTCATTGCTGGATGAGCGGTGGCTGAAAGCGCGGGTCGCGCAGGTCCGGGAAGAGCGGCCGGACCTGGTGGTGCTGCTGGGCGATCTGTCCGAGGGGCACGGCCCCTCCCGGCGATGGCCTGTCCGAGGCGTTCCAGGCTCTTTCCGCTCCGCTGGGGGTCTGGGCGGTCCCCGGCAACCACGAGTCCTATGGCAGGCGGGGCGCGCCTGCCCGGGACAGCGCCGCGGCGGGCTTCCGGATGCTGCGCAATTCTTCGGTCGAGCTTCGTCCCGGCCTGGTGCTGGCCGGCGTGGACCATTATTCCTCCCGCCGCCGCCCGGGTCGGGACGATGATCCATTGACCCGCGCCCTGGCCGGACGCGCCCCGGGGGCGACCATCCTGCTCTCGCACGCCCCCTCGCAGGCCAACCGGGTTTCCGCCGCCGGGGTGGACCTGATGCTTTCCGGTCACACTCACGGCGGCCAGATCTGGCCGTTCGGTTATCTGGTGCGGCGGGAGTATCCGTTGCTGGCGGGCGAGTACGCGGTGGGCGGGATGACGGTGATTGTCTGCCGCGGCACCGGCACCTGGGGCCCTCGGATGCGGCTGTGGCATCCCGGGGAGATCCTGCGGATCACGCTGCGAGCCGGCTGAGGAGCGTCTCTGGTGCTGAAAAACACAACCCCCTGTTTCCCCCTTTGATAGAGCGTGTGATGAACTCTGGGTCGGGGATCTGGGCTGTGCGCCCGGCAAAGGCACACACCCCGGCCCGCCGGCGGCGGGCCACCCCTCTTTAGAGGGGATCGAAACCGATATCGTTCAATCGCTTAGCTCAAAGCTCCGGCCGAAGCCGGAACAGTCCCCCTTAATAAAGGGGGAAACAGGGGGTTGTGTTTTTCCTGATTCCCGAGCCGGTCGCTCTGAGTTCATCACACCCGCTAAGGGGGATTTTGCCTCCCGCTCCGGCCGTGGATTTCTGCTAATCGATTGAGGATGATTGCCTTTCGATCCCCTCTGGAGAGGGGTGGCCCCGCTTTCAGCGGGGCCGGGGTGTGTGAGGCCAGCAGCTGCTCCAGCCGCGGGGTGGCGGCCGCCCTCACACCCCCCGGTCCCGGTAACACCGGGACCACCCCCCTCCAGGGGGGACTTTAAAGACACAACCCCATGCGTCTCCTATACTTCCAGCAAGCTGCCGGTCACCCCTCCCCGGTCATCTGCCGGGCGAACCGCGCGCCGATCTGGGCCAGGATTTCTGCTTTTCCCTTCAGCATCGCCGCCTTGGAGGGCGCATCCAGCCTTCCGCTGGCCGCCCCGGCATGCCCGCTGCCGATGTTGAGCAGGCGCATGATCTCCCCCAGGTCGAACGCCGCGCCCATCAGCCGCTGGCCGGAGATGTTGAGGCTCATCGAGAACGACAGCCCGGGGCGCTTGACCTCCCGCTCGAACATCGGGCTCACCTCCAGCACCGCCAGCGCCTGGGGATCGATCAACTGGGCCAGGTTGCGGATCACCCGCACCCGGCTTTTCGCCTCGGTGAAATCGAGCAGGATCACCCGGCGCTCCGGGTCCAGGTAGCCGATATTCTTCCGCAGCAGCGCCAGCATCGCCTCCTCCTCCTGGCGCTGACGGTGGAAACGCTGCAGCACCGGCTCGCGCTCCGCAGTCTCCTCCAATGGCTCGTCCATCAGCCACTGCACCACCTGGCGCAGGAAATCCCGTGCGCTCGGGCGGGGTCACCCCCGCCTTGAGCTTGATCGCCCCATCCACCCGGTTGGCCGGGCTCTCGGCCCGCCAATCCTCGATGTCGGCGTAGTCGAAGCTGTCGATCTTGTCCGCCGCGACTCCCAGCCGTTCCAGCTCCTCCTCGACCTCGAACTCCCCGCCGAAATGCTCCAGGATCACCCGGGCGCAGGAGGGCCGCTCGGCCCGCGCTCCCGGGATGCCGTCCAGCTCGATCCCGCGCAGCCGCACCTCCTCGAAATTGGCGACGTGGTGATCGAACCACATCCCGGCCTCCAGCGGGTAGGGCAGGTCGCAGACCACATCGCCCAGCCCGGTGCGCACCCGGCCGGTGGTCATGTCCCCCGGCCCGGCGAACACGAAGCGCCCGAGCTCCAGGAAAAATCCGGCCAGCGCCGCGCTGGCGATCCCATCGAAATCATCGTGGGTGACAATCCGCTCGTACATGGCAACTCCTTCAGCGACAAGACATTTAAAAGAATAATCCACGAAGGCCACGAAGGTACACGAAAATAACTCCTTGGTGTGCCTTCGCTTTTCCTTCGTGAACTTCGTGGATGTTTTTCTTTGCTCCTTCCCCCCGGAGCATCGCCTTTGTTGTCGGTTGGTTGTGATAGATAGGCCTGTCGGCGGCGGAAGTCAAGTCGCCGCGCTTGACACCATCCGCGGCCCCCGGTAATATTCCCGAGGTTTCCCGCCAACGGCCATCACCCCCCTACGCAAGGAGACAGCGGATGCTCAGACTGGCGACCCTCATGCTTCTGGCGGCGGCGCTGCCCGCCCTCGCCGCCAAGGGCCCGGACAAGGACAAGCAGGCAACCTGGCAATGGATGGACCAGCAACAGGAGGCCGCTTTCTCCTGCGCCCGGGACATCTGGGCCACCCCGGAGCTGGGCGAGCTGGAGGAAAAATCCTCGGCCCGGCTGGCCTCCTACCTGGAGCAGAACGGGTTCAAGCTCACCCGCGGGGTGGCGGACCTCCCCACCGCCTGGGTCGCCGAGTACTCCAACGGCGCGGGCCCGGTGATCGGCTACCTGGCGGAGTTCGATGCCCTGCCCGGGCTCTCCCAGAAAAACATGGCCCCCACCCGTGACCCGGTGGTCGCGGGCGGGCCCGGCCATGGCTGCGGCCACAACCTGCTGGGCGCCGCCAGCGCGTTCGCCGCGCTCGGGGTCAAGCAGGCGATGGATGCCGGCCAAGCCCACGGGACCGTGAAAGTGTTCGGCTGCCCGGCCGAGGAAACCCTGGTGGGCAAGGTCTACATGACCCGCGCGGGGGTGTTCGCCGGGGTGGACTGCATGCTCGGCTGGCACCCGGGCGGCGAGAACGGGGTCACCTACTCCAGCTCGCTGGCGATGACCTCGATCAAGTTCCGGTTCTCCGGCCGCACCGCTCACGGCGCGGGCGACCCCCACAATGGGCGCAGCGCCCTGGATGGAGTGGAGCTGACCAATGTCGGGGTCAACTACCTGCGCGAGCACGTGATCGACAAGGCCCGCCTCCACTACGTGATCACCGATGGCGGCGGGGCCCCCAACGTGGTCCCGGACCGGGCCGAGGTCTGGTATTTTGTCCGCGCTCCCAAGACCGAGCAGCAGCGCCCGATCCTCGAGCGGGTGAAAAAGATCGCCCAGGGCGCCGCGATGATGAGCGGCACCACCCTCGAGGAGGACCTGCTCACCTCCTGC
This sequence comes from Candidatus Glassiibacteriota bacterium, assembly GCA_963752515.1. Taxonomy (GTDB): domain Bacteria; phylum Gemmatimonadota; class Glassbacteria; order GWA2-58-10; family GWA2-58-10; genus CAVVYO01. The sequence continues at coordinate 93,259 of CAVVYO010000007.1, read as the reverse complement.
TACGAGGTCCTGCTCAACGAGCCCCTGGCGAAACTGCTCCAGGCCAATTTCGAGCTGGTCGGCCCGCCGAGCTTCGCCCCCGAGGATTATGCTTTCGCCCGCGAGCTCGGCAAGTCGTTCGAGCTGGACAATGTCTCGGAGAGCAAAAAAGAGGAGGAGCCGGCCGACTCGACCCTGCTCGACAGCTCGCTGGAAAAGCTGGAAATTGTCCCGCCCGACAAGTGGAAAGTCGGCAGCGGCTCCACCGATGATGGCGATGTGAGCTGGAATGTCCCCTATGGCCGGATCGGGACAGCCTGCATGGTCAAGGGCAGCCGCGGCCACTCCTGGCAGATTGTCGCCGCCACCGGCTCGCCGGTCGGGATGAAGGGATTGGCGGTGGCCGGCAAGGTGCTGGCCGGGGCCGGGCTGGACCTGCTGCGCGATCCGAAGCTGATCCAGGCGGCGCAAGCTGATTTCGCCAAAAAGCTCGATGGCCGCAAGTACGAGTGCGGGGTGCCGGCGAACCTGCGCCCGCCCCACAGCCGGGACTGACAGCCTGCTTTCCGGGGGGAGGGAGCAAACCTTTTGAAAAAGGTTTGCTCCCTCCCCCCGGACCCCGCCTTCCACTTTCCCAAACTTTTTCGCTGGTTTGATCCCGGGTGTAGAACAGCAAGTGGGGATGACTCACCCACCCACAGTTGCGGTGCCAAAGTATTACACCCCCCGGCCCCGATCTGATCGGGGCCACCCCCCTGCAGGGGGGAGTTTTCCCGCATCGCCCCCGTCCAGGATTGTGCGTAACCGATTGAACACGATCGCCTTAAATCCCCTCTAAAAAGAGGGGTGCCCGCGAAGCGGGCGGGGTGTGTGTCTTTGTGTCCGCGAAGTCGCCGGGGTGTGTAACGCCTTTCCCCCGCGCCGTTGTGACTTTTTGCCCCCGGCGGAGTATAAAACAGCAGCGAAGCTCCCGCCCCTCCTTCCGGAAAGGATCGCCCCGTGGCCCGCGCCGAGGCCCCCCGACCCTTCACCCTGCTCATCAAGCCGGTCGGCAGCCGCTGCAACCTGGACTGCCGCTACTGCTTCTACCTCGGCAATGATGACCTCCTCGCCGGCCCGCGCCCGGCGGTGATGCCCGAGGAAGTCCTGGAGCGGATGGTCCGCGACTACCTCGGCTATGGCTTCCCCACCAGCGCGTTCACCTGGCAGGGCGGCGAGCCGACCCTGGCCGGCCTGGAGTTCTACCGCCGGGCGGTGGAGCTGCAGCTGAAGTACGGCCGGGGAGGCCAGTTGGTGGCCAATGCCCTCCAGACCAACGGGACCCTGCTAAATGAGGACTGGTGCCGTTTCCTGGCCGAGTACCGTTTCCTGGTCGGCCTGAGCCTGGATGGCCCGGAGGAGGTCCACGACCACTACCGCCGCGACCGCCAGGATGGCCCCACGTTCGCGAAAGTGATCGCCGCCGCGGAGCTGATGACCCGCCACGGGGTGGAGTTCAACATCCTGTCGATGATTACCGCCCGATCCCAGCACCGCGGCGCGGAAGTGTACCGTTGGCTGGTCGCCCAGGGCTTCCGCCACCTGCAGTTCATCCCCTGTGTCGAGTATGACTCCGCCACCGGCGCCCCCCGGCCGGAGAACCCCACGCCGGAGGGTTTCGGCCGTTTCCACTCCGATGTTTTCGATGAGTGGTACTACGGCGGGGAGGTGGGACGGGTGTCCCTGCGCACCGAGGATGGGATTGTCGGACGGCTCTCCGGGCTGAGCCCGCTGTCGATCTGCAACCTGGGCGAGCGCTGCGACCATTACCTGGTGGTGGAGAAAGACGGCGGGGTCTACCCCTGCGACTTCTTTGTCCAGGACCGCTGGCGGCTGGGAAGCCTGATGGAGACTCCGCTGGCCGAGCTGTTCCGCTCCGGGCGCGCGCAGTCGTTCGCCGCCCTCAAGCGCGACTGGCCGGAGCGCTGCCGCTTGTGCCCGCACCTCGACCTCTGCCATGGCGGCTGCCCCAAGGACCGGCTGGCGGTGGCCGCGGGCAGGCTGGGCCGCGCCAGCTACCTCTGCGACGGGCTGCGGGCTTATTTCGACCACACCCGCGCCCGGCTGGAGGCCCTGACCGAGGAGGTCCGGCAGCGCCATGCGCCGCGCAATCCTGTCGCGGCGGCTTCCCCCGGAGGCGAGCCGGGACGCAACGAGCCCTGTCCCTGCGGCTCGGGACGCAAGTACAAGCAGTGCTGCCTGCGCAAGTAATTTTTTCAGCCCTTTTTCCCGGAACGTATTATTTTTAGGGCCGATCAGCACCCGGGTCCCCCGCGCGTCAACAGACAAATCGCCAAGAAACAGGGTAAAATGCATAAAAGCCGCTCATTTACTTTGCCCCTCAGCGCCGCGCTCCTGCTGGCCGTGTCCCTGATCCCCCCTGGCCGGGCGGTTGCGGACAATGTCCACAAGACCTACTTCGAGAATACCGACTACGAGCTGCATGTGTACGAGGTCCTCGGGTACGAGCCCGGGCCGACGATGATCATTATCGGCGGGATCCAGGGCGATGAGCCGGGGGGCTACCTCTCCGCCGACCTCTACGCCGACATTTCGCTGCAGAAAGGCAACCTGATTGTCGTTCCCCGCGCCAATTTCTACGCGATCCTGCTCAACGAGCGCGGGCCCAACGGCGACATGAACCGCAAGTTCACCTCCGAGCAGGTCGCCGACAACGAGACCCGCATCGTCGAGATCCTCAAGGAGCTGATCGGCCGCAGCGATGTGCTGCTCAACCTTCATGATGGCTCAGCGGTTCTTCCGGGAAAAGCACATCGACGACCTGCACAACCCGATGCGCTTCGGCCAGTCGGTTATCGGCGATGCCGATAAGTACATCGGCCCGGCCAGCGGCAAAATAATCCAGCTGGGCCGTCGCCCGCCGGGTCTGCGAGGCAGGTCAACCGGGCAATCCACGAGCAGGAATAACTTCCGCTTCAACAACCACAACACGGTCAGCAAGAAGACCCTGCACCCGGAGCAACGCCTTTCAGGCCACTTATTACTCGCTCACCCGGCACGAGATCCCCGCCTTCGGCATCGAGAGCAGCAAGGAAATCCCCGACAACGAGACCAAAATGCGGCACAAGTCGATGGTGATCAACGCGTTCATGAAGGAGTTCGGGATTGTCCCCGAAAACCCGAAGATCCTCGTGGAAAAGCCCCAGCTCAACCACCTGATCGTGCTGATCAACGGCAAGGAACGGGTGGCGGTCAAGGATGGCGAGAGCGTGCTGCTGGCCCCCGGCGATGAGATCCTGATCGAGCACATCGACCTGAACAACTACCGCCGCGGGCTGGCGGCGGACATCATCGGCCAGGGCGGGATCAACGACCTCGGCAAGCCGTTCCGCATCGACTACCCGACCCGGGTGGTGATCCGCAAGGACTCTTTCAAGTGCGCGACAGTCCAGCTGGCGGTCAGCGACCGGCTGCGGACCGAGCGCCAGCCCCGGGTGGCGGGCTTGAATACCGGCCCGGCGAAACTGGAGCTGGTCACCCTGCTGATCGATGGCCAGCGGCGGGAGGTGGCCGATGGCGACACCCTGGAAGTGCCCCGCGGCACGGTGCTGGAGCTGGTCGATGCGGTGACCGGCCAGAGCGCCGCCTGCGCCGGCGAGCTGGTGGTGAACTTCAAGGGCTTTGTCGGCGACACCCGCAACAACACCGGCGAGGACCGCGGCTACAAGATCGACACCGGCGGCGCGCTGCTGGAGCGCTATAATGTCGCCAGCGGGGGCCAGGTCTACCCGATCGTGGTCACCTGCTCCGACCGCGAGATCGGCCGGGTGATGGTGAAAATCATCGAGCCGCGCACCTCCTCGATGAAGTAAACGACGAAGCAAGGGAGCAGAACGGACGGGGCGGCCTCCTCACCGGAAGCCGCCCCGTTTCGTTCTGTCCCGCGCGGCGCGGGCCGCGGCCTCACCCCCCGAGGCGGCAGGACGCCAGGGTCTCGTAGAGCGGCCCCTGGGGCTGCAGCGTGCTCTTGATCACCTGCACTTCCTCCACCGGCCAGGCGGGCCAGTCGGCCGAGACCAGGCGCTCGATCGTCTCCCAGTCCGGGCAATGGCGCAGGGGGTCCTTGACCCGGGCCAGGGTCAGGTGGGGCTTGAACGGCTTGTCGGCCGGTCCGAAACCCGCCGCCTCGATCCGCCGTTCCACCTCCCCGGCCAGCCCCATCAGCTCCGGGCTGTCGGCCAGCCCGAGCCAGATCACCCGCGGCTGAAGGCGCGGGCCGAACGAGCCGATCCCGGTCATCCCGACCCGGAAGGGCGCGCGGGGGGCAGTCGCGGTCCGAACCGCCTCCGCCAGCGCCTCCAGCCGCCCGGGATCGATCTCCCCCAGGAACCGCAAGGTCAGGTGCAGGCTCTCCGGCCGGCACCAGCGCACCCCCGGAAAATGCGCCTCCAGCGCGCGGGTGAGCCGGCCCACCTCCCGCCGCCAGCCCTCCGGCGGCTCGATGGCGATGAATGTCCGCATGGCGTTGCTCCTCCTTCGTCCCGGTCACAGTCTTTATTCTCGCATGGGGATGCTTATATTAATATAGCGGCAGGGGGAATTGTCAAACCCAAATCCCGGGGCGCGCGCGACCGCTCCGCCAGGGTGAGGGGGGGAGGTGGGCATGGCCGAGCGATGGGACTGCCAGGCGGCGCGACACTGCCGCGAGCCGGAGCACGAGCGCCGGACGGCGGCGACGTTCGAGCTGCGGGGCGGGGTGGAGCTCTTTTTCGTGGTACGGGCGGTGCCCTCGGCCTTGCCGTTGCTGGAGCGGCTGCTGTGGCTCTCCGACCGGGAGCAGACCGCCAAGGGCCTGCGCGACCTGTTCACCTACCTGGGAGTGCTGCTGCACCTGAACCCCTCCAGCGAGGAGCTGGCGGTCGGCGAGCAGCCCTGGATCGAGGTGGTCCCCCCGGCCTATCAGCATCTATCGGGCGAGCTGGCGGTGTTCGCGGGAAGGCAAGAGGGCCGGCGTTTCCCGGTGGTGCTCCTCTACGATCCTGGCGACCCGGCGGTGGAGCTGGGCAGATGGAAGGCGCTGCTGAGGAGGTATGTCGAGCGGTATCTGTAGCGGAGAGACAATCTGATCGCCTTCTGCCGTTAGCCTGATTCACCTCAGGTAATGTCGGTTAGCAATTAGAACTCAAGGATTCTAAAGTCGCTCCGATAGTTACAAAAAGGGCTTGACTCGGGGTGCGGGATAGGGTAATTTTTCATACATACGGTGCACACATGTAATCCTCTCCGGCGACAAAAGCTTTAAGGCTTTCCGAAAGGATTGGCTGGAGGGGAGATGAGCAGGCGGGGGATTATTCCCCCGCCTTTTTAGCAATAAGGAGGAAAAGGATGAAAAAAATCTGCATCTTCGTCGATGGAGAGAACTTCAGGCATAGCATCATCACCCTTTTCAAAGGAAAAATGAACCACCCCGCAGCAAGCTGCGGGGTATCTCTCGCTGAAACTTTACAGCTTACGAAACGAGCTTCGGGGAATTCGACCCGAAGGGATTGAAATAGATAATTACCTAATGAAATAACCTTAATGAACACATCGAGGCCCCGCCCGGCGCACTCCGGACGGGGCCTCGTGCTTCAGGGCGCTCCAGCCCGCCTCACAGCTCTTCCCGCTGCCGCTCCGACCCGTGGACAAGGTCGCCGTGCAGGTAACGGCTCACCGCCTCGTCCGGACGCTCGGCATGGGTCCAGACCAGGCCGGCATCCTCCTGGATCGCCGCCCGGTGCTCCGCATCGGAGTAGGCCAGGTCCAGCTCTTTCTGCTCGCCCAGCTCCAGGCTCTCCCCGCCGGTGACATGCACATGGTAGCATTCCCAACTGGTTCCGGGCTCCCAGTCCACCGCCCGGCGCAGCTCCGGCGAACGCAGGTTCCCCGGCGGCACCCGCTCCAGCTCGAACTCTCCCACCGCCTCGCGACGGATCTCGCCGTGGTGCCGGGCGATCCAATCGGTGACCTCGCGCCCCAGCCGCTCGGCATCGGCGCGTTGCTCGCAGGTGCGAACGCTGTAGTCGATCGGGTCGGCCTCGACTGCCCTCAGACGGATGTGCGGCTCCACCAGGGGAAACCGCTCCTCCAACCGTCGCGCCAGCAGTTCGGAGCACTTGCGGGCCTCGTAAGCGGTGACATTGCCCCAATCCGCCGGCTCGCTGTCGAGGTAGACCCGAATCAGCTTGAGATCCGCCATACGTCCTCCTTGACTTGATGGTCCTTGCCACCGGGCACGAACGGCCGCCCCGGTCAACCTCCTATTTATATTATTATGTTTCAGGAAGTTACAATCAAGAGGCGGCCTACCGATTGAGTTGCAGACCGGGCCGGCCCCGACCAGTCGGGACTCAAAGACCATCGGCCCACACGCTGTCGACCCGGGCCAGGCTGTCGCTGATCGCGGCGGTCGGGCGGATCACCCCGGCCACCAGCTGGTGGCTGTAGCGCAGGGGAGTGAGCGGCAGCGAGTCCGCCAGCACCACCCGCAGCAGCTCGGGTCCGCCGGCGCTGTCGGCAAAGCTGGTGACCTGGCTCGCGGTCCAGCCATTGAGCGTGTCCGGCTCGCCCAGGCCCTGCCCGGTGAGCGCCAGGGCCGAGTCCCCCCGGCCGATCGGGACCAATTCCCAGCGCGGCTGCTCGGTGAACAGCAGCAGGATCAGCCCGCCCCGGCCATCCTCGATCCGCGAGCGGCCCACCCACAGCGTGTCCGGCGCGGCGATCAAGGGCAGGGCCAGCACCAGCAGAACCAGAAGCATCAGCCTTCTCATCGCAGCTCCTCAGAAGACGTTATCGTTGTCGCTCTGCGTGACTGTCGCCCCGCCGCCGATCGTGGCCCAGGTGGTCTCGCCACCGTAGTTGTTATTGCGGACAAACACATCGGCCAGCGAGGCGGCCACATCCAGGCAGGTGGTGACAGCGTTGAACGCGCAGCCCCGCACCGAGGCGTCGCCGTGGTTGATGTCCAGCGCCAGTGTCCCGTTGAAAAAGTTGCAGCCGTGAAAATGATTCTTCGTGTCGGCGGTGGCGAAGGTGATGTACTCGTATTCCCCGCCGGTCACAAACAGGTTCACCCCGGAGATGGTCCGCTGGCTGGTGCTTGCCGAGCGGATCGAGCCGCCGGAGATCATCAGCCGACTCTGCGTCCAGTCGGCCCGCAGGGTCAGCGTCACCCCGTTCAGATAGACATGTGGCCAGTAGACATAGGTCCCGCCATACAGCTCCAGATTCCCGCCGGTAAAATAGTACTCTCCAACACTCGGGCGGCTGTAGCCCAGGCTCCCGGTGCAGTTGACAAATTGCTGCACCGCCCCGCTTTGGGCGGCCTGGGACTGCGTCCCCCAACTGATCGCGTACAGCTCGCAGTTCCGGTAGCAGATCATCGTGGCGCCGGCATCAGGGAACTGCCAGCCGCCCGGAGCGCCATTGCCCCACAGGTAGCAGTCCTCGACCAGCTGGACTCCCCAGGGGAGGTCGATGCCGTTGCCATAGTAGGTGGTCGCAGTGGCCGCCTGGCTGCCGATCAGCGCCAGCCCCCGGTAGCGGATCGTGTCGACCGCCGTATCCCGGTCCAGAATATTGCCGGGCTTGGTGAACGCGATCACGCTGTTTCGGCCGATCCCCACCAGCTCGACATTGGCGGTCCAGGCGGCGGCAAGCGTCTTGTCCCCGCCGATCCAGACCGTGTCGCCGCGGCCCGCGCCGACAGGCTTAATCAGGATTCGCCCACCCGCGCCGGCGCCCAGCCGGTTCATCAGCGCCCAGAGCGTGTCGCCGGTGATGGAGTCCCGCCCGGCGGCACGGGCGAAGGTATGGGTTTCCTCGGGCGAGCCATCCCAGCCGAGGATGTAGTCGTAGCTCCCGGCCAGGTAGAGCGCGGTATCGGCGGGAGCGCCGGAGCCGCCGCCGGGATGGGCGATCACCGAGTCGATCCGGGCCGCGTGGGTGCTGTCGGCAGCCTCGCTCGCAGCGGCCAGGCTGTCGTGCTGGGCCTGCAGGTCGGAGTCCATCAGCGCGGAAGCCGAGCGCAGGCTGTCGAGGCCGGCCGTTAGCGCCGCCAGGGAATCCAGGGTTTCCGCCCGTGGCAGCGGCCGTTCCATCCCGCGATACTGGGCCGCGGCCGGAAGCGGCGGCCCGAGCAGGAGGGCCAGGGAGAGCAGCGGGAGACAGCACTGGGCCAGGCTTGTTTTTCCAGGCAACTTCATAAAAAACCTCGCTTCAGTTGGTGAACAGCTCCTCGACCCGGATCGTGAACAGCGCCGGGACCACGACCGCGGTCCCGGCGGCGAAAATCTCACCGCGCAGGACGTGGCCGGACGTGGCGCGGGAGGACAGGGACAGCCGGCAATGGACCCGGGCCACCGCCTGAATCCGAAACCCCGCGGCCAGGCCGGTGAGGTCGGTGGCCTCGATCCGGCAGCACAACAGCAGCCGGGACAGCTCGGCCGCGGTCAGCCCCAGGCGCACCGCGGCGCGGCTCTCCCCCGCGGCGGCGACATTTAGGCGGGTGGCCAGGGCGCTCACCGCCCGCGGGAGCGCGGGCCCGGAGCTGAAAAAGAACTCGAACAGTTGCGGGGACAGGCCGCCGGTCATGTTACCCCCTTGGCATCAGGACTGCAGCTCGGCCCAGAACACCGCCCGGTCGGTCCAGGACCAGACCAGCACCCGGAGCGTGCACCCGGCGGCGGGCTGGTAGCGGGCCATCGGAAACAGCACTTCCAGGGCATAGGGCGAGCTGGGGGCCAGGTAGCAGAGAACGCCGTCCAGCTCCAGGCCGAACAGCGCCTCGCACTCACCGGCGCAACGGATCGCCGAGAGCCACTCGACCCCATCGAAAGTATGCGCCACCAGCTCGGTCCCGCCGGCCAGGCGCACGTTGGCCCCGGCCGGGTGGTCGCCCTCGACCGTGCCGCCCCGGGCCCGCAGCACTGTCGCCGCCAGGCCGTGACTCACCACTTCCAGCTCTTCCTCCCCGACCGCCAGCGACTGGCCATCCAGGAACGGGTCCTGCTCCAACTGGAGCGTGGTTGTCCCCGGCGGCAGGGGTTGGGCCAGCCGGGTGGCATTGCGGGGGACCACCCGCCCGCGCGGGCCGGTCTTTGCCAGGATCTGCATCTTGCCTCCTCGTGGGGCTAGGCGGTCTCATTGACAGTACAGGCCAGGCGGTGCACCAGGTCCTGCTTGTAGCCGGCCGGGGTCCCGGTCGGGACCACCAGCCGTCTCCAGAGCGCGGCCCGGCCCGCGCCGGGCAGGTTGGGCAGGGCGTGGGGAGCCTCCCAGACCCCGCTGGGGCTGCCGGCCAGATCATCGCAGTAGCCGATCCAGCCGGACTCGTCCGGGCCCTGGGTGTCGGCGCAGTCCAGGCTGACCGCGGTGCAGTCGTACGCCAGGCGCACCGGGGTTCCGGCCGGGTGGGCGGCGGCAGTGGTGCCGTTGTGCCCGCGCACCACAGTCAGGGTGGCGCTGCCGTGACCGCCGGTGACCAGCAGCTTTTCCGCGCCGATCAGCAGCACGCTGTAGCTCGGGTCGGCGAACCGCGGGGCGGCGAGCTGGATCACCGGGGCCTGGGGATCGCTGACCTCGGCGGCGAGCACGCTCTGCTCCACCGCGGCCCAGAGGGGCTTGAGGCGGGTCTCGCCGAGGGTGCCATCCACCGAGGCCTCCTCGTCCGGCCGCGACCAGTCCCCCTCCAGGGAGAGCATCAGGGTCAGGGCCTCATCCTCGTACAGCCGCAGCACGCTCATCACTGTCCTCCTTCCCGGGCGAGCAGCCCTTTGAGCTCATCGATCGCCTGCTGGCACTTGGCCGCCTCGAGGGCGGCGCTGGAACGCTCGGTCCGGGCCTGGCGCACCCGGTCGGAGAGCTGCTGGGTCAGCTCGTTGACTTCCTGTTCCCGGTCCTGGTAAGCCTTGACCCAGCGGGCGCGCTGCTCTTCCAGCGCGAGTATCCGGGCCTCGATCTGCTGCCTCAGGTCCTCGGCCATCTGCTCCTCCTTCAGTCTCAGGTGTGGGCGTAGCGATAGCTGGCGCCGCCCTCGCGGACCACCAGCTCTTTCGTGGTGCGGTCGAAGCCGAGCTGCGGGCCATCCCCCAACGGCCAGTGGGCGAGGTGCACCGCGTCCGGCAGCCCCAGGCTGGCGTAGCCCCCGGGCTGCAGCCCCCAGCCGGACAGGGCCCAGCCGGGATTGCTGCCGACTCCGAAAACATCCGTGCCGGTGAGCCGCCAGATCGGGACAGTATCGGTATCGCTCACCACCAGCTTGGTCAGGACCGCCCCCAGGTGGGCGGCGGCGCCGCCGCCGGGCAGGGCGATCTCGGTGTAGGCCCGCAGCTCCTGGCAGCCATTGTAGCTGCCGATCTCGATCCGCTCATTGCCGCCCGAGGTCCGGCAGAGCCGGAGCTCGCCGTAGATCTCGCAGTCGGCGCTGAACACCGTGTCGCCATTGAGGGCGATCCGGCCGCCCTGGATGTCGATTCCCTCCGGGGACAGATTGATCGCGCTGATCACCTGGCCCTGTTCCACCCGCAGCTCGATCTCGGCGCTGTTGATCGCCACCTGGGCCAGGGTCTGGTTGACCGCGGCCGACAGGTAAGCACCGCCGGCGTGTTTCGGGCCGAACCAGCCGGTCCACGGCCCGGCCGGGGAGGCATTGCCGCTGTGGTCGAAAGCGATGGCGCGATACTGCCAGCGCTGGCCGAGCTCGCTGTCATCGATGATATGGGTGAAGAACGTCGCGACCAGATGCTCATCCAGCACGACTGTCGCGCCCTCGCCCTCCAGCCGGCCCTCGATCCGGAAGTGGCTGAAATCCGGGCAGGGGCCGCCGGCCACCGCCGGGTCGGAGAGCTTGAGCTTGTTGGCCCCGACAAAACTGCGAATCTCGAGGCTCGGGGTGTCCGGCGCGGTGGTGTCATCGGTGAGCAGCAGTTCCTGCGGCTGGCTCCACAGGCCCGGCACCCCGTTGCGCCCCACGCCCCTCGCCCGCCAGGCATACCGGCGGCCGGGCTGGAGACGGCGGTCGGTGTTGTCGTAGAGCACCACCCGCGGGGCGGGCTGGCCGGAGCCCGACCGGTGCACGACAAACTCCGGCAGGCGCTCCCACTCCGACCACTGCAACTGGCCGCCGCCCAGGTCATCCCGCCGCTCCAGCTCGTAGCGGGCCACCCGGTCCTCTTTCCCGGCCGGGGCCTCCAGTTGCAGGCTCACCGAGAATGCATAGTGCGGCCCGACCGGGACCCGGCTCACCAGCGGGTAGAGCCCGCCCCCGGTGGTGAGCGCCGGGGCGCTCAGGACCTCGTCCGCCCCCATCAGGGGCTGGTAGCACATCAGCTTCTGGTCGGAGCGCGGGCTTTCGGCCCCGCGGGCATCCACCGCGCTCAAGGCAAACAGCGACCAGCGCCAGGGCCCGGACTCGTAAGGGTCGGGCGGGACCCACCGCAGGCGTCCCCCCGCGGCGGGAATGGTCCCGCCGGATGTCCAGCCGACAGCGGCGTCCGGCCGCACCCAGAGACGGCAGTGGTGCGCGCCCGGGACCGGTCCCTCCAGCAGCACCTCCACCGCGCCCTCTCCGGGCAGCAGGGTCCAGCTCCCGGGCGCGGGCGGCGCGGGCACCGTGTCCAGCACCAGCAGGTTGGCGGGAGCGGCCTCCACCATCCGGCTGGCCCGGCCCCCGGGCTCGACATAGCGCAGGGCGAAATCATAGGCGATCAGCTCCGGGAACTCGCGGTCGGTGTAGCCGCAGTCGCCCGAGCCATCGGCGGCGACAGTCGCCTTGGGACAGCCCCGAGCTCTCGAGCTGGGCGGGCCGCTGGAACAGCTCGTAGCGGCCCCCCGCGCCGGGAATGTCCTCGGGGCTGGCCGTCCAGCTCCACTGGACCACCCCGCCGCCCAGCGCCTCCACCCGCGCCGCTTCCGGCGGCTCCGGCGCCAGCGCCGCGGCGGCGCTCTGGCCGGCATCGAGCAGCACCAGCGCCGACCAGTGGATCATCCCCAGCCCGCGGTCGATGTTCTTGCGGGTGAGCAGGGCCAGCAGCGGGTTGGGCGACTGCGCCCCGGAGCGGGCGTAGCGCCGGCTCTCCAGGCCGATATGGTCGCCGATCTGCAGCCAGGCCAGCTCGAGCCGGGTGCTGAACTCCACCACCAGCAGCCCGTCCTTCTGCAGCAGCAGCCTTCGATGGGCCACCGCCGCCGGCACCCCCGCCGCATCCGCCCCAGCCGGGATGAACTCCGAGCAGAGGCGGTCCACCGCATGCTCCTGGTGCTGTTTCTCGCTGGCCTGGTCATAGTCGACAAACAACGCGCGATAGCCGCGCTCATCCTTCCCTCGGCCGCCGTAGAGCACCGCGGCCACATTGCGCAGGTGCTTGCGGCCCGGATAGAAACGCTCGCTGCCCAGCACCAGGTCCGAGCCGCCCACCGATGGCAGGGGATGGCCGGCCTGGAGCCAGCGGCCGCTGACCGGGTCGAGCGCCGGCGCCGGAGTAGTCGGCCCAGCGGGCGGCCCAGCGGCCGGACTCGTCCACCACCAGGAACGACAGCAGGTGGGCTCCCAGCTCGCGGTCCACCTGCTGCAGCGGCCGGGGCTGGTCGATCACGTGCCGCAGCTCCCAGGGGAACGCCGCCTCCAGCGCGGCGAAACTGGCCGGGTCCAGCGCCGAGGGGCGGATCCGCGCCCGGCGCAGCAGGTCGCGGCGGATCGCGGCCGGGGTGGCCCGGTCGTAGTGAATCTTCTCGGTCAGCTCGGGCGGGCTGTCCGGGGTGGGAGCCTCGGCCTCCTTGAACCGCACCTGCTGGTCATAGCCGAAGACTGTCACCAGCCCATCCGACTGCTCCCAGTCCTCGATCCAGACCGTCTTGAACGGCAGCCAGTCGCCGGGGGCGGCCGCGCCGACCGCCGAGGGGTCGCTGAACCCCGGGGCATCGAAGCCCAGCCAAACCCGCACCCGGTCGTTCTTGAGGCTCGCGCGCCCGAACAGCCGGCTGACCATTCCCCCGGCATCGATCAGCACCAGCCGGCTGGTGTCGGTGGCGGAGGCCTCGCCGGAGAGCGGCTCGCCCTCGGCGGAGTAGTCCGGGGCCTCGGCCACCAGGTTGGGGCAGCCGCCCAACGGGCGCGATGCCAGCAGGAAACGGTGGCTCTCGCGGCAGGCCGCCCGCAGCGCATAGACCCGGGGAGTGGCCAGCCGGTCGGGATCGGAGCACAGGGTGGCCCGCAGGCGCAGGTGGCGCCGCTCGACCCGCGCTCCATCCGTGGCCGGCCTCCAGGGGCCCCACCGCGCCCCATCCGCGGACTCGCTCTTCTCGAACGCGATCGCGGTCCCGGCCGGCTCGCACGAGCGCAGCTCCAGCTCGGCGCAGGCCCCCGGCCCCGGCTCGCTTCCCAGGTCGAACCGCCAGGTCCCGGTCCCTTGCGCGGCGTAGCCCCCGGCCAGGAACCGGAACGACAGGCAGGCATCCGGGGCGAAATAGACCCCGGCCGCGGCATTGTACTGGTAGAGGTCGCCGCGGGAGTAGGCCGCGCGGCTGTTCGCGCCGAGCAGTTGCAGGGCCGGCAGCGAGTCCAGGCTGTCGAACTCGAGCAGGATCGCGCCAGGCGCGCCTCCGCCGGGCAGCCAGACATTCTCTCCGCGGAAGTCGATGATCCGCCAGTAACGGCCCTGGGCATCGCGCTCGTAGTCCACCCCCGGGACCGGCCCGCCCTGCTCCGGGGCCAGGCAGTCGCGGGAGTGGTCGATCTTTCGGCTGGCCAGGACCTCGGCCCCCCGGAACGCCGCGGCCAGGGCCCCGGGGACCGCCTCCCGGAGGCGCGAGCGGTCGGCCTCGCGGATCACCTCGCGGGGATTGCGCAGGTCGGTTAGCAGACTGACCGTGGTCGTGCCGCGGTAGTCGGCGCGGTCCTCGCCGGGATGGCCGTTGTAGAGCCCCAGGCAGAGCCGCTCCAGCCGGAAGGCGGTGTCGAAGCGCACCACCTGGGCCAGGTTGAGCGGGCTGATCCAGGTGCGGCTGGTCTCGCGGCCATTCACCGACACCCGCAGCTCGCGCTCGAAAGTCAGGCGCAGCTTGTCGCGGGCGGCCGGGTCCTGGATGGTCTGCTCCTCGGGGCTGACCACCTCCCGGCGGGCCAGGCGCAGCTCATCGGTGGGGTGGAGCGCCTCCAGGCCGGAGGCGCTCGCCGGATCGCCCAGCGCCCGCCCGTCCGGGCCGACTCCGGCCGCCCAGTCCCCGCGGAAATTCTTCTCATCGAAAGCGACAGTCGGCTGGAACTCGAACAGCAGCACCGGCTCGGCCGATCCGGCCCGGGCCGCGGCCAGCCAGTTGGCGGATGGAGCGAGGGCCATCAGCGCACCTCCCGGGCTTCGATCACCCCGTTGCGGACCGTCCGCGACAGCGCGAACCGGCGGGTCAGCCCCTCACAGTTGAGGTAGAGCGGGTCATCCGGCGCAGACTGGGGGAAAGACAGCCACCACCAGGAGCGCCCCTCGGACGGGGCCTCCTCCCACCACTGGTCCAGCAATGCCAGCTGGCCCTCGGTCAGGTTGCGGAACTCGGCCCGCAGCACCCGGCGGCGGAACCGCTGGGTCCAGTGGAACCCCCCGGATGCGCCATGCACCGGCTCGCCCACCACCTCCTCCTCGTGGGGATCGAACTCGCCGTGCGGGGCGAAAGTGAGCTCGATCCGGCGGCCCAGCCAGAGGTTGAAGATGGTGGCGGGACCGGTGAGGCCGGTCAGCCGCAGCCGCCAGTAACGGCGCTCGGCCAGGGGAAAGCTCCGCCAGTGGGCGCGCGTGCGGTCGATGGGGGCCGGGAGGCTGTCGACCAGGCTCCAGGCCCCGCCATCGAGGCTGGTCTCCAGCGTGGCCGTGGCCCCGGGCAGCTCGAACCAGCGGTCCAGCACCCAGGTGTCGGCCTTCACCGGGGCGGGGAAAGCGAAGGTCAGGCACAGCCCGCCGGATACTCCCTCGCCGCGCCAGCAGGAGAGGCGGGAACGGTCGCCGAGGTGGGCCAGGCGGTAAACCGGGTCCTCCGCCAACGGCCTTCCCTGGAGGTCGGTCAGGGCGATCCCGGCCTCGCCGATCAGGTTGCGGGCCAGGAACTGCGGAAACTCGGGCATCGGGTCCTCCGTTCAGGACGTGGAGAGAGGGGCGATGGTTTTCATGCTAACTTACTATCCATCAAACAGTAGCTAATCAGCAAAAAGTTTGGGAAAGTGGAGAGGGGCCCGGGGGGAGGAGGACAACCTTTTTCAAAAGGTTTCCTCCTCCCCCCGGGAAGAAATTGTTTTGCCTGGCCTTCAGCGGCCGGGCAGGGGGCTGGCGCCGGTGCGGGCCAGCTCGCGGAGCCGTTGCCGCAGCTCGCGGTCCACCCCGGCCCGGCTCAGCGCCCGGTCAACCTCGTAGCCGCCGCTGCTGCGACGGCCCTCCAGGTAGACATTGACCACGGTCGGGACCGCCGCGGTCTCCGGCCGGGACAGCGCGGCGGAGGAAGCGGTTGTCCCGGAACCCCCGGCCAGCCCGCCGGCGGCCTGGGTGAGCAGGGAAAACCCGCTGGTGAGCCGCAACAGCACCGCTCCCAGCGACTGCAGCGTTCCGCCCGCGGCGGCCGCGCCCAACGGATTCATCGCCGCCAAAGCTCCGAACGCCCCGGCCGAGAGGGTGGAAAGCTGCCCCAGCCGTTGAGCGTAGCCTCCCAGCCCGGCGTAGAGCCCGCCCCACATCCGCTCGAAACCGCCGCCCACCGTGGAAGCAGCCCGCGCTCCCCCGCTCTCCAGCCCGGCGAACAGCCGCTCGATGCTCCCGGCGGCCTGCTGATTGGCGCGGGTGATCGTCCCGGCCAGCTCCTCGTAGCCGCGGGCGGTGCGCTCGATCCCCGCCAAAGCCTGTTCCCAGCCGCCGGGCACGCCCGGGGAAGCTCCAGTCTGGCCGGTCAAGGGCAGCCGGGCGGCCAGGCGCTCCCAGCGCCGGACCAGCCGCAGCAGCACCGCGGCCAGGCCCCCCGGCTCCTCCCAACGCTCCCCGGGCTCTCCTTCCGGCCGGGCCCGGCCCAGCTCCTTTAGCAGCTCCTGCCAGTTTTCCTCCATCGCCCCCCCAGATGCAGTTCACGCAAAGGCCAGTTCTCCGGGGGAGGAGGAACCCTTTTGGAAAAGGGTTCCTCCTCCCCGCGGCCCCCTCCACTTCCCCAAACTTTTTCGCAAGTTTCACGCGGGGTGACTGGCAGCTCGCCGGAAGTGTGTTGAATTAGTTCGCCCTCAGCCCCGGCGCGAAACGGCACGGCCTTTTGCCACCCTCAAATGCCGGTCCGTTGGGGCTTTGAGGCCCCTCTTGGTAATGGCGCTCCGGTGATTAAACCCGCCCCTGCGATGGGGGAAATCGGGATTTGTGTCTTGAAGTCCCCCTTAGAAAAGGGGGAAACAGGGGGTTGTGTTTTTGAACCCGCTTCCAGCCATGATCGTTCAGCGTGGATCAATGTCCCGCGTGGCCCCGCGCCGGGCGGCCCGCTCCAGCAAGGCGGCCTCATGCCCGGCCCGGGCGATGCGAAACGCCGCGTAGTACTCCCAGTCGCGCCAGGACAGCTCATCCGCCCGCGGACAGAAAGCTTCCAGATACTCGGCCACCAGCAGGGCATAGGCCGCTCGGGCGGTTTCCATCCCTGCCGCCTCCCGCCGACCGCAGCCGGCGCAGGGATCGGGTCCGGCCTGGAGCCAGGCGCAAGCCGCCTTTCCCGGACAGCCCTGCCGCCCCGGGGCACCCGCCCGCTCCAGCAGACTGCGGATGCCCGCGGTCAGTTTTTTACCGCGCCCTCGTCCGGCACCCCGGCGCGCTCCAGCAGGCGCTCCACCGCCCAGAGCTTGTGCTCCAGCGGGATCAGCTCCCGCCAGTCGCCCGCGGCCGCCTCGGGGGGCAGGCCGTAGCCCTCGATCCCCAGGATGCAGCGGTCGTAGAGCAACTGGTTGGCCCCCAGGTAGTCGGCCCGCGGCTCGCCCGGGCGGGCCTCCAGCACCGCGGGCCGGGTGACCTGCTCCCAGAACGCCTTGCGGTCGGCGGCGCTGGGCTCCCGGAAACAGTGGACCAGCTCGTAGGCCCGCCCCTCGCGGCGCACCCGCAATGTCACCCGCAGCTCCTCGCTGGGGGCCGATAGGGGAAACAACGCCTGCTCGCTCATCGGCTCAAGGCTCCTCGTGTCAGATGATGAAATACTCGGGCACCGTGCCCTCGACTGTCCGCAACGACACCGGGCCGCTTAGGGTGGGATCGTAGCGTCCCTCCAGGGTCAGCTCCAGGTTGAGCAGTCCCTCGCGGTAGTGGTAGTCCAGCCCGCTCAGCACCGCCCGCGGCAGGGACAGCTCGATCCGGTCGGGCTCGGCCGGGCTGGCGCCGGGGATGCTCTCGCCCTGGCAGGTGAGTGTCACCGCCAGCTCGCTCCCCTCGCGACGGGCCTCCCGGAAGACCGCCAGGTCGCCGGACTCGGCCAGCAGGGAGAGCCGCAGCGACACCCCCCGCTCCGGGCCGAGCGGCCAGGCCGCGGGGTAGAGCCGCGCGCTGTCGCTGGCCGCCTGCCGCCAGGCCAGGGACGGACTCACTCCCGCCTCCAGCTTCAGCTCGAACGAGCGCAACGACCGCCGCCGGTCGACTCCGGCCAGCGTGAAGCTGCCGGAATAGTGGTACAGGTAGCGCTGGGCGGCGGGGGCGCTCCAGGGGCAACCGCTGACTGTCCCCAGCCGGGAGCCGAGGAAGCTCGCCCCGGCCTCCAGTCGCTTCGCCCCCTCGCCGCGCAGGGTCAACGCGCCACAGGCCACATCCTGCAGCGCCAGCGCCGCCCCGTCTTCCTTGATCGCCAGGGTGGTGACCCAGCCCTCGGGACAGCTCTCCAGGCTCGGGAACGAGGTTAGGTGGGCCCGGGCCCCGCCCGCGGTGAGGCCGGCGCTCTCCCGGGAAAAGACCAGCCCCGCCAGCCAGCCGATAAACTCCACCGGCAGGGGCTGGACCGGCAACTCGAACCGCAGATGACTGCTCAACGCCCCCCGGGCGGTCTCCCAGTCGTGGCCCCGGCCGGCCGCCCCGCGGTCGGTCCAGTGCTCGGTGACTTCCTCCACCAGCAGGGGGTCGGCCAGCAGCAGGCCGCGATCCAGGACCGCCCCGGCCAGCGCCGCGCCGAACGACCCTTGTCGCCGGACCGACCAGGCCAGCCGGAACGCCGACCGTTGTACTGTCGCCATGCTTTCACCTTGCATGCTTCGGATTGAATCAGGCGCTGACCGGCGTCTTCAGGCCGCCAGCCGCACCTGCCAGGTAACCGCCTTGAGAGTGTAGACCGTCAGGCCCGCCTCCTCGGACTTGAGGTCCAGCACCGCGGCCGACAGCTCCAGCGGGGCCAGCCCCTCCAGCCCGAGGGTCTGGCCCTGCAATGCGGCGCGGACCGCCTCCAGCAGCCCGTAGCCGCCCGCCAGCCCGCAGCCCCGGCCGCGGAAATCCTCGGCGACCAGGGTCAGGCGGAAGGTCAGTTCCTCGAGCACCTGGCGCGAGTCGGAGCTCAAAGGACGGTAGGCCGCCCGTTCCAGGGCCACCGCCGCCAGCGGGGGCGTGAGCCCCCCGGCCGGCAGCTCCCGCACCGGGCCATAGCGCGGCGCGGCGGCCAGCCCCGGCACCGTGGCCGACAGCCTCGCCACCAGCGCCTCCGAGATTTCTTGCAGTGTCGCGGCCATGCTTTTCCTCGTTTCTCCGTCGTCGTAGTGTCATCTCAGGCAACCGTCATTGTGGTGACTCAGGAGTGCCGCCGCTGCGGTGACAGCGATCACACCCCCCTGGTCCCGACAGGATCGGGACCCTCCCCCTCGAGGGGGGACTCGATCACCTGCCGCCCAACCGCTGGCGCCCTTGCCGGGGCGAAGCCGGAACAGTCCCCCCTCGAGGGGGGTGGCCCCGCTGACAGCGGGGCAGGGGGGTGTGATGCCGAGCACTCCCCTCCAGCGGATCAAGATGTAACCGTTGCTTGACATGACATCAGTCGGATCGGCTCCGAGTTCCCCCACCCGGCGCGGGGACCGGCGGCGCGCTGCTCCCATCCTCCCCAGGCGGCCCCCTGACAGGCGGGCTCGCCCCTGCCGCTCCAGTCTTCGCCGCCGGCCCCGCCGCGGGGTGGGGTCAGAACCGCTCCAGCCGCTCGCGGGTGAACCGACAGTCCTCCTCGACCGCATCGGTGCGGCAGGAGGGACGGTCATCGGCCGGCTGGCTGCCCGAGGCATCCAGCCCCAGGCTCAGCTCGCCGCGGGCGGCCGCCGCCAGCCGGGAACGGCAGTCCGCCGCGGCCCGGATCCAGCACTCGCTCACCGCCCTGCGCCGCAGGTAGAGGTTGTAGACCGCCAGCAGGCTGCTCAGGCGGACCAGCTCCTCCGGCGCCGGGTCGAACCGGCGCAGGGAGGGCCAGCGGCCCAGCAGATGGCTGTCGATCTCCGCATCCGCCGCGGCGATCGCCTC
The DNA here is from genome assembly GCA_963752515.1 of Candidatus Glassiibacteriota bacterium. Lineage (GTDB taxonomy): Bacteria > Gemmatimonadota > Glassbacteria > GWA2-58-10 > GWA2-58-10 > CAVVYO01. The sequence goes on along the minus strand of CAVVYO010000007.1, from coordinate 73,772 downwards.
CCCGGCGGTGGAGACCACCTCCGGGCTGGCCAGGGTGGCGGCCGGGTCGCTCGAACAGAGCCGGACCAGCTCGCCGGAGTCGATCCAGCGGGCCAGCCCCTCCAGCGTGGAATAGGCCATGCTCCCCCCCTCTCCGGTCAGTCTCAGGCGGCGTAGGCGCCGGTGATCAGGTAGCCGCAGGCCGGGGCGACCACCTCCTCGGTCTGCTCGATCAGCCCCTCGACCACGGTGGCGTGACGGCCCTCATCGCGGTAACGGTAGGCGGCGACATCCAGCGAGCCGGCGATCGGCCGGCGGAACTGGTAGGCCAGCGACAGCGAGCGCTTGCTGGGGATCGTCCGCTCGACATAGCAGACCAGCACCGAGTCGGGGTCCCAGACAAAATCCAGGTCCGCCGCGGCCACCCCGGGCTCGGCCTGGTCGGCCAGGGCCAGCGGGATCACCACCTCCAGCCCGAACAGCCGGGGCGGCAGCTCGCCGCTCACCAGCAGGGTCGGGTCGGTGTACTTGACCAGCTCGCGGATCTGCTGGTCCTTCTTGGCCTCCACCGCGATGTGGGGCGGGATCACGATCGTGTTGGGCTCCATCCCGCACTTGCGGCGGACACTGATCTTGGCCTTGTCGACATCGCCCTCGATGTCGACCCCGGCGGCGGCGTTCCAGGCCGCGGCGGCGGCATCGTTGTTGGTGATGATCGCGGCCGACATCAGGCGCGCGATCACCCGGCGCTCGATCGCCAGCTTGAGCTTGCGGGCGATCAGCAGGATCGCATCGCGCTCCGGGTCGATCACCGCCCGGTCGGCGTTCTCCAGCTCCTCGTCCGCCACCAGCTCGCGCAGCCCGTACTGGCGGCAGGAGTAAGTGGCCGAGTCATAGGAGCGACGGATCTCGTTGCTCTCGGTGACCGGGGCGCGCAGGGCGTCGTAGTCGTCCCGCAGGGCCTCCAGGTTGCCGAACTTGTAGAACTTGCCGCTGCTGGTGGGGACCCGCACCACCGGGGCCAGGCGGTCGGCGACAAACGGGCCGCCCAGGCCGAGGTTTTCCAGGGCGAACTGGGTCAGGGTGCGATTGAGGTTCTGGCTCGAGTAACGGTCCGACATGCGTGTCCTCTTTCGGTTACAGGTTCAGGGATCGGGAGCTAGCCGCGCCGCCTCAGGCCGCCGGGTGGTCCACCCGCGCGGGCCAGACCACCACCGGGATCAGCTGGCCGACCGCCCCCGAGGCCTTGAGGGCATAGCCGACCAGATTCTGCCGCACGCCGATCGCGGCGGCCCCGGCGGTGATCACCCGCCCCTGGTTGTCGCTGACCAGCCAGTCGCCCTCGGCGACCGCCCCATCGGCGGCCTGGGCCAGCACCGTCGACCCGCCCTGGGCCACCCGCAGCTCCTGGCCGGGCGCGCCGGCCTCGGCCGCGATCCCGATGAATTTTCCCGCATTGGCGCCGGAGGTTGCCACCACCCCGGCATTGAGCACCAGGCAACAGCCGCGCTCGACCGCGGCCGCGCCCACCGTGAAAGTGTCGGTGTTGACCAGTTTTTCTCTCAGCTTGATCGCCATGTCCGCTGCTCCTCCAATTTTAGTAGTGAGTAGTATGATGGTATTGCATAGCCCGACTCCGGCTTTTCCGGCCGCTGGCGCAGAGATAAAGGCCACACCCCCCGGCGGCTTCGCCGTCACCCTCCTCCAGGGGGGCGTAACGACCTGACCCCAATTAGTTGCGCCATTGCCCGGGCGAAACGGGAATCGTCCCCCCTGGAGGAGGGTGGCCCCGCTGTCGCGGGGCCGGGGGGTGTGAGGCCCGGGCAAGCTCCGTAGCTCTGTCCCTTCACTCCCGGACCGCGGTCAGCCGCACCCGCTCCAGCGCCTCGGCGAACGCCAGTCCCGGCTCGGCGGACATCAATTGCAGGGCCTGATCGTGCTCCGGGTCCTCGGGGAACCCCTCGAACCGCGCGCGCCCGGGAGAGGGCGGGACAGGGCTCTCCGGCCGCGGGGCCAGCTCCCGGAACAGCGCCAGCGAGGGTCGCTCCGCCAGCTCGGCCAGCACCGCCCGGCGGCCCTCCTGGTCCAGGCGGGCGGCCAGGCAGAGGCAGCCCTTGAGCTCGGCCGGCAGCAGCCTTCCCTGGCGCAACGCTTCCTCCAGGGCGGCGGTGAACTGCTCGAACTCGGCCTCGGCCCGGCCGCGGGCCAGTTCCTCCCGCAATGCGGCCAACTCGGCTTCCGCCGCCGCGCGGGCGGCGCGCTCGGCCTCCAGCTCCGCCTGGAGCGAGGCCAACCGGGCCGACAGGTCCGGCTCGGAAGCAGGCTCCTCATCCGGGGCCGCCGGGGGCTGGTCCGACAGGGGCGCTCCCAGCAGCTCCCGCAGGCCGGCCAGCACCCGCTCGGCGATCGAGCGCTCGCTGAGCGCGGCGCGGGCCTCCGGACAGGGCGGCTCGGCCAGCACCATCGCGGCCGGGAGCGCCAGCACCGCCGGGACCGTCTCTCCTTCGGCCAGCAACGAGGGCTCGGGCGCAAGGCCCTTCACCGCCGGGGCCGCCGCCCCGAGAAAGCTCACCGCGGCCAGGTAGGCCCGGCCGGTGCCCTCGAATGGCCGGTAGAGCTCGATCGAGCGGCTGCGGTAGGCCCCGCTTTTCAGCCACTGCCGCAGCTCGGCCGAAAGCTCCTTGAACCGGGCCTGGAGACAGTCGCCCTTCACCCGCAGCGCCGCCACCCAGCCATGGGCCGGGCCCTGGCGGTGATGCTCCAGGGTGATCGGGGCCTCCAGCAGCGCGGGATCGTAGCTTTCGGCCATTTCCTCCAGCTCCCGGCGGGTCAGCTCGACAGTCGCCGGCCGTCCGCCCAGGCTGCCCTGCCAGCTCCCGGGGCGGGCGATGTCCCACCAGCCTTCCAGTTGCGCTTCGCTAAGCCTCTGCGTGGTGCTCATCGGTCGCTTCCTCCCTGCTCCTAACTGAGTGTGTGTTTCCCGGGCATCCGGCGGCCCGGGACCGCCGGCTCGCCCACCCCCGGCGGGGGAAACCCGGCCTGCTCGCGCAGCCAGCTCTCGCCGACCGTCAGGCCCAGTTCGTTGACCGCCAGCGACACCCCCTGCAGGTACTGGTTCAGGTCCGCCTCCTCCTCGCAGGGAATGCGGAAGACCGGGTACTCCGCGGCCGGGCGCGGGCCGAAATTGAGGTCCACCAAAGTGCGGATCACCTGGCCGAGCTGCTCCTCCTGCCACAGCGCGTCATCCTCGATGATGTGCTGCTGGCTGAGGGCCTGGAAGCGCGCCAGGGCGTAGGTGCCGCTCTGGCTCTCGGTGGAGAGGGTCTGGCCCAGCACCGCCTTGGCGTACTGGCGGTCGACATATTCCTCGATGATGAAGCGGAAGACCTCGATCACTCCCTGGCGCCCGCCCTCGTTGAGGGTGAACTCGGTGCCCTCGGGCCCGATCCCCACCGCGTTGGAGTGCATCAGCCGCAGCGCCTCCAGCAGGGCGTCCTGCTCGGCCTCGCTGGTGCCGCGCGGGTAGCTGGCCCAGAGATAGGGCGCGCCGAACTTCTCCATGAATCGCATCAGCTCCTTGACCGCGGCGTTCTTGAAATACCACAGCGGGTAGAGCTCGCGCAGCAGCCCCTGGCCGTAGGGGGTCTCGTCCGCGCCCCAACTGTTGAGCACGAACTTGGCGGCGGGCATCGGCCGCGGCGGATCGCCGCCCTCGCCCACCAGCATCAGACCGCCCTCGCGGTCGAACCGGAAGCGCTCCGGGTCGCGGCTGCGGAAGGAGTCGATCCCGATCAGGCCGTCCGGCCGACGGCAGAACATGATCTCCGCCGGGGCATAGCCGTGGGAGATCCCCCGGAAGAACCGCCCGCGGGACAGGTGAAGCCCCCGCACCGCGCGCAAGGCCTCCTCGACCCAGGCCGCCAGCTGACCGGCCTCGCGGCCGCGGCCGCCGGGGACCACCCGCCAGCCCTGGGCCATCACCCCCAGCGCCCGCTGGCGGAAGCACATCGCCAACTGGGCGTCCCGCCGCAGCATCTCGCTGTAGAGGCGCAGGCCCTCGCCGGAGTTTTCCTCCAGCGTGCGGTCCGGGTTGGGGACCAGCCCGCCGATCAGCCGCGCCAGCCGGTCGGCCAGCGGGCTGGACAGCTCGCGCCCCACCCGCAGCGCCCGCGCCGATGGGGCCGTTGGCTGGGGATGGCGCCGCCTTCTGCGTCTTTTCCTGACGTTGTCGCTCATCAGCCGAATACCCTGGTTAAGTGTGAATCGGCGGTGCGCGGGGCGCCGAAACGCGGCCGCCCGGCCACCCCGGCCTCGAGCAGGGCCAGCGCCATCTCCAGCGCATCCGGCCCATCGTCGTGGCCCGCCTTGGGGAACAGGCGCAGCTGGTCATACAGCTCATGGTGACGGCGCTGGAACCGCAGGGTGCCGTTCTTGACCAGCGGCTGGAGACAGCTGATCCGGGCCTGCTTGTTCTTTCCCGGGACCACCCCGCGCACCGGCGGGTAGAGCCCCCGCCCCTGCGCTTCTTTCAGCAGCACATCCTTGAAGAACTCCTGGAACTGCACGCTCTCGACCCCGATCACCCGCGGCCGGCGGCGCAGGTAAAGCTCCAGCGTGTCCTCGATCAGCTGCGAGGGCGGCCTCCGGCAGATGTCCGCCTCCAGCACCCACAGCGCCCCGTGGCGGTCGCGCCCCAGCACCACAATCGCCGAGGGGTCGCCGTGATGGCTGTCCTTGCCCAGCGAGGGATCGACCGCCGCGACCACACACTCCAGCCCGGAGCGTAGCACCTCGTCCTCCTCGAACCACTGGAACCACTCCTCGCGGAACAGGCAGTCCGCGGGGTTCACCGGCTCGTTCTGGATCTCGGAGTCGAAACTGGCCGGGCCTTCCGCCACCCGCAGCTGCATCAGTTCCAGATAGCCGCGGTGGGCGGGCCAGATCACCTCGGTGTCGCGGGTCATTGCTGCCTGGTGCTCCTTGAAGAATTCCTGCGCCCGGCGGAACCGCTGCCCTGGCGGGAGCGACATCTCCGTGTAGCGCGTTTTCCACTCTTCCCAAAGCGCGGTTTCCGGGCTCCAGCGGATCACCCCCCGGTACTTGCGGCCCTCGTAGGCGGGGTTCGCCAGCAGCCGCGCCAGCAGGCTGTCATAGTGCAGCAGGGTGCCGATCACCAGGATGTCGGCGTGGCTGGCGGCGCTCTTGGAGAAGGCTTTGTTGAACCAGTTCTCGATTTTCTCCCGCTGCTCGCGGCTCTGGCTGTTGGTGTCGTTCTCCAGGTCGTCGCCGATCAGCAGGTCCGGCCGCCACTGGTGGTGGCGCAGGCCGCGGATGTTGCCCCCGGTGCCCCGGCTCACCACCCGCACTCCACTGCGGCTGACAATCTCCCCCTTGGTCCAGACCGGCCCGGGACCGCAGCTTTCGGGAAAGCTGGCCCTGATCCGCGGGTTGGCCTCCAGCTCGATCCGCAGGTCGGCGATGTGCCGCTCGGCCTGGATCGCCGTGTCCGAGGCGATGATGATGAAGCGCTTGCCGGCCAGTTCCGGGTAGAGGATGCACCACAATGGCAGGAACAGGGTGATGATCGTGCTCTTGGCGCTCTCGCGCGGGGCGGCGATCGCCAGGCGATGGCCCTCGGGGGCGAGGATCGCCTCGGTGAGCCACTGGTGGAGCTCGCGATGGAACGCCGCTGGGGGCACCCGGCAGTAGTGGGGGAAAAAGATTTCCGCGAACAGCCCCAGCTCCAGCGCGCCCAGGGCCCGGTCACGCTCCGGCGATGGCAGCTTCCCGATAAGCGGCCACCAGTCCCCGGCGCTCCTCCCGCCCGAGTTCCGCGATCCTTCGCACGACTTCCCCGTACTCCCTGCTCGGCTCATCCGCCCGCTCCGCGCTCAGCTCGCCCCGCCCGCCCTGGTTGCCATAGCCGTAGACCGCTTTCAGCCGGAACAGCAGCGCCTTGGGGTCGCCGTCCTCCACCCGGCCCTCCAGCCGCCGCTCATCCCGGGCCAGCCCGAGGCTCTCCGCCCGCTCCATCAGCTGGGCCAGCCGCTGGTCCTCCCGCAGCCGAAGCTCCAGCTCGCGGTGATCGATCCCGGCCCAGCCGCAGGCTCCGCGAATGGTGCCGCCGCGCCGCAGGTGGCCGGTCACCCGCCGCAGCCGACGGAAGTCCAGCCGGATGCTTTCCGTTGCCATCGCCGTCCTGTCGCTCATCCTTCGCGTTTCCTCCCTTGCCTGCCGTCAGTGGGCAATTCCGGAAATCCTTGGGCCGAAGTTCCACCCATTTATCAATCACACACTCCGCTACGCCAGGCGGGCAAAAAGACACACACCCCCGTCCCGCTACGCGGGCCACCCCTCTTTTTAGAGGGGATTTTAAAGCGCTAACTCAAAATCGATTACGCACATACCCAAGCCGAAGCGGGGCGAAAAATTCCCCTCTATCAAGAGGGGTGTCCCGATGAAATCGGGACGGGGTGTGTCCGCTCCAGGCCCCGCGGTTGCTCCGAAGCCGCCGGCCCAGGCAGCGTTGATTTCCCGTCCCGACCCCCTTCACAGCCGCCCGGCCAATGTCGCGGCGATCACCGCCAGGGCCGCCAGCACTCCGCCGACCCCGCCCCAGATCCCGCTCTTGACCTCCAGCCGGGCCACCGCCGGGATCAGCTCATCCAGCTTGCTTAGCAGCCGCTCCTGGCCCTCGCACAGCGATCCGATCCGCTCCTCCAGCGCCTCCTGGCGCTCCTCGAGCCGGGCCAGCTCGGGCCCGCGGGGGCAGGCGGCGCTCTCGCAACGTGTTCTCGTGATCTTTCCGCTCATCATTCTTTTCTCCAGGGGGGACAGGCCGGGCGCGGTAGTTGCTCCGGTGCCCATGATGCGCTCTAGGCGCTTGTCGGCTCTCGGCCGGGACCGGGAGTGGCCTGACCCCGGCCTGTCCCCCTCATGCTCTTTCCGCTTGCTCGTTCAGAACTTCCATTCCAGCCCCGCTCCCCAGCGGTTCCCCCGGCCCGCGCGCTCCAGTCGGCCGTAGACTCCCAGCCGCCCCGTGCTCAGGCCGGCGCGCACCTCGCGCGCCCCCAGCTCCAGCTTCAGGAGCCGGCCGGAGGGTCCGCCGGGCGGGAAAAACCCTGCAGCTCGCGCTGGGCATCGAGGATCCGCTTGCCCTGGCTGGAGGTGAGCCCCCGGCTCAGCCCGTCCGCCAGGCCCTGGCCCAGCACACCGCCGATCCCCGCGCCGCTGATCCCGCCGATCACCCAGCGCACCACCTCCTCCGGGACCTCCGGCCAGTAATGGTAGAGCACCAGCACCAGGCAGTCGCCCAGGATCGTGCCCAGCAGCATCAGCACCTTCTTCGACATCCGGCCTCCTTCTCAGGCAGTGACAGTTGAGGGTTGGTCGTCTTCCGCCGCGGGGAACCGCTCTCCCGGGGCGATCTGCAGGTGAAGATGGATCGCGCCGGCGCCCACCGCGTGCACCAGCGCGGTGCGGTAACGGCTGCCGCCGCGGTAGGGGAAAGCGGCGTTGAGCCACTCCGCCCAGGCCGCGGCCCGCTCCGGGGTGAGCATCCGCACGCTCAGGTCCGCCGCCCGACCCTGCTCGTGGGGTGAGCGGGGCGTACGGGTCCCCGGATAGAGCGCCGCCTGCTCGACAGCGGTGCGGGCCAGGCCGGTCACCAGCGCCGGCTTCCCGCATTCCAGCCAGTGCCAGCGCCCGGCGGCGACAGTCAGCACCCGCAGGGACGGGTGCAGCTGGGGGCAACCTTCCGGCTCGCCCCGCCACTGGCGCTCCAGGCGCTCGCTCTTGAACCTCAGGTATGGCGTCCGGTTCATCCGGCCCGCTCCTTCCGTCAGGTGTTCGTCACTTCGACTGTCGCCTGATTTTAGCTTCGCGGGAGGGGATGATCCAGACAATAAAGTACGTTTTGTGCGTCATATTGATATTCTTCAAAATATTTTTGGCTTTTTATACAAGGCGATCAACCCGTAACCCTGGGAAGTGAAAAGCAGTGGCAGAAGCTTCTTGTTTTGTTCTGGAATGGGGAGCGGCGGCACCAGGGCCGCGGCTGGAGGCAAAAGGCAGCGGTGTCATTGCCGCGCAATTTCCATCGCGGCCGCCACAGGATGCCGAGGGTCGGCAGGCCATGCGTTGCAGCGCCAGGGATGGCGCGAAACGCGGCGACCGCCATGGGAGCGGTGGACTACCGCAGGCACACCGCCGTCTATTCAAGACCTTGATGTTGTTTCAGCTTCGCGGCCTTAGCCTTTAAAGACTCTTGCTACTTCTGGTCACAGAAGTAGAAAAATCCGAAGGAGTTACGGGAATAGCAGACTGCTGGAGCTCTCCCTTCCGCTTCGCGCGTTTCCCAGAAGAGTGGATCAAACAGACAAGGGCAGCCCCCCTCGCGGGAGCCGCCCCTGGCGGAAGACCTCGCTGTTGCGGAGATTACTGTCAGGATGGCGAAGACCTTGCCCCCGGCCGGAGGCCGGAGTAACTTAGCTGAAACCCCGCTGTTGCCGGTCTTGCCCCTGACATCGAAGCAGGTCGTGGTTGGCGATGGAAACTCTGACACCACAGCACATCACCGTGATGTTCTTGTCCCTGGGGATCCTGCTCGGGACCGCCCGCGTGCTGGGCGAGCTGGTCCAACGGCTGCATCAGCCGGCCGTGCTGGGCGAACTGCTGGCGGGGGTGCTGCTGGGCCCGACCGTGCTCGGCAACCTCGCCCCGGAGCTGAGCGCGTACCTGTTTCCCGCGACCGGGCCCAACGCCCTGGCGCTGGAGGCCGTCGCCACCCTGGCGGTAGTGCTGTTCCTGCTGGTGGCCGGCCTGGAAGTGGACCTGTCCACCATCTGGAGGCAGGGCAAGGTCGGCTTGTCGGTGGGAGTTTCCAGCATGGTCATCCCGTTCCTGTTCGGCTTCGCCGTGGCCTGGCTGGTGCCCCAGGCGCTCGGCCGCCAGCCGGAGGCCGATCCGCTGGTTTTCGCGCTGTTCCTGGCCACCGCGATGTCGATCTCGGCCCTGCCGGTCATCTCCAAGACCCTGATGGATCTGGACCTCTACCGCAGCGACCTGGGGATGGTGGTGATCAGCGCCGCCATCCTCAACGACCTGGTGGGCTGGATCGTGTTCGCGGTGATCCTGGGGCTGATCGGCGCCACCTCCGGCCAGGCCAACCAGATCCTGCTGACCATCGCCCTGACCCTGGCTTTTGCCGGCGCGATGCTGACCCTCGGCCGCTGGCTGATCGACCGGGTGTTGCCGTTCCTGCAGGCTTACACCCGCTGGCCGGGCGGAGTGATGAGCTTCGCGGTGATCCTGGCCCTGCTCGGGGCCGCCTTCACCGAGTGGATCGGCATCCATGCGATTTTCGGCGCGTTCCTGGTGGGCGTGGCGCTCGGCGACTCCTCCCACCTGCGCGAGCGGACCCGCTTCACCATCGACCATTTCGTCTCGTTCGTGTTCGCCCCGATCTTCTTCGCCAGCATCGGCCTGCGGGTCGACTTCCTGGCCCACTTCGACCTGCCCCTGGTGCTGACCGTGCTGGTGATCGCTTTCCTCTGCAAGCTCGCCGGCGGCACCCTCGGCGCGCGCTGGGGCGGGATGCCCGCGCCGGGATGCCTGGGCGGTCGGCTTCGCCATGAACTCCCGCGGGGCGATGGAGATCATCCTCGGCCTGCTGGCCCTGGAGGCCGGGATCATCCGCCAACGCCTGTTCGTGGCCCTGGTGGTGATGGCGATCATCACCTCGATGACCAGCGGCCCGGTGATGCGGTTCCTGCTCCGGCAGACCAAGAAACGGCGGCTGCGGGATGTCCTGTCCTCCAAGCTGTTCCTGCCCGAGCTCAAGGCCGCCTCCCGCCGCGAGGCGATCCAGCTGCTATCGGCCCGGGCCAGCGAGGCCTGCGGCCTGCCCGCGACAGCAGTCGAGTCGGTGGTCTGGGCGCGGGAGGAGACCCTCAGCACCGGCATCGGCCATGGGGTGGCGCTGCCGCACGGCCGCATCGAGGGGCTGCGGGAGCCGCTGGTCGTGGTCGGGATCTCCGAAAAGGGGATCGACTTCGATGCCCCGGATGACCGGCTGGCCAAGGTGATCTTCCTGATCCTGACTCCGGCCGATGATTTCGGCGCTCAGCTCGAGATTTCCGCCGAGCTTGCCCGGCTGTTCCGCGACCCGCACATCCTGGACAACGCGATCCGCGCCAAGAGCTATACCCGTTTCCTGGCCGTGATGCGCTCCTCGGTCCAGCCGGCGTGATCCCGATTTGAGCACCAAGGCGAGAGGATTGCGATCTTTTCCCAAACTTTTCGCTGGTTCAAGGCTGGCTCTCGGACCGCCAATCAGATGCAACGCTTCGGGAGAACCTGACCAGGCCGGCGGCAGGCGGGGCTGTGTGTTCGGGAATGAATGACTGGGGGAAAAAATACCGCTGGAATAAAAAAAGCCGTCGTGGAAACGGCCTCTTGCTCAAGCTATGGGTTTTATGGCCAGGCGATCGCAAGCGGAGCGGTCACCGCGGCTCCGGGCAGAGCGCATCTGAACCGCCACCCCTAGTGCTTGTCATCTTCCTCGGCCAGGATGCGCAGGATTTCCTCGGCCGAGTCGGCCTGCTTGATCGCCTCGACAAAATTCGTCTGCTGGATCAGGCGGCTGATCCGGGCCAGGGTCTTCAGGTGCACCTCGCTGCCCTCGGGAGGACCGACCAGCATGAACACGAAATGGACCGGAGCCCGGTCCAGCGAGTCGTAGTCGGTGCCCTCGGGGATCCGCGCCAGGGCGATCGTCTGCTGCTTGACCTCCCGGCTGACCGCGTGCGGGACCGCGATCCCCCGCCCGATTCCGGTGGTCATGATCTTCTCGCGCTCGACCAGGCTGCGCAGGAGCGGCCCGGGATCGCTGATCCGCCCGCTGCGGTAGAGCATCTCCACCATCCGGGCCAGCAGCTCTTTCTTGTCCCCGGCCTCCAGGCGCGGGGCAACTGTCTCCGGCCCGATAAAATCCATCAGCTTCATCGCGGATCGCTCCCGGTTTCCCGGCGCCGGTGCTGCCGGGCCGCCGTCCTTCAGGACCACATCTGCCAGTCGATCTCCACCGCCTTCCAGCGGTCGATCGCCTGGAACAGCTCCCGGCGCACCAGCCCGGGATCGGCCGGCAGCTCCAGAGGCAGGTTCGAGTAGCGGCTGTCCACCTCGGCCAGCTCGCGGTTGTGGTAGCCCACCTTGAACCCGGTGAACTTGAGCCCGTGGGCGGTGGAGACAATCACCACCCGGTCGCTGGGACCGAATCAGCCCGCGGCGCACCAGCTTGAGCATCGCCGCCAGGGCCACCCCGGTGTGCGGGCAGGTGAACAGCCCGGTGCGGTCGGCCAGGGCCGAGGCATTGGCCAGCTCATCCTCGGTGGCCTGCTCCACCACCCCGTTGAACCGCCTCAGGGTGTCGACCGCCTTGTCGATCGACACCGGGTCGCCGATCTGGATCGCGCTGGCCAGGGTCTTCTCGGCCCGCACCGGCTCGAAGCGCTCGAACCCGGTCAGGTAGCTGCGGTAGAGCGGGTTGGCCCGGGCGCTCTGGGCGACCACGATCCGCGGCCGCTTGCTGATCAGCCCCAGCTCCTCCATCATCGTGAAGCCCTTGCCCAGGGCGCTGACATTGCCCAGGTTCCCGCCGGGGATCACCACGACATCCGGCGCCTGCCAGTTGAACTGCTGGACGATCTCGATCGACACCGTCTTCTGGCCCTCGACCCGCAGGCTGTTCATCGAGTTGGCCAGGTAGATCTGTTGGTCTTTGGTGATCTCCTTGACCACCCGCATGCAACCATCGAAATCCGTGTCCAGGGTCAACGTGATCGCCCCGTTGGCGATCGGCTGGATCAACTGGGCGGTGGAAATCTTGCCCCGCGGCAGGAACACCACCGCCGGGATCCCGGCATAGGCGCAGTAGGCGGCCAGCGCCGCCGAGGTGTCCCCGGTGGAGGCGCAGGCCACCGCCCGGATCGGCGCGCCATCGGCGATCATCTGGCGCACCATCGACACCAGCACCGTCATCCCCAGGTCCTTGAAGCTGCCGGTGTGGCTGTTGCCCGAGAGCTTGATCCACAGGTCCTCGACCCCCACCATCCGGCCCAGGCGCTCGGCCCAGAACAGGTTGGTGTTGCCCTCGTACATCGACACCACGTGGTCGTCCGCCACGGCCGGGCAGACCCACTCCTTCTTGCCCCAGACCCCGCTGCCGAGCGGCCACTCGGTGGTCATGCTGCGCGACTCGAACAGCCGCTTCCACTCTTCGGCGCTATGGCCGGCGCGCAGGGCCTCCAGGTCGTGGGCCACCTCCAGCAGGCTGCCGCAGCGCGAGCAGGTGTAGATCACTTCCGCGACCGGGTAGGTCGCGCCGCATCCGGGCTTGATGCAACGGTAGAAACATCGGTAGGCCATCTTCGGTGCCGCTCTCCAGGTCTTGGTGGGGTGCAGGTGATGGCGATCGGGCCGCGCAACCGGTCCCTCCGGCGGCGCAAGCCGCGGATAGCCCATAAGCTACAGCGGGACAAGCCTCGCGTCAATAGTAAGCTTCCACGATGGAGCCAAGCGAGTAGCGTAGCGGGGAGCTTCGCGGGCAGCTTCAGCGGACCACGAACAGGATCGCGGTCACCAGGCAGCCGAGCAGGAACAGATTGAAGTAGAGGAAATACCAGTGGTGCGCGGCTGGTCCCTCGCTCCCGGTCGGCCGGCCCTCCCGGTCGATGGGCGGCAGTTCCAGCCGGACGCGGGAAAAGAGCTGCTCCAGGCGCTGACGGATCTGGTCGGCCACCTGCGGATCGGCCCGCTCGATCATCTCCAGGGCCATCCGACGGCGACGGACGATGTTCTCCAGACGGCGGTTGCGCTCGCGCTCGTCCGCCTCCCGGGCCGGCAGCTTGCCGCCGCTGTAATGCTTGACCGAGGAGTGGTCGTAGAAGCACTTCAGAATCTGCAGGCGATCGAGCAGCATCTTGCGTTTCTGGGCGCTGGCGACCTGGCGCTCGATCGCTTCCTCGCAGGTCTCGGTGAACTTGCGCAGCCGCCATTCGATCTGATCGTCGTTGAGCGCCCGCAGCTGCGTCTCCTCGATCAGATCATCCACCGCCGCCTTGATCTGGTCCATCGCCATGCGTCTGCCTTGCCATCAAAGGTGGTCGCCGGAGACTGGGGAAACCGCCGTTGCAAAAAAAGATCCGACCGGGCTAAATCAATTATATTCGGACCTTTGGGGACTGTCAAGGAATACCCCCGGCCGTTCCGGGATGTTCCCTCCGGCGGCGGATTTTCCGGCGGACAACTACCCGCCTCGCGCTAGCTATCGGCAAAGCCGCCGGATTCTTTACCTCCGCCCCGGCCGGCTCTTGCAATGTCAGGGAAAAGGAGTATAATAATTGATGTTTTCGTTGACCGTTTTGATTTGACTTCCCCTACCCGCTCCCTTAAGATTATATAGCAAAAACCTATGTATTTAGCCCACTTGTGGCGATTGTAGCCCAGGCCTTGCGCACCACTTCCCGGAAGAAAGGGACCCCGCATGGCAGAGTTCAGGCACGATCCGGTGCACCGCCGGTGGATCATCATCCCCTCCGACCGCAGAAGAACCCCGGCTGATTTCGATGTCGCCGGGCGTCAGCCGGATGAGGGGATCTGCCCCTTCTGCGAGGGCCAGGAGGGCCGCACCCCGCCGGAAGTCTTCGCGGTCCGGCAGGGAGCTCCCGACCGGCCCGGGTGGAAGGTGCGGATCTTCCCCAACAAGTACCCGGCCCTGACCCGGGAGGAAGACCGGATGGAGCGGGGCGGCTTCGGGCTCTACGACTGGATCGATGGGATCGGGGTGCACGAGATCGTGGTCGAGCACCCGCGCCACCACCTGCTCTACCATCAGCTCGGCGAGGAGCACCTGCGCCTGGTGCTGGAAACCTGCCGCGCCCGCATCTCCCAGTTGATGGAGGACCCGCGCCTGCGCTACGTGATGGTCTTCAAAAATTACGGCCGGCAGGCCGGGGCCACCCTCAACCACCAGCACAGCCAGATCATGGCCATGCCCGTGATCCCGCGGATCGCCGCGATGGCCCTGGCCACCGCCCGCGAGCATTTCCATGTCAAGGAACGCTGCCTGTTCTGCGACATCATCGCCCAGGAGCTGAGCACCGCCAGCCGCCTGGTGTCCCAGAACGACCGCTTCGTCTGCTTCGCGCCCTATGCCTCGCGCTTCCCGTTCGAGCTGGCGCTCTACCCGCGCGAGCACGATCACGATTTCTCGACTGTCGAGCCCGAGGTGCTGGCCGACTGCGCCCAACTGCTCCACGAGGTGATGAACCGCCTGGCCACGCTGTTCGGCGACCCGCCGTTCTCCATGACCATCCACACCTGCCCCAACACGCACCAGGCCCCGCGGCGCGCGCACTACTGGGGCACGCTGGCCCATGACTGGCACTGGCACATCGAGCTCACGCCCATGCTCTGCCCGCTCTCCGGCTTCGAGTGGAGCACCGGGCTGCATGTCAATCCCACCGCCCCGGAAGATGCCGCCCGCTTCCTGCGCGAGGCCCGGGTGATGGCGCTCGGCGCCCCGGTCTGACCGCGCGCCGGCCCGTGGGGGAAAACCGGCCCACCGCTTCCGCCCGCGAGATCACCCCCGCGGGCGGCCCGGCCGCGATGGCAAGTGAACCAGCACCGATCGCCTGACCGCTGACAGAAGGAGCGTCGACCGTGCCCGAGGGATATTTCAGCTTCGTCCTGCACTCGCACCTGCCGTATGTGATCTCCCACGGCTCCTGGCCCCACGGGATGGACTGGCTCAACGAGGCCGCGGCCGAAACCTACCTGCCGCTGGTCGAGCTCTTGCAGGGCCTGGACCGCCCGGGCCGGGTCGGGGTCACCCTGGGGCTCACTCCGGTGCTGGCCGAGCAACTGGCCGACCCGCGCTTCAAGGCCGATTTCCTGAACTACCTGGAGCAGAAAATCGCCGCGGCCGAGGACAACCGCCGGGAGTTCGAGCGGATCGGCGACAGCCACAAGGCGCGCCTGGCCTCCCGCTGGCGGGAGTTTTACGCCGCTTCCCGGGTGCTGTTCGCCGACCGCCTCGATGGCGACATCATCGGCGCCCTGCGGCAGTTCCAGGACCAGGGCAAGATCGAGATCATCACCAGCGCCGCCACCCACGGCTATCTGCCGCTGCTGTCTCGGGATGAGGCGGTGCGCGCCCAGCTCCAGCTCGGAGTCGAGGTTTACCGCGGCCACTTCCGTTGCGACCCCCGCGGCACCTGGCTCCCCGAGTGCGCCTACCGGCCGGCCTACCCCTGGGTCAGCCCCCTGGCCGATGAGGGCCACGGACCCCGCCGGCCGGTGCCCCGCCTGGGGATCGAGCAACTGGTGAGCGAGGCCGGCCTCGACTACTTCATCGTCGACTCGCACCTGCTCCGGGGCGGCCGGGCGATCGGGGTCTACATCGACCGCTTCGAGGCCCTGCGCAAGCTCTGGAAACAGTTCGAGGGCTCCTACGAGCCCAGCCCCGAAAACCGCGAGCGCACCCCCTACGAGCCCTACCTGGTCGGGGAGATGAACCAGCGAAAGCCGGTGGCCTGTTTCGCCCGCGACCCCCGCACCGGGCTGCAGGTCTGGAGCGGCGAGTGGGGCTATCCCGGCGATGGTAACTACTTGGATTTTCATAAGAAACATTTCCCCGGCGGCCATCGTTACTGGAAAGTCACCTCGGCCAAGGCCGACCTGGCCGACAAGCAGGTCTACGAGCCGGACCGCATCGATGAGATCATCGGCAACCAGGCCGATCATTTTGTCGCGCTGATCGAGTCGATCATCGCCGATCACCGCCGGGAGCGCCACGAGCCGGGGATGATCACCGCCCCTTACGACAGCGAGCTGTTCGGCCACTGGTGGTTCGAGGGACCGCGCTGGCTCGAGGCCGTGCTGAAGCGGCTGGCCGCCTCCCCGACCGTCGCTCCCTCGACCTGCGGCGACTTCCTGGACCTGGCCCGGCCGGAAGAGGTGATCGCCATGCCCGAGGGCAGCTGGGGCCAGGGCGGCTTCCATTACATCTGGCTCAATGACTGGACCAAGTGGACCTGGCGCCACGTCTACGATGCCGAGGACCGGATGTGCCGGGTGGCCGCGCGGCTGCGCGACAACCACGGCGAGCCGCAGCACCGCGTCGCCTGCCAGCTCGGCCGCGAGCTGCTGCTGCTGGAGAGTTCCGACTGGCAGTTCCTGATCAGCACCTGGTCGGCCCGCGACTATGCCGAGGCCCGGGTGGTCAAGCACTGGGAGAACTTCCAGCGGCTGGCCGCGATGTTCGACCGCCTCGACCGCGAGGGCGCGGCCCCGGATGCCGACTGGCATTTCCTTGAAGCGGTCGAGGAGGACGATCACATCTTCGACCGGCTGGACCCGTTGCTATGGCTACCTTGACCGGAAATCAGGCCGGGTTCCTCGAGCTGCTGCTGCGCCGCGGCCGCGAGCCGTTCCTGCTGCTGGACTCCCGGGGGATCATCCTCGCCGCCAGCCGGCGGCTGGAGGAGCTGCTCGGACGGGAACCGGGATCGCTCGAGGGCCACGCTTTCGCCGGATTGGCCGGGGATGGCGCGCAAGACCACGCGACAGAGGCTCCGCCCGCGGAGGGGACCATCGAGCTGTCCCTGACCATCGGCGAGGGCCGGCGCCGGCTTACCCGCTGGCAGATCACCGTCGAAGACCATGGCTCCGCCGCCTTCCTGTGCGAGTTCGTCCCCTGCGAGCCCGCCGCCGGAACCGCGCAGCCGCTCGACCTCTGCCTCTACCAGCACCTCTGCGACTGCCTGCCGGTCGGGATCCTGGTCACCGACCGCGAGGGCCGGATCATCCTCTACAACCGGACCCAGGAACGGGTGACCGGCATCCCCCGCGAGGCCGCCCTCGGCGCCACCCTTTTCCGCGACTATGCCTCCCAGGCCCCCGCCCCCGCGCTCGCCTCCTTCAGGCAAGCCCTGGAACAGGGCGAGGAGGGGCCCGAGCACGAGTTCGACTACACCGACCGCTTCGGGGTCCGACGCCGCTTCCGCGCCCGCTTCACTCCGCTGCCCGGGCCGGATGGCACGGTGCGGGGCGCGGTGCAGACCCTGGAGGACATCAGCCGCCCCCGGGCGATGGAGTTCGAGATCAACCGCACCCGCGGCTTTCTCAAGCGCCTGCTCGAGACCACCCCCAACCCGATCTTCACCACCGACCTCAATGGCCGGATCACCTTCTTCAACCACTCCGCCTCGCTCACCCTCGGGCTGGAGGAGCGCGAGGAGGGCGGCGGGCTGCACACCTCCGCCCTGCTGCTGGGCGGCGAACGCGAGTACGACCGGATCCGCGAGCTGCTCTGGGAGCATGGCGGGACCCTCGAGAACTACGAGACCTACTTCGTGGATGCCGACCACCGCGAGCTGCCGGTCGACTTTACCGCCAGCGTGCTCTACGACCAGGAGAGCGGCCCGGTCGGGACCATCGTCATCATGCGCAACCTCACCCGGGAGCGCAAGCTCGAGAGCGAGATCCGCGAGAGCGAGCACTACCTGGCGGTCTTCATCCAGAACAGCCCGGATGCCGTGATCACCCTCGATGAGCACGGGCGGGTCCAGACCTGGAACCACGGGGCCGCCAAGCTCTTCGGCTTCTCCCGCGAGGAGATGCTCGGCGGCACCCTCGACCGGCTGGCCCCCCCGGAGTCCTTCGTCACCGGCGAGATCGACAGCAGCATCCGCCGCCTGTTCGAGCAGATGGACCTGACCCAGCACCAGACCGAGCTCTACTCCGCCCATGGCGAGCGCCTGGTGGTGGAGGCCACCAGCTCGGTGCTGCGCGAGCCGGATGGCCGGCTCCAGGGAAGGCTGATCATCTTCCGCGACATCACCGAGCGCGCCCAGCTCGAGGACCGGCTGCAGGACCATATCGCCGAGTTGGCCCGGATCAACGAGATCAGCGAGGCCCTGCTCTCCAGCAAGGACCTGACCGAAACCCTCGGGGTGATCCTGATCGGCGTCACCGCCAGCCAGGGCCTCGGTTTCAACCGCGCCTTCATGCTGCTGATCGACCATCAGCAGGAGGCCCTGGTGGGGAAACTGGCGATCGGGCCCTCCAACCCCCACGAGGCCGGGATCATCTGGAACGAGCTTTACCAGCGCCAGCAGTCGCTGCTGGAGCTGCTCCAGGGCTACCGGAGCAGCATCCTCGAGGATGACATCCATGTCAACGACCTGGTGCGGCGGATCAGGATCCCGCTCTCCGACACCGCCAATCCGCTGGTGCGCTGCCTGCTGAGCAAGGAGTCGCTCAACCTGGTCGATGGCGTGAACACCGCCGGCTTCCCCCGGGAGCTGGTCGAGCTGCTCGACACCGACACCCTGGCCGTGGTCCCGATGGTCTGCGACAAGCACAGCGTCGGGCTGATCCTGGCCGACAACCTGATCAACCGCCGCCCGATCGAGGAGGAGAGCGTGCGGCGCCTGCGGGTCTTCGCCAACCTGGCCAGCCAGGCCATCGAGCGCAGCCGGCTCAACACCTGGCTCCAGGAAAAGATCGCCGACCTGGACCAGGCCCTGCGCGAGCTGAAGGAAAGCCGCGACAAGCTGCTGCGCTCCGAAAAGCTCTCCGCGGTCGGCGAGGTGGCGGCCCATGTCGCCCATGAGATCCGCAACCCCCTGGTCTGCATCGGCGGCTTCACCCGCGCCCTGCTGCGCGATGCCGCCACCGATGAGCGCACGCGCACTCGGCTCGAGATCATCCTGGATGAGGTCGAGCGCCTGGAGCGCTACCTGCGCGACACCCTGACTTTCATCCGCCCCAATGTCCCGGAGTTCCAACGGATCGACCCCAACCAGCTGGTCGCGGAAACGATCCAGATGCTCGAGCCCGAGATCGACCGCGAGCGCTTCGAGGTCCGGCTCCAGTTGCTCGCGGACCCGCCCCGCATCGAGATCGACCCGGACCAGATCCGCCAGGTGCTGCTCAACATCTTCCGCAACGCCTTCGAGGCCATGCCCGATGGCGGTCGGCTGACCATCTCCTCCAGGCTCGACGACAGCTACTTCACCCTGAGCGTCGCCGATACCGGCGTGGGCATCGACCAGCAGACCATGGAGAAACTCTTCACCGCATTCTTCACCACCAAGTCCACCGGCAGTGGCCTCGGCCTGGCCATCTCCAGCCAGATCATCAACAATCACCGCGGTACCATCGGCCTGTCCAGCCGCCCGGGCGAGGGCACCGTCTTTCACATCACTCTGCCCGTCGATGCGCCGGAAAGGAAGGAGCCAGTCAATGAAGAGAATCCTGATCGTGGATGATGAGCGCCACCTGCGCCTGCTTTACAAGACCGAATTCGAGGTCGAGGGTTATGAGGTCGACACCGCCTCCGATGCCAAGGAGGCCCTCGACAAATTCGAAAAGGAGCACTTCGACCTGGTGATCCTCGACATCCGCATGCCCGGGATGGATGGGATCGAGGCCCTGGGAAAATTTCTCGGCCGCGACAACAAGCTGCCGGTGATCATCAACAGCGCCTACGACAGCTACAAGGACAACTTCATGAGCTGGGCCGCCGACAGCTACGTCATCAAGAGTTCCGACCTGTCGGAGCTCAAGCAGAAGGTCAAGGAGAGTCTCGGCATCAGCATGTATGAGTTCTGAACCCCGGCCCGGGAAGGGATGAAGTGGCCATGGACTTTCACACCGCGAACCACCGGATCGCCAAAGATCTGCTGACCGTGATCCTCGCCGGCGGCCGGGGGGAGCGACTGTATCCGCTGACCAAAAACCGGTCCAAGCCCGCGGTCCCGTTCGCGGGCACCTACCGGATCATCGATTTCACTCTCTCCAACTGCCTGAACAGCGGCCTGAGAAGAATCAAGCTGCTGACCCAGTACATGAGTCACTCGCTCGACCGCCACCTCCAGGAGGGCTGGAACATCTTCTGCCGCGACCTGGACGAGTACATCGACACCGTCCCGCCCCAGCAGCAGTTCCAGGAAACCTGGTACAAGGGCACCGCCGATGCGATCTTCCAGAACATCTACCTGCTGGAGGAGATCCACCCCCGCTGCGTGTTGATCCTCTCCGGCGATCACGTCTACAAGATGGACTACTCGGAGATGATCCGGCAGCACCTCGAGCGCGGCGCCGACCTGACTGTCGCCACGGTCGAGGTCGAGCACAAGCTGGCCTCGCGCCAGCTCGGGGTGCTGCAGGTCGACCGCGAGGGCCGCATCCTCGATTTCGAGGAAAAGCCGCTCCGCCCCAAGCCCAGCCCCTTGCGGCCCGGGTACGCCCTGGTCAACATGGGCATCTACGTCTTCAGCACCGAGGCCCTGGTGCGCGGCGTGGTCGATGATGCCAAGCGCGACACCTCCCACGATTTCGGTCGGGATGTGATCCCCGCGATGATCCCTCACTACCGCTGCCAGGCTTACCATTTCGCGGATGAGTCCAATGGCCGGATCCTCTACTGGCGGGACATCGGCAGCATCGACAACTACTGGGATGCCAGCATGGACCTGCTGCGTCCCAATCCGCGCTTCAACCTTTACGATCCCGTCTGGCCGATCCGCACCTATGCCGGCCAGTATCCCCCGGCCCGGCTGATCCGCGGTGAGATCTCCAGCAATGGCAGCCGCCGCTCCACCGGCCGGGCCCGCAATTCGATCATCTCCCCCGGCTGCGTGATCGATGGGGCCAGCATCATCAACTCCGTGCTCTCGCCCGGGGTTTATGTCGGCCCCGGGGCGATTGTCGAGGACTCGGTGCTGCTGCACGAGGTGCGGATCGGCGAGGGCTGCCGGGTGCGGCGGGCGGTGATCGACAAGGGCTCCGTGCTCTCGGCCGGGCGCAAGGTCGGCTATGACCCGGAGGAGGACTGCCAGTCGTTCATGCTCTCCGAGGCCGGGCTGGTGCTGATTCCGCGGGATTTCCAGTACTGAGCGGAACCTGCCTGGCTCTGGTCGCTTGATCCTGGCCGCTTTATTCTGAGCGGTTGTCCGACCTGCGGTAGCCAACAATCGAAAAAGTTTGGGAAAGAGGAAGGGGGGATCGGGTGGAGGGAGGGAACCTCTTTCAAGCGGTTCCCTCCCTCCACCCGGCTCAATTGGCCTTTTCTGTCAGCTTGGGATGACCTATCGCGCCGTCTTAGCCGCCTCACGCGCCTGCAGGTACTTCGCCACCACCGGCTTCTCGATCCCCTGGCGCTCGCCCAGCCGGTAGAGCCACTCCCGCTCCAGCTCCTCCAGGTTCCGGCCGTAAACCTGTTGCCAGATGTCTCCCTCCGGCCGCTGATCGGGCTCCAGCCCCTCGTGCTCGTAGACTCCCCGCAACTCCCGCAGCGACCAGCGCTCCAGCAGGAACCCCACCAATCAGCCCGCCGCGGGGTAAGCCACCGCGGTCAACTGGTCGGAGCCGATTTGAATGTTCAGCAGCTCCCGCAACGGGACCAGCCGGCCCTGGCGCAGGTGCTCGGCCGTTTCCCGGTCGTTGAGCGCCGGGTCGGTGGCCCGGGCCTCGGAGTAGCGCCCCAGCCCCTCGGCCACAAATGAGCTGGTGTGGCCCCAGTTGTCGGCGAACAGCGTGTGGGTGTGCTCGTGCACCGCCAGAGCGAAATCCGGCTCACGGCCATCGAACACCATGAACGAGGCCCCGGCGTAGGCCAGCCCCCGTCCCCAGTGGTGGGTGAAGAACAGCTTGGAGTCGTAGTCGCGGAAGTACACTGTCAGGGTCTTGTTCCAGGCCAGGTTCGGGGCCTCGAACAGCTTGCCCAGCAACTCCACCGCCCGGGAGTTGACCTCCGCCAGCCGGGCGAGCTGCTCGCCGGAGATTTCGTCCGGCCGGTAACGGATCGTGAAGCTCTCGTTGTCCACCGCCGCGAACCGGCCATCGATCCGCAGCCGCAGCCGGCAGATCAGCTCCCGCGAGGCCACCTCGCCCTGGTCCCGCCAACCGGCGAACAGTTGCTCGCTGTCGAGCCCCGCCGCCTCCAGCATCCGGGCCGCCCCCTCCAGGTTGACAGTAATCACCGGCCGCGCGGGGATCCGCGCCGGATCACGGTCCTGGTAGTGACGGAACGGGTAAGCTTCCCGCCAGGAGCACAGCACCACCGCCACGGCCCCCCGGGCCAGCGCCGTGTCGATCCGGGCCTCCGGGGTGAACTCCCGCTCCAGTTCGCCGTTGACACTGTCCGGGAAATCGTAGCAGAGCAGCACGATTTTCCCAGTGGGGTCCACCCCCTGGTAGCTGTCCCAGCGGCCCGCGCGGGCAATCCCGTTGCCGGCGAACACCACCGGTCCCTCGACCGCGATGTCGCGGCTGAAACGCTCCGTGCCGCAGGGAGCGGAATTGACCCCGACCACCGGCAGGAAACCGATCCGCTGGCTGGAGCCTCCCGCGAAGTACAGCTCGCAGCAGGCCCAGTCCAGGATCGTGGTGGGTTGGTAATAGTAGGAGGGACGAGGTCCCTGGCAGAACAGGTCGGAGGCGGTGAACAGGAGCGCAGCGTGCAGCAGAATCACACAGGACAGGGACGACGCTCGGAACAAGGGACACCCCCGGGAACAGCTGGCGTGGCGCGGATGCGCTGATAGTCGGCCCGGGCGACAGCTCCCGGACGCGAAAAGATCACGCTTGTTTGGACGCCCTCTTACCGGTGGGGTTTTCAGTTTTGTGCGGAGACAGCCGGGCGAGCCCGCATTCCTTTTATTCTGACTCATGGCCCGACAGATCAGATCGAACAAGATAAGAAGTTCTGGAAAGTGGGAGGGGGGATCGGGGGGAGAGCATCCCGGGAGGAGGGAGGGAACCTCTTTCAAGAGGTTTCCTCCCTCCCCCCGGCTCATCCGGTCATCGCTTTCGCGCGGGGGAATCAGGCGGGCAATGCTTCCAGGCCGCGCAGCCGGGCTTGTCCCGCAGCATCGCCGCCAGCTCGCACTCGGCGGCCCCGGGGCAGCAGCAGCCGCTTTCCCCGGACACTTCTTTCCGCAGCCGGCGGAACAGGTAAAGCCCGGCCAGGATGACCACCGCCCCCACCAGCAGGTACTCCAGCACCAGCATTGTCAGCCTCCCAGTCCGAGCAGCCGGCCCCCCTGGTAGACCACCAGGGTCACCAGGTAGGCCAGCGCGGTGAGTCCCGCCCACTGGGCCAGCGCCCAGCGCCAGCCGCCGGCCTCCTTGCGGGTCACCGCGAAAGTGGCCACGCAGGGGGTGCCGATCAGCAGGAACAGCACCATGCAGAACGCCGAAAGCAGGGTATAGTCCTGGCGCAGCCGCTCCCGCAGCGAGGAGGCCTCGCCCCCGCCGCCCCCCTCCACCGCGTAGATGATCCCCATCTGCGAGATGAACAGCTCCTTGGCCGCCAGCCCGCCGATCAGCGCGGTGGAGATCTTCCAGTCGAACCCGATCGGCCCGAGCAGGTGCTCCAGCGCCCCGCCGATCCGCCCGGCGATCGAGTGGCGCAACTGCTCGTTGCTGCGCAGCCGCTGGAGCCGTTCCAGCTCCGCCTCCAGAGGTTGGCGGACCTCGCTCAGGTAGAACGATGCCGCCCCCTCCAGCCGCTGATCCGCGGGAGCGCCGCCGCTCCCGACTGTCCGGCCCTGCTGGTGCACCCGCTCGACAAACCGCTCCACCAATGGCGGAGCCGGCGAGGGGGACGGGCCCTCCCGCAGTTCCAGCTCGCGGGCCAGGGGCAAGCTCATCTCCAGCCAGCGCGCCCCGCCCGGGGCCAGCTCCAGCCGCCCGGCCACCTGCTCCAGCCCCTGGCGATACTGGCCCAGCGCCTGCCGGCGCAGCGCGCCGTAGTCCTGGTCGAACGTGGTCTTGTGCGGGAAAGCGGCGATCGCCCACAGCACCATCGAGGCCCCGAAAATCACCGTCCCGGCCTTCCTCAGGTACTCCCGCCCCGGCTCCCACATGTGCAGCAGCACGCTGCGGACCGTGGGAATCCGATAGGGCGGCAGCTCCATCACGAACGGGGTCTCGTCCCGCTTGGGCAGGGCCCGCCCCAGCAGCTTGGCCGCCAGGATCGCCAGCAGCACCCCGATCACATAGATCATCCACAGCATCGGGGCCTGCCAGCGGTCGGCGAAAAAGGCCGGGATGATCAGGGCGTAGATCGGAAAGCGCCCGCCGCAGCTCATCAGCGGGATAATCATCATCGTCACCAGCCGGTCGCGACGGTTGCCCAGGGTGCGGGTGGCCATGATCGCCGGCACCGAGCAGCCGAACCCGATCAGCAGCGGGATGAAACTGTTGCCGTGCAGCCCGATCCGGTGCATCAGCCGGTCCGTGATGAACGCCGCCCGGGCGGTGTAGCCGATGTCCTCCAGCAGGGCGATCCCCAGGAACAGCAGCAGGATGTTCGGCAGAAACACCACCACCCCGCCCACCCCGCCGATCACTCCCTCCACCAGCAGGGCGCGCAGCGGGCTGTTTGAGCCGGTGGGCCAGAGCGCGGTGACTCCCTCCCCCAGCCGGGCGAACAGCCACTCGATCAAATGCTGCGGACCGCTGCCCAGGGCGAAAGTGAGGTAGAAGACCGCGTAGAGCAGCAGCAGCAGGATCGGAATCCCCAGCATGTCGTTCAGCACCAGCTCGTCGATCCGGTCCGACAGGTTGTGGCGGGCCTCCACCGTCCGCCGCACCGCCTCCTGGCAGGCCCCGGAGATGAATCCGTAGCGCCGCTCGGCCATGATGATCTCCGGCGGGTCGCCCAGCAGGCTTTCCACCTTGCGGCTGGCCTCCTCGGCCGCGGCCGCCAGTGACGGGTTCGCCACCCGTTCCAGCAGCTCCTGGTCACGCTCCAGCAGCTTGACCGCCACCCAGCGCGCCGGGTAGCGGTCGGCCAGGGCCCCGCACTCGCGCACCAGTTCCTCGATCCGCCCCAGCAAGGCCTCGAGGTCCCCGCCGTAACTCACCACCAAAGGCTCGCGGGTCGGGCCCTGCTCGGCCACCCGCAGCACTGCCTCCAGCAGTTGGTCCATCCCCTCCCCGCGGCGGGCCACCGTGTCCACCAGCGGCACCCCTAACAGGGCCGAAAGCTTTTCCAGGTCGAACTCGATCCCCCGCGCCCGGGCCTCGTCGCTCATGTTGAGCGCCAGCACCACCGGCACTCCGCTCTCGATCAGTTGCAGCGTCAGGTACAGGCTGCGTTCCAGGTTGGTGGAGTCGACCACGTTCACCACCACGTCGGGCTTCTCGTCCAGCAGCACCCGGCGGCTGACCCGCTCCTCCAGCGAAAAGGTGCTCAGGCTGTAAAAGCCCGGCAGGTCGGTCAGCAGCAGATGGCGGCCGCGGAACAGCGCCTCGCCCTCGTGCTTTTCGACCGTCACTCCCGGGAAATTGCTCACCCGCTGGTGACGGCCGGTCAGGTTGTTGAAAATGGTCGACTTGCCAGAATTGGGGTTGCCGGCCAGCACCACCCGCAGCACCCTCGATCCGCTCCGCGACTCGATCCTTTCCGTGATCCGGTGTTCCATCTCAGCCCTTTTGCCTCAGAGGACCATGATCTGCTGCGACATTCCCCGTCCCAGCACCAGCCGGCTGCCCCTGATCGAGAGGATCACCGGGCCATCGCCGTTGTTCTTGACCACTTCCAGCTCGGCGCCGGGCAACAGCCCCATCGTCACCAGCCGCGAGCGCAGCTGGTGCCCCCCGGTGATCGCCACCAGCCGGACCCGGCAGCCCGGCTGAATCCGGCTCAACAGTTGGGCGGCTTCCGCGCCGACCTCGGGCAGGCGTTGTACAGGCTCCATCCTTCAGTCCTCTCTCGTCTGGGCCACCTGCTGGCGGTGGCTCCTGAAACCCTCGATCAGTCCTTCC
This sequence comes from Candidatus Glassiibacteriota bacterium, assembly GCA_963752515.1. Classification (GTDB taxonomy): domain Bacteria; phylum Gemmatimonadota; class Glassbacteria; order GWA2-58-10; family GWA2-58-10; genus CAVVYO01. The sequence continues at coordinate 47,951 of CAVVYO010000007.1, read as the reverse complement.
GGCTCCTGGGCGACATACTCGATGAACCCGGTCAGCCGCTCCAGGATTCCCGCGGGCAGACTGTGTTCCATCCGGCAGGCGGCTTTCTCGGCAGTTTCCGCCTCGACATCCAGCACTTCGATAAAAAAGCGGCGCAGCACCTGGTGGCGGGAGACCACCTCCCGGGCCACCCGGCGTCCGCGCTCGGTCAGGGTAATCAGGTCGTAGGGGGCGTAGTTGATCAGCTCACGACGGGAGAGCGCCTGCAAGGCCCCGGTCACCGAGGAGCCGCGCACCTGCAGCCGGTCGACCAGGTCCTTGGCGCGCACCGCCTGCTTGCGGCCCTGGACATGGTAGATCGCCTCCAGGTAGTCCTCCAGGCTGGCGCTGAGCTTTTCCTTGCGTTCCATGAGCGGCCTTGGGTGGGGAAGATGGTGGCGCGGCCGCGGCGGCCGCATTGTTAGGCGTTCCTAATAAAATAAGCCCCGCCGAACAAACTGTCAAGCAGGATCGGTGAGGCGCCGCCTTGCTGTCCGACAGAATGTATTGAACCAGCGAAAAAGTTTTCGGCAGCTGGGAAGGGTGTTGGAAAATGCAGAAAAAAAGCACGACCCCCGGTGTCCCCTTGATTAAGGGGGACTGAAAGCGCAGCCGCCCAACCGGTTGCGGTATCGCTCGGGCCGAAACGGGAACAGTCCCCCCTGGAGGGGGGTGGCCCCGCCTTCGGCGGGGCCGGGGGGTGTGAGTCCAGCAGCTGCTTCAGCCGCGGGGTGGTGGCCGCCCTCACACCCCCCGGTCCCGGTAACACCGGGACCACCCCCCTCCAGGGGGGACTTTAAAGACACAACCCCCTGTGTCTCCGATACTTCCAGCAAGCTGACAGTTATCCCGCGTGAAACTTGCGAAAAAGTTTGGGAAAGTGGGTAGGGGGCCCGGGGGGAGGGAGGAAACCTTTTTCAAAAGGTTTCCTCCCTCCCCCCGAATCAGTTGTCCTTGGTCGTCAAATCGGGATCAGCCGGCGCGACAGACTCTTCCGACACCGCCCGGACTTTTCCCTTGACCGGCGCGCCTGTTCGTTAAATAATTACCCCTTCGCGATTTGCCCGCTGATTGCTCGCCGGCCCGACCGGCCGTCCCCTTTTCGATCATGCCCGCCGTGGAGAAGATCGATGCGCCCAGGCTCTTTCGCCCGCCGCCTGCTGTCCGCAGCGTTTCCCGCCCTGCTGTGCGCCCTGCTCCCGGCCTCGGCGACAGCCGCCCCCGCCGTGCTGCCTGCTCCGCGGGAGTTTGAGGCCCGGCCGGACAGCCTGGCGCTGGGCGCGGGCGCCGCGATCTGGCTCCACCCCGGCCTGGGGCCGGAGGACCGCGCCGCGATCGAGGAGTGGAACCGCTGGGCGGTCGAGTTGGGCCTGCCGCGCGCCCTGCCGCTGCGGACAGTCGCCGGCGACAGCCAAAGCCCGGCCGCGATGGGCCTCCACCTGCTGCCGCTGGAGGCAGGGAAAATCCCGCCGCTGCTGGCCGCGCTGGGAGTACGCTCGGCCGCGGGGCTGGGAACAGAGGGCTACCTGCTGGCGGTCGGGAAAACTTACGCCGCGGTGGCCGCTCCCACCGCCCGGGGCCGTTTCTATGGCCTGATGACCCTGGCCCAGCTCCTGGAGCGGCAGCATGATGGCGCGGTGCTCCCCGGCTGTGTCGTGCGCGACTGGCCGGGGCTCTCCTTTCGCGGCATCTCGGATGACATCAGCCGCGGCCAGGTGAGCACGCTTGCGGACTTCCAGCACCTGGTGCGGCTGCTGGCCCGCCACAAGCTGAATGTCTACATGCCCTACCTGGAGGACATCGTCCGGCTGGAGGGCCTGCCCGGCTTCGGGGAGGGCCGCGGAGCGCTCACCCGGCAGGAGATCACGGCCCTGGTGCGGTTCGCCGACAGCCTGCACGTGCGGGTGATCCCGATCTTCCAGACCCTCGGCCACTACGAGAACCTGCTGCACCAGAGCGCGTACCGCCACCTGGCGGAGTTCCCGGGGGCGCACACCCTCAGCCCCGCCGGCGAGGCGACCTACCGCTTCCTGGACCAGGCCCTGGGCGAGCTGATCCCCGCCTTCCCGGACTCCCTGCTCAACATCGCCTGCGATGAGTCCTGGGACCTGGGAAAAGGGTCCAGCCGCCCGCTGGTGGCCCGCCTCGGCAGCGCCGGGGCCCATGCCGGCCACTACCGCAAGGTCTACGACCTGGTCACCGCCCGGGGCAAGCAGGTGATGATGTACGGCGACATCATCCTCAACCACCCGGCGATCCTCCAGCAGCTTCCCCGCGGGATCGTGATTGTCGACTGGCACTACAATGCCGCGAAAGAGTATCCCAGCGTGGCCCGCTTCCGCGCTGCCGGCTTCCCGGTGGTGGTGAGCCCCGGCCTCTCCAACTGGAACCGGATCCATCCCGACTGGGACACCGCCCTGGACAACATCGAAAACCTGACCCGGGTCGGGGCCCGACAGGGGGCGCTGGGGACAGTCACCTCGAGCTGGTGCGACAATGGCGCGGCCAATTTCCGCCAGTTGAACCTTTGGGGCTATGCTTTCGCCGCGGCCTGCGCCTGGCGGCCGGAGGCGACTGTCGACCGCGCCGCCGCCGAGCGGGCCTTCTGGCGAAGCTTCCTGGCCCTGGAGGACCCCGCGCCGATGATCGAGCTGAACCGGCTGCTGGTCACCCTGGGAAAAGGCTTCACCCTCTATGATTTCTGGCGCCAGCCCCAGGCCGGACCGGCCGAGAGCGGCGGGGCGGGCCAGAGTGTCGGTCCCGCCGCCCGCGCGACCACGATCCTCGCCGCGCTGGACCGCGCCGACCGGCTGCTGGCCACTGTCCGCGCCGCATCCCAAGCCAACCGCGACTGGCTGGAGCTGCCGGCCTATGCCCTCGCCGCCGGCAGGCTGCTGGGCGGGAAATACCGCTGGGTCGCCGACCATCAGGCCCTGGCCGGGAAAACGCCCAGCGCGGCCCAGGCCGCGAAACTGGCGGAAAACGCCGGACGGCTGGAGCGGGGCTACCGGGAGAACCGCGCCGCGTTCGAGCGGCTGTGGACAGCCTTCAACCGCCCCGCGGGGCTCGAGTACAACCTGGCGCTGTTCGACCGCCAACTGGCGGCCTGGGATGAGCTCGAAAGCTCATTGCGGGAACGCGGCAAGCTGCCCTTGGGACTGCTCAGCGCCGACTGGATCGCCCCGGCCGGGGCATCTGCCAAAGGCCGCCGTCCGGGCCGCCGCACCGCGCTCTACCGTGGCGAGTTCGACTTGAGCGCCACCGAGGCCGCCCTGCCGGCGAAACTGCAACTGGCCGGGATGACCCACGCCGAGGTCTGGGTCAATGGCCGCCCGGTGGGCGAAACCCTCGGCCGCCGCAGCCTGTCGCTGATTGTCGAGAGCCGGCGTTTCCTGGTGGTGGACCTGAACGGCCTGCTCAAGCCCGGGAAGAACCTGGTGACCGCCCGGGTGCGCAACTATGAGGGCCGGGCGCCGGCGCTCAGCATCTATGCCGAGTTCGAGGGTCCCGGCGGGAGCGGTCACCCGCACCCTCGAGTCCGCCGCCGGGGGCCGCGCCTGGCGCGCGCTGGAGACTTCCGCCGAGCCCGCGGGCTGGCAGGAGGAAAGCTTCCCCGCCGATGGCTGGAGCAGCCCCGAGCGCGCCGATGCCGGCCTGCCCACCGCCAAGCCTTATCTTTCGCTGGGCCTTCCCAGCCGCTTCGAGCGCTGAGGCTTGGCTCGCCGCCCAGCATTCAGCATGGAGCTATCGGGAGCAGACATCCGCGAAGGGCACGAAGCTTCACGAAGGATTTTTTCTTGGTGTGTCTTCGTGTCCTTCGTGGATGTCTTCCCGTTCGAGGTTGCCGGCCAGGACCGCCTCGCCCGTTTTTATTGACACGAGCCCAGGCTGTTGGTTATAAATACCCTTCGCATCCCGCCACTGGACCGACCGTGCTCACAGCCGTTTCTTCCCCCTGCGAGGGCTCCTGATGGTAACCTTCTCCCCGCTCGACTGGTTCTGGGTACATCGCCTACATCCTGCTGATGGTGGCCTGCGGAGTGCTGTTCTACCGCCTGGCCAGCCGCGGCGAGTCGGACTTCTTCCTGGCCGGCCGCGGGCTGCCGTGGTGGCTCCCGGCCGCCTCAGCGTCTATGCCACCCACACCGCCACCGACACCCCGATCTGGATCGGCGGGCGTGATCTACCGCTATGGGCTGAGCGGGATCTGGTACACCTTCTTCTGCGCCTGGTGCGCGATCAGCGCCTTCGTCAGCACCCGCATCTTCCGCCGCTCGCTGGCCTTCACTCATGCCGAGTGGCAGACCCTGCGCTACTCCGGGATGGGCTCCGAGCTGCTGCGGGGCTGGCTGGCCGGCTGGCAGGTGTTCATGAACATGTTCATCCTGGGCTGGGTCGGGATCGCGATGGGCAAGGTCTTTCATTTCCTGTTCCCGCAGTACCCGCTGTGGTTCGGGATGGTCTTCTTCGGCGCGGTCACCGCGGTCTATGTGCTGTTCGCCGGCTATTGGGGAGTGGTGATGGCCGACTTCCAGCAGGGGGTGATCATGAGCCTGATCATCATCGTGGTCTCGGTCTGGCAGATTGTCGCCGCCGGGGGCCCGGGCGAGATCATGGCCCGGCTGATGGAGATGGGCCAGACCTGGCGCGCCGACCCCTTCCACTTCACCGGGATGTGGAGCGGGGATTTCCCGGCGGCCTGGTTCCTGACCATGATCTTCGTCGCCCTGCTGGGCGGGCTGGGGATGGGCACCTCCATCGACTGGTACCCCGAGAGCCAGCGCATCCAGAGCGCCCGCAATGTGCGCGATGCCTCCTACTCGATCTGGGTCGGGACCATCCTCACCCTCACCCGCAATGGACTCTGGGCGGTGGCGATCATCGGCTTCTTCACTCTGTTCCCGGCGATTTCCGACCCCGCCCAGTCCGAGATGGCCTGGTTCGTGATGGGCTTCCGGGTGCTGCCGGCCGGGATGGTCGGCTGCTTCTTCGCCGGCATCCTGGCGATCCATTTCAGCACGATCAGCACCCACTTGAACCTCGGCGCGATGTACATGACCCGCGACCTCTACCACCACTACATCAAGCCGGATGCCAGCCAGAAGCAACTGGTCTGGGTGGGGCGCCTCTCGACCCTCGGACTGCTGCTCGGCTCGTTCTTCTACGGGCTGATGATGGAGAGCATCACCCAGTGGCTGATCTTCGCGCTGTGGATCATGGCCGCCGGGATCTGGCTGCCCTCGATCCTGCAGGTGGTCTGGTGGCGCTTCAACAGCTGGGGTTATCTCTCGAGCTGGCTGGCCAACCTGGCGCTGTCCTGGCTGGTGGTGTGGGTGCTGCCGGCCTACGATGTGATCCCGGTGCTGCAGGATTACCAGCAGTTCTGGGTGCTGCTGGGGCTGGGGATGCTGATCTATGTGCCGGTGACTTTCCTCACTCCGCCCGATGACATGAGCCGGCTGGCCAAGTACTATGCGATGACCCGGCCGATCGGCTGGTGGGGCCCGGTCCACCGCGAGGCGGTGCGCCTGGGGCTGATCCAGGAGTGATCTTGCGCGGCGGGCGGCGACCGGAAAAGCATCCACGAAGGACACGAAGAAAAAGCGAAGGTACACCAAGAAAAAAATTTCGTGAACCTTCGTGTGCTTCGTGGATACTTTTTTGAATTTCCTCTTCCGGCAATCCTGGTCAAACCGGCATGATGGAGGAACCAAGATGTCCTTCACCCGCTTTCGCCTGCTCCCGCTGCTGGCGGTCCTGCTGCTGTCCTGCGGCGGAGCGCGCCAGGTCGAGGTGCTCCCCGCGCCCTCGGACCAGTTCCTGCTCAATCCCCATCGCGGCTTCGCCACCACCCACCAGTTCAACGACAACATCCGCGGGATCCGTCACCCGCAGTGCACGATCGTCCAGTTCCGCTGGTACTGGGATGAGCTCGAACCCGAGGAGGGGAAGGTCAATTTCGCCCTGATCGACAGCGTGCTGGCGCGCTGCCGGGCCAATGGGCAGAAGCTCAACTTCCGGGTGATGTGCCAGAACGGCCGCCCCGGGGTCCCGCAGTGGGTGCGCGCGGCCGGGGCCAAGGGCGAGCCCTACCAGGACAACCCCGCCAACTGGCAGCCCCGCTATGATGACCCGGTGTTCCTGGCCAAGCACGAAAACCTGATCCGCGCCCTGGGCGAGCGCTATGATGGCCACCCCGACATGGACCACATGGACATCGGGACAGTCGGGCGCTGGGGCGAGTGGCACACCAGCGGCACCGGGATGGAGATGCCGGATACCCCCACCCGGCAACAGATCATCGACAGCTACCTGGCGCACTTCCGGCAGACCCCGCTGATCATGCTGATCGGCGGCGGGGAGGGCCTGGCTTATGCCGTGGCCAATGGCGCCGGCTGGCGCGCCGACTGCCTGGGCGATCTGGGCGGCTTCAGACCGGACTGGAGCCACATGGAGAACTTCTACCCCCAGGCCCTGCAGGAGGCCGAAGCGCTCGACTCCTGGAAACACGCCCCGGTGGTGTTCGAGACCTGCTGGACCATCCAGACCTGGCTCGACAAGGGCTGGGACCTGGATTACATCCTAAGACAGGCCCTGGAGTGGCACATCTCGGTGCTGAACAACGGCTCGGAGGAAATTCCGGAACAATGGTGGCCACAGGTCCAGGAGTTCGAGCGGCGGATGGGCTACCGTTATGCCCTGAAACGCCTGAGCCACCCCGCGCGGGTCCGGCCCGGCGGGACAATGCTGTTCGAGCTGGAGTGGGAGAACCAGGGAGTGGCCCCGCTCTATCGCAACTACCCGCTAACTTTCGAGTTGCGGAGCACGGCAACCGGCGCGAGCCGGGTGCTCGACACCGGGATCGACCCCCGCGGCTGGCTGCCGGGAGTGACTGCCATCCAGCAGAGCCTGGTGATCCCGGCCGACCTGGCCCCCGGCGAGTATGAGCTGGGGCTGGGCCTGGTCGACCCGCGCGAGGGCCGCCCGGTGATTCGTTTCGCCAATGCCGGCCAGTCCGAGGAGGGCTGGCTGCGCCTGAGCCGGATCGAGCTCCGTTGAGCCCTCGGCGGCCGGCATGAGCACCCTGCCCGACAACCACCAGGGACCGCCGGATCGGCTGCGGGGAGCGCGTTGGCGGCTGCTGCTGATCGCCGCCGCCGGCGAGTTTCTGCTGTTCTGGCTGCTGGTGTTCCGCTTTCCCCGGGTGATGGCCCCGCTCTCGGCCGCGCTGGCCGGGGGGTCATACCTGGTCTGGCGCCTGCTTCCCGGCCAGGAGCGCTCCTTCCGTGAGGCGGGCTACTCCCCGGCCGACCTCCGCCGGCTCCGGCAATATGCCCGGGTCTGGATCTTCATCGCGCTCTATGGCGGCCTGTTCGCCCTCTACCTGGTGCTGCGGGCCGGCTGAGGGCGGGGGCAGGCCGTCCGGGCTCGCCCCCGCCCGCCGGCTTCAGCGCCTGAACTCGCTCAAGGCCACCGGCTTGCCGGTGGCCGCGCTCCGGTCCGCGGCAAACACCACCCGGTGGCTCTCGAACGCGCTGGCCAGGCTGGCATCCGGCTCCACGCCCAGCTCCAGCGCGGCGTGGAAAGCCTCGAACTGCTGGCGGTAGGGGTGGTGGGCCACATCGCCCGAGTCCACCAGTTGCACATCCAGCTTGGACCAGCCCTGCAGCCCGGGAATCTTCTTGGAGTAGAACAGGTCGTTCTTCAGGGTCCCGTGACTGCCCAGGATGTTCATGTTGAAGACATAGGGCTGCATGCAGTCGATCACCGAGGCCACCTTGCCCAGGGTGCGGCCATCGGCGAACCGCAGCAGGGTGACCGTCGTGGTGTCGTACTCGTAAGGGGCGTAGGCCTCGTGGGGATTGCCGCCGGGATAGGAAAAGACCTCCTCCACCGGCTTGCCGGTCAGCCAGAGCAGGGCATCCAGCGCATGGCAGCCGGCGGTGAGCAGGCTGCTGCCGCCCATATCTTTCTTCACGTTCCACTCGAACTGCTTGTACCACGGGCCGATCCCGTGGAAATAGTCGCACTCGCGCGTAATAAACCTCGCCGATCAGCCCCTGCGCGATGATCGACTTCATCGCCTGGGCGACGCCGATCAACCCTGACCTCGAAACACACCGAGGTCTGCACCCCGGCTTTCTCCACCGCCTCCAGCATCCGCCACCGCATCCTCGAACTTCAGGGCGATCGGTTTCTCGATAATCAGGTGCCTGGCCGGTCCGGGCGGCCTGGATGGCCTGCTCCGGGTGGTAAGGGTGCGGGGTGCAGATGTCGACCATCTCCATCCCGCGGGTCATCGAGCATCTGCTCGTAATCTGTTGTAGATCTTGACCTCGACCCCGTACTCGGCCTTGATCGCCTTCGGGTCGAGCTGGCGGCGGGACATCGATGGCCACCGGCTCGAAACCCGGCCACATCGTGAAACGCTTCAGGTGGGCGCCCGCCACCCAGCCGAAACCCGCGATTCCGACTCCGTAAGTCTTCATGCCTGACCTCCTGCCTCGAGTGGGACACGCCGGGGGCCGCAGGGCTCGATCCGGCGTGGGGAGTGAGAACGGCTGGGATGCTCTCAGAATAAGGCGGCGGGCGGGGAAGTCAAGAGATTTTCGTCCGGCGGAACAACTCAGACCCGTTCCAGCGCCCCCAGCTTGTTGGACAGGACCGCCAGGCTCGAGGACAGGTCGATGTTCTCCACAATCGTCTCCGGCGGCACTTCGAGCTTGGCCGAGGTAAAATTCCAGATCGCGCGGATCCCGGACAGGATCATGATCGCCGCGGCATCCTGGGCGGCCGGGGCCGGGACCGTCAGCACCCCCAGCCGCACCTTGTGCAACTGGGCCAGGTCGATCATCTCCACCAAGGGGTAGACCGGCTTGCCCTGGATCCGCCGCCCGACTTTGTCCGGGTCAGTGTCGAACGCGGCGACCATCCGCAGCCCGTGCTGCTCGAAACCGCGATAGCCGAGCAGGGCCGCTCCCAGGTTGCCCGCGCCCACCAGGAATGCATCGGTGGTGGTGTTCCAGCCCAGGTAACGCTCGATCGCGGTCACCAGGTCCTCGACCATGAACCCGACCCGGGGACGGCCGACCACGCCGGTGGAGGCCAGGTCCTTGCGGGCCACCACCGGGTCCAGGCGCAGTTCCTCGGCGAGCCTGGCGGCGGAGACATACTCCTGGCCGCCCTCGCGCAGCTCACGCAGCAGGCGGTGGTAGGCGGGCAGCCGCCGGATGGTGGGGATGCTCATGCTCTTGACCATGGAAAGCTCCTAAGGTGATGCGGGTTGAATCGATGCGTCTTGAATTGATCCGTTCGTATCGGCTCGATTATTTCGATATATTTCAATCGATTCATGCCGTGACAAACTAATGGGGCCGGCCCCTCCTGTCAAGAGCCGATCACGGGACTTTCCAGCCGCCCGGACCGGCCGCCCCCGGCCCGCGCCGGCCACTGTCGCCCTTGCCGATGGGGGCGGTCCGCTCTATCATTAAGCAGCCATCTTTCCAGGAGGTTACCGATGACCAGACCAGCCGCGGCCCTGGCCGCGCTGATCCCCGCCGCGCTCCTGCTGGCCGCCCTGACCGTGGCCGGCTGCACCCGCGCCCACTTCCTGCCCGCCGAGGGCTACCGCGGCCAGGCCCATGCCCCCACCGACAGTGTCGCGCTGGTGAGCAGCTTCCCCACCCGGCCCTACGAGGTCCTCGGCCAGCTCAGCAGCACCGGGGACAACACCAGGGAGATTACCGAGGTGCTGCGACAGAAGGCGCGCCAGGTGGGGGCCGATGCGATCGTGGTCGAGGAGGCGCGCGAGCTCAGCCAGAGCTACGCCAGCGAGCGCAAGACCGAGTTCAGCCGCAAGGAGATCCTGCTGCGGGGGGTGGCGATCCGCTACAAGCGCCCTCCCGTCGCGCCCGCGCCCTAGCGGGTGTGATGCACTCAGCAGTGGGAAAGAACACCACCCCCGGTGTCCCCCTTTGGTAAGGGGGATTGGTCCGGCTTCGGCCGGAGCTTTGAGCTAAGCGCTTGAGCGATAGCGGTATCGATCCCCTCTCGAGAGGGGTGGCCCGCCGCAGGCGGGCCGGGGTGTGTGCCTTTGCCGGCCGCACAGCCTGGATCCCCGACCCGGAGTTCATCACACCCTCTAGCAGTGCCGGCTCTCCGTGCCGAAAAAAGCCCGGCTGTCGTGTTTCGACAGCCGGGCTGCATCGAGCGGTCCAAGATTCAGCTTTAATCAGCCAGAAGTTCTGGAAGGTGGCAGGGGGTGCGGGATCAGGGCGCGCCCAGGAAGCGCGACAGCCAGTCCACCGATAGCTCCACCGCGCGCGGGGTGGGCGTGTGGCCGGTGCGGTGGTTGAACAGGCCGATCCGCTCGCCCGCGCCGTAGAGCTCGTACACCTGGCGGGCGGCATTGATGAAGTACCAGCTGCGGTCGCTGTCGGCATCATCGCCGGCGATCAGCAGCCAGGGCCGCGGGGCGATCAGCGCCAGCAGCTCGTGCTGGTCGGTGCCGGGAGCCCGCCGCTGGATGGTCTGATCGAAATACCAGTAATCCTCATAATTGGAGAAATCCAGCCCGATCCCCAGGTCCGAGCCCACCGCCACCGTGATCCGCGGCTCGAACGCCGCGGCATAGAGCGACATCTTCCCGCCCAGCGAGTGCCCGATGATCCCGATCTTGGCCCGGTCGACCTCGGGCAGGGTGCAGAGCCAGTCCACCAGCCGCTGGGAGTCCCAGACCCACTTGCCCAGACCGGAGACCTGCGGGTGGCGATGGCGCAGCTCGGCCACCGATTCACCATAGCCGGTGGCGTAGCTTTCCCCCCACCAGCGCACCGCGCAGGCGATGTAGCCCTGCTGGACCATCAGGTAGGCGAACGAGCGCACGCTGAGCGGCATGAAATTCCGCCCGCCGAGGTTCTGCCCGGCCGGGGTGTCGACATCGTAGTAGGGCAGGATCACCACCGGGGTGGGATGGCGCAGGGGGCGATCCGGGAGCATCAGGTAGATCTTCTCCCAGTAGTCGGGCTCGACCTGCAGGTAGCCGAGCTTGCCGGTGTAGCCGTTTTCCCGGAACTCCCGCTCGAACCGGACCTGCGGGACAGGGGCCTCGCAGCTCATCTTTCCGAGGATGCCCCGCCACTTCTCCAGCAACTGGGCCCGCCGCGCTTCCCACTGCGCGGTCGTGGCGATCCTGCCGCCCTCCGGAGCCGCCAAAGGCGAGGGCAGGAACCCCAGGCTGCCCCGCACGCTGTCCGGGACCGCCTGGTAGGGAGCGAACCACCGCGGGTCGGACCAGTCGCGCCCGGTCCCGCGCGGCGCGGTGCTGCGGCAGACCCGGAAGCCGAGGTAGGCATTTTTCCGCTCGGGCTCCAGCGAGGAACGGTAGCCCCGGGCCCAGTTGCCGGTCAGGCTCATGAACGATCCGCCGCGCGCCACCCGGGATGGGCTCCAGGCCGCTCCGGCCGGGTCCGCCACCGGGGTGGGATCATCGACTCCCAGCGGGTTGTTGTAATCGTTGCACCACTCCCAGACATTGCCCAGCATGTCGTGCAGGCCGAAGAAATTGGCCGGGTAGCTGCCGGCGGGACGGGGTCCCTGGCGCTCCATGTCCGCTTGCAGTTGCGGGACGCTTTTGGTGTTGCTGCCGCCGAGGTTGCCGAGACTCAGGATGGTCTCGGCGCGGTAGCGCTCCAGGGTGCTGTCGGCCAGCTCCCATTCGGCCTCGGTGGGCAGGCGGTAGCCATTGCGCGCCAGATCGCATGCCCCGGTGGCCAGGTCATAGCAGGGCTCCAGTGCCTCGGCCGCGCTCAGCAGGTTGCAGCAGCGGATCGCCTCCCACCAGCTGACATTCTCCACCGGGAGGTCCTCCCCCTGGCGGAGGGAGGGATTGTAGCCCATCACCCGCCGGAACTCGCCCTGGGTCAGTTCGGTCCGGCCGATGCTGAAGCCGCTCACCCGCACCGTGGTCGGGACCGCGCTGGGCAGGTGGGTGATCTTCCAGGATGCGGGCGGGATCGGAACCAGCTCCGCGGCGCAGAGGGTCGCCGCCGCCAGCAGCAGCATGACAGGCAGCGCCCGCAGGGCCGGCATCGGACTCAGCTTGCACTTCATCGTACCTCCTTGGCTGGATTGGTCCCGGCATCCGGCCCGGCCATCGGCGCCGATCCGGTCTGGGTGAGATTTAATAATAATCCCCCGCCGGGTCAAACGAAAGTCGCCACCGGCCTTCCGCCGGCGGTCGGTGGGTGTCGGCTGTTCCGGTCCCGACCTCGGTCGGGAAGCGTTCCGACACGCAGGCCCGGAGTTTCAGCCTGGCCCGGGCCGCGGGAGCAGGCGCGCAATCCATTGTCGCGGCGAGTTTAACACCATCTGTTCCAACAAATTCGGTCGGGAGTGGTGCGCCATCCCGAGGCTTGCGCCGCAGTAGTCGTAGGGGCCGGCCCCCGTGGGCCCGGAAAAACACAACCCCCGGTTTCCCCCTTTGCTAAGGGGGATCAACCGCACTGCCGGCCCGCTGGTCTCCCACGGGCGCGGCAGGCCGCGCCCCGACGATGGGCTCCGGGCCGGCTGTAGTGGCCTTGGCTATGCGGGAGCATCGGGATCGAGGGTCGGGGCTTCCGGCAAGCTGCCAATCATCCCGCGTGAAACTTCCGAAAAAGTTTGGGAAAATGGAAGGGGGGATCGGGGGGAGGGAGAAAACCTTTTCCAAAAGGTTTTCTCCCTCCCCCCGCAAAAGAGCTGTAAAAAAAGGCAGGCAGCGGGTGATCCGCTCCCTGCCTTGTTCATTTCGCAACCGGGTCCGGCGCTCAGCCCTGCGGCGCGGCGCCCTGGGCCTTGGCCACCAGCTCGGCGCGCAGCTCACGCACCTGGCCGATCCGCGGGTTGTCGGGGTACTGCTCGATCATCTTGTCCATCAACTCCAGCGCCTCGGCATTGCGGCCGGCGCCGGCCAGCACCCGCACCTCGCTGTGCATGATCTCCAGCTTCTGGTAGTCGTAGCGGGCTTTCTGCTCGGCCTGGCGATAGCTTTCCAGGGCCTGGTCCGGGTTTTTCATCTGCTCGTAGGCGGCGCCCATGCCCACCAGGCAGTTGATCGCCAGCGGATCATTGCCGCCCAGCTTGTCCAGGCACTGCTCGAACCGCGCCAGGGCCTGCTCGTTGTCTCCGGCGTTGAAATGGGACTCGCCGGCGTAGAACAGCGCCTTGATCCCATCATCGAGCCCGGAGTATTCCTCGGCCACCTTCTCGAAATCGGTCGCCGCCAGCTCGTACTGGCCCTGCAGGTAGATCGCCTGGGCTTTGAACAGCGCCGCCGAGGCCTCCTGGAGCCGGTCCTGGCGGTAGCTGATGTAGAACCAGACCGCCCCGACCGCCACCAGCACCCCGACCGCGCCGAGGATCAGCTTGTTCAGGTTCCCGCGCAGGAAATGCCCGGTTTCGAAAGCGGCCGAGACAAAGGCGTCTTCCTTGAGCTGTCGCTTGGTGATTTTCTTGCTGGTCATCGGGTTACTGCTCCTCCTGTTCCGGACGGGGCTGATCGCCCTCGCCGGCACTGGCAAGTTCGGGGCATGAGGCGTGGATTTGATTGTTTCCTAATATGTTACGCCCGGGAGACCCAGGGGTTCCCCGGCCAGTCCACGGCTTTCCGATCGCGGACCGGCAGCGCGGGTCCGTAATATAATGCCGGCCGCCGCCGGGGGCAAGCGATTAACTGGCGCTCCCCGCTTTAGTTGCCGCAATGGGAGAAACCATTGCCGGAACGCCCGGGCCGAGTAGCGCCAAGCTGACAACGATGCGAGAGGATTGCCGGCTGTTCCGGGTGGCCGGGCGGCAGGGGGCCTGCCCCGGCCCAATCCGATCCAACGAGGCATGGAATTATCCCTGGCGGATGGAATGGCAGGCTGTCGGGGGGTGGTCTTTCGGGCCGCGGCTGGAGGCAAAAGAGAGCGGCGGAAGTTTCCCCCTATTTCCATCGCGGCTACTGCTACGAAGCGAGAGAGGTCGGCAGGCCATGGCGTTGCAGCGCCAGGGATGGCGCGAAACGCGGCGACCTCGAAAGGAGCGGCTTTCCTTCCGCAGGCACACCATCGCCTGTTGAAAACCCTATAGTTAATTCAGCTTCGCGGCCTTGGCTTCCAGACTTTTTGCTTCTTTTTGGTCACAAAAAGAAGAACAGCTTGTAAGGCTTCAGGGAAGAGAAAAAGGACTGGGGCTTTCCCTTTTTGGTCACGAAAAGAAGAACAGCCTGTAAGGCTTCAGGGAAGAGAAAAAGGGCTGGGGCTTTCCCTTTTTGGCCTCAAAAAGAAAAACAGCCTGTCAGGCTTCAGGGATTACCGAAACAGCCGGGACCTTCACTCCACTTCCCGGCGCTCCATCGGCAGCGCCGCCAGCAGCTCGCGGCAGAAATCGCTCAGGGAGTCATCCCGCGCCCCGAGCACCAGCACCACATCCCCCTCCCGGGCCTCGCCGGCGATCGCCGGGATCGCCTCCGCGCGCTTGGCGAAGTACAGCGCCCGACGCCCGGCGCGCTCCACCAGCTCGGCCACATCGCGGCTGGAGATGTCGCGGGCGGCGGTGCCCCCGGCATAGTAGATTTCCGGCAACACCAGCAGGTCGCGCTCCTCCAGCCCGGCGGCGAACGCCTCCACCAGCTCGCGCAGGAAGAATTTCGTTGGCCCGTAGCCGTGGGGCTGGAAGACCACGATCAGCCGGGGCCGCGACAGCCAGCTCTCGAACGCCGACAGCACCGCGCTGACCTTGGCCGGATTGTGGGCGTAGTCATCGATCACGGTCACCCCGCGGGCCTGCCCCACCACCTGGAAACGGCGGGCCACCCCGCGAAAGACCGGCAGCACCCGGGCGAACTCCGCCCGCGCCACCCCCAGCGCCTCGCAGGCGGCCAGGGCCGCCAGCACGTTCTGGACATTGTAGCGGCCCGGCAGGGGACTGGCGAACCGGACCTGACCCACCCGGAAACGCGCTCCCAGCGGCTCCAGCGCCAGCTCCTCAGCCCGCAGGTCGGCATCCGGAGAGTCGATCCCGCAACGGATGATCCGGGCCGTGACCCCGGACAGCTCCAGCCGGGACACATGCGGGCAGTCGGCCCCGAGCACCAGGGTCTCGCGGCACTGGCGGGCGAATTGCCCGAACATCGGCAGCAGGCGGTCCAGCTCGTGATGGTCGCGCTCGATGTTGAGGATCGCTCCCACCGCCGGGCGGTAGAGCACCAGCGAGCCATCGCTCTCGCAGGCCTCGGCGACCACCAGGCCGCTCTTCCCGCCGAACGCATTGCCGGTGCCCGGGCCATCCTGGGCGTAGTTGACAATCGCCGCGCCGCCAAGGAAGCCCGGATCGCAGCCCAGCTCGCGCAGGACAAACGCCGCCAGCCCGGAGACAGTCGACTTGCCGCTGGTGCCGGAAAAGCAGACCCCGCGGCTGGAGTTCACCAGCGCCGCCAGCAGCTCGGGACGGGGGATCACCCTCACCCCCAGCTCCAGCGCCTGTCGGTAGTCCGGGGTGTCCGCCTCCACCGCGGCCGAGACCACCACCGCATCCAGCCCGGGGCGCACCCCCGAGCCATCCTGCGGGCGCAGCACGATCCCCTGGGCGGCCAGCCGGGCGAACTGCGCCGCG
This sequence comes from Candidatus Glassiibacteriota bacterium, assembly GCA_963752515.1. GTDB lineage: Bacteria > Gemmatimonadota > Glassbacteria > GWA2-58-10 > GWA2-58-10 > CAVVYO01. Next base: position 32,300 of record CAVVYO010000007.1, on the reverse strand, counting down.
CCCTCGCCGCGGTCGTGACGGCGGTCCGAGCCGGAGACTTCCCGGCCCATCCCGCGGAACACCTGGGCCAGGGCGCTCATGCCCGCCCCGCCGATCCCCGAGAAAAACAGGCTCCGCAGCCGGTCGAGGTCGTTCATCATCGGCTCCCGCTTCCTTCGCTCTCCGCGGCATTTTCCGCCCGGGCAGGCAGCAGATGGTCCAGCGCCAGCCCCAGGACAACCGTGGCCAGGCAGCCGATCATCACGTACCAGGTCCAGGGGATCACGCTCGACCGCAGCCAGAGCACCACCAGCGCCAGGGCGATGAGGGCCGCCGGCACCACCGCGCGCTGGCTGCGGGTCCGGGTGAAAAAGCCCAGGATGAACATCCCCAGCAACGGCCCATAGGTGAACGAGGCGACAGTCAGCCCGGTTTCCAGCACCGGGCCCCAGCCTCCGGCCAGCAGGGCGATCCCGGTCAGGGCCGCCCCCCAGAACAGCGTGATCCAGCGGCTGAGCTTCAGGTAGTCCCCGGCCGGGCGGGGCGAGCGCGACAGCGGCCGGATGATGTCCATCACCGTGCTCGAGCTCAAGGCCGCGATCCCCGAGCTCAGGGTGCTCATCGCCGCGGCGAAAATGGCGGCGATCACCAGCCCGGCGGCCACCGGCGGGAAGTGGTGGACGATGAAGTAGGGGAAGATCCGGTCGGGATTGTCGAACGGCGCCAGCGGCGGATGAGACTGGAAGAAGTAATGGAGCAGCACCCCGATCAGCAGGAACACCAGGAACTGGGGGATAATCACCACCATCGAGCCCACCAGCGCCTTGCGGCCATCGCCCAGGGTGCGGCAGGTCAGCAGACGGTGGGCCAGCACCTGGTCGGTGCCGTGGGAGGCCATCCCGAGGAAAGTCCCGCCGAAAAGCGCACTCCAGAAGGTGTAGCTGTCGGTGAGACTGAAGGAGAAATCGAACACCCGCAGCTTGCCCTCGGCCGCGGCCTGCCCCAGCACTGTCCCGAGTCCCTCGGGAAACATCCCGCCGAGCAGGATCAGGGCCAGCGCCCCGCCGCCGAGCATCACCCCGGCCTGGACCGCATCGGTCCAGATCACGGCGGTGATCCCCCCGGCCCAGGTATAGACCAGGGTCACCGCCGCCATGATCACCACCGCGTAAAAGGTGTCCTGCCAGCCGAGGATGGTCGCCAGCACCAGCGCCGAGGCATAGAGCCGCACCCCGCTGCCCAGCACCTGGGTGACAAAGAACAGCAGGGCCGCCAGCCGGCTGGAGGCCGGGCCGAAACGCCGCCGCAGGTAGCCATAGACCGTGTAAGTGTCCTCGCTCAGGTAGGCCGGCAGGAAAAACACCGCCAGGATCACCCGGGCGACCAGGTAGCCGATGGTCAGCATCAGGAACTGCATGTCGCTGCCATAGGCCAGGGCCGGCACCCCGATGAAGGTCAGCACGCTGGTCTCGGTGGCGACCACCGACAGGCAGACCGCCCACCAGGGCAGGTTGCGGTTGCCGAGGAAATAGGCGCGGCTGTCGGTCTGGTAGCGGGAGAGCCGCCAGCCCATCCAGGCCACTGCCAGGAAGTAGAGGACAATCACCAGCAGGTCGGCCGGGTGGAGCTGGAGCATCAGGTTGTTTCCTGGAAAACCGTTTCAGGGAGCAGGCAGGTCGAGGCTGCGACAGCGATTACCGGATAATTTGGGGAGAAAGGCGAGGCAAAGCAATAGTTTCTTTTTCCGCGCGCCCGGCGGCTGTCAGGCGGTGCCGCTCTGGCGCAGGTTCTTGGCGGCGGGCTTTTCCCGGTAGTTGCGGATCAGGCTCTGGTAGCTGGCGATAAAGCTGTCCAGGGCCTCGAGGATGTTCTCGACCTCGCCGGTCTTGAAGTCGATGATGCAGTCGCGGCGGAACTCGTAGTTGCCGTACTTGGTGAACAGGTAGTCGAAAATCAGGCGCAGGGTGGAGAGCTTGTCGTGGACATCATCGGAAAAATTCACCAGGTGACGGGAAGTTTCCAGATTGACCATCGCTTTCTGCAAATCCAGGTAGGCCTTATGGGAGGCGGCCAGGTTCCGCTCGATCTTCTTCATGGGCAGGCGCTCCACAGAGGTGGACATAATGCATGCATTACACATAATGTAAAATCATCCACTCACCATGTCAACCATCCTCACCCCACTGTTATAACCCAATCCCCACTTCCACGCAATAAAAAAATAACCCCCGCAGATTCGCTCCCCGCACAGGTTTTATGGCATTTCCACTTAACAGGCTGGCCGCCAAGAGGTTCTTGCCGCGGCCCCCGCACCTCGCCCGCCAAGAAAAATCCGCTCCCCGACCAAAAAACCTGCCAATAAAAAAACCACCCCGAAAGGTGGTTTTCTGACCGGCGCAACCGAAATCCGCCGGCGCGGAACACGCTTTCAACGGGCGGAGCAACTCCAGCGCTCGACAGCGGGACTCTCCGGCGCGGAGGGATGGCCCTGCCCCGGACCCGAACTCCCGACCAACGCCAGCTCGGTGAGGAAAGTGGTGGAGCAGTGACGGCAGACCATGCTGCGCAGGCCCTGCTCCCGGGCCTCATCGAAGAAGCTGTCGAAGCTTTCCTGGTCGAGCAGCTCGAGATTGCAATGCTGGCACATCGAGGCCTCCGGCGTGGGATCAGGGTGAGAGGGCCGGCATCCTGCCGCGTTTCGCTCTACCCTGATAATCGGCCCCGCCACGGACCGACTTTAGCCCTTCCCACCCCGACCCTCCTGACCAAAATACCGGCTGTTCCGGGGGGAGGGAGAAAACCTTTTGAAAAAGGTTTTTCTCCCTCCCCCCGGGCCCCCTACCCACTTTCCCAAACTTTTTATCGATTAATGGGGGACATTCCAAGTCTTTGCCTTTGACCCCCAGCGCCCCGCCGGGGCGCTCCTGCGGCGGCAACTGTATGAGCTACACCGATGCAGCGGTTACAGCACTCATCATCCCATGATGAACTGTAGCGGAGGCAAGAACCGACTGGCAGATGCGCGTCAGCGCTGCCCACGCAGAGGGGTAGCGTCAAGAACCCGCGATTACAGACCACTTGAAGAAGACCCTTCAGGTGGGCGAGTTTTGCGCCGCACAGACTCTTGCTTCTTCTGGTCACAGAAGAAGAAAAACAATGATAAACCAAGAGATAGCCGCATAGCTGGAGATTTTTGGACAGCAGGCCGGGTCGAGGTGGTGCATGCACCATCGGCCGGCGAGTTTTGCGCCGCCAGGCTCAATCCCCGGCATCGTAGAGCACCACCTCATCCAGGATCAGCTCGGGCGGCTCCGGCTGCCGGCCGAACATCGCCAGGAAGAACAGGTCATCCACCCGTGAGCCGGCCTCGAACGGGGTCTGGTTCCTGTCGTTCCTGATCCCCTCGATGGTGAAATCCAGCCGGGCGCGTCGCCAGTCCGGCCCGCCCCGGACGATGATGTGGCGGTTGTCCATGTCGGTCAGGTCGAAAATCATCACCTGGATGCTATCGGCGCGCTCCAGCCGATAGAGGAACGAGAGCCGGGTGCGCTCGCCCACCGCCTGGGGCGGATCGATCGGCAGCCGGACCCTGCGTTGGCCGGAGTCTCCCAGCGCCCGGGCGGTCCCCCAGTTCACTCCGCCCGCGCCGGGGCCCAGCTCGACCCGGTAGTCCTGGTGGGTCCAGGGGTGGAAATAGTCCGGCCGGTCGAACCCCCACAGGGCGATCACCCGGCGCGGGAATTTTTCATCGGCCGGCGGGGATGGCAGCCACTGGTCCGTGCTGAACAGGATCAGGTCATCGACCACCAGCTCCACGGAATCGCTCCCCCCGGCCGGGACAGTCGCGAGCAGCAGCAGGTTGCCCAGCCGCTCGCCCGCGGGCGGGGCCCCCCGGCCGCCATCCTCCGCGGCCAGGCTGTCCAGGGCGACTGTCGCCTCCGCCCAGCGGCCGGGTTCGAGCCCGGTCACTCGCGCCCGGTACAGCCGGTCCCGCTCCAGGCCGGTGAGCTGCAGCTCCAGTCGATCGGCGCCGCGCAGGAAGTAGCGGAAGTAGAGCCGGTTGCCCGCGCCCAGCCGCGGGCGCTCCGGGGGGGCGATCCCCAGGCCGATCAGCCCCGGCCCCAGCCGAATGGCGCGCAGGGCGTGGGCATTGCCGGGATAGGCGGGCAGGCGGGCGGTGTCGATCCGGCCGAACCAGGCCTGGTCGCCGCGCAGCAGCTCGAAATCGGCGGCGGCGATGATCCGGGAGGGGAAGCTTTCCGGCCGGGACCCGGCGGGAAGCTCCGGCAGGCGCTCCCGCAGGCCCGCGGGAGCGCCGCAGGCCAGGGCCAGGGTGAGCAGCAGCGGCGACAGGCGGCGCATGGCGACCCTCCGGTGCAAAGTTATATTTTTTGCCACGTTCTGAGGCCGGAAAGTGGCGCAAAGCGCCTGTGCGGCGCACCACTCGCCGGCCGCCTCCCGGCCGCTGGTGCGGGGCCCGGGCATGACACCCCCCGGCCCCGCTTGTCGCGGGGCCACCCCCCTCCAGGGGGGACTGTGCCGGCTGCACCTGTCGAGTTGCCGCCACCGGTTGGGCGTAGTGTTGTTACTCCCCCCTGGAGGGGGGTGGCAGCTTCAGCTGCCGGGGGGTGTAAGACAAGTCCTGCGCCCCGATCCTGACTGCCAGTCTCACCCGCAACTCCAACTTACGAAAAAGTTTGGGAAAGTGGAAGGGGGGATCGGGGGGAAGGCATCCCCGGGGGAGGGAGCAAACCTTTTGAAAAAGGTTTGCTCCCTCCCCCCGGTGCACCGGAAAACGGGCCGTTCAGCGGCCGGCCAGGTAGGTTTCCCGGTACCACTGCATGTACTGGCGCAGTTCCTCCCGGTAGCGCTCCAGGCCGAGCTGCTGCTCATCATAGATCATGAAGCTCAGGTCCGGCCGACGGTTGGCGAAATTACGCTGGCGGTCCCGTCCGTGCACGTATTGCTTGTCCGGGGTGCTCAGGCCCTTGGGGAGTTGGGATTTTTCCCAGGTGGCCTTGATCCTTCCGAACAGCTCGGCCCGCTCCTCCAGGTTGCGGCCGATGAGGCCCTCGGCTTGCTCCAGGGCGCGGAGGGCCTGCTCGTGGCTGGCGAAATGCGCCTCGTGGGCCGCGCCGATCGCCCGCTCCAGCGCGGAGAGCGCCAGATAGGTGCGGGCGGTGTGGGCGAACAGCTCCGCCAGGCCCTCGTAGAGCTCGAGATCGTAGGAGTGCTCCGCCCCGCGCTCGCGGTTCACCCGGCAGATCAGCGCCGCCCGCTCCATCAGCGGCAGCATCCCGCGGGCGGCATCCAGCCGGTCGGCGTAGCGGGTGTTCCAGAACGGATCGTACTCGAGGTCATCCCGCGGCAGGTCGGGCAGGTTGGTCTTGCCGACCTCGCCCCAGTGCCAGGTCTTGCGCTCGAAACTGTCCATGTAGAAATACGAGCCGCGGGAGAGCAGCCCGAACAGCTCCTCCATGTCGGTGGCCCGCGGGCCGTAGTAGTTGCGGAAGAATTTCGCCCGGAACTCCGCCAGCCCCGGCGCATCGCCCGACCAGCCATACTCGGCCGAGACCAGGTAGCGCAGCATCCAGCCCTGGTTGTGCACCCCGGAGCAGTTCCAACTGGTGGCGATCACCCCCTGATAGATCCCGGTCCGGGCGGCGGCGCTCACCGCCTGGCGGGACTGCTCCAGGCAGGCCAGGGCCACCTCCTGTCCGGCGGCATCCTGCTGGTAGAGGTAGGGCAGGAACAGATGCTCGATCCCCGGGTTGGGGTCATAGTAGAACAGCGGGTAGCCGGCCTCGACCGTGCGGCGGTCGAGATCGCCCCGCCAGCCGAACGTGATCAGGTCTCGCGGCGGCTGGATTTTCTCCCCGGGCTCCCAGACGCCGCCCCAGCTCATCGGCTGGCGGTCCAGGCCGCGGACAATGCCGTGGGCGCGGGCGATGAAGCGCTGCATCAGGGCGTGACGGCCATGCTCTTCGACAAACGCCTGGCAGTCCGGGCAACTGCCCAGCTCCCAGGTTTCATCGGTGCCGATGTGCAGGAACCGCGAGCCGGGGGTGGCCGCGGCGGCCTCGCTCCAGAGGTCGGCCAGGACCCGGTAGGATTCCTCTTTCAGCGGGCAGATCTGCCAGTTGGAGGAGGGGATTTCGCGCAGGTGATTGTACCGCGGGTGCTTGAGGATGTAGCTCACATGCCCGAGCCCCTGCACCAGCGGGACCAGCTGGATGTGATAGCGACGGGCGAAAGCGGTCAGCTCCCGGACCTCCTCCGGGGTGAACGCCCCGGGCGCGCCGATCTCGGGACGGCTGCGGTAGGCGAACTTGTCCTCCCACTCCCAGACCAGCAGGTTGACCTTGTAGCGGGCCAGCTCGCGGATGAAGTTCTCGACATACTCCCGCCGCTCCTGGAAGTGCTTGGTGTCGTAGTGGACCGCGCGCCACTGCAGGTCCGGCCAGTCGGCGATGGTCATCCCCGCCACCCGCGGCCCCTCCCGTCCCGGCTCCACCAGTTGCAGCAGGCTCTGGACCCCGTAGAACAGCCCCTGGGCGCGGCGGGCGCGGATCGTGAGCTCCTGTCCCCCGGTTTCCAGGGTGTAGCCCTGGTCGCCCACCCGCGCGGGCGCGCCGTTCAGAGAGAGGATGATCCGCGCCCCGCCGGGGGTGGTCTCGACCTGCCAGCGGGCGGTGAGCTCCCGGGAGAGCTCCTGCGCGGCGAACCGTTCCTCCGGCGAGGCCCCGGGATCGGTCACCAGCTCGACCGCCCGGCCGAGCACGAAATCCGGTCCGCCGAGGGCCACCTCCTGCGGGTAGGGGATCAGGCTCAGGCCACGTTGCCAGAGCGCGGTTTCCGGGATTTCCGGGCGGGCCGATGCGGGAATCAGCAGAACAAGCAGCGCCAGGAGCGGCAGTAGAGAGCGTGGCATGCAGCCTCCGGGGTGTGAGGATCATGGCTGGGGCGGATCACCCTGACTTGTTGATCCGACATATCGGCTGCTAACCATGGAAAAAGTTTGGGAAAGTGGGAGGGGGCCCGGGGAGAGGGCGGAAAACCTTTTATAATATGGTTTCCGCCCTCCCCCCGGAACAGCCGGCGATCTTTTTGCCTTGTGATCGCTCCGGCATCAATCGGTCAGCAGCAGTTCCAGCAGGCGGCCGGACTGCGCCTGGTAAGGGCCGTAGCTGCGGCCGCGGTGGTGCACCTCGAGGCGATGGGCGCCGGGGGTCACCGCCCGGAACAGGAAACGGCCGCTAGGGTCGCTCTGCAGGGGCAGCCAGCCATCCAGCAGCACCAGGGCCGCGCCGGTAGCGTTGCCGCGGCCATCGCTCAGCCGGCCGGTGAGGAAGCTCCCCTCGCCTGATGGCTCCCAGCCGTAAAAGCGGGCCAGGGCGGTGAAGATCGCATAGGCCTCCCTTCGCAAGGCGGCCGGATCGGCCAGCATCGTCTCGGCCGCGGGGTCGCCCACCGCGGCGGCCCGCACCCAGACCGCCGGGCAGCTCACCTGCTGGAGGATGCGCTGGTAGCCCGGCGCGGCGCCCTGCCATGGCCGCCCGGCGAACCCCGCCAGCCCCTCGGCCACCAGGCCCGCCAGGCGTTTGCCATCGCCGCTGCCCGGATAATGGTTGACCACGGTCCCGGGCGGAAAGCCTTTGACCGGGGCCCCGGCGTGGGAGAGCGCCACCAGCAGCCCGCCTCCCAGTTCCTCGGCCCGCAGGGCGCGTTCCCACTCGCCCGGGGAGCTTTCGGCGGAGCGGGTGAGGACCGCTTCCGCTCCGGCGCGCCGCAGGTAGTCGGCCAGCAGCTCGGCCACCGCATAGTTGAGGTCGGCCTCGCGGCTGCCGGCGGGCCCCAACTGGCCGGGATCATCCATTCCGCCGCGGGGGTCGAGCACGATCTTTTTGCCGTGCAGCACCCCGCCCAGCACCGGCTCCAGGACCAGATTGACCAGGGCGGTCCGCTCGGCGCCGACCTCGATCCGGCGGGAGAGCGGCAGGTAGCCGGGGCGCTCCAGCACCGCCTCGTACCCGCCCGGAGCGATCCCCTCCAGGGTCAGCATCCCCTCGCGGCCGGTGCGGAAAGTCCCCAGCCCGGGCAGGCGCACGCTCACCCCGGCCAATGGGGCTTGATCGTCAGGGCCGGCGGCCTGCAGCACCAGCAGTCCGCCGCGCGCGCCCTGGGCCACCGGGACAGTCAGCGCGGTGACCACATCTCCGCAGGAGGCGCGGATCTCCAGCGGCCGGTTGACAGCCGGGGTGATCCGGACCATCGCCCGGCCCTCGAAACATCGGGCCGTGAAAGTCTCCAGGTTGGGATCGGAGAACTCGAACAGCACCTCGGTGCTGTCGGCCACCGGGCGGCCCCAGCGGTCCCCGGCGACCGCGGTGACCGTGACCGGGGTCATCCCATCCAATGGCAGCCGCTCCAGGCTGGGGCTGACCCGCAGGTAGGCCGGGGGCACCGCCACCCGGAAATCGAGGAGCGCCTCGCGGCCGGCATTGCCCCGCAGGTTGCGCACCCGCACCGCCACCCGGTGCGGGCCATTGGCCAGCGGCCGGTCGATCCGGGCCGAGAGCAGCCCGGAAGCCGGATCATGGCTGAAGGGCAGGGGCGCGCCATCCAGCTCGAGCTCGATCCGCTGGGGGTCGATCCCCTCCCGGCCGGATTCATCCCGCACCCGGGCCAGCACCCGCGGGAAAGGGTCCAGCAAGGGGTCGCCGCCGGGGACAGCCAGTTCCTCCACCAGCGGCACCCCGCCCGAGAGATAGTCGACAATCCCCAGCAGGTAGGCATAGGCTTCCAGCTTACGCGCGGCCTCGCCGGAAAGGGCCGCTTCCGCTCCGGGGTGGCTCAGGTAGCTGGCCTCGCCCAACACCGCGGGATGGCGGCTGTTGCGCAGGACATAGTAGTTGCCGGGCCGCAGCGCCTGGCGCTCCAGCCCGATCCCGGCCACCAGCCGGCGGTGGATGAACCGCGCCAGGTCCAGGCTGGGCCCCTGGTCGCCCAGCTTGTAGTAGGTCTCGGTGGCGTTGTAGCGCGGGTTCGGCGCCCCGAGGGCGTTGTGGTGCAACGACAGGAAGATCGCGGCTTCATCGTGGCGGTTGGCGCTGTCGGCCCGGGCGGCCAGATCGCGGCTGACCGCGCCCTTTTCCTCCGCCGGGAGCAGGTCCACATCCGCGCTGCGGGTCATCACGACATTGGCGCCATAGCCGGCCAGCAGGTCGCGCAGCAGCAGGGCCACCGAGAGGTTGACCTCCTTTTCGGCGAGACCCTGCTTGCCCACCGCCCCGCTGAACGCTCCCCCATGGCCGGGGTCCAGGACAATGGTCTTGCCCCGCAGCACCGCGAAATCCACCCCTTCATAGCTGAGCACAGCCTGGCCGTAGCCGGCCGGATCGGCCCCGCGCCGTTGCAGCACCGCGCAGCCGGGCCCCCCCAGGACCGTCGCCGCCAGCGCCAGGAGCGAAGCGAGTCGCGCGGCGAATCGCGCAACGTGGTACTATAGTTTGAGAGTACCGCGAATCGGCCATGAGTCGCTCTTCCCGCGCTTGATTGGGTTTCCCGGTATCCATCAGCGGATCAAGGACTTTAAACTAAACGGAAGGGGTAGCGACGGCAAGGGGGTTGCGGCGGCAGGCGCTGGGATCTTCAGATCATCCGTAGTCTCCGGGGAATCTTCGGCCCTTTTTCCATTCTCTGAAGCCTGACAGGCTGCTCTTCTTTTTGTGACCAAGTAGCAAACAAGCTCTTGAAGCCAAGGCCGCGAAGCTGAAGCAGAATCATGGTTTATAACAGCCGCCGCGGGTACGCAGGAAAAACTCCAACTGTGGTCGCCGCGCTCGCGCCCTCCCTGCCCCGAGGCAAGCGGGGATAGCCTGCCGGGCCGCCTCGGAAGGCAGCGGCAGACACCGCGGGTCCTGCATAAAAAACCGCTGTCCCTGGCCTCCAGCCGCGGCCCCAAGACCGCCCTACCCTCCTGCCCAAGACCCAACCGCTTCTTCCCTATCTTGCCGGCTTGAGCTTGACCGATGTGGCCCCTATCACGGACTCCGGGCTTCCCAAGTCATCCCACCAGCGAAAAAGTTTGGGAAGGTGTAAGGGGGGCTCGGGGGGAGGGAGGAAACCTTTTCCAAAAGGTTTCCTCCCTCCCCCCGGAAAACGAAGATGGTTGGGCCGGCGCGCCACTGCCGGCTGATGTTGTCGGAGCAGTTGCCGCCGCTCACCCATCCCAGCGCGCGCCCAGCCGCGCCGCCTCATCCAGCAGCGCCATGAAGTTGTCATAGACTGTTCCCACCGCCACCGAGTGGCTGGTGCCGAGGATGAACCCGCCCGGGCGCCGCTGGGCCAGCTCGAACGCCGCCCGCACATCCTGCCGCACCTCCTGCCATCGTCCCGGCGATCAGGTGCTCCACCGGCACCCCGCCCCACAGCGCCAGCCGGTCGCCATAGCGCGCGGAGAGCTCCCCCAGGTCCATCCCCGCGCTCTGCTGGATCGACTGGTAGCAGTCATAGCCCGCCTCGACAAAGTAATCCAGCAGCAGGCGGTTGTTGCCGCAGGCGTGCTTGACCACTTTCAGCCCGCGCCGGTGCACGCTGCGCACCCGTTCCCGGATGTTGGGCAGGCAGATTTCGGCAAAATCGGCCGGGCTGAGCATCGGGCCGGTGTTGCAGGAAAAATCGGTCCCCCACAGCACCGCATCCTGGCCCGGGCGGATGTAATCGGCATCCTCCAGCAGTCCCTGTCGCAGGGCCTGATGGTGGGCCGCCACCACCGCCTCGCGGTTCAGGGCCAGCTCCAGCAGCCCCCGCTCGATAGCCCCCGGGCAGCACCAGCGCGGCCTCATCCCCGGAGGGGCCGATCACGAACCGCTCGCCCCGGAAGGCGGCGATCACCGCGTCCACCACCTCGAAACAGCTCGGGTCCGGCGGTGTGATCCGTTCCGGGAGGGGGAAATCCTCCGGCGTGAAAGTCCGGGCCGCCAGCACCGGATCGTGGATGCAGGTCAGGTCCCGGGTCTGGGGCGAGTAGCGGTAGACCCTTCCCGCGCGGTCGCGCCAGGTGTCCTGGTCCAGCCGCTCCGGCCGCTCGGGCTGATAGCCGGCCGGGGGCAGCACGCTCTGGGCCATGGCGTGCACGCTGACAATGTCGATGATGCTCCAGCTTCCGGTAAAGCTCGATCGCATCCTCGCGCCAGCTCTGGGCCACCTCATCGCGGCGACCCTCCCACAGGGCGAGCTGGCTTTTCGCCTTGGCCCGCAGGAAAGTTTCCCTTCCCAGCACCCGGCTGACCGTATCGTGGTCGATCGCGAAAAAGCCCAGGGGCAGGCGGTCCACCGGCCGATGCTCCAGGGCGGCCAGCACCCGCTGTTGGCTGTTCATGGTCGATTGGCCTCACGCAAGAGGGAAAACCTGAGCGGGGTGACTGTCCGGCCAGGGGCAGAGCCGCCGCAGCGGGCAGTCCCGGCAATGGGGGGCGCGGGCCCGGCAGCGCTCGACACAGTGGCGCACGATCAGGGCATGGTACTCGGCGAACAGGGCGGGATCACGCGGCAGGGCGCGCTCGAACATCGCCTGCAGTTCCTCGTAACGGGCTTTCGGGCCGCAGAGCTCCAGGCGCGAAAACAGCCGGAGGGTGTAGGCATCGATCACGAAGCTCGGCCGCCCGGCGGCATAGAGCACGATCGAGTCGGCGGTCTCGGGGCCGATCCCGTGCTGCTCCAGCAGCAGCTCGCGCATCCGCCCGGTCTCCTCCCGGAAGAACTCCTCCCAGCGGCCCGGATAGCGATGGTCGAGGAACTGCAGCAACTGCTTGATCTTCCTGGTTTTCTGGTTGAAATAGCCCGAGGGCCGCAGCAGCGGGGCCAGCAGCTCCGATGGCGCTTCCAGCAGCGAGCGGAACTCGAGCAGGCCCGCCCGGTGGAGGTTCTCCAGGGCCTGGCGGGCGCCATTCCAGGCGGTGTTCTGGGTCAGCACCGCCCCCAGCATCACCTCCAGGCGCTCGCGCGGGGTGCGGGGGCCGCCGCGGTAAGCCGGGGAGCCGCCCTCCTCCGGGATCACCGGCCACCAGCCCTGGGGCCCGTACTCGCCGAACAGCCGGCAGTAGACATCCTCGATCCGTGTTTTCAGCTCCGACTGCATCGCCCCCGCCGGTCCGCCGCTTGACAGATCATCGTTGGAACGCGATATTTGACCGGCTCTTTCCGGTCCGATCCCATCCGTCATCCTGAAAAGCTAACATGGCCGACAGCCCTTTCCAACAGATTTCCTCCCGCCGGGCGTTCCGCTGGCTGACCGTGCTGGCGCCCACGCTGGCGGTCTACCTGGCGACCCTCGGGGCGGGCTTCGTGAGCTGGGATGATGCCCTGCTCACCGAAAACCTGGCCTTGCGGGGCCTCTCCCTGGAGCACCTGCGCGGGCTGCTGCTGCCGCGAGGGGCCGCCTGGCAGCCCCTGCGCAACCTGGCGTTCGCCCTCACCTACCGGTTTTCCGGGCTGGAGCCGTTCGGCTACCACCTGGTGAACCTGCTCTGCTACCTGGGCTGCGTGCTGCTGGCATTCCTGGCGCTGGAGGCCCTGGCCGGCTACCTGCCGGAGGGTGACCATCGCGGAAGAGTGCTGGCGCCCTGGTTCGGGGCGGCGCTGTTCGCCCTGCACCCGCTGCATGTCGAGGCGGTGGCCTGGGTCCAGGGCAACAAGGACCTGCTGTCGACATTGTTTTTCCTGGCGGCGTTCCTGCGCTACGAGCGTTTCACCCGCGATCCCTCCCGCTCGGGGCCCTATCTCCAGGCCTACCTGCTGTTCCTGCTGGCGCTGGCCTCCAAGCCCACCGCCGCGGCGTTCCCGCTGGTGATCCTCGCTTTCGACCTGCTGCTGGCAGGCCGCCGCGGGGGTTCCCGGAAGGCTTTGCGGCCGGAGCTGGGGACCCTGGCCCGCCGTCACCTGCCCTACTGGCTGCCGGCGATCCTGCTGGCGCTCTATTTCGTGATGTTCACCTCGGCGGTGGAGCGGGCGGGACAGCCGGGCGAGCACCTGCTGGTCCTGCCCCAGGTGCTCTGGCAGTATTACCGTCTGCTGCTGTTGCCGGTCGGGTTGATGCACCGTTACCTCGATCCCGTGTTCCGGGGGGTCGGCGCGCCCGCTTTCCTGGCCGGCCTGGCGGTCACCCTGACGGTGCTGCTGTTCCTGGCGCGCAGCCTGCGCACCAGTCCGCTGGCCGCGTTCGGGATCCTGTGGTGCTACCTGTGCTGGCTGCCCCAGTCCGGGGTGATCCCGTTGGCGATCCGGGTGGCGGACCGCTATCTCTTTCTCTCGCTGTTCGGCTTCGCGCTGCTGGCCGGGCTGGGACTGGCCCGGCTGCTGGAGCGGGCGCGGGCGGTGCGGGTCCGACAGGCGCTGGGGGCCGGAGCGATCGCGGTGCTGGCGCTGCTGGCAGCCCTGAGCGCGGGCCGGGCGCTGGTCTGGCGCGATGGGATCAGTCTCTGGTCGGATGCGCTGGCCAAGGACCCGGGCAGCAGTTTCCTGCTCCAGGGGCTGGCCAATGTCTACCTCGACCGGGATGAGCTGGACCCCGCCTATGAGCTGCTCGAGCAGGCCCTGGCGACCGCTCCGGACCGGGCGAAAGTGTTCACCAACCAGGGGTACATCCGCGCCCGGCAGGGAAGGACCGATGAGGCGGCGCAGCTTTACCTCCAGGCGCTGGCCCACGACAGCACCAGCTTCAACGCCAACAACAGCCTGGCCAACATCTACCTCGGCCGGGGCTGCGACTCCCTGGCGCTGCTCCACTACCGGCGGGCGCTGGCCTCCGAGCCGGACAACTACATGGCGACATTCAACCTGGCGGCCCTTTACCGGGACCGGGGGCTGGAGCGCCAGGCCGACAGCCTGCTGGCCGCCCTCGAGGGCGCGGGCCTGCCCCAGCCGGTGGTGCTGTTCGAGCGCGGACAGGAGTTCCTGCGGCAGGGACAGCTCGACAGCGCCGGCGCCCGTTTCGAGCGGGCCCTCGCCCTGGATGCCGGTTTCTACCCGGCCGAGGCCGGCCTGGGCGAAACCCTGCTGCGACAGGAGCGGCCGCAGGAGGCGGTGGCGCACCTGCGCCACGCGCTGCGGCAGGAGGGGAATTCCTGGTCGCTGCTCAACAATCTGGGATTGGCGTTCGAGCGGTTGGAGCAGGCCGATTCGGCGCTCGCTTACTACCGGCTGGCCGGGGAGGCCGCGCCGGATTCCGCCGGGACCGTCCTCAGCCTGGGAGTGCTGCTGAATCGCCTCGGACGGACCGGCGAGGCGATCACCGCCGCCGAGGGCTTCCTGGCGCGGGGGGGGGACAACCCGCTGCTGCGCTACAACCTCGGCAACTGGCTGCTGCAGCAGGGCGAGCCTGTCCTGGCGGCGCGGCATTACCAGCGCGCCCTGGAGCTCGACCCGCGCGACCCCAAGAGCCACCTCAACCTGGGGCTGGTCTGCATCCAGCACCTGGGGCAGCCGGCCGAGGGCGCCGCCCACCTGCAGGAGAGCCTGCGCCTGGCCCCGGACCAGCCCCAGGCCGAGCGGATCCGGCAGGCGGTGGCGCAGCTTGGCGCCGCGCGCTGAAACCATTGATGGATGTTCCGGGGGGAGTGCGGAAACCTTTTGGAAAAGGTTTTCCGCCCTCCCCCCGGGCCCCCCTTCCACCTTCCCAAACTTTTTCGATAGTTTGCTTTTGGCTGTTGGACAGCGAATCTGCCTGGGCCAGCCCGCTGCGGCCACGCCCAGCGCTGTGAAGTTTGGGATTGTCCATGACGGAAGGGATACCGGGAGGGGCAGGGTCTTGCGGGCCGCGGCTGGAGGCAAAAGGCAGCGGTGTCTTTGCCGCGCAATTTCCATCGTGGCAGCCATGGAATGCCGAAGCCCGGCAGGCCATTGCGTTGCAGCGCCAGGGATGGCGCGAAACGCGGCGACCGCCATGGGAGCGGCTTACCTTCCGCAGGCACACCGACGGTGATTGAAGAGCATATTGTTATTTCAGCTTCGCGGCTTCTGCTTCAAGAGACTTTTTGCTACTTTTTGGTCACAAAAAGTAGAAAGCCGTAGGCTTCTTGGTCACAAAAAGAAGAACCGCCTTTTTGGTCCCAATAAGTAAAAAGGATGGGCCGCGCCTCAGCGCAGCCCGTACACCACCGCCGCGACTGTCCGCCCCACCGCCTCGAGGGTGGCGGCCGAGAGCTGGTCCGGGGTGTCGCCGTGGGTGTGCCAGTAGGGCAGGCCCATCTGGATCAGGTCGATGCAGCGGATGCCTTTCTCCAGCAGCGGGATGTGGTCATCGATCACCGCCGGGCCGATCTGGTTCGGGAACTGCCGGCCATAGCCGAGCTGGGCGGCGGTGCCCCACACCAGCCGGCACTGGTCGGGCAGCACCGCCCAGGAGTTGCCCTCGATCGGGAAACGGCCGTTCTGGTCGCCGACCATGTCCAGCAGGATCCCCAGCTCGGGGCGATAATCCTGCCAGCCGGCGGCGAAATGGCGCGAGCCTATCAGCACATCGCGATCCAGCCCGAAATCCCCGTAATCCTCCCCATCGAACAGCACCAGGTCCACTCCCAGCGATGGCGCCTCCCGGGCGAACACCCGGGCCAGCTCCAGCAGCACCGCCACCCCGCTGCCGCCATCGTTGGCGCCCGGGATCGGCTGGTCGCGCAGGGCCGGGTCCGGGTCGTGGTCGGCCACCGGGCGGGTGTCCCAGTGGGCGCAGAGCAGCACCCGTCGCGCTTTTTCCGGCCCGAAAGAGGCGATGACATTGACCAGCGGCAGGCTTTGGCCATTGGCCGCCTGGTGAGTCCAGCGCTGGGTGAGGACCGTGTCGGCCAGGGCGGCGAGGGTCTGCTCGAAATAACCGGCGGCCGCGGCATGGCCCTCGGCGCCCGGCACCCGGGGACCGAACGCCACCTGCCGCTCCACTTCCTGCAACGCCCGCGCTCCATCGAACGCCAGGTAGGGACGGGCCTCAGCGGGGGCCAGCGAGGGGTCGCCGCTGCCGCAGGACAGGACCGCCGCCAGCAAGGGGACAATCATCCAGGATTTCGCCGCGCTCAAGCTTTCCTCTCGATCACAGTGTTGCGCAGGTACTTGCGGTCGCTGCGCCGCGGGTAGTCGATGTTCTGGTGCAGGCCCCGGCTCTCGTGCCTGCGCCGGGCGCAGCGGATGATCAGCCCGGCTACGGTCACCATGTCCCGCAGCTCGATCAGCTCGGCCGCGGGCGGGCTGTTGAGGAAGATATCCTCGATCTCCCGCTCCAGCAGGCGGATCCAGCGGGCGGCCCGCTCCAGCCGCTGGTTGGAGCGCACGATCCCGACATAGTCCCACATCATGGTGCGGATCATCCCGCGGCTGTGGCTGACAAAGACTCCATCGTGGGCGGTGGTGTTGACCTTGCCGTACCAGAGGTCCTCCGGGTCCACCGCCACCCCGTGATCGGCCTCGAGCAGCTCCAGGCTGCTGGCGATGGCGCGGTGAGCGAAAACCACCGCCTCGAGCAGGCTGTTGGAGGCCAGGCGGTTGGCCCCGTGGACCCCGGTGCAGGTCACCTCCCCGGCGGCCAGCAGCCCGCGGATGCTGGTGCGGGCATCGATGTCGGTCAGCACCCCGCCGCAGGTGTAGTGGGCCGAGGGCACCACCGGGATCGGCTCCCGGGTGATGTCGAGCCCGCGCGACAGGCATTCGGCGGTGATGTTGGGGAAGCGCTCGCGGATGCGTTCGGGTGGGATCGGCGACAGGTCGAGCAGCACGTGGCGGTCGCCGGAGAGCTTCATCTCGCGGTCGATCGCCCGGGCCACCACATCGCGCGGGGCCAGGTCGGCCATGGTGTGGTAGCGCTCCATGAACGCCTCGCCGCTCAGCTTGCGCAGCACCGCCCCCTCGCCGCGGACCGCCTCGCTGATCAGGAACGCCTTCTCATCGTCCGGGTAGAGCGCGGTCGGGTGGAACTGGATGAACTCCATGTTGGCGATTTTTGCCCCGGCCCGCCAGGCCATCGCCACCCCATCCCCGGTGGCGATCGAGGGGTTGGTGGTGTGCAGGTAGACCCGGCCGCTGCCGCCGGTGGCCAGCAGGATCACCCGCGCCAGGAACACCTTGACAATCCTGCGGTTGCTCTCCAGGCAGAATGCCCCCAGGCAGACCTTGCGGCCAGCGGGGTCGGGCTTGACGATCAGGTCGAGGGCCAGGTGGTTTTCCAGGATCTCGATGTTCGGGTTCTGGCGGATCGCCTCCAGCAGGGCCCGTTCCACCTCGCGGCCGGTCAGGTCATCGGCCCGGACGATCCGGCGCCGGGAGTGGCCGCCCTCGCGGCCGAGCGAGAGCTGGTCGGGGTGTTCGCGGCTGCGGGTGAAATGCACTCCCCACTCCAGCAGCTCGCGCACCCGGTCCGGGCCCTCGGTCACCAGCACCTCCACCGCCCGGCGGTCGCACAGCCCGACCCCGGCCTCCAGGGTGTCCCGCAGGTGCAGCTCGAAACTGTCATCCGCGGCCATCACCGAGGCGATCCCGCCCTGGGCGTAGTTGGTGTTGCTCTCGAAATTCTGTTTCTTGGTGATCACGGTCACCCGGCCGTGACGGCTGGCCTTGAGAGCATAGGAAAGCCCGGCGATCCCGCTGCCGATCACCAGGATGTCGGTGCGGAAGATGTTGCCGGCCGAGGGCTTGAGCCGTTCCTCGCCCTCGGCGACCGCCTTTTCGTCCTTCCCGCTGCTGCCGTTCATGCCCGATCGTCCTTTCGCTGATTACCCTTTCCGCGCTGCCGGCCACGACCGGCGGGGCGCGCGTCTTGATCCATGTTTATCTCAAGTTGACAATTGATACCATCTCCCCCGGGGGGAGGACGGAAACTTTAAAATATATCCACGAAGGACACGAAAGTACACCCAGGAAAAACTTTCGTGAACCTTCGTGCGCTTCGTGGAGGTATTTCTCCCCGCCCGGCGGGCGGGGCGTGCCATCTTTTTCAAGATCTAATTGCCGGATGAAGGACGGCAATCCGGTATTATACCTTGTCCGCCGCCGGATGTTTCCCGCTCGCCGGCAGCCGGTCCAGCAGAGCCTCCAGCGCCGCCGGGTCCTGCTCCGTCAGCTCCAGCCGCAGCACCAGGCACTCGGCTTCCAGCCACCGCGGGTCCAGCTTGACCGCATCCTTCTCGGTGGTGACCAGGGTCAGCCCCCCGGCCCGGGCGCGCTCGCCCAGGGCCCGTTGCCGCCGCTCGGGATAGCGGGCGTGGTCGCCGAACGCCAGCACTTCCAGCCGTTCCGGGTCCAGCCCCGCCAGCAGCCCCTGGAAACCCTCCGGCCGGGCCAACCCGCAGAACGCCAGCAGCCGCCGGCCGCGCAGGGCCTCCGCCGCCGGTTCCCCCTGCTCCCCGCCCGCCTGCCAGCGCTCCAGCGGGAACACGCTTCCGGGAGCGCGCTCCAGGTGCAGCAGCTCCCGTCCCGGGGCTCGGGGCAATTCCGCGGGAGGCGTTTCGTCCGGTCCGGCGATCCAGGCCAGGGCCGCCGCCCGGGAGGCCGCCCGCCAGGGCTCGCGCAGGTAGCCCGCCGGCAGCAGGTGGCCGTTCATCCCGGCCAGGGCCGGGCTCACCAGCAGCAGGTCCAGCCGGTTGCCGCCCAGCCGGCGGCGGCCGAAACCATCATCGAGCACCAGCACCTCCGCGCCCAGCTCCCGCACCGCGGCCGCCGCTGCGCGCACCCGGTCCGGGCAGACCACCACCCCGGCCGCGGAGGGCAGGCGGCGCGCCAGCAGCGCGGGCTCATCCCCGGCCCGGGCCGCCAACTGTCGCAGGCAAGCTCCTCCGGCCGCGCCACCGGCCAGCACCAGCGGCAGCCCGCCCGCGCGTCGGCCATGGTAGCCGCGGCTCAAGATCGCCACTTTCAGCCCCCGCTCCGCCAGCCGCCCGGCCAGCAGCAGCACCGCCGGGGTCTTGCCGGCCCCCCCCACCGCGAGGCTCCCGGCGCAGATCGCCGGCGCCGGGGTGGGGACCGCTTTCAGCGCTCCCGTGCGCCAGAGCAGCTCCCGCAGTTCCCAGCCCAGGCGGTAGAGCAGCTCCAGGGGCAGCAGCGCCAGCAGCAGCGGCAGGTGGCGCAGGCGGTCCCGGCGGCGGGTGAGGAAACCTCCGATCCCGGCCGCCAGCTTCAGGCGCCAGCCGGGCCGTTCCACCGGCCGGGCCAGGTGGTCGGCCTCCCGGGCCATCCGGTCGATCGCCCGGGCCGCGGCCTCCCCCCAGCGCGCCACCCCCTCCTCGTCCAGCTCGCGCGGGACCCGCAACGGGGTCCCATAGACCACCGCCATCCGGCAGAACGGCTTGGGGATCTCGAAACGGTCCCAGTTCCGCAGCCGCCAGGCCCGGCTGTAGCCCACCGCGGCCGGCACCAGCGGGCAGCCCGAGCGCGAGGCGGCATAGATCGCCCCGGGCTTGACCTGCCCGGCCGGCCCGCGCGGCCCATCGACTGTCAGCGCCAGGTCGCGTCCGCTCCGCAGGGCGGTGAGGATTCCCTTCAGCCCGGCGGCCGCTCCGCGGGTGCTGCTGCCGCGGACACTGTAAAAGCCCAGCCGCGTGACCACCCGCACGATGATCTCGGCATCGCGGTGATGGCTGTTCAGGACACAGACCCCCTGGCCGCGGTCGTGCCAGCAGTTGCCCAGCATCCGGCCGTGCCAGAGCGCGAACACCAGCGGCCCGGGTCCCAGCCGCCTTCCCCGCGCCCAGTTTTCCCGTCCGAACTCGCGGGTGCGGACAGTCAGGTAGACCAGGCGCAACAGCCAGCTTCCCGCCAGCCCGACCAGCACCCAGCGCCAGCCGGTGAAGCTTTCGGTCCCGGCGCTTTCCGGCTCCCGGCTCACGCGGCGCTCCCGCCGCCCGGACCAGTCGGGGCGGCCATCTCCAGCACGATCTCCGCCACCCGCCGGCTGGCGCCTTTCTCGGTCGCCAGCAGCCGGCCCACTCTCTGATATTGGTCCAGAATTCGGCGGCGCAGCTCCGAGTCCTCCTCCAGCAGCTCCAGCGCCAGTTCGGCGATCCGGTCGGGGCGGACCTGGTCCTGGATCAGCTCGGGGATCGCCGGCTCGGGATCGAGCAGGTTCGGCATCCCGATCCGGCTCACCCGCACCAGGCGGCGGGCCAGGAAATAGCTTAAGGCGCTGGTGCGGTAGCAGATCACCGCCGGCGTGCCCAGCAGGGCCGCCTCCATGGTCGTCGTGCCGCTCTTGGTGACCAGCACCCGGCTGTGGGCGATCAGGTTCATCGAGTCGCCGCGGACCAGGCGCACCCCCAGGCGCTCCAGGCGGCCGGCCTGGCGCTCCACCACCGGCGCGGTGTGGGGCAGCACCCCCAGCCCGAACTGCAGCTCCGGCCTGCGCCCGGCCAACAGCTCCGCCGCCGCCAGGAACGGCTCCAGGTGGCGCTCCAGCTCGCTGACCCGCGAGCCGGGCATCAGGCCCAGCAGGGGACGGCCCGGATCGAAGCCCCAGGCCCGGCAGAACTGCTCCCGTCCCAGGCGCGGGCGCGGGTCCTCGGCCAGGGGGTGGCCGACAAACTCCACCGGGAGCGGCTGATCGCGGTAGAACTCGACCTCGAAAGGAAAGACCACCGCCAGGCGGTCGGCCAGGCGAGCCAGGGCGCGACGGCGGCCCTGGCGCCAGGCCCAGATCTGCGGGCTGATGTAGTAGAGCACCGGGATGCCGTGACGGTGGGCGATCCGCGCCAGGCGGAAGTTGAAGTCCGGGAAATCCACCAGCACCACCAGCCCGGGCGGGCGGCGGCGGAACTCCTGCTCGATCCGCCGCAGCAGGCCCAGGAAGAAGCCCAGGTGGGCCACCACCTCGGTAAGGCCCATTACCGCCAGGCGCTCCTGGGGGCAGAGCAGCTCCACCCCCCGTCGCTGCAGCTCCGGCCCGCCGAACCCCCGGATCAGCAGCTCCCGGCCGGGCGCCAGCCGGCGCAGCTCATCCACCATGCGGGCGGCGTGCTTCTCTCCACTGGGGTCCCCGGCCGAGATGAACAGTTCCAGTTTTTCCATCGCGCTCGCTGCCATCCCGGGCTAAAGGCCCGCTAGAGCCGGGAAAAATAGTAGATCAGCAGCAGCACCAGCGCCAGGGCCATCAACTTCAACCAGAGCGGCTTGCTGCCCCTCGGACTCATGCCGTAGAACAGCTTGCGTTCCTTCCAGCGCTCGATCAGGGCCATCAGGACACCGCCTCCTTCCCGGCCAGGGGTCGCGGGGCGGCCAGCCCGGCCTGCTCCAGCGAGCGGCCGATCGCCTCCATGATCCGCTCGGCCACCTCCAGCGCCTGCAGCCCATCGCGGCCGGAAACCACCGGCGGCAGCCCCCCGGACACGCAGGAGAGAAAGCTTTCCAGCTCCATGGCCAGCGGCTCGCGGGTGGTGTCCACCGGCAGCTCCTCGCGCGACACCAGCTCGAGCATGCTGGCCGGACCCGGGTTGGCGGCCCGGCGGTCCAGGCTGGGGCTGGCCCCCGGGCGCTTGCGGTAGAGCTGGACCCCGCGCTGCAGCAGGTCCACCGACAGGTAGCGGTCCGGGGCGAAAAAGCGCATCTTGCGCACTTTCTCCATGCTGGCCCGGCTGGCCGAGACACTGGCCACCGCGCCGCCCTCGAACTCCAGCCGGGCGTTGGCGATATCGACGCTGGAGGTGAATACCGGCAGCCCCAGCGCCGCAACCGTCAGCACCCTGCGCCGCACGATGCTGAGGATGATGTCGATGTCGTGGATCATCAGGTCGAGCACCACCGGGACCTCGGTCCCGCGCGGATTGAACGGGGCCAGGCGCTCGCTCTCCAGGTAGAGCACGCCGTCCAGTTGCCCGGCCGCGGACAGCAGCGCCGGGTTGAAGCGCTCGACATGGCCCACCTGCAGCACCAGCGCGCGCTCCTCGGCCAGGGCCACCAGCTCGGCGGCCTGGGCGATCGAGGCGGCGATCGGCTTTTCCACCAGCAGGTGGCAGCCGGCCTTGAGCAGGGCGCAGCCCAGCTCGTGATGGGCATCGGTGGGGACCGCCAGGCTCACCGCCTCGGCTTCAGCCGCCAGCTCCTCCAGGCTGGAGAAAGCGCGCACGCCATGACGGGCGGCCACCTCCCGCGCCAGTTCCCGGTCCAGGTCGAACACCCCGGCCAGCTCGGCCCCCGGCAGCCCGGCGTAGATCCGCGCGTGCAGCGAGCCCAGGTGGCCGACTCCCGCCACTGCGATCCTGACTGGGGCCATCATCCCGTCCGATTTCCCGCCGGGGCCGGCGGAGCCGTGAAAGGTGCAACAAACCGCGCGGAGAGTTTTATAAAATATAAGGAGGGCGGTGGGGGTTGGAAAGGCTTATCACCGCATGGGGGGCCGCTCCCGGCAGGTTCGGCGGCCCCGGCGCGGCCGGCGCTTGACCTCCTGACGCGTTGCGGCTATATTTCCAGACCAGATGATGAGTTAACGGACATTCAGCAGGGGAAAGACGATGGGTCGGATGATCCCGCGGTCCCGATGGCGAATCGTTGCTGCGCTCCTGGCCGGGTTGCTGATGCTCGCCGCGGCGCACCCGTTGCGGGCCGCCCGGGCCCGTTCCTACGACACCCGCCCGGTGGCCGAGCTGATCGCCGGGTATGAGCTGCTGGAAAACGGACAGAAGGCGGAGGCCGCCGAGCGCTTCCGCCGGGCGATGGAGCTCGACCGCGGCAGCGCGTTCCTCAAGACCCTCTATGCCGAGGTGCTGTTCGAGCTGGGCCGGATCGAGCCGATGGTCCGGCTGCTGGAGCCGCTGGCCCGCCGGCCGGAAACCACCGACCCGCAGGCGCTCAAGCTGCTGGCTTTCGGTTACCAGGCCCTGAACCGCCCCGACCAGGCGGTGCGCTTCTTCAAGCTGGCCCTGGAACGCGATCCCGAGGATGACTGGCTGCGGCGACGGCTGCTGGAGCTGCTGCGCACCCAGGGCCGCTACCAGGAGCTGATCCCGCTCTACAAGCCGCTGATCCATCCCGAGAGCGAGACCTACGCTTTCGATCTCTACCAGCTGGGGGCGATCTACCTGACCCTGGGGGCCCCCGAGCCCGCCCGCCAGTACCTGGAACAGAGCCTGGCGGCCGACAGCGGCCAGGCGGAAACCCACCGGCTGCTGGGCAGCCTCAACGAGCGGGAGGGCCGCTGGGATGAGGCCCTGGAACGCTACCTGGCCTATGCCGAGCTGGCGCCCGAGGACAGCGGGGAGGTCTATGACCGCATCTTCGGCGCGGCGGTGCGGGTGCTGAACGGGCGGGAGCTGGCCGAGGCCCCGGACTCGGCCAACTGGAACGCTTTCCTGGCCAAACTCGAGGCCCGCCGGACCGGGTCCGGCCAGCTCAGCTCGCCGATGCTGCGGGTGATGGCCCTCGGCTACGAGCTGACCGGAGCACCGGAGCGGGCGCTGGAAATCTACTCCGCGGCCCTGGAGCAGGACCCCGCCGACCGGGTCTCGCGGCGCAACCTGCTGCGGCTGCTGTTCCAGGCCGACCGCTACGAGGAGATGATCCCGCTCTACCAGCCGTTGCTCGACCCGAAAGATCCCGGCTATGCCCGCGACCTGGTCCAGCTCGGGGTGCTGCACATCAAGCTCCGCCAGTTCGACCAGGCCCGCGAGCACCTGCAGCGCGCGATCCAGGCCGATCCGCAGCAGCCGGAGCCCTACCAGTTGCTGGGCCACCTCAGCGAGATCGACCGGCAATGGCGCCAGGCCCAGCACTACTACCTGGTCTTCCTGCAGTTGGCTCCCGCGGCGCTGCGCGGCGAGTTCCAGCGCCTGGTGAATGTCTCCCTCCAGCTCAAGGAGCTGGACAAGCCGATCAGCCTGCTGCGCCAGGCGACAGCCGAGGGCGACACCAGCCTCTGGACCGCCGAGCAACTGGGCCGGCTCTACTACCAGAACGAGGAGTACGAGCAGGCGCTGGGCCAGCTCGAGCCGTTGCGGGAGCGGCTCACCGCCGATGGCCACTATGTCCTGGGCTTCCTCCTGGCCCGCCAGGAGCGCTACGAGGAGGCCGCGGCCAGCTTCCTGCTGGTCCGGGAGCAGCAGCCGGATTTCCTGCCGGTCTACCTCACCCTGAGCCGGGTCTATGGCGCGGCCGGGAAGCTGGAGCGCGCGGCGCAGGTCCTGGAGCAGGGCCTGGAGCGCGCCCCGATCGCCCAGCAGGGGGAGGAGCGCCGGGAGCTGCTGTTCGGCCTGGCCAACATCTGCCACGAGCGCCAGGACTACCCCGCCGCCGAGCGCTGGCTGCTCCAGGTGCTGAAGGAGTACCCGGACCATGCCCCGGCCCTCAACTACCTGGGCTATTTCTACGCCGAGCGCGGCACCCGGCTGGAAGAGGCGATGCGGCTGATCCGCCGCGCCCTGGAGCAGGAACCCGAGAATGCGACTTCGCCAGGTTGACCCCGCGCGCCTGTTCCTTTTTAACGAAGGCCTCCCATCGAAGGATATCCATCTCCTCTGGCGCGGCCTTATGCTCATCGGACGAAAAGAAAAAACAGCCTTTGCAGCGGAGGTTGCACTGGTTCGTCACATCGTAGATCGAACTGCGAATATTCAGACGGGAAATCGCCTTGTAGCGCTCATACCACTCATTATCCAGAAGTGAACTGACGGTTTGCATCACTTATGCCTTCCTGATTGCTTCGCCCTCCGGCGGTGGAACCATCTCCACGCAGAGGTTCTCTCCCTTTTCATATCTCATGACCCAAACGGCCAGATAGGTATCGACATAGTCCAGCCAGGACCTGAAAGTCAACGGGTCCGTCACATGCCGGTAGAGCCGGGCGGTGACACGGCACTCCCCGCCGCATAATGGCGGCAGTCGTCGCAGTCCGTATCGGGGACGCAGCAGGCGACCCCTCGATCCCATGTGAGGTCGGTCCGGAATTGGCGGAAAGAACGGCCCAGACCGATGGCCGTCGAGTCATTCCTCCGCGGATAGGAACATCCATACAGGTCATGAAGGCCCCGGGCGTGGGTGTGAGCGACGACGTCATAGGGGGAATAAAGAACGTGCCGGGGATATCGATCCATCATCTCGCCCATAACCTGCCGCGTGCGGGCCAGAGAGGCCTCGTCGTGACGAAGCGGTCCCTCGTAACCCACAGGCGAGGAAAAGACGTTGAAAGTGACCCGGCAGTCCGCGGAGGCCAGGACGGTCATAACGTCTGATATTTCATCAATGTTTTCCCGAGTGAACGTGTAGACGAAACGGCGCGGGGATCGCCCTGGTAGTTTGCGATCTGGCGGTCCAGAAGATTTTTTGCCTTGCGGACGCGCGCGCTGGTTTCATCATTGCCCCAGACGGAGACATGAATCCGGTACTCGACGGCGGGGTCGATGCGACGAACCCCGTTCGTGGCGATGCACCCCAGTGGCATCTCGGCATAACAGACTTGAAGAAGCTCGGGAACCAGCGAAGGTTCGGCTCCGGCCAGAACCACATAGGTGATGCCGCGCGCCTTTTCCTTGCGCATGAGTTCCCGCCACGCCTCCGGATCGCCATTCTCGCAGGCGAACTGCTTGGCGCCCTCGTAGTAATAACAGCCATCGCAGCTCAGATTGCAGCGGTTGCACATGTCGTAGGTGGATTCGCGGAGAAAGAAGTATCGGCGCACTTTTTCCCAGCGGGCCCGCACGGCCGGATCGGCCAGCAAGTCGGAAAATTTCCAGCGCCTGGAAAGCTCCGCCAAAGAGTCAATCGGCGCTTTTTCCCCAACATCTTCGTCAACCGGTATAGCATACTGTGAACTTTCCACCTTCATCGCCACAACCGGCTCCCTACCCTGCCCCATGCATTCTCTCCGATTTTTTCGCCCCCGCGGCCATATCGGGGCTTCTTTCTCATCACCCTTTTACGTCCTGTAGCCGGGATTGCAAGTATCCGGCGATCAGTCTGATGTTTTTCAATTTCGGATAGTCGTCCTCATCGATGAAGACGCCATATTCATCCTGCAGAACCAGAGCCACCGTTGCCAGATCCATGCTGTCCACGCCAAGTTCATCCACAAGATCCATATCGGGATCGAACTTCTCCGGCGTGATGTCTTCCAGCTTCAATTCCTCAATGATGATCTTGGCAATCCGGAGGATCAACTCCTGGATCTCTTTAGTCTCCGGCATGATTCAACCTCCCTAACGTCAATATGCTATTTATCCAAGGACAAGAGAAAATGATTGAAACCTTCTTCTTTGTCAAGAAATTTGTTGCACAATCCAAATCAGTCTGCGGCGATCCTTGCCCTAAAAAAACCCGAGCAGGCCATCTCTTCGTCAATACAAACGGAAAATCCATAGTTTAATCGATCTTGTTTTTTCTCTGTCGATTTTCAGGGTCATCAGGTCATCGGGTTTGACAGGGAGGCGGAAACGTACCCTGCCGATGCCTGTGATCTCCACCCGCCTGTTCTCCTTTTGTTCCATGGCGACGATCGCTTCCTCCACCAGTGCAAGGATCGCTATTCCCGGTAGAATCGGATAACCCGGGAAATGACCCGCATACCAGACCGAATCGGCGGGAACGCAGGCCGATGCGGTGATCTGGTCGGCCGTAGACGACAGGTGTGTCAGCTTTTGCATGAATGGCATCATCGTTATCCGAACCTTTACCTTGTGACCGGATGAAAACGATCAATTAATCTTTTTTTACTAACTTTTACCGGTACAGGTGTCAAGAAAAATCATGGCTTGGGCGGATACGCGGACAGAGGTCCATCACCGGTCTGCCGATCAGCTCCGACAGGGGAACTATTTTATATCCCTGGGATGTCAGACCCAGGATGAGCTGCTCCACCTCCCTTAACCAGTCCGCAATCCTTCCATCGCCCCGCGGGGTGACGTCATGAAGCAGGACGATGGCGCCGGGGTGGATTTTTCTCAGGATGATCGTCGCGAGACCCGCAATCCGCCGATTTCCAAAGTCATTCGCCCGGCAACTGAAGGTGACGCAGTCCAGGTGCAACTTCCTCAAGACCTTTGGCAATCTGGGATTGGTGATGCCCACGGGCGGCCGGAAAACCAGGGGCTGTATGCCGAAAGGAGTCAGTAGCTGCTGGTTCCGGGCAACCTCCTCTGCAAGCCTCGCACTGGAACGGACATCAGCAGGGGGTCGTGATGGTAGGAATGATTGCCGACGGCATGGCCCCGTAAAAGGATCTCCCGGACCAGCGCCGGATTTTCCTCCACCTTCCTGCCGATGACAAAAAAGGTCGCCACGACCTCATGACGCCCAAGCAGGTCCAGTAAAGGGAAGGTCACATCGGGCTCAGGACCGTCATCGAAGGTTAAGGCCACCGCCTTCACATCCCTTCTGCCCCGGCTGATCACCGGCAGAAAAAATCCCACCCGAGGAACGAAAGGGAAAACCAGACAGCACAAGACGAACAAGCCGAGGGGCAAGGCGGCCATCTTCGCATCGAACAGGAGAAGGACTCCGGAAAGAAAAAAGGCGATGAAACCCACGCCGTGAGCGGGTGATAAAGTCCCCTTGCCGGCACATTCACGACCCATCGGAGCGGCATTCCCCCATTTCTCCACTGTTCTCCAAGCGACCCAGCGAATAAAAATCGAGGCATAATGGGAACCGGCCAGATAGAAACCTGCCATGAATACGAGGTGGGAGAGGCCGTAGGTGATCGGTCCGCCGATGGCGACAATCAAGGGCTCGCCCATGTGGAAGGAGATCAGGGCCAGGAGCCCCACCGCCGGCCAGCCG
The DNA here is from genome assembly GCA_963752515.1 of Candidatus Glassiibacteriota bacterium. Lineage (GTDB taxonomy): Bacteria > Gemmatimonadota > Glassbacteria > GWA2-58-10 > GWA2-58-10 > CAVVYO01. The sequence goes on along the minus strand of CAVVYO010000007.1, from coordinate 4,589 downwards.
ATCACATAGCTCAAAGCGATGAGCCAGATTCCTGCCCATACCCTGGGTGTCGGTTTCACGCGCAACGAGGCAAGCGTCGTCCTCTCGACCATGGCTTCCTGCACGAAGCGCATCCGGAGTAAACGGTTGATGAGCCTTGTCTTAAGTTTCCCCCCCACCATCACCTGTACCTTTCCCCTATTCAAATCGGCCTATGGATATATAATAAAAGAATTTGAAGAGCCACGTAAAATTAAAGGAGGCTTGATTTTCCTCCATAAGAATTAACCCGAATTAAACTCCAGTACACGTCTCACTATGAGAAAATCATGAAGACTATGGATTGCAGAAGACATAGGCGACCGCCTTTCCTTTTCTCGATGAATAAGATGAAATAATAGGATCGCTTCGCTATGAAAACGCTTCGAATCATCGCCCTGATCCTTTTTCTCCTACAGCCGGGATGGCTATACGCCGATGACTTCGCAACGCAATATTATGACCTGCGCGAGAAGGAAATCCGGCAGTTCGGCGCCGAACTTTTCGCTGCCGGCGAGTATTACCGGTCGATTACCGAGGCCAGACGCTATATCTTTCTCTTCCCAAAGGGACCGCGGACCGAGGAGAGCGCCAAACTGATCGGGGACGCCTACCTGATGTCCCATGAATGGGCCGAAGCCATTGCCGCCTATGACGAATTTCTCACACGTTTTCCGGCATCCTCACTGGCCAGCGCGGCGACGTTCCACAAGGCGATCGCGCTTCTCAAACTGGGTCAAACCTCGGAGGCCGAGCGCCTCTTCCAACTCATTTTGAGCGGCCCGGACCGTGAGATGAAAAGTGCGGCCGCCCGCTGGGAGATTCTTCTGCTCATCCGTCAGAACCGGTTCGAGGAGGCGGAAAAGTTGCTCAAGGACCGCATGGTCCTGCCGGAAATAGAAAAGGAAGCCGGCCGAATGGAAGTGCTCCTCCAAGATAAGAAAGGCGCCCGTTACAAGTCGCCGGAGACCGCCGGAGTTCTATCGGCAATCCTTCCGGGAAGCGGCCAGTTTTACAACGAGCGGTACCAGGACGGCGCCTATTCGTTCTTCCTGAACGCCCTGTTCATCCTCGCCGCCTGCAAGGCATACGACTCGGATAACTACGGCCTCGGCGCCATTCTGACTCTTTTCGAGCTCGGCTGGTATGCGGGAGGCATTTACGGGGCGGTGGGCGGCGCGTACAAGTACAACAGGAAAGTCGATGAGGACCACTTCCGTAGCGGAATTCAACGGCTGAATCTCCAAGAAAGCGAGATCGGCCGACCCGGCGGCCTTTCCGTCATGTTCACCTATCCTTTTTGAGGCAGACCTTGTCATGAACCTATCACCACTCAGCCGCACCGCCTTTTATCTCCATGAAGAAAATCCGTGTCGTCGGGAAAACCGGACACTCTCCTTTTGCAACCCCTTTCCGAAATGGGGATAAAAACCAGCCGTCGCGCCTGCTTCTTGTCATCGTCATCACCTTCGTCACCGCGTTCATCTGGGTTCAGAGATCTCCAGCGGACGAGGGTCTCCTTCGCGGGCCCAGGAAAGCGCTTCAAGCTAAAGCGGATAAGACTGGAACGGCGGCGGGGACGCAGGACATCATAGAAGATATTGCCATGGCGCCGATCCTCTTCTATCAGCACTACCTCAGCCACCAGTGGGGACAGACCTGCGCCTATTACCCCTCCTGCTCGAATTACGCTTTGCTGGCTATCCGGAAGCACGGAGCGGTGCTCGGGACGGTCCTCACCTTCGACAGACTCCAGCATGAAGCCAATGAGGGCAGAACCTCTCCCCCGATCTTTACCGGCGGACAAACAAAGATTTACGACCCGCTGGAAAATAATGATTTTTGGTGGTATAGAAGTCCGGGTTCTGAATCGTTCACACCCGCGGACACAGCAAACAGGACAAAACCTTAAACCCATCTGCGGAGGTATAGATGCAGCATACTAAAAAGACAGTTGTTTTTTTCGCACTCGCCTTGTTGTTTTGCTTTACCATGCCGGCCGGCGCATTTGAGATCGGCGCCAGAGGTCTCTATTGGCTCCCGACGTTCAGCGCCGATATCAAGGTGGATGACTCCGGCCTGGTCGGTGACAGGCTCGACCTCACCTCCATGCTTGGGGTCGAGGACGATAAGCCCTTCCCCTCAGTCGAAGTCTTCGTGGGCCACGGACGGCATCTTCTGACCCTCGCCTACACGGCAATGGACTATTCGGGATCGGCCATACTCACCCAGAAGATCGTCTTCAACGGTCAGACTTTTGCCGTCGGCAGCAGAGTCGATACGTCCCTCGATCTCAAGATGTTCGATGCGCAATACCAGTATACCTTGCTGGATCTGGAGAACGCCTTGGCCGGTATCTCTTTCAACCTGATCGGACAGATCAAGTACATCGACACTGAGGCGAAATTGATTGAACCGATTTTTAAAAAAATCGGGACTGAAGCCACGTTGCGCTCACCGCTGCCAATGGTGGGGGTAGGCACCCACATCGGCATCCTCCGCGACATTCTCGAGGCGCGGGCAAAGGTCACCGGCATCGCCTATTCCGGCAACTATCTTTATGAGGTGCTGGCCGACCTCTCCTTGACCCCCTTTCCTTTCCTGGATATCCATGCAGGCTATAAAGCGCTCCGGCTCAAGATCGACGAGAGCGACGTCTTTCTGGATACCGAATTTGCGGGTCCCTTCGTCGGCCTGACGGTGAAATTCTGATATGGAAGAAAATGACAGCACGAAAAATCCGGGTTGGGATCATCATGGGAGGCCTCTCCTCGGAAAAGGAAGTCTCACTGGAGAGCGGGAGGAACATCTTCAGCAAGATCGACCGGCGTCAGTATGATCCCATCCCTATTTTCATGGACAGCCGGGCGGCTCTCTGGGAAATTCCGATCAAACTACTCATGCGGAACAGTACCGGCGACATCGCGGATGATCTTGCGGAGGAGGCCAAACCGATCCCCTATGAATCCCTGAAGGACCGGATGGACGTCGTCTGTCTCGGCCTCCACGGCAAGTACGGCGAGGACGGCTGTATACAGGGATTGCTTGAACTTCTAGGGATCCCCTATACAGGATCCGGCGTCCTGGCCTCCGCGATCGGTATGGATAAGTATGTCTGTCGGCGGATCCTTAAATCAGCGGCATCGACGTTCCGCTGACGATTCCCGTCCCGCTGAAGCGCTGGGAGACGGATCAAAAGGTCGTCCGGAGGAGATCACCCACGAGATCGGCTTTCCCTGCGTCGTCAAACCCTGCCGAGAAGGATGCAGCACCGCCGTGAAGAAGGTCGTCGCGGCGGAGGGTCTTCCCATTGCCCTGAATGAAGCCTTTCTGTGGGACAATGTCGCTCTGGTGGAAGAGTTTCTTGTGGGGATGGAGGTGACGTGCGGCGTTCTGGGCGCCGATGCGCCCGAGGCCCTGACGCCGTCGGAGACGATCCCTACGACCGACGTCCTCTCACTCGAAGACAAATTCCTTTACGGCCAAGGGGAAAACAAGACACCGGCCCGGCTCCCCACCGAGCAGATCGAGAAGATCCGGGAGACGGCTGTCGAAACCTTCCAAGTCCTCAACCTGAAGGGATATGCCCGGATCGACATGTTCATGAGAGCAAATGGACGGGTCGCAGTCCTCGAGCCCAACACACTCCCCGGCATGACGCCATCCACCGTCCTTTTCCATCAAGCGGCGGCATCCGGGATCACCCCGGCAGGCCTGATCGACCGGATCATCCGATACGCTTTGGAGGTACACGCCCGAAAACGAGGACCCTTGTAAATGAACCGTGTCGCCGCCTTCCTGGACCGTCTCGGCAGGGCCGTCATGGAAAATGTCGAGGAGACGGGGAAGATCTTCCTTCTGTTTCTGTCGGTCTTGGCATGGATGGTCAGACCTCCTCTTAAACTTCGGAATATCTTCAAGCAGATGGAATTCGTCGGAGTCAAATCGATCTTTGTCGTCGTTCTCACGGGAACTTTCACCGGAATGGTCATGGCCCTTCAGGGCTATTACGGTTTCCGGCTATTCGGCGCCCAAAGCCTCGTCGGTTCGACTGTTGCCCTCGGGATGACGCGGGAGTTGGGGCCGGTCCTTACGGCGCTGATCGTCACGGCTCGGGCAGGCTCCGCCATGGCGGCGGAACTGGGAACGATGCGGGTCACCGAACAGATCGACGCCCTCTACGTCATGGCGGCGAATCCCGTCAAGTACCTGATCGTCCCTCGGGTGATCGCCGGCGTTCTGATGCTGCCCGTTCTCACCATTGTATCCGATTTTGTAGGTATCGTGGGCGGTTATTTCGTTGGCGTCCACATCCTCGACATCAATAAAGGAGCCTTTGTCAAGAACATCACTTCGCTTGTGGTCCTGGGCGATATCTACAACGGACTCGTCAAAGCCGCCTGCTTCGGTCTGATCCTGAAGTCTGGTCGGCTGCTACAAGGGATTCAATACACGGGGGGGAGCCGAGGGGGTCGGTCGGGCCACGACGGAGGCGGTTGTGCTGGCGTCGATATCGATCCTGATTAGCGACTATTTCCTGACGGCGATCATGTTTTGAGTAGAGATAACCT